>JBPFEE010000014.1:0-109090 GCA_051061095.1 Methylomicrobium sp. | reverse complement strand
GCATACCGGTGATGAAGAGAAAGCGCTTGCAGGGTAAGACGTTCGGCGGTGTTGAGTTCCAGGTTCATGATACGTGAGCGTTCAGCGTTGAAACCCGGTTAGGCTATAAGACTACAAATGAGTTGCACGTTTTTACTTAGTTGATAAAAAATGAACAAAATGTTCAGCTCGGCCTTCAATTTCGGAAATCTGATTATGTACATCAACAACCACATCATTTTTTCCATAAAATAACTGAGGTCCTAGGCGAGCAGCACTAATAAACTGGCAGGTTTTATTAAAAAGGCTTTCCTTTTCTAGCAAGCCTTTGTCAAAATTATATTCCCTATTTTTAGGTTTATATATAACAGTTTTTGTTAAATCATGTGGATTTGTTTCAAATGTATAAGTAATCTCCCCAAAAGTATTAGACTGTAAAACAAAGCCGACTTCATTTGATTCGCTATATTGATAAAGAGCGTCTTTTGCTGTTCCTACCGCAACGGATTTTGATTTCAAATCCATATATTCAAAATTGGATTTATTAAAATAACAATCTCTCAACAATAGTAATGCATGAATAGCTGATGATTTCCCAACTCCATTGGCTCCACACAACACCGTAAGATTAGAAAAATCTAATGTGGTACTTTTATGAGACTTAAAGTTTTCTATGGTTAATTTTTTAATCATCTTGAAAACCGCTCGATCAAATCAGAAAATGTTTCATGACGTTCTTTTACACTTTCTCTAGAGGCGGTTCCTGATGATATTGAGCTAATAAAAAAATAAGCTTGCTCTTTATTTTCGTAAGAGAATAACATTCTGAACTCTGCCAAGAACTCTTCTTTATTATTTCTAATTCTATTTCTTTTTTCATCAGTTAATAATGCAAATTGTGAGCTAATTACTTCAAATAGGGGCTTATTAATTGGCTTTCTACGACCTTGTTCTTCTGGCTTTCTAAAAGCATTTTTATCAAAAATATCATAAGCTAATTCCATGGCGCTCATAAAATTATTAATAATCTTTTCTTTATCTTTCTTTGTCGGAGGTATCGCCTTAGTAGCTTCAGTCATAAATGAATCCATATCTGGCTCATATTGTTTATAGCCTAAAAGATAAAAAGCGATAAAGCGAGTTGCAAAATCCAGGTCATCTTGTCTTTTAGAAGATACCGATCCATCAGTAGCTTTTGTAAAAGCTTGACCTTGTTTAGTATCTTTCGATACTAAACTTTCTAACAAGTCATATCTATAACCTTGAAAAAGAGCAGTTCTGATTTCTTGTGAGTTTAAAGGGATGCTTCCTTGGTTTATTCGGTTAAAAATATTAAATTGTACAACTTCGGGAGTCGATTTACCGATTAAGTTTATAGTTACCTGATTAGTATTAATTCTTCTCTGTAAATCGGTCGATAAGTCATTCCAACTCATTCCATTTAATTCTTTTCTGAATTCTAATTTTTCAAGTGTAAATGGCTCCCTGCTGTAATTAGTTTCTTTTCCGTCTATTTTTTCTTTTTCTTTAATTCCAGCTAAAATAAAATGTTCTAATGTACTAATTCTTTGTAATCCGTCAATAACTAACCACTTATTGTCTTCCCCTTCCGCAAAATAAAATAGTGGTATGGGTAATTTAAGCATTAATGACTCAATAAATCTACTTTTTTGCTTTTTGTTCCATAAATCAGGTCGTCTTTGAAATTTGGGTACTATAATTTCATCATATTGCAGCATATCAACTAATTGACCTATAGTACGTGGAACTATATTAATACTTATTTTATTAGGATCGAATGGAAATTCTGTGACTATTTCTTCATTGTCTTTTTCTTCTTCGATATTTTGATAATCTACTATTTCCATTATATCGTTCTCATTTGTAACGGTATATTAACAAAAGCTAACATTAGTGAATTCGAATATACAAAGAATTTATATAAACTGGGGGTTAACATTTTTTGTATAGGATTTTTATTGTCTAATCCAGCGCCCATAAATTTTCCTTATTTGTCCCCAGTCCTTGTGGCCCATTTGTTGTGCGATCCAAAGCGGATTTTCGCCTCTCGAAAGGAGTGTAGAAGCGAAGGTGTGTCGGGTTTGATAGGGATTGCGGTATTTCAGACCGGCATTTTTTAGGGCTGGTTGCCAAACAATCTTTCGAATGGCTTGGTCATTTTTCCAGGGTTCGTTGGTGCGGGAATCGTGGAAAATGAATTTGCCAAGAATGCCGGTATGAGTTTGCTGACTTAATAAGGCTTCCTTTGCCGGGGCTTGCAAGGTAACTTCTCTTAATCCTGCACTTGTCTTAGTGCCCTTGATATATCCACGAACTTTGGCATGGCGTATAAAAATTCGATTATGTTCGAAATCTACATCTTGCCAACTTAGTGCAATAAGTTCGGATGTTCTTAGGCCTGACCAAAAGGCAAACTGTATCAAATTTCTTTCTTGTCCGTCTAGTTCATTCAGAATACTTGCTACTTCTCCCGGCGAGAATGGTTCCGGCTTACGGCTTTTTACTGGTAGATTTTTTACCCTGTCTAATGGGTTTTTGTTGATGATTTCATCCAGATACATTTCCTCATAAAGTTGACGTAACGGCGTGAGAATATTGTTTTTGCGCTTATTGGTGCAAGGTAATTCAGCAAGCCATTCCTTAACCATAATAGCTGTAAGCTCTGAAATGACAAGATGGCCGAATTTTGGTATTAGATGGTGGTAGGTCGCACTGCTATAGTCACGTAAGGTACTGTGCTGACATTTTGTCTGAACTCGTAAGGCGGATTCGCCGATAGGTAATCCGCCATTTCTTATGGGGTAATGGCGTTTTGCTATCGCGAAAACGCCCTACAGTTCTGCGCCGGCTGTGCAACCTGGTCAATCAACCCATCCAGCCCACCGACTGGATCGCGCTCGAGCACGACCAGGTCGATCTGTTTGGAGAAAGGAAGTGCAGCATGATCACGCAATCGGCTTTTTACCGGCAGGTCATGGATTCGATGGAAGCGATGACCGATCAAGTCCAGGCGCTGAAGGCGTTAAGCGGCTTATTGGCCGGCTGCAAGCAGCATGATGTTTCCCTGTCCGAGCTGCCTTACTTGCTCGATCTGATCATCGAGAAGCAAGAAGCGTTGGTCGACGGGCTGATGAACACCAAGAACCTCGTGCATTTCTCACCCAGGCCGGACAAAGCGGCCGCCGACAACCCGTAACGAAACCGCCAGACATAAAAAAACCGGCTTAACCGCCGGTTTTTTTGCGCCGTGATCCGGCATCAAGCTCTTAACCAGCAATAACCGATTCTCGCCGAATTAACGCGCTTAAGTCAACTGATTCGTAGGGCTAAGCAGAGCATTAGAAGCCGGATCGCCAAGCCTACTCTCATCATCAGCCGACCACCGGCAAAATTCACTCCTCCTCGCCCGCGCAATTTTCGCCAAAAATCGAACCTGAAAAAGGGAAGGGCAAAAAAAGCCGCTTTAGAGCGGCTTTATCCGAGAAGACTTTTTCAGAAGGGAAGGGTGGTAACCGCCATGTTACCGCCACTTTCGATGTTTTTGATTAAAAAATTTCCTTATTTATCAATCATTTAAATGGTGGAGGCGGCGGGAATTGAAAACTCAGACTATCAAAAACGAATTTTAAAAATATTTAATAAACAATACTTTATGAAATTGTCCGTTATTTTTGATGGCTGTTTGTGGCAGTTTGTGGCTGTTGCAACAGCCACTTTGCAGCCACTATTTTCTATTATTCTGGAATTGAACCGGCGTCCGCAACGGGGTTCAGTTTTATCGCATCCATAAGGTGATCTGGCGCCAGATGGGCGTAGCGCATCGTCATCGTGATGTCAGCATGCCCGAGGATCTTCTGCAGCGTGAGAATGTTCCCGCCGTTCATAATGAAATGACTGGCGAACGAATGCCGTAGGATATGCGAGCACTGGCCGCGCGGCAGATCCAGCCCAGAGCGCTCTACGGCCCGACGAAACGACCCTATGCAATTCAAAAAAACCCGATCATCCGGATTCTTAAACCCGACGAATCGCCTCAGATCCTGATAAAACCCTGAATCCAGCGGAATGGTCCTGGTCTTTTTCGACTTGGTGAACTCATATGTCACCCGATTATTGTGCAGTTGCTTCACGCGCAGCTGCTCTGCTTCGCCCCAACGCGCCCCGGTGCGAAGGCAGAGCTGCGCCACATACCAGGTCGAATTGTTTTTGCAGCCCTCTTTAATTGCATCGAGCAGATGCTCGACCTGTGCGATCGACAAATACGACAGCTGCCGTTCCTGGATCTTTATGAAATCCACCTCGGCCAGCGGATTTTCGTAATCTATCACCTTCAATTTGCGAAGCTTATTGAACATCGACGACAAATACCCATGCGCATTATTCAGTGTTTTCTGCGTAATGCCGGCCTGCAGTCGATCGAACCGATACTGTACAAACTGTTCGGTCAGCAGCTCACTGGCCGTAGGATTTTTCAACGCGGCCGCCATATCCAATAAATTATTGCGCCGGCGTTCACCGTCCGCCAGGTTGATCCCATGATACCGGTGCCACAATTCAACCAACTCTTTCAGCGTGCGCCGATCGGTTGATATTTTCTGCTTCGCTGTATGCTTGGTTAAGTATTCACGCTCATAGATTTCGGCCTCCTGCTTGACATCAAATAGCATTCTCGTTCTCGGAATCCCTTTCCGATTGACATCAACCAGCCATTTCCCGCTTTTTGTTTGTTTTACAGACATTTACAATACCTTTACGCGCGCACGCGCACACGCAGCGCGAGGAAACTCTGAAATTTTTCAAGGCCATCGGAAAAGCGTAACAAACGTGACATACTAAGTGGCAATTGCATTTCGGCATTTACTATCAATAACTTAGTTACTATATAAAAATGTGACATTTGCGTAACTTTACCGTGATTATGTTACGCTTTCAGGTTACGAAAATGTCACGGTTTGTCACGCTTTATAAAAACGCCTGTAAGCCTTGAGCCGCGCGGCCTCCGGCGATTTCGCCGAAAAACCGCGTTACGCGATGTTACGGAAATGTCACATTTTTACAAAAACAACAAGCTATTGATTTTAAAAATAAAAAACACTGTGCAGCAGAGTTTGTCACGGATGTTACGCTTTTCCGATGGCCTTTCCTAAAAAATGAAATTTTTCAAACAGCGCGTCGGCAACCGTTGCGGTCGCTTTTTAAGAAAGTGACTCGTTCGCCGTAATATCAAGTCCGCGCGCTTTCATCCGCTCCAACACAAACGGCTGCGCCAATTCATACAGATCCAGCAGCGAATAATCCTGGCCCGGAACCGCGCCGGACTGGATCAGCGATTGTTCCACCGATTTGGCCACAAGCCACCAATAGTCGCTCAGATTATTCAGATCCGTTGTCTCGAAATACGGCATCAGCGCATCCGGCGCGATATTGTCCGGCGACGCCATATCGTAAGGCGGCTCTTGCTCACCAACGCCCAGCGCCGATACAAACATCGAGCCATGCCCGGACACCAGCCAATCGATAGACACCCCATGCACCGTCTGCAAACGGCGCAATAAATGCCCGACCAGCGGCTTATCGTTCCAAATGTAATTGTTCAGCGTTCGCTCGGGAATCTCGATCGACGCAGCCAGCTCGGTCGCCGTCAATTTTTTCGTCTGCATAAACGTTTTCAACCGGGCGATTTCTGGCGATTTCGTTTTTCGGCTCATGACGGCTCCAAATTAAATCGTGTGATTTTTCTTTTGTTCCTCTGGCTCGTCTGTACGGTCGCCCGCACAACGCAATGCCATGCGCCTGATAGCGTCTTGGTCTTCCTTCGAACAATTCTCTAAATTGTCGAGCAGCGCTTTTTGATCCGGACGTAGCGTATAGCCCGGATTTTCTTCGCTGATCAGATGAGCGCGCTGGCCGGTCAGAATGTAATTCGTATCGGCCCCTGCTGCGGCAATTGCGGCCAGAAATTTCGCATCAGGACTGGATTCGTCCTTCTCATAGTCAATGAGAGTTTTTTTTACTTTACCTCCCAAAGCCGCGAAATCCGGCTGGTTCATCTTCAACCTCAGCCTTTCTTCTTTTAATCGCTGTCCTATGGTCACAAAAAAGTTACTATTGTTTATTGACAGGTAACGAATTCGTTACCATAATGAACTCAACTAAATTACTTAACTTAACAATTCGCCATGATACCAGATAACCCAGCATCGGGAATGCACCCCGCGGACATCCAGGCCGCACTGCGCAAGGCAGGCGTTAGCCAAAAAACCATTGCTGACAAATTCGGAGTCACAGAATCAACCGTCAGCCAAGTGATTCATGGGCAATCCAAATCTCGACGGGTTGCCGAATACATGGCGTCAGTCATCGAAAAGGAAATCCATAACATCTGGCCGGGAAGCTACGAACAAGAAGACGACGGCGCCATTTAAGCACCGTGTAAGAATCGTGAATATTGGTTAAATCGCCAAAACTATGAAACTCGTCGCACGCATAATCAACACAGAAGGTCTCACCGAAAAAGAAGCCGAAGTCCTTCGCCATCTTTGCGAAGGCCGCATGCGTGCTGAAATCGCCGTGCGCATTCACCGTACGCTGAGCACCGTCAGCCGGCACATCGAATCGATCGCCCAAAAATGGGACGCCCATAGCGCCGCCGAAATCGTCTCCCTGGCAGTCGCCAAAGGCCATATCGAAATCCGCATCGAACCGTCCGACCAACGCACCGCCATGCTCAAATGCCTGATCATCGCCATGCTGATAAATCCGAACACCCTCGATCTTCGGCAACCGCCGCGGCCCAGCCGGCAATCGGTAAAACTGCTTAGAACACGCACCGAAACCCAATCCGCAAGGAGCCGGCTATGACGCTGGCCGGTCACTAATGGCACAAAAGCAACAACCCTATCCCTGGGCGGCTTACTCGCAACCCAAGATAGGCAAATACAAACCCGGCGTGCAGGTCTCGACGCTGACCCAATCGCAGCAACGGGTATTGTGGGAAGGAATCAAAGCGTTAGCGCCCGGGATGGCGGAATTGATCAAAGCCGCCGGATTCGCCGAACTCAAAGAAGCGTTTCAGGCCGATTTATTCATCGAACTGCCCGACTTCAACCGCTACATCGAAGCCGGCCAGCGCATTATTGAGGAGAGACGCAATGCACAAACTGTTCAACATGCTGGCTCACAGCCTGCCGCTTAAACACCGCATCAAGGCCCGCATGGCCCAACTGAATTACATGAAGATCAAGCGCGTCATCAAGCAGCTGCTGTTGCCGCCGATCGTTTTACATGCCAGAGGAGAATAACCATGAACGCACCACAACCCATCACCAGCGGCAACGGCGCCGCCGTCAAATTGGCAGACATACTCGCCCAGCAGGAAAAAGCGCGCGAAATGCCGGTCCAGATCAGCCTGAAAGACTACGTGCTCGCCGTCGACAAGCTGATTAAGCTCGCGCAAATCCATTGCGGCGGCTCGAAAGGCGCGGCGCAGGTGCTCCTTGGCCTCTATAACGGCCGCGCCTGGCACGTCAACCTGATCGACCTCTGCAACCTGGACCCGGACAACTACCGAGCCGCCATGATCGCCATCCGCGGCCGCATCGAGCTCAACATCGAACCGCACGAAATCATCGAAAACGGCGATGCCGTGTTCGACCAGCTGCAGGAAGAGTGGCACCACCTGCGCACCAATTTCCGCTATAAGAATTTCTGATCCGGAGCGGCGACCATGACAACAAAAAATACCGCAAAACCAGTGCCACTCGGACCCATCTCGTTAATGCATTACACGCTTGCCGTTTCCCAACTGATCAACCTCGCATATAAAGATGTCGGCGGCTCGCGCGTCGCCGCGCAAGTGCTTCTCAGCCTCTACAACGGCGACGAATTCCACGTCGACCTGACCGACCTATGCCTGCTGGACGAACACTATTACCATGCCGCCATGATCGCCATCCGGGGCCGCATCGAATTCAGAAACGAGCCGCATGAAATGATCGGAGGAGGCGGAAAACTTTTCGAACAACTCTGGGAAGACTGGAAACACCTCCACGTCACAAAGCGCTACGCCAAGCACTATCAACAATAACCCAGGGCAGGCTAGCGATGTACATGAACCCCAGCGACAAAGGCTGGCTGCGCGCGCATTTTCCGCGCGCCACGGCCAAACAAATCGAAGCGTTCGTCGAACGCGTCGCCATCAAACTCGAATGCGCCAAGCCGACCGCCGAGGCGATCAACAAGGCCCGGCTCGATGCCTTCAACGAAATGATGGGGACGGTAGCATGATGGTCGTGAATCAGCACAACACAGCCCCGCGCATTGCCTCGCCGGCACTACGTTATCACGGCGGAAAATTTCGCCTGGCGTCGTGGATCATGCAATATTTCCCGGCGCATCGGTGCTACGTCGAACCCTTCGGCGGAGCGGCTTCGGTATTGCTGAAAAAACCGCGTTCCTATGCCGAGGTTTACAACGATCTGGACGGCGAAATCGTCAATTTTTTCCGCGTCGTCAGAGATCCAGACCTTTGCCAACGCTTGATCGAGATGCTGACGCTGACACCCTATGCCCGGGCCGAATTCGAAATGGCGTATGAGTCGACCGAAGATCCCGTCGAAATGGCTCGCCGCGTCGCGGTGCGTGCGCAAATGGGTTTCGGATCGGCCGGCGCGACCAAAGGCACAACCGGTTTCAGGATCGATACCAAACGGCCATACAACACCTCTCAACATTTGTGGCAGCGCTATCCGGAAACGATCGCCGCCGTTTGCGATCGCCTGCAAATGGTTCTGATCGAGAACGGCGCGGCGATCGATGTCATGCGTCAGCATGATGCGATCGACACGCTGTATTTCGTCGATCCGCCTTATGTTTTGAATACCCGGGTTATCCGTGGCGGCATGGGTTATTACCGCCATGAAATGACCAATGTGCAACATCAAGAATTGCTGAGTATGTTAAAAACATTAAGCGGCATGGTGATCGTCAGCGGCTACGAATGCGACTTATACCGCGACATGCTTTCCGACTGGACATCGGTTTCGAAATCGGCAAGAGCCCAAGCCTATCGCGGGACGAAACTGACAACGGAAACATTGTGGCTGAATCAGGCCTGCATGGATGCGTTGCATGCACAAGGAGCTATGCCCGTATGAATATTATTCAGAAAAACTATAGTGCGAAAGCATTAATAGATTTAAAAAAACAAACTGAGGTATTTGAAAAGCGAGGAATGTTCAAAGAAGCGTTTCAGCTTTCTTTCCTAATTACGAAATTAAAGGAGGCTAAAAAATTTTATATTCCAACTAATGGGAGAATATTTGATGATGAATTGAAAGGGTTAAAAGACGATAAAGGTGTAATCATTAGACTGCCTTTTAGTTCAATTTCTGTTGAATTTGAATTTGGGGATGAATATAGAACACCAGGTTTATGCATTGCTTTTGATACACCAAAAGAAATATTAAAAAATAAACTTTTTAGCGAGATAATGTTTGGTTATTTACATGAAGATTTATTAAATCTTGATGGTCCTTTTATCACATCCATTCTTTTAGTTTTCGGAAGCAATGGCAAGTGGACTCCTAATTACTTTATTTCTATAAATGATTCAAATTCATTTATTAGATATGGAGTTTCTTTTTTAGATCACAGAATAAATGACCGTAAAAAAGCTGAACTTGAGAGCGAAGGTAACGATTACTTAGATTGGAATAGCCGTCCTGTTTTAGAGCTTATTGAGTGCTTATCTTGTAACAATGTCAGTTATGAACCTATACAGAAAATCAAAGAATCAACAAATCTAAAACGGATAAAGGCTGGAAAACTCCCAATTTATGAAACTCACGTTTTGTTCATTGAGCCTGGCAAAGCCTTCGCAAAATCGAAATCAGAAGGTGTTTCAGCTTTTAAGAAAAGCCCTCGCCAACATCTTCGGCGCGGCCATATCCGCCGATTGGAAGGTAAAAAGATATGGGTGAATCAATGCGTAGTTGGCTTGCTGAAAAACGGTTTGATCGATAAGTCATACCTGATCACACCACCAACATTTGGAGGGGATAAATGATCCTCGCCAACCTCAACGACCAAATCGTCACCCGCCTGATCCGCGACTTCCGCTTAAAGGAAGCTGGCGATCACCTGCGCGAAGGCGTCTGCCCGGCCTGCAACAAAAAGACCTTGTGGACCTGGAAGGACAAGCCCGGCATGGTGCAATGCAACCGGACCAACAAATGCACCTTTCAAGCGACCAGCAAGGAACTGTTTCCGGAACTGTTCGAAAACCTGAACAAGAAATACCCGGCCACGCCGGAAAACCCGACGCAAACGGCCGACGTCTACCTGTCGCTGATCCGCGGATTCCATGTCGAACAGATCAAGGGCTGGTACGAGCAGGGCAAATACTGGCACCCGAAAGGCGACAAGGGCACGGCCACCGTGCGCTTTTACCTGGACGAAGCCCGGGAAATCATGTGGGAGCGCCTGATCGACGATGTCACCATTACCGACGACGACGGCGACAAGGAAGTCCGCAACAAAAACTTCAAAGGCTCCTTCAAGAGCCTGTGGTGGCAGCCGCCCGGATTTACGATCGAGGACGAAGACGTTGTGTATTGGTGCGAAGGTATCCTGGATGCGATCGCGCTGAACCTGAACGGCTACAAGGCGGTCGCGATCATGTCGAGCGGCACGTTCCCGAGCGAGTCGATCAAACCGCACCTGGGCAAAAAGGTGAAATGGGTCATCGCGCTCGACAACGATAAAACCGGCCGCAAATGCCTGCAAAAGCACGCGGCCAAATTGCGCGACATGGGCGAGAAAGTCGCCGCCGCGATCAGCTCGGACACCGAAGAAAAGGCCGACTGGAACGATCTGCACAAGCAGCGCAAACTGACCGAAGAGGACATGCGCGAATACCGCTACCTCGGCCGCCTGGAACTGGCCAAAAGCTACATGGACAAGGCGCGCGCGATCTGGAAGCACGATAAAAAAACCTTTTTCGTGTTCACCTTCCGCAATAACACCTACTCGTTCAAGATCGACCCGACCGAATACGAAAAAGCCCATAAGCAGCTGCACGAAGCCGACCCGTTGACCGCCGAGGAACGCGCCTTCGGCCATGCCAGCAAGATCACCGAAATCGCCACGTTCAAAATGGACTTCCTGTACTTTCAGCAGCCCGACAACGGCGAAGACGGACAGTATTTCTTCCGCCTGAATTTCAGCAACCGTTCGCCGGAACTGCAATTGCCTTTCCCGGGTAAGACCTTCGGCGCCGCCGGCGACTTCAAAAAGCTGGCGATGCAGAAAGCGCCGGGCGCGCAGTTCACCGGATCGACCAACGATCTGGATTATCTCTATAAACACTGGATGGGCCGCATCCCCAAGATCGTCAAGACGCTCGATTACGTCGGCTACGACAGCGACACCGGCGCCTATGTGTTCAATGACTACGCTGTCGAAAACGGCAATATTCTGGCGTTGAACAAAGAGTCGTTTTTCCAGCTGCAGCGGCAGGGCATCAAAACCACGGTCGACATCAAACAGAAACTGACCACTAAGCAGCCGGTCGACTGGCTGCAAGATTACCAGACCGCGTTCGGTATCGGCGGCATGGTCGCGCTGTCCTGGTGGTTCGGCTGCCTGTTCGTCGAACAGGTCCGTCGCGATCATCGGTCATATCCGTTTTTCGAAGTTGTAGGGGAGGCCGGATCCGGCAAATCCGACATGGTCGATTTCCTCTGGAAACTGCTCGGCAAGGAAGGCGAATCGTTCAACCCGAACAGCTCAACGCTCGCCGGCCGCACGCGCAAAATGGCCGAAGTTTCAAATCTGCCGGTCGTCTTCAACGAAACCGACAACGAACAGGCCGCGCAGGACAATCACCTGAAGCGTTTCAACTGGGACGAACAAAAAGACCTGTTCGACGGCGAGTTCGGCCGCGTGACAGGCATCAAGAGCCAGGACAACAGCACCAAAAAACCGAGCTTCAAGTCAGGACTGATGATCGTGCAGAACATTCCGGTCATCGCCTCCGAGGCGATCCTGTCGCGGATCGTGCATCTCACGTTCGACCGCTCGCATCACTCGCTGCAAGGCAAATACGCCTCCGACCGCCTGAACCTGCTTAACGTCGCCGACGTTTCCGGCTTCCTGCTGCACAGCGTCAAGCAGGCCGACGCGGTGATGAAACTGTTCAACACCCGCTTTAAGGCCCATCGCGCCCACCTGCAAAAGCTGCCGTCGATTAAGATGCAGCGGATCGTTGAGAACCACGCCAAGATCATGGCCTTCGCCGACTGCCTGAAACTGGTCCTGCCGATCGGCGACGAGCTGCTCGATCACATCCACGTCAATATCATCGGCATGGCGATCGCGCGCCAGGAATCGCTGAACGAAGACCATCCGATCGTGCAGCAATTCTGGGCAACCTTCGACTACATGAACAGCAAGGCGTTCGTCCGCGACGACGGCCCGGTCATCGACGAACACACGATGAACCACAGCCACAATCCGGAACACGAAATCGCCGTCAACCTGGAACACTTCCGCCAGCGCTGCGCGGATATGAAACTGGAAACCATCGACAGCAAAGAACTGCGCCGCCACCTGCCGACCAGCCGGAAGCGGATGTATTTACGCAACGAACCCCTGCGCTCGCGGATCGAGA
Source organism: Methylomicrobium sp. (assembly GCA_051061095.1). GTDB lineage: Bacteria > Pseudomonadota > Gammaproteobacteria > Methylococcales > Methylomonadaceae > Methylomicrobium. Next base: position 96,420 of record JBPFEE010000014.1, on the reverse strand, counting down.
ACCGGACCGTGCGGTGTTGGGTTTTTAAGCATTGAGAGGACAAAGCATGGCACAAGAAAACAACCAATGGCTCAAGACCAACGGCAAAGAACCCGAAGGATGGGACGACACCGAATATGTTTGGCTGCATTGGAAGAACGGACATATCGATCTTACTGAGACTTACGGCGGCATAGATTGGGGTTGCGTGACGCACTGGATGCCTGCAAATATCATTGCGCCGGACGCCCCTCAAACCATTTAATGGAGATAAGCGATGCCACTTCCCTACGAAAACAGCACCTCCGGAGACAAAGCCCTGGGCGAGATCCAGAAACTGCTGCGCGGCTTCGGTTGCAACAAATTCGGCAGCATGGTCGACGACGCCGCCGGCGAGCTGATGGTTCAATTCGAGTACCACGGCAAAATGGTCAGCGTAAAAGCCAGCTTCAACGGCTACGCGGTAGCCTGGCTGAAAGAGCATCCGTATTCGTCAAGAATGCGCTGCACGAAGATCGAGCACGAAAGAAAGGCAAAAGATATCGCCGGCATCGCCGTTTACTCGATCCTGCGCGACTGGATCAAAGGCCAGATCACCGCGATCGAGACCGGCATCCTATCGTTCGAAGGCGCGTTTCTCGGGCAGATCCTGTTACCCAGTGGCCAGACGATTCTGGAACATGCGCAGCAAAGTCAATTACTGCCGGCGTTGGAGCGGTCATGAATAAAAACACTGAAAATGAAGATAGCATTCAAGACGACGAGGAATCCATCGAATGCGAATGCTGGTGCGGGGCTAAAGGCACCTATTCAGAACTGCATGATGATCAATATCTAGATACCCGATGCGGTGGAACTGGCGTTTTATATTGCTACTGCGGCGGCGATTTATGCGTCTGTCATAACCACAGCGAAGTAGATTGTTTGGGTTGCGTTGACTGCCAAGACGATGAAGATGATCTTTATTGCGATAATGAAGACCTTCTCAATTAAACACATCCGCCTGCAGCTGCTGCCGCTCGGCTGACGAGAGATTCATGATAAGGCTGGCGGCGATTTGGCGGGCTGATTTTTGCGGCGGGTTGAGGTCGTGTTTGTAAGCCAGCACGAACACGAAAGAGGCCCCACAATCCTTGGTGTTCATGCACTGACAGTACAAATCTTTGACTGCGCTGCTGAGCTGGTTTGATGACGTGATAATGGCTTTCTGCTGGCAATGCGGACAGGTCACGCGCATGAATAAAAACCTCCTCAAGTTTTACGCGATTATAGCAAAATAACACGCGAATTAAGGAGTTTTCACCGCAACATGATGAACGAACACGTATTTTTGTATTACAACCTGCTTTGCCTGAAGGCCGAATCCGAGAAACGCTTCTTATTGCAGTTGCACTTTTACACGCTGGCGATGTTGGAGCGCGATCCGGATTGGAAACCGTAGCGAAAAAAGCGTATGGGTTTTATTGCCCACACGCAGATTTAATAGTCTATGTACTGCAAATTGGCGGCACAAATTAAGTATATACTAAATGTTAGTGTTTTCCTAAACTTCAGGCCATTTCTATCGCTTAACAATTCCTATCCCAAACCGCACCATCCGCCGCGCTTCCCGCCGTCATATTGGCGGACCAGGCTTTTATTCAGCATTTCCATCCCTACATCCGCCCCGTCGACAAACACGTCGGCCCGTAGCCGGAAATATTTATCCCGTTCCACGTTGCGCAGTTCCAGCACTTTTCCGGACCGCAGCTTGCCGACCAGGAACTGCTTCGCCTGTCTCGCTTTCTCTTTTTCCTGGGCGCACTTGCCGCGCATTTCCGGCGCGTCGATACCGTTGATGCGCACCGAGATGCGTTCGCAAAGCACCGCCGGGCAGCCGGCCAGGTTGACGGTGAATGTGTCTCCGTCGTAAATGCTGGTGATGGCTGTCGGCGTCAATGTTGCAGCAGCGGATAATATCGTCGGGAAAAGAGCGAATAATAAAAATAAACACTTGCGCATTGAGGTTCCTATGTAGGGTACGCTGCGCGTACCGTTTTGTTGTGAAATGGACGCATAGGGTACCCTACCTTAAACGCCAGTGTTCCAAATCGGATCACGAAACGCGACCGGATTGCCGCCGATCATCTCGTTGATCTGCAAAAACACCTGCTGCATCGCAGTCACTTCCAGCTCGTGGTACACCCGCATCGACTTGTCCAAATCCCCGAAGCCTCCCACGTTCGCCGGCATGATTCCGACCAGTCCCGGATATACCCGGTGCATCGCGAGCATTTCCATTTCCGTCACCTCCTTGATCGCCTGGAATTCGTCCTTGCTGCCGATATTGCCCACGGGGATAATCTGCACCGGCTCCTTGCTGCTCGATCGCGGGATGTTCAGGTACAGGCTGCGGAAATTGCCAGGGCCTTTCGATTGCTTGACTTGCTTCTCGATCAACTCTGCCGTTTTTTCGTCCAGGTTCGCATCATTCGTAACGAGGATATAGCCCATGTGTGCGCCGTTGATGTAAAAGCGGCGCCGGAACAGCGTCGAGTCTTCACTAAGAAGCACTGACTGGATGCCGCCGAAATATTGCGGAATGCCGTAAATGCTCTGCTTGATGTCGGGCTCTTTGATGTGCAGCACTTCGCCCGCCGCAAAACTGGTAATCTTGCCGTCCGCCTCGATCTTGACGAACGTGTCCGGATCCTTGCCTCGCCGCATCGACAGTGCCGGCAGGCGTTCCAGACGCACAGGCGTGTTGAAGCCGTTGGTGAATACCTGGAAATAGGCGTTAGCCAGCACCGAGAAATCCAGCGCGGCGTATTTCAGCGCCGCGGTACTGAGGGTCTTCGACGGGATGAACCACTTCACAATCATGTTCTTTTTGAAGTGCAGGATCGGCCCGTGGTAGCTGTTCGCGCCCATTAGGTTCGCCAGTCCGGTCAGGTCGATCGGCGGGCGGTAGTAGGTGCCGTCGAAGTTCATGAACGCGCCGAGATAATCCATAACCGAGTTAGCCAGGATTGGTTCGGGATCGCCGAAGGCGAAGCAAAGCGTTTTCCCTGTTTGTTCTGTGTCGGTGCTCATGCGGCCTCGCTAAAAGTGACGGTGGTTTTGCGGCGGTTGTTGTTGATCGGCTCGTAGATCAGGGCATGCATGATCGACCAGGCGATATCGGCGTGCCCGGCTTCCGAGCTGCGGCTCGAGGCGTAAGTGATAAGGCCGCTGCCGGTCGTGGTTTTGGTGATCATCAAAAACGCCCGGGTAATTTCGTAATCCTTGGCGAGATAGCGGAAGCGGCCGTTCTCGATTACGTCGAGCGCCTTCATCACCAGTTGAGTCTTCATGTCCATGCTGTAATGGATCGGCGTCGCCAGCGGAAACCAGTCGACCACCAGTTCGAACACGCCGTGGCCGATGCCTGTCGTGTCGATGCCGATGTGGACCACGTTGTGGCTGTTTTTCGTATCCTTCAGCCGGTTGGCCTGGTACTGGAAGTTTTGTCCGTTGTGGTTTTTCGTTTTCAGCACGCGCCAAATCTCGCGCGGCGTGAGCGGTACCGACAATATCGCTTCGCTGGCATTGTCGCGGACCCGGCTCGGATCGTAGCCGACCGCGACCGGCCGGTTGCCGAAAGGCCTCGCCGCGTTTTCGTCGTAATCCTTCCAGCTTTCGTCGTTAGCGCAGCACGTCATCAACTTGGCCAGGCTGAATACCGATTGGCTGTCGTCTATGAACTTGCACATGAACAGATTGTTGAAATCGTCTTCGCTGTATTCCAGGCGCAGCTCATCGATGTCGAACAGGTCGCAGCCTTGCGCCTCGGCATCCTCGACCGTGACCATGTGTCGCCACACTTTATCCGGACCGAGCCAGCCGTCTTTCAAAGCTTCGTGGCTGATATCGAAGTCCCGTCGATCGTCGACCTTCAATTTTTTGTTATACAGCTCGCCGCTCCACACCGCATAAGCCTCGTGGCTGATCGCGGAAGGCGTCGAAAAATCGGTGCGCCGCCATTTCTTATGCGCGGCCATGCCGGAAGCGACCTTGTTCAGTTTGCGGTAATTCGGGATCCAGAACACCTCGTCTTTGTACAAATGGCCGTGGTACGACTGCGCAGTGTTCGAATTGGTCGAGAGGAAGCGCAGCTCGGCGCCGTTCGATAGCGTGATGCAGCCCTGACCTTTCAGTTCGACGTCGAAGTGCTGCTGCGCGAAGGCGATGATGTAGGCCTTGAACACTTCCGCCTGGTCGCGGCTCGCGGACAGGAAAATCTGGTTATCGCCGGTGCGCACCGCGTCGTCGAAGGCTTCGAACGCGAAATAGTAGGTCGCGCCGATTTGGCGGGATTTCAGAATAAAGCGGTTTCGGCAGGTGGCCGGATCGTTCTTTTTCGCGTACCAAAGTTTCTGGTATCCGTAGAACAGCTTCTCGCGTACGGCGTCGAGCATTTCCGGCGTAATGCCGGAGATATCGTTTTTAGAACTCTTCTCCCGCCGGCGCTGGTTTTTGTCCTTTTTATACGGACCGCGCTCGCGCGGCGCGTCGTCCTCCGGAGGCGAAAACTTCAGCTTGCCGGTACTGATCGCAACCGCTTCCGCTTCCAGCTTTTTCGCCCTGGCGAGATCGATCCGGGTTTTTCCGAACGTCGCGCATAGCCGTTCGAATTCCTTCAGTTCGTCGTCGGTCTTGTTCTCACGCTCGGCTAAGAGATTGATCCGCCGGCCGATCGCGATCTCGATCGTATCCGGCGGGTTGTAACTGTCCCAGTCGCCGTTGTCCCGCCAGTTATACAGCGTGCGTTCCGGCACGCCGGTTTCCCGTTCGATCTCGGTGATCGTAAAGCCGCGCAAGTACAGGCGCATGCAGTGTTCCATGCACGGCTGCGAATATTTCGAGCGGGTTCCGGTTTTCGCCATCAAACGATCGGTGCGAACAGGTTTGGCGTGTTGCTACGCTCTATCCCCAATATCAAGCCAGCCCGCAATGCTTCCAGTTCTTTATCGCTCATAATGCCCTCGCTGCGTGATGTTTCGCGCATTTTATGGCGTTTCACCTGGTTTAAGGTGAACTGAAATTTTTATAAATTCCTATATTTATCAAATAGGTAATTGCAGGAACGCCAGCGCTACCAAATCACCAAAAAACGGGAGTAATCTGTAGCCTACTGTGTAACATTCACTCAATTTCAGGTTACTGGATGGCGAAGCGAGATTTAACAACCGGATGGAAGCGGATCGGGCGTTCAGGCCCGGCGGTGGACGGGCGCGAAATCAAACCCGAGATGATCGTGCAGGCCGCGGCCAACTACAACAAGGACTTGTTCACCGCGCTGATCTGGCCGGAGCATTTCCGCTACATCAATCTGGGCACCGTCGAAGCGCTGCGCGCCGACGACAACGAAGAAGGCGGCAAAGACTTGTTCGCGATGATTTCTCCTAATCAGTTCTATATGCAGGCGAACGCCGCCGGGCAGAAGCTGTTCACCAGCATGGAATTGACGCCGGACTTCCGCAAATCCGGCCAATGGTATTTAACGGGACTGGGTGCGACTGACGACCCGGCCAGCGCGGCGACCGCAGAGATGCGCCTGTCGGCCTCCGCCAAGCCGGGCGTTTTTTTGGCGAAAGCCGTCGAGCACGCCGACCACACCTTCAACGATCAAACCGAGCCGTCATTCCTGAAGAAGCTTGCGGCCGCACTCTTTACCAACCCCACCTTCGAGGATGAAGACATGGCCGAAAACGCCGAATTGATTAAATTGAAAGCCGACATGGATGCGCTGAAGCAAAAGTTCGCCGCGTTGAAGCCAGACGACGGCGAGAAACCGGACGAGCAAAAGCCTTCCGGAAATGAGGACGAATTGTTCAATAAATTGGTCGACAAGTTGGGCGCCACCCTGGCCGAGAAATTCGGACTCAAGGAACAACCCAAGCCGAATCCCGAAGACGAGCAGCTCAATAAGCTGTTCAACCGGATGAGCACGATGCTGGACGAGAAGTTCGGCAAGAAGCCGGACGGCGAAGGCGACAAGGGCGATAAAGGCGGCGACGATGTGCAGGCGCTGCAAGCCCAGTTCAAGGCGCTCAGCGACAAACTGGACGCGGCCCTGAAAGAGCAGCCTGGCACCAGCGCCGGCGAGCACTTCGGCGCCGGCGACAAAGCCGAGAACTACCTGTAACGGTATTGGAAATTTAATCACAGGAAGACAACATGAATCAGTTAAGCGCTCAAGCCAGAGCCGTTCTGGCACAGCATTTCGCCAATACCGCCCGCGCCTTCGGCGTGCCGGCAGGCATTCCGTCCGCCGGACAGCATTTCTCCGCAACCCCATCGGTCGCTCAAACGATCTACAACAAGATCGTCGAGGACGGTAACTGGTTTCTGCAGCGGATCAATGTGATTCCGGTTTCTGAATTGAAGGGCGCGAGAATCGGCCTGTTTTTGACCGGCCGCGTCGCCAGCCGCACCGACACCAGTTCCAGCGGCGAACGGACCCCGAAGCACCTGGCCGATACCGACAGCAAGGGTTACGAGCTGTTTCCGACCGAGTTCGACGTGGCGCTGAAATACGCACTGATCGACGCCTGGTCAAAATTCCCCGATTTCGCGGCGCGCTATATGGCGCTGGTGCGGCAAGCGATCGGCAACGACATGGTGCAAATCGGCTGGACCGGCGTTTCGGCGGCGGCAACCACCAATATCGGCACTTACCCGTTGTTGCAGGACGTGAACATCGGCTGGCTGAAACAGCTCCGCGATTTCAATTCCGGATCGCAATATGTGCTCGGGACCGAAGGTGATCCGATCGAGTTGGGCGGCGCCGAATTCCCGAATCTGGATACGCTGGTGCACAGCGCCAAGCAGCTGCTGCCGGTTTATCACCGCAACCGTCCCGATCTTGTCGCGCTGATTTCGAACGACCTGGTCGCCTCTCAAGAAGAAACCTATTACGCGGACAACGCCGGCACGCCGACCGAGAAGATTCTGGTCAACAACGGCATCATTCAGAAGGCGTACGGCGGTCTGCCATCCCTGACGCCGCCGTTCCTGCCAGACGGCACCGTGCTGGTCACGCCGCCGGAAAACCTGTCCATCTACTACCAGGACAGCTCGGTTCGCCGCCTGCAAAAAGACAAGCCGGAAAAGAACGAGGTGCAGGATTTTAACTCGGTCAACATGGGCTATGTGGTCGAGGAAGAGACGATGGCCGGACTGCTTGAAAACGTCACCATCGTCTGAACATGAGCCGACTGCTGAAAATTAAGGCCGCGCAACTGGCCAGATCCGAAAAGACCGGAATCAACCCTTACGCGGCCGCCCAAGAAGCCGCGACGGTGGCGATTCCGGTCGCCAAACCCGGCACTCTGGCACACTACCAGGCGGCGATGCAGGCTGACATCGCCAGTCTGAAAGGGCTGAAGACGGTGGCCGAAAAGATCGCGGCGAAAGAAAAGATGCTGGAGGCTTATATCCCGTTCGTCGAGGACTACCTCAAGCAGGGTCACGACTATCCGAATGACGTCGCGGTGCAGGCGATGATTTGGCTGCTGGACGTCGGCAACGTGGAAATGGGGCTCAATCTCGCGCTAACCCTGATCAAGCACGGCCATCAGCAGATGCCGGAGCGATTCGACCGCCGCGACATCGAGACCTTCCTGTGCGATGCCATGTACGACTGGGCCAATGCGCTGCTGAAGAAACAACAGTCGGTCAGCCCTTACTTAGACACATTGGCGGCGACCATGACAGCCGACCGATGGGATGTGCATCCGGCTGTCGCCAGCAAGGTTTATGCGATGCTCGCCAAGCATAAGGTGCGCGAAAGCGATTACAAAGCCGTGGTTGCGCTGTGCGACCTGGCAGAACAAATCAATCCGGACGGCGCCGGCGTAAAAACCCTGCGCAAAGCAGCAACTTCTAAATTGGAAACGCCATGAGCAAATACGACAGATTCCAGAAATTCCCGCGCCGGGCCAAGATCACCGACACCCTGACCCGTCCCGACGATACCACGCAATACACTGCCGGCGACATGATTGCCGACAGTGCGAGCGCGCCGACTGCCAACGTGTTGGCCGGTGCGGCGATTTCGAACGGACGCGGCGGCACGATTCGCGCGATTACACTGATCGATTCCGCCAAGCTGACGACCGCCGGAGACTTCGAAATCTGGTTCTTCGATTCGGCCTATACGTTGGCCAACGATAACGCCGCCTTCGCGCCGACCGACGCGGTCGCGAAAAAAGCCCAGGCGATCGTCAGCCTGCCGGGCTCCGGTTCGATCGTCGGCAATGCCGGCGCGGATGCGGCCGGTAACCGGGTGTACCAGAAGACCGACATCGACAAAGACTTCAAGTGCGCATCCGGCAGCAAGGACTTGTGGTGGGCGCTGGTCGTCCGCAACGCCTACACGCCGGTATCGGCGGAAGAGTTCACGTTGATCGTGGACGTAGAACAAAACTGACGGCTGAAAAATAACTCCACAGAGGACACCATGAGAAAGAGCATCTTTTTATCTAGCATCTTATTTGTCTTTGCATTGGCCTTGCCGGCCTTCGCCGAACCGCCCACAGACCCGTACCGTCCGCGTTATTGCGAACTCACCGCCGAACAGGTCGACAAACTGAGCGCCGACATGTACTGGCTGAATACGGTAGATCCGAAGCTTCGGCAGATGGATGCGCCGCGCCGGCTGGCATGGGTCGAGAATTACGCCCTGACGTTGGCGGTACTGGAAGGGCAACAGCAGGAATACCGGCGACTATGCAGCGGCGTAGTGAACAAACCGCGTTCCGTTGATCCGGCGACCGTGTGGCCGCCGCCCGAAACAATCGATAACTGACCGTCTCCTCAACGCCGGGCAGGGCAAAACTCGAACGGACTGGCATCCTCTCCTGATCCGCACGACGTCTTGACCCGGCACCCTATTCGCTTTGACCCGTAGCCCGACATGAGCCTGACCGGAAAACCCGCACTGACTACCAGCGCCGCGTTAGCGAACGACGGCTTTTGGCCGGACGTGGCGCTCGGCGACCTGCTGAGCAAGTACCGGGTCCCGGCGGAATACGCCGACGAAACGATCAAAACCGGTGTAATGCTTTCGATGGTGCGGGTCAACAAAAAGCTGGCGAAGGTCGAGACCGCGATTATTGCGCTCGGCTACGTCACATTGCAGGCCTACTGCGACGCGAACATTCAGCAGATTGCCGGCGAAGACGTGTTGATTCTGCAATACCGCCACGCGGTGTTCTGCCGGGCGAAGGCGTTTTTATTGCGCCAGTTTCCGACCGTCAACCGCCGTCCGGTGGCCGAGAACGAAGCGAAAGAGGCGCCGGAAACCGAACAATACTGGCTCGACCAGTCGCAAGCCGCGATCGCGTCGTTTTTTGAGCTGTTCCTGCCGGACGAAGCGGTCGCCGCGCAGGACGGCGTTTACGTGGCGCTGCTATGAAACAGCTGGCTGCGATCACCGAATTTCTGATCGGCCTCGACCTGGTCGCCGCCGAGAACATCGATAGCTGGGTCGAAAATCCGCAGATCGTGCCGGCCGGCACGGTAAAAACGAACGATGCCGTGGTGATATACCGCCAAACCTACACGGCGTTGATTGCGATCGAGCGCTGGCCGCATAAGGCGCGTCCCGTCGAATTGCTGTTCGCGCACATCAGCGCCTGGCTGATCGATAACGACGGCGAGCGTTTCGACGATAAAGACGCCAAGGTCACGACCGACGTCGAGATCATGGATGACGATACGGCCGACATCGAGATCGGCATCGATTTTATCGAAGAAATCGAAATCGTACAGGACTCCGGAGGGCCGATTTTTTTGAACGGTTTCCACTGGCGTTTGGCCGATGCGGTGATCGATTACGCCGAAACCGGGGACGTAAAGACATGAGCGCCGAGATCAACATCAATCTGGTTGGAGCCCTGCCGTTAAAACGGCAGCTCGAGCTGTTGCAAATGGGCTCGACTAAGCGCCGCCGGCTGCTGTATCGGGTCGCGCAGCGGGTGATGAAAGACAGCCGGCAGCGTGTGCGCAGGCAGGTCGACCTGAGCGGAGCGCCGTTCAAGGCGCGCTGGAAGAAGCGTTCTGACCGCCGCAAGATGCTCAGCAAGCTGGCGAAAGAAATGCAGGTGCTGAACAACGACAGCACGCAGGCGGTTATCGGCTTCCGAAAAACCGGCAGCGGGCGCATCGCGGCCAAGCAGCAATACGGCGACACCCAGCGTTTTACCGCCATACAAAACCGCGCCGCTGCCAGGGCGAGGGGAAAAGAGTTTTACGACAAGCCGGCGACCAAGAAACAGGCCCGCGCGTTGCGGGAAGCCGGGTTCAAGGTTAAGGCCGGAGCCAAGAAGGCGCGCAAGGCTCCGCTGAACTGGATCACTCAGAACATGACCATTGGCCAGGCCGGTTTCGCACTGGCGCGGCTGAGAACATGGTCCGGCGAAACGGCGAAAACTTCCTGGCTGACCGTCCTGCCGGCGCGGTCGTTTTTGGGGGCAACGGCGGCCGAAGTGACCGCCTACATCAATCAGATTTATGAAGACATGACGAAGGAGATGCAACGTGTCACTCGGTAAAATCACAGTCAATGCACTGAATCTCGCGCAGGGGCCGTTCCCCACCGTCGAGAAATATTTCCTCTTCATCGGCGAGGGCGCGACGAATCAGAATACCATTCGTTTCCTCAATACCGATTCCGACCTCGACGCCGAACTCGGCGCGGCCGCCTCGGACATCAAAGCGCAGGTAACGGCAGCGCGCGACAACGCCGGCCAAAACTGGGCCTGCGCCGCGATTCCGGTCGCCGACGGCGCCCTGTGGGACGCTGCGGTCGACCTGGCGATGAATGCGGACGTGCGCGTCGAAGCCATCGTGATCTGTAAGCCGATCGCCGCGCAAGCGGATTTGACGGCGATGCAGACCAAGGCGCTGGAAATCAATACCGTTTACGGTCGGCGGGTGTTTTTCATCGCTTGCGCGGCCGCGATCGACCCGACGCCAAGCACCGGACAAACCTGGTCGGCATACATCACCGCCTTAACCGCGCTCACCTCCGGCGCCAGCGCCTACCGCGTCTCGGTGGTCCCGCTGATCTTCCCGGCGGCGATCGGCATTTACGCGGGCCGTTTGTGCAGCTACGGCGCCAGCGTGGCCGATACGCCGATGCGCGTCGAAACCGGGCCGTTGGTCGGCGTCGGCCAAAGCGATCTGCCGGTTGACAATGCCGGCGTGATTTACAGCAATGCCCACGCCGAGGCGCTGAACAACCAGCGCTACAGTGTGCCGCAACTGTACGCCGATTATCCCGGCGTGTTCTGGTCCGACGGGCAAACGCTCGATGCGCCGGCGGGCGATTACCAGGTGATCGAAAACCTGCGCATCGTCGACAAGGCCGCGCGCATGGTCCGCATCGTACTGATCGGATTGCTCGGCAACCGCCGCTTCAACTCGACGCCGATCGGCGAGGCCTGGGCCATTTCCAAGCTGATGCGGCCCTTGTACGAAATGAGCCGGTCGTACGCCTTTCAAGGCATCCCGTTTCCGGCCGAGATCAAGCCGCCGAAGGACGGCGATATCGTCATCAACTGGATCACGCGCACACAGGTCGAGATTTTCATGATCGCGCGTCCGTACGAGATTCCGAAGGACATTACCGCCAACATCGTGCTCGATCTGAGCGCGCCGACCGCATAAGGACCCTGCCATGAGCCATAAACACTTATCCGCTACCGATTTCGACATCATGGTCGGCGATCTGCTCGTGCACGTCGAGAGCATGAGCGCCACCATTACCGATAACCGCCAGGCGGTAACGACGCGCGGCGTGCCGACCGGTTATGTCGACGGCGACGTTTCCTGCAGCGGCGAGTTGGAGCTTGACACGAAAAACTTCAACCTGCTGACCGATGTCGCCCGCGCCGCCGGCAGCTTCCGCGAAATGCCGCCATTCGACATTATCTATAAAGGCAAGAACATCAGCGAGCAGCACAAGCAGGAATTGTTCGGCTGCCTGCTGAATATTTCCGACCTGATGAACAACGACGGCAAGGGCGGCGAGAAGCAGAAGCACAAGCTGGCGTTTCAGGTGACCAGTCCGGATTTCGTGCGCATCAACGGCGTGCCTTACCTTTCCGATAACAACATTCGGGATTTCTAACCTGACCTAAGGGAAGCGCATGAACATCACGCTCAAAAAGTTACAGGGAGCACTAAAACGCAAGGATGCCCCTTTTTTTACCGGCGAGCTGAATCTGAATCTGATCGGCGTACGCGCCGCCGATCGGCATGCCAACACGTTCAACGATATTTTGTGCGTAGTATACGACCTGGACGGCAAAACCGTGCTGGACCAATACCCGCTCACGACCGACCCGGGCGTGTATTACCGCCATAATCCGATCAACGTGCTCGGCACGGCGGTGCTGAAGCCAGGCCATTACCGGCGCTGCTGGCAGATCGGCGCGCACCGCGGCCAGTACATGGCGCTGGTGCAGCGCGGGCCGATGACGGTTTACCGCGACGGCAACCAGGACGGACGGATCGATCTCGACGCGCCGACCGAAACCGGCTATTTCGGCATCAATCTGCATCGGGCTTCGGTCAACGGCTATACCCTGGGCGTCGACAAATGGTCGGCAGGCTGCCAGGTGTTCGCAAACGCGGCGCACTTCGACGAGGTGATGGCTTTGGCGCGGCGCTCAGTCGCGAAATACGGCAATGCCTTCAGCTACACGCTGCTCGACGAGGCGGATTTGTCATGACGAGCCTGTATTTGATTTTCGGGGCAGGGCTGTTCGGCGTGTTGGGCCATTGGGTAACGCGCTGGAGCCAGGGCCGCACGCAAAGCACATTCTTGGAATATCTGGTCGCCTACAAAGCGCACACCATCAGCTCGGTTTTCGCGAACATCGCCTCGTCCGGGCTCATCTATGCCAGTACGCCCGAAGACATCGGCGGGCGGGCGTTGGTGCTGGTCGTAATCGGCGCTTATACCGCCGGCTATACGCTGGATTCGACGATCAACAAGGACAAATCGACGTCCGATCGGCTGATGCAGGAACGGGTGAAGGAATTGCAGCGGGAAAATGCAAAACCCAGCCTAGCCGACATTCTGGAAGAAGACGATGCGCTGGGGCGGTAGCATGCGCTGGCTGATTGCATTAACCGTTGGCCTGCTGGCTGGCTGTGTCTACGCGCCGCTGCCTGAACTGCCGCCACTTCCGCCAATCGGGCAGGCGGTCGCCAAGACTGAGGCAATAAACGGCAACTCAAAGGTGACTGAGGAAAAAACCGAACACCATCAGCCGCGCGATTCTCCTTTGTCGCAAAACACAGCCGAGCCTCAGTGCCCGTCCTTGCCGATGCCGGAACCGATCCCGAATCAGCTTCGAATCGAGATCGGCTACGGCACCGACAAGGCGGACGACAACGGCAAACGGCTGCTCGAGAATTACAAAGAGCTGCGCAAAGCGATCAAAAAGAAATGGCACTCAAAGCCGCCTTGATGCTGCTGTGCCTGACGGGCTGCTCGGTGTGCCACTACGTCGCCGAACCGGTTTTCGTCCGCACAGAGGACAACCGATTGAAAGCGGACGGACTGATACTTTCCATTACCTGCGAGCAATAACATGAAATTTCTATCCATTCTGAAACTGGTCGTTTCGATCCTGCCGCTGCTGATCGACGCGATCAAGTCGGTCGAGGACGCGATTCCCGGCGTCGGCAAAGGCGAAGCCAAGCTGGCCGCCGTACGTTCGGCGATGGAATCGTCTTACAAGGTATCGACCGATGTGCAGGCCTCGTTCGAAGAGGTCTGGCCTGTGATGGAAAATACCGTCGGCGGCATCGTGAAAGGCTTCAACGCCGCCGGCGTCTTTAAAAAATAAACGGACTGTAAGGATGAAAACGCATGCCGCCTGTACCCGACTGCAAAGACCCGCAATGCTATTCATGGATTCAGTACGGATGGGTAGTGGCGCTGTCCGTCAGCGGGGCGGTGGTGCATTTCATCGACCAGAACCGGAAGAACCTGATGGACCGCACTAAACTGATCGACCTGGCGATCGACGTGATCATTGCGCCGTTTACCGGCATCGTGACGTTTTACCTGTGCGAATCGTTCAACCTGCAAATGGTGACGACGGCCGGCATCATCGGACTGATTTCGACGATGGGCACGCGCGGGCTGTATTTCATCCGCAAAGCGGTATTCAAACGCCTTTTCAACACTACTGAGATAAACCATGAGTAAACCCCTGATTACCGTTTCCGTCGGCGATACCGATCTGAACTTTGCCGCCGACCACGACGACTTCAACCGCTACATCAACGAACAGATGCCGAACGACAAGGTGGGACCGGCTTACAACTTGTTGAGCCGCACCGTGACAGATGAAAGCCGCGCCGCATTCCGAGCGGCCGTATTGACAGAAGACCAAAAACCGAAAGGGCTGATCGTGTTGCAGATCGCCGGCGTGATTACCCAGGAGCTCGGCGGCAAAGTGGAGGTGACGGTAAAAAAGCCGAATCCGTCGCCGACGGCATCGAGCAAAACGGATACCGGCAATTAGAGATCCTGACCAAACGCTGGTTGCCGCACGCGCCGATCGACGAAGAAACGATGGGCGAAGCGCTGTGGCTGGAAAGGCATTACTGGCAATCGATGTCGAACGCCATCGCGGACGGCATCGGCAAGGCATTTAACGGATAACGCATGAACGCGCTGAATAATCTGACCTTCATGATCAGCCTGATCGACAAGGTATCGGGACCGATGGGCAAGGTGATGGCAAGCATCGATCAAGCCTCGGCGGGATTCAGCGCCGGTGCGCAAAAGATCGGTTACGGTGTAGCCGGGTTGGCAGGCGCGGTCTATTCGGTCAACAACTTGTTGGAGCCCACGAAAGCCATGCAGCGGGCATTGGGCGAAGTCAAAAGCCTGGGCGTGGCGGACGATACGCTGGATAAGCTACGCGTTACCGCATTAAAGTTCAGTGCGCAGTACGGCGATTCTGCGGCCGATGTGGTCCGTGCGTCGTATGACATCCAGTCGGCCATTTCCGGGCTGACGGGCGATGAGCTGTCCGCGTTTACCTCCGTATCCGGCGTACTGGCCAAGGGCACCAAAGCCAACGTGGCCGACATTACCAACTACGTCGGCACGATGTACGGCATTTTTAAGCAAAATGCCGATGCGATGGGCAAGGCCAAATGGATCGAGCAGATGGCCGCGCAAACCGCGATGGCCGTCAACATCTTCAAGAGCGACGGCAAAAACATGGCGTCTGCATTTACCGCCATCGGCGCCTCCGCGCAGAATTTCGGAATATCGATGGCCGAACAGTTCGCGGTCCTCGGCCAATTGCAGGCAACCATGTCGGGTTCGGAAGCCGGCACCAAATACCGGGCATTTCTGGACAATGTAGGCAAGGCGCAAAAGGTATTGAACCTGCAATTCACCGATGCGCAGGACCGTATGCTGCCGATCGTCGATATTCTCGGAAAAATCAACGAGAAGTTTGGCGCGATCGACACGGTCGCGGAGGCGGATTTACTGAAAAAAGCATTCGGCACCGACGAAGCGGTGGCGCTGATCAAGCTGTTGAATAACGACCTGACGGGTCTGCAACAAAACATTGCCGACATCGGCAAGCAGACCGGCATGGATGAGATAAACAGAATGGCTGAGGCGATGACGGACCCATGGGCCAAGATGAAAACCGGCGTCGACGCGATCAGCGTCAGCGTCGGCACTAAACTATTGCCTATATTGCTCCCGACGATAGCGGCAATCAATTCGGCGACGCAAAGCGTATTCGCCTGGACCGATGCCAATCCGGAGTTATCCAAATGGATCGGCATTCTGACACTGGGCACATTCGGCTTTATCGGCACCTTGGCGTTGTTCTCGATCGCGGCCGGTTACGCAACAATCGTGTCGACCGGATGGGGTCTGGCAATGACTTGGATATTTAATCCGATAAAGAATTTGGCCGCGGCTATTTGGGGAGCATTGCCGGCAATAGGGTCGTTTATAACGACCCTTTTTACCACGCCGATTACGCTGGCTGGATTGAGAGCAGGATTACTTGCAGCTTCGCAGTCCGTCTGGGCATTCACCACGGCGCTATTTTCGAACCCGATGACTTGGTGGATTCTCGGCATTACTGCCGTAGTCGCTTTGGTAGTGGCCGCAATCGTCTATTGGAAAGAGTGGACATCGGTCGCTAGCCAGTTAGGCAGCAGCATCATGATCGGCTTGGCGGCTACGGCAAAACTGATAGGCGATATGACGGGGCGGTTTTTAGAGTTTATCGGCGTGTTCGCGCTAGTCGATGGGGCGCTAACTGCATGGGACACGCTAAAACAATGGTGGAGCGGTTTTCATGCATGGATGGAATCGGTACCGTTATTCGCGGCAGTAGCGTCAGGTATTAGCTCGTTGATTATCGGCTTCGAGGCGCTGCCGCAATGGTGGTCCAGATTCGTGAATTGGCTCTCGGCATTGTCACCGCTAGCGGCTCTGGATGCCGGCATCGATCTGTTGGTTTCCGGTTTTGAAGCGCTGCCGTTGTGGTGGTCCGGCTTCAAGGCGTGGATCGGCACCCTGAACCCGTTCGCCCTGGCCAGCGACGGCATAGGGCTGATCGTTGCCAGGCTTGAAGCGCTTCCGCTGTGGTGGAGCGGCTTCAAGGCATGGCTCGGTACGTTGAACCCGTTCGACCTGGTCGGCGACGGCCTCGGCCTGGTGATGGCCGGACTTGAAGCGCTTCCGCTGTGGTGGACCGGCTTCAAGTCCTGGATCGGCACCTTGAACCCGTTCGCCCTGGTCGGCGACGGCCTCGGCCTGGTGATGGCCGGGCTTGAAGCGCTTCCGCAATGGTGGAGCGGCTTCAAGGCCTGGATCGGCACCCTAAATCCGTTCGATCTTGTCGGCGATGGACTTGGTCTGATGGTCGCCGGGTTTGAGGCTGTGCCGCAATGGTGGACAAACTTTACCGCTTGGATAAGTACACTGAACCCGTGGGCTTTGCTCGGCGACGGCATTGGGTTGCTGGTCGCCGGCTTCGAGGCTGTGCCACAATGGTGGACAAGCTTCAGCGCCTGGCTGGCGTCGCTGGCTCCGTTCTCGGCGTTGACGGCCGGCCTCGGCCTGTTGGTAGCCGGGTTCGAGGCCATACCGCAGTGGTGGACAAACTTTACCGCCTGGCTGGCGTCGCTGAATCCGTTCACGTCGCTATCGTCCGCCGTCGGTTGGCTGGTCGGCCAATTCGATGCGATCAAGCAATGGTGGGCGGGTTTTAAGGGTTGGCTAGCGTCGCTCAATCCCTTCGCCGCGATCGGCAACGGGATCAGCCGCGTGCTGAGCAGCATTTCATCTATTCCCGGTCTGAAACTACCCAGCGTTGCCGCCGCAGCGGCTCCGCCGGCCATCGCGCCGCCGCCGTCTCTGAACAAAGGGCCGGCAGACGATCGGTATCGTCCGGGGATTCTGAAGCAAATCGTCAATGCGCAAGGCAATAGCAAGTCGGTGGATGTCGGCGGCATCACCGTACACAACTACGGCAACAAGCCGGTCAGCGGGCAGCTGCTGGCCGATCAACTGGCAATGGCGGCGGGCTGATGGCGGATTACGTCGATATCCGGATCACCGATAACGACCTGACGCTGGACGCCGGCGGCGAACCGACGCTGCTCGACGGCCGCGACAGCATCGTACAGGATACCAAGCACTTGATCCGCGATTCCGGACTGCTGTCCCAATGTATCGGCCAGCGCGACCCGGCCAAGGTGGCGGCGTTGATTCAGGATCTGGAATTGATGATCGAGGACGATGATCGGCTGGTACCGGGCACCATCGCCATAACGCGCGTGAATACCGAAACCTTTTTCATTACCGCAACGACTGTGAAATACGGCACGATTCAATTCGAGGTGTTTGTGTAATGGTGGATTTTTACAAAATTCTCGGAGACAGCGGACTGCCGACTACGGAAGCGGAGCTTTCCGCCGAATGGAAGGCGAAAGTCGCCGCCCAAGGCAGTACGATCAGCAACGATAACACCTATTCGCCGTTCTGGCGGACGGTGACCGCGCTGATTACGCAGCCGGTGCTGTGGATGATCCAGTTCATGGCCGAAACGGTGTTTCCGAACTCGTTCGTGGAAACCGCCTCCGGCGTGTATCTGGATATGCTGGCTGCGGCCGTCAATCTGACCCGCAAACCAGCCGGCAAGGCGAAAGGGGTGATCACGTTCACCCGGGCAGACGTCAATTCGCCGTATACGATCCCGGCGGGCACGGTGATTCAGACCGTCGCGATCAACGGTTTCGTGTACCAAATGATCACCGACGCCGACACCGCGTTCCAGCCTGCGCAGGCGACCGTTAACGTGAACTGCACGGCAGCCGGAACCGGCAACAAATATAATCTGGCGCCCGGCTACTATGCGATTTTGCCGGTGCCGATCGCGGGCATTACGTCGGTGACCAACGGCGCCCAATGGCTCACCGTGCCGGGCACCGACACGGAAACCGATGCCGATCTGCGCGCCCGGGTGCGTAATCAGTTCGGCACGGCCAGCGATTTCCATACCGACAGCGTGTACCGCTTCCTGATCAGCCAGTTCCCCGGCGTAAAATCGGATGCGATCTGGTTCGAGCACAACGCCCCGCGCGGCCCCGGCACCGCGAACGCCTTTGTATTGTTCGACTTCGACGCGCCGGCGACGCAGTATCTGGCCGACATCAACGCCTACATTACCGACGACGGAAACCATGGCCACGGCGATGACTTGCAGGTGTACCAGATGCCGGTGACCTCGCATGCCTTGACGGTTAGTGTATGGCATGACAACTTTTTAAGCGACGCTGAAATTACCGCCTTGCAGGCGAGCATTAATACGTTTATCCGAGCGGCATTCCGCGAGAACAAGGCTTATTCGCCGACGCTGACCTATCCATACACCCGCTTTTCGTTCTCGAAACTCGGGCAGGAATTGCATAAAGAGTTCACCAATATTCACAGCATCGATTTTAGCCTAGCCGATATCGTCTCCGCGTTGAACGTGCCGACGCTGTCGTCATTGACGATCGACATGGCGGTGACGGAATGATAGACATCAAGCTGCCGTTCTGGCTGGATGGCGTCGAGATCGGCAAGTTGCGCGATGCCGCGGCATCGTTTTGGCAGTCGATAGAAACAACGCTGGCGTGGCCGTTGACGCAGTTCGACCCGCTGACGTGCAACGAAAGCATTCTGGCGTTGCTGGCATGGCAGCGCGACATCGAGCGGTTCAAAGACGAACCGATGGATATTTACCGTAAGCGCGTCGCGTTCGCGTATGTGAATGCCGAAGATGCCGGCAGCAAGGCAGGATTCATCCGGATCTTCGAACGGCTCGGCATCGGTTATCTGGAGATATACGAACGCGTCGATCCTGTGGATTGGGACGTGGTATTGCTGAGGCTTTCCGAATCGCAATTGTCGGAAAACACGGAACTGCTGATGCGCATCATTGAAAAATACGGTCGCACCTGCAGGCGTTATCAATTGGAAATCATCAATCCGATACCGCTGGTAATCGACGTGCACGACAACGGCCATGTGTGGTGGTTCGATGCGGCCTTGCAACCTGAACCTCTATGGATGGCCGATGCGACGGCGGATAACAAAGCGACCGGTCACAGTTGGAACTTGGACGTCGCAAGACTTTAGGAGAAAAGTATGGCATTTATTACCGTAGCGGGCGAAAACCAGATTGCCGCAAAACAAGGCGCCGGACAGACGCTAAACATTACCAGTTTCGTGCTGGCCTATATCGCGGGATTGGGTTCCGAGCCTGCCAACCGGATCGAGGCGATGCCGGCGGCAGGCAATATCAAGGCCACCCTACCGGTAACGCAATCCGGCTATGTGAACACGAACCAAGTCGTTTACAGCCTGGTAATGGATTCCTCGCTCGGCGATTACGATTTCAACTGGGTAGGGCTTGTCGACGATGCCGGCGTGCTGATCGCGGTGACCTACACGCCGACGATCCAAAAACGCAAAACGGCAGGCGCCGTGCCTGGGAACAACCTGACCCGTAACTTTCTGATCGCGTTTTCGGGCATTCAGGCGACGACCGCGATCGCGGTGCCGGCCGAAACCTGGCAGATCGATTTCAACGCGCGGCTGTGGGGCATAGACGAACGCGAGCGCCTGAGCAATTACGACATTTATGGGCACGAAGGCTTCTTCGGCGATGGCTGGAAGGTGACGCGGCAGGGCGCGACAACGACCTACGATGTCGCAGCAGGCATCGGCTATGTCGGCGGCGTCCGGATTGCCAGCGCGGTGACGCAGCAGGTGACGGTATCGGGTCCGCCGAAATCGATATGGCTGGATGTTTCGCTGCAGGGCGATATTTCCGATGTATCGGCGGTTGTCAGTTTTGCCATTGATGCCATATTGCATAACGATTACACGGACGCCAACGGCTTCAAGCATTATGTGACGAAAATCGCCGATATAGCCGCGAACGGGTCGGTAACCGATACGCGCGTCAATGCCGAGTTTATCGATACGCCCCCACTCGGCGATAACGATAAATCGCCCGTGAACAGCGAATGGGTCCAGCAGACGATAGGAAAGGTGCTGACGAAGTCGGTAGCCGGAAATTCTAACGTGACGCTGACGGCTGTAGAAGCAGGGCACGGGATACTGGTTTTTACGGGCGCGCTGACGGCGAATATCGCGGTGATTGTGCCGACTTCGCCGACACGATCCTGGATTGTCAAAAATGGTACGTCTGGCGCCTTTACATTGACCGTTAAGACCGCGGCCGGGACCGGTGTGGTTTGTTCTCAGGGAAAAAAGGCGCTGGTTTATACCGATGGCACGAATGTCGAGGACGCACTGACGGATTTCGATAGCCCCGTGCTGACGGGCACTCCGATCGCGCCGACGCCGGCACAGTTTGATGCTACCACCAAGCTTTCCACAGCAGAGTTCGTGCAGCGAGCGCTCGGCAATTTTTCCAATTATGCCAGGATTACAACGGCTGCCACGTTGTCCGCCGCGGACACCGGGAATGTAATAAATGTAGAAAACGGTTCTACGATCACATTGCCCTTAAGTGCGGCGTTTCGTAATGGTTGTTCGTTTCTGCTACGAGCCCATGAACAAGATTTTACATTGCAACGCCAAGCATCGGATTCGTTGATATTTGGAGCGCTGCCTGGAGCGTCACAATCCTCGGTTTTGGTGAAGGCTGGCGAGTCAATTTTGGTCATAAATAATAACGATACTCTCTGGCATGTCTTCGGCGGTTCAATACTGTCCAGAGTAAACGGGTTTAGCGCAAATATTGCTAATAATGGACACCAAAAACTTCCGTCTGGATTAATCATTCAATGGGGCGGCGGCACAAGTTCAGGAACCTCATCGGGGAATGGAAGCGTAACATTCTCGGCCGCGTTTCCAACCGCCTGCTTAGCAGCCTATGGCGTCATTTCCAGCACGGGTTCAGCGGCTTCATTAACTGTTCAGTCTGGAGCGTTATCTGTCTCTGGCAATGCGTTTAGTGTCCTGTCGGGCTCGTCTTATATTAACGGACAAAGCTTTCGGTATTTTGCTATCGGTTATTGATTATCTGAGATGTCAGTATGAAAAAAATATTTTATTCCCAGTCGATCGGCGGTTTTTTACATGCTGATCTCATCATGTCGATGCCTGACGATGCAAAAGAGATAACAGCAGAGCTGCATAGCTTGTTGCTGGATGGACAGTCTCAAGGCAAGCGTATTTCTGCTGACGAATCCGGGCAGCCCATCTTAGTGGATGCGCCTCCCGCGACAGTCGGCGAGGTGTGGCGGCTTATACAGGCCGAACGCGATCGTCGGAAGAATGGGGGGTTCCTACTGTCTGGCAAATGGTATCACTCTGATCCGGAATCGCTAACTCGCTACCTAGGTCTGGTGCAACTCGGCGCGAACGTGCCGACGCGTCAATGGAAAACGATGGACGGCACGCTGATACAGATGTCGCAGCAATTGGCAGCCGATATTTTCAATGCAGCGGTGGCGCACGATTCTGCGTGCTTCGATGCGGCGGAAGCGCACAAGGCGGCGATGCAGTCATTGGGCGACCCGTCGACCTACGATTTCTCGGGCGGATGGCCTGACGTTTACAACTAAGATTGTTTAGAATCGCATGACCTGGACCCAGTTCTCATTATCGCCGCCTATAGGCGATGCCGCGACGATTTTGAGCAAAGCAGGCGGCGCGCTGAAAACACTGATCGCCCATCCCTGGATGCACGGCGTCGGCGAGGGGTCCGGCCATTACCGCTATCTGAGCTTTCCGAACGCCGCCGGCGCGCTGTCGGCGGTGCTGCAAGACGAAACCGATGCCGTGTTCGGACTGGCGGTGACGGCGGCCAGCTTTAAGGATTTCGGCATGCAGGTAAAGGCGTTGACGGATGCGTTTCCGATACGCCAGTTCGATCAGGCGCGCGTTCGCGCCGAGCAGCTGGTTACGCTGGAAACCGATAAATTCATTCTGCCAAATGCGCCAGGACTGCTATCCGGAGGCGCGCTGTCGCTGGCCAGCATGCCGCGCATGGCTGACATCCAGAAAGCGGCGACGATGCAGCAGGCGAAAGCGGCGGCGACCAGCTTCGAATCGAGCAATCCCTTGACCAATCTACAGGCGCATCAATCGGCGGCGGCCGCGGCGAGCAGCGCGGTCGATAATGCGCTGGATAACGCCAAGGCGCTGTTTACCGGCGGCGCGGCCTGGCGTTTTTACGCAGCGTCCGACGCCGCCAATGCGATCAAGTCAGGCCCCGGCCACGAGTACACGATCACCGCCATGATGCTGTTTATCGGCAGCGCGGCGGATCTGGCGTTATTGCGGGAAATCGCCCCATGAGCATCCGTCTGAACGGCATAAAAATCCCCGGATACAATCAGAAAGTCTCCGCTAATTTGCGGCTGGAGTCGGTCGATATCAGCGGCAAAACCAGCTACACGCCGCGCGCGGAAACCGGCGACAAGCCGAAGAGCGTCAGCGTGGCGTTGCAGATCAAGTATATCGACGAGGCGCAGTTGAAATTGATCGTGCAATTGGCCGAAGCCAAAAACGACAAGGACGAACGGGTTATCTATCACATCCTCAACCGGACGGCCAATACCTTCGGCATGCGCCAGGTAAGGTTCGATGGCGACGTGCAGGCCCGCGAAGATCAATCGCTGGAATTGTGGAACGTCACGTTCGAACTGATCGAGTACCACTCGACGGCGGAAAAGAAGGAGCAGCGCTCGGCGGCGAAGAAGGTGAACGAGCAGTCGGCCGGATCCGCGCCCGGCCAATCGGCCGATCAAACCGTGGATCTGACCCGGTTCGAGAAATTGCAGCAAAAACTGAACGAAATTTTGTCATGAAGTTGCTCAGGGCGTTGCATATCGATAACAAGCCATACCCGTTGATCGAGGAGCAGGTCGTTCTGGATTATTCGACGCCCGGGCGGGCGCAATTGCTGTTCGATGCCGGCGGCGCGGAAATTAAAAACCATCAAATCGTTTCGCTGTGCATCGGCTACAGCCGGCACGAATCGATGCAGCGGCTGTTTTTGGGCTACGTCGAAAAAGTGAATGTGATCGACAAACGGGTCAAGATTTTCTGCCGGGAGCTGTCGGCGGTGCTGAATTTAACGCTGCCGTTGGATCTGCGCCATGTGACGATGACGGAGGTGCTGACCGTGATCGGCGAGAAAACCGGGCTGCAATTCGCGCCCGGTTCCAGCGCGTACAGTTCGACCAAGATCGCCAATTTCTACAATCTCGGCAACGGTTATCAGGCGCTGGACCTGATGGCCAGGCTGTTCAAGATCGACAATTATTTCTGGCAGCAGCAGGGCGGCGGCGTCGTGTATGCCGGCAGTTGGGACGATTCGCGCTGGGCTTCACGGGCGGTGGAGATCGAGGAATCAATGTTCGACGAACATCTCAGCAATAGCGCCAGGCTGGCGGCGGTGCCGGCGCTGCGCCCGGGCGTAAAACTGAACGGCCGCATTGTCAGCCAGGTGCAATTCGGAGGCAACCACATGGACATCCAATGGAAGAAGCCATAAGAAGAATCGTTCAGCGCCTGTTCCCGGAACTGACCGGCGGCTATCATTTGCCCCGCTTCGCCGAGGTCGTCAACGCCAGGCAAACGCCGCAAGGCGGGGAAATTCACGACGAATTCAAACCGGTGTACGCGGTGGACATTCAGGTCCTGACCGAGCACGGCGAGCCCGATACGAAATTCCCGGTGCTGAAAGACGTGCCCCTGCCGATTCCGGTGGCCGGGCACGAGAGCGGTTTTTATGCGTATCCGGAGAACGGGACGTGGGTCGAAGTGGGCTTCGCCTACGGCAGCCCGAACAAGCCTTTCATCCGCTGCATTCTGCCGCACGGGCGCAGCCTGATTCCGGTCGAACGCGGCGAACAGCGCTGGCAGCATAACCCTTCGAGCTATCAATGGATCGATAAGGACGGCAGCCATGAGCGCATCACCGACCGGGCCATCGCCGACAAATCGCTGACCCGCTCGATCGAGGCGATGGAGAACAGCGAGACGTTCACGCAGTCGACCCGCACGATCGAGGCGGACGATACGCATCTGATCGGCGGCTCGAAGACGGTCAAGGCCAACGGCGCGATGAATATGCTGGCCGGCGGACGCTGCGATATCGGCGCCGCAAAAGATATGAACCTGACCAGTTTGACGAACCAACGTCATAAAGCGCCGAAGACGTGGCTCGGATCGCAGGACGAAAACGTGCTGCGGCAGCTGTCCGAGTTGATGCAGCTGGTTATCGACCTGTGCAATATCCTGGCCAGCCATACGCACCCGAGCGTCGGCGCCTGCAGCCAGGGCGGTCAAATCTCAACCGTCGGATCGAATACGTCGGCAGTGAAAACGCGGCTGGACGGAATTAAAGAATAACCATGGACGAAATCCGCTGCGGCGCCTGCGGCAAAAAACTGGGCGACGGCATTTATCAAACCCTCAAGATCAAATGCCCGCGCTGTAAAACCCTGAATTTTTTGAGAGCCGAGAGCTCCCCACCGGAACACCGCGAGTGTCGATGCCATAGACACTCACGTGAAAATCTACCGGAAAGACAACCTTGAACTCCACCACACCGACGCCTTAACCCTGCTGGCCCAGCTGCCGGACGACAGCATCGACCTGATCGCCACCGATCCGCCGTATTACAAAGTCAAAGGCGAAGCGTGGGACAACCAATGGAAAAGCAAAGCCGATTTCTTCGCCTGGCTGGACACGATTCTGGCCGAATACCATCGAGTCTTGAAACCGGCCGGATCGATCTACCTGTTCGCAGGTCCCCACCTGGCCACGCCAGTGGAGCTGGCCGTCTGCCGGCATTTCGACCTGCTCAACCACATCGTCTGGCGCAAGCCGACCGGCCGTCACCTGGGCTGCAATAAGGAATCCTTGCGCAAATACTTTCCGCAAACCGAACACATCCTGTTCGCCGAGAGCAAAAAGAAGCTGCCGTTCGTCTTCGAGCCGATCCGCCGTTACCTGGACGATGCCCGGATCGCCGCCGGCACGACCCGCAAACAGATCGACCAGGCCTGCGGCTGCCGAATGTCCGGCCACTGGTTCGACCGCTCGCAATGGAGCCTGCCGAGCCCGGCGCATTACCGAACCATGGACGAACTGTTCAGCGGTGCCTTAAAGCCCTACGAGCAACTGAAAGCGGAATACAAAGCGATCAAACAGAAAACCCGGCACTTCGCGGTCACTAAGCATGTGCCTTATACCAACGTCTGGGACTTCAAGCCGGTGCAGTGGTATCCGGGCAAACATCCCTGCGAAAAACCGCTGGATCTGATGCGGCATATTATCGAGGCCAGCTCGCGGCCAGGCGATACGGTGCTGGACACCTTCGCCGGCAGCGGCTCGACGGCGATCGCTTGCCGGGAGTTGGGGAGGGAATTTATGGGATGCGAGATGGGAGAAGGGGAGTTTGAAGGAGCTGTAAATCGATTGTCATAGAAAGGCGAAGCCTACCATTGGTGCTCAGGATGAGCCCTCTTATGTCATTCAAAATGGAATATCATCATCTTCGAATTCGAACTGACCAGTGTAGCGATAAATCTTTTCTAGCGCCTCAGTGACATGGCGGCGAGCTTGCTCATTGCTATTCAGCAATTGAGTTCCGACGTGGCCGAATGGCGCGTAGACAGAAACTAGGTTCTTCTTATTATCCCAGAATAGAAATATCGAACTTAATTGAATACCCTTCTGGTTATGACGTTCTAGAATCCACGATAAATTCCTGGCGACTTCTTTCTGGAAGTCTTCAAGTAAAGTATCAGTACGTATAGGATCAGTCAGAATATCTGCATAGAAGGTATTACATTCGGAGTCAAACCATTTACAGTTAGCACGGTGCAGTCTCTCATAATCAGCCAGAATCGCAGAAAATGAATCAGCACGAAGGAAGCGAATTCTTGAAAATGTCTCACGCTTTCGAATGATGTACCGCGCAATATAGTGTTCAGACTCTATCGGTTCTGCGGATATATTATCGGATGTGAACTGCAGTCGCAAAAGATCAGAGTCAACTATCGACAGCAGATTAAACTGATACACAGCCGGCGATTTTTTGCGCTGAGGAAGGGCCCCCGTCTCGTAGGACTGCGCTTTCATCAGTGATGTAATGGCAGAAAAAATATTCTTATCATTCTGTGGCGCGCCCGAAGTCTTGTTCATCTCTTGGAATGCGAATACCTCAACATCCGGTATCTTGAGCGCATCCGACACTCCGAGGCGACAGACTTCGTTATGGTAGCGGCGCGAATAGCCTACCATACCGTGCTGATAGAGCAACGCCTTGTCGTTTGACCAGACGTGCAGAGGGTACCAATCTGAGTTGGGATCCTTAAGGTCAATATCACGGGAAAGAAGAGCCCATAAATTCGACTCACTTTTCTTGCAGCTTATAATGAGAGTTGTATACACGTCAAAGTGCTGAACCCTCGTTGCCTGATAAGCAACAAGGTCAATTTCGCGAACTGTTTCTTCTGCGTCATCGACGTAATACTTATTGCTAATCACAGTCCAGCGTCCAGCCTTCAGTTGCTGGGCGATCCGATTCTCAAGTACGAAGCCAGTTTTCTCAATATTAGTGGCAAATTGATGGTGGGTCATATTTGTTCGAGCAAGATGTTAGGACTTAATCTAGGGGATTAGCTTCTTACCTCAGCCCATCCTATGGCCCTGCTTACATCAGCTCATCCTGTGTCACTAACTTTCTTTTTTGTGTACTCCAGCAACTGTACAGCTTGGCGTAATTTTTCACGACACTCTTTTTCGTTCCCTCTCATTCTCAAAAGAAAACCTTCTCCTAAGAGAATATGAGCCTGTTTAAATTGATGATTATCATTTTGCGCCTTCATTATTCGCGCAAATTCAACTAAACATAAACAACCACCCACCCAAAGCAAAAGTCTGGAATTTTCTCCATCGTAAGGTGGATCTTGCCTATAAGCATGATCATCGATAGTAAGGAGATTTAATTGGAATTTTGTCCGTTCATTATCGGATAAGCTTTTAATATGATTATCTAGTGAAAGTTGGATTACTTTTAAACTGTGAGCGAATTTGTTTCTAATTGTAAATATTTCGAGCAATCTCGCCTTAGACTTAGGGCCAATTAAACCAAGATCAGTGGCCAATTTTATTTTTCCAATTCTGCCATTAATGGAGAGGCGGTCAATATGATTTTGAGCGGCTGTTGTTCCAAAGTGAGTTGAAATTATAGCGCCAAGGGCGGCTTCAATAATAACGGACAATTTGATAATAAATCCCCAGTCGCTTTGTTCATCGTATATTGATTTTACAAATCCACATGGGAGTCCAAGATCTTGCTCGATTTCAGCCATAATAGAATTATCAATCGCATTCTTAAACTCCAGTTCAAACTCCAAAAATTCCTCGGGGGTCATCTTGGTATTGTTCTCATCGGATAAAAATGTTTTGTCCATTTTATTTAGTACGATAGTGTTATAGATTGAGTACGATAGGATGAGTCCTGTATATCAGTCCATCCTTTGGTTCTAGAAGTTACACCCATAGATTTTCATAAATAGTTCTGCGCAGCGCTTTCGCCGCAAATAACGCCATTTGTTCAAGTTCTCGTTCCGTTTCTTCTGGCCTTTCAAGGAGGCTCGTATCGTCCCATGGATCGTCGACGTGCACCCATTTGTTACGGTATTTCCTTAATGTATGAAGATCAGTCTTTAAGCTGCTGTTGATAGCTGCCCGATTGATCAACTCAACCAAGCGTTCTTTCCCAGTTTCGGAATGCTCAGAGCGAAGATAGGCCTCAATACCGGAGACAGCCGTAAGAATTGAAGCTAAATGCGCTCCTTTTGCAAATGCGGTATCTGCTTCGCGGACGATAAAACAACACCATTCTGAAAGAATAACTCCACCTTTGAGTAATTCTCCGTCGAGCGCCACTAGATGTGCCCATCGCTCGTCTTCGTTCATATCGGCTAGCAAGTCAGTGGTTTATGATGATTATCTTCTGTATTCTTAAAGTTTTCCGCAAATCCATCCAAGCCATTACATGCCATTCCTATAAACTGTTCATAAGTGGACTCGTCTAGATAAACAAATGACTGAGGAGGAGTAAAGGAGTC
Organism: Methylomicrobium sp.; assembly: GCA_051061095.1. Taxonomy (GTDB): domain Bacteria; phylum Pseudomonadota; class Gammaproteobacteria; order Methylococcales; family Methylomonadaceae; genus Methylomicrobium. Next base: position 67,731 of record JBPFEE010000014.1, on the reverse strand, counting down.
CAAAACTTCAAAAGGATTTACAGCTGACTTATATACCTTTTTTATACCAATATTGATGGCATATCCTTTTTCTCGTCCTGAGAAATATTCATCATAAAATGATCGTGTAACTCCAGAATGGTCTTTTGTTTTTTTCCAAATGGATTTTGGGCAATCTTCTAAAATATCTTCAACTTCAAATTCGCCAACGATCATGCCAACTGGCTTCGTACAGTAAATTACAATTTTTTTAACATTGCTTTTGAATATTGCTTTACGGTACTCATAAAGCTTTTCACCTGAAAATATTTTTTCAACATATTCAGGTTTGATTGAAAATAAGGCTATCATCTACATCCCCAAGATTTGATATAGTTAAAAACTGATGGGGGCTTAATTCCATAAATCCCCAGTAATTATTCTCACTTAAACCAACTTCTTCTATTAAACGCTTTCTTATTATTCTATTTTTTAAAGCGGCATTATATGTCATTTTGATAACGTACATATGATTCCATTCATTATAGTACTCAGTGAGCTCCTCTTCAGAAAATACACTTCGAGCCTTACAATAGTTAAGAAAGTCATTTAAATTTGAAAAGTTAGCCTTAGTTTTTACTTCTTCAACCATACATAACGATGTAGCCACTGCGCGATACCATGCTGGTCCTTGACCATCGCCTGTTCTATAAATTACTAAAGCATCACCGGGTCTTAAGGATTGCACTCTCGGCATTTTACATATGTAAATTTTTTCAATGCTATTTGTATGTGAAATATCATCGATGATACCTATATTTTCATTATTTAATATGGAGTCAGGAAATAGCCGTGTGTGATATTCAGGATAAATTCCTAGCAAGTATTGTCGTTTATTAAGAGATATAATCGGGTAGTCATTTTCTATTTTTCCTTCTATAGTGCCAATTTCTTTTAAAAGTACTTTCTCGGTTCCATTTTTAGTAACTTTATTGGCAACTGTCTTAAAGCCAAACCTCTCGAATAAGGCAATTAACCCTTCATGTTCAGAAAATACGGTAACATATAGTTTCTTAATTCCATTGAAAATGGCGTAATCGAATGCTTTCTTAATGAAACGCTCACCTAGTTTTGTTCCATGAGAATTTATTTTAAATGTACCAATTTTTAGATATTTATCTTCAGGTAAAGGGGGTAGAACATCATCGATTGCTTCATTTTCTTCCTTTAGATAAACAAATCCATGTAAAAAACCATCTTCGTCTTTTATAACGAATGCCTGCTCATCGGCTTTTCTCTTAAACCAATCTGTAAACTCCACATATCCTTCTTTCAATGAATCGAAGAAAGGGTCATCTAAGTTTATTTCTTTGAATTTATTTAATTGCAAATTGGCATCAATATTCATTGATTTTCCTTTGTGTTAATTTTAATTCAGATACTGTTGGAGAAAATTATTTGTTTTATTTCCGGTTGTTTTTTTCTAAATAAATATTATTACCAAATGCTGATTCTTTATAAAAATTTTCGGTTTTTTTAAGTAACGGACATAGTTTTGTATCTATCTCAAAAGACATATGCTCAAGAAATGCGTACCTTTCTATTAAGAGTTTATACATCCAGTAGCTATCTTCATGGTCTTTACAATAACAATTGATCGACAATAATTGAGTAACATCAATACCAAGAACTGCACGAACAATATTGCTGTACATCTTTTCATCGTCAGAAACCGGTTTATTATCGATTTTGTTTGAATCAAACGATTTACCAATTGGAGTGCCAGGCGAGTTTGTGGCTATAAACTTCAACACTTGATATAGAGTTAAGAAGTAGTGACCGCAAAAAGCATTATGTAAATCTAAAATCTTTTTTGCGTCTTCTAAGGTTTCCGGTTTATCGCCTGATATATCCATTTTGAAAATTATATGTCTTATAAAAGCAAGTTTTGAATATTTTTCCCCTGCGAGGATTGCATCTCTGAAACTATATAAAACTTGATTATGCTGATCAAGCAGAGAGAAAAAAGTGCTTTCGAATTGTTGTCTTGTTAAAGTTTCCGATTGTTTATCGAGAATTTCTTTTGTTTGTACTTGAGCGGACGCGCTACGCTTAAGTTCTTTTCGTGTTAGCTTAAGCTCTTTGCTCTGTAGGACTATAGTGGCCAACAAGGCAATCAAGCTTAGAAAGCTTAAAATCGGATTCAGCGTTCCGCCGATGTAATCGCCAAACGTACCCCAATCTCCATGCTCCGTGCTTAGGTCGCCTTTAAAGTAAGTAAAGTAACGCCCGAAAACAGCCGTTATTAATAGGAAAACTGAGGCGATCATCCATAAAAAATATTCGGCTAGTTTTGTTGGAGTCATCGATTTAATTATCGTCTTAAGATTGCCCCACTTTTTAACAGAAAAGACAATAATCAAGACTAGGGCCAGTAAACCTAAAACAAAACATGCGAATGGGACGTGCATATTCATCCTTATTTGACAAATAAAAAAATTACCTCTAACCTACAAATGCTTCCGCAAAAAACGGAAGCCGGGATTTGCAGCCCGCTACTTCAGGATGCCAGCGCATCATGCGCTATTTTTTTGCCTACCGTTTTTGTTATCGAATTTCGTTTCGATAATATCTCTATCATGGTGGGCTGGCATGGGCAGCCGAAAGGCTGGCCGCCCCCTGGAGCGGTACTGCAAACCCGTGTCAGTCCTCCACCCAGAAATTTGCAGTTCGGTGGAGGTCTCTATAATTTTCCAGGAGACAATCATGTCGCACGATTTAAAAACCCTCGCCAACCCATTCCAGTTTTCCGATTCCGATGTCCGCACGGCGACCGATGAAAACGGTGAAGTCTGGTTCTGCGCCAAAGACGTTTGCTCGATACTCGACATCGAATGGACCGGACACACCCTCGATAACATGCCTGACAACTGGTTTATGGTGGTAAAACTCACCACCATAAAAGGCGAAAGAGAGGCTAATTTCATCAACGAAGCCGGCCTCTATCACCTCATTTTCCGTTCCAACAAACCAAAGGCCAAGGAGTTCGCCAATTGGGTCTGCGAAACCGTGCTGCCGGAGATCCGCAAGACCGGTTTCTTCGGCGCGATCGAGATCAAAGATCAGATCAACGTCGCCAAGCAGATCGACGTGCTGTCGCTGCAAATCATCCAGACCAAGAACGCCTTCCGCCGCAAATTGCTGCAGGACCAATTACGCCGCCTGTGCAACCTGGTCAACCAACCCATCCCGCCCACCGATTGGATCGCGCTCGAGCACGACCAGGTCGATCTATTTGGATCGAATGGAGGTGCGGCATGATGACCCAGACTAATTTCCATTCCAAGGTCATGGATTCGATGGAAGCGATGGCCGATCAAATCCATGCGCTGGATGCGCTAAGCGGCTTGTTGGCCGGCTGCAAGCAGCATGATGTTTTCATCGCCCAGGTGCCTTATTTGCTGGATCTGATCATCGAAAAGCAAAAAGCCTTGGTCGACGAGTTGATGAACACCAATAACGTCGTGCATTTCTCCGCCAGGACGGGCAAAGCGTCCGCCGATAACCCGTAACGAAACCGCCAGACATAAAAAAACCGGCTTAACCGCCGGTTTTTTTTGCGCCGTAATTCGGCATCAAACTCTTACTTAAGTTCTTAACCAGCAATAAGCGATTCTCGCCGAATTCGCATGCTTTAGTCAACTGATTCTTAGGGCTAAGCAAGGCAGGGTACGCCGGCCGCTCAGCCAACGCCAAATGCGCCGCCAGGCCCCCAAATTCACTCCTCCTCGCCCGCGCGATTTTTGCGAAAAATTTTTTCTGAAAGGGAAGGGTGCTTAAAAAACGCCGTTTCAGTTTGGCGTTAAGAAGACAAAGAAGAGAAGAGTAACAGCCACTTTGCAGCCATTTTGTTTGAATTCATCGATAAACTTCCTTGTTAATCAATGGTTTAATTGGTGGAGGCGGCGGGAATTGAACCCGCGTCCGCAAGTACTCCGCCGTAAGGTCTACATGCTTGTCCCGCGCTTTTGATTTAACTGCCAGCTACCCGTCGGGCCAAGAAAACTGTCAGCGATTCCGTAAGGTTTTAGCGCCGCCACACCGGACGGATTTTGGCGCGATCTTATGTGAATGACCTCTGAGCGTCCTCTTTACCCCGAAGGATATTGAGAACTCTGCCCGCATAAGCACAGACAGTCAGAGGAATGGAGGCTGTTTTTAGGCAGCGAGAGCCATTGAGTAGTTTTCGTCGTTTGCGAATACTTTTTTTCTGTAGGTTTTACGAGGTGTACAGTCCTCGGCATGCACTTAAGGTTTCGCTACCCACGTCGAAGCCAGGTCGCCCCCTTAACTGTTTACTATACCGTATCTGATGGGGATGTTTCAAAAAAATTCAAATTTTGGGGAAATTATTTTTTGGCTGGGCTTTTCCCATTCGTTACGGCTCCAACCAAAATATCTATGATGAAGATGATAAAGCTGTAGGAGGGACGTTGCGTGTACCTTTTTGCGGTGGATGGTACGCACAGCGTACCCTACATCTGAATTAGCAATAATCTGCTTGACGAATCTCAGGAATGCTGTAAAATGCCCGGCTTCTAATGCGGAGCGGTAGTTCAGTCGGTTAGAATACCGGCCTGTCACGCCGGGGGTCGCGGGTTCGAGCCCCGTCCGCTCCGCCATCTCTCTTCTTCATTGGGTGAGCATTTTGCTCTCCCTCTCCTTTTTTTCGCTTAAAATCGTCATTCTATTCCGGCAATGATTTGGGATAGAGAATGTCGATCAGTTTGGCGCAATCCGCTTCCAGATTACTCCAGTCATCGGGCATTTCGAGCCTTGCCAAGGTCGCTGTCGGCATCAGTTTTTCGACTTCGGGCAGAGCGTCTTCGCCGACCAGTTCGGTTAACAGTTCTTCCAGGTCCGGATTGTGCCCGACCAGCATCACGCGTTGCGCCGTGGACGGACATTCGGCCAACACGTTTTTAATTTCTTCAGCGCCGGAAAAATAAAGCCGCTGCTCCAGGGACGGCGGTTCGTGCAGTTTAAGCGCGTCGCAGAGTAATTGGGCGGTATTTAGTGCACGGCGGGCCGGGGAAGTGATGACTAAGTCCGGACGCAGCCGGCGTTCCAGCAACCAATCGCCGAGCCGCTGTGCCGCACGCCGGCCGCGCGGTTTCAACGGTCGGTCGAAATCGGGCCCTGGCGCATCGCGGTCCGATTTGCCATGACGCAGCAGCCATAATTCTCTCATCGTTTTTTCACTCTTTAAATAGATAGGTTCTTGCACTCTTTATGGGCATGGTCGGTCAAAATACCAATCCTGCCGGCTTGCGCTTGTGCATTGCATCCGGCGTCATTAAACTGTCATGTAGGGTTGGCAGTATAAAGGATTTATGCCTTTTGTCTCAAAAACTGTTTCCGGAACGATTAGGTGATGATGGACTTACGATTCGAATTGCCCGCGGGTCTGACCGTTGATAAGCTGATCGCTTCTCTCGGCAAGTTTGCCGACGTGCAACTGGTTTTGCAGGAATATTGCCTCCGTTCCTTTTACGACAGTTTCGATTGGCGCCTCTATCAGAACGGGATTTTGTGCGAATTCAACCGTTCCAGGACTACTTCGGATTTGGTATTGAAAAATCTGCAAAACGGCCGGGTGTTCGCCACCCTCGAGGTGCCGGAAGCGCCTTACCGGATTAGCGGCTTCAAAGCGGGCAAGGTTCGCACTACGCTGGAATCGTACCTGGAGCAGCGCGCGTTGTTGCCCGTTTGCACGCTCGAGTATGAAGCCTACCATTTGTTGCTGCGCAATGAAGAGCGTCGGATCATTTTACGCCTGTTGCTGGAAGATTACGAACTGCTGAACAGTCAACTTTCGTTTCAGCCGGTCAGAGGCTTTCTGAAAACGGCGGAGCATATCGCCGTGACCCTGGCCGAAGAACTCGGCATGAAGACGCTTGAGCGGCCGGTATTGGAACTCGCGCTCGCTCTGGAAGGCCGCAAGCCGAACGATTATTCGTCCAAACTCAAAATCGATCTCGATCCGCTGATGCGCGCCGACCTGGCCGTAAAATTTATCTTTAGCGCTTTACTGAAAACGATGAAGGTAAACGAGCAGGGGGTGATTGCCGATCTGGATTCCGAGTTTTTGCACGATTTCCGGGTCGCGGTGCGCCGGACCCGTACAGGTCTGAGTCAGCTCAAGGGTGTGCTGCCGTCCGACGCGACCGTCTATTTCGCGGATTTTTTCTCCTGGCTGGGTCAGGTCACCAGTCCGACGCGCGACCTCGATGTTTACCTGGCGAAATTCGAGACTTATAAACATAATCTGCCGACGCTTTTGCATGCGGAGATCGAGCCGTTTCTGGCTTTGCTACAAAATAAGAGGATGCAGAATCAACATGAACTGGCCGAAAAGTTGAGGTCGGCGAAATACCGCAAAACGTTGATGGAATGGGAGCACTGCCTGAAAAGCCTGTCTTATCCGGAATCGGCGAAAATGCACAATCTGGACATCAAAACATTGGCCGACCGGCGTATCTGGAAAGTCTATCGGCGCATAGTGAAGGATGGCGGCTCGATTACGCCGTTCTCGCCGGCGGAAAATCTGCACGAACTGCGCAAGACCTGTAAAAAATTGCGTTATATGATCGAATTTTTTCAAAGTCTTTACCCCAAATCACAGATCAAAAAGTTGATCAAACAGCTTAAAGGGCTGCAGGATGTGCTCGGCGACTTTCAAGACCTTGAAGTGCAGATCGATTTTGTCGATCGATGCGGTAAGGACAGCAAGAATGAACTATCCCCGTCGACCCTTAAAGCTCTGGATGAGTTGAGTCGCCAGTTGACGGCGCAAAAAGCGCGCGCGCGCAAACATTATCAGCCGGCATTTGATGGGTTTGTGCAGGCGAAAAATTATGCGTTGTTCAAGTCGTTGTTCGCGACGCATCGATAGAAGGAAACGCCGGCTTTTCTCAGTGTAGATTGGGTTGCACGCTTTGCGCAACCCGACAGTTACAGGCACAGTCTTCCTCTTGGGTTGGCTGTCGCCAATCCAACCTCCCCGCTGCCGTCTTATCGGCTTCTCGGATACAATACACGGTTTTTCAAATCCCCCTCGTATCCGCTTCATGAATACCGTGCTCATCGGCATCATCGTTTATATTCTGCTGCAATTGCTGGTCGGCGTTTATTGTTCGCGAAAGATCGCCAGCGAAAGCGATTATTTGTTGGCGGGACGCAGTCTCGGCGTCGGCATGGGAAGTCTGAGCGTGTTTGCGACCTGGTTCGGGGCCGAAACCTGCATCGGCGCGGCGGGAGCTGTTTATGAAAACGGATTGTCCGGCGCAACGGTGGATCCGTTCGGTTATACCCTCTGCCTGGTTTTGATGGGGCTGGTGTTTGCGAGACACCTTTGGCGGCGCAATCTGACCACGCTGGCCGATTTGTTCGCGCAGCGTTATTCGGCCAAAATCCAGAACTTTGCGGTGATGCTGATCGCGCCGACTTCGATCATGTGGGCCGCGGCGCAGGTGCGCGCGTTCGGGCAGGTGCTGTCTTCGGCGTCCGGGCTCGAGGTCGAAATCGCGATTGCGGTCGCGGCAGTCGTGGTGATCATTTACACAATGTACGGAGGTCTGCTGGCCGATGTGGTGACCGATGCGGTGCAGGGGATCGCGCTGATCATCGGTTTACTGCTGTTGCTGGTTCTCGTGCTGGAGGCTGGCGGCGGCGTAGAAGTTGCGGTGACGCACATCAAATCGGAACATCTTGGATTTTTCGGCTCGGCCAAAAAATCCGCCCTCGAAATGCTGGATCAATGGGCGATTCCGATTTGCGGTTCCGTGCTGTCCCAGGAACTGGTCGCGCGCGTGCTGGCCAGCCGCTCTCCCGAGGTGGCGCGGCGTTCCTGCGTTTACGGAGGCCTCTTGTATCTGGCGGTCGGCCTGATTCCGGTTACGATCGGTTTGCTTGGCGTGCAGTTGCTGCCCGGATTGAATGAACCAGAGCAAATTTTGCCGACGCTGGCGCAAAAATATCTGCATACGTTCTTTTATATCGTCTTTGCCGGCGCATTGATTTCGGCGATTCTGTCGACCGTCGACAGCGCCTTGCTGGCCGCCTCGGCGCTGCTGTCCCATAACCTGATCGTGCCGATGATAAATATTCAGGACGAGGCGGCGAAAGTTAAAATTGCCAGATTGATGGTGTTGGCAAGCGGGATCGTCGCCTTTGCGCTGGCCTTGAACGCCGGCCGGGTTTATACGCTGGTTGAAGAGGCGTCCGCGTTCGGCAGCGCGGGCATTTTTACGGTGGTGGTCTTCGGATTGTTCACTTCATTCGGCGGCGTGATCAGCGCCGGGGTGACGCTGGCTACAGGCATGCTGACCTGGATCGTCGGGCATCATGTTCTGGATCTGGCGACTCCGTATCTGGTATCGTTAGCGGCCGCCTTGACGAGCTATATTCTGATTGCATCCTGGGAAAGCGTGCGCGAAGGAAATGCAAAAGTGAGCCTGATCGCCGCTTGGTTGCGCGATGATCGTTAAACCTAAAAAGAGCAGTTGAGCCGCCAAAAATCCGTTCGCCCTGAGCCCAGTCGAAGGACGAACGGATTTTTGGCGGCTCACCGAATGGGTGAACCAGTGGAATCCCGCTCATGCTTCGACAGAGCTCAGCACGAACGGGATTCCACTGGTTCAAATGCTCTTTTTAGGTTTAACGGTTCAGGCTCCCAACAAAACGCCCACATGCGCAGCCACGCTTCGCGCCAAGGCTTCCAGGTTGTAGCCGCCTTCCAGCGCCGATATCAATCGGCCGTTGCAGAACTCCTTGGCGACAGTGACTAATTTTTCGGTAATCCAGCGATAATCGTCTTCGACCAATTCGATATCCGCGAGCGGGTCGTCGCGGTGCGCGTCGAAACCGGCCGAAACCAGCAGCAGTTCGGGTTTGAATTTTCGCAGGGCGGGCAGGGCGGTCGACTCGATCTTACGGCGAAATTCGGCGCCCTGGGTGCCTGCTTTGAGCGGAATGTTTACGATATTGCCGACGCCTGTCTCGTTAGCATAACCCGTACCCGGATAATACGGCATCTCGTGACTGGAGATATACAGCACATCGGCTTGCTGTTCGAACGCGGCCTGGGTGCCGTTGCCGTGATGCACGTCGAAATCGACGATCGCGACGCGCCGGATTTGATGATGTTTTCTCGCATATTCGGCAGCGATCGCGACATTATTGAGTAAGCAGAAGCCCATTGCCCGGTTCGGCTCGGCATGATGGCCGGGCGGACGCACCGCGCAAAAAGCATTGTCGGCTGTGCCGGCCATGACCTGATCGACGGCATCGCAGACTGCGCCGACCGCACGCAAGGCCGCGCTTGCGCTGCCGTGCGACAGATAGGTGTCGGGATCGATATACTGATGGCTGCCTTCGGGGATCGTGCGTAAAACGCGGTCGATATGCGCCCGGCTATGAATCAGCCCCGCCTGATCGCGTTGCGCTTGCCCTAGCGGCGGCGATTTTCTGACCAGTTTGGCGAATTCGGGCGCTTGCAACGCTTTTTCGATGCTGCGTAGCCGATCCGGGGATTCCGGATGGCTAAAATGCGGCTGATGCTTCAGGAAGTCTTCGTGCGCGTAATAGAGTGTGGTCATAAAGTAAAAAAATAGTACCTCGGACGATTCATTGCAAGGGGCCTTTGCGAGGCTTCATCGAGGCTGTTAGCTAAGGTAGAATAGCGGCTTTCATTAAAATAAAGCAAGAGGCGCCGAATGGCCTGGATATTGTTATTTTCTGCCGGAATCGCGGAGATTGTTTTTGCATTGAGCCTGAAGTTCAACGAAGGTTTTACCAAATTATGGCCGAGCGTGGTCACCTGCGTGGCGGGACTGCTCAGCTTCTATCTGCTGATGCTGGCGATCAAAACGTTGCCGTTGGGCACCGCCTATGCGGTCTGGACCGGTATGGGGGCGATCGGAGTCGCGATCCTGGGTATTTTGTTATTCAAGGAGTCGGCCGATGCATGCCGGCTGATGTCGATTTCGCTGGTCATCATCGGCATTATCGGTCTTAAACTAACCGAATCCCATTAATGTTGCATCTGATTTCGGCTTCGCCGATCCCCTCGGCGGTTCTGGAAAGAATCGATCCGGGCAATAGCGTCATATTTCTAGAAAATGCGGTGCTCTGGATCTTGCGGAATGGCCAATTGCACGGTCGTCTGGCAGGGATGCTGGCCGATCACCGCTTGTATGCGCTGTCGGCGGATTTGCTCATGCGCGGCATCGATGCCGACCGGATCGTGCAGGGCATCGAAGTCATCGATTATCAAGGGCTGGTCGAACTGACCGTCGCGCATCCGTTGATTCAATCATGGAATTGAAGGTGAACGAAGTGGTGTTGGCGACGACCGATCAGGGATTTCTGGTCAATGCCTCCGACTGGAGCGAAGCGGTGGCGGTGAAGATGGCCGAAGCGAACCGGATCGAACTGAGTCCTGCGCATTGGGAGATCATCCGATTTATCCGGAATTATTATCTCGAATTCAAGCATCTGCCGAATGCCCGCGTGTTCACGAAAGCGGTCGCGAAATCGCTCGGTGAGGACAAGGGCAATAGCCGGTATTTGCATCAACTGTTTCCGGACGGGCCTTTGAAGTATGCCTGCAAACTGGCAGGACTGCCGAAGCCGCCGACGTGCTTGTAGTATCATAGCGAACGCTCTTACACCAAAAAACGCCGGATGGGGGGTAATTTGCCCCCGTCCGGCGAAGAGCCTCGCTTGGCGCGGGTAGGGCTTATTTTACATAGCGGTCATAGACCATTTGCAGCATTTGCACTTCGGCGCTTTCCGGCTTGCTCCATCCCTCGATCTGGATGTCCTCCAGGATTTTTTTGCCTTGTTCGTCGTTTTCCATATCCAATAATACTTCGGCAAGAAGCGCGCTTTCGTCTTTCAAATGGGGCGCGGTGCAAAACAGGTGGCAGGCGAAATGGGTCTCGCTCTCGTCCAATTTGCGTACATTGCTCCGGCTGAATGAAGACAATCCTTCATAGGATTTTTTCAACATGAACACGAGGTCGCATTTTTTGCGGATGAGCGACTGTAAAGATTTGATTTCGTTGCCGGCAAAGTCATAGGAAAATTTTGAAGAGTCCAGGCCGCTTTCGTCGCATAAAAACCGTCCCAACAGATACACGAAGCTGTCCTGCGTCGCTGTGCCCACGCAGACGCCCTGGTAGTCCGGTAAATTGCGCTGATCATCGGCGCGAGTCAGCAACACAACCTCATCGGTTTCCGCAACCGGGCGCATCGCCGGCACAAACCCGTATTGCTTGATCATCGAGCATGCCTCGAACGGTTTCGCGAATAATAGATCCGTAGTGTTGCCGTCAATGTGTTCCGCCGATTGCTCAAAATGGATAGCTTTTTTCATTTTGCGCTGCAGGTAAGTATTCAGCAGATACCAGCCGGTCAGCTGCTGGCCGGACTGCAAACTGGCTACGAAATTCAACTTGTCATGTACGGCGGATGGGGCCTGCGTTTTATGTTCCGCATTGCGGGGCGGTTCCGGGTTGGCCGGAACCGCAAAGGAGTCCGCCGCGGAATTCGTTCCGTCCGTTTTGACAAACCTACCCAGGCCGGTGATTTTGAACAGCATATTGACCATCCGGTCCAGTTGCTGCACTTCCACCTTGATCTTTCTCTGTTCCCATTCTTCGAACAATTTCAATAATAATGACAGGCCCATCGAGTTGACCCGTTCGACCTGACTGAAATCCAGCAATACATGGGCTTTGGAAGGTATGCTATGCAAGGTTTCCAGAACCGGATTGGCGTGCGCATCAATGGAGCCGACGAAACTATAGCAGTAGCGGTTTTCATCCTGGGAAACGGGTTGAATTGAAAAGGTGCTGATTATGCTGCTCATAGTGCTGACCTCACTTGATAAGATGCTTCGTATTCACTGTGATAAAGAAATTGCATGCCGGAGTCCACACTCATATCGACCGTGCCGTTAATATCCCATAGCGTTGTGACTTGCGTGCGCTTTTGCGGATGCACCCGGATTTGCAGGTAGTCCGACAGCCGCCACATCATGTAAAGGCCGACGCCGCCGACGCCGGCTTCAACGCCTTCCTCCATCGCGTGTGCAATGCTTTTGAGGAAGACGGCGGGGGTTAGGGTGCCCCAGTTATCGGTTATCATCAGTCCCAGGATGTCGGGGGCCACCGCAATATCGATGCGCACTTCTTCATGCGAAGATAATTCCCTGGATTCGCCTTTGGTATAGAAGGCGACGCCTTTACCGTCGCGGGGAGCGGCGTATAAGCTGTTTTCGGTCATCTCGTCCAGAATAATCATCAAGGCTTCCAAATGATCTTTCGGCAAATTTCCCTGATCCTTTAGCCAGGCATGTATCTCTTCGATAATAAAGGGTTTGTCGTCCGTATGCGTCAGTTGAAACTGGCGGTACTGCGCTCTTCCGGGAATCAGTGCGTACAAGTCGTCATCGGGAGACTCGTTATGCTGGCTTAACAAGTGGTTCCAGCCGAGTTTTTTACAAAAATCGTCATGCCGGGGAAGTATCCGGCAAATACCGTCCTGACTGAAACGCCGCAATAAGTCCGAGTAGCCCTGTTCGGCAAGAAATACCACGTATTCTCTGGAAATTCGTGGAATGGGGTGTTCGCCTTGGCGGTAAAAGTTCTCTGAAATGCGGATAATATCGTTGACCTCATTGACTGCCGAGGTCTGGATCACCCGGTCGCTATGGGAAACGATCACCATGGTGACATCGTCCGTAAAGGCCGAACCCCGGCAATGTCTCTTGAGCGCCTCCAGAATGAGACCGCGCAATGCCTCGGGCTGTTCGACAGCGATATTGGCGTTCAGAATGGCTTCCAGCCGGTCGTAGCCGAACGCCTCTCCGTAAGGCGATTCTTCTTCAACCAAACCGTCGGTGTATAAAAACAGGCGATCGCCGACCTCGAGCGTGAGTTCCATCGCTGTTTCCTGGTAGTCCGAATCCGCGCTTTTTCCTAACGGCAGCCCGGATGCTTCCAGCATTTCCCATTTTTGAGAGCCGTGCTTCAGCAAAAAAGGCAACACATGGCCCGCATTGGCGAAAACCAGCTTGCCGGTGCGCGCATCCAGACTCAAGCAAGCCATCGTCATTAATAACGACTGCTGCGCCGTGGCGCGCATCGTTTCATTCAATGAATTGAGAATATCGCCGGGATTGGTGACGCCTTCGTGAATCAGGGGATAAACGCCGGCTTTAGCGGCGCCCACCATCGTGCCCGCCGCCACGCCGTGGCCGCTGACGTCGCCGATCATCATGACGCTGTGGTGCCCGCCGACTTTATAATAATCGTAATAATCGCCGCCAACCTCGCTTGAGGTCAACATGTCCGCAACCCCTTGAATACCTGGCAAGTCAATGGTCGGCTGCGGCAATATGGCGCGCTGCAAGGTTGCCGCCAAATTCACTTCCCCTTGCAGACGGGTGCTGAGTTTCGCCAGTTCCGCGTTGGCCTTTTGGACTTTTTTCTCGGCCTCTTTGCGTTCGGTAATGTCCAGTCCGGTAATCAAAAACATCACCGGATTTCCGGAGGAACTCTTGATGACCGTCGGATTCCACACAATATTGATTTTATCGCCGGTATAAATCAGCATATGGGTTTCAATTTCATCCGCGAATTCAACCGCGCCCGACATCATGCCGGTAAACAAAGCGCGCAACTCCCCTTGTTCGTCGGATGGAATAAATTGATCGAAAAAATTGTTACCTTTGACCTCGCTCTCTGACCAACCGCTGTTTTCTTCGGCATGATGATTAAACAGCACCACGTTACCTTCGGGATTCAAACCAATGATTAAAGCCTGGGTCGTGTAAATCACATTATCCGCAAAGGCTTTTTCCTGCTGCATTTTTAACGCGCTTTCCTTGAGTCTTTGCACCAGAGGCTGCAACAGCAGGATACCGACCAAAACCAGTGAAGCCAGGGAAATGGCATACATCAGATGTTGTTTGTTGGTTGTGCCCCGCAGCATATACTCGCTTTGCCGTTGGTATAGGGAACTGATCCGGCTGATATCCTCAAGCATCAGCGGCGAAATCGTAAAAAGGATTTTTTTAAGGTCGGGATTGTCGCTGTTGAGTTCGTGATAGGGTATTTTTTGGACCCTCCGGATCGTTGCTAAATAATCTTTCATCAGATTATCCAACGGCTTGTTCTTATCGAAATAAATGACACGCAATTCATCCGGTAAACTACCGGAGACGCGCATTAACCGGTCGCCTTCCAGGACATAACGATTCCCTTCGCGCAGCGAGGTATAAGTTTGATCCAGTTCGTTCAAGTTGAAATGAATTTTTCCATCTATCCGGCGTGCTTCATCCGCATTGGCAACGAAAGTTTTTTGTGTCAGCAAGAGATTAATGTTTTGAACGATTTTGCCTTGCTCGGCGCTCATTTTAACGAGTAGCGCATTACCTTCCTGGTTGCGAATATCCGTAATCAGTACCAAATAAGTGATTGTAGCCACGCCGCTTAACACTAAAAGTACCGTTGCGTACTGTTCCAGCATCCGGCTTACGATTCGTCGAAATATGTCTTGCATCTAGATTCTCCTGCCAATGTGCGTTGGCCTCTTCTACTTATTATGGGGTTTAACCTATCTGCCGGACGCAAAGACGTTCGGCATAACCGGACAAACCTTGGACAACTCATTAATAACTCAAATAAAACCCAAGGATAATTGAAAGAATGCAGATCGAGCCGCGATTCTTCAATCTTGTACCAGCCTTTATTCGGGCCGTGCATGTGTATTAGTTAAGCGACTTTGAGGTTTTAAAAAACCTTACGAAACTCGGAAAAAACACAGCGTTTTACTTAGTTTTTCCTTAATCAAACGTAGCAGACTTCGTTTCAATGTCAAAAACCAGGGTGTCCCAACGAAAACGGTCGTATTTAGTGACCTAACGCTAGGGTTTTCCTTGGTTGTATGGTCAAATCATTATTGGCGTTTGATTGAACGGAATCCGAACCGCGCGCTTATGGCGGCACGGTGAGATCCTCTGCGGATAAAAAAATTGATTATTTTTTCAGCTATTTATACTGAAATTTTTGGAGTCCTGAAGACAAGGGAAGGAGCCTTGCTGAGCTAATTAAAAAAATACCGAAACTGTGACAGACATCAATAAAATAACTCGATAAGATAGCGAACTTTTAACAAAATGCCGCTTGCTTCGACATGAATACAGGCGGTAAGACTACAGGGAGGTGGGAGATAAAATCGCGTCTGGAGCAGCGATTGCGGGGTAGGTTGTCAGCGTTTCAGATCTCAGCTCAAAAATCCTGCTTGAACCGGTGAATCATCCGCCGTTCCTTCTTATTAGGCCGGTGGTCCGGGCCGTTGTGCGGCATCAGCGCGCGCATCTCGCGTTCGTCGATGATTTGCTGCTGGCGCTTGGCGTGGCTTTCGGGATCTTCGTCATAAAGCAGCGCCGCTTCTTTGGCGGGGCGGCGCTGCGCGGACAGCGCGGTAATCATGATGTCCCAGTGCAGATTGTCTTTGGTGATCGACAGCCGCATGCCCGGTTTGACTTCCTTGCCGGGTTTCACGCGCTGGTTATTGACATGCACCTTGCCCCCGGCGATCGCTTCCTGGGCCAGAGCGCGCGTCTTGAAAAAACGCGCGGCCCAGAGCCATTTGTCGAGGCGGAGCGAATCGAGTTCGGCAGGCAATTACTGCACCATGTGTTTTTTCAATTCTTTCGGCAGCGAAAACACGACTTTTTCTTCGATGCCCGGCAATTCTGCCGTTGAAGTGCCGCCCCATTGTTTCAGTTTGCTGATTACTTCCTGAACCAGCACTTCGGGAGCCGAGGCGCCGGCAGTTACGCCGACCACTTTGATGCCGTCAAACCATTCGCGCTTCATGTCGTTCGCGGTATCGATCAGATAGGATTGTTTGCCGAGCTGTTCGGCGATTTCACGCAGGCGGTTCGAGTTGGAGCTGTTCGGGGAACCGACGACCAGAATTACGTCGGCTTTTTTGGCCAGATCCTGGACTGCGTCCTGGCGGTTTTGGGTCGCATAGCAGATGTCGTCCTTTTTCTGTTCCTTGATGCCGGTGAAACGCGCCTTTAACGCATCGACCATTATTTTAGTGTCGGTCATCGACAGCGTGGTCTGGGTTACGTAGGCCAGATTGTCCGGATTGTTCACTTTCAGATTCGCGACGTCTTCCGGCGTTTCAACCAGATAAATGCCGCCGTTATCGGTGCATTTTTCATACTGCCCCATTGTGCCTTCGACTTCCGGATGGCCTGCGTGACCGATCAGGATTACTTCGCGGTCCGATTTGGCGTGCTTGGCGACCTGGATATGTACCTTCGTAACCAGCGGGCAGGTGGCGTCGAAAACAGTCAATTGCCGCTCCTCGGCTTCCTTTTGCACCTGTTTGGAAACGCCGTGCGCGCTGAAAATCAGATAGGATCCGACCGGCACGTCGTTTAAATCTTCAATGAATACAGCGCCTTTTGCTTTCAGTCCGTCGACGACGGTGCGGTTGTGCACGACTTCGTGGCGTACATAGATCGGCGCCCCGAAAGTTTCGAGCGCCTGATCGACGATTTCGATGGCCCGGTCGACGCCGGCGCAGAATCCACGGGGGTTAGCGAGTACGATTTGCATATCTTGACTTCTATAGTGGGTAATATCGGCTTATTTTAACTCAACATTTTGTCCGAGACGACGATTCCGTCATAATCGGCGTACAAAAAATGATCTTTTTTGAAATTGACGCCTGCAAATGTGAGCGACAGATCGCGGTCGCCGACTCCTTTTTGATGGCTCTGCAACGGATGCGAATGCAGCGCGCGTATGCCGATCGGCAATTCGGCCAGCAGCGTAGTGTCCCGGACGCATCCATAGATCAGCAATCCCGGCCAGCCGTTATCGACCGCAAGATTTGCCAGTTCGATGTCGATCAGCGCGCACCGGTGCGAGCCGCCGCCGTCCACGACCAGCACGCGGCCTTCGGCTTTTTCCTGCAATGTGGTTTTAATCAGCGCATTATCTTCGAAGCCTTTTATGGTGGTGATACGTCCCCAAAATAACGGATTGGCGCCGTATGACTTGAACAGCGGTTCGGCGATCTGAAAATGCGCTTCCTGGGCATGGGCATCGCAGAGGCGGGCGGTGGCATAAGTCATCAGGTAAACTCCGGTCGGCTTCGGTTCTTTAGGGTATGTTATAGTCTATCGGACCCGACAGGCAACTTAAAAAGGTCATTCCGATGTGGATCATTTTGTTTATTCTTGCGCTGCTGTTTGTTTTGGGCAGCGCCTTGCTCTTACTGCGTTCGGCAAAGATTCCCAAAATTCCCGACGATGTCAAGCCGCAGCCTTATCAAAACGATGATGACAACGAAGGCTGGTGATGCCGGTGGGTCAATGTGTTCTCAGCGTGAATGTCACCGGGCCGTCGTTGACCAGCGCAACCTGCATGTCGGCGCCGAAACGGCCAAATTGTACAGTCGGATAAGTATTGAGCGCCAACTCCTGCAGATAACCGAAAAGTTTTTGGCCGTGCTCCGGCGGCGCGGCCGAGGTGAAGCTGGGCCGGTTGCCTTTTTGCGTATCGGCGGCTAATGTAAATTGCGGTACCAGCAGCAAGCCGCCGCTGATGTCCTTCAGGCTCAGATTCATCTTTCCGGCTTCATCCGGAAAAATCCGGTAATTGATGATGCGTTCGAGCAACCGTTCGGCCTGTTTTTCATTGTCTTCCTTTTCGACCGCGACTAGCGCCATGATGCCGGTATCGATCTTGCCGATGATTTGATTGTCGACGGCGACATGGGCGGTTGTAACGCGCTGGATGATCGTGATCATGAATTAATTTTGAGTCTCTGAGAAATAGTCGTGCCCCAGCAAGGCCAGGTCGTCTGTCGGGTGATTATAAAGATAAATCCAGGCTTCGACCGTAGAACTGCCGCGCAGCACCGCTTGCCGGGTGCGGATGAATTCGTTCGGTTCGGGGAATTCCTCCCCGAATTCTTCATAGCGGTCGAGCAGGGGCAATATTGCAGCAGGATCTTTAAGCCGATATACCTCGCCTCGAACCCGGTGCGCCGGATCGCCGGACGGTACTGCGCCGGGGTACGCGCCGATATCGAACAGCAAGCCGCGAAAATACGCAAAACCGAGCCATTCCGCATTTTCGGCCAAAAGCCGGGCGAGCGGATGGCGGCTGCGGCGCCGCAACGTGCCGTAAACAAATAATAAGTCGTTAATCAAAGCATTCTCATGGTTAGGCTAAAATATGCCTTTCAAAAACCCTCTTGGACAACTTTGTTTGTCCGGTCACTTTCGCCTTTTAAGGAAATTCATGCGGCGTATCGTATCGCTTTTATTATTGTGTCTGGCCTATTGGGTCAATGCGGAAATTTACGGCTGGCAGGACAACGCCGGCAACAAGCATTATTCCGACCGTCCGTCTGCGGCGGCGAAAGTGCTCGACATCAAGCCCGGCTATGGCTTTTACCGGGTCAAAAAGGTGTTCGACGGCGATACGCTGATGCTCGAAGACGGCCGCAAGGTCAGGCTGCTCGGCGTAAATACCCCGGAGGTCGAGCATCGCAGTCAACCGGCACAGGCAGGCGGCGAGGAAGCGAAACGCTGGCTGGCCGGCAAGCTGCAAAACCGCAAGGTCCGGCTGGAGGCGGATGCCGAAGCGACCGACAAATACGGTAGGACGCTCGCGCATGTGTTTACCGATCGAAAAGAGCATATCAACCTGCAACTGGTCGAGCAAGGCCTGGCAACGGTCAATATTTATCCGCCGAATCTGCTGTATGTCGAGCCATTGGTCAACGCCGAACGCCGCGCCGAACAGGCTCGATTGGGAATCTGGCGCAAATCGGAATACGCTCCGATCCCGGTCGACCGCTTGCCGGCTTCCGGCCATCCGGGCTGGACGCGGGTCACCGGCCGAATCGTCGATTTGCGCAGCAGCCGGAAGTTTGTGTATTTAAAGTTTTCGAATAAGTTCGAAGCCAGAATCGAGAAGCAAGGCTTGTCGATGTTCCCGGATTTAAGCGGCTATTTAAAGCAACCGGTCGAGGTGCGCGGCTGGCTGAACAAATACAAAGGGGGCTATTCAATGCTGATCCGGCATCCTAGCGCAATCGTGAGCGATTTGCGGAATTAGCTGTAGCTATTATTTATTTGCCAGGGAATTATTAGAAGTTCCACTTCAGACTTTTAATCATACCTTTATCCCCAGAAATCGAGGCAAAAAATTGCCAAAGAGTGTTAGAATCGCCCTCCAATTTCAGAGTTAGCCAAACAAGCTTGAACAGAAAGCCGTCAGTATTCAAGCACCCGCAGAAAAGCCCGGCAGGATGGGTAGAGGCGATAGCCGAAACCCATCATAATCAATCACCGATGCGATGGGTTTCGCATTGCTCTACCCATCCTACCGAGCTGATGGTGTTGCCAGCCGACATGACGGCCAAGCAATGGGTCGCCTATGCCGGCCTGGATCCGCGCCACATCGAATCGGGCAGCAGTGTCGCCAAAAAGCCGCGTCTCAGCAAGGCGGGCAATAAATATATTCGTCAAGCACTCTACAATTTTTAAGGAGTTTACAAAATTGAGCTTTTGTTTAAAGAGAGTATCTACGGCCCTTGTTGCCTTACCATCACGGAATATTAAACTTATAACCCTCCTCTTTAGAACCGGTGACTTGTAGAACAAACATGATGGTTGGGAAATCATCTCCTGACGATCCTAATGCTTCCGGAAACGTTTGTTCGCGAGTCAGAATTTGGTCGCCGGCTTGAAGCGTCAGCGTACCCGTTTCCGGTGACGAGCCGCGATAGTAATTGACCCCGAACTCATAAACGCCGCCCGTCTCAACTTTATCGCATGAGACAAAATAGTGTTCAGGCCCATAACTGGTCACGTCATCCAGGTCAAGATTACCTGAAATTCCCGTTAAGTTTTGATAATACACATGTTCGCCATTGGGCTCGAAAACATGCAGGTCAAGATCGGGATTGCTACCCCAGGTCAGTGTTGCGGTAATTGCCCCCGTCCCTAAATCAGATTCCGGATAACTGAGTCCGTTGATCTTGTCAACGGTATCGTTCAGTATCTTCGCCTCCGCCGGATGACCCGATGCCATATACGAATTCGCAAACGTATGGCCGCTCAAATCACCCAAGTTAACGCCAAAGAAATTATCAAGATTAATTTGAAGTTTCTATCAAGAGGTTAGTGAACTCACCGGGTATCGGATCAAGCGCGGCAAGATAGCGCCAAAACTGGCTGGTGTTTGTCTGGGTGTTTTGCACAAAGGTTTCCAGCAAGTCGGCCAGCAAACCCATGGAGGGGTTGTGGGATACGTCATAAGTAATGACACCTTCCAAATCCGTTCCTGTGACTTTTGCTTCCAGTCTGAGTTGCAGTAAATCCCTGCTTTCAGCCGCGGCGGCGAAATCATTCCAAACCCCATTGCCAAAATTTACAAACACCCCTTTTTGGCACAATCGGCCATCAACGCTGTAAGCAACCGTGGATGCCCCCAGCAGAGTAGCCATTAAAAATAAAAGCGCAGAAATCCGAACATTCATTGGCCACCTCCAATCGCATCCACATCAAAGGCGCAAGCGGTTTTCCATTCTTTTAATGGGAGACTCCTTATAATCTGTCCTCCCAGATTGTCGCTGAACCTGATATAGGCAAGACTGCGCTCTTTGGTATTCAAGATCACCGCACGCAATGCTGGGGATATTTTTATAAAATCCTCACCTTTAATGCCAACAAGACAATTCAGGTGTCGGGACAGTTTTACCGCATGGTTATAAGCCGCATCGCGGTCATCCGCTTGGGGCAGCAGGCCCTGATACTGGTTGGCAAACTGGGTGAGCGCGGCCCTGACTTTCGGCTCATCGGGATAAGTCAGGGCGATGTAGCGCTGCACATCATCGCGAACGCCGTCGCCGTCGCTGTCTATCCCCAGCAAGGTTTGCTTGCCTGCCTCTCCCGGATCGGGCGGAAGCCCGCTGTTGACAAACGGGGTGATGGCCAGCTTGATCGGCAGTGGTTTGGCGAGGGTCTTCCGAGGTTGTCCGGCTAGTTGTTGCTTAAGCTCTATGACGCCGTCATAGACGCCGACAGGCTCATTGGACGGTATGTTAATCGCTATAACCAGTTCGATACTCTGTCCCTTTTGCAGAGTCTGGAGGCTCCTGGGAGAAATGACCAGCCATTTTTGTAGTGCAGGGACACTCTGGATGACAATGTCCTGCCCATTCTCGGTAGCCGTGACTGTCACGGTATGGGTAGATTGGGTGCCTTGCATTTGTTCAATGCTGAGTTTGCCCGGATTCCATTGCAGAGTGGGGATGGCGTGCGATGGACTACCAAACAACAGTAGGCACAATATGAAAGGACTAAACGAAATGCGGATTATTCGAATCATAAGATTACTCCTGATAACTGGTGAGTGTATTGATTCGCGGTTTTGCAATGTTTCATCGTTGTGCCTCCTTTTTTAACTAAACGATTGATATGAGCGGTAGACCGCGGCTTGCCATGGATAAAAGGTGTCAGAGCATTTAAATGACTAACAAGCATCATCATGGCCGCCATGGATGCTACAGCTCTCAGAATCAGTTGACAAGAATAAATTTCAAGACTGTTGGGAGTAAATTAATTGTCCGGTGTTAGAAACGAAGGGTCTAGAAAAATAGCCTATGTTCCTAGACCTGCACGATTCAAGATTGGGAAACCTTTCGTCCAATTATCCGTGACACACTAGACGAGAAAATTCACCATGATTTGGAAAAGTATGAGTCCACAAAGTGCTACGGATGGCATAACCCGTGACTGCTACCAGGGCAATCGCGCTTAAACGAATCAACCTAAAAAGAGCAGTTGCACAATGCCAGGAAAGCCATTCGTACTGATGTATAAAGCATGAATGGCTTTCACCCACCGGGTGAGCAGTCAAAAATCCCGCTCACCCTTCTATACATCAGGGCGAACGGGATTTTTTACCGCGCAACTGCTCTTTTTAGCATCAAGACCATTGCGTGATTTCATCGGTCAATTGGTCGGAGGTATTGCAGAAGTTGGGCAGTTTAGGCAGTCAGGTCGATAAAATCGAGACATCCCTGTTTGCGCTGGGATTGGATGTTGTCGACTTTACCGCCTACGATGCCCGTCTTGCCGCTTCCTTATAGATTGCCGGTAAAAAAGTAGGCTTATCTTTAGCGGATAGAGCCTGTTTAGCAACTGGGATGCGACTGCAAACTCAAGTCATTACGGCAGATCGTGTCTGGAAACATCTTGAAATAAATAGCCCGATCCATGTAATTCGTTAGCAAGCCATGGAATACAGAATGCAGCCTGTCCGGTATCCCACGAAGGTTAAACCGCTAAGGCGCCGGGCAGGAAGAATTCATTGACCAGCAGCGGTTGGTGCATGATCGCATATACGGTTCTTCGGCCCCAGACCGGCGCTTGGATGGCGCCTAACGCCAATGCGGTCGGACTCCAGGCGGAAGGGCGCAACGCCGTGACCTGTAGCTCCAGCCGTTCCAGACCGGGATATGAAAATATCACTTCGCCGAGCGGCCGGGTGCCGAGATGCGACAGATTGCGGTGCGCGGATTTGATCGTTTGTGCCGGCATGATCGTGCGGGCCAGGATCAGCGGTACGCCGTCCGCGTGCAGCATCACTTCGCGGGTCAGGCAATAACGATGCTCCGGTTGATGCAGCAGTTTGCGTTCGCTCAGGAACGGCGTCAGCCATCGGTGATAAAGCACCTCGACCTTTACGGCGCTGCCGTAATAGCCCCGCAAACGCCGGGTCAGCGAACCGGGTTCGTAGGTCCAGGAGGCAACGCTTTCGGGTAGGGCATGACGAAGGCCGGGGCGGTTTTCGATCCATGCGGGTTCTCGGGGCAATAACAGGCTTTGGGACGGCAAACGGGTTTAAACCTCGGCGTAATCAGTAGAGGCCCCGAGCCAGCGGTCGCACAGGGGCTGGATGGCGTCCGGTGCTTCCTTGAAGAACCATTCGCCGATTTCCTGAATATTATCCAGCAAATCGGCATCCCTGGACAAATCGGCGATCTTGAAATGCACCGCACCGGTCTGGCGCGTGCCGAGCACTTCGCCGGCGCCGCGCAACTGTAAATCTTTTTCGGCAATCACGAAGCCGTCGTTGCTGTCGCGTAAAATCCCCAGCCGCTGGCGCGCCAAGTCAGACAACGGTGGCTGATACATCAGCAGGCAATAACTGTCGCTGTCGCCCCGGCCGACGCGCCCGCGCAACTGGTGCAGCTGCGAGAGGCCTAGCCGTTCGGGGTTCTCGATGATCATTAGGCCGGCGTTCGGCACGTCGACGCCGACTTCGATCACGGTCGTCGCGACCAACAGGTCGATTCGATGCTGTTTGAAGGCCTGCATCACCGCATCTTTCTCGGCCGCTTTCATCCGGCCGTGGATCAGCGCGATCCGTACCCCGGGCAGCGCTTCAGTCAGCATTGCCGCCGTTTTTTCGGCCGCTTCGCATTGCAGCGCTTCGGATTCCTCGATCAGGGTGCAGACCCAGTACGCCTGCTTTTTTTGCGCGACCCAGCCGTTGATCCGGGCGATCACCTCCTGGCGGCGGTCGGCCGGAATCACGCTGGTCACGATCGGTTTGCGGCCCGGCGGCAGTTCGTCGATGATCGAAATATCGAGGTCCGAATATTGCAGCATTGCCAGGGTGCGCGGAATCGGCGTCGCGGTCATCACCAGTTGATGCGGACGACTGCCCGACTGGCGGCCTTTTTCGCGCAGCGCAAGGCGCTGGTGCACGCCGAACCGGTGCTGTTCGTCGATCACGCAAAGGCCGAGCCGGGCAAATTCGACGCCCTCCTGAAACAAGGCATGGGTGCCGATCGCAATATGCGCCGAACCGTTTTTCAAGGCTTCGAGAATCTCGCCGCGCGGCCTGCCTTTCAACTGGCCGGTCAACAGGACGACTTTGGTATCGAAATGGCTGAACCAGGCGCTGAAATTGCGGTAATGCTGCTCGGCCAGGAGTTCGGTCGGCGCCATCACGGCGGTTTGGTAATTCGAGCTGATCGCAAGCAGCGCCGCGTAGGCCGCCACGACCGTTTTGCCGGACCCGACATCGCCTTGCACGAGCCGCATCATCGGCTGCATCTTTTGGCAATCGTCGGCGATTTCGGCGATTACGCGCTGTTGGGCGCCGGTCAGCGGAAAAGGCAGGCGGCGGATGAAATGGCCGGCGGCGATCGGATCGCCGGCCAATATTGGCGCCTGGCAGGATTGGTTAAGGCTTTTGGCCGATCTCAGGCTCAGATAATGCGTCAGCAATTCTTCGAATGCGAGTCGTTTCAATGCCGGATGGCTGCCGTTTTGCAGCGCGGTGCAAGCGGCCGGTTCGCCGGGCGTATGCAGGGTTTGCAGTGCTTCATGCAGCGCGGGGAAACGTAAGCGTTGCAATAACCGTTCGGGAAACCAGTCGGTTAAAAGGCGGCTGTCGTGTGCGCACAGCGCGAGCGCCTGCTTGGCCGCCTTTCTTACTACCATTTGACTGAGTCCTTCGGTCAACGGATAGACAGGCGTCAGACGGGTGTCCAGCGCAAAATTTTCGGCGTCGGCGATGATCCGGTAATCCGGATGGGTGATCTCCAGGCCGGCATAGCCGTAACGTGCTTCGCCGAAGCAGCAGACCAGCGCGCCGGGCGTGAAGGCATGAAACTGATTGGCCGAATAATGAAAAAATTTTAACGAGATGAAGCCGGTGTCGTCGGCGATCCGGACGATCAGGCTCTTGCGGCCGCGCGGCAGAATGTCCGCGAATTCGACTTTGCCGGCAACCATTGCCGTCATGCCCGCTTCGAGCGCGCCGATCGGCGTGAGGCGGGTGCGGTCTTCATATCGCACCGGCAGATGGAACAGCAGGTCCTGAATGATGCGGATGCCGAGTTTTTCGAAGCGCCGCGCGGTTTGCGCGCCGATTCCCGCGAGCGCGGAAACCGGTTGCTGCAGACGGTTCATCGTACAGGGCTTTAGGAGGCCGGATATTCCTGCGGCGGCAGGCACAGGATGCCGTCGATCTCGACCAGCGCGCCTTTGGGCAAAGCGGCAACGCCGATCGCCGCGCGCGCGGGATAAGGTTCCTGAAAATACTGCCCCATGATTTCATTGACCAGCGGGAAATGCGTCAGATCGGTCAGGTACACGTTCAGTTTGACGAAATCGGCAAACGTTCCGCCTGCGGCTTCGGCAACCGCTTGCAGATTTTCGAAGACCTGAACGATTTGGGCTTTGATATCGCCGTCAACGAGGGTCATAGTCTTAGGCGACAGCGGGATTTGGCCGGACAAGTAGACGGTGCGGTCCGCTCTGACCGCCTGCGAATAGGTGCCGATCGCCTGCGGCGCTTTGTCGGTGTTGATGATTTCTTTGAGCATGGAAGCAATAGGCTGAGTTTTCGAGAAGCAATTTCTGAATATCCGGGCGCGATCAGGCCCTGACGCGTTCAATTTTAACCACGATCGGCAATTTTTTCAGCTTGCGCATGATGTCGGCCAGATGCACCCGGTTTTTCACGCTGAGCGTAATCAGGTCCACGCAGATCTTGTCGTCCTGATCGGCAACGCTGACATTTTCGATGTTCGAATTCATTTCGGAGATCGCGGCAAGAATCGTGGCCAGCGTACCGGTCCGATTCATGACTTCGAGGCGCAATTCGGCCGGGAATTCGGTGGCCAAGTCCTGGCTCCATTCGACGTCGAGCCAGTTAGCCTGCTTTTTCCGGGTATCGTTGCTGTTATGGCACTCGTGATGATGCACGACGATGCCCTTGCCCGGATTATAAAAGCCGATGATCGAATCGCCCGGAATCGGCCGGCAACACTTCGCCAGCGTAATGATCATACCTTCGGTGCCTTTGATGATCAGCGGCGCGGCGCGGGCTTGCCGGGTTTCTTCCAGTTTGATCGCGCCGTGCACGTCGTCCTGAGTGAGTCGTTTGGCGATCAGGAACGGCATTTTGTTGCCGAGGCCGATGTCTTCTAGCAGGTCGTCCAGGGACGGCTTCGCGGTGATTTTGAGCAAATCCTGAATCCGCGTTTCATCGATCTGTTCGAGATGCTGATCCATCGCCTGCAGTTCTTTTTCGAGCAGTCGGCGGCCCAGCAGGATCGCTTCCTTACGGTTGAAGTTTTTCAGATAGCTGCGAATGCTCGAGCGGGCTTTGGCGGTGATGACAAAGTTCAGCCATAACGGGTTCGGCCGTGCCCAGGGCGCGGTGATGATATCGACCGTGACGCCGTTTTCCAGCTTGGTTTGCAGCGGCGCGAGCTGTTTGTCGATACGCGCGGAGATGCATTGATTGCCGATGTCGGTGTGCACCGCATAGGCGAAATCGACCACGGTCGAGCCGCGCGGAACTTTCACGATATTGCCTTTCGGCGTGAATACGAAAACTTCCTGCGGAAACAGGTCGACCTTCAGGTTTTCGATGAATTCCAGGGAATCGCCGGCCGATTTCTGGATTTCGAGAATGTCCTTCAGCCATTCGTTCGCACGCTTCTGGAATTTTTCGTGCTTGTCGTCATCGGACTTATATAACCAGTGTGCGGCGATGCCCGATTCGGCCATCCGGTGCATCTCGTGCGTGCGAATCTGAATTTCGAGCGGTACGCCGCCGGGGCCGACCAGCGTCGTATGCAGGGATTGGTATCCGTTCGCCTTGGGCAGTGCGATATAGTCCTTGAAGCGGCCGGGTTTCGGGTTGTAAAGCGAGTGCACGACGCCGATCGTCCGGTAGCAGTCGTCGATATCGTCGACACAAATGCGGAACGCATACACATCGAAAATATCCGGTAGCGAGATTTTCTTGTGCCGCATCTTGGTATAAATGCTGTACAGGTTTTTTTCGCGTCCTGACACTTCGCAACCGATGCCGGCCTGGCTCATCCGGTTTTTGATAGCGTTCTCGACCGTATTGATCGTTTTGAGCCCGTAGCCGCGGGTTTTCTTGACGGCCGCTTTCAGGATCGAATAACGTCTGGGATGCATTGCCTCGAAGCTCAGGACTTCAAGGAGCTGCTGGATATTGTTCATGCCCAGGCGATTCGCAAGCGGTGCATAGATGTCCAGCGTTTCCTTGGCGATGCGGCGTTTTTTTTCCGACGGCATCACATCGAGGGTTTGCATATTGTGCAGGCGGTCGGCGAGTTTGACCATGATGATCCGTAAATCGCGGGTCATCGCCATGAACATTTTGCGCACATTTTCGGCCTGGGCCTCGGCGCGCGAAATACCGTCGATCTTGGTCAGTTTGGTCACGCCGTCGACCAGTTCGGCCACATCCGGACTGAACTGGGCAGCCAGCTCGGCTTTGCTGATCGGAGTATCTTCGATGACATCATGGAGGATCGCCGCCATGATGCAGTTGGCGTCCATCCGCATTTCGGCGAGGCTGATCGCGACCGCGACCGGGTGGCAAATATAGGCTTCGCCGCTTTTGCGGAATTGTCCCGAATGCGCCAGGGCGCCGAATTCATAAGCGCGGACGCATTCGTCGATTTGAGAGGGGTCGAGATAGCCGTTCAGGATCTCGCACAAACGCCGGACCAGTTTGTCCTGAGGGCGTTCGAGTTCGATCGGATCGGCTATTTCCAACATAGGTTTAGTCTCGGAACATCGGATTAGGATCGTGATGTTCGCTGGAGCGGTGCAGGGCATTGACATTAGCCATCGTCACATGGCCTGCCGCAATCTCACGCAAGGCAACGACGGTATCCTTGTCCTTGCCGCGCGGCACGAATTCATCCGCGCCCCGCGCCAACTGACGTGCCCGTGTTGCCGCCAGCAATACCAGTTTAAAGCGGTTCTCAACATGGTCTAAACAATCTTCAATCGTAACTCTGGCCATCGGTATCCTATTAAGTATGAGTTTAAATCAGTCTGATCGTTTGACCAGTCCGAGCGGTAAAGGTTTTCTATAGGGTGATCAGTGCGTTACAAAACGCTTAAAGCCATTATATTAGCAATAACGGAATATTAGCAATATTGAACGTTTTTTGAGCGGATAGCCCCGGTTGCGTTCCGAGGCTATGCCGGTTTACCCTTTCCCTCTAACCCGAGGGCAGCAAGGAAAGGGCAGGGTAGGTGTTGGCGGAAAACGCGAACGATTTATTCGCCGCGCGTTTTCAATATCGCCACGGCAGGCAGTTCCTTGCCTTCGAGAAATTCGAGAAAAGCGCCGCCGCCGGTCGAAGTGTAGGAGACTTTTTCGCTGATTCCGTATTTGTCGATTGCGGCGAGCGTATCGCCGCCGCCGGCGATCGAGAACGCGGGCGATTCGGCGATCGCTTCGGCCAATGCCTGGGTGCCGCCGCCGAACTGGTCGAATTCGAAGACGCCGACCGGACCGTTCCAGACGATCGTTTTGGCCGAGGTCAATATCTCGGCATATTGTTTCGCGGTTTCCGGCCCGATGTCCATGATCAGATCGTCTTCGGCCACTTCACTGACTTTTTTGACGGTCGCGGCCGCGGTTTCGGAGAACTCCTTCGCGCAGACCACATCGACTGGAATCGGAATATCGGAGCCGTTTTGCTTGGCCATGGCGATCAGCTGCTTGGCATCGCCGATCAGGTCCGGCTCATACAAGGATTTGCCGACCGGAAAGCCCGCCGCGGCGATAAAGGTATTCGCGATGCCGCCGCCGACGATCAATTGATCGACCTTCTCGGACAACGATTTCAACACGGTCAATTTGGTCGAAACTTTCGAGCCCCCGACAATCGCGACCAACGGTTTGGCCGGAGTTTCCAGCGCTTTGCCGAGGGCGTCGAGTTCGCTGGCCAGGAGCGGGCCTGCGCAGGCGACCTTGGCGAATTTCGCGACACTATGCGTCGAAGCTTGCGCACGGTGCGCGGTGCCGAACGCGTCCATCACGAATACATCGCAAAGCTCGGCCATTTTCTGGCCCAGTTCGTCCTTGTTTTTGCCTTCGCCGGCATTGAAACGCACGTTTTCGCACAGCACCACTTCGCCGGGTTGAATTTCGACGCCGTCGATCCAGTCTTTTTCCAGGCGCACCGGTTTGCCGAGCAGTTCGGACAGGCGTTCGGCGACCGGCTTCAACGAAGACGCTTCGTCATACACGCCTTCTTCCGGACGTCCGAGATGCGACATCAACATGACCGCGGCGCCTTTTTCCAAGGCTTGCTGAATGGTCGGCACGCTGGCTTGAATGCGGATATCGCTGGTGACCTTGCCGTTTTTGACCGGTACATTCAAATCCTGGCGAATCAATACGCGTTTGCCGGACAAATCCAGATCAGCCATTCTTTTTACTGACATATTTCTCTCTCTTGGTTTTAGTAAGTGGCGAATCGGGCTATTATAAAATATTGGGGGCGGGTTAGTCTTGTTTGCATTGATTTATGCCGTTAAGGCGTTTTTAGTACCCCGTCAACTCCACGTAACCTTTCCCTTTGATTTCCTTTCCGTTCAGCTGACCCTGAACCGAAACGGCGCCTTCCCAATAGCGGTAGCTTAAATTCAGTTCCTGGTCATTGATCAGCGGCACTATCTCGAGTGTGAGCTTTCGAGTCGGGACCGATAGACGCCAACGGGCAGGGTAGGTGATTTGCGAATGCGGGCTTTTCCAGTAGTCGAGGATTTCGATGAATACATCCTGATGGTTTAACGGCAGCTTGCTACGTTCAGCGAGAAACCAGGCGCCGGAGCTGTTCAGGTCAGGCTTGCCGTCCTTGCGGCGGAACCGAAAAAACATCAGCTCGCTCTGGTCATCAAGCCGCAGCGCAAACCAGTCCCAGCCCGACTGCGCCTTAGCCAAGACGCTCGTGCTCCATTCCCGGTCCATCCAGCTTTCGCCTGTTACTTGATGTATTTTGCCATTGACAATAATTGTGCCGTTCGTGGCGATGCGTGGATAGGAGTAGTAGTATGAGGCATTGCCGGGTTCCGCGCTTTTTTGACTCAATCCCCTGTCGCCCTGCAGAACGGGCGGTTGCCGCGTTTGCAGGTTCAAATCAAGCGCAAACTCTCCGCTCCTTGCTTTCAAACGGATCGGAAAACCGCCGTCATCCTGCCCATCGGCGGTCCAGTCATATAGCCAGACGCGGTAACGGTCCTTTTGCGCGCCGGCTAGATTATTGCTTGCTCTGCTGAAACGCTCGTCGGCAAAAAAATGCTTGGCTTCCGCATCGGTCAACGCCAAATGCGCCATATAGAGTTGATGCGTTCGCCATGCCGACTTCGAAAACGGCTTGTCCGGCGCCAGCGCGAAGCGGAAGAAAGTCAGTTCGTAACCGAATGGGCGTCCGCTCGCGGATTCCAGGTTGCCGGTGAAATACCACCATTCGGTCCGAAAATTTTCGTGCGGACCGAAATCGTCGGGAAAAGAAAACGGCCGGGGCCGGTAGGCACGCTCGAAGCCTTCGTCGTCGGCAGTCAGCGCCCCGCCGAAAGCGTCGTCTTTCGGAGGCTCGACACTGACCGGATCCCTGTGCGGGAATTGTGCGAGCAGCGCCAGCGCCGCAATCAAAAGCGCAATTAACAGGAGCATAACTTTTTTGCTCATCATTCCGCCCTTAACGCTTCCGCAGGTTGGATCTGCGCCAATTTACGGGCCGGCAAGAGGCCGGCCAACAGGGCGGCGCTAAAGGCCAGGAACAGACCCTGTAAAAGAATTTCCGGATGAAAATAAAAAGCCATCGTCCAGCCGAAGGAACGTCGGTAAATGACATAGATCAACTCATAAGCGACCAGATAACCGACCGGCAGGGCGATAAGGCCTGCGCAAAGCCCTATCAGGCCGGTTTCGGTTGCAATCAGGCGGTATAACTGCCTCGGCGTCACGCCGATCGCCCGGAGAATTCCGGCCTGCCGAAAGCGTTCCAGTTGCAGCGCCGTCAATGCGCCGAATACGCCAATGACGGCGATGCCGGCCGCTAATCCCCGCAAGGTTTCGGTAATCGCGAAGGTCTGTTCGAAAACGGCCATCGACGCATTATATATAGAGTGCGCCGATCGAACGCTTTGTCCTGCCGCCAGTTTGCGGCGAATCGCCTTTTCCAGATCGGTCATATCGGCATGCGCCGCTGCATATACACCGATTCCCGTAAAACCGAGATCCGGCCAATGCCGAAGGTATTGATCACGGCTCATCGCGACATGTCCCCGGTCGCCGCTGTAATCCGCATAGATGCCGATCACTTTATACACGGCGGGACCGTCGGGAGCCGGAAAGGTCAGGGCGTCGCCGATCCTGAGCCGGTTATGATAGGCGTAAGCCTCGGTCAGCAAGACGCTTTGCTCACGTTCGAACCGCTCCCAGACATTATCGGTATTTTGCAAAAACCGAAAACCGGCATGGGAGCGGTCATTCAAGTCAAAAACGGCAGCCGGGACGGAACCGTTTTGAGTGGGCAGTTGGGTACGTAGAACGCTGCTCGTCACCGCGACATCCGGCAGCGCCGCAATGGCGGATTTCAGATCGCGATCCCTGACCGCTTTGCCGGTGGCGGCCAGATTGCCGGACAATGCCACATAGATATCGCCTTGCAGGCTGGTTTCGATCCAGTCCGACACCGTTTGGCGAAAACTGGTAATCATCAGGTCCATCCCGATCGTCGCGGCGACAGCCACCATCAAGGCCGCCGTTGCGATGCCGGTGCGGCTGATTTCAGCCGAAATCAGACGGGCTGGCAATCTTCCGATAATGCTACGTTTCTCGAATAGGCGCCCGAACCCTTTCATCAGCAACAAGGTCGCCCCCGGCGTCAACAACGCAAAGCCGAACATGAGCAGGAAAATACCGGCCAAACTGAAGCGGACGCTGGTTTCGGAAAGTTCGATCACGGCCAATCCCGCGGCGATCAACAACAGGCCAAACCCGCCGCTGAGCCGGATTAGCCATTTCGAGCCGGACTCCAGCCGGGAGCGCGCCAGTGCGGCGGCAGGCGATACCTGAGTCGCTTCGAAGGCAGGCGGCAGTACGGCCAATAAGGTGGCTCCGATGCCGAGAGCGACCGCTGTGATGATTTGCCTTGCATTAACCAAGAGGACGCTGGAATCCATCGAGAAATAAACGCTGTTCAACGTGGTCGAGACCGACGGCAACAATAACCGGCCTATCCCTATGCCGGCGGCCATGCCGATGACCGTGCCGACGATCGCCAGCAGCAAGGACTCTTCCAGAATCAGTCTGAATATTTCCCGGCGCGTTACGCCGAGCGCGCGCAGAGCGCCGATTAAGCCGCGCCGCTGCACGACCAGAAAAAGCATCGCATTATAGATCAGAAAGAGCCCGACCAGCAGCGACAATAAGCCCAATGCCTTTAAATTGACCGAGAACGCATCCGTTATTTCGCGCATTGCCTGCGCCTGCGTCGCTAGCGCCGTAATCTGGAGATTTTCGGGCATCGCTTCGCGGATTTTTTCCAAAACGGGCGTCTGATCGGCAGTGGGCAGCATCAATTCGATATGGCTGAGCTTGCCGTACAGCCCAGTCAATTCCTGGGCGGTCGCAATATCGGCAATAATGACTCTGTCCAGCAACTGTTCCGAAACGGCATCCGGCGTGTCGACCAGGCCGATCACTGTTATCGAATGGGGGCCGGTCTCGGACAAGATCGAGAAAGAATCGCCGACATTCACTTTCAGGCGGCGGGCGGTGAGGTTGCCGATCAATACGCTATTGGGCTGCGCCAACAGTTTTTGCAGCAGTCGGCTGGAATTGTTTTCATTCAATTGGCCCTGCCAGGCCGCGTGAAAGTTTTGTTCGATCAGGGGATCGATGCCATACAGCGTGTAACGATCTTCAGGATTTTGCGCCACTGCGACATAACCGCGGATGACCGGGGAAATATTCGGTATTCCCTGTTCCACCCTGAGCCGTGTATAAAGCTTTTCATCCATACCTCCGGCACTTTCACCGATCAGATGCGTCGTTCGCCCCGACATGGCTTCGCCGGCCAGTTCGAATGAGCGGAAGGCGCTTTCCAGCGCCAGATCGATCGCCACAACGACGGCCACGCCTAAGGCGATGCCGAGCAGTGCCAGAACGAGCTGGCCCGGATGGCGAAGCAGATAATTTCGGCTGCTGCGCCTAAGAATACTGGCCATCGTCCTGCTCTGCCGTTTGCAGTTTGCGGTCGCCGATCGCATAAAGGCGATTTTCCTTGCCGATCATTTCCCGGCTATGGGTGACCATGATCAGGGTCTTGCCGGACTGCTGCACCAGATCGTCCAGAATCGCCAGGACAGTCTGTCCGGTCTTGAGATCCAGGTTTCCGGTCGGTTCGTCGGCAAGGATCAAATCGGGGTCGTGAATCAGCGCCCGGGCGATCGCGACCCGCTGCTGCTCGCCGCCCGATAAGCGGTCGGGGTAGGCGTCGCCGCACTCCTGCAACGACAGTTGATCGAGCATGTCGGCGACTTTGAGGCGCTCCCGTGGCGTGATCCGTTTTCGGGTCAGTTCCAGTGGCAGCAGCAGGTTCTCCTCGACCGTCAGCGTCGGTATCAGATTGTAATTCTGGAAAATAAAGCCGATATGGTGGCGGCGGAACAGGGTGCGTTGGTGTTCGGATTGACGCGTCAAGTTAATGCCATTTACGATCACTTCGCCGCTGTCCGGCTGATCGATGCCGCTGATCAAATTCAGGAAAGTGGATTTGCCCGAACCGCTGCGGCCCAGCAGCACGATGAACTCGCTCTGCCGCACTTCGAGGTTCAAATCGTCGAAAATGACTCGCCGCCTGCCGGATTCGGGATAACTCTTGCATAACTGCTTAAGTTCTAGGGCATAATGGCTCGCCATGATGATCTTCTGATGGAAAACGAGTGCAGCAGGTCATCATTCGACAAGTGCAATGCGAAAGGTTCAACTTAGGATTTGGTCGGAAGATGTGCTGAACAACGTGAGGCGAGCCTGCGCTCTTCAGGGTATCGTTCGCGCTGATGCGCATCGCCGGCAATTGCTCCATAGCATTGCTCTCGATCGCTGTTCCCTACGCGATTCTTCTTCCCACATCCTTGTGGTCGCACCTCTGTCCATAGAGCCACCCTTTAGTTTGGGGGCATCCTACGGCCCTAAATAGCGAAAAGATTTAGACGATATGCTCCCAATCTATTTTGCCAGGCCTTGGGTTTTCTTCTCCCGGCTCAATGTACGGACTCTTCAATTCCTCAGGGCATTGCACAGTATTTTTCGTCTCGTTGACCGGGTAATTTTTAGCTTCTTTGTCGCTAAACGCTACGCCTTTCTTTGCAGCATCAAGATCGGTATATGTTGTCTTTCCTACAACTCCCCATAAGGCGAGGATCATCGTCACCATAGATAAAAAGGGCGCAGACATCATTAAAAACTTGATCAGTCCAAACAATAGATGTCTAGTCATGGCTATACACTCCTGTAAGCGTTTTAGGTATTACTATCATAAATAGCCAAATGAAATCAAGTTGCGGTGCCGAAATCTCCAATAAATTATTGAGATCAATCCCAAATAAATTCATTTTCGATTTATGGATAAAATAAGCTTAGCAATTTATGAATTTTTTCATAAGCGTTAAGATGAAAAAACTTTTTGGGGGCGGTCTCTGAATTGCCCCGCCCAGGGAGATAAGCATTGATGAATCATAAAGAAAATTTTTTTATCAAGTTTATGAAATTGGCCGGCACTTACTGGAATTCCAAAAACGGCTTGATAATTTGGACAGAGACTGTCTTGCTGATTGTACTGACGGTGATGCAAATTGAACTGGCCGTCTATATCACCCAATGGAATGCCGCTCTTTTTGATGCCATTGAACAACGATCAATGGCTGGCGTAAAAACACAGGCAGTCGTATTAATCCTGATCTTCATGGGCAGCATAACGATTACTACAGTCCATTTAATCGTCAAAAGGCGCTTATTGATCGGTTGGCGGACATGGCTGACCGAAAAAGTCATTTCCAAGTGGATTCAGCAAGGCCGTCATTATCAGATAACTTTATTGTCCCAGAATGATCATGACAATCCGGACGGCCGTATCGCCGAAGACATTCGTATTGCGACCGAAGATGCTATAGCGCTAAGTCATTCATTGTTTTACTGTTTATTGATGTTGGCGAGCTTTGCCCAAATTCTTTGGGACATCTCCGGAAGCGTTATATTCGAATTCGGAAGCGTTTCGATTCCGGTGATGGGATATTTGGTCTGGATTTCGATCAGCTACTCAATCTGCGCTTCGATTTTAGGCTGGTGGATGGGGCAACCGATGACATCGGCCACTCACACGAGACAAACCCGAGAAGCTAATTTCCGGCACGATCTGATCGATATCCAGAATCATTCTCAAGCAATCGCATTCATTCGAGGCGAGGTCAACGAACAAGAGCGGCTGCTCGATTCGTTTCAAGCGATCATCCGGTCCTATGCCGAACAAACGAGCGCTTGGATTCGGATTCAGATATTTACCTCCGGTTACTCGGTCGCATCCATGGCCTTGCCGATTTTAGTCGGATCGCCTCGTTATATAGCCGGCGCAATTTCATTGGGGATGTTGATTCAGTCTGTCCAGGCCTTTCAGCACATGGTTTCCGCTTTATCGTGGCCGGTCGACAACATGGCTCAGATCGCCAAATGGCGAACATCGGTCGAACGGGTTTTAGGACTCATGAATGCCCTTGATCATCTGGAGCATGGCATTTCCCCTCTGAATTCGCATCAGATTCGTGTGAATGAAGCCCATGTTTCAGCGCTAAAGTTCAATAATGTCAGGCTGGAAGGCCTGGAAGGCGAAATGCTTTCGCTCGTTGTCGATAATGAAATCAAAGCTGGAGAGCATGTGCTGATTTCCGATCAAGCCAACAATGGCGCAAAGCTGTTTAAAGCGATTGTCGGTTTATGGCCCTGGGGGGCCGGCCAGATTGAAGTGCCGGCGGGTCAGTCGACATTCTTTATGCCGCCAAAACCGTACCTGCCGGCAAAGTCTTTATTTGAGGCCATTTGCTACCCAAAAAACAAGGCGGCGTTTGACCAGGAAGAGGTAGAAAAAAAGCTTGAGCAAGTAGGCCAAAAAGCCCTTATCAATCAATTGAACCGGGTCGATGTCTGGGAAGATGTGCTGTCAAATGAACAGCAGCAGTATTTAGGCTTGGTGCGCGCGTTATTGCATCGGCCGCAGTGGATTTTCGTTCAGGAAGCCCTCGATTCCCTGTCCCCCGATGACGAAGCTAAAATGCTCGAATTATTGGCCCATGAGCTGCCTCATGCCGGCATTCTGACGATTACTCATCAGCCGGCCGCCCGGGCT
The DNA here is from genome assembly GCA_051061095.1 of Methylomicrobium sp. GTDB lineage: Bacteria > Pseudomonadota > Gammaproteobacteria > Methylococcales > Methylomonadaceae > Methylomicrobium. The sequence goes on along the minus strand of JBPFEE010000014.1, from coordinate 31,383 downwards.
TTTCATCAACGGAAACTAAAGATTTAGAAAGGGCGGTAACTACCGGTAAGACCATTGAAAATTGAGTCTTTTTCAGAGCAGACTAACCCGCTTTTATCAACGATTTAGTCATTGAGTCATGGGTAAACGATATATTCGTGTGCCCATGTCAGTCTTTAAGGAAGCTCTGAATAATATGAAAGTCTGGACCTAGGCTGACAAAGTAAGTCCATCGCTCGCGACAGAGTCGATTCGCTATCGCTCGGCGAATCCTATGCGCCTGCTTTCGGCAGTTTTTTCAGCTCATTGGCGCTATTATTCTTCCAGCAGTGTTTCGGGTCGATATCCGGCCGGAATTTGGCTACCGTTTTTCAGAAATTTCGTACGCCGAAGCGAAATGGTTGAACTTGTGATATCGTTTGCTTTCTAATGTGACTTTGAATTATGCCTTACTTAAATGAAAAAATATGACTAAGCCGCCATCAAATAACGAGAAGATTGACGAAGAGGCTTCTCTTGCATCTCGACGCCAGTTTCTGAAGAAGCTGGCTTTGGGATCATTGATTGCAGTGAGCGGGTCGGGGGGAGCCGCCGCAGCCGTTCGCCATGTCATTCATCCGGGCCGGCACAGACATAGCATTGAACCGGCTCATTCTCTCCATGCCACTGCGCGACAAGCGCAGTCGCGTATGTTTGGACACCCGGCATCTCATCCGCATGCCTCCGAATTCAAAACGCTCGCCTTCGAACATACGCATACCGGCGACAAATTAAAGTTAACGTATTTTGAACGCGGCCGTTATATCGAAGAAGCCCTGCATGAAATTAATTATCTGCTCCGCGATTTCCGAACCGATGCTGTTCATCCTATCGATACCGCGTTATTGGATCAGTTGTTTATCCTGAAGCAAATTCTTGGTGTTAAAAAACCTTTTCATATTATCTCCGGTTATCGGTCTCCTCTGACCAATGCGCAATTACGCAAACATAGCTCCGGGGTGGCCGAGCATAGTTTTCACATGCAGGGCAGGGCGATCGATATCCGGGTTGAAGGACTCTCAACCAAAACGATTAGAAGAGCGGCGCTGACGATGGCGCAAGGCGGCGTGGGGTATTATCCTCGGGATAATTTTGTCCATTTGGATACGGGCCGGTTCAGAACCTGGTAGAGAAGGGAGTGCCCTTCTCTCGCCTATTCTTGCGCGGCGCGACCGGAATTAGAATGGGCTGTCTACTTTAAATCGTTCAGATCTGTTTATATTGAGCCTCGGTCTCCGGGAATCGGGTAACATTAGAGGTCTGGCTAATTTCTCTTTTCGTATTGATTGGCTTGCCCTTCTGATCAAGCCAGATTGTCTTAGGGATAGGATAGGGCGTATCTAAAAGCATCAATAACCAAGCAATACCTTTCTCGGTTAACTTAAAAGACGGCGAATTTATTTTTTCCAGAGTGAAATCCGAAATATCTTCAAATATGTCATCCTCGACAAATTCCCTTACGATTTCTTTTACCGCCGGAGAACTAAGGCGCGGATGGTCGGTAGAAGATAAATAATAATGAATCAAAACTTCGATATGATTGGGGGTTTTAATAGCCATCTGCATCAGCCTCGGAACGGTTAAAAAATTGTGATGAAGGTCACAAAATTTATTGTAATATAAAACTGATACAGTGGTTACGAATTTTCAAATGGGATCAATTGGATAAGGCGTATTTCTCGAAAGGCGATTAATTAGAGCTGTAGGGCGGTTTCGCGCTACGACTGCATGGGCAGAGATTTGCTCCTGCAATCTCTGCATTCACGCCATCCATGGCGTTCATGCAGGAGGTACGACCTCATGGATGAGGGAGGTAGATCGCGTCGGGAACACGCGATCGAGGGCAACGCATGGAGCAGTTGCCGAGCAAACCGCCAACTCTCAAATAATGGCGGATTGCCTGTCGGCGAATCCGCCTTTCGAGTTAAAAACCTGGCGGGTCTTCGACCGAGAAGGTATTGTTGTTAACCCAATCCTTAACCGTATTGAGCCCAGTCAATCGAAGTTTCATGTAAAAACCAAAAACCGCCCAGCCGGTAACGGATTGGTGGTTTGAGATTCAGTGGCTCCGATGAGCCACGATTCCGCTACGCTACATCGAGGCTACCTTGCTACGGCCCTTGCTTTGTGTTTGTCCGATAAATCAGGATTTTTCGGACAAAGAAAACTTTCTTAAAAAAACTGGTCTGATAATAGAGATAACGAACAAAGGAGAACGTCATGCGCGTACTTATGAATGTGCGAATCCCTCACGCGGAATTCAATGCCGCAGTGAAGGACGGCTCGGCTGGTTCAAAGCTAAATCGGATTTTGGAATCAATCAAACCGGAAGCTGTTTATTTCACTGAGCAGGATGGGCATCGTGGGGCAGTTATCGTTGTTGACATGTCTGACCCTTCGAAAATCCCGGCATTGGCCGAACCGTGGTTCCTGACGTTTAATGCGGATGTCCAGTTTCGAGTTGCAATGACGCCGGAAGACCTGAAAATGGCCGGCCTGGAAGAGCTTGGCAAGAAATGGTCTTGAAACACAGAGATGAATATAGCTGCCGACTTATCCATCACGGGCTTGAAGGGCAGCTTAGCCCGCGAAACCTGACCACCCAACCTTCCTTGTTTGGTTTGGAATATCCAGCCATCCAAAAGAGGAGCCAAAGACCTAAACTTATCCTGAAAGGAGGAAACCATGCGTTACCTACAACTCACTTTCACCGGTCTCTGTATCGTACTGATGGCATCAGCTGTCATGGCGAAGGACAAAAAGGTGGAGAAATCGACGGATCCTAAGGCAATGATGGAGGTCTACACGAAGCTGGCCGCACCGGGCGAGCAGCACAAGCAATTAGCAAGCCTTGCGGGAAGCTGGACAACCAAAACCAAGGAATGGATGGGACCCAACAAGCCGTCCGTGGAATCTACCGGCTCCGCCGAGATGAAAATGCTGCTGGACGGCCGCTTTCTCCAGCAGGAAATAACCGGCCAAATGATGGGGCAGCCTTACTCCGGGATTGAGATTACCGCATACGACAATCTGCTCAAGCGTTATGTGACGACCTGGATGTCTACCATGGGCACCGGGATTTTCATGATGGAAGGCACGGCGAGCGCGGATGGCAAGACCGTTACATTGAAGGGCCAGCATGCCGAGCCGGGCGGTGGATATATGAAGCATCGCGCCCTATGGAAGATTGTGGATAGTAATACCCAAACGTTTGACATGTATGGGGCTCACCACGGCGGCAAGGAATGGAAGATGATGGAGATGACGTACACGCGGAAGTAGCGCAGTAGGGCGGTTTCGCGCCACGACTGCATGGATGCCTCCACTAAAGGGTGGTCCCTCTCAAAGGGGCCTTTGGGTAGACAAAGGTACGACCCCACGGATGGGGGAGGTAGATCGCGTCGGGAACATGCGATCGAGAGCAACGCAGGAGCAGTTGCCGAGCAAACCGCCAATTCTCAAATTATGGCGGATTGCCTATCGGCGAATCCGCATACGAGTTATGAGTTTTGCCTGTGACCCGGGTAAACAGTTCGTTTTGCTGGGCCTTTTCATTAATCTGATGAGTCTAAAACTTCTAAAATATTTTTAGCGATTCTTAATGATGATCTTGCGTCTTGGATTGTTACTTTTTCGCTTGTTTTGTAATCAGCTAATTCTCTGCTTTTGCGTAATTTAGATAAGCTATTAGAAACTTTGGTTAATTTTATTTTTTCATAATGGTTAATGACATCTTGATGAATAGAAGCGCTTTCTCTTTTTATTCCAGCTTTGTTTCTAGCTCTTAAGAATACGCCATAATAAGTCCTATTAATAATGCTTCTGAAAATAGTTTCATCTGAAACATTTTCAAAAATATTTTCTAAGGCATTCTGGTGTTTTTGTAAAATATTATGCGCAAAGCAAACTAACTCATTTTCATTACAATCAGTGCTCATTAAATTAGCTTTTAATAAAGGGATACAACGATCTTTCCATTAAGAGGTCTAGATGAATAAGAAATTAACTCATTAACTATAATATCTTCAATATCATCCTGAGCACTTATTTCAGTGTTAGCAAATATATTTATGAAAATCGCCTTGTTTCCACCCTCTATGAAGGTGTAAAGCTCTAAAGAAGCTGATGCATCATTTCCCACTATTTTTTTAATAAAATCTATTCCTTTGATAAATATAGAATAAAGAGATTGATTTATTTCCAGATACTGTCTTAACTCATCCTCATTGATTAATGTATACTGCCTTTTAATTTTGTCAAATTCAATATGAGTGTAGCTATTGAGACGATATAGTTCTGTAAATTTGTGAAACTCAATGTGGCTGGAAATAATGAAAGCATTATTATCATGACTTTCGTGGTTTGTTAATTTTCTTCTCAACTCAGTTATGTCAGAGGGGCAAGAAGAGCCCTTCAACCGTATGGTATCACCGGATACACGAATAGGGTAATCTGCAAATGAGTTATCGACTTTTGGTGTAGTGTGACTGATAGCCTGCATCATGAATTTATTCCAAATGTATTAGAAATATATTTGACTACGGCATTTATTTTAGAGTCAAAGCCATTAATTTCTGAGATAGTATTTTCACTCGATGAGACTTCAGTATGAGAGTTTCCTCTTATTAATATTCCACGCCGCGCCTCTTCGCCATTTTTTAATATAATTCCTGCATCGTATGATAAATTGATGACTGAATTTTCTTTATGATAAACAAATCTAATTCCTGCTGATTTCAGCAAAATATCGCCTTCATTCCAAGGCCCCTGTTTTATAAATTTATCAATCAAAAATTTTTCTGCATCTTTTATTTCAATGAATGAAAATAGATTGCATCCAACAGATTTGTAACCCACATGCGGCAACACCTTCACATAAGCTGATGCGACTTTGGAAATATCTACATTGCCTTCTTCTATTTTACTATTAGTGATTTGCAACCTTGTGTTGTCTACGCTAAAGCGTAATCCATTTTCAAATGATGCGATCGATATATCAGCGCTACTTAAAGCTGGTTCAGCTAACGCAAGTCCTTTCTCGATTATGTTTTGGTTTTCGAGAAAACTAGGATGAAGAATGCTTGGATTATGCCTATCAGCTACTACAACAATAGAGTGATCTATGTGCTCTAATTTCATTTTTCAACCAAAATTTGAGTAAAATCTGATTATTGTACTGTTTCTGAAAAAACTTTGCTCTATGTCTTTATAGCAAAATCATGGTTTAAAAACAACTCAGGGACCATAGGTTGAGCCGTTTAACTGCTTACCTACTTACCAGACTATCAGCAGAGCTGTAGGGCGCAATAGGCTAAGCCGTTTGCGCCCGTATGAGAACCTAACATCTGGAGGAATACGCTTCGCTATTCCGCCCTATGCAGGCTGGCCCTCTCTCGGCGGGAAAGGGAACTTGATCAGGGCTTCTTAGTTGAAAAAAATCGCCGCGCTGATCAAAGCCGCGCCGACGAGGATCGTCCACAGCGTGGTTTGATGATTTGCATCCATCTGTTTGCGCAGTTCGGCAAGCTCTCGGGTTTGCGCCTCGCTGGTCTGTTTCGCGTAGGCGGCGTTGTCGAGCGCTTTATAAAGCAGCGCCGGGACTTCGGGAAGTTGCTGGGCGAGTTCCGGAAAGTGCGCCATGAGTTGATTCAATTTGGCTTTCGGGCCCATCCGTTCCTGGAACCATTTTTCGAGGAAGGGCTTCGCGGTCTGCCATAAGTCCAGCTCGGGATAGAGTTGCCGGCCCAAGCCTTCAATATTCAGTAGTGTTTTCTGCAGCAGAACCAGCTGCGGCTGGACATGCATATCGAAGCGGCGAGCGGTTTGGAACAGGCGCAGCAATAACTGGCCGAACGAAATGTCGCGCAACGGTTTTTCGAAGATCGGCTCGCACACGCCTCTAATCGCTGATTCGAACTCCTCGATTCGGGTCGTGTTCGGCACCCAGCCCGATTCGACGTGCATTTTCGCGACTTTCCGGTAGTCGCGGTTGAAGAAGGCGAGGAAATTCTCGGCCAGGTAATGCTGGTCGGACAACGACAAGGAGCCGACGATGCCGAAATCAACCGCGATATATTTGGCCGGCAGGTCGACGAAGATATTGCCGGGGTGCATGTCCGCGTGGAAAAAATTATCCCGGAATACCTGCGTGAAAAAAATCTCGACGCCGCGTTCGGCCAGCAGTTTGAAATCGGCGCCGCCGGCCTTCAATTGCTCGATTTCGCCGACCGGAATACCCTGAATCCTTTCCATCACCATGACCTTTTGCCGAGACAGCGGCCAATGGATTTCGGGCACATAGATGATGTCCGAGTTTTCAAAGTTGCGCCGCAATTTCGCTGCGTTCGCGGCTTCCCGAATTAGGTCGAGCTCGTCGAGCGTGGTTTTTTCGAATTCGGCAACCACTTCAAGCGGCCTGAGACGGCGCGCATCCGACCAGAAGCGTTCGGCAAAACGGGCCAGTTCGTAGAGCAGGGCAATATCGGAATGAATGCGGTCTTCGATGTCAGGCCGGAGCACCTTGACCACAACCTTTTCGCCAGTATGCAGGACCGCCGTATGCACCTGGGCGACCGAGGCCGAAGCCAGAGGCGTCGGATCGAAGTCGGCGAACGCCTCGCCGATCGTCATGCCCAGTTCCTCTTCGATGATCCGCCAGGCGACTTCATTCGGGAACGGCGGCACGCGGTCCTGAAGCTTGACCAGTTCGTCGGCGATGTCGTCCGGCAGGAGATCTTTGCGCGTGGACAGCGCTTGGCCGAATTTGACATAGATCGGTCCGAGATCTTCCAGCGTCTTGCGGATGCGCACGCCGCGCGGTTCGTTGCGCCGCCGCAGCCAATAATAGGGCGATAGCGCGGCCAGAAAGCGGATAGGGCGGAACAGGTGCGTTTTCAGCACGAGTTCGTCGAGGCCGTGAAACACCAGCACCCAATTGATGTGGATCAAGCGGAATAAAGTTCTAGGAGTGATCACGTCGGGTTAGTCAAAGAAAGACAGGTGAGGGCGCAACAAGTACGGCATCATTTGCTTGGCGTAAGCGGAGGGCGGGTTAAGCTGTTTTCCAGGCGTTCGATCCGGCTGTTCAGGCGATCGAAATCGGCGCGCAGTTGATCGACATGGCGGTAAAAAATCTCCGCTTCGGGGCCTGCGGGAAGGTCACGGGTTTCTTCCTGCAGAAATTCGCCGAGATTCAGTTCGAAAGTTCGGATCGATTGCCGGGTCCAGCGCGCGCCTGTGCGAAAGAAATTGCCGATTTGATGCGCGATCACGTCGCCGGTGAATTGCGACAGTTTTTCTTCGAGATCGATATCCAGCTTGTCGAACAACTCCTGGAATCTGCGGCCGGTCGTCGTGTCGCCTTCGATCCTGACTTCGCCCGAAAATACCGAGCGCATCGGCTTGGCGCTGATTCCCATCAGGCCCAAAGCCCACAGCGAGCCGCTGATGCGGGTGTCGGGCGATTCGGGATAGTCGTCGAGCAGCTGAATCGTGTTGTCGGTCGGGCAGAGGTACAGCGTTTCGCCGAACGGCTCGATCGTCAGACCGATCACCTTGCCGGCGAGGGGGGAAAGCAATTCGCCGACATCCAGATCCAATCGAATATAGTTGTTCAGCGCGCTTTCGAGCGCGACAGTCAAAAACGGTTTGAGCGCCATGTCAGATCTTGTAGCCGCGATGTACCGCGACGATGCCTTGCGTCATGTTGTAAAACTCGCAGCGCTCGAAGCCGGCGTTTTCCATCATCGATTTCAATTCGGTCTGCTTCGGGTGCATCCGGATCGATTCGGCCAGATAACGGTAGCTGTCCTCGTCCTTCGCGACGAATCTGCCGATTTTCGGCAGCAGTTTGAACGAATAAAAATCGTAAACCTTTTCGGTGACCGGATCGATCGGATGCGAAAATTCGAGCACGAGACAGCGTCCGCCCGGTTTCAGCACCCGGTACATCGAGCGCAGGGCGGCATCCTTATCGGTCACGTTACGGAGGCCAAAGCCGATGATCACGCAGTCGAACGTATTGTCCGCGAACGGCAGGCATTCGGCATTCACCTGGGAGTATTCGATATTACCGGTCAAGCCGCGGTCGATCAGCCGGTTGCGGCCGGTGCGCAGCATTTCCGAATTGATGTCGGCCAATACGCACAGCCCGTCCTTGCCGACGCGCTTTTCCAGCAGGGTCGTCAAATCGCCGGTGCCGCCGGCCAGATCGAGCACTTTTTCGCCGCTGCGGGCATTGCAGAGCTGCACCGCGATCCGTTTCCAGACGCGGTGAATGCCGAGCGACATCAGATCGTTCATGATGTCGTATTTTTCGGCGACTGAATCGAAAACGCCGCGCACCAGTTTGACCTTGTCTTCGGTGGCGACTTGCTTGAAGCCGAAATGGGTCGTTTTGTGATGAGTCATAATTTACTGTAAAGGTGAGGGTTCCTGCCGTTGGTGTCCGGCGGCTTTCAGACGTTCGAGATAGCCGGCCCATAAGGTGTCGTATTCGGCGCCGAGTTGATAAAGCAAATCCCAGGTATAAATTCCGCTGTTATGGCCGTCGCTGAACACCGGGCAGATCGCATAATTGCCGATCGGATGTATCTCCCGAATCGTGACATATTCCTTGCCGGTTTGCAGGATTTCCTGCCCCGGCGCATGGCCCAAAGCCTCGGCAGACGGCGTATAGACGCGCAGGTATTCGCACGGCAGCATGAAGACCTGGCCGTCATCGAAATGGATTTCCAGAATCCGGGAAACCTGATGCAGTTTGATTTCGGTCGGCAGCGCGTTGCAGGGTAGGGTGTGGAGTCGCATATCAAATCAGAATGTGTGTAGGGTGGGAGGCGCTTTTCCGCCCACCATCGGGAAGCATGGTGAGCAAATGATGCAGCCGTTTGCTCACCCTGCAAATCTACAATATATACCGGCTCAAATCCTCATCCTGGACAAATTCGCCCAAGTGGCGATCGACATAAGCCGCATCGATCACGACGTCCTTTTCGCGCAGGTCGGGGGCGCTGTACGAAATCTCTTCGAGCAGGCGTTCCAGGATCGTATGCAAACGCCGCGCGCCGATGTTTTCGGTTTTTTCGTTGACTTCCCAGCCCAGCTCCGCAATTCGGCGGATGCCGTCGGTCGCGAAGCTCAGACTGACGCCTTCGGTCGCAAGCAGCGCCGCGTATTGTTCGGTCAGCGAAGCATTCGGCTCGGTCAGAATCCGGAAAAAATCGTCCGCTGACAATGCATCGAGCTCGACCCGGATCGGGAAGCGGCCCTGCAATTCCGGGATCAGGTCGGACGGCTTGGTCAGATGGAAGGCGCCCGAGGCGATGAACAGGATATGATCGGTCTTGATCGCGCCGTATTTCGTGCTGACCGTGCTGCCTTCGACGATCGGCAGCAGATCGCGCTGCACGCCTTCGCGAGAGACTTCGCCGCCCGAGCCGCCGACATCCGAACGTTTGCAGATCTTGTCGATTTCATCGAGAAACACGATGCCGTTCTGCTCGACCGCTTCGACCGCCTTCAGCTTGATATCTTCGTCGTTGACCAGGCGCGCGGCTTCCTCTTCCTGCAGGACCTTGAACGCTTTCTTGATCTTCATCTTGCGGCTGCGGGTGCGGCCGGAGCCCATGTTCTGGAACAGCCCCTGCAATTGATTGGTCATTTCTTCCATGCCGGGCGGCGCCATGATTTCGACGCCCATCGGCGCCATCTGCACGTCGATTTCGATTTCCTTCTCATCGAGGTCGCCTTCGCGCAGCTTCTTGCGCATTTTCTGGCGGGTCGACTCGCGCGTATCGGAGAGCATGCCGGCATCCGCTTCGGGCAGCAAAAGATCGAGAATTCGGTCCTCGGCAGCGTCGTAAGCCTTGATCTGCACCTTTTCCATTTCGGATTGGCGCATCATCTTGACCGCGGTATCGGCCAAATCGCGGATGATCGATTCGACATCGCGGCCGACATAACCGACCTCGGTGAATTTGGTCGCTTCGATCTTGATGAAAGGCGCGTTCGCAAGACGTGCCAGACGGCGCGCGATTTCGGTCTTGCCGACGCCGGTCGGTCCGATCATCAGGATGTTTTTCGGGGTAATTTCTTCGCGCAGCGAGGCGTCGACCTGCTGCCGGCGCCAGCGGTTGCGCAGGGCGATTGCGACGGATCGCTTCGCGCTGGCCTGGCCGACGATGTGCTTGTCCAGTTCGTGAACGATTTCTTTCGGGGTCATTTGGGTCATGCTTTACTCGCTCGTTTCAGCGTCCAGTTCTTCGATGCGCAAGTTATGATTGGTATAAATGCAGATGTCGGCCGCGATCGCCAGCGCTCTTTCGACGATCTCGCGGGCGCTCAAATCGGTATTTTCGAGCAGAGCGCGCGCGGCAGCCTGCGCGAAGGCGCCGCCGGAGCCGATCGCCATCAAATCCAGTTCGGGCTCGACCACATCGCCGTTGCCGGAGATGATCAATGAGGTTTTGGCATCGGCAATCGTCAGCATGGCTTCCATGCGCCGCAAGGTGCGGTCGGTGCGCCAGTCTTTCGCCATCTCGACCGCCGCGCGCATCAAGTGGCCGCGATGTTTTTCGAGCTTGCCTTCGAAATGCTCGAACAGGGTAAAGGCGTCCGCGGTCGAACCGGCAAAGCCGGCGATCACTTTGTCATGATACAGTCGGCGAACCTTGCGGGCATTGCCTTTCATGACCGTATTGCCCAAGGTTACTTGACCGTCTCCGCCGATCACGACTTTGTTGCCGCGGCGTACGGATAATATGGTGGTTCCTCTCAAATTCACGTTTAAAATCCAAAGTTAAAACTGTGCGTTAATAACGGCATTTTACATGGTCTGACGCCGATGTGCGAAAAAATGCGGACGCTCATGCTTTAAATAGCGGTAATCGGGCGTCAATACGGCTTTCATGCCGCCAAGCTGAATGAAATGCTTCTACTATTAGAGAAGACAGCTTCATTAAGTCAGTGTTCATCGCGCCATGTTACTATGCGCGATCCAATGATCAACCAGGTGAGTTTTATGGATGCGCTGAATCAAATAACCGCGACCGTGGCGATGACGATGGGTCTGGCGTGGGCCAGCGGCATCAATCTGTATGCGACATTGCTCACGCTCGGATTTCTCGCGCAGAGCGGCAATATTGTATTGCCTCCGGATTTGCAGATCGTCGCGAATCCGGCTGTGATGATGGCAGCCGGTCTGATGTATTTCATCGAATTCTTTGCCGATAAGACGCCGGGCGTCGATACCGGCTGGGATGCGATCCATACCTTCATTCGGATTCCGGCCGGCGCGATGCTGGCCGCCGGCGCGGTCGGAGAGTTGAATCCGGCCGTCGAATTGGCCGCGGCGATCGTCGGCGGCGGCATGGCGGCCGGTTCGCATATGACCAAGGCCGGCAGCCGCGTCTTGATCAACACTTCTCCGGAGCCGTTTAGTAACTGGGCCGCTTCATTCGGGGAAGACGTGGCGGTGATTGCCGGCGTATGGGCTTCGGTCCAGCATCCGTTCGTTTTTCTGATCGCGCTCTCGCTGTTCATCGTGTTGATGGTCTGGCTGTTGCCGAAGATCTGGGCCGGCATACAAAAGGTTTTTCGTGCGATTTCAGGATTTTTCGGGATCGGGGCGCAACCTTCCGGTTCTAATCCTCCTTAAGGAAACTCTGAAAGTCCTTCGACCGATTCGACGAGCTCCTGGGCATAGTCGAAGGGCATGAACGGAATCAACTTATTTAGAGTTTCCTTAATGTATGTCATGGAGTTCCCAAAGGAACTGCTTCAATACCTGATGCACCACTATGATGCATCAGGATTAATTTTGGTGCGTATTTGAGTGCAAAATATTTTCTCTATGTTCTGTATTCAGCTAAAGTCAGAGTTAATGGCTAGTCTGGGGTTGTTCTTAATTGGTGCGAAAATTGCTTATGCTTGGGCGATCGAAAAATAATCATAATTTGAACTGGTTGGCGGCGGCAATAGCAATGAGCGGCAATCCAACGCGGCGCTAGAATCTGATTGTTAGCTTTTGAAAATGTGTCTGATTAGATAACCATTCTCGAGAAACTGACTATTTTCCAGGAATGTTGACTAATGCCCATATAATCATGGATTAATCTTTATAATACTAGCTCTTACAAACTCTAAAAATTACTAAAAGCCTGATAAAACAAGAGTCTATTTACAACAAAACACGAAGCATGAGAAATCAAAAACTTGACAATAATATTATTAACTACATGGGTTTTGCTGAAAAAGAAGCTCAATTTCAAAGGCTAAAAAATAGGAATCTTCTTTCCCGGATTACGATCGGCACTATCGTAATGGGATAATCATCATGTCCAATTCGCTTACGTCGACGGCTTCAGACAAAAAACTGTTTCCCTATTTTCAGCCCATAATTTGTACCGCCAGCGGCAGTATCGTCGGTTATGAAGTCTTAGCCAGGCAATACGATGAGAACGGCCAGGTTATTTCGGCAGGCGACTTGTTTAATTCGCCTTTAATTAACGATAACCAGTTAATATTATGGGATCGCCTGCTGCGGCGTCAGGCATTGCAATACTTCAGCGAACAGAATTATCAAGGCTATCTTGCGATCAATATCTCGGCATCCTGGATAAATTATATAGAGGACTATACCGCGCTGCCGACACTGCAAATGTTGCAGGAGCTCAATATCGACAAGAGCCGCGTAATTATCGAGATTACCGAATCCAAAGTGGAATTGGAAAAGCTGATCGGCGTGGTCAAGGAATATCGCAAACATGGCATGAACGTCGCTATCGATGATTTTGGCGCGGGTTACTCGCAACTGGAAAGAGTCATCGCGATTCGTCCCGATATGATCAAACTGGATATGGAGTTGTTCAAGCTGGCTTCGAAAGGAGGAATCGAGCACGATATCGTCCAGTTGATAACCAACCTGTGCAAGCGAACAGGCTGCCGTCTGGTTTGCGAGGGTGTTGAATCCGAGGAGGAGTTTTTTTATGCTTTGGAGTGCGGCGCTCAGTTTATCCAGGGTTATTTATTTTCAAAGGCGGAGGCCGAATTTAAAGAGCCCGACTGCTACCATGGGCAGATTGGGTTATTAAGAAAAAAATTTCTTCAAAGAACGTTGCAAAAAGAAACTCTAAAACTGACGTTTTTCGAAAAAATTAAAGAGTCCATTGAATTGTTGCGTAATGCGCTGAAAACGGATTTCAAACTCGGCGAACTATCGACTAAACCCTTTGAGCTCAGCGGTGTGCTGCGATTTTATCTTTGCGATACCGAGGGCAACCAGATTTCGCCGAACTTTAATTTCGGCGAAGGAAAATGGCATGAAGAACGGAGGGAGGTCGAATTCAACTGGTCATGGCGTTCCTATTTCTACCAATTGCTGGCGTTTGAGCATTCTCACGACAGTCATCGCATTGTGACTTCCGAACATTACCGCGATTTTAGCACCGGCTTGTTGTGTAAAACACTGTCCCTTCGCCTGGATGAAGAACGCATTTTGCTGATTGATATCATTGCCGAATGTTGATGCTGATGCTGTTGCCGAGAACGGAATTAAATGTAAAACTCTGAACTTGATCTGATGGCTTTAAAAGTTAGGCTGAATTCGACCCTAACCGGTCTATTTATCTTGTCTTTCAAATGTCCGTTCAAGGGAATATTTCGATCATACAATGTGTGGCTTTGGGATTATCTCGATCTGTTTATCCCGCCGAAAATAAGTGTTATCTTGCCTAGTGTTTCAGCTTTTTGAAGCTATTTTTTGAAATTATACTTGCGGTTGACCCAGTTTCGGCGTAAATATACCGACCTGGATAACAACAAGTTATGCGTCTCGACTACTTGGCGCCTGTTAATGAGTAACGCAACGACCCTTACACTCGGAATCGCTGAGGACGGCGCTAGCGTCGTGCTGGATTCCAGTTGTCTCTTGGTGTTTGTCGACGAAACCGGAGACGAACTCTTCTCCGACCCACAGCATCCAGTTTTTGGGCTTGGCGGCTGTGCTGTTCTCGTCGGTGACTATGTGAACTTCGTCAGGCCGGCATGGCGCCGGATGAAAGATCAATACTTCGGGGGCGCAGACTCAACCCTTCACGCGAATGAGCTCAGATCGCCGAGCAAGGATCAACTGAACGCTCTCGGCCAATTCTTCGGGCTGAGGCACTTCGCCCGACTCGCGGCAGTTGCATCCGGTAGGTCGGTACTCCCGAACGACTATTCTCCCTACCAAATAGTTTCGCGAGCCTTTCTCGCACGGGTAGAGCGCATTGCGCTTCGCTTTAGCTTTTCGCACATTGCCTTGTTAGCGGAGAGTTCGGAAAGAGCCAACTCGCTAGCTGAACGTCATGTCGGTCCGTACAACAAGGCCGACGTCGAATACTTCGGACGAACAGTGCATGTTCCCATTGACCATTACTTCGTTCCAAAGTCGATGAACGAACCGGGAATCGAGATTGCCGATTTCGTCATGCACGCAGTCGGTGGCCAAGTACGTTCTGAATGTTCTGGCCTAGCACGTGGGTTCCGAAAGGACTTCACGGCAGTATTTCAAGATGTCCCGCGCGAACTGGTCGAGTACATAAACATTAAGCAGGCGATTATCAATGACGCATAACCCTGCGGTCCACCGGACGCCGCGCGATAAAGCCGCACAGAGCCGGTGAACTCCACGTTAGGCCTCACGAATTCACGCACAGGTAGTCCATGGCTTCAACTGAAAAGATAATTCGGATCTTCGTTGCGTCCCCTGGTGACACTAGTAGGGAACGTGAAGCGCTTCCCGGAATTATTAATGAACTCAACCGCACCCTACGTGCATTACTTCCCGGAACCAATACTCGGCTAGAACTCGTCCGCTGGGAAACTCATGCATTTCCTTCAATGGGAAGGCCACAGCAGATAATTAACGACCAGATCGGCGAGTACGATATATTCATCGGGATTCTTTGGAGGAGATTCGGGACTCCAACAGGTAGAGCCGAATCAGGTACAAAAGAGGAGTTCGATTTAGCTTACAGTAATTGGAATGAGCACAGACGACCACGTATTCTCTTCTACTTCAACCTCGAGCCATTCTCGCCACCCAAGGCCCTTGACGAAGTGGAGCAGCTAAAGAAGGTTGTCGCCTTCCGTGAAAGTCTGAATTCTAAATGCTTAGTGTGGGAATACACTGAAGGAAGTCAATTTAGCGCAGTCGTGCGTCCACACCTGACCGAAGTTGTCGGCGAGCTGATTCACTCAGCCACGTCGCCCAACACCGAGGTAGGCACTGAGCGAGTTCTGGCCCCTCAACCGGTCGTTTCACAAGCTCCGATCGGCGCACGTGTCGAAGTCACCGCAGTTGGACCGGGGGACGGGTTCGCCGGCAGTGAATTCTATGTCATAGGACAAATTGGAACTCTGATTGAGCTTGAGCGTATGGGCCAATGGAGTGCAGGAGCCGTAAAGCTGGATTACCCCTTTAAAGGAAAATCCGAACTGTACTTCTTTCAGTTTCAGTACAAGTTACTTGGCAGTGAGGCCTGACCCTGACTCACCGATCGAGCTGACGTCCTTCGGCAAGCATCAGCCAGCAGCTCACCTAACACGTTAATAACTGAACGTCCGCTTTCATTGACACAAATGCCATACGTGTAAATTTATCGAATGACAGGCCATGGCCGATTTACGCCGAAGCCGGATGTTCAGGCAAATGCCTCATCAGTCTTAGGCAAGATAAATACCCCTACGGATTCCAAAAGGCCGCTGGAATAATCCACCAACCGTTCCGTTTGCAGGCCCTGATCCTGCAAGTGTTCGAAAGTTTGCTGGGTGCTTTTTTGAATTTGAATGGCGCGTGCCTGAAGTTTCCGGGTCGTTTCGGCCTGAGTCTTCGAGTTTGCCGCGATCCGCTGCACCAGTTGCACCAGATTTGCGGTGGTTTCACGGGTTGCGCGCATTTCATCGCCGGCCTGTTGCGCCAGCGTGGTTCCTTGCACGACCTGGCTGATCGCATCGTTCATGGTGGTGACCGTGTCGGCGGTTTCGATCTGGATATTATTGACCAGGTTGGAAATTTGCGCGGTCGCTTCACGGGCGTTTTCCGCAAGCTTTTGCACTTCGTTCGCGACGACTGCGAAACCTCTGCCCGCTTCCCCGGCTGAAGCGGCATGCATCGACGCGTTCAACGCCAGAATATGCGTCCTTTCCGCGATACCGTTAATGATACTGATCACGCTGCCGATTTCCTGCGAACGCTCGCCCAGACGTTTAATCCGTTTTTCGGTCTCGCGAATTGTGTTACGGATGGTCGTAATGCCTTGTACGGTATCCAGTACGGTTTCTTGTGCTTTATCTGTGGTTTTGATCGCTTTTTCGGCGGCCTGGTTGCAGAACATCGCAAGTTTGGCGATATTTATCATGGTTTCCGACGCCTGATTTAATTCGGAGGCGACCTGTTCCACCTCGCGTTTTTCTTCGGCGGCAATATGAATCACGCTATCGGATTGCGTTTTGACTTGTTTCGAGACTTGCGATACTTCTTCCGCGATGCGCAGGATCCGGTTCAATACGTTCGCCGTTTCGCTCGAAAGCAGATTCAAGGCGTCGCCGACCGGACCGGTCACGTTTTCGGCTACCGGAAGCCTGATGGTCAAATCCCGCTGCGCCAGTTTGGCCACCCCTTGCAGCAGGTCGATGATCGAATCATTCAGGATTTCGTTTTCCTGCCGAATTTGGGCGCTCACCGCTTCGCGCTGGTCGACCATGATGTCGAATTGGCGGCCCAATACGCCGATCTCATCGAAGATATCCAGATTGGCGCGTACGGTATTGTCGCCTCCCGCCAGCTTTTGCATTACGCCCACCAAATGACTGACCGGAGTCGTGATGGATCTGACGATATAGAAGGCAACCCATGCCGCGATAAGAATGAATCCGATAATCATTGACGAAACGGTAATCAATTGATGTTCCGCCGAGTCGATTTGCGCGGTGAACAGATGATCGAGTTCGGTGAAACCGATATCCATGGTTTTAAAGACTTCCACGATGGCTCTGGAATATTGAGTGTAATAGTCGGTGGAAGAAAATCCGATTACTTGTTGGTTGATGATTTCCGTGTCGGACAGCTTGAGAGCCTGATCGACCAGACCTAACGCCGTTTTGCGTTGTTCATCCAAGCCCTTGTTCGGTTGGCGGGCAATCTTCAAGGATTTTGCAAAATTCCGTTCGGCGCTGATCCAATGCGCATTGGCGATGTTGGCCATAATGCCGAGACGAGCGCGATCCTGCAAAGTGACAACATCGGCGGCCGGGTTGTTTGCCTGTTCCTTGACTTTTGCTGCTTTGGCTAAAAGACCGGTGCCCCAGCCTCTCGCCTGGCCCAGATATTCGGCAAGGGTAGGGCTGTCCACCAGAACCGCCTGCACAAGAAAATGCGTTTCGGTGTTCGGATCCGTTGAGAGGCCGTAATAGTCGATAGCCCGGTCCAGGATATCCAGTACCTGTGCAATCAATTGGGTATGCGCTTTAAAATTTTCCGGCGGCGTTATCGAGCGGGTATCCACCGCTTGAGCGATTTTGGGCCAATTCTGCTTGATGTTAATCCAGATTTTCAGAAGTTCCGGGTTATTTATAGACTGACTCATTGCGTCGAACGCCGCGATATGCTTTGCGGTAAGCGCCTTTGTGGTCTTTTCTTCGCTCGCCAGGGCGTCGTTACCGCTCAATAAGCCTGTCGAAGAACCGCGATGCCGGGGCAGGGAATTCACGAGGCCGAGCAGGTCCTTGACGACTTTAAGGCCCTGCTGCTCGCGCTCGGCCGCCTCGATACGCTGTTGCTGCTCATTGACGAAATAGTAGAGTCCGGCGGCCACGAGGGTAAAAGCAATGGCGCCTAAAATAGCGAACTTCTGCCACAGTAGAAATCGGCTGAACAGGTTTAGATTAGCTAGTTTCATTATATAAAATTCCCTATTGCTAAAAATGAGTTTTACGATAATAAATGCATGATTTTCATCAGCAGTTCGTCGTCGCGCACAGGCTTGGCGAGATAAGCGTCAATGCCTGCTTCTTCCGCCAGTTGACGGTGTTTTTGGGTGGTTCTCGACGTGATCATGATCACCGGCAACTGACTCTGGCGGGCCTGGTTACGGATGTGGGCGGTCAATTCGATGCCGTTCATGCGCGGCATCTCAAGATCGGTCAGCACCAGGCTGGGTTTGACTTGCGGCAGCAGTTCGACGGCTTCGATGCCGTCGCGCGCGGTGCGAACCTTATAGCCGGCATCCGCCAGCAGTTGCTCCAAGGCCCGGCGTTGGCTCAGCGAATCATCCACCACCATAATCGTCGGCAGCATCGCTTCGGGGGCTTCGCTATCCATCGGAGCCGATTCGATACGATCGACTGGTCTAAGCGGAGCGCGCAACAATTCAGGCAGGTCGAGTACCGGGATTACGGCGCCGTCGCCCAAAATCGTGGCGCCGATAAAACCGGGAATCTTGCCGATGTAATTGCCCATGCTCTTGATCACCACATCCAGGGTATCGATGATCGAATCGACTAATATTGCGGTGGTCTTTTCCTCATGCCGAATCAACAACACGGCGCCATGGGGGCGCTGATGTTTTCGTTGTTCCGTAATATGGAGCAGGTCGTCGAGCAATGCCGTCGGGTAGGGTTTTCCGTCTAAGAGGAGCGTATGTGTCTCTTCTTCTGCGATAACCAGCTCGCAATCGCCGTTATGATGAATTTGCGCCACCCCCTTGCCGGCCACCGCAACCCGGAAGCTGCCGACATTGACCAATATGGCATGGGTCAGGCTAAGAGGCAGCGGGATTCTTAAGGTTATGGCTAGCCCTTGGCCCGTTTTCGACGCCATCGTCATGGTTCCGCCCAGATCTGCAATCCGGGCGTACACCGCATCCATGCCCACGCCGCGGCCCGAGGTTTGAGTCGTCACGGTGCGGGTGGAAAAATTCGGGCGTAAAATGAAGCGTTGCAATTCCTCTTCGGAGACTTGCTGGCCCGGCGTCAATTCCCCGCGCTTTTCCGCGGACGCTCGAATCGCCCGATAGTCCAGACCGCGGCCGTCATCCCGGCAACGGACCAGGATCGTATCGCCTTCCTGAGCAAAAGCGATCTCAAGCCGGCCGGTTTGCGACTTGCCTTTGCCCGTACGGTCTTGAGCGTTTTCGATGCCGTGATCGACCGCATTGCGGATAATGTGCATCAAAGGATCGACAAGCGTATTGAGCAGATCGCCATCGATCCGCAGGTTTTCGCCGGTCAAAACCAGATCGCATGGCTTGCCGGTCAAGCGGCAGGTTTGCCTGAGGCCTCGTTGCAAGCGCGGTACGATCAGGCTGACCGGCGCCAAACGCGTTTGCATGAGCGTTTCCTGTGCGTCGATCGCATACCGTTGCTGGTCTTCCAGCACGGCGCCGATCTGCTCCAACTCCTTCTCGATGTCCACCCCGATTTCCCTGGCGTCGAGCGCGGCTTCGGCCATGCGCCGGCTGACGGTGTGAAGTTCGTTGTACTGATCCATTTCCAGCGCGTCGAAGCCCGCATTAGCCGGATTGGCGGACCGGCCGGTCAAATCCTTCAGATCGATCAGGCGCTCCAGTTCTTCGCCGAGCTGCCGCAGCAGGGCAAACTGCGTGCGCATCGCCAGCAGCTGTTTTCCGATCCGGCGCGAGCTTTCCTGTGCCTGGCCGTTCAGGATGATGCTTTCTCCCGAGAGCCGGAAAAGTTTCTCGATCCGGTCGGCGGCCACCCGCACCATAGTTGACGGCTCCTCCGCTTTATCAAGGCCGGAACCGGCCTCGTCGACAACAGCTGAAGTTTCGGAAAAAGCCACATCGCCGGAAAAATCGGGCAGCCCTTCCTTGTCGATCCGGTTTGCCCAATCCAGAATTTCCTGGAGTACGGCTTTTGCTTCAGGCGGCGCATCGCCCATTCCCAGCAGCGCTTCGCTCATGCCTTCGAGGCAGTCGGAGGCATTCATCAGCGTACCGGCCAAAGCTCGGCCCGGCAATTTTTGTTCCCTGGCGCAGGCAATCAGAATATCTTCCAGATGGTGAGTCAGGACCGCGATCCCTTGGATGCCTACCGTGTTCGCGGAACCCTTCAGCGTATGCGCGGCGCGTTGGGCGATGTTGACATCCTGCTCGCTGCCGCCTGCTTGCAGGCGGCGCACCGCTGCGGAGAATTGCTGCGTGTGCGTCGGCAGTTCTTGTAACAAAAGATCCAGCAGTTCAGGATTGACGTCGTCCGGCAGGGCGAGAGAAATGTCTTCATCGGCAGCGCTTTCCGGGCGGACGGGCTCGGACTCCTGGATCACGGATGTGCTTTCGGAACGAATTTGCCGCAGAATGGCGGCCGCCGTCTCGAACGGTATCGGTAGAGGCCATTGGCAATCCGCTAACCCGGCCACGAGGTGCGAACCTGCGTCGGCTTCATTGAAAGCAGGTAAATAATCTTGCACCCGGCTCAGACAATCGAGCAAAAGTTCAAGATGCTCATCGGTAAAATCGCCGATCTGTTCCAGCCATCGTTCTATATTTGCATCGACATGAGCGCAGATTTGCGCGAGACCTGTAAAACCGGCCGTATCGGCGGCATGGAAAAAACGCCGCAGTTCTTCTTTGGCATGTTGCAGGCCATCGGCGACCGATTCGCTATCGTCTTTCACGATATCCAGCAGGGCGGTGCGGACCGTTTGGCATTGCAGCAATAATAAATCAATCAATGCTTGCGTGGCGGGAGACAGATTTTCGGAAAACTCATCCATGTCAGATACGCCGCTCTCCGCAGGCCGGGGCGTCAAACCTACCGTGTTATCGGCATTGGCCGGAGCCGGCACGACCGGGGTTGGGGATGCGTCCGCGGCAAGCTGCTCCTGAAGCATGCCGAACTCGACATCATCCATCGGAATTTTCAATTCCGGCCGTCGCAGATAATGAATGATTTCTTCAGCCGTTTGCCCGTAATCGGACCGGTATTTTTCTACCAGAGCAAACCAGTGGGCCATGAGAGGAGCCATGCCGCTTTCAAGAGTAAACTCCTGATCCTGCCGAAGTTCCCGTACCGCTTCGGCAAGGATTAAATTGGCATCCTGGAGGCCGAACCAACCCTCAGCGGCCGATTCATCGGCAAGTTGTTCAAGCAGAAAGACGGGGTCACCCTCCAGCGGAGTTTCAGGACTGATCGAAGTTGAATCGATCATGTCCAATTGTCCCCAGTCACATAATGATGGTGGCCTAGGTCCTCGAACAAATCTTCAAAATTTATGTGAAACCAACTCTGCCCGTCCTTTTCATAACCGGCTGACACGAACCGCTGCTGAATTTTAGGCAATGCAGCAAGCTTCCGCGCCGGCTGTAAGTGTCCGCTCTCTTTGATCTCCGGTAAGCCGTCTATCCATAATGCCGCCGCTTTATCGCCCCGGCCTATGACAAATAACCGCCGTTTATTACGATCGGCTGCTGCTTCGCTTAACACGGTATGCAAATCAAAGACCGGCACCAGATTTCCGCGTAAGTTCAGCAGGCCGTTCAACCAGGGGAGGACATTGGGCAAGGGATTGACAGGCGTTTTATCGAGGACTTCACAATAGATTGACGAGGATACCAATAATCCGACGCACCCTATGCGAATACCGAACATAGTTGCTGTATTTGCCGTGAGCGTTACCGGATCAGTTCCGGGCGGGCAGGGCTCGGATGGGGCGGGGTTGGTCTCACATATTTCTAAATAATTTGCATCCATTGACCATTTTCCATGGGGTGAAGATTAATTGGCGTAGCGTTATATCTGCGCCAGCTTCTCGGTGATTTGTTTGGGCTCAAAGGGTTTGGCGATCAAATCTCTCGCCCCCTGCATTTGCGCCCATACTCGGTCTGCCTTTTGGTGCTTGCTGCTGACGAAGATAACGGGGATATCCTTGGTTTCAGGATCATTGCGCAGGGTTCGGCAAGCGGCATAACCATCCATTCCCGGCATCACGATGTCCAGAAATATGACGTCGGGCTTTTCTGATTTGGCCTTTTTAAGGGCTTCATCGGCGCTATTTGCGCTGATGATTATGCAGTGGGCGCTTTGCAACGCATTTTTTAAGCTCATCAAATCGGTTTGAGAATCATCGCATATCAAAATTTTTTGGAGTGTCATCGGTCTACCTTTATATATGGGGTTAATTCGGTTAAAAAATTCCGGGGTACGGCTGTGAAAATGATTAATCATGAGCGCTTAAAGTTCTTTTTGCTTCTCCAGCCAAGCCACCACCCGGGCGCCAAGTTTTTGGAAGGCTTCCGGTTGCACCGGTTTGGTTAAATAGGTTGTGCATCCGGCCATCACTCCCTTGACTTCGTCCAGGGGAGAGGTCTTTCCCGACACCATGATGATCGGTGTTTTTTTGTATTGCGGTTTTTTCCGCAGTTGCGTACAGGTTTCGAATCCGTCCATCCCCGGCATCATTACGTCCAGGAATATCAGGTCGTATTGACTCGCCTCGGCTTTTGCCAACGCGCTTTCCCCCGTGTCGGCAAATTCGACCGCGCTAATCTGCGGCAAAGTGGCGAGATTCAGTTCTAACGATTTTTGAATGGCGGCGCTGTCGTCGACGACCAGTGCGCGATAGCCGGTATGTGCGGAGGCAACAGGCGGGGGCTGATCTTTGGGCAGGGTCACCTGACATTTAGGCCGGTTTTCAACTCCGGCTTGTCGGGAGACGGAATCCGCTTCATGCGCTTGTAAATTGTCCGGAACTGGTTTCGCGGTCTGCGGGGCGACGATCTTGTCGAGCACACCGAGAACTCTGGCCGCAATCAGGATGCCTCGAATATGATGAGCCGGCGCTTCCTGAAGAGGACCTCGGCTGGCCGCGACGACCTGGGTCTGTGGATGAGAAGCCAGAATTCGGTCTTTCTCTTCCCGTGCGCAAGGGTTATCGAAATTTACGAGAAGAATATCGCTGCCGATTATAGGATCCGGATTTTTTGCGGTTACATATTTGCGCTCGCCGCGCCGTTCCATTTGAAAAACCCTGTCGAGTTTTTCTTGATCCGCTGTTTCAAAGCCCAACAGCGCCACTGTCAATTGATGACTTGAACCGGCCTTGTCTTTATCATCGAGCGGGGGATAACTTTCTCCCGCACATGCCATGGTCATAGCGTATTGTCCTTAAAACGAAAATAAGCTGTGAAATCAGCTAGCCGAAACGATTCTGCCAGCTACTGGTTTCATTCGGGAGGCTGTCCAAATTTGCACCGAGCAGTAAATAAACTCCAGTAGGAAAATAATCTAATCTCCTATGTCAGGGGGCAAGGGATCTGATTTTCAGTGCCGCCTTTTAGAAAATATGCAAAGATTGTAGGCAAAATTAAAGCAAGATTAGTGCCATGACCTTATTTGATTAGCGATTACTTAAGTTAGCGCTCATTTGCGACGATTCATTCCGCGAAGATGAAGCGGGAACTCAAAAAAGAGGGCTAAGATTGTGCAATATTCTCAGATATTGCACCAAACTAAGCGGCTGGCGGTTAAGGAAGCTCTGAATGAGTTGATTCCGTTCATGCCCTTCGACTATGCTCAGGAGAGCGTTCGACCGATTCGACGGGCTCACGGCAGGCGAACTCCATCACAGGGGGCTATAGACCACGAACGGAATCAACAAGTTGCCGTTCGTCTGTCCCTATCCATAGCCCCCCTTGAGGGGGACCACCCTTGTGGTGGAGCTTGTCGAAGGACTTAATCAGAGTTTCCCTAACTAGTAGGGTCATCAGAAGCACCGAAACTCGCCTACAGTCAATCTTTCTTGCCCGTAAACATTGCTTTGACCAGGTTTTCCTTGTGCAGGCGGCTGGAGAGGATAACTCCGGCCAGATGCAGCCCAATTAGCAGCAACATCACATTCGTGGAGGCTTCATGGACTTCCTCCCACAACTCTTCATCGGCTTCGCTGGATTTTTGCTGCGCATTACCTTCTTCCCTGTCGTCATCATCCGTTTCGTCTTCAGCATAGGCCGCCGGAATAGGCATTAACTCGATAGGCTGCAAGACGGCGAACGGGCCTTTGCCTTCTTCTATCGCATACACTTTAAGCCCGCTCAGGGTAACTGCGAACAACGTCAACAGCATTGCAATCACCATCCAGCCGCCGAGCGGATTATGGCCGATGTAATGCGGCGGCTGGCCGGCGCGCAGGCTTTTGATGTACTGATAAACCACGGCCGGCGAACGGACAAAGTCGCTGAAGCGCGCGTGTCGGCTTCCGACAAAGCCCCAGAGCAGCCGGAAAATGATCAGTCCGAGCACGGCATAACCGGAATAGATGTGCCAGGGATTGTCTTCTTCGCTGGTCAGATAGGCGACGATAAAAGCCGCGACCAGCGACCAGTGAAAAATGCGAATCAAAATGTCCCAAACTTGAACGGGGGATGGATTGTTCATTAGAGTTGCCTCGCAATTGGCTATTGAACAGAATGGGGGACATGTTACGGCGTCAATATGAAACCAAGCTGAAAACCTGGGAAAGCACTTACCCGAGTCCGGTATTTAATGATATTTGGAAGTTTTTATCGGCGGAGGTTGTCAAAAAGTCATCTGACCGAATCCAAATCATAATTTGTTGTGGATTATTCAAAAGGAGGTTATCTATGGCCAAAATCTTAGTTCTGTATTACAGCATGTATGGCCACGTGGAAACTTTGGCAAAAGCAGTCGGTGAGGGGGCTCGATCCGTGGACGGCATTGAAGTTGCCATCAAGCGTGTGCCTGAGCTTGTGCCCGAGGAGGCGGCTCGAAAGGCCGGTGCGAAACTGAATCAGGATGCGCCCATTGCGACGACAGAGGAGTTGCCCAATTACGACGCGATCATTTTCGGCACTCCCACCCGTTTCGGGAATATGTGTTCACAGATGCGCAATTTCCTGGATCAAACGGGGAAACATTGGCTGAGCGGTGCGCTGATAGGCAAGGTCGGCAGCGTCTTTACTTCAACCGCGACTCAACACGGAGGTCAGGAAACCATTATCACTTCGTTTCACACGACGCTTTTGCATCACGGGATGGTCATCGTCGGCGTGCCTTATTCCTGTCAGGCCATCCTGAACATGGAAGAAATCACAGGCGGTTCGCCTTACGGCGCGAGTACGCTCGCGGGCGGAGATGGGAGTCGACAGCCGTCGGAGAACGAATTGATCATCGCTCGATTTCAAGGCGAGCATGTGGCAAAAATAGCCAAAAAGTTATCGGCTTGAAGGATATCTTAGACGCCTTCTTTTGTACGCAGGCGGATGCTCTTGTTGAAGACTTGCCAGGTTTTTAAAACCTGGCAAGTGATAGATCGGCTGTGCAAAGCAAATGGCTCGTTCCCAACGCCGGCAACATAAATTTATTTGCTTTGTCCTGAATCCGCCGTATATAAAACAGCTTCCACCCAAAATCCTCCCAAGTCTTTCGAGCGGCCCAGCAAGAGCCGTCCCCCGTATTGTTCCGCGATCAGTTTGGCGATCGATAAACCCAGTCCATGGCCGCTGACCGATTCGTCGAGTCTGGCGCCGCGCTGCATTAATCTTTCAATTTCGGACTCCTCGACACCCGGTCCGTCGTCTTCGATAATCAAACGGACGGCCCGATTGCATTCGAGCCGGATGGCGATTGTCGACCGGGCCCATTTGCAGGCGTTGTCGAGCAGGTTACCGGCCAGTTCCAGCATGTCTTCCCGGTCGACCGGTAACAGTTCGACAGTCGGAGCGGAAAAGCGGATAGTCAGATTTTTGTCCCGATACATATTTTTCAGCACCTGGACCAAAGCCGGGATTTCCTGCTGGCTGTCGAATTTTGCCGCGGCCGGGCCTGAGCCGGCCAGACGCGCGCGTTTCAGCACGCGTTCCATCAGGCGTTGCATGTGCGTGGTTTGCGCAATCAAAATCTCGCTGAGTTCGGGGTGTTGCCGGAAGGCGTCCTCCCGCGGCAGTTGCTGGAGCACGGTTAAGGGCGTTTTCAGCGCATGCGCGAGATCGGCGAGCGCATTGCGCGAGCGCTGAAGGCGCTGGTCGAGCACGGCCACCAGGCGATTGAATTCGCCGGCCAGCGCGGAGACTTCCAGCGGCACATCGGTATCGATCTGGCTGCGCTCGCCGCGCTCCAGCGCTCTCAGTTGTTTTTGCAGGCGCACGAGCGGTTGAAACCCCTTGCGCAAAATGACGATCTGTACGAGCACCAACACCAACAGCAAAACGGCCGCGATCATCGAAAAGCGCTGCTGAAATTCTGTGATCAGGAGTAAGGGCGAGGACAAATCTTCGGCGATCGCGACCGTGATCGGCCGGTCGTCTTTCCGGTAGCCGAAGACCATGGTCAGCAGAGGTTGCTGCCGCGGTCCGCTCAGGTAAATCCGCTGCCGGGTTCCGGGGGCGACTGTCGGTATTGACAATGGACTATCTCCCAGGGACGGCGACTTGATGATTTGAGGGCCAGAGATGACCCAGTAATACTGGCCTGAATTGAGTTTGGCATAGACCGGCTCGATATCGGTCTTGATCAAAGCGATGGCCGATGGGCTGACGGGATAAACGGCGGCGAGAATGGCTTCCGCATCGTGTTCGAGGTGTTCGGCGACGTTATCTTCGACCAGTTGCCGGATGGAGAGTTTGGTTTGCCACCATAACAAAGTAACCACGCAGATCAGGCTGACAGACAGCGCGATCCCTAGACGCAGTTGCAGGGATTTCATGTCAGTTCTTCTCTGAAAATATATCCCTGTCCGCGGCGGGTTTCGAAGCGTTCCTTGCCGAGTTTGCGGCGCAGATGATTCATATAGACCTCGATCACATTACTGTCCTTGTCCGAACCGAAGTCGTAAAGCTGTTCGTTTAACGTGGATTTGCTGATCACCTGGCCGCGGTGCAGCAGAAAATAACGCAGCAGTTTGAATTCGGCGCCGGTCAAATCGTGCCGTTCCCCATTTTCGGTAATCACTTGCTGGCGGTCTTCATCGAGCGTCAAGCCGCCGACCTGCAAGTTATGACCGCCGGGCAGCTGGTGAAAGCGGTGCAACAGCGCATTGATCCGGGCCAGGAGTTCCTCGATATGGAAAGGCTTGGCCAGATAGTCGTCGGCACCGGCTTTGAAACCGTCCACTTTCTCGTACCAGGCGTCGCGCGCGGTCAGGATCAACACCGGCAGGCCGTTTTGCCGCGCCCTCCAATTTTCCAGAACAGTGATGCCGTTGCGTTGCGGGAGTCCGAGATCGAGTATCGCCAACTCGTATACGCCTTCGTTGCCGAGATATTCGCCTTCAATTCCATCGTGCGACACATCGACCGCGTAACCCGCTTTCTCCAGATCTTTTTTAAGAAGCCGGGCCAGATCCCGATCATCCTCAATCAACAAAAGGCGCATGAAAATGTTTTTTCCGATGCTGTTCCAAAACTGAAGTTTAACATGGTATTCACAGTCAGAGCGGTCCCTAAATCGATGATCCGGGTTTGCCGATCAAGCTGCCCTGGATCAGATCGATGCCCAGTTCCTGGAGGGTTTTCAGCACATCATCATTTTCGACGCATTTGGCTATCGTGAGTTTGCCGAAGGTATGGGCGACGCCGGACAAGGATTTGACGAACATTTGATCGTCCGGGTTATGATCGATCTGTTGAATGAATGAGCCGCCGATTTTCACGTAATCGATCGGCAGGTTCTTGAGATAATAGAAAGAGGAAAAACTGACGCCGAAATTATCCAGCGTAACTTCGCAGCCCAGCATCTTGAATTGTTGAATGAGTGTTTTTGTCTGCGCATAATGGGATTCGGCGGCGGCCTCGGGGATTTCGAAAATGATTTTCTCGGGGCCGATAGCGTAGAGATCGAACAAATAAGCTACATCATCATAAAAACCGGCATCTTCGAAAATTTTGCCGGAAAGGTTGATCGACAAACGGTAATCCTTGCCTTGCCGTCCGGATTCGCGCAGTGCCTGCAAGGCGTGTTTAATGGCGATACAGTCGATTTTTCCTGCCAGCCCGAGTTCTTCGGCAGGATTGAGAAAAGTTTCCGGAAGCAGCAGTTGGCCGTTGTCTTGCGGCAGGCGCAGCAGGCATTCGTAATGGTGTACGGCGGATGATTTACTGTTCTGCACAGGCTGATATTCCAACACAAACTGATCCTTCATGATGGCCTGTTCGAGCATCTGCCGGAAGTTTAGCATGTGTTCGATCTTCAGTCGGCTGTCCTGGCTCAATTGGCAACAATGAAAATTGCCGGGGCCTGCCGATTTGGCCTGCAGTCGTGCCGCATCCGCATTCGCGTAAAGGTCATTCGGCGTCAGTCCATGCTCGGGATACACCGCGATGCCGATATGGGCATTGAGCCGATAGCTTACGCCCGCATGGGTAAATGGTGAAGCGTTGATATCCTGATTCAGTTCTGTTGCAAAGGCAGCGAGATTCTCCGCTTTGAATTGCGAAATCAACAGAGCAAAGATGTTTTTGTTGATCCGGCTGAGCCGGTCGATCGAACGCAAATTGTCTTTTAGCCGGCGGGCAACCCAGCTAAGCATCATTTCGCCCGCCCGCTGTCCGTGTTTGTCGTTGATTTCCTCATACTGATCGATGTCGAATAGGAGCACCGCGATCAAATAATCGTAACGCCGCGCCGCTGCCAGCGCGATAGCCACTTCGTCACGGAACTGCTGATAGTTGGCGAGGCCGGTGACAGGATCCTGGATCGGCAGGGACAGCATTTTCTGTTGATACGGCGGCCGTTCGCTATTATCGACGCCGATGGTCAGGATGACTGCTTCATCCGGGTTTTTGGGTGGATTGAATAACGAATGCAGCCAGGAGATATCGCGCGTATTGCCGGTTTCAGAAACCAGTTGCCCATCGACTTGAAATTGGCCGGTTATTTCTCCGGATCTGAGCATGCTCAGCTTTTTATGATGTTCCCATTCGGTTTCAGGAATTAAAAGATCGAAGATTTTGCCCTTGATCGAGCGTTCTTCCCGTCCTAATTCCTGTACGCCGGCTTGATTGATCGTCAGAATGATGCCGTTCAGTTTTTGCGTCAGGATGATAATCGGCGCCGTATCGATCAGTTGCCGGATGAAGTCGCGTTCGATCGCCAGTTCCCGGCTTTTTTCTATCAATTTCAGGGTATTGCTGTGCACTTCCTGTTCCAGCGATTGCAAATGACTAGCCAAGGTTAATGCAGTTTGGTGCAGGTGATCGAGTTCATCGAAATCGGCCGAAGACATTTTTTTGAACGCAATTCGCTCGCGGAACTTGTCGTACTGATGTTCCGCCAACAGCGGCAGCGCTCCGGAAAGCCGTGCGACTCGCGAAAAGGTGTAATACAGCAGAATCGGAAGCAGCGTCAGGGAACCCAGCAAACTGATGACGCCATAAAGCCAAACTTGTTGTAAGTCTTTTTGGAGGTTTTCTTCGATTGCGGTGATGTCATTGATGAACAAAAACAACGGCGACTGCTTCTGGTTGCCCTGGATAGGCGCTATGCCGATTTCATAAGCGGCGCCTGCAAGACGGATCGTTTTGGTGTGTTCGCTCAGTTCGGATAGCGCTACTTGGTTAGAGATATGCTCGTATAGCGCTTTGTTGTTATTGGACAAGGTCAGACCGGCTAGCCGATAAGGCCAGGGATGGTCGGGGGTGTCCGGCAACTCTTCTTTAGGCGAGAGAATACCGATATCCGCACCGGTGGCTTGCTTGTATTTGATCATGATGTCGGCGAACGAACGGGTCACGCCATAAGCGCCGACGGTTTTGGCTCTGGCGATGACCGGGACTACGGCTTGCTGAAAACAAATGCTTGCGCAAATGTTGCGGTGCTCCGGTAATTCGGAATGGATCACTTGATGAATGGTAGCTGCGTCGGTCGGCATCGGATTTCCCCACGATTTGACCGTGGCGCCGCTACGGTCAAAAAAAACGATATTTTCAATATCCCAGCTGAGTTGCCAGCGCGACCATTTTTCGTCCAGCATCGTGAACGAAGTTTGCCGACGGTTTTGGGAGAGGGGGGTTTGTTCTTCAAGTATGGACAGCATCTCCGCGAGTTGCTCTAGTACCAGAAACGAATCTTCGGTCAGGGCTCTGGCGATATGGAGGTGGTTGCTGTGTTCAGTGCGTCGAGCAATGTAAAAGTCTTCGGTTGCTTGGCTGTAGGCGAAATAGGAAAAAATGCTGTGCATCAGCAAAAATACGCTGCCGAATAAAATAGCGAGTTTCCATCTCAGACTAAAAAAGAATGGCGATCTCGACATGGCCGGCTAAAAGCGGAAGGATGTTTGCAGTCCGAACAAATCCCAGTCCGGTACAGTTTGCAGAGGATCCGGATTATCGGCCTGCGGCAGCCACATGGTGCCGTGCACCCGGTGGTATTCGCCGCGCACCATCCAGTTCTTATTGATATCCCAGCGCAGGCCGAGCATCCAGTCCTGGGCAAAGGCGATATGATTGGGCAAGCCGAATCGGTCTAGACCTTCGCCGTGACGGTCGTCGACATCGGCATAAATGGTATCGTAGCGCAAGGTGACCTGCCATTTAGGTAAAAATCGATAACTGCCCTCAATATACCAGCTTTCGGTGGCCGAATTTTTATCGGGTATCGCGCCATAGCCTTTCGACGTGTTCCAGCGATAATCGTATTCGCCGGTCAGCGTCAGTTTTTCGCCGTTATACTGGGCGGAAAACATCAAGGGCCGGATATGCGAACGGCCGGCCTTGAGCCTTTCGCCAGGCAGCGGATGATAATCGAGTTTCAGGTCCATGTGACTGATCGCGAAGATATATTCGCCGCCGTTGATTTCATAGCTGAGCTGGGTCGCGATCGCGGGTTGTGCCGAGAATTCGCCTTGTGCTGCCGGTCCCAACAGCGTTGAGCGGATTTCCTTGTTATTACCGAGAGGCGACGCATAGTTGAATTTAAAATTGAAATCGCCGTAATCGGTACGCTGTTCGATATAAAAGGAGCCACCGTCGGCCGAGGTCAGCAAGGAGCGGGAGCGGTCGAAATAAATGCCCTGCGGCAACAGGATCGTCGGGTGCGTGAAGGCGACATCGCGCGTTTCATTATACAGCCCGAACGGAATCTTGGTGCGTCCGCCGCGAATTCCGATCCGCCCTGCCTTATGCTCCCACAGCGTCAGGTCGGCGAGCCCGTAGTCGACCCGGACGCTGCCGCGGTCGATGTCGCCGGCGCGGCGGTAGAGGCCCTGAATCGCAAAGCTCAGCCGTTCATGCGCCTGGTAAGAGGCATTGAGGCCGATCTCGGTGATGCCGAGGCTGATGCCGTCGTCGCTTTGTCCGAACAGGTTGTTGTCCGAGGTATGGAACAGGCTTTGCGCCAGAAAGCCGTGCACCTGGATTT
>JBPFEE010000013.1:0-20244 GCA_051061095.1 Methylomicrobium sp. | reverse complement strand
GATGCCGCCGAAGAAACAGAACGGCATCACAACCGCCTTTGCCTATGGTTACGATGCCGTAGGCAACCGCCTACAGGAAACGGTCGGCAGCCAAACCACCGCCGCGACTTACAATGACCTCAACCAATTATTAACGAACGGTAGCGACAGCTACCGCCACGACGACGACGGCAACCAGAACGAACGGCACAGCGCCACGCTCGGCAGCCATAGCTACCTCTGGGATGCGGAAAACCGCCTGGTGGCGCTTGAGGATTTGCACAATCCGGCGACGCATAGCGACTTGGCTTACGACGCCCTAGGCCGGCGCATCGGCATTAAAGACCAGACCAACGGTACGACGACGAAAGACGCGCGGCTGATCTATTGCGGCACAACGCTTTGTGCAGAGAACGACTATTTAACCAACAGTTTCACCCGCTACTACGGCGACGGCGCTTCAATAGAGGGTGAAGGCGTCTACTACCACCGCGACCACCTGGGCTCGGTGCGTGCCGTCACCGATGCCGGCGGCGCCGTCAAGGCGAGCTATGCCTATGATCCTTATGGCAGACGAACCACCATCACCGGCAACGCGACTGACAGCATCTTCGGCTATACCGGCCACTATGTCCACTCCGCCACGGGCCTTGCCTTGGCGCCGTACCGGGCCTATGATGCCGATATCGGACGCTGGCTGAGCCGGGATCCGATTGGGGAGCGGGGAGGAATTAATTTGTATAATTATGTAGGGAATAACCCCATTAACGCTATCGATACATTAGGATTGGC
Organism: Methylomicrobium sp.; assembly: GCA_051061095.1. GTDB lineage: Bacteria > Pseudomonadota > Gammaproteobacteria > Methylococcales > Methylomonadaceae > Methylomicrobium. Next base: position 19,473 of record JBPFEE010000013.1, on the reverse strand, counting down.
GAAAAATTGTGGGGATGAACCAGATTGCGCGAAAGTTAAAGACTCATGTATTGAAGAGTGTTCAGATTCTAGTCTTCCTACAAAAGATTATGGATTTACGTTTTGGAACTGCGTGAATAGGTGTATGGCTGCTCATGGGTGTGGATCTGACGTTCAAATGAGTCCAGCACCAGCACCAACATCAAGTTCTCCATCAGCTTTTCCTTGGTGGATACCCTTAATTCCACTTCTTACTCCATGGCCAGATCCTTATTAATTATTAAAAAGAAATCATATGATTTTTCTAATTATTTTTTAAGAGCCCAATTATTATGATTAAAAATGAAGATATAGCAAAACAAATTAGTGAATTAATGCTTTCCTATGGAGCTAAACTCGATGCTTCTGTGGCGGTTGTAATAGACAAATGTAGCAATGAAGAGGCGATTGTTTATAAAAAAGCTGTAGGTAAAATAATGGGGACAATGCTGTTAGAGATTATGAATCCACTCTATAAGCAACATCCTGAATTAAAGCCGAAGGAGTTAATTTAACTTTTCATTATGAAAAATTCTCTTACTCTTCAAGTCTAAAAGACTTTAATGCTCGATAGTAGCTCCGAATACGGAGACATGCGGTAGATCCCGTTATAGATTTGGCAAAACAGATGGAGAAACGGCCATAATTTTGAAGCGAGAATTATAATGATCTTACGGGACATGACAAATATAGCTTTAATATTTTATCGTTATAAAATAACTGACAGAGCTATCTTGGAGTAGATAAATGTGAAATTAATTTGTACTCATACGTCAAAAGCAATCCATTAATCAATTTAATTATTGTTCAAGACTCCAGTGCGCTAGTAAATATTGTCATTACAAGCTTTTCAAATAATGATTTCTGAACAGTATCTAATAGATGTCAAACTCAAACGCGATGAGGTTGTATCGTTTAATGAATACCCTTTCTATTTGAATGCCATTAGACAACTGAATATATTAAAGCTTCATCCTGCCGTCACTTTCATTATCGGAGAAAATGGTTCGGGAAAATCGACTCTGCTGGAAGCTATAGCTGTGGCTTGGGGTTTCAACCCAGAGGGAGGAACGAAAAACTTTGCCTTCAGTACGCATCGCTCACATTCAGATCTATATAGATTCCTTCGGTTATCCCGTGGAGTTATGCGGCCGCGAGATGGTTTTTTTCTTCGAGCAGAAAGTTTCTTCAATGTAGCGACAGAGATTCAAAAATTAGACGATGAACCCGGCTTCGGTCCTCCAATAATCAATTCATACGGTGGTAAGTCTCTTCATGCCCAATCACATGGCGAATCCTTTTTTTCCTTATTCTCCAACCGATTCGGTGGTCACGGTCTTTATATTCTGGATGAGCCTGAGGCGGCCCTATCGCCGACGCGTCAAATGGCCATGCTGACTCGTATGCATCAATTGGTTCAAGAGAAATCGCAGTTCATCATTGCAACACACTCGCCCATCATTATGGCCTATCCAAACGCCCTTATCTTACAGCTGGACCCTGAAGAAGGTCCAGTTCCGATTAAATACGAGGATACGGAGCACTTTCGGGTAATGCGGGATTTCCTCAAGAGACCTGATTATTTCCTCAATATTCTTCTGGATGATGGTATTTAGCCCGCATAGGTCCGATTAGCGTAGCGTAATCGGACGCATGTCATTCAGCGCGTAGGGGGTGAATTCATTCGCCTTTACCCCGCGCACCCGCAGATCGTCCGCCCGAACCCGGAATGCCCCGATGAGGCGGTTCAGCGAAAGATCGTCTCTATAAACCAGGAGATGCGTTCGACTTCTTCCTTGCACACGGAATGATCCATCATAAAATCGCACCATTCGACCGGGTAGCCCCATGCTTGCAGTTGATCGCTGGTTTTCTTGCCGAATTCGACCGCGACCACCGAATCGAGAATGCCATGCGCAATAAAGACCGGAATATCCTGATTGGCGGCGGAGAGTCCGGTCTTCAGTTGCTCCAGGGTCGGCAGGAAAGTCGATAGCGCCACGATACCGGCCAATCTTCGAGGATAACTCAGGCCAACCTGCAAAGCGATCGCGCCCCCCTGGGAAAAACCGGCCAACAGAATCTGCTCGGGCGGAATGCCTTGGGCAATTTCGTCTTCAATCAGTTGCTCGATCAATTGACTGGATGCGTTGACTTCGGCAATATCCACCCTGATGTTGTGCGAGAGTTCGAGTATGTCGAACCACGCGCGCATGGTCATGCCGCCGTTGATTGTAATAGGGCGAAAAGGGGCATCGGGAAAAATGAAATGGATGTGCGGCTCGGAGTACAGCTTGAGCTCGGGCACGATCGACTCGAAATCGTGTCCGTCGGCGCCGAGGCCATGCAGCCAGATGATCGAATGGCGGTGTTCCGCCTGGGGCTTGATTTCGACGATACTCAGTTGTGAATGCATAAAAATCTTTACCAGAAGTTGCCGGAGTACTTGGGTAAATCAGGGTCCATCAAATCCCAGGGTTGGGCATCGGCGACCCACATATCCAACTCAGGATGATAAATGCCGGGGTCGTCAAGCGACATCGCCGCGACCGGCCGGAGTTGGGTAAAGGCGCTGTTGCGCCCGAACAAGGGGGTGCCGCACTGCATGCAAAAAGCCCGGTAAACCGTATTGCCGCTCGCGGCAATGGTCGGAAATTCCCTGTAGCTTCCGGCCACCTTCAATGCCGAATCTGGTATAAACAGCAGCGCCATAAAAGCCGAACCGGTCGACTTCTGACAAGTCCTGCAGTGGCAGTTGACCATCCGTACCGGTTTCGCGCTGATTTCATACCGCACCGTTCCGCATAAACAGCCGCCGGTCAGCGGAAATTTCATATTTCGACCCTTCTTATCAAGATTTCCGGCAATCTTAGTACAATTAACGCTTTAATGACACAAACTAAGCCTGCTAATTCGAACTCATGCCAGCCGATATCGTTTTGATTGCATTATTGATTTTTGCCTATCTATACTGGCGCCATGCGCAGCAGGTCAAGGAAGCCGCTTTCGCTGCAACCCGGCGGCAGTGCCGGCTTTGCGAGGTGCAAATGCTGGATGATTACATCGCTTTGCACAGTTGTTCTTGGGCGCGCGGCAAGACAGGAAAAATCCGCATCCTGAGGCGTTTTACGTTCGAATTTTCAGCCACCGGAGAAGATCGTTATCAAGGCACATGCGTCATGGAAGGGACTGATGTCGTCGCGATCGAAATGCCGGCTTACCGACTTCCGACCGAATTCACCTCGCCCTAGTTCCAGGAAAGACCTGCCAGGTTTTATAAACCTGGCAGGTCTGGTCTGGCGTCGATAAGGACGAAATCCTTATTTGGGCTGCTGAACCATGCGCAAATACGGTTTCAAAGTCTTCCAGCCTTGCGGAAACATTTTTTTCGCATCGTCATCGGACACGGTCGGTACGATAATCACGTCATCGCCGCTCTTCCAGTTTACCGGGGTTGCAACCTTATGTTTTGCCGTCAATTGCATCGAATCCAGCACCCGCAATATTTCATCGAAATTACGCCCGGTCGTCATTGGATAGGTCAGCATCAGCTTGATCCGTTTGTCCGGACCGATAATGAAAACGGTACGCACCGTGGCGTTCGTCGCGGGGGTTCTTCCTTCCGAAGTCCCCGGCTCATCGGCGGGCAGCATATTGTAAAGCTTTGCGACCTTCAAATCGCTGTCGCCTATCATCGGGTAGTTGACCGCGCAGCCCTGGGTTTCCTCGATATCCTTCGACCATGAGGCGTGGCTTTCGACCGGGTCGATGCTCAAGCCGATGATCTTGCAGTTGCGCTTTTTAAACTCGGGCTCCAGCTTTGCCATGTAACCCAGTTCGGTCGTGCAGACGGGCGTAAAGTCTTTCGGATGCGAAAACAGGACGGCCCAACTGTCGCCGATCCAGTCGTGAAAATTAATCGTGCCCTGGGTGGTTTTCGCCGTGAAGTTCGGCGCCTCGTCATTAATTCTAAGAGCCATGTTCGTTCTCCTGATAAATCTCAAGACAAATGTCGATGGAAAATGAGGGTATAGCGATGAAGTAAATGGCTATAACGCTAGGTCGATAAATTACGTCAAAGTCCTTATAATTCATCGAATTAACTCAGCTTGTTTCTGCTTTACACAAAACTGAGCCTGAATTCAATCGATTCAGATTTAATCGATCAACAAGTAAGTTACCACGATTTTTTGATTAGTCAAAAGGCATTGACTTTACGCGATTCGCCGAAAAATAAGCGGCAGGGTATCGAATAATTTCAGCCTCACGCTTAGCGTTCGGCATTCAACATCGAAAACAGACCGTTCGTGACCTTAGCAAACGAGGCGTAATCGAGCTTGTCGGGCTTGTCCTCGGGCGTGTGATAATAAGGGTAACGATAAGGCGCTGTATCGGTAATCATGAAGGCTTTAAAACCGTGCCGCCAGAATGCCAGATGATCGCTCCAGAATACGCCGGGAACGAAGGACGGAGCCGCAATCGATTGCACCGGGAAATCGCTGGCCGAGGTAAAGTTTTTGAGGCAGTGCCTCATGATCCGGCCGGAGCTGAAATTCGAAACGAAAGCGATGAAATTTCCGATGTCGGGATAAAAGTATTTCAGGAACGGCGGATAAAACTGACTGTCCGGCTCATTGCTGTAATACCCGATCGTTTCCAGCGAAATCATATAGCGTATCCGATCGCCTCGCCGTTTGGCTGCCTTGGCGTAAATCATGCTGCCCATATTGTTCCAGAAGAAAAACGGCGGCTCTTCATTGACGAAGGCGACAAAGCGCAACGTAACCGCCGGTTGAGTCTCCTTGAACAGGCGCGAGAGCTCCAGTAAGGCTGCCACGCCGCTGCCGTTATCGTTGGCGCCGGGACTGCCCGAGACCGAATCATAATGCGCCCCGATCAGAATGACTTCCTCGCTGCGCTTTGTGCCGGGGCAAGTCACTTCCACATTGCTGCATTCGCCCCCTCTTACCAGATAGTTTTGTTTGCGGACGCCGTAGCCCTGACCACGCCATTGCTCGGTAATGTAATCGGCCGCCGCCGCGAGCGCCTCGGGATGAAAAATATTATGCTCCCCGATCTCGCCGGCCAGTTTCTCGACATGGGTTCGCAATTGCTGTGCAGTGATTTGGGTCATATCACTCTGACCCAATAGGGAGTCATCCGTTGCAAATTTTGATACTCGAAAAAACCAGATCCTCAAGAAAAGCCACGATTTTCAATTCATCCTTGTCATCTCCAAAATCGGTCAGCGACGGGAGGTGATTCATGAAAAAATTCTGGAAATGGGCCATTTCAATGATCGTGGAGGCCAAGGATTTCGGATAGGGATAGTCCGGGCGGCACTCCAGAATGATATTCCCGATCATCGCGCACAAATCTTTATAGGGCTTGAAAAGCTGATCCTTGTTGTCTTCCGAAACCCGTTTGGTCAGATAGGTTTTCGAGCCTTCCGTGATGATGATCTGATGCAGCAGGCTTTCGTCGACATGGTGGGTGCTCAGGTCGTCTTCGACGGAAAAGGCCAACAATCGGATCACTTTTTTCAGTTTGATCACAGGGTCCTCAATATTATTGGTCTGGAAGGCGGCTTGATATTCTAGCCAGCTCCAGTACCAGGCCGCGATATAAATCAGCAGCCTGTGTTTGTTCTCGAAATAGCGGTAAATGCCCGCCTCGGTGGTGCCGATGTGCTCCGCCAGTTTCTTGAAGGTGAACGCCTCGAAGCCGTTCTGGTGGATCAGCCGGATGCTGTGCTGAATGATTTTCCTGCCCAGCTCCGACTGCTCGGGATCTCTGAGAAAGAGTTTTTCATTCATTTTGATTTGCAGCTGTATATCCATGATGTCCGATTAAGCTTTTTGCCTGATTAACTTGTCGATACGGTAAGCCGGCAGAACGGTTCCGGCCTTGAGTAAAAATTATACTTGAAGTATTACAATTTACAATGATAGTATTGCTATCAATGTGAGTATGTAATGCTATTTCCATTGGTAGTCAGCTATGCAACCTCCCAAGTTATTTCAAGAGTTCAAAAGCGATTTATCGGCCAGCATCGTCGTATTTCTGGTCGCGGTTCCCTTGTGCCTGGGCATCGCCCTGGCGTCCGGCGCGCCTTTGTTTGCCGGCATTGTCGCGGGGATCGTCGGCGGCCTTGTGGTGGGCATCGCCAGCGGTTCGCCTTTGGGCGTCAGCGGGCCGGGCAACGGCTTGACCATTCTGGTTTTTTCTTCGATTGCTGCGCTCGGGTCCTGGGAGAAATTTTTAACCTGCGTCGTTCTGGCCGGCGTCATTCAGGTGATACTGGGTTATTTGGAGGCGGGCTTTATCGCCTATTTTTTTCCCTCTTCGGTGATCAAGGGCATGCTGGCGGGCATCGGGCTGCTGATTATTCTCAAACAGATCCCCCATGCATTGGGCTACGACAAGGATCGGGAAGGGGATCTTTCGTTTTTGCAGACGGACGGCGAGACGACTCTGTCCGCGCTCGGCAACGCCGTACACGCTATTACGCCGGCCGCGCTGCTGATCGCGGTCCTGTCGCTGGCGATCCTGATCCTGTGGGAAACGGTTTTAATGAAAAAACACAAGCTGTTCCAGGTGCTGCAAGGGTCCCTGGTCGTGGTTTTTACCGGCATCGGGATCAATTACTGCGCGCAGCAGGGTTTTTTGAGTTTAAGTCTGGCGCCCGATCAATTGGTCAACATTCCGGTGCCGGAAAATATAGCCGGCTTTTTCGGCCAGTTCACATTTCCCGATTTTTCGGTGATCACCCGATTCGAGGTCTGGAAAATCGCTTTCCTGATTGCCGTGATCGCGAGCCTCGAGACCCTATTGAGCGTGGAAGCCGCCGACAAACTGGACCCTTACAAACGCGTGAGCCCGCCCAACCGGGAATTGAAGGCGCAGGGGCTGGGCAACATCGTCTCGGGGCTGTGCGGCGGCCTGCCCATTACGCAGGTGATCGTGCGCAGCTCGGTCAATATTTCATTCGGCGGCAAGACCAAGTTGTCGGCGATCCTGCACGGCGTCTTCATCCTGATCAGCGCAATTACGCTGGCCGAATTCCTGAACAGGATTCCGCTGGCCAGCCTGGCGGCGATCCTGATCACGGTCGGCTACAAGCTGGCCAGGCCCGCGCTTTTTAAAGAGATGTATGCGCAAGGCAACGAGTCGTTCGTGCCTTTTGTCGCCACGGTGATCGGCCTCTTAACGACGGACCTGTTGACGGGGATCGCGATCGGGATGGTCTTCGGAATCTTTTATACCTTGCGCAACAGCTACCTGAACGGCTATTCGATGAAGGACACCGTCACCTCCGAAGACGGCCGCGAAACGCATCATCTGGTGCTGGCGGAAGTGGTGTCCTTTTTCAACAAGGCCAACATCGTGCAAGCGTTGAATTCGATACCGGCCAATTCGAAAGTGATCATCGACTGCTCGAATTCCAAATCGATCGCTCACGATGTCGTCGAGATCATTAAAAACTTCGAGCTCAACGCCAAAACCAAAAACATTGCCGTAGAAAAAATCAATTTTGCCTGATTCTCCTCCTTGAATTACACCCCCTACGAACGAAGGATACTGAACATGAAAACTTTGACCAAAGAATTGCAGGCTCTGATAACGCCCCGGATCGCACTGAATTTGCTGAAGGAAGGCAATAAACGGTTCGTCAATAACCTGAAAATCAACCGCAACCTCTTGCAGCAGGTCAACGAAACTTCCGATGCGCAGCACCCGTTCGCAATCATCTTGAGCTGTATCGACTCCCGGACTTCGGCGGAACTGATTTTCGACCAGGGGCTGGGCGATATTTTCAGCGTGCGGATTGCCGGAAACATCATCAACGAAGACATCCTGGGCAGCATGGAATTTGCCTGTAAAGTCGCCGGTTCCAAGATCATCGTCGTTTTGGGCCATACCAAATGCGGGGCGGTGAAAGGCGCTTGCGACCACGTCGAAATGGGCAATCTGACCGCTTTACTCTCCAAACTGCAACCGGCGGTTTATGAAGAAAAAACGGAAACGGAAAATCGGAACTCCGGCAACGATAATTTTGTTGAAAAAGTGTCGGTGATCAATGTCAAACGAACCGTCCATGCCATCATGGAGCGCAGTCCGATATTAAAGGAAATGATTCAAAGCGGAGCCATCGGCATCGTCGGCGGCACGCATGAAATTACCAGCGGCATGGTTCATTTTTATGAGGATACTTTGATTCTAAATGACGCTGAATAATATCGTTTATGACCGACACTTTTTATCGAGTATTCTACGCGGTGGATGTTAAATTGTTTTCGGCTTGGGGAGCTTGGATAGGCGCCGCTCTATTTCTGATGCTCGTGGAACGGCTGAGCGTGCCGCCTAATTCATTAGATTGTCAGATACTCGGCCTTTCCCACCGTTTCAAAAGCATTCAACTGGATCATTTTTTTTCTGTGATCACCTGGGGCGGCTCGCTTTATCTATTGATGCCGGTAACCCTCTTGATCATTGGGCTTTTGGCTAAACAGGGACGGATCGGCGGGGGCTTGTTCTTGGCGTTGAGCCTGGCTGGGGTCGCTTTACTTTGCCGGCTGGCTAAACTTTGGTTTGCCCGTCCCAGGCCCGATTTATTTCCCGTCGACGGCGATATACCTTTGGACCCGTCTTACCCCAGCGCCCATACGGCGCAGATCGTGACCTTCGTCTTGGCCCTTGGGTGGATAGCAAAACCGGAAAAAATCGGTTTAATTTATTTTCTGCTGATGGGTGGACTCGTTATGTTGATGTCCGCGGTTATCCTCTCCCGAATCTACCTGCAAGTCCACTACCCTTCGGACGTCCTTGGCGGCATATTGCTCGCGGCTTTATGGACGGCGGGTTTATTTTATATGCTGGAAATTCCGGGTTTCACCGTGAGGTAACTTATGCGAAACAAGTTTCTGGGTACCGGCGAAAAAGGCTACCGTCCATTCCGAAAGTTGATGGTGTGCATGTCCGGCATGCGCTATGCGGTATTGTACGATTTCAGCGTCGCTTATAAAGTCATACTTTCCATACTGATACTGGCCGTCTGCTTTTACTACAGCCAATGGGTGGACTTGATCTCCGTTTTCGCCGCTACCGGTTTGATGCTGATTTGCGAAATGTTCAACACGGCCATCGAAGCCCTCTGCGATTTCGTGGAAGACCGGGAAAACGAGAAAATTCGCATCATTAAGGACATCGCTGCCGCAGCAACCGGCATCAGCATCCTGATTTGGGCGGTAGTATTGATTTCCGAATTAAGCCGCTTGGAAACTATGATCAGAAGCTCGCTGATTTAGTTTCTACGCGGCTTGAGAAAACGCCGATTTCAGGCAGTAAAGCCGATTTTACGATGGGTCCCGTCGCAATAAGGCTTGTTTTGCGAAGCGCCGCAGCGGCAGAGCCAGGTTTTCTGCGTTCTGTTCAGGGTCCTGCCGGTGCCCGAACATAATTCCAGATTACCTTCGACCTGCAAAGGGCCGTTAGGGGTCGGGGTAATGGTCAGCCGTCCGCCTCGTTCGGGCAGCGCTTCGGAGTCTGCGGAGGGCGGTTCGCCGGTGGCGACGAAATTCGCCGGCACATGGCTGTTATCGCAAAACGGTTTGTGTTGAGAGGCGCCGCATCGGCATAAGGTGGCGCGATAGCACGAGCCGTGCCCCTGAATCTCCATATCCGCATGAAACGCCAGCGGGCCGTTTTCCCGCAAACGCACGGTATTGACCTGCGGCGCATGTTCCTGTTCGCCGTCATCCAGGCGTTCATAGGTGAGAGCCCCGGACGGACAGGTGTTGACCAGCGCGGCGAGTTCTTCCGGGGAGGCCGCATCCGGTTGTATCCATTCGCCTGGCGCGTTTGCCACAAACGCCTTCGGATTTCCGAGCACGCAATGGCGGGAATGGATGCATTTGGACGAATCGAACCGGATGATAATGTTTTTGCCGCGATATTCTTGAGTGTCGTTATTCATCGTTTTGCCCTTGTCAAATCAGGATTGGGGGGCGATCGAAAGAGTCATCGTAAAGTTGACAGCTTTAGCGTCGATCTTAAACGCCATGTTAATTCCCCTGGTTAGGTATGTAAAAGCACGGGTTGTTCAAAAGTGGTGCAACATCAATTACGGAGTTTATATTTCCCTGGAACGGATCACTTCTCTTTCTTTGACGCGCTTCGCTCCCTTCAGCACCCTACTACTAAGCTGACTAGCATTCCAACAGTGCTCCGAACGCTGTCAGGTTTCCTACGATACTCTATTTTGACTCGCAAGGGGAACGATCGAAATGCGGTAGGGTCTTTTGATGATAGTACCGTTGAAATTTCATATCTAAGGAGGCGGTTATGGCCGGAATGCTATTCGGTTCGAAGGGCGTATTTCTCGATAAACTAGCGATGACGGGGAATGGTGGGCCAACGCTGTTCGTCAGGGGGGTGGTGTCATGAGCTTTTGGGACAAAGCCCGTAGTTCGGCAAGTGAAGCCATGGAAATGGGACCGGCCGCGATTCGCAGTTCAAACGGTCTGCTGACCAAGCGGACGCTGATCGTGGTGGCGGCGGGGGCGGCGGTTATTGCGCTGTTGCTGATGGTTTGGCAGGTCGCCCAGATACTTTTGCTGATTTTCGCCAGCCTTTTGTCTGCCCTGTTTTTACGCACCCTGGCGGATTTGGTCAGCCGGAACACGGATTTGAGCGTAACGGTTTCGCTGAATCTGGTGGTGCTGGCGCTGCTGGGAGGGTCCGTCATGATCCTGCTGCTGTACGGGCCCGATATCGCCGACGGTTTCTACCAATTGTCGCGTAAGCTGCCGTCGACATTGGACCGGCTGCGCAGCTCCCTCGGCCAATACGCGTGGGGGCCTCGGTTTCTCGACACCTTGTCGCAGGCGGGATACGCCCTGACCGATCCGGGGCAGCTAGCGAAAATTGCGGGTATTTTTTCGACCGCATTCGGCGCTATCGCGAGTTTCCTGATCGTGATCGTGCTGGGTCTGTATTTTGCCGCCGAGCCTAAAATCTACCTCAGCAGTACGGCGCGCCTTTTCCCTCAGCAGTACCGTGAGCATGTCTACGAGGCCTTCGAGGAACTCGGGCAGGCGCTCCGTTGGTGGCTGCTCGCGCGGATCGTCACCATGCTCGCTGTGGGAATACTGACGTCCATTGGGCTGGCGATATTAGGGGTGCCTTTTGCCTTCATCCTGGGCCTGGTCGCCGCCATCCTGACTTTCGTGCCCATCATTGGGCCGCTGATCGCTGTCGTACCGGCGGTGATGGTGGGCCTGTCCGAAGGCGGTTCGACGGCTTTGTATGTGGTTATCCTCTATGCGGTGATTCAAGGTGTGGAAAACTATTGGCTTACTCCCTATGTTCATCAGAAAGTCATCGCTCTGGCGCCGGCCTGGCTGCTGATGGCCCAGCTCGTCATGGGCGCGGGTTTCGGTATTCTCGGACTTCTGCTTGCGCCGCCGTTGGCGGTCGTCGTGATGGTGATGGTAGAGATGTTTTACATGCGCGGCGTGCTGGGAGAACAGGTGGAATTGCCTTGAGACGCCATCGGGAAGCATAAAGGTATGGCCAAAAACGTAACGCAGAAACTGATCACAAGCCATCTGGCCGAAGGCCGCATGGTGCCCGGTGAAGAGATCGGTTTGAAAATCGATCAAACGCTGACTCAGGACGCGACCGGCACGCTGGTCATGCTGGAGTTCGAAGCGCTGGGAATACCGCGCGTACGCACCGAGCTTTCCGCCCAGTATGTGGACCATAATCTCTTGCAGGAAGACTTCAAGAACGCCGACGACCATCTGTTTTTGCTTAGCGCCTGCAAGAAATTCGGTCTTTGGTACAGCCGGCCCGGCAACGGGGTGAGCCATCCCGTGCATATGGAGCGTTTCGGTATTCCCGGAAAAACCTTGCTGGGCTCGGACAGTCATACTTGCGCCGCCGGTTCGCTGGGGATGCTGGCGATCGGCGCAGGCGGCCTGGAGGTGGCGATGGCGATGGCGGGCGAGTCGTTTTCCCTGAAAATGCCCAAAGTCTGGGGCGTCAAACTGACAGGAGAGCTTCCCGACTGGGTCAGCGCCAAGGACGTGATTCTGGAAATGCTGCGCCGGCACGACGTGGACGGCGGGCTCGGCAAAATCGTCGAGTATTACGGCCCCGGCTTGAGAGGCCTCACCGCCATGGACCGGCACGTGATCGCCAACATGGGGGCTGAATTGGGTGCTACCACGACGGTGTTTCCGGCGGACGCTGCGGTCAGGGATTTCCTGAAAAGCCAGGGACGGGAAAACGACTTTAGCGAAATCCTCGCCGATGACGATGCGGAATATGACGAATACGAAGAAATCGACCTGTCGGCGCTGGAGCCTTTGATCGCTTTGCCGAGCAGTCCGGGCAACGTAGTGGCGGTGCGCGAGGTGGTGGGTAGGGAAATCTACCAGTCCTATATTGGCTCCTCCGCCAATCCGGGCCTTCGGGACTTTGACGTTGCGGCCCGGATCGTCGACGGCAAGCAGGTGCACGACCGCGTTTCGTTCGACGTGAACCCCACGTCCCGGCAGATCCTGGAAAACATGATGGCGATGGGAATCCTGGGAAAACTCATCCATGCGGGCGCCCGTCTCCATCAGGCGGGCTGCGGCGGCTGTATCGGCATGGGACAGGCGCCGGCTACGAGCCGCATCAGTCTGCGTACCGTGCCCCGCAATTTTCCGGGCCGTTCGGGCACCAGGGAAGATCAGGTTTACTTGTGCAGCCCGGAAACCGCCGCCGCCTCGGCCTTAACCGGCGTGATTACCGATCCGCGCACGCTGGATATGGAATATCCCCGTGTCAGGGAGCCGACGAACGTGCTGCTCAATACCTCGATGCTGGTCCCGCCCGCGCCGGAAGCCGAATCCTGTGCCCTGGAGAAAGGGCCCAACATCAAACCGCTGCCGGATTTGGAGCCGATGCCAGAGGCGCTCGAAGGGCCGATGCTGTTGAAAGTCGGGGACGATATTTCCACGGACGAAATTATGCCGGCCGGGGCCAAAGTCCTGCCTTTCCGGAGCAATATCCCGGCCATCAGTAAGTTCGTTTTCAACCAGATCGACGAAACCTACTATGAAAGAGCGATGGCGTGCCAGCAACAGGGCTCATTCCTGGTGGGCGGCGCTAATTACGGCCAGGGCTCGAGCCGCGAGCACGCGGCGCTGGCTCCCCGCTATCTGGGCGTCAAGGCGGTGATCGCAAAAAGTTTCGCCCGTATCCATCTGCAGAACCTCAGCAATTTCGGCATTCTGCCTTTGATATTCGTTAATCCGGAGGATTGGGACTGGATCGCGCAAGGCGACAGGCTCTCCATTCCCGACGTGCGCCATGCCCTTCTAAAAGGAAATAAGGTCCAGGTCGTCAATCTGACCAAAAACGAGACCTATGAGACCGAACACCCGCTGTCGCCTTCCGCGGTGGAAATGGTGCTGGCGGGCGGGCTAATCAATCTGGTAAAGCAAAAAAGTTTGAGCACGGCAAAAAAATAAGGCATGAAAGCCGTTATTTTACGAAACGCCGAATAAATCCCGGCCTCCTATACAAATAATTTCTATCTCGCATTTTTCACAGGTCGATCCGGATCAAACACTCGGGCTCTAAGTAGGTCGATCAACAGCTTCTTCGGCACCCGACATTTCGGCACCCAATAATTAGCAACACCCGAGAAAACGATAATCCCATCGGATTTGGCTCGAAAATATCGAGCATAAAAAACATGCCCGACCTACGGGTTCTATTACGTGACGCAATCCCTGTTAAAATGCGGTGGCATCGAAGTCGAATCAGGCGAAAAACATGGCTCTCAAACAGAAGATGAAGGGTTACGGATTAGCGAAGACGAATACCTGCAAGGCGAGCTGATCGGCGACATCAAGCATGAATATATCGACGGCCATGTGTATGCAATGGCCGGAGCGAGCAAAAATCAATAGCTTATCAGGCGATCCCGACTCTGCAGGAATATGTGCTGATCGAACAGGATTTCGTCGATGTGGAAATCTGTCGGCGCAGCGAAGGCTGGGTGTCGGAGCATTATTTCATGGGCGATAGCGTTACCTTTGAATCGGTAGGCTTGACCTTGTTGGTTGAGGAAATTTATTACCGGGTCGAAAATGATGATGTTAAGGCTTTTCTTGAAGAAAAAGTAGGCGATGCTGTTTTACAGCAAAAATAGTCCGGGTTTAGTGGATCTGGACGTGATTATGTTAGCCCAAATACTCCAGACCAAAATGTCGATTTTTTCATGAATCAGTAAACCGTAGACTTATGACTGAAAACCAGATTCATGAGTCCGAACTTAATAATATGCTTTGATATAAGCATAGGACTTATTAAACAGCTCCACATCCTTGTGCAGTTGATATTTCAACAGCGTCTTGCGTAAAGATTTTTGAACCTCTCTCTCGCCGGGAATAGTATTTTGCCAGCCGTCAAAGCGCACCACTCTAACAATCTCATCGATGTCGGTGACAATCCGCTCAACAATCGCCGGAGTTTGATCGGTTTTCAGTTCCAGGAACAATTCGGTCAACGCTGCTTTTGCCGTTTTTTGGTGTTCGGCAGTCTCATTTTCTTTCTCGGCCTGCAACGTTTCTTTGGCTATCTCGCATAGTTTTTTGATAAATTCGATGCTGTGTATCAACCCTTTCTCTGCTTTGTCCCGCAACTCTTCAAGCCGCTCGCTTAACTTCTTGAACGCCGGATTGTCCAAATTCCTGCCCAATCGAGTCGATAACAACTTTACGATTTTTTCAGCCTCATTCGGGTCTTTCTTGTTCATCAAGTTATCGATGACGTCGGCATCCAGCACCATCTCTTCCATGTCCTGATTAATGCCGGTGACATGAATATGCTCATGAATCAGCGCCGTTGTTTGCGCTCCTAAGGCATGCCACAACAATCTGCCGTTATCGTCGGCAGCCGGTTTTACCGAAATGTAAACCTGCGACAGCCATTTGTAGTCCCTCTTATAGGAATTTAACATCTCGTCCGGCGACAGGGCTTCCCAGAGCTTCGATAACAAGATGTAATCCTTTGCGAATCCATCGCGTTTTTCGTTGGAGCCGATGCAATCTTGCGCGGCCTGTAAACCCTCGAACCCTTCTATAGTTCTGTCTATGTCTGCAAAATGCGCCAAGCATTGCGCCATCAGTTCCGGCAGCTTGTCTTTCAGTTCCTGCAAATTGCTGATGATTTTTTTAACCGATTCTTCATCGAAAGCCAGCGCGTTGGCGGTATCGTCAAACACCCCGAAATAATCGACGATTCGCCCGAAGGTTTTATTCGGAAACAACCGATTGGTCCGGCAAATGGCCTGCAATAGGGTATGATCTTTGAGCGACTTGTCCAGATACATCGTTTGCAAAATCGGCGAATCGAAGCCGGTAAGCAGCTTCGCGGTCACAATCAAAAATTTCAGCGGCGAACTGGCGTCGTTAAATTTTTCGATGACTTTTTCTTGCTGATCCCGATCCAGCCCGTATGTTTGCTTGAAATCCCAATCATCGTTGGCCGACATGCTGATGACTACATTGCTGGCATCAGCGGGCATGAAGTTGTCCAATGCTTCTTTATACTGGATGCAGGCATAGCGGTCCGGCGTCACGATCATCGCCTTGAAGCCTTCCGGCTCCACATGGTGTTGAAAATGCGCCACGATGTCTTGAACAATCGTGCTCACGCGTTCAGGCGACTTCAAAAAAACGGCCATTTTTGCAGCCTTTTGGCTCAGTTTATTTCGATCTTCTTCGCTCAAGTCGTTGGCCATCTCGTTGAAGGCCACATCGAGACTGTCTCTGTCGATATGATAATTGGGCAAACGCGGCTCGAAATGCAAAGGCAGGGTGGCGTTGTCGCGAATACTGTCCTGAAACGTATAGCGGCTCATATAGCCGCTCTTATCCTCGTCCGCGCCAAAAGCCCAGAAAGTATTCTTATCCGCCCTGTTGATCGGCGTGCCGGTCAATCCGAACAGAAAAGCATTCGGCAAGGCGCCCCGCATTTTCCGGCCTAAGTCGCCTTCCTGCGTTCGGTGCGCTTCATCGACCATCACAATGATATTGTCGCGGCGGTTCATATCGGGATAGGCATCCTTGAACTTATGAATCATTGCGATGATGATTTTCCGGGTATCCTTCTCCAGCAAGTCATGCAGTTCCTTGATGCTGTCGGCGGTGACCATGTTCGGCACATCGGCGGTATTAAATGTCGCGGTGATTTGCGCATCCAGATCAATTCTATCAACCAGAATCATCACTGTAGGATTGCCGAGCGCCTGCTGTTTACGCATTTTTTGCGCAGCAAACAGCATCAACAACGACTTGCCGGAACCTTGAAAATGCCAGATCAGCCCTTTCTTGATTTTGCCTTCTTTAACCCGCTCGATAATCGCATTCGCGCCTTCATACTGCTGATAGCGGCAAACGACTTTGATCTTTTTCTTTTTGCTGTTGGTCGCGTAAATGGTGAAATGCTGCAAAATATCCAGCAAGGTCGAAGGCCGTAGCAAATGCGTTATTTGCTTGGCAACGTCCTGCAAACCGGCAAATTGATGCAATTGATCTTTTTCCTCCTCAAGCCGCCAGGGAGCCCAAAACTCCAGCGGCGTTCTTACGCCGCCAATAAACAATTCCTTACCTTCGGTTGCAAAGGAAAACACATTCGGAACGAACAACTGCGGCACCGTATTTTCATAAATCACATGAATATCATGGGCGCCGTCCAACCAGCTTACCGCTGGGCGAACCGGCGTTTTCGCCTCCCCGACAACCAGCGGAATCCCATTCACAAACATCACGATGTCGGGAATTTTGATTTCGTTGGCCTTGATTTTGAACTGATGCGCTAGTAAAAACGAATTGTTTTCCGGCTTTTCAAAGTCGATCAGCCGGATATTGACATGCTCATGATGTTCGCCGATCGGCAGAGAGACTTCGCCGCGCAGCCATTTGGCAAACTCTTCATTGGCGCGCACCAAACCGACATTGCCGACCGCGATCAAAATCGCGCGCAGTTTGTGGATGACATCTTCTGCGCGCTCAGGGTTCGATTTAAGAACAGGATTGAGGCGGATGAGCGAGTCTTTTAATTCCTGTTCCAGAAACACATCGTCGATATTTCTGGACAGCAATTCGGGCTGAACAAAACGCCATTGCGCATTGCCGTCATAGGGCGCGGCTTCCTGCCGGACTCCTCCTTGATGGACCAGATTCAGGTTGATTCCGGTCAACTGGCGAATAATCAGATGTTCGACACTGTTGAGCTCATTAAAACCCATAGTTTCATTCCTGTTTTTTCTTGATGTCTTTGAGCAATTTTCTTTCATCGCCGTCAAGCTTGCGCTGCACTTTTTTGACATCTTCCGCCGGCGGCAGCGCTTCCGGTTTAACGCCGCGCTCGCTCAGCATTTTGCGCACCGCTTTGTTGTTTTCTATATGCTCGGTGGAAATTTGGCGGGTTCCGGACAAATCCTTTTCGATGACATTATGACTGGTCAGTTCGGTGGCAAAGTCTTTAGCTTTAATGGTTAGCGTCGGCAAAAAATCGGCTAACGGTCTGCTTGCAGGGACCAGGAGTTTACGCTTCATGTCGTTGGTGGAAAAACCGCCGAATAACGCTTGATCGCCTCTCGAACGAATCAACGCGAAGCCCTTTTCGTCAACGCCCCGCTCGTAGATGATTCCCGATAATTTCTTTTCGGACTTGGTCAGTTTTTCGCGTGCATTCACCCGGCCGACATCCAGAAGCCGTTGTTCGATAATTTCCTGTTTGCGGGTTTGTACCGCAAAATAGGTTTGCGCAAAGGCTATTTGACTTTTTGCCGAATCGCCGTTTTGCGCGATCAGATAGCAAGCGTAGCGAGTCAAGGCGATGTCATCGACCTCGCGTTGACCGCCTTTGCCGATTTCTATCATTTTCCCGACGTCGGCAAAATGATCCGACACGGCAAACCCCGCGTTTTCACAGGATTTTTTAGCTTTTTCAACCGCATTTTTAAAGTTGTCCCACTTGGAATAACCCAAAATATCTTGCAGTTCGCGCGCGCTCCAGCATTCGAGATCGTTGTAGAGATAGCAGGTTTCTTCAAATTTCTGAAATAGGTCTTCGATCAGCTCTTTTTTCATCGCTTTGTCCTAAAGTCCCGCTTACTAACCTTTATCTTTAAGCTATTGCGAGGCTTCTTTTAACACCTCGGCGGCCCATTGATTCAAGCTTTTGCCCGCCGCAACCGCCGCTCTGGTTAGCGCGGCATGGTCTTCCGGCGGGAGGCGCAACATAAACTTGCCGGAATAGGATTTGAACGGCTCAATGCTTTTTTCCCCGCAAGTTTCCAAAAAAACTTTCAGCGATAATGCGCCTTCGCGTTTTAAGCCTTCGGCGTCGGGCGCGTAAAAATCCGCGCCACCATTCAGCCCGACAAATTCGCCGCGAAACATGTCGATGTCGGAATCATAGGTGATGACAGCCTTGACGCCGTCAATCGTCATTTGGTTAATCATGGTTTTACTCCATTAGCGTTGAGCCATTCACGTAAAGCAGCGACCGCGCCTTTATCGGTAATCGGCGACGGATGCGGCCTATGAAACACCCGCACCTGATTGAATAAAATCACCGCAACGCGCGAGCCTTCGCGTTCTTCAATTTCGGCGCCCAAATCCTTCAACAACGCTTCCACTTCCGTCCAGCGCACATTGCCTG
Organism: Methylomicrobium sp.; assembly: GCA_051061095.1. Taxonomy (GTDB): domain Bacteria; phylum Pseudomonadota; class Gammaproteobacteria; order Methylococcales; family Methylomonadaceae; genus Methylomicrobium. Next base: position 723 of record JBPFEE010000013.1, on the reverse strand, counting down.
ACACCGGACGCGCGAAGATCAGCTTAAGCGTTCTTAAGTGCTTTTGCTTCATCGTTTTATAGTATCATATTTTAGTATCATAAAAACGATTCAACCTAAAATTTCGCTTAAGAGTTTTTGTTTTAGGTTTTTTAGAGTGTTAATTTGCCGCTTGAGTAGGCCTCTTGTGCAATCGAACTGTTTAAACACTTGAATCAACTCTTTTTGTTTTTCTCTCTTTGGCAAAGTGAACTCCTGCGCCGCTAAGGTTTTCCATTTAATCGTCGGCGAGAGCGAACCTTCGGAAATTTGCATGGCTCGGTTCATGAACGCATCCGATTGCATGAAAAACGGCAGAAAATCCCTTTCGATATTATTTTCATCAGCTCTCAGAATCATGCTGTGCGCCGAGGCAATGCCGTCAAAATGCGACACGGCGACTTTGCGCTGATAGGCCCGGCGCTTTCCGAAAATAATATCGCCTTTATAGATTTTTAGTTTGGTTCCAATCACATCGCCGGGTTTGCCTGTTCTTTCGATGACAAGATTATCAGGTTCCAAATGCTCCAAACCGACATAAGTATCCAACGTCGTTTTCTGCGGTTCTAAGTAAAAACGTGCAACTCATTTGTAGTCTTATAGCCTAACCGGGTTTCAACGCTGAACGCTCACGTATCATGAACCTGGAACTCAACACCGCCGAACGTCTTACCCTGCAAGCGCTTTCTCTTCATCACCGGTATG
>JBPFEE010000012.1:0-202526 GCA_051061095.1 Methylomicrobium sp. | reverse complement strand
AGACTCATAGACTTTATCGATTTCAGGCAAAGAAAAGTCATAGTTTTGTTCAAAAAAGGCCAATGAGAGTCTGGCTATATCACCTTGGCATGGAGTGATTTCTTTTTTCTTGTAATGCCAGTTGAAAAGAATTCTCGCTACCGAGCCGTTAAAATCATTTTCGCTGACGACCCGCTCCAGGTCAGCGAAGCTTAGATCATAAAAAGATGGTTTCAAAAAGTTTCCTCTTGGAAATAGCAAAAATTTGCCGATACCGGCTAATTTTAACGATTTAGGTTGCCTTCGGGAAAGGCATGAATGTTGACCAGGGCGATGGTGCGAGGCGGCCATGGCGATAATCTGTGCGCCTTTACCCATCCCCGCCAGTCGATAGCGTTGCTCGAGATAGCTCATCAATTCGTCCACCCGCTCGCTGCGCGGAGGAATATGCCTTCCAACCGAAACATCGTGTTCAGGTCAAAATGAAACAACCCGGCTCCATCCGAAAGCCATGATCCCCATTGTCTATCCAAAGCATGGGTTCCGGTGCATCACAGTAAAACTCGCTGTGCAGCCAGCGCAAGAATCCGGTCGACGCCGGCTCCGGCAAATGCCCTTCCGCATACAGCCGGTCGATCGAGCGCTGCAACCGGACATGCGCGCGCCTCAATCTGGAAATTACGCTGCCAACTTGTCTTTTTCAAGGTCATCCGCCAAGGCTCGCTCAATATCCCGAGGTTTAGCATGATGGCCCTCGATCAGGTTCGAGTAATAACAATTCATAATCCGAACCAGTTCGGCAAGACTGACAGCGAGGCGCGGATGCAACCGGTTTAGCGAGCCTTTCGGTCGACGTTGTCAGATTCCGATCAGATTGTCATGCTGGGCTTAGTTCTACAGATCAGTTGACTTAAGCGCGCGACTTCGGCGAGAATCCGCTATTGCTAGCTAAGAACCTGACTCAGAGCTTAGAGCCAAATCACGGCGCAAAAAAACCGGCTTAACCGACGGTTTTTTTATGTCTGCCGCTTTCGTTACGGAGTACGCGCATCTGAAAGCAACTGAGATTTTTACCGGGGTTAGCCGAGAAATACACAACATCCTTCGTGCCCATTAGCTTGTCGACCAAGACTTTCTGTTTGTTGATGATTGTATCCAGCAGGCAGGCCAAGACTGTAGACTGTAGGGCGTTTTCGCGATAGCAAAACGCCACTATAAACAAAGACATGGCGGATTGCCTAACGGCGAATCCGCCTTACGAGTTAAAAAAATATCCTCTTCTCCTCTCCCTTAAGAAGGGCATGCGATCTTAACGATCAGCCAGCTTCTTTGTTGAGGCATATAGCGGATACCCGTTCGCGATGAAATACGTGCGTGCGCGTACGTAGAATCACGTATTCAATTCCCGCACAAAGCAATCTTTCCGATTAAGAACTTTTCCTTGATTAGATATAACTATAGCGGAGGCAACGGTTTCCTTTCAGGCAGCCCATTCGCCGCCGGCCCACACTCTCTCATAGTCGGCATTGACCGGGCGATAAACACAGGTTCCGGAACCATCGGTTACGAAATAATCGCCGCGCCGGAAAAAATAGCCGGGCAGCCGTGCTTCATCATAGATCACGGCTAGACGATGAACGACCACGTTTAGCACATCGATATCCAGAAATGGTGAAGCAATGTCTTCTACGATTTTTTGCTTGATGGTTTTCATATTACTGATTCCTCCTCAATTCTTTAATAGAAGCATGTTGTGAACCTAGACCTCTAAAACCTGCACTTGCGAATGGTTCTTAATGGAGGCGAGCCCGAGCTCTTCCCGGCTTTTTATCTGGTGGATGACCCGGGCTTTCAACGCCTCGAGCGCCTTTTCCGCGGTCGGAGCATGGGCTACACAGCCCGGAAGATCTGGGCAATAAGCGAAAAAACGTTTGATTAAATCTTGAGGGGTCGGTTGGATCACTGCGGCTAATTTCATTTTGGGTAACTTTATACTCTGGGTTTGGTTAAAAAAATATCCTCTTCTCCTCTCCCTTAAGAAGGGCATGCGATCTTAACGATCAGCCAGCTTCTTTGTTGAGGCATATAGCGGATACCCGTTCGCGATGAAATACGTGCGTGTGCGTACCTGTCATCACGTATCCAATGCCTAACAAGGAAACAGGGGGGGATTCATCCGCGGGGTGAGCGTATCACCGATATGGAGGTGGGTCATTTGCAATTCCCAGCCGCCAGTGGTCGTGAAGGTCACGTACAGGTTGTTGGCATCGTTGCCGACAGTCACCGTACCGGCATTCGTGGTCTGGCCGGCAAACAAGGTCTGCGTTTGGAGACCGGAACCACAGTAGGTTTTAGCTGCCTGGGCTGCCGCGAACGGCAGAGCCGCCAAGGCCAACAGGCAAACCACTTGCTTTAGCATGCGGTCGATTGAGGATAAAGTTTTCATATCGTTTTCTCCGAGTTTAGTAAAACACACTGGTTGAGCGACTTGCTTTTAAAGACAAGTCTGCAATTCCAGTCAGTTAGTTATTACCAAGAACCGTGCCAATTTTGAAAAATTAAAAATATTTAAATAATTTCAATGATATAAAATTTTTGTCGCGAGACGATTCAAGAATCGCACGTGAATCTGAGACACATGAGCGGCTCATGACTGTCTCGCCGCTGTCTCGTGAGACAGTTATGAGACAGTATCCGGGCTCGGCCACGGATGATAGGATTTTGCATGAGGCAGGGAGCCGTTCCAGACTTGAAAGAGCGTCCGGACGGTCGGAGCCGGCTTATGGCTCCGGAGAAATGTTCAAGTCGGTTAAACGCCGGTAAAAAGTGGCCCGGCTAATGCCGAGCAGTTTGGCCGCCTGTTGGCGATTGCCGCGGGTTTGTTTTAAGGCGGCCAGAATGCGGCTGCGCTCGCCTTCCGCGGCTGGCATGGGTTCGGGTTCGACAATGTCGGATGGCGCGGTCCGACTGAATTCAGGCGGCAGATCCTGAGGATTGATGCGATCGCCTTTGCTGTGAATGACCGCATAGTCCACGCAGGCCTTCAGCTCGCGCACGTTGCCCGGCCAGTCATAATTCATCAGGCATTGCAGGGCTTCGTTGCCGAACCGGGGCTGGGCCCGGCTGGAAAAGTGATAGCTCTGGGAGAGAAAGGCTTCCACCAGCAGCGGAATGTCCGCCTTGCGCTCGCGCAGGGCCGGTACATAAAGCCGCGCTACGCGCAGCCGGTAGAGCAGGTCTTCACGGAAGCGGCCTTCGCGGGCTTCTTGGGCCAGATCCTTGTGCGTCGCCACCAGTATCCGCACATCGACCTTGCGAATCTTGGTGTCGCCTAAGCGGGTAATTTCCTTTTCCTGCAGCACGCGCAACAGGCTGGCCTGCATACTCAAGGGCAGGTCGCCGATCTCGTCCAGAAACAAAGTGCCTCCGTGCGCGGCTTCAAAAAAACCTTCCTGGTCGGAGACAGCCCCTGTAAATGCGCCCTTGCGGTGGCCGAAGAGCTGACTGGTCAGCAATGACTCACTCAGTCCCGCCGAGTTGACGGCGATGAAGGGACCATCCTTACGCGGGCTGGCGGCATGGATGCCGTGGGCAACCAATTCCTTGCCGACCCCGGTTTCGCCGTCGATCAGTACGGTCCATTCACCGCGCGCTATGTCGTCGATCAGCCGGAAAAGCTCCCGCATGGGCTCACAGTTGCCGAGCATCCGGCCGTAGCGGCTTTCATCAATGGTTTGCCGCAGCCGATGGATTTCGCTGACATCGTAGAGCAGCAGAATGTGGCGGTCGGGGGCCTGCGGATCATCGCGCACGTCGCATTCCACCCAACAATCTTTCCCGTTTGCGCACTGCCAATGCAGGGTGATGCGGTAGCGTTCGGCGGGCGGAAGGTCCAGCAGCCGCTGCAGTTGTATTTTCGACTGCATGCCGAACGGCAGCACCTGATCCCAGGGCTGGCCTACAGCGGTATCGCGGTCGATACCGGCAAACTGCTCGCAGGATTCACTGACGAATTCCACACGATGGTCGGCGTCCAGCATCAGGGTACCCACCCGGAATTGATTGAGCAGGACCAGCAGGTTTTCCTGGCTTTGCTTGAGTTCGGCCAAGGTATGTGTAACCAGTGCCTCGGCCTCCTTACGCTTGGAAATGTCGCGCACGATGCCTTTGAACAGTGTTCCCTGAGGACGCTTCACCTCAGTCACGGAGAGCTCGACGGGAAACACGCTGCCGTCCTTCCGCCGCCCGGAGGCTTCCAGGATGGTGCCGATCATTTTGGTCTGTCCGGTTTTCAGGTAGCGCTCGATGTAGCGGTCGTGCTGACTATGGTACGGCTCCGGCATCAGCATCTTGACGTTATGGCCCAGCATCTCTTCCGGCCGGTAGCCGAATATGCGCGTTGTCGCGGGGTTGGCGGACTGGATGGTTCCGGACGCATTGACGGTGATGACGGCATCCAGAGAACTGTTCAGCAGGGCGCGATGGCGCGCCTCTTCCTCTTTCAGCCTGTTTTCCTTTTCCCTGATCTCGGAGATATCGGCAAAAATCGCCACCGCATGGGTAATAGTGCCCTGCTGGTTATGTATCGGAGATGCAGCACTGACGTGGAGCGGGATACGGCGGCCGTCGCGCCGGATCTCCATGTCGCTGACGGACACTGTGTCGCCTCTTAGCGCCCGCATGATCGGCCTGGCTTCAAGCGGATAGGGGGTATCGGTGCCGGCCAGGGTAGCTTGGCAATACGCCGCCAGGCTGCCGATCATGGCGCCCGGCTCAAAGGTTTTTCCGGTAATGGCGCCGGCCGCTCTGTTGGCAAAGAAGACCCGGCCTTGCGCATCCAGAACCAGTACGCCGAAAGGAATGGCTTCGAGGATCTCGTAAAAACGCCGGGCTTGCGCCTGTACTTCGGCCTGGGCTTCCTTTTGCGCCGTGACATCGGTCTGAATGCCTATGTAATGGGTGAGCTGGCCCTGGCCATCAAAAACCGGCGCCAGGCGCAGTTCGTTCCAGAACAGGCTGCCGTCCTTACGGTAATTCCTGAGCACGACGGCAGTCTCCCGCTGCTCGTCCATTGCCCCCCGGAGGATGTCCAGGTCGGATTGATCATGATCATCGCCGCGCAGGAAGCGGCAGTTCCGGCCCAGGATTTCCTCTTTCGAATAGCCGGTCATGATTTCAAATGCCCGGTTCACATAGATGAGAGGCGTATCGTCCTGTCGCGCGTCGGCTACAGTGATGCCGCAGCTGGCGGAGTCCAGCGCTTTGACGATCCAATCTGGTATGTCTTGGGGATTAGTTACGTGCACAGTGCCTCCTTTTTTTATCAACTACGGTTGGCAAGAAAACTATATTACTGTCCCTTGGTTGACGATCCTAGCGCATTTCTCTATTAGCTAATGACATAGCCCGCGTTTTTGAAATAGTTTCGGCATTCCTCTAATTGAATCTCATCCAGCAATTTGCCGAGGGTTTGCCAAAGCTTGTCGATTGAGCGCTCGGCGGCTTGGCGCAGCAGGGCTTTCAGCTTGGCAAAGACCTGCTCAATCGGATTCAGGTCCGGACTGTAAGGGGCAGGTATTTCAGCGTCGCCCCGACCGCTTCAATCGCCTCGCGGACACCCGCGACCTGGTGCGAGGACAGGTTGTTCCAGACCACGATGTCGCCGGGCGCGAGCGTCGGACAGAGGAACTCTTGCACATAGGCCTTGAAGCAGGCCCCGTCTATCGCCCCCCTGGATCACCATAGGGCGGTTAAGCCCCGTTGGCGTAAGGCGGCTATGAACGTGCTCGTGTGCCAATGCCCCCTGCGGTGCAGCACCTCGGACGCGCACTCCGCAGTCGCCCCAGCCGTAACGGCGCACCATCGCGGTATCGAGTCCGGTCTCATCAATGAACACGAGCCGGATCAAGCATCGGCTGCGCCTGTTGCCAGGCGTCGTGCTGAACGCGCACGTCCTCACGCGCTTGCTCGGCCGCGGCCAGTGTTTTTTTTGAACGTGAGGCCGAGGCGCGGCAGGCGATACCAGAGGCTGGAGAGGTGAACCTTCACCCCCAGCTTTGCCCGTAACTCCATCAGGGTGGTATCGGGCTGCGCCGCCAACAGCGCGCGCAGCCTCTCGTCATGCTCAGGGGAGAGTCGGGGCTGGCGTCCGCCGCCGTGGGGTCTGGGCTCCAAGGTGCCGCGCTCGCGTCGCCGCTGCCGCAACTGATTCACAATCGAAGGGCTTACGGCGAAGCACTGCGCCACCTGGGCAATGGTCTGTCCTTCATCGCAGGCTTCGATCACTCGCTTCCGTAAATCCATCGAATAGGCTCTGTGCATCAGGATCTTCCCTACTGCAAAACCCCTTCGACGACGCCAGGGCACGGAAGTTTCTACTCACTCAATCTGAAAATGCTTTAGCGTGGAAAGAATGGGGCAGGTCTTGCAAAATCACATTAAAGCTGTTTTTTTCTGGTGACTGCACAGTGTCTGTTGTATGATCCGACCTAACCCAACTATCACCTCGGCAGGTTGGACACATGCTGTTTCGTGCCCAACATTTCGATTCTTTCCGACCTTGAAATGTCGGACAAAAAAGCGTTGCCCGGCCATGTGTCGGCGCGGCAAGCTGGATAAACACTTGTTACCGCGTAACGTCAGTTATAGAGTTTAAAAATATGATGAAGCAATTTGATGTAGTGATTGAAAAAGATTCCGAAGGCTATTTTGTGGCTTCCGTTCCTGCTCTAAAAGGTTGTCATACACAAGCTAAATCGTTGGATGTGCTGATGGAACGCATTCGCGAAGCGATTGAGCTTTGCCAAAGCACAAAGAGGACAGCTAAAGCCCGGTAGGGGCAAACGGCTTTATCGTTTGCCCTCCATTTAGCAAAATCAGTGGGCAAAAAAAAAGCGCTACCCATTAGGCTGTTGATACATCCATCCACGTATGTATGAGGTTAAACCGATGTCCGACATGATTCTTTTAGGCACCCGCAAGGGTACGGTGATATTTGATCGTTCGAATGCCGCCTGGCATCCTCGACCGATCGTGCATGCAGGCATTCCCGTCTGTTACGCGGCACGTGATCCGCGCGACGGTACGCTGTGGGCTTCCCTGGATCACGGCCACTGGGGGCCCAAGCTGTCGCGATCGCACGACGGGGGCGCGACCTGGGAGGATGTGCTTTCGTTGAAGTACCCGCAAGGCGCGCGCTACATCGTCAAGTACCTGCCGACGCCAGATTTCGACCCGGCGGCGCCTGTGGGGCAGCCTGAATACAAGGACGCCACCGTATTTAAGATCTGGAATCTTGCGTTCGGCCATGCCGGGCAACCCGGCCGTCTGTATGCCGGCACCATTCCCGGCGGTTTGTTCGTCAGCGATGACGGCGGCGACAGTTGGGAACTCAACCGGCCGTTGTGGAATCACGAAAGCCGCGGCGGCGATCTGTTCGCCGGCGAGGCGACCAGCGAGAACCGCTGGGGCGGCACGCCGGCCAGCATTGATTACGGCGTGTTCGAACCGGGCATCCATTCGATCGTGATCGACCCGCGCGACCCGAATCGCATCCATGTGGCGGTGTCGTCGGCCGGCGTGCTGGAAACCGCCGACGGCAGCCGAACCTGGCAAAACCGTAACCGCGGCATGTTGATGGACTATCTGCCGAATCCGGAAGCCGAATGGGGCCACGATCCGCATTTCGTGGCGGGCTGCCCCGGACAGCCGGATCATCTCTGGCAGCAGAACCACTGCGGCGTGTTTTACAGCGATGATGGCGCGCAGATCTGGAAAAAAGTCAGTATGCCGGATGCCGGCGTACATTTCGGCTTCCCGATCGCGGTCGACGCTCAGGACGGACGCACAGCCTGGGTCGTGCCCGCACGCGCCGACTCCGAGCGGATGGCGATCGGCGGCGGCCTGACCGTTGCGCGGACGACGGACGGCGGGCAGTCCTGGCAATCGTTTCGCACCGGCCTGCCGCAAGATCATGCTTACGACATCGTGCTCAGACATGGGCTGGATATCGCCGGCGATTGCCTCTGTTTCGGGACGACGACAGGCAACGTCTACCTGTCGGAAGACCGCGGCGAAACCTGGCAATGCCTGGGCAACCATTTTCCGCCGGTCTATTCGGTGCGATTCGGCTAAACGCCATGCCTACGGTAAAAATGACTCGCCATCTTTTCCGGTTCTTTCCGGCACTCGAAGACCGTCCGGTCACGGTGCCGGCCGGCTCGGTCGCCGAGATTTTGCGTGCGGTCGACGAGATTGCGCCGGGGTTCACCGATTACCTGCTGGACGAACGCGGCGCGCTGCGCCGGCACGTTTATCTCAGCATCAACGATACGATAGTGATCGATAGAGAGACGCTCTCGGATCACGTCCCGAAGGATGGGACCGTATACATTTTTCAGGCGCTGAGCGGGGGGTAAATACCTAAAGATGTATGGCGTTTTCGCGATAGAGACTGTGAAAGAATCCCAAAACCCTTGAGCCCTATGGTGCAAAATCGCCTCTAATTGACAGATTTTCAAGCGATTGAAAAAGTTTTTACCGTAGCAGGGTAAAATGGATCAATAAAGGGTGATTTTGCCCCCGTTTTAAATAATAACCGTTCTTTTTTCGCCCTTCCTTAATTGCTGGGCGCAGTAATCCCTAAAGGCTTCAACCCCCAGTATATTCAGTACGCAGGTAAAGTTATAACAAACAGCCATTAAGCTAAATTCGCCTCGGCATTTTTCGAGGCCACGCATCAAAAAATGATGCATGCCCGCTCCGACGTTGAATGCACAAACAATCGACGATCTTGCGTATGCCGTGGGCCGAGAGCTGGTATCGGGTCCGTTCTACCGGAACACGGACCCGTTCCATGGGGCAACCGTCGTCGAGCGAGTCTTCCCACGGATCGAAATCTTTATCCGCAGATCGAACCATTTTCCAGTCCCACCGCAATCGATGCGAGTTAGGAAGGGCCGGTCGAGCGCCGCCCTCTTCAGCAAACCGTCATGCGCCTCCATGGCGTGCCCCGGTCCAGATCCAGATACAATCTTGGCCATCGACCTCACATTTCTGGACGCCTCGGAAAACTTATCGGACCGTCCCCACTGATGCTTGCCGGAACCAACTAATCTCTTGTCTTGTCGATCTATAGTGTTTGTTATTTTCGTTGCGTCAGAGATCGGCTGGAGTCGCCCCAAAAGATCAGTCGACATTTTGTGGGCGGCGGTTTCGGCATTGCCGGCTGAGCAGGTCCCGGCAATAACGAAGCATTTTAGGAGAACCGCTGAATCTGAGATTTCGAAAGTCTGAGGCTACTCACAGACATCCTTCAAGCCCGCCTCTTCAAGAGGAAGATATTACTTCCAGGAAGGTAATCACATGAAAACAAAATTCAAAAAATCAAACTTCCATTTACTAGCCGCCGTCGGTTGCGCCATGTCATACGCGCCGTTCGCGCATGCCGCCACCCAAACCCCTTTGGATTGCCCGGGAGTCATCGCCGTCACAGGCGGATACCGGCTAACTCAAGATTCAAACTGCGGTACCGGCTTCAGTTGGGATGAGAACAACAAGTTTTTCAACCTTAATGGATTTACCCTTACAATGGACGGTTTTAGCGCTACGTTTACCACCGGGCTTACCATACGCAATGGAGTGCTCCAAACCAACAGTATGCACTGGGAATTCAGCGATAAGGGGACGCTGTCCAACCTAACGGTCGAAAGCGCCGGCGCACCCCGAGGTTTTTTTATCGAAGCCGGTAGCAACTTCACCGTAAAGAACAGCACCTTTACGAACATTCCCAATATCGTCCTGGATTTCTTTTTCAGTGCCGGCGGCGGGGCGGTGAGAAAATCGACTTTTACCGGAAACGGATCGGCGATCAGTATCCAAAAAAGCAGTGGCGTGCTGATCGAGAAGAACAAATTCGTGGGCAACAGTCTTGGAGTCAATCTCTACGACGAGAACGGCGCGGGGGTCAACAACAACAAAATTCGCTATAACACCTTCTGGGAGAACGGGGTGGGCATCAATCTATCCGCCCTTCCTAACGCTGAAGGACTTCCGGTGGTTGACGGAAACCAAATCATAGGGAACAACATCAGCCGCAGCAGCCGCTCCGGAATACTGATCGAGGTTACTTGCGAAGGCCACTTTATGCCGCCGGTATGTCCCGCCCAGAATACAAGGGTGAGCGGTAATCGTCTGAGCCGTAACGGTTTTGAATCGCTCACGGATTTGCCTGCCGGCGACGAGCCGGATGACGACGGAGTAACGGCCCGAGCCATTCTACGAGTCGCCGGGGGACCTGACGCCACCCCTTTCCCCGAAGGTCTCGCCGGAGTGACGCTTTCGAACAATCGCGCCGACAGAAATGCCGATCTCGGATTCGACGTTGAAGGCGTCACCGACGGCGGCGGACAGATAGCCAAGTTCAACGGAAACCCCGAGCAATGCCGAGGCGTAGTATGCAGCCCCCTGATTACCGACCAGCCGCAATCCTTATCCATTCCCTCCCTGACTGTTTTGAAGAACGCCAGAGCCAAAGCGAAATTGGCGCCTCTCCAATTGAAACATAAAAAATAAGTGCGGCCTGGCTTTGTCGCATAAATCAAATGCGGGATAAATTTCCCCTTACCCCGAATTTCAGGCGGATTTAGAAAATAGCGCGTAGATACTCTGTTTATAGTCAATCAATAAATCGATGATTTTGACTACTTGGCTGCTGCCGAAACCAGATGGTTTTTTTACAAAATAAGCAATGAGGAGGAATTTTTAAGGAAATTGCATCTTATCGCCTTGAAGCGCGGTCTATAAGTCGTGATCGGTTAAATTAGGCCACGCTGGCCGGGAGGTTGGCGAAGATGAAAGAAGAGGAATGGGATTTTTTTTATGCGCTAATTGGCGATAAAGAAAGCGAAAAGCGATTGAAGGATGCTGTGTTTTATTATGGTCTCCGTTTGGCTCTGCGCGAGCAATGGAAGATCAAAGACAGCGGTGTAATTGAAAAAATGTCCGAGATGGCGGTACAGGAAATATTGCACCCTTGCTGTCATTCCTGTGACGGAACCAATCACACCAAAAAGTTACGCCCCTGCCCTCATTGCAACGGCATCGGCGTATGCCGTTTATCCGGGCGCGCCCTTAGCGAAAAACTCGGCGTCGATCACAGCCATTTCATCAGACTCTGGCGGCACCGATACGATTGCCTTTATGTGTTTGTACAGGATATTCAGGGAAATGTGGTATCGATCATCAGGCAGACCAAGAATTGGGATGCAATATTGCTGGCTTAATGGAAATCGCTGATTTTTAAATAAACTTAAATCGCGAAATGTAAGTCTTTAATAAAAAATAGTCCTTTTTTCCCGATTTTTCCTATACCGCGCTTTTTTACGCGGTAAAGATCGAGCGATTTCCCAATGCTCATGGACGGAAGTAGTTATGAAAAAGACTTCCCTTTGGAAAGACGACGCCGAAACCAGCGCTTATCCTCCCCTGCAGAAAGATTTAACCGTGGATATCGCCATTGTCGGCGGCGGCATTACAGGGCTGACAGCCGCGCATTTACTGACGGTGGCGGGTAAAAGCGTCGCCGTGCTCGAAGCATGGCGGGTCGGTGACGGAACGACCGGTTTTTCTACCGGTAATCTCTATGCCACTGTCGAAGAACGGCTACAGACGATCCGGTCCAAGTTCGGTAGGGAAACGGCCCATGCCATAGCCGCTTCCCGGACGGCGGCTATGGGGCATATAGAAAACATGGTGCGCGGATTCGCTATGGATTGCGATTTTCACAGAAGGCCCTGGCGTTTAATATCGGAAACCATAAAAGATGATAAATTCCTGGAAAAAGAATATCGAGCCTGCCTTGATGTGGGTTTGGATGCTTATCTGGATAGCACTGCCCCGCTGCCTTTCAATATCAGCAAAGCTCTCCGCATCGAAAACCAGGCGCAGTTCAATCCCATGCAGTATGCAAAAGCACTGGCCGCACAGACTCAAACAGCTGGCGGTGCGATATTCGAACACACCCCGGTCCTCCGCATTAAAGAGGGCTCGCCGAATATCCTGTATACGAAGAACGGCGCGGTGACGGCAAACAAGGTCATCCATGCGACGCACTCGCCGAAAGGCGTCAGGTTCGTTCACACCCTGATGGGTGTCTACAGAGAATATGCGATTGCCGTAAAACTGAACGCAGGCAATTATCCGGAAGGCATTTTCTGGGTAATGAGTCAGCCCCATCAGCATTCTATTCGCTCCTATACCGGCAGAAGCGGTGAAAACTACCTGCTGGTTCTGGGCGAGCCGCATAAGGCCGGACACAAGAAGGACAATGAAATCTGTTTCCGGAACCTGGAAACTTATGCCGGAGCACGCTTCGATGTGATATCCGTCGACTATCGCTGGAGCGCGCAGAATTATAGATCGGCGGACGGATTGCCTTATATCGGCGCGGTTGACGATAAAGCCGATGTTTACATTGCCACCGGTTTCGCCACGGATGGGCTGACCTATGGCACGCTGGCCGCCATCATCATCAGCGATTTGATTCTGGGCAATGAAAACCCGTGGTCAAAACTTTACGATCCCCGGCGGCATAACCCGCTTAAATCGGCGCGCCGCTTCATCAAGGAGAATGTCCATGTTTTTATGGACTATATGAAGGATATGCCTTATCGCGCCGAAGCCAAGAGCGTTTCCGACATACGGCCGGGTGAAGGCAAAACAGTTGTCATTAAAGGCGAGAAATTTGCCGTCCACCGGGATGAAGCCGGAACACTACATCAGGTTTCAGCCGTTTGCACGCATATGAAATGCATCGTCAACTGGAACGAAGAAGCGAAGAGCTGGGATTGCCCCTGCCACGGCAGTCGATTTACGGTTGACGGCCAGGTGCTCGAAGGACCGGCCGTCACTAACCTGCCGACAAGAGAAGCCGACAACCCGCACTGATTTTGGAGGACACGGCAATGATCATTTCAGCCATCGCATTCTTTTCACTTGCCGCGCTGCTCGGCATTTTTCTTTTGACCTTCGTGCTGAGAAGCAAACCAACACCCAAGGCCGTTGCCTTCACGCACGGGCCATTGGCCGCCATCGGATTGGTATTGCTTATCATCTATGCCATCCAACACCATCCGGCGCCTATCGAAAGCCTGCTTTTATTCGTTGCCGCCGCCGCAGGCGGATTCGTCTTGATTGCCCTCGATCTTACCCGCACCTCCGTACCGAAATGGTTAGCCCTGCTGCATGGAACGATTGCCGCGGCCGGTCTGATTTTGCTGTTGAAATATGCGTTTTAGGTGGAGGGGGCTCGATAAGGAAGCTCTGAATAAGGTTGTAGGGTCACTATAACTTCCGCACCGCCTTGCTTCCCATTGGACAATTTCAATTCTGCATTATGCAGCTTGGCAATACGCTGTACGATATGCAAACCCAAGCCGCTGCTGCTCCCCCTTTCCTTCTTCGATGGATTCAATCGCTTTTCCTGATTGCACATTTCCGAGGGCAAACCCGGTCCTTGGTCGGCAATGCATAAATGAACGCGATCCCATGCAGATTCCGCCATGACCCTAACGCTGCCGCCGCCATGTTTGATGCCGTTGTCGATCAGATTGTACAAAAGCCGTCGCAGCGCCAACGGCTTATGGCGTATGGGCGGTATTTGATCCAGGAAAAGTTCCAGATCAATTTGCGCACGTTGGTATTTTTGCGCTACATCCACCAATAGCGGCGTAATGTCGCCGATTTCCCACGGCTCGGTTTCTTCGATATTAAATCGGGTCAACTCGATAAAATGCTGCAGGATTAAGTGCATTTCTTCGATGTCTTCCTTCATGCTCTCGCCCAGGGCGACGGCATCCGTGTCGAGCATTTCGGCGATCAGGCGCAGACGCGCCAGCGGCGTGCGCAGGTCATGCGAAATGCCCGCCAGTAAAAATTCCTGCTCCTTGATCAAATGATCGAGATCGCAGCGCAATGTATTCAATGCCAATCCCACGGCGCGAATTTCCTCGGGCCCATCCGGTCGAATGTCGACGCTTTGCAAATCGCGTCCCAGACGGCTCGCCGTTTTGGCCAATGTCTGCAAGGGGCGGCTAAGATGACGGGCCGCCAAAAAAGCGGCAATCATCGATAACACGACTGCCATTACTAGGTCTGCCAGCAAAAAAAACGTCATTCCCATCAGATTCTCCGCCGGAAACCCCAGCGAAAACGCCGGCGGCGTTCGATGCTGCAACCATAGCATATCGTTGGCATTTTGCTGATAACGAATGACCAGCGCATCTTTCCAGTTATCCTGCAAAGCCGCTTGCCATGCCTTAAAAAATGGCCGACGGGGCGGAGCGCTGCCGCGCTCATCGGCATCCCATGCGATTATGGTGCCGGCACGCTGTTTGAGGCGCTCCGATAATCGGCGTTTCGATTCGGCATCGCTATGTTCCGCAATCTCCTCGATCAGAACCGCCGCCGTTTTGCTCAAATAGGCATAGTGATGGCCGGCGGGGTGCAAGATAAATAAAATCAACACAGCGATCAAGACCGCGAAATTGAATACCATCATCACCATAAACAGTGTAAACATGCGCCCGAAAAGCGTTTTCGGAAACTTCATGGTGACATTCCTCAATCTATAAGCAGTACATAGCCGAGCCCCCAAACCGTTTGCAGAAAACGCGGATGCACCGGGTCATCCTCGAGCAAGCGGCGCAGTCGGGAAACCTGAATATCGATCGCCCGGTTGTTGGGGGTATGGTCGCGGCCATCGATCAAATGAGCCAGGCGCTCCCGCGATAAAGGCTCGCCTGCATGCTCCGACAGCACCTTGAGCAGCGCAAATTCGCCACAGGTCAGATCAATCGGGGTATTTTCACGGTACAACCGGCGTTCCGCACAATCCAAAACAAAAGGGCCAAAACGCAACGGCGCACGAGTTGCTCCTGGAACGGCAGCGATAGGACGCGAGCAGCGGCGCAGCACTGCATGAATGCGGGCCGTCAATTCGCGAGGATTGAACGGCTTGCCGAGATAATCGTCAGCGCCCGCTTCCAAACCCGTAATGCGGTCCATTTCGCTGCCATTGGCGGTCAGCATGATCACCGGCGGACTGTTTGGATCAGAGCAGAGCCTTCGGCAAATCGATAAACCGTCCTCGCCCGGTAACTCCCAGTCCAGCACGATCAGATCGAAGGGACGGCGCGACAGCCATTTCTTCATCTGTTCACCATCGGCAACGGCTTGTACGATAAACCCCTGCTCTCTCAGATAGCGCTCCAGTAGCAGCCTAAGCCGAATATCGTCATCCACTATCAGAATTTTCACGTTCTGCATAAGAGGTTAACACTTTAAAAGTTATGTCATAACAAAGTACTACAAGCCTTTGAGTAAGTTACATTTTGTTACAATTCAATGTGGGCTTATCTTCAAAATTCGATTACAGTGTAGTCATCCTGACTTCAAGGCACAGGCGCCTGTTTTTTATGGACTAGGTCTGCCGCCCATTGAAGCTTATGAATCCAAAAGAAAGGCGACTCATTATCACTTTTAGATTTCACTTAATTGAATTCGGCCCATTAATCCAAAATTACCATGACCAATGGCATTATACAGATAACCATCAACGTAACCATAGCGGAGAAGTTGAGCATGTTTTTGTGAGTTCTCCCTAACGCATGGCTTACCCTAATTCAAGATTTCATATGTGTAATTTTTGCTCTTCACCATGACAGTCAGTTCTTCATTTTTGCCTTCTTATGATGCACCGCCTGAACAACATGCAGAATACCTGCGCCAGTGCATACCATTAATGGTAAAAAATAACATACCGACAGATCCTATCAATTACGCGATTTGGTATGAGTATGTCGCCGGACGCAACGCACAGTTGTCTCAGGAACTCGATGCTTTAGTGTGCAATAAAATAACTTTTGACGCGGACACTAGCCTAAGGCTGTATAAAACTTATATCTGTCATGCCTCGGTGGAATCGTTTGAAAACATCAATTCGCAATTGCAACGGCTCGTGGATCAGGCCGCCCAGGCCGTTAGCCTGACCAGCGAGCAAGCCGGAGTGGCCGGCGATCTCTTTACCGCTCAGTCCCAAACCCTGACTGAAACCGCGAATCAAGCTGGCCTAAAAACCATTTTGTCCGAGATCATCCAGGAAACCAAACATCTGGCCCAAACCAGTAAGGCCTTAAAAGCCAAACTGGATGAAACCCATCAGGAAATGGAGCATCTGCGCAATGAACTGAACCAGGTACGGGAAATCGCTAAAACCGATGCCTTGACCGGCCTGTTAAACCGACGGGCATTCGATTTTGCCTTAAATGCCTTCGTGACGAGCCCGAGCGCGCAAAAGGGCTGTCTGGTTCTATTAGACCTGGATCATTTCAAACGCATTAATGATACCCATGGCCATTTGGTCGGGGATAAAGTGCTCCGCTTTTGCGCTTCCTTATTGCAAAAATATATGGCCGGGCATCATCATACCGCCCGCTATGGAGGCGAGGAATTAGCCATTATCATGCCCGAGACGTCTTTGGCCGAAGCGCTCACGATCGCCGAGCAGATTCGCAGCGTCATGGAGACGACCCGCTTGAAAGTGAACGGCAATATTGACACCGTTGGCAAGGTAACGGTCTCGTCGGGCATTGCCGTGTGGCGTAGCGGCGATACCGTGGAAAGCTTGATCGAACGGGCCGATGCCGCCCTGTACCGGGCCAAGAATACCGGCCGCAACAAGATTGTCGTGCAAGAGACGCCTTAACCTGAAATTAGCGGGTATGTTCTCACGAGGTTGACTCTGGCATTGACGCTCGTGGTTTCCGATGGGGAACTCGCGGCTCTCAAAAAATTCAGCCTGGATAAAGAACCCAATCCTTGACCGTTGTCCCCTAACCGTACCGTCCCCGGAATCTCGCCTTGTTTTTCCGCTGCTTCAAACGCGATATCCCCTCGGAAAGCCTCAAATCATCCGCGCCAGCCCGCCCTCTTGCCGATCATGGCTTTTTGAACGAAAGACGGAAGATTAGGGAATTGACGGGCAAAAACCTTGACATAGTACATATATAGACTTATTTTATATTTTGTACATTAATATACACACTTTGGAGATACGCCATGTTATCCATTGCAAACAGTCGCCCTGGGCTTGACGACGCCATGATTGCAAAGAGCGCATTGCGGACTTTTTTTAATATTGCGGAAGCCTGGAAGCTCAGCACGGATGAAGCGATGACATTGCTGGGCCTGGATTCCCGCAGCACCTTCTTCAAGTGGAAGAAGCAGCCTGAACTCGCCAAACTGAATCCCGACAAGCTGGAAAGGCTCTCTTATATTTTCGGTATTTACAAAGCCTTGCAAATCTTGCTGCCTAAACCCGAAGCGGCGGATCAATGGATCAAGCGCCCGAATTCGGCGGGATTGTTTCAAGGCGAATCGGCGCTCGATCGGATGATGAAAGGCCGCGTCATCGACTTGTATGTGGTTCGTCAATACCTCGACGGTCAACGCGGTTAATGATCGCGCCTTCGCCGCCGCTCAGCCGCGTGGTTTGGCATCCCTGCTGGCGGCTGGTCCCAAGCCGGTTTCCGCCGGTGGGATTATTCGATCGGGTAGCCGCACCGAAAGACCTGGACATTATTTTCGCCATCGAAGCCTTGACGAATGACCGGCTGCTGGATGAGTCTGGCGATATCAGGCTGGTTCCTCCCGAAGACCGCATCTCCGGACCGGGGACCACGCCGATTATGGCCGCTTTCACCCATCTTAACCCGGAAGGAAGCCGATTTACGGACGGCACTTATGGGGTTTACTATGCCGGCAAAGATATGGACACGGCGATTGCAGAAACCCGATTTCATAAAGCCCGGTTCCTGGCGGCAACGAATGAGCCGCCAATAGAAATCGACATGCGCAGCTATGCTTCCGATCTTGACTCGGAACTGCATGATATTCGCAGGATGCAAGCCGGGATGCCGACGATTTATACGGCTGACCCCCGGAGTTATCTTCATCCTCAATCCCTGGCGAAAGCATTGCGCGACACCGGATCAAACGGTATCGTTTATGACAGTGTGCGATATTCCGGCGGGGAGTGCGTAGCCGTTTTCAGGCCGCGCATACTCTCTCCCGTACGCCAGGGCCCGCATTTTTGTTATGTATGGAACGGAGAGGCCGTCACGGAGATTTACCAAAAAAGCCATTATCGGCCCGGCCAGTCGTTCTGACGCAACCCCACAAGCTTAAGAGTGCGAAACTGTGCAAATCTGGGTTGATGCGGACGCCTGTCCGAAAGCGATTAAGGAGATTTTGTTTCGGGCGGCGGAGCGCATGGCCATCACCACCACCCTGGTTGCCAATCAATTTGTTCAGACGCCGCCTTCACGCTATATCAAACGTCTGCAGGTAACTTCCGGTTTCGATGCGGCCGATAACGAAATCGTCAAAAGAATGAACGCCGACGATTTGGTGATAACCGGCGATATTCCGTTGGCGCATGAAGTGCTCGGCAAGGGAGGCCATGCCATCAATCCGCGCGGCGAGCGTTACACCCCGGACAATATCAAGGAGCGTTTGAATATGCGCGATTTCATGGATACGTTGCGCGCGAGCGGAATCAATACCGGCGGGCCAGCCGCGTTGAATGCTCGCGACATACAAGCGTTTGCGAATCAGTTGGACAGATTCTTGGCGCGGCGATAGCTTTATCATGAGTTCGTATTCCGGCAGTCAGAGCCTCCGATCGATTGATCATACAATGGTGACGGCTTAGTAATAATTCCCATTAACGTGGCGTTGGATACGTGTTATAAAACCCGGCTCAAAATGCCACTGGTGTTTAACAAAAAACGGTAGAGCGATGAAACATTTGAAATGGGCGGGGCGTATTTTGTTCGCCAGCGCCTTGGTCTGCCCAGCAAGCTGTTCCCAAATAGCAAAACCTGGTGCTGGCGCAAACACTGAAGACACTCGGCGCGAGGCGCATTTTTCGATTTTACAGGTTAACGATACCTATAAGGTCGAGGGGCTGGAAAACGGCAGCATCGGCGGCTTTGCCCGGCTGCGCACGCTGCGCCGGCAGCTTCTGGGAGGCGGCGAACCTGTATTGATGCTGCACGGCGGAGACTTTCTCTTTGCTTCGATCATGAGCAAGTATTTGAAAGCCGATTCGATGATCAAGGTTTTGAATTTGATGGACGGCGACGACGCGGCATTCGATGATGACATGATCGTCGTGTTCGGCAATCATGAATTCGACGATCCCGATCCCGGCGTGCTGCTGGGGCGCATCGCGCAGTCGGATTTCACCTGGCTTTCTTCGAATGCCCGCTATCTTTCCTCCGGGCATTCGTCCGGCGTCCCCTTCTCGAAGCGGCTAAGCAATGTCCATGACCTGCTGATCAAGGAGATCGGCGGCATCAAGGTCGGCCTGTTCGGCATCACGATGGATATTCAGCAGCCATCCTATGTCGGTTTCGATTACGATGTGGACGCGCGCCGCGCCGCGATCCAGAAAGCTATCGCCGATTTGCAGGCGCAAGGCGCCTGCGTCATCATCGCCCTCACCCATCAGGAATTCGATCAGGATCGCTGGCTGGCGCGCGAGTTTCCCGAGGTCGACCTGATCGTCGGCGGCCATGAGCATCTCTATCTTGAACATCGTATCGGCAACATCTGGATTACCAAGGCCGATGCGGATAACAAAAGCGCCGTGGTTCATGATGTCCGGGTATTGGCTGACGGCAGGGTCGAAACGAGTCACCGGAAAATCGACCTGGACGGCAAGATCGCCAAAGATGCCCTGGTGGATGCCGAGGTCGGCAAGCAGCTGGCCCGATTGGCGCAAGCCTTCAAGAAACAAAACAAGGACCTGAACCAGGTTGTAGGATATACCCGCCATTTACTGGAAGGCGTCGAGCCGGCGGTACGCGGCCGGGAAACGGCGTTGGGCAACTTTCTGGCCGATGTCATGCGGGAGCGGATGAAAACCGATGTTGCTTTTATCAATGGCGGCGCTATTCGCATCAACGACAACATACCTTCCGGCCCGATCACGGCTTACGACATTGAAGGACTCTTCTATTTCGACAACGAACTGGTCAGTTTCGAATTGTCCGGCGCCCAATTGCTGGAAGTGCTGAAAAACTCGGTATCCAAATCCCATCTGGGCGACGGCCGTTTTCTGCAGGTGTCCGGGCTGCGTTTCAAGTACCGCGCCAGGCAAGCGAACGGCGTTTATGCTTATGCGATCGACCCTGCCGATGTTCGGATCAAGCGGCAAGGAGCATCAGGCTACACGCCGCTCGACCCGAATAAGCAATATCGGGTTGCCACCATTGATTTCATCTGGGAAAAGGGCTTTAGCGACGGTTATGAAATCTTTGCCGACGGCAAAGGAAAATCCAGCCCGCCGCGTCTGGACGACGGGATTGGGGTCAGCTTCCGAACCGCCGTCGAGGACGCTATCGGCCGGCTGCCGAACAGGACCGTGACGAATCAGGTGGAAGGCCGGATCGTCCGGCTTGAATAGTTGTCTTTAGCTGGTAGCCTCGATGTAACGGAGTGGAATCGAGGATAGTTCCGTAGTCTGTAAACCTCGATTTCGTTACACCGCATCGAGGCTACTGGCTTGGCATTGATTATCGCAACTAAAGCTGACCGGCTAGAGCCGGTGGTTTAAACCTTATGATGGAAAATTAAAGCGGACTTTTTTGATCATGTTCTTGGATTTTTCTCTCTGCCAGATGCTGTCCATTGCTCTGGTTTTCGTTTGGACAGGCTTTGTGCGGACAGGTCTCGGTTTCGGCGGCGCCGCCCTGGGGCTGCCGCTGATGTTATTCGTACAGGATACTCCGCTTTTGTGGTTGCCCATCATCGGCGTGCATTTGCTGTTCTTTTCCGGCTTAACGCTGCTGAACCGCCTGCATAATGTCGACTGGCGCTACTTGCTCCGCTCTTCGCTTTACATCATTCCTCCCGCCGTCGTCGGCGTTTTCGGACTGGTGAATCTGCCGCTCCTTTGGCTGAACGGCTTCATTTATTCGGTGACCTTGTTTTACGGCGTGACGTGGATACTCAACCGGGGCATTGCAAGCCGCCATGTCTGGGCGGATAGAGCCCTGCTGGTTTTAGGGGGATACATTGCAGGGATTTCGCTGAGCGGCGCCCCGTTGATGGTAGCGGTCTACATGCGCAACGTCAGCAAGTACAAATTGCGCGATACCCTGTTTGTCTTGTGGTTCATATTGGTCACTATCAAAATGACAACGTTTATTGTCCTCTCGGTTGATTTGCATTTGCAGGCGGCACTGATGCTTTTGCCGGTTGCCGCCATAGGGCATATCCTGGGTTTGAAGGCACATAACGCCATTTTGCGTAACGATTTACTTTTTAAACGCTGGCTTGGCGGCGGATTGGCCGTCGTCAGCATATTGGGATTGTGGAACCTGTTCGGCAAACAGACTTATTAAATTTATTGGAGCGACAAAGCCCGCTTTGCCAATCCGCCACGTCATTGGCAAAGCAAGCTTTGCGGCTCCCGATAATTAACCTATCCTGCGGCAAAGTCACCATAGAAAGGCGCTGGCTTTTTTGCCTAGCACTTCCGCATTAAAAACCAGCCTTGCCGGAGCGTCGGACAACCCCAGGCAAACATGCAGCGGCAATAAGTGCTCTTCTCTGGGATGGCAGTAATTCGCATACGGCGCATCCCGCCAGTGGATGAGCCTCGTTTCGCGCTCGCCGGCCGAGAGAGCCGGATTGGTACAGCTTTCTATCAACCATTCTTCAAATGCAGTGTTCTTTAAATCGGGCGATTCGCTGTTCCGAACAAAAAAGGCGCCGAGGTTATGAAACGAAAAACCGGAACCGAGGATCAGCACATTTTCCTCTCGTAATGCCGACAGGGCTTTGCCGATATTGATATGTGTTACCGGATCCAGGCCACGGACCAAAGATAACTGCACACATGGAATGTTCGCCTCCGGAAACATGATTTTTAACGGTACAAATAAGCCGTGATCAAAACCGCGTTCCCTGTCGAGCCGGACTTCGATGCCGCTGTGAGTCAGCAGCTGAAAAATTTTATCCGCAAGGCCGGGCGAACCGGGAGCAGGATATTGAATTTGATATGACGCATCAGGAAAACCGTAATAGTCGTAAATCAGCGCAGGGTTGGCGCCGCTGGTTATCGTCGCGATGTCCTCTTCCCAATGGGCGCTAATCACCATGATGGCTGATGGCTGCCCCAAGTCGGATGGGATCTCTTGCAGAAACGTAACCAGATGCCGATGCCCTTTATCGCCAAGCAGAGGTAAAGGACCTCCGCCATGAGGAATAAACAAAATATGACTGAGTTGATTGTCTGATTTATAAGCCATTTGATTTTCTCAATAGCAGCCTTAATGGCTATCAACAAAATATCGGGACAAAACCATTACCCCATTGGCCTACCCCACCACATCCAGCGCTCGCCGCAGCGCCTTCGCATCCAGTACCTCGATCATTTTTCCTTGCACCGTTATCAGACCCTGGCGGCTTAACCGCTGCAGGATGCGGGAGAAAGTCTCGGGCCGCACCGACAGCCTGGAAGCCAGTATTTGCTTGGGGGTTTCCCATTCCAGACTGTAGCGGTTAGCAGCGCTGTCGGGCGCGGAGTGCAGCAGCAATTGAATGACCCGCATGCCGGCATTTTGCAACGTCAATTGGTCGATGTCCTGGATGGCGCCGTGCAATCGCCGGCTCATGCTGCCCAGCAAACGCAGGCACAGTTCGCTGGATTCCTGCAGGATGCTCAGGAAAACCGCCATGTCGATCCGCCATAAGCCGCTGCTTACGATGGCTTTGGCGCTGACGGGATAGGTATTGGTTTTCAAGAACATGACCGCTTCGGCAAACGTTTGCCCGGGCTGGATGATCTCTATCACTTTTTCCTCTCCGCCGGGCGATAGCCGGTAAAGCTGAATCTGCCCGGTTCGCAGCAGGTAAAAATAGCGCGCCTGGTCGCCGGCATTAAACAAATGGTCGCCCTCCTCCAGGCTTATCTCCTGCACGGCCGCCAGCACACGGCCGAGCGGCGCGTCGTCCAGAACCGCAAAAAGGTAGTGTTGCCGTAGGCCGTCCCTGTCGTCGATCGTCATAAAAAATCCCGCTTGATTTAAGTCAAGGACACTGTAACGGCAAGGGAGTACGCTGGCAAGCACTTAAAGCCATCAGTAGCACCTAAGAGGAGACACCATGTTTTGTTATCAATGCGAACAAACCGCCCGTTCCAGCACAGGCAACGGCTGCCACGAAACCAAAGGCGTTTGCGGTAAAGACGAAACCACCGCGGATTTGCAGGATTTGATGATCTACGGCCTGCAGGGCGTTGCGCAATATGCCAAACGTTTGCGGCAGCTCGGCGAGAATCAAACGAAAGCCGATGAGTTTATGCTGTACACGTTGTTCACCACGCTGACCAACGTCAATTTCAATGCCGGCCGCTTCGTGCAGTTCATTAAGGAAACGGCGCAATGGCGCGACCGGCTCAAGGCGGAATACGAAACGCTTGCCTTGCAGCGCGGCATCGACGTTGAAACCTTTTCCGGTTCTGCGCAATGGCAGCCAGCAGGCAGCCTGCCGGGACTCTTGATTCAGGCGAAAGAGGCGGCGATCAATCTGGAACTCCGGGAATGCGGCGAAGACATCATCGGTTTACGGGCCATGCTGCTCTATGGCATCAAAGGCGCGGCGGCCTATGCCTATCATGCCTTGATGCTCGGTTACCGCGACGACGAAATTTACGCAGGCTTCGAAGACGCGCTGGATTATCTGGCGACACATCCCACCGATCCCGATGAATTGCTGGGTTGGGCCTTACGCATCGGCCAATTGAACTATAAAGTCATGGAAATGCTGGATGCAGCCAATACCGGCAATTTCGGCGCCCAGCAAATCGGCACGGTCAATATCGCGCCGGTCAAAGGCAAGGCGATCCTGGTCAGCGGCCACGATTTTCATGATCTGGCGCAACTGCTGGAGCAGACTCAGGGCTTGGGCATCAAAATCTACACCCACGGCGAAATGCTGCCGGCCCATGCCTATCCCAAATTGAAAGCCTATCCGCATCTGGCCGGCAATTACGGCACGGCCTGGCAAAATCAGCACCACGAATTCGCGCAATTTCCGGGGCCTATTTTAATGACTTCCAATTGCCTGGTGGAACCCGCCAATTCCTACCGGCACCGGATTTTCACCGCCGGCCCCGTCGGCTGGCCGGGGGTACGGCATATCGTCAACGGCGACTTCGCCCCGGTTATCGAAGCGGCGCTGGCGCTGCCCGGCTTCGCCGAAGATGCGCCGGAACACTTGATTAACGTCGGCTTCGGCCGCGATACCGTGATGAGCGTGGCCGACAAAGTGATCGACGCGGTCAAAACCGGCGCGATACAGCACTTCTTCCTGATCGGCGGCTGCGACGGCGCGGCGCCCGGCCGCAATTATTTTACCGAAGTGGCCGAACAAGCGCCTGACGAAACCGTGATACTGACTTTGGGCTGCGGCAAATACCGCTTCAATACCCACGATTTCGGCAGCATCGGCGGCATTCCGCGCTTGCTGGACATGGGACAGTGCAACGATGCCTATTCGGCCATCCAGGTCGCCTCGGCACTGGCCAAAGCCTTCGACTGCGGCGTCAACGACCTGCCGTTGTCGCTGATGATTTCCTGGTTCGAACAGAAAGCCGTGGCGGTACTGCTGACTTTGCTGTCGCTCGGGATAAGGGGTATTCGGCTGGGTCCGACGCTGCCGGCTTTTTTAACCCCGGCATTGCTGGCCAAACTCGGCGAAGCATTCGACTTGAAAGCCACCGGCACCGCCGCCGAAGATATCCGCGACGCGATGAAAACTGCGGCCTAATGGGCCGGATCGATAAGGAGCGATTATGTCCGATCATCAAATTACGCTAACCACCCGTGACGGGCATGAGTTGGTGTTTACCTGCGCCGACGGCGGCGATGTGATCAGCGCCGGCGAAGCAGCCTCGATCCTGTTGCCGTCGCTATGCAGGGACGGCGGTTGCGGCGCCTGTTTGGGGCACTGTGCCGAAGGCGACTATACGCTGGGCAGCCACAATGCCGGAGTCTTATCCGAAGAAGCCGCGGAACGGCGCGACGTGCTGCTGTGCAGAACGTACCCGCAAAGCGATCTGCGCATTACGGCGCCTTACGACTATGCCCACATCCAGTTCGGCCAGCACGCCGCGAGGCAGGCGGTCATTACCGGTTTGGAGGCAGTGGCGGAGAGGACGGTGCGGCTTCGGCTAAGCTGGCAGGACGAACAGGACGGCAAAGCGGTCGAGTTCGAACCGGGGCAATGCATGGAGCTGGAAATCCCCGGCACCGATGTCCGCCGCGCCTATTCGCTGGCCAACACCGGCAACTGGCGGGGCGAGATGGAGTTTCTGATTCGCTTGCAGCCGGAAGGCCGCTTTTCCACGTATCTGAGCCGGGAAGCGGAAGTCGGCCAGGTGCTCAACGTTTACGGGCCCGGCGGGGCGTTCGGGTTGCAGGCCGACAGTTTCAATCCGGCGATTTTTATCGCCGGCGGCACCGGCCTGGCGCCGTTCCTCTCGATCCTGCGCCGGATGGCCGAGTGGGGGGAAGACCGAAGCATCCATTTGCTGTTCGGCGTCAACCGGGAAAGCGAGCTGTTTTATCTGGATGAACTGCGGGATTTGCAGCAACAACTGCCCGGCCTGGCGGTGACGCCGTGTGTGTGGCAGCCGTCTGCCGACTGGTCCGGTTTCAACGGAACGCCTGCCGACGCGCTGGAGCGCTATTTACGGGATCAGCCGGACGAATACGACGTTTATTTATGCGGGCCGCCGCCGCTGGTGGCCGCAGCCACGCAAACCGCCCTTCGCCAGGGGATCGGCGATGAGCGGATCTTTTCAGAAAAATTTGCCTGATACGTAGCGCAACACTCGATCAACAGGCCGATTCATTATTATGCGTCAGTGCCGACACAAGCTACTCCCTTTTAACCGAAAAAACGTCTAATATTTTAGAGTCAAAAGGGAGTAATTAACCTATTGCGTAGGAGATTTCTCAAGGCTTAATCTGTATTGCGGCCGCTTTGTACCCCTGCCCCACACTCTGATTTTATAAGTATGACCATTTTCTGAAGTCAGGGTTATTTCATCGCCGCCGGAATCAGAATAGGTACCGGATTCTAAAAAAACACGCTCGTGAGGCGGAGATGAACGTAAAAAACGCATCTCATATCCACCCTGTCCATCCAAATCTATTTGATGAATTTCGCCTTGTGTTGAATCGTCCACAAAGCCATACGGAAGGGCGTCTTTATAGGCAATAAAAGCGGCAACGGTAGCAATGGTAAGGATGCCAGCGATTAATAAAGCAATTAACGCTTCGGAAATTTTCACGATCGCACCTCATGTTCACCCCGGCCGGCTTGCGGCCAAATAATCATAGTCTCTGCCGAATTTTGGCTGGAATCACTCTGGCATCTCATTGCAGGAGACTCCAGCCAAACCCTAAGCTACGGTACAATTAATGTCAAGCGATCCGAATCGGTAGCAATCCTGCCGTTAATATCGCCTTCGACGGTCAGGTGTAACAGGTTTCTGCCGACGGTCAGCGGTAGCGTTACCCGTTCGTTCGTGCCGGGAATCGGATGAAAAGCCGAGCTGATGTCCGCCCCGTTGAATACGGCGCGGAAGCTCTGAGAGAGAATGTTCCTGCTATAGAAAACGGAAACTGTATAGGAATCGGTTCCGGCTGGAAGCTGCGTCCGGTTGTTCGTTGGCGCATTGTAACTGAGGAGGCTATTGACCTTGGCATTTTGTCCATTGCCATTGAAATTGGCGATAAACTCCAGTGGTGCCGCACCAGTGCCAGAAAAATAAAAACGGTAGCTATGCCGTTCGTTCGGTATTATCGGTACCTGATCGACTAAAAATGAAGAACGTTGCATCGTATTATCCATTGCTCGAACCTCAAGGGCATAGTCACCGCTGCCGGTGCCGATAACCTCAAGAGAATACTCGCCATCGAGGGGTTCTCCGAAGGTCAGTTCCTTCGATGGCTCATCTGTCAGCCCCGTCTCTTGATCCGTCAAGGCACTCAGTTCATAGAATGATTTAGGTATTTCTTTGAAATATTGCCCAGTGGTCGGGTCAATTCCCAGTTTTCTCCCTTGAGGATCGGTTAGCAATAATTCGGCGGGCGAATGAAGATAAATTGTAATTCCGCTTTGGTTAGTTATAGAGGTCTCTGGCCCAACAAAACCACGGGCGCTATTAGAAGCTTTCCACTGACCAGGTTGCCCGTACAGTCTATTACAGTCATCAAAAGTTCTGGCAGCGGAGACGGCTCATTGTGCTAAAGCGATTTAGGACGGACTGACCCTGGAGAAAGTTTATCGCCAATACAAAGTTCGTCGCCAAACCCTGAACCAATGGCTCGACAGCTATTTGCAGGGAGGCTTTGACCATTTTCTAAAGCGTCACCGGTACACCGACGGCAGCGATTCTCCGATCAGCAGCAAAAAATCCTTCGTTTCATGATTCTGCATGTCATTCATGCCGTCAGGCACAATGCTTTGCACCCATGTTCCCTGCGCGCTCGGTTTAGCGGACAAGGCTGAGCGGATAAGCGCGCAATTAGTAGTACGCGGCTCTCCGATGAACGACGTGCGAATGCGCAACTTGTTGGACTACATTGCCCGCTTCAGGGTTAAATGGTGTTAGAGTCAAAAGGGAGTAAAAAGCAGAACTCCGTATGGTATGCTAGGGAACGCGGCCAAGCCTGAAGAATGCAGATAAGGCATCGAAAAGTCGATTTTCGCTCATTCCGTAAATAGTAAGAGAGAATAACAATGAATACGAAACTTAAAACATTCATAGACTATGTCCTCATCGGAATTGTCGGCTTTGTTCCGATCGTACTGATATTCCAAATCATCGTTTATGTGGAACGTTTTTTAAAGAATTTCGTTTTGCTCGTGCACGGCACATACGAAAACCCTTTGATCACCATCGCTTTATTTGCCGCCGCGATTGGGCTGTTGGCCTATTTCGGCAAGTTGCTGAAACATGACAGAGCACATATGCTCTACTACCTGGAAAAACTGATTCAGAGAATTCCCATTATCAGCAGTGTTTACCGGGTAACCCGTAAATTATTGCGCTTATTCCTAAGGGCGGAAGAATCACAACTTCGCGAAGCGGTGTATGTAGAATACCCCAAGGACGGTATGTGGGTTCCCGCCTATGTCACCAACCGCATTGGCGATTGTTATATCCTGTATATCCCCACCTCCCCCAACCCAACCTCCGGTTTCACCGTAATGGTAGACAAGTCCAAGGTCATGCACTCGCAGATGAATATCGAGGAAGTTTCGAGTTTCGTCATCAGTGTCGGTGTCGACTATGCCAAGCCTGAAGACATCAAGACTTTATATAAATAGCGTTGAAATAGGATGGGCATCATTTAAAAGTTCGAATTGAATCTGCCTGCACCGACGGGCTGGATCGGCGGCATTTTAAACGCATGATAGACAGGAGTTACGGATGTCACATTGGCTTTTATTTCTTGAGTTTGCCGGCTTGGCTTTGATCATAGGCATCGCCGGCTATTTCCTCTCCCTCTATGGCGATGTCATTGCCGAAAAGACCGGCCTGGGCGGAAGCTGGGTGGGCTTTTCCATGCTGGCGACAGTCACTTCCTTACCCGAATTGGTGACGGGAATCAGCTCGGTAACCTATGTCGGCGCCCCGGATATTGCATTAGGCGATGCCTTGGGCAGTTGCGTATTCAACTTGCTGCTGATTGTGTTTTTGGATTTTATGCATCGAGACTCGTCGGTCTATACCCGAATCAGTCATGGCCACATACTCTCGGCCGGGTTCGGTGTGGTACTGCTCGGATTCGTGGCGTTCAACATCCTGTTGCACAGGCACGGGTTCGATTTCAGTTTGCGGCATATCGGTCTGTACACCCCTATCATCATTTTGTTTTACATCGTGGCGATGCGCACGGTGTTTAGGTATGAAAAAACTCAGCAACTTGAAGCGATGGAAGATATTGTCGAACGCCATCCGAAAATCAGTTTGTCACAGGCCATTGCTTTTTATTGTGTTGCCGCGACCGCGGTCATTGCCGCGGGCATCCGTTTGCCATTGACGGCCGAGCATGTCGCCCAGACCATGGGGTGGCAGCGCAGCTTCGTAGGCACGGTGTTTGTGGCGTTGGCGACTTCGATGCCGGAAGTGGCGGTAACGTTTTCGGCGTTCAAAATCGGCGCCCTGGATATGGCCATCAGCGACTTGTTCGGAAGCAATCTGTTCGATCTGGTCATCATTGCTCTGGATGATTTAGCTTATTTAAAAGGCCCTTTACTTGCCGATGTTTCGACCGTGCATCTGGTTTCGACCCAATCGGCCATCATGATGACAGGCATCGCCATTGTCGGCCTGCTGTATCGCCCCACAACCCGGTTATTCAAGACTGTTGGCTGGGTCAGTCTATTCATGTTCAGTATTTTTATACTGAACATGTCTGTGCTGTACTTGCAACATGAATAAGTAAAAATTCGGCTGCACCCCAGATATATCTCAATCAGCCCACATACTATCCCTACCATACCCTGCATTGATCGAGCGGGATTTGCTAACGGTTGGCTCGACCCGACTGAAGCGGGATACTCGCCCTTCCCACTGATCGATCTTTTCCTGCCACCCTCTATTATCTAGTTCGATCTGCAGCAAGAACTTTTAAGCTTCATTATGCACCATAGTGGCGCATAGCGCGCTCAATATGCAGTAAAACCGAAATTACAAAAAATTAAATGCCTTGGATAACAGTAGGATAGAACTGATTTTCTATTTTTGGTGCGCTTTTTGCTGCTAAGCGAGCACATGTACCCACTGCAAAATTGGTTCTTAATTGAATTTCATGTCTTAATTTTAGATTTAGAGAAAAATAATGTCCTATTTAGTCCCTTCAGAATTTGTCACAAAGATGGTGGATGCGGGTGAATCCAAAATATTCATGTCAACCCGCGATACGGTAATCAGAGCCTATATGGCCGGCGCCATCCTGGCGCTGGCTGCGGTGTTTGCGGTTTCAATGAGCGTCCAGACGGGTTCTCCGCTTATCGGCGCCATATTGTTTCCTGTCGGTTTTTCGATGTTGTATCTGCTGGGTTTCGATCTCTTGACCGGCGTGTTCGTTTTGACGCCGCTGGCATTGATCGATAAACGTCCCGGGGTAACAATCGGCGGCATTTTAAGAAACTGGGGACTGGTCTTCATCGGCAATTTCCTGGGCGCGTTGACGGTGGCCGTGATGATGTCGATCGTCTTCACCTTTGGTTTCTCGACCGAGCCCAATGAAGTAGGCCAAAAAATTGCCGGCATCGGTGAAGCGCGTACGCTGGGATACGCGAAATACGGTGCGGCAGGCATGCTGACGCTCTTTATCAGGGGCATGCTGTGCAACTGGATGGTATCTACCGGCGTAGTAGGCGCGATGATTTCTACTACAGTGAGCGGCAAGGTGATTGCCATGTGGATGCCGATCATGCTCTTCTTTGCAATGACCTTCGAACATTCCATCGTCAACATGTTCTTGTTTCCATCAGGTTTGATCATGGGCGGAAAATTTTCGATCATGGATTACTTCATCTGGAATGAAATTCCGACAGTGGTGGGCAATCTGGTGGGCGGTCTTGCGTTTACCGGGCTGACTCTGTATTCCACGCATATCAAAACGGCGCCCAAACGCTCCATCAAATAATTTGCATTACCAACGATAGAGCCTCAGTTGCCGATGCGGCTGGGGCATCCCCTTCCCCATTTCCTTAAACATAAAATGCCGGGTCAATTAACAATCTCCGTAGGGCAATATTCCGACCCGGGCCGCAAGGAAACCAATCAGGATTTTCACGGCGTTTATATCCCGAAAGAGCCTCAGTTGAGTTCTAAAGGCATTGCCATTGCGCTGGCCGACGGGATCAGCAGCAGCGACGTGAGCCAAATTGCCAGCGAAGCCGCTGTTAAGGGGTTTCTAGAAGATTATTTCTGCACGTCTGACGCCTGGTCAGTCAAGAAGTCGGCCCAGCGGGTTTTAATAGCGACCAACTCCTGGCTGCATGCGCAGACCCGGCAAAGCCAGTACCGTTACGATAACGACAGAGGCTATGTGTGCACCTTGAGCGCCATGGTGATCAAGTCGACCACCGCGCATATTTTTCATGTGGGCGATACGCGAATCTATCGCTTGCGCGGCAACGCGCTGGAACAATTGACCCACGATCATCGGTTTTGGATATCGCAGGACAAAAGCTACCTCGGCCGCGCTTTAGGCATAAATTCGCAGCTTGAAATCGATTACCAAGCGCTGCCGGTGGAAACGCGCGATATTTTTTTATTCGCGACCGATGGCGTTTATGAGCATGCCAGCCCTTATTTCATCATCAATGCCGTCAATGAGTCCGGAAATGATTTGGATAACGCCGCGAAAGCCATCGTGGCCGAAGCTTATGGGCAGGGAAGTTTGGATAACCTCACGGTTCAAATTGTCAGGATCGAAGACTTGCCTGATCTGGATGCGAATGAGCTTTATCAGCAGTTAACCGAACTGCCGTTCCCGCCCATGTTGGAAGCCAGAGTCATCATCGATGACTATAAAATTGTCAGGGAGCTGCATTCCAGCAGCCGCAGCCATGTTTATCTGGCGGTGGATAATGAAACCCAAACTCCTGTCGTCATAAAAACGCCCTCGATCGCGCTGCGGGGCGACCAGGCTTACCTGGAAAGGTTTCTCATGGAAGAGTGGATCGCTAGGCGCATCAACAGTGCGTATGTACTGAAACCTTGCGCCCATACGCGGAAACGCAATTTTTTATATATCGTCACGGAATACATCGACGGCCGGACATTGGCCCAGTGGATAATCGACAACCCGAAACCGGATATGGAAACGGTGCGCGGGATCGTCGAACAAATCGCCAAAGGCTTACGCGCATTTCATCGGCTGGAAATGCTGCATCAGGATCTGAGGCCGGACAATATCATGATCGACAGTACCGGCACGGTGAAGATCATCGATTTCGGTTCGACGAGAGTTGCCGGCTTGATGGAAATCACAACCCCCATCGAGCGAAGCCATCTACTGGGCACCGCACAATATACGGCGCCGGAATATTTTTTAGGGGAAAGCGGGACGACATACTCGGATATTTTTTCCTTGGGGGTAATCGCTTACCAAATGTTGTCGGGGAAACTGCCTTACGGAACCGAAGTATCCAAGACCAGAACCCGAGCCGCGCAAAAGAAATTGACCTATCGCTCCGTGCTGGATGAAGACCGGGAAATCCCGGCCTGGATCGACGACGCGCTCAAGAAGGCGGTGCATCCGAATCCGTATCAGCGTTACGAGGAGTTATCCGAGTTTATCTATGACCTGCGTCATCCGAACCAGGTGTTTCTGAATAAGACCCGTCTCCCGCTCATCGAACGTAATCCGCTGGTTTTCTGGAAGAGCGTTTCCCTTATCCTGGCAGTTATCGTTTTTGTATTATTGATTAAGTTAACCCATAGAGGTATCTAAAATGAAGGCAACTCCGACACAAACACCGTCCTCCTGTAAAGCCGATTCCATGCTGACCAAAGAACAGATGGCCGACCTCATCATTACGGCAAAAGTTAAAAAACAACTCACCTGGACCGCTATTGCCGAACAGGTCGGCGTCGACGAAGTATGGCTGGCCTCGGCTTGTTTAGGCATGAACAGCATGAAACGCGAACTTGCCGAAAAGCTATGCACCATTTTGGAACTGTCTGCCGAAGTTCAAACCGCCCTGGAAATGTTTCCTTACAAACAATGGGCTTTCGACATCCCCCAAGACCCTCTCATTTACCGGCTTTATGAAATCGTCGGCGTGTATGGAGAAACCTTGAAAGAAATCATTCATGAAAAGTTCGGCGACGGCATCATGAGCGCAATCGATTTCAGCATGACAGTCGGCAAAGAAGAAAACCCCGCCGGCGATCGAGTCGTCATCACCATGAACGGTAAATTTTTACCCTACAAATCCTGGTAGTCGGAATCCGATTGGTCCGGCCCTTTATTGATTGAAGCCGCCCGCTTGCCCTTGGGGTGGAAGGTCAGGCCATCAAAAGGCTTCGGGAACGCTCGGCTAGAGCGAAGTAATCAGCTGTCCGGAGCCAGACCAATGGTTTAATCTGCCTGTTTTCAGGCGCTACGCAAACTCAAAGTCTAAATGTTTCTCAGGTAAATAATGCATTAAATTAAATAAAAGCTATAATTAATGTACCTCGTAGCTCGCTATGTTGAAACGTTGCTTTTCATGCTTCCGGCAAACTTTTCAACGGTCTTTTTCCTACAATGAATCGATTGATTATGCGGATATGGCTTTTATCGGCGATTGCAATTGTGCTGAGTGCCTGCAGCAGCACTAAGACTACGGTCATACCTAATGACACCTGGGCATCCCGCGCGCCTTCCCAACCCCAACCCCAACCCCAACCTCAAGCAGCTGCGCCTAAAAAGGTTTCTAAACCGGCGACTTACTCCGGCGTATTTTTAAAGCCTGGCGAACTGGAACCAGCGGTGGATTTCTGGCGCAAAGTCTACGTGACGTGGCAGCGCTCGGAAGTCGTATTTCATGACGACCGCCATCTGGATGTGATCTACGAAGTGATAGTATTGCCGGGTTATGTCGGCGACAGCCTGACCCGCGAACAAAAGGAAATAGTCCACCAACGCCGTAATTTCTGGAAAACCCAATTGGCCGTTCTGGAGAGCAAACAACGCTACAATGCGCCTTTGAATGCCGGCGACCGGCAATTAATCGCCAAGCTGGAAAGCAGCGGCAGGCCGCTTAGCCTCATATTGAACGGCGCCTCCGAGCGGGTGCATGCGCAACGCGGAACCCGAGAACGCTTCAAACGCGGGCTCGAAATCAGCGGGCGCTATGACCGGCAATTTAGAAAAATATTCCGCGACGCCGGCTTGCCGGAAGATCTGGCCTACCTTCCGCATGTCGAATCTTCGTTCCAATCTACGGCCCGATCCTCCGCCGGCGCCGTCGGCATGTGGCAATTTACCAAAGCTGCGGCGAAAAGATTCATGCCTGCCGGCAAGAGAGTGGACCGACGCCGCGATCCTTTTGCTTCCGCCATCGGCGCGGCCAATTATCTTAGTTACGCCTACAGTATACTGGGGGACTGGCCGGCTGCGATTACCGCCTACAACCACGGCATCGGCGGCATGAAACGGGCGCAAAACCAGGTCGGCCGGGACTTTACTCGCATCGTGCAGAGTTACGCTGGCGCCTCCTTCGGCTTTGCCTCCCGTAATTACTATGCTCAATTTCTGGCGGCGCGCGAGATTGCCAGCAACCCGATGCTGCATTTCCCGGATGAAGGACTGTATGCGGTAACTCATGGAAGCCAGAAGAGTGACTTTCGCGGTTCAACCTTACCTCCTTTGAGCGAAGCGACAGTCGATAGGTAAGCCAGCTTAGGAGCTCGTTTTCACGGTAACAGGCGATTTCGATGAACTCGGCAATCTATTGCGCTCGCGGCCTCATTCCCGCTGGCTGAAGTATTTCCAGTTTCAGCCAGCTTCGGAGGCTTTCCTTCAAAAGCCAAGCCCGATTTAATCAGGGCAAATCGGTTTCCAATTCACCTCAAACTCTTTCGGCGTGAGGGGTTTGGAAGACAAATAGCCCCGACCATGGTCACAATCGATTCGAGCTAACAGATCACGTTGCTCAATCGTCTCGACGCCTTCGGCGATCACACGCAAGCCCAATTTATGCGCCATTATCACATAAGCCGGCATGCTAGTGATCACGCTTTTAAACCACCGCAGTTGAAGATTCGATTCGCTGAGTTTCTTTGCGATGCGCTGTCGTTCGCTCAGCTGAAAGCGCAAAGAGCAAGAAACCGAACAGATAATAGCGGACTGCAAATAGCGCCAGGCCCAAACCTAGCAGCGCCAACGACTGGACGAGAACATGCCGTTGAGGGCAATAATGCAGTCGTAGAGGGGCGCCGCCCATCAATATAAATCCCGCCGAGGTAAGGGGCGACATACGGCCAGGATACGCGGTAAATAGCGCCCCCGCAGGTTCCGAAAACAACATTTGGTCGATCCGCAGGTCCCAGGCGAACATATTCTGGCTAAGCGTTGCGATAAAATCAATAACCGGCCTTACTGAAAACCACCCCGCCCCAGATTTCCATCCGCTGCAGAGATTAAGAGGCAGGCCGAATATTTCTGACCTGCCTCTTTTCATTGCTTTATGCCCATGCGTTTTAAAGGGTGATGAATTTGGCAGGCATTTGCGCCTGCGTTTGCGATATATATCTATAAACGTCCTCGCTGCGTTTATAGCCGCCATGGAAAGTCACAACTCGCTTACAGTTGGCCACATATACATTGCCAAGCAATGTATCGACTTGTCTAACATCTTCGGGTCCATACAGGCCCAAGGCGGTATCTCCTTCAGCGGTAGCGTAGGCCGCGGACAAAACCCCGTCGCGCGCGGAATGCATCACAAAAATATTTTCGGCAGCATTCAATGACATATAAAACTCTTGATCAACTTCAAGACTTTCATTATCAACTGCCGCCGCCATACAGTAATAATGCCTTACAAGCACTGAAGAGGCTTCTTTCAAAGCCTTCAATGAAACCCGGGCTCCCAGGCTGTGTGAAATAAGATCAATCGTGGTATTTTGACTCAGCCGTTCCAACAGCATACGAAACCGGCGCCCCACGGCGTTAGCCCTCGCTTTGGCATCCCGCCATTCTAATTTCCTGTCGCCGCCCGGCCAACTGTAACCTATAACGGCATCATAGTTTCCCGGTAACGCTTGGCCGAGGTTTTCTTCAATGATTTCATACGCATCCCTAACTTCCTCATGCTCGTTATTATAGCCATGCACAAGCATGCAAATTTTTCTGCCACTAAGCTCTGTAGCTAACTCGTCAAGCTCAATGCTTCTTACAATCGAATCATCTCTCATATCGATTTCTTTAATGAGATGACCTTCGGGGAGCAGCCGGTCGGGATTGATAAAATCGTCATGCGAACTGATAATAATCATGTTGATTCTCCTGTTATCATTTAAGAAAAAACAAGTTAACTTGTAGATTGGAAACGCTCTTGGAAGCGCTGCAACCAGGGGCTTAATGCATTCTGTCGGATGTAATTAAGCCTTTAAGGCGATGGCTTGTGCGCAATGGCGTATATCACATTCGCCTCGACACCGATGACCGAATTGGCCTGTAGCCGGGATAGATTTTCCCGCTTTACCCGCTGTA
This sequence comes from Methylomicrobium sp., assembly GCA_051061095.1. Lineage (GTDB taxonomy): Bacteria > Pseudomonadota > Gammaproteobacteria > Methylococcales > Methylomonadaceae > Methylomicrobium. The sequence goes on along the minus strand of JBPFEE010000012.1, from coordinate 166,185 downwards.
ACTGGCTCGGTTCCAATTGATCCAGCGTGCCGCGATAACCGCTGCCCATCACCAGCGTCCACCAGTCTTCGGGGGTGGCGAGCGGGTGGACGGCTTGTTCGGGAATGATCTCAACACAGTTCAAGCCGGCTTCAGCCAGCATGGCGCCGAGCCCTTCGGGACTGGAAATGCGATCCCAGGGGTTAAAGCCCTTGTATAATTCCGGGCGTTCGGCGCGCACCGTCTGCCAAAACAGGCTGTTGGCCGGCTCGAACAAACGCTCTCCCCAAGTAGTGATAACCAGGCGTCCGCCGGGCCTTACGTTTCGCCATAACTCCCTTACTGCCGCCGCCATATCGGGCACGAAAAAAATTCCGAAAACGCAGATTACCGCATCGAAGCTGCCGTCGGGATAATCGAGCGAGAGCATGTCGCCCAACTGGAATTCCAAATTCTTCAGGTTTTTCGCCTCCGCTTTGAGTTTTGCCCCGGCCAGCAGCTTATCCGCCAGATCGACAGCAACCACTTTACCGTGAGGGCCTACTTTTACCGCCGCCGGCAATGCCGAAGCGCCGGTTCCGGAACACACATCCAGGACCCGTTCTCCCGGCAGCAGCTCAGTATGCTCCACCGTACGGCTTCCGAAACGATTCCAGAAGGTATTGGCGGGATGGTCGAATAAATCGGCCGCCGCATTGTAGGCAAGAGTTGTTTTAGTCTTCGCTTCTTCAAATGTATTCATAGGGATTTATTTTTTGCCACCAGGACTTTGTCTATTCGAGTTCCGTCGATATCGATAACTTCAAAATACCATTCGTCATACACGAAGTTATCGGCAACACGGGGTATTCTTTCCAAATAAAACAGAATGAAGCCGCCTACGGTATTGAAAGCATTCGCCGCTTCGCCGGGGAAATCGCTGGTTATGCCGATAAGGGATTTCAGTCTGCTGATGGATACCCCCCCATCAACCAGCCAAGAGCCATCAGCCCGTTGCACGACATCGGGTTCGAACTCGGTTTCCACACTAGGCAGTTCGCCGACAATGGCTTTCAGCACATCGCTTAATGTGACTAAGCCTTCCAATTCGCCATATTCATTGACAATCAGCGCCAAATTACCATGCTTTTCCTTGAAAAACTCCAGCAGATGAGGAACCGTCGACGAATCCGGTATATAGAGGGGGGGATGCAGCACATTCTCAACGTCCAATTCACCGGTGTCCATCAGAATTTTCAATAAGTCGCTAAGATATAGAATACCCAATACATTTTCCCAACCGCCGCGACAAATCACCGCTCTCGAATAAGGACACGCGGCAATCATGCGTTTTACTTCCTGCTCATGATCCAGGTCGATAACAAACATATCTTTACGCGGGGTCATAATGGCACCGACCCGCTGTTCGTCAAGCCTTAAAACATTCGAAACCAACTGCCCTTCCTGGGCATGAAAAACGCCTGCTTTTGAGCCGATGTCCATCAGAATTTTGATTTCTTCATTGGTCACGGTGGCCTGCAGCGGTTTATGCGCACCCATTAAACGCAATAGCAAATTACTGGAAGCGGAGAGCAGCCAAACCAAAGGGCTGGCTAGCAGGGCCAGAACGTTCATGGGTTTGGCGATCACCAGCGCGATGCCTTCAGGGCGGAGCAACGCCAGGCGTTTAGGCACCAGCTCGCCCACCACTACCGAAAAATAAGTGATCAGTATGACGGTTATTCCTAAAGCCAGGTTTTCCGCGTAAAGAGAAAGCAGTGGCACTTGCTGCAATTGAACATTTAACGGCTTGGTCAGCACTTCCTCGCCTAAAGCGCCGCTCAAAATCCCTACGGAGGTGATCCCGACTTGTACGGTCGATAAAAAACGCGAAGGTTCCTGATGTAACTTCAGAGCTGTCTGGGCGCCGGCTCGATGTTCGTCCGCCAATTTTTGCAGACGCACTTTACCCGAGGAAATCAACGACATTTCCGACATGGCAAATATGCCGTTAATCAGGATTAAAATCAAAATAAGCGCAATGTCCATGATATCTGCCGACCGGTGCGATTTAAGCGTTATAGCACGAAATACCGCCCCTGCCGAGTCGCCTTCGAACAAAAGCCTGGCCGATACAGGGTTGGCAAAAACCCGACGCCAACCGCGCTCCATTTTTAATTGATTGATCTAAAGACAAAAAAGGATAAGAATAAGATTTGGCACTAGCCAAATTTAGTAACTTATACGAGCGGATCTTATGGCAACAGACAATCAACAAAAAAAACTCGGGTTGGCTCTTTCCGGCGGCGGTTTTCGGGCTTCATACTTCCACATTGGCGTATTGGCGCAGATGGCCGAGCAGGGCCTGCTTCGCGATGTGGAAGTCATCTCCGCCGTTTCAGGCGGCTCGATCATTGCCGCGCTGTATTACCTGCATGTTAAAAAACTGCTGGAATCCAAGCCGGATGCCGACGTCGAAGATCAGGATTACATCGACCTCGTCAAACGCATCGAAACCGACTTTAAAAAGGCGACGGACCGGAACATTCGCTTGCGTACCTTCGCCGATTTCCAATCCAATCTCAAGATGGCCAGAGCCAATTATTCCCGCACCGACCGCATCTCCGAACTCTATAACGCTTACCTTTACCGGGGCGTTTTGAATAACGTCTCCGACCCGGTACAGTTGCGGGAACTGAAGATTCATCCTCCGGGCGAGCCCGAAGACTTTCATCCGAAGACAGGCAATGCCAGCCGAAGGGCCAAAGTGCCCATTCTGAACATCAACGCGGCGGTGCTGAACAACGGACAAGACTGGCAATTCACTGCCCAAAGCATGGGCGAACCGCTGGGGGATGAAGACGTCCAACAACTGCCGGAAACGGTTACCCCTGCCGACATTTACCGTCGAGCGCCATCATATTGGGATCTCGCCCCTCACCAGCAGAACTTCGAACTCGGTCATGCGGTAGGCGCATCCGCCTGCGTTCCAGGCCTGTTTCCGCCGCTCGCGGTCAGCGGTCTTTATCAGGACAAAGACGATAATATCCGTATCCAGCTGGTTGACGGCGGGGTATACGATAACCAGGGTATCGAGGCTTTGCTGTGGGCTGGATGCACTCATTTCATTGTCAGCGATGCTTCCTTGCAATTGGCGGTCGAGGACGAACCGCGCACGGATACGCTTCCGGTGCTGCTGCGCGCCGCGAACTGCGTCACCCCCGACCGGCTCAGGAGCGAAACCTTCGATAACCTGTTCGATACTTTCGGACGCGACAAGACCGCTTTCATGCATTTACGCAAGGATCTGGAGGTTCGTAAAATTCCCTGGATCGACCAGGACGGCAATCCAGCCAAAGGCAAGGATACTTCCATTCCGCCGAAAACCGAGGATTTCGGCATCGCTTCCACGGTCCAGGAATTGCTGTCCAAAGTGCGCACCGACTTGGATGCATTTACCGAAGTCGAAGCCTATTCGATGATGCTGGACGGTTACCGGATGAGCGCCCCTGAACTCAATACCTTCCGACACCGCAACGGATTCGGGGCAGCGCAAGCCCAATCGACAGCCCAATGGAGTTTCCTGTCCATCGCGCCGAAAATAGAGGCTCCGTCGGAGGACTACCGCAATCAACTGAAGGTATCCGGATTGCGCTTCGGGAAAGCGATGATGCTGATTCCCGCGCTCTCGGCCCTGATCTCGTTGCTTATATTGCTTCTGCTGGTAATCCTCTGGCCTTACCTGAAGCTTTTGCTCGAAATCAGGATTCCGCTCAGCGCAATCGCGGTGTTGATCGCCGTAGTGGTGGCGTACAAGTATTTAATGAAATGGGAGCGGATGTTCGAACACGTAAAACCGTTGCGCCTAGCTGTCGACGCAGTTAAGCGCATCGTATTGAATGTGGCCCCTGCGTTACTCTTGATGCCGTTCATTTGGATTCATCTCCGGCTGATCAATCCACTTTACCTGTGGCGGGGCCGGGTCGACAACCTCGACCTGAACGCAAAAGATCGATTTCGGCACTTTTTGAAGTGGCTAAAGTCGGAATTAGCCTAACGGCTTTCACGGTTCACGGAAGAACGGCGCCAATCGAACCTCATGATCTGTGTATCGTAAGATACGCGTTATTCAACTCATAACCATTTCGGCACGGTTACCAAATTAGACCTGCCGGGTTCTGAAAACCCGGCAGGTCTTCGGCGGGAAGTTATTTCCCGGCATTTCCCGGAGCAATGCGGGAGAACGTACCGACTTCGGCAAGCTCGGCGAATAATCTTCCCGAATGTATCCAGGCGGGGTTTACCGGATATTTATTCCTCTAAAGCCCGAGATGAACGGTAATAGAACCGCGACTCATTGACGGTGAGAGCGAACGTCAACCCTGCCGAGTGAGCATTTCCAAAACTCAAGTTACGCAACCCTGTTGCAGTTGGGGGTTATATTCAGACCGCATAGAACCCTGCAATATTGTCACAAGAGGAAACCATCATGAAAGCTATAGAGAAACTGTCGACTACGTCAACCACCCCACCCGTAATTGGTGCCGGCATCCACGCGGTTGAATTTGCCGCGAAAAGGTGCCGGTTGGCTTTGATTTTCAGCGCCAGCCTGGCTTTTATAGGCCATGCCGTGCACGCAGATGAGCAGCAAGGAGCCGGGAATATCCTCGCCCCTCCTACCGGTTTGCGGATTGCCGCTCAGGAGGAGCCGCCGGAGAAAATAAACAAGGATTCCGCTCCGGGCAAATGGGAGGGCACCAGCCCGCATATGAATCAAGGCTCTTCTCCCGGCCGTAAGACGCCTCGCAGGGACACCACTGTCGACACGGAGGAAATGAACAGAGGCTCCGCACCCGACACGGAAAATATCAATAAAGATACCACCAGCCCCGGCGGCGACAACATGATGCGGGATGCCATACCCGGCGGCAGCGGCCTTAATAGGGAATAACAAGCATGTGCCAGCCGGGGCCGGCAAAAAAGCACACCCCTTTCCCTCTATCCTTGTAGCCGGTTTGAGGCGCCGGCAAAACCCCGGAAACTAACTGATAAACCGTCTTTTCCGGTGTCCCAGGTTTCCCAATCGGAGGTGATTTATGAAAGCAGCCCAAATACACGGTCCCAAGAATATATCCTATGATACTGTCCCCGACCCGACAATTCGCGATGACAGGGATATCATTTTAAAAGTCACCGCAACGACGATCTGCGGCTCCGATTTGCATATTTATTCCGGCGGATTGCCGCAGCCGCGCCCGATGGTGATGGGCCATGAATTCATGGGCATCGTCGAGGAAACCGGCCCTGCCGTAGCCAAGTTCAAGCGAGGCGACCGCGTCGTCGTGCCTTTTCCGATTGCCTGCGGAACCTGCTTCTTTTGCAATCATCAATTGCCCGGCCACTGCGAAAATTCGAATCCCGAACATTATGGCCCCGAAGGAGGATTGCTGACGGAAAAAGGCGGCGCCTTGTTCGGCTATACCGATTTGTATGGCGGCTATGACGGCGGGCAGGCAGAATACGTGCGAGTCCCCTATTCCGACTTCGGCGCCCGCCTGGTTCCCGAAAATCTCACCGATGAACAGGTTTTGTTTCTGACCGATATTTTCCCGACCGGGTACACCGGCATCGATTGGGGCGAGGTCAAGGGAGGCGAAAGCGTGGCGATTTTCGGTTCGGGCCCGGTCGGTATTATGGCGGCCAAAAGCGCGTGGTTGCGCGGCGCCGGCAAGGTCATTGTCGTGGATATCCTGCCGTATCGACTGCAAAAAGCCAAAGTAACGTCGGGATGCGAAATCCTGCTTTGGGAGGACGACGCCAAGGACGTGGTCGAACAGATCCGGTCGATGACGGAGGGGCGCGGCGCGGATGTTTGCATCGATGCGGTCGGCTTCGAGCCGGGCCGCTCGGTACTTGAAAAGGCCAAAGCAGCGATCAACCTCGAAGTGGGGTCGACGAAAGTCCTGGAAGCCTGCATGAGCGCGGTCCGACGCGGCGGCATCGTCTCGGTGCTGGGCGTTTATCCGGGCTATTACGATAATTTTCCGGTGGGGCAATTCTTCGACAAAGGCATCGTGCTGAAGTGCGGCCAAGCTCCGGCTCATAAATATATCGACGAACTCTTGCAGTATGTCGAGCAGGGTAAAGTGAAGCTTGACGACATCATTACCCATCGCTTGCCGTTATCGGAAGTCGCGCATGGCTACAAGATATTTCAGGACAAGGATGAGGATTGCGTTAAAGTCGTGATGACGCCTTGAATTTGGCCAAAAAAACTTTCCAGCTAAAGACGTGCCGGGTTTTTAAAACCTGGCACGTCTATGACGACTTGCAGGAAGTTAATTTTGACACATATTAGGAACTCGATCTTGCCGACGCCGCAACCAGGGTTTTGCGCAGTTCGGTTTCGCATTGCTCCAGTTGCACGACCGCTTCTCTGCGCATCTTCTTGCCTTGATCGGCGATCTGGAGGCTTTCTTCTATCGTCGCGATCAGCGCTGCATTAGCCTTTTTGACCGTTTCGATGTCGAACACACCGCGCTCCAGTTGTCTGCGGGTTTCGGCATTGGCCTGTTTCAAACTTTCGGCGTTCGCGGCCAGCAGTTCATTGGTCAGGTCGGTAGCCGCCTTGACCGTTTCGGCCGCCTGCGAGGAGCGGTAAATGGTCACCGCCGTCGCCAGTTGCTGACGCCAGAGCGGCACTGTGTTCACGATGGTCGAATTGATCTTGTTGACCAGGCCCTTGTCGTTTTCCTGCACCAGGCGGATGCCGGGCAGGCTTTGCATCGACACCTGCCGGGTCAGGCGCAGGTCATGCACGCGCCGTTCCAGATCGTCGCGGGCCGCGCGCAGATCGCGCAGATTCTGCGCGGCAATAACTTCGGCTGTGGTTTCGGCTTTTTTGGCCTGTTCCGGAATGATCACTTCGTCCAGTTGGCGCAGTTTCTCCTCGCCTGCCGCGATATAATCCTCCAGCGTGTGGAAGTAATTCAGGTTGGCCTGGTAGAGCTTGTCCAGCGAAACGATGTCGGTCAGCAAAGTGGTCTTGTGCCGCTCCAGCTTGTCGGTGATCATATCGATCTGCTTGCGCACTTCTTCGTATTGCTGCAGGAACTTGACGATCGGTTTGGTCCTGCCCAGCAGCTTGTCAAAAATCCCCTGCTTCTTGTTCGGATCCAGATCATCGGCCTCAAAGCCGCGCAGCGTCGCCACCATTTCGTTCAGATCCTCCCCGGCCGGCCCGATATCCTTGTTCTTGACGCCGTCCAGCATGCGGTCGGAAATCGTGGTCAACTGTTCCTGCGCCTTGCTGCCGAAAAATAGTATCGATTGCGTATTGCCCACATTGATTTCATTCAGCAGTTGCTGCACGCGCACCTGCTTCTCCGCCGGCGCCTGTGCAAGCGGGGCCATCTCGGCAGTGACGCCGGGAACGATTTCCTTGAACGCGGTGCTGTCGGCCGTGTCTGTGGCCGCTTGACTCGTCGCGGATGCCTGCTGTTCATTCATGATTTAATCCTCTAGGGTTGACGGCATCAGAGAATGCCTTCCCGTTTAAGCTGATTGGTCAATACTTCGATTTTGACATCCAGATCAAAAACATCTTCTTCCAATAATTTTTGGCGTTGTTCCTGGAATACCGATTCGATCGTATCCAGCACATTGCGGAAATTCTGTTCCAGTTCCTCGGATTGGGTCTGCTGATGGGTTTTGGCGTAACCTTCCGTCACCTGCCGGGCGCCGTCCAGATAGACATTGAGAAACTTGCGCGCCCGGCGGAAATCGTTCGGATCGGCTGCAATATCCGCCAAAATACTGTCGGCCACATCGCAAATGCGTTCGATGCGCTGGTTCAGCTCGGTATTTCGAATCCGGTCGTTAGCCTGCTCGATACGGCGAATGGTGCGCAGCGACTCCTCCAGAGACTTCCGAATCTCGTCGCCGGAATAGCCATAGGCGGCGGTTATTTTCTTTTCATCGCGCGGGTCGAAGCCGTAACTCAAATACATGCCCAGAAAGGCTCCGCCGGCAAACAGCAGCGCCCCCGGCAGGGAATGTCCCACGCCCAGCCAGGCGATCATTCCGGTCGCCAGCGCCGTGATGACGGCGGCGATCGTTTTTAACGGTTTTTGAGGCGGGCGGGCGATGCGGCTTTTGGCATACACATATTCGGCCTGGAATCCCCTGCGCAAGCACCAGGCCGCCAGTATATATAATGCAAAACCGACGGCATTGACCAAAACGCCAAGCACATGGCCTTTCGCCAAAGCGATAAAGGTCGCCGGAATCAGCGCGATCGGCAGGAAATAAAGCAGCAAACCCCGCGGGGAATAGCGTAGCCAGAGATCGTCGACAAACCGTTTGGTTTTCGTGAGTTGATCCATTATTCTGCCTGCGTGCGGCGGGTTAAAAAGGTTTCGGCAGAACTGCCTGAACTCGATGGCTCGGCCTTGACCATCGATTGGCAGGTAGCAAGTCCGATCGTTGCGACCAGGACGATAAAACCGAGCAAGCTGCGAAATAATCCGGGCATCGTTTTCAAAGCTCCCCTCAACAGTAATAGAGACATTCTCACCGCCACGGCCTGACATCTGCAAAATAACGTGGGGACTACTCTATGACCAAGTTTAGCACGCTGAGTTTCTGGCCTTACCGAATGTCGGTTTTAAATTTTCAATATCGGTTCCGCGCATGTCGGGAATGATAAAGATATGCCCCAATGCAACGGGCTTAAGACGGAGGACATTGATCCTGTCCTGAACGTATGAGGGAGGTTGAGCGTGCAGGAGAATTTGCTGAGACCAAACTCTTCAAGATGTTGAGACGGGGATGCGACATCCCCGTCTCGCTCAAGAAATGCTTGTCACGTCCAATATGAGGTCAGCCCCATCGGTACGTGATTTGAGCATGCAAGGGCCGGTCAATAGCCGCGTCCATAGAGCGACATAGCCGCCTTGGGTTGAGTTGCAGAACCCTTCCATCTTTTGGGTAATTTCTCCAGCGTTTTGGAAGCGCTGGTTTCCATCAGGCCTGTTGAAGAACCCACTTGGCCAAGGAAAGCAATTCGCCCTTGCGATCCGAGTATCGCAATCCAGTAAGGCCGGCCCGCGGTCACAGAAGTTGCAGAGACCGGTATTGTGTTCCAGGCGCCCGCCTTAAGCTTGTTTAGCTTGCCTTGGGCAATAAGGGCGCCCGGATGACCGGATTTTTTGTTTTTATAGATACCTACATTCAACTCTTTCGCGGTCGAGCTAGCGTCCAGATAAATCCGCACATTGGTGAGTATGCTGGACTTTTCGGGGGTAGTCTGGAACGCTTCCGCAATGCCCTCCGGCCTGTAATCAACCAAAGGCTCCAGTTTCTTGTCGCCCATGACAAAGTTTGGCGGATTAGAAACCCTGATCGCGGTCGCCATGTTGAATTTGACTTCGTTTATCGTCAAGGCTCGGTTATAGATACGGACTTCGTCGAGGTAGCCATGAAAATATTCACGCCCCAAATTGTTACCGCCAATGCGAAGCTTACCCTTGGATTGTTGAATTACGGTCTTCTGCGCGCTCTTGGCGACCTGGACGCCATTCACGAACAAGCGTTGATAAGAACCGTCATAGGTCGCTACCAGATGACTCCATTTTTTCACCGGCAGGCGATTGGAGCCCGCGACCCCATGATATTCGCCGTCATTGATATAGGAGACAGGCAGATCGGCATCCTCTTCAGAATACAGAGCATACGCCTCGCCTCCTGAAGCCATTTTCACGATAACCGCGCCGTTGCCGTTCGTTTGTGACAACGGATACACCCAGGCCTCAAGCGTCATGGCGTTCGACAGATCCAGCGAGGCGTTATCTTTGACACTTACCCAGTCGTTGACGCCATCAAACTCCAACGCTTGCCCATAGCGACCGTTGGGGACCCTGAAGGCTCCTTTAATGATACCGTGATTACCTTGACCCGAGGCATCTACCACCTTCTTGCCGTTCCCTTCCTCAAAGTCATAGGCTGCCACAAGGCCATTGCTATTTGTGCTGGGCGTTCCACCTTTTGCACCAACTGTTTTACCACCAGTTGAACCAACTGTTTTACCCCCTGTTGCACCACTTGTTGTGCCGCCCGCAACAGTGCCATTATTAACGTTCGGCTTGACCGTCGATGTGACAGGTGCTGTGACAGGCGCTGTGACAGGCGCTGTGGCAGGCGCTGTAGCAACAATTTCTTTGGAATAGGCGCTTTCGATGGTTTTGGCCGAATCATAGGCCTTCACTGCCACATAATACTTGACGCCGTCTTTCAGCCCCGTAAGCGAATAAGTGAGCTTATTTCCCACATTGATAGTCGAGGTGTAACGGCCGCTGCTTGTGCCGTAAGAAACTTTATATCCCCCTAAATTGGGTGATGCGCTTGGGTCCCAGGCAAGTTTTACGATTGCCGCGAATGAATTGCCGCTGATCAAAAGCAGAGTAAGTAGCGGCAAGAAAATGCGCATAGAAACTCCGCGCAAAGAAATGCTCGTAATAAAAGAAGTTTTCATTGTTATAGATAATTGCTGACTGCCTGGCTAATCGGATAAGTCGGGCAGAGGTTGATGATTTTTACCCAAAGCCGTCCCCCGAGCCATTAAAACCCGCATGAGGAAAAGAAGGATAAATTCAGTAAGTTTCTAAATTTTTGGAAACTTTTTACTTGATTTGATAGTGCTGGATATTTGAGTACAAAACTCTTCTCCTAAAAAAATAGGTCCGAGGAGTTCCTTTATCGGTAAACGACGAGTTCCTTTTGAGGTGAAAGGCATTTTAGATTTTTTACGAAATGCCTCGTATACGCATATTTGCTCAGAATCTCTATAGTTTTTTTAAGGCAACCAACTTAACAGATGCCTGTGAAATAACATAAATCATTGACTTTAACTCATATATTTTTTATCTGGAGCTGAAGATCATAATCTACTTTTCTTAACAAATACTTATTTACTTTAAAAAAATCTACTTTAATACTACATAGATATAGTTTTTGATGTGACACAAAAATAAAATCAGGCAATCTATTGCTTGTATCGAATACTTCTATATACGTTCCTACCCATTTCGCTTTTATCAAAATAAATTCCCAGGAATCGGAGCTTTTCGATGAAATGGCTGTCAATGGTTGCATAAACTCAGCAATGTAGATTCACGACAAATTGCTCGTGAAGACCGTTCGCTTGTTTTTAACAAATCGCAAATTCTAAAATGAGTGGTAGGTAGAAAATGGAACTTCCGCGAACGGAGGGCTATGCCTTATGAACTTCAGATACCGCCGGCGGCATGATGATCGGCACAAGACAAAGACGCGAAGGGACTTCCTGAAATTAGCGGGGTATGCAGCAATTGCCTTCGGCATGACAAATTCGCATTCGGCAACGGGCAGGAAAGATACAATGCAGGATCAAGACCTTTCACTCCAGAACACCACTCTTCAGCCCCAAACGGTCACGCTGTTTCTCTGCGGCGATGTGATGACCGGCCGGGGCATCGACCAGGTGCTGCCCTACCCCGTGCAGCCGCACATTTATGAATCCTATATGACCTCCGCCCGCGGCTATGTGAAGATCGCAGAAGAGGTCAACGGCCCTATTCCGCAACCGGCGGATTTTACCTATATCTGGGGCGATGCTCTGGAAGAACTCCGGCGCGCCACCCCCGACGCCCGGATCATCAACCTCGAGACGGCGGTAACGACCAGCACGGAATATTGGCCGGGAAAAGGCATCAATTACCGGATGCATCCGCAAAACATCCCTTGCCTGACGGCGGCGAAGATCGACTGCTGCGTATTAGCCAACAATCACGTTCTGGATTGGGGTTATGCCGGTCTGAAAGAAACGTTGACCACCTTGACCGGCGCGGGCCTCAAGATCGCCGGGGCCGGCAAAAACCTAAAGGAAGCCGAAGCCCCGGCAATCATCGAGACGGCAGGGAAAGGACGGGTGCTGGTATTCGGCCTCGGCGATGAAAGCAGCGGCATTCCCTGGCTCTGGGACGCCCTTAACGACAGGCCGGGCGTGAATTTGCTGCCGGACTTGTCGGCGGGCACGGTGCGCCGTATTGCCGATCAAATTTCGGATCTCAAGCGCGAAGGCGATTGCGTGGTGGCCTCGATCCACTGGGGCGGCAACTGGGGATACGAGATAGCAGATGATCAGAGAGATTTTGCGCACCGCCTGATAGACCAGGCCCAGGTGGACGTGGTGCATGGCCATTCCTCGCACCATCCCAAAGGCATCGAGGTCTACAAGGGCAAACCGATTCTCTACGGCTGCGGCGACTTTCTGAACGACTATGAGGGAATTCAAGGACACGAGGAATTCCGGACCGATCTCGCCCTGATGTACTTTGTCACACTGGACCTCGCGACAGGTGATTTGGTCAGCCTGATCATGACGCCAATGCAAATCCGCCGCTTCCGGTTGAATGATGCCCAGCCTGATGATGTTCTCTGGTTACAGCAAGTCCTGGACAGGGAAAGCCGGCCGCTGAACGCGAAGGTGGAATTGATCGATCAAGGCCGCCGATGTGCCTTATTATTCAATGCGTAGGGGGAATAAGACGCGCAATCTCGCCGCTCCGGGCTAAGAATGGTATTCCGCGCGTCGTAATCCGCCCTACGCTACGTTCCTTGTCATTTTTTATTTCGTTCCCATAAGCTGAATCAGCGGCGAAACTTTATTTTTGTTCACCGTTGCCCAACCCCGTCGATAGGTTTCCTTTGTGGCTCTGACAACAGCCGCGGTCTCATTCGTCTAGATCAGGCGTGCACTTAGTTGCCACGCGGGGACGCCAAGGCTTCTTTGCTTTTTTCGCAAGCCGCTACGGAAGCTTCTTCAGCTGCCTGTGCATGCTCCTTTGCTTGTTCCGGCTGCTGGGCGTTAGCCGCGGCCTTATGATGCACTGCGGCTTGTTCATGAGCCGCAGCCGCCGCTAAATGTTTCGCGGAGACATTTTCCGAAGACGACAGTGTGGACCCCGGGTGAGATTGGTCAATGGGGGGTACGGCCGGAGAACCCGTGGGTTGCTCCGTAGCCGCTATGCCGGCGACCGGCAAGGCCATCAGCACAACGGATGCAATAGTGAATTTCTTCATGGTCGAATACCTCATATTACTGATCTTCAATCTGTTTGGCCGCTACCGCCTCTCATTCATTCCAAACCGATGACCCGGGAATAACTCCGGTAACTCGTTCCGGTAGCGGCAAAACCGGCTATGGATTTAGGCGAACCTCCCGCAGAGTTTTTCGTTCTGCTGCCAGTGGGCAAAGCGTTTCGATCAAGAACCCAGCTTGGGACGTATCAATACCTTGTAAACACCATAGCCGCAAAACGAGCCGCAGTCGGTACGGGAGCATACCTAAAACCCGATGGATTCAGTGAGTTGTTAATAGAAGGAGCCCTTTCGATGGAGTCTGACTTTTAAGCGGGGGCGTGAGTTTTGAAATCGGACAATTTTTTCTGTCATGAGGCACCGGTTCGCACAGCCGATCCACGAATCAGTTCCAGCAACCTTATGTGCGATGCCGTACGGACCGTGCCGGCTCTAAATGCTAGGATTGAGCAAGATTTAGGGTATTCCGCTAATTGTCAATGCGAGCGCGGCAGGTGAAGAATCATGTATTATTTACGAGTGATAGCGGTTCTGGGCGTCGTGTTATTACCCACATCTTTGGCGCATGCCACAACAACCAATGACGTTTACATTGCCGGCTATGCCGCCGGGGTGTTAAAACAAAGCTTAAAGCTTGATATGCCGTCATTAATGGTAAGGGATGGCATCATTACTTTGCCGGTAGCCGGCCTGAAAGCCGACGATCGGGCCAAAGCGGTACAGCTATTAGCGGAAATCCCCGGAGTTAATGCGGTAAAAACAACGGCAACCACCGGCCAACAGCCTATGGACGCCTCTGTAAGGCCTGTCCAGGTTCCCGGTGATGAGACTGTGTCGGCAGCTGAATCCATTATTTTACCCACAGGGCTTCTGCCGGCAGGTCATTTATTCAAGCCTTTATTGGCGGATCCGCGCTGGGCTCATTTCTCGGCGGCTTACCGCAATTATCAAAGCGACAATTTTGATGGAAGAGATATAGGCTCTGTCAGCTTTGGTGAAACGATACCGATCTACCGTAGTCATTTCGGACAATCCACGGTTCAATGGGAAGCAGGACTTCAGGCCGGAGTCTTTAGTGACTTTAATCTGAGCGCCTCGTCATCCGATCTGGTCAACACCGATTTTATTGCATCGATTTATTCGAGTATTCGCGCAGGTAAATTTTCCGCGTTCGGCCGGATTTATCATCAGAGCTCGCATCTTGGCGACGAATTTCTGCTGCGCAAGATAGACACTAAATTCGAGCGTATAAACCTCAGTTACGAAGGCGTGGATCTGAGACTCTCTTATGAACTTCCCTATGGCGTACGCGTATATGGCGGTGGGGGTGGATTGTTTCACCGAGAGCCTTCTGACCTTAAGATATGGTCGGCACAATACGGCATTGAGTTTCGAAGCCCTTGGCGCATCGAAGCAGCCTCCATGCGGCCGATTATTGCCGTTGACATCAAGAATTTTGAAGAAAATGACTGGAATACGGATGTATCGGCCAGAGCAGGCGTTGAATTTGACAATTTACAAGTCCTGAGCCGGAAACTTCAGATTCTGGTGGAATACTATAACGGTTTCTCTCCCAGCGGACAGTTTTATAACGATAAAGTGGAATATGTCGGCTTGGGAGCGCATTATCACTTCTAACCATTAGGGCTTAATCAGGTTTTTGCAACCGACAAGCCCTGTAGCATTAAACCTTTGTCGCGCTGCCTCATACCGAGCCGGATTTTCATGGAGGTAATCATTATGAATACAGTCAAAGTCCTTGCAATAATTTTGATTATAGGGGGCATACTGGGATTGGTATACGGCAACTTTACCTATACCAAAGAGACACAGGAAGCCAAGTTGGGACCATTAGAATTAACGATTAAGGATACCCAGACCGTTAATATTCCTGTTTGGGCGGGTGTAACAGCCATAGTAACCGGTGGCGCCCTCTTGCTTTTTGCAAGCAGGAAAAGCTAAAAAGCCTATTACAAGGAATACTGCAAAGGAATTTGAAGCAATGTCAACTCGTTCGCAGAGAACCGGTCCACCGAATGAGGGCGAAGGCAGACCGTCATATGCTCCATCTGGGTAATCAGCGCCTGGGTAGAGCGCAGCAGCAAATGAGGCAGCGGACCGTAACGGTTGAATTGCTTCAATGGTAGATGCCCCCCAGCCGATAAGCTTAGCCGGCGCTCTGTCCGACGGCCCGATTCGGAATGGTTTGACCGCCCATGAAGAGCGCGACGCCGATGATACCTTCGTTGCCGACCACGGCGATTTCGGCCGGCGCCATTTTCTATGACATATATCAGCGATACGATGCAGGTCGTGGGGAAAGAGGCATAACGCACGTCTCCCGACTCGTAAAGAACATGGCCGAGCGGCATCGGGTTGTGTTCCAGATGGGAAAAATGCGCTCGTATACTTCTGCGGCTAGGGTGTCGTGGAGATGATTTATGTATGTTACCGTACCGACGGCGCCTAATGTTGTGGTTAAGCTATTTTTCATCCCCTGCAACGGTAATCAAAGGACTTACCGGACCGAATACAAATCCATGTTGACCATTTCCATTCACGACAACAAACGTAGCAAGGACATGTGATGCCATTGCAATGAATGGGGTGGAATGCGGACTTTTTGCGATTGGTGCTATGACACACCTAGAGCCGAACCACAAAGGCAAGGCCACGCTGTTATGGAACCGTTTTCAGTTTAACACTCTTTGGCTAACAGGAGAGTTACTATGTCAGTCGGCACAATTTTACTCATCATTCTTATCCTGCTTCTCGTTGGCGTGATTCCAGTCTGGCCGCATAGCCGGAGCTGGGGTTATGGACCCATTGGCGGGCTCGGGACGTTGCTGATCATCTTACTGGTTCTGGTCTTATTAGGCATCATATAGCCTTGAAATTATACCGTTCCGTTTTCACTTTCTGAGTCAAAGCCGATACGAGTTGTCTCATTCCAGTTTGAGAAAGACTTTGTTCGCTTTGCTAGGCAGGAAGCTAAATTTTATTTAGGCTCGGAGAATAAACCCATGGCGAAACGGCGAGAACAAAGGCGACACGCGAGAGTCGATCATCCGGGTAATGATGAGACGCCCATCCGGTTCGAAGTATTCAGCACCGAACGGCTAGAGCAGCATGCAGTCAGTCTGGCACAGGCGCAGAAAGTCAGCAGCAGCATGCAGGGACGAAAACTGATCCCGAGGGTGCGGGAAAATAACCGGGTGCTGCTCGATGCCTATGAGGCTGTCGCCAAGGCGGTAAATCAGCAACACGCCATCACCCCGGCAGCGGAATGGCTGCTGGATAATTTTCATGTAATCGAAGAACAGATCTGCGACATCCACGTCGATTTTCCCGAAAACTATTACCGGGAGCTGCCCAAGCTGGCCGACGGCGTCCTCGCGGGCTTTCCCCGTGTCTACGGCATCGCCTGGGCCTTGGTGGCCCATACCGACAGCCGCTTTTCCCCGGAGCTTCTGACGCTTTTCGTGCGGGCCTATCAAAGCGTCGATCCTCTCACTCTCGGTGAACTCTGGGCGATACCGAGTACTTTACGCGTGTTGCTGATCGAAAATCTGCGCCGTCTGGCAGTTCGGATCATGCGTTCTCAAACCGGCCGCCGACTGGCGGACGAGTTCGTCGATCAGATGGAACACATCCTCGCTCAAACCGATAAACCGGAACAGCCATTTCCTCCGGCCGTATTGCCCGCCGCTCCGCTGCGGCAATCATATGCGGTACAGATATTGCAACGCTTGCACGACCCGCATCCGGGCGCCGAGTTTTCCGTCGATTTCCTAAATGAATGGCTCAGCGAGCAAGGCGTCAGCCTGGATGAAATCGTGCATCGGGAACACGCCGACCAGATCGCCGACAACCTGACGGTCCGTAACATCATCCTCAGCATGCGTGCAATTTCCGCTTTCGAATGGCCCCGCTTCGTCGAAGAGGCAAGCCTGGTGGACGAGCACCTTCGCACTCACGAAGGCTACGGGAAAATGGATTTTTTGACACGCGACCGCTATCGCCATGCGATTGAGGAACTAGGCAAACGTTCACCGCAGTCGGAGGTGGAGATCGCCCGCCGCGTGATCGACAAGGTTCAGCGCGCCGGTGAATACTATTCAGACGAGGCACGACAGGTGGATCCGGGTTACTACTTGATCGGAGCCGGCCGGTACGCATTCGAAATGGAAGTCGATTATCGACCTTCATTCAAACAATGGCTGTTGCGCGCCTATGTCGCCTGCGCCGGCCTCGCTTATGCGGGGAGTCTTGTCTTATTGACACTGCTCCTGCTAGCGTTTCTTTTGAACGCAAGCATTACGGCCGGGATTGACGGATTTCAACTGTTCCTGCTTGCCTTATTCGCTGTGTTTCCCGCCTCGGATATCGCGGTCGACCTCGTTAACCGGCTTATTATTGCAGGCCTTCCGCCGACCCACCTGCCGCGGCTAGAACTCAAGGAGGGCGTACCCGAGGCGCTGAGTACGTTCATCGTCGTGCCGACCATGTTCGTGAGCGAAACCGGAGTAAAAGAACAGATCGAGCAGATGGAGATCCGCTATCTGTCCAATCTGGACGGCCAGGTACGCTTTGCCTTGTTGTCGGATTGGTGCGATGCGGAGAATGAAACGATGCCGAACGATGCCCGGCTGTTAACACTAGCGGTTGATGGGGTGGCGGCGCTCAACACCAAGTATGGAGGAGAGCCGCGATTCTTTGTTTTCCACCGCAAACGCTTGTGGAATCCAGGGGAAGGCAAGTGGATGGGCTGGGAACGCAAACGAGGCAAGCTGCATGAGTTTAACCGCTTGCTGCGTGGTGCTGTTGATACGTCCTTTCTGCCGATAGAGGGCAAGCCGGCGGCCGCGCCCTCCGGTGTCCGGTATGTGATTACGCTTGATGACGATACGAAGCTACCCATGGGCAGTGTAGCACAGTTGGTAGGGGTAGCCGCCCACCCGCTGAACCGGCCGGTGATCGATTTAAGCTCAGGGTGTGTCGTGGACGGTTACAGTATTCTACAGCCGCGCGTAACGCCTACCCTGCCCCAGCGGCAGGAACGCACGACGTTTCATCGGATTTTTGCCGGCGCCTCCGGCACCGACGCTTACGCCAGCACCGTATCCGAACTTTATCAGGATCTCTTCGGACTGGGTACCTATAGCGGCAAGGGTTTATACGATGTGGATGCGTTCGAAGCCGCTCTGGCGGGGCGCGTGCCGGAAAACACCCAGCTCAGTCATGACTTGTTCGAAAGCGTATACGCACGTTGCGCGCTGGTGAGCGATATCGAGTTTTTTGAGGAATTTCCTTCCCATGTAGAGGTTGCGGCATCCCGGCAGCACCGTTGGGCGCGTGGCGATTGGCAGCTGTTACCCTGGATTTTCGGTCCTCGCGGCAAGGATATGCCCATGATCGGGCGCTGGAAGATGATCGACAATTTGCGCCGCTCTCTATCTGCTCCGGGAGCCTTCTCTACACTGGTCGCAGCCTTGGCGATCCCGAATGCCCCCCACGGAATTCTGGTAGGTTTCGTACTGACCGCATTGGCTTTTCCCGCTATTCTGTCCATCACACGCGGATTCGCGGGGCCAAGGCGAGGTACTTCGTGGGTGGCCCATCTTCGCGCAATGGGTGAGAATTTATTTTGGGGATTGGGCAGCAGTCTGGTGCATCTGACTTTACTTGCCCAGCACGCCTGGCAGATGACGGATGCTATCGTCAGCACCTTAGTGCGGTTATTCATTACCCGGCGTCGATTGCTGACATGGACCACTACCCTGCAGGCAAAGGCAGCGGCAAGTCACACAATGAAGAATCTGATCCGGCCCCTCAGCATCTCCTCGATGGTCGCCATTGCCTCCGGTGTCGTAGTCGTGCTTTTCAATCCGGCCGGAATCAGATTTGCTACCCCCTTCCTGCTGTTATGGTGGCTGGCGCCGGTCATCGCCCGCACGTTGAGCCTCCCGCCCAAACTGGACCTGGCTGAAACGCTACAGCCCGAAGATTGCGTTCAACTTCGCTTGATCGGAAGGCGTATCTGGCGATTTTTCACGACCTTCGTGACCGCGGAGGAACACTATTTACCTCCTGATAACTTTCAGGAAACCCCGCAACCCGTTATTGCCCATCGCAGTTCGCCGACCAATTTCGGCCTGTATCTGTTGTCAGTGGTCACTGCGCGGGATTTTGGCTGGATAGGGTTGATCGATACCGTCGACCGGCTCGAAGCTACGTTGAAGACCCTGATCGCGCTGCCGCGGCTGCACGGCCATTTTTACAACTGGTACGATACCGGAGACCTGCACATGCTGGAACCTCCCTATGTTTCGACTGTGGACAGCGGCAATCTGGCAGCGCATTTACTCGCGCTGGCCCAAACATGCCGCGAAACGTTGAGGCGGCCGCTTTCATTCTCCACCGCGCTGACGGGGCTTGCAGATACGCATCGGCTGCTGATGGATGCGCTCGCCAACATCACCGATGACCGGCGTACGCTCACCGTGAGTCTGAAAGAGCTGCGACAAAAAAGCGCCGTCCTCGGCGGGCTTTTGGAAAGTCATCCTGTTGACTACGCCGGCTGGAGCCGCCTGTGGAGGGAATTGACGTGGTGTGTTGACACGCTACACGATCTCGCACGCGCCTATGCGGCTGAACGCGGCGACTCCCGCGACAGCGAAATGCTGACGTGGGTGACGTTGTTACGGGACGACATCCATTCCCACGTACGCGATGTGGAGTACCTGGTTCCCTGGATTCATTTTGCAGGCCGCCTCGACTCGTGGGCTGAAACGGAGGTGCAGCGCCTTCATCTGGAGGCGTTTCAAAAAGAATTGAGCATGCAGACTCACCTGGGTGACTTTTCCGACAGCTATGCCCTGGCTTTGGCCCATCTTGAGGCATCGCCGCCCGGCCCGTTGGCATTGCCGGGTGATGTGGAAACACTGAGGATGATGCTCCAGCGCGCGGGTGACAGAGCCGAGACGCTCACGGAGCGTCTGGAAAACCTGGCGGCTCAGATGGATACCCTCTTCCATGAAATGGACTTCCGCTTCCTTTATGACGAGGGGCGGCACATGTTTGCACTCGGTTACCGGGTGACGGAAGGGGCGCTTGACGACAGTTATTACGATCTGCTGGCCTCCGAAGCCCGCCTCTCCAGTTTCATTGCGATCGCCAAGCGCGATGTGCCGAGCATACACTGGTTCCATCTTGGGCGCAGGGTAACACGCGCTATGCATGGCTCCGTGCTGTTATCGTGGTCGGGATCGATGTTCGAATATCTGATGCCGTCTCTGGTGACCTATACCCCGCGTTACAGCCTGCTCGATCAGACCTGCCGGCTGGTCGTAAAGCGCCAGATCGAATATGGCAACGAGCGCGGCGTGCCCTGGGGAGTTTCCGAATCAGCTTTCAATGTCCGCGACCTTTTCCTCACTTACCAGTATTCGGCTTTCGGGGTACCCGGTTTGGGGATGAAACGCGGCCTGGGCGAGGATCTGGTCATCGCCCCTTACGCGACGGCCTTGGCTTCGATGTATTTTCCGCATGCGGCCGTAGAAAACTTCGAATGCCTGAAAAAGGAGGGGGCCTTAGGCCCTTTCGGGTTCTACGAAGCGCTGGATTTCACCCCGATCCGGCTTGCCGAGGGTCAGCGGGTAGCCATGGTGCGATGCTACATGGCCCATCACCAGGGTATGTCCCTGGTCGCCTTCGCTAATGCAGTCCACGACGGCAGAATGCGTCATCGCTTCCACCGCTCCCCGCACATCCACGCAGCCGAGCTGTTGCTGCAGGAACGTATCCCCCGGCATGCAGACACCACCATCCTGCCGTTCCATCATGACCTTCCCGAAGCCAAGGAGTCGGTGCAGCCGCCGGGCCGGCGTGTGCCTTCGCCCACCGCTTCGATCCCTTCCACGCACCTGCTCTCCAATGGGCGTTATGCGGTGATGGTCACGGCCGCCGGCTCGGGCTACAGCCTTTGCCAGAACCTGGCAGTGACACGCTGGCGCGAAGACGTGACGCGGGATGCCTGGGGCAGTTATCTCTATCTGCGTGATATTGAAAGCGGCCAGGTCTGGTCCGCAGGTTATCAGCCGACGACCTCGACACCCAATCACTACGAGGTCTTTTTTGCCGAAGATCGCGTCCGTATCACCCGGCGGGACGGCAGCCTGGTCAGCACCCTGGAGATCGTTGTTTCGCCCGAGGATGATGCGGAAATTCGCCGCCTGAGCCTGACTAATAACGGAAGGCAGGCGCGGGAAATCGAGATCACTTCCTACGCAGAGATCGTACTCGCCCCCGCTGCAGCCGACATCGCGCATCCTGCTTTTTCCAATCTATTCGTCCATACCGAATTTTTCCCCCCGGCATGCGCGCTGATTGCACAGCGGCGTCAGCGAGCGACTGACGATCCGAATATGCTGGCAGCGCATGTACTGGCCTGTAGCGGAAGCGGAGAAGGTCTCCAATACGAAACCGACCGGGCCCGTTTTATCGGGCGTGGACATACGCTGCGGGAACCGATCGCGGTGATGGACGGCCGCCCCCTGACCAACACGGTTGGCTCGGTTCTCGATCCGATATTCAGTTTGCGTGCACGAATTCGCATCGAGGCAGGCGCAACCGAACATGTGACGTTCACGACCCTGATCGCCGCCTCACGCCAGGCGCTGGAGGAGTTAGCCTACAAATACCACAATGTGGCTGTATTTGACCGCGTATCTTCCCTGGCGTGGACTCATGCCCATGTCCAACTGCATTATCTTCGTACCAAACCGGAAGAGGCCCAGCTTTTTCAGGATCTGGCCAACCGCTTGGTCTATGTCGATCCCTCCCTGCGTCCTTCGGGCAAGTTGATGCAGATGAACACCTTAAATGTTACCTCCCTATGGCGGCACGGTATCTCCGGCGATCGCCCGATCGTGTTGCTGCGCATATCAGAACCGGAAGACCGGGCCCTCGTCGAACAATTGCTGCGCGCTCACGAGTACTGGCGCATAAAAGGGCTCGCCGCTGACGTCGTGATTTTAAATGAAAAGGAGCATTCCTACGCTGGCGATCTCCAGGCCCTGCTGGAAGGCATGGTGCGAGAAAAACAGGCGCTTTGGTTTCATCAAGAGCATAAGCTCCAGGGAGCAATCTTTGTCCTGCGTGGCGATCAGCTCACGATCGAAGAACGGCGGATGCTGCAGGCGGTCGCCCGCGCGGCACTGGTCAGCAATCGCGGCACATTGGCCGAACAACTGTTGAGACACCAGCGACCGGCGGCAGCTTTTATTGCACCGAAAACGTTGACCAATCCCCGAACCGATCCACTACCGTTGGCAATGCCCCTCGAATTTTTTAACGGACTGGGCGGTTTTGCCGAAAACGGACACGAATACGTGATCGTGCTCGACAAGGGCCAGTTTACGCCGGCCCCTTGGATCAATGTGATCGCCAATGCCGAATTTGGCTTTACGGTATCGGAATTGGGCAGCGGCTGCACCTGGTGCGTTAACAGCCGCGAAAACCTGTTAACGCCCTGGTCCAACGACCCGGTCAGCGATCCGCCCGGTGAGGTTTTCTATTTGCGGGACGATGAGACAAACGAATTGTGGAGTCCGACCGCCCTGCCGATCCGGATCGATAATGCGAGCTACGTGACTCGCCATGGCCAGGGCTATAGCCGTTTCGAACATGCCTCCCATGGAATTCATAGCGATCTGTTGCAGTTCGTCAGCCCGGACGATCCGGTCAAGATTTCATCTTTAACCTTGACGAATCTTTCCGGGCGCCGCCGCCGTCTGACGGTCGCTGCTTATGTGGAATGGGTGCTCGGCTCCTCGCGAACGGTGACCGCCTCTCATGTCATTACCGAGATGGATCCCGAAACCGGCGCGATATTTGCCGTGAATCCCTGGGACATGGAATTCGGCCAGCGTATCGCTTTCGCCGATCTGGGCGGCCGGCAAACCGGGTGGACCGCGAACCGGACTGAATTCCTCGGCCGCAACGGCAGTCTGGATGCGCCGGCGGGATTGTTGAGTCCCAAGGCTTTGAAAAAACGCGTCGGCGGCGGACTGGATCCTTGCGCAGCGCTGAAGACTGCCATCGAACTCGAGCCGAACGGGCGCGCCGAAATCATCTTCCTGTTGGGACAAGGCAATGACCGCGCCCATGCCGGCGAATTGGTCCAGCGCTATCGCGCAACCGATATAACAACCGTTTTTACCCGGATGAAGCAGTCGTGGGCACAAGTGCTCGACAAGGTTCAGGTAAAAACGCCGGACCGGGAAATCGACGTCATGTTGAACGGTTGGCTGCTCTATCAAACCCTCAGTTGTCGCATGTGGGCTCGGGCCGCTTTTTATCAGTTGGGCGGCGCGTTCGGCTTCCGCGATCAATTGCAGGACAGCATGGCGCTGGCAGTTGCCCGGCCCGATCTGACCCGCGCCCATCTCCTTCATGCCGCGTCGCGCCAGTTTGCCGAGGGTGATGTGCAACATTGGTGGCATCCCCCCACCGGCCGCGGCGTACGCACCCATTTTTCCGACGATCGGGTCTGGCTGCCCTATGTCGCATCTCACTATATCAAAGTGAGCGGCGATACCGGCGTGCTCGATGTGGAAGTGCCGTTTCTGGAGGGGCCGCAACTTGAACCTGAGCAGGAAGATGCCTATTTCGAGCCGACGCCGTCGCAGCAGCAGGCGACTCTTTTCGAGCACTGCGCACGGGCGCTCGACCTAAGCCTGAAAACGGGTACGCACGGCCTGCCCCTGATGGGAAGCGGCGACTGGAATGACGGTATGAATCGGGTCGGCATCCAGGGCAAGGGCGAGAGCGTATGGATGGCGTGGTTCCTGCTCGCCACGCTCTCCGAATTCGCCAGCGTAGCGGAGGCGCGGGGAGATCACGAACGCGCCATCCGCTGGCGCGAACACGCCGGCCTGCTGAAAACCGCGGTGGAGGCGGAAGGCTGGGACGGGGCCTGGTACCGGCGCGCCTATTTCGATGACGGCACGCCCCTGGGTTCCGCCGCCAATGCCGAGTGCCGCATCGATTCGATTGCGCAAAGCTGGGGCGTCATTTCCGGCGCCGCCGAAACCGAACGAGCAGTGCGGGCGATGAACTCGGTACGGGAATACCTCGTTCGCTACAGCGACGAACTGCTGTTGCTGTTCACTCCGCCCTTCGACAAGACCGAGCGGGATCCGGGTTATATCAAGAGTTATCCTCCCGGCGTGCGCGAGAACGGTGGCCAGTATACCCACGCGGCGATCTGGTCGGTCATCGCCTATGCCCTGCTCGGCGATGGCGATCAGGCGGCGGAGCTGCTGCGCATGCTCAATCCTATCAGCCGTACGGCCACCCGTACCGGCGTTTACGCCTACAAGGTCGAGCCGTATGTGCTGGCGGCGGATATCTATGCCGAGCCGCCCCACGTGCGGCGCGGCGGCTGGACCTGGTATACGGGCGCTGCGGGCTGGTATTACCGTGCCGGCATGGAATGGATCTTAGGCTTACAGGTCCGTGCCGACCAATTGGTCTTTAATCCTTGTATTCCCACGGCATGGCGCAGTTACAGCATGTCTTATCAGCACGAAAATACCCCTTATGAAATCACGGTTGAAAACCCGAACGGAGTGGCGCGCGGTATCGCCGCGATAGAATTGGACGGCGAAATTCAGGTAACCGGGAATAGTATTACCTTACAGGATGACGGAAAGCTTCATCGGGTGCGAGTGGTGCTGGGTTAATGGGCTGACCTGGTGTTTTGTACGCTGAGTCACTTTTGCACATGGGAGGCGATAGCGAAATGAAGTGGGTAATACTCGGTTAGTCATGTATTTATACGTCAATCAACTTTTTTAAATTTAGGAGAATGGCCATGGACTTAATTTCGCTAGTGGTAGTCCTTATCGTCGTCGGCTTGCTGTTGTGGCTGGTCAACAATTACATCCCGATGGAGGCCCGCATCAAGCAGATACTGAACATCGTGGTGATCATCGCGGTGGTGCTGTGGCTGCTGAGCGCGATCGGCGTTTTAGGCGTACTCCCGATGGGGTTGATTTCAGTGATGGTGAGCCTGATCGTGGTGGGTCTCCTGCTGTGGCTGGTCAATACCTATATTCCGATGGAGTCACGCATCAAGCAGATCCTGAACATCGTGGTAATTATCGCGGTGGTACTATGGCTGCTGAACATATTTGGTGTCATGAGCGCAATTCCGCCGGTATTACTTTCGGTGCTGGTGGGCCTCATCGTCGTCGGTATTTTGCTGTGGCTGGTCAACAGCTACATTCCGATGGAAGCACGTCTCAAGCAGATCTTGAACATCGTAGTACTTATTGCGGTGGTGCTATGGCTGCTGAGTGTATTCGGTGTTTTCAGTGGCGTTCCACGGATTTATTTTGGTAATCGATAGTTGTGTTCTCAGCGAGGTGCTTCTCTAAATTTTTATTAGCGGAGAGTACCCTCTGACTGAGTGATTTGGTTGCACAGCATCGACTGCGCGGCATGTGGTCAGCGGTCTGATGCCTGACCTACCTGATCGCATGCCAGGCTTATTTGGCTCTGCTTCTATACGCACTTTGCCTCAAAACCCTGTTTGTCGGGTTGGATGAGAAAGCTAAATGGTTTCCTTTGCGGATACTTGTCTGTAAAATTCCTCTCTTTTGTTTTCAAGGGAGCAACAGCCCGATGGGTAGAGCTTATCAAAACCGTAAAGTTTCCATGGCCAAAACGGCTGAGGCCAAAACCAAAGTCTACAGTAAATACGGCCGTGAAATTTATGTGTGCGCCAAGGCTGGCGGTATCGACCCGGCCGGAAACCTGACATTACGGGGCATCATCGATCGCGCCAAGAAAGATCAAGTCCCTACCCATGTGATCGAAAAAGCGCTCGACAAAGCGAAAGGCGGCGGTGGGGAAGATTTCGCGCCTGCGCGCTATGAAGGTTTTGGCCCCGGCGGCTGCATGGTGATCGTGGACTGCCTGACCGATAACCCCAACCGCACCTTTGGCGATGTCCGCCTCTGTTTTACCAAAACGAAATGTAAAATCGGCACCCCCGGTACGGTCAGTCACATGTTCGACCATGCCGCCATCCTGGCATTCAAGCACGATGACGAGGACGCGGTTCTCGAAGCCTTACTGACGGCAGACGTGGATGTGTCGGATATCGAGAACGAGGATGGAAAACTGACCGTCTTTACGCCCCAGGCCGACTATTTCAAGGCCAAACAGGCGTTAACGGATTTATTGGGCGAGATCGATTTCGAGGTCGATGAAATTCAATTCATCCCAAGAGGCAGCACACCAATCAGCGGCGAGGATGTTCCGATGTTAGAAAAGTTTCTGGATATGCTAAATGATCTGGATGATGTGCAGAATGTTTTTCATGATGCCGAGTTTTAATATCGTTGCGTTTAGAAAGCCGCGTCATCCCGGCAAGGAATGCCGGGATCCAGGGCACATGGATGTGTTCAAGCTTGCCAGACCGGGATAACGGCTTAACTTTTATCCAAAAATCCTGGCAACATCATTCCATCGGTTAAATTTAGCTTATCCGGCTACCTGCCCGCGCTAATAGCCGGGTTAAGTTTGAACTTTTCCCTTTCATTCATGCACCGCAAAGCGCTTCCTTTCCTCCGGACTCCTCCCCAGCGCCTTGGCCAGCCAGGGCGGCGCGGCATCGAATACGCTCTGGAATTCTTTCAGTTTTTCGCCGGCATCGATCACTTCCGGCACCTTGATCGGATAAATGTTGGCGCGGATCACCTTCGCGGCGGCAGGTCCGCCGATCGACTGCACGAACAGCACCTGGCAGTCCCGGATTATATTGGTGCGAAACAGGTTGCGATCCTCCGCGCTGTCGGCTTCGATGGTGGAACGGATGTCGATCAGCCGGCATTCATCGCGCGACAATTGATAGACCAGAAAGCGGATGCACGAGCCGAAATGGCCGTTCAATAACGAGCCGGCGTTCGAGGCAATCGCGATCCGGATCGACTCGGGCATATCGCCATCCTTGTAAGGCAGGACTTGCGGCAGATCTTCATCGCCGTCCTCTTCGCCCCACAGGTAGCGCACCGCCAATTTGATGTTTTCGAGGCCGATGCCGATGTCCTCGCCGTCTTCTTCGCCGTCGTGACTGCCGATGCCGGTTTTCAGATTGGTGACCGTGATCGCCTTCAGTTTTTCGTCGTTCAGGGGCGATCCGACCTTCTCATGCAGGATGCCGATCAGCTTCGGCACATCAACGCCGGGCAGGACGCGCGAGGCCAGCGCGATACGCAAGGCCAGTTCTCGTGATAATTGACTCATAAATCACCTTGAAAGATTGTGGTGTTCCTTCCAGCCGGCATAACCGCCGGCCAGACTGTGGACCTGTTTGAAGCCGAAATCGCCGAACATTTCCGCCAGATGTTCGCTGGCATGGCCGTAATAGCAATAAATCAACATCGGCCGATTCTTATCGCCCTTCATCAACAGGCTGTCGCGCAGTTTCTCGTGCACATGCATCGCATTGTCGATATGGCCGGCGCAGTAGTCCTTCAAATCCCGGCAATCGAGGATCAGCGGGTCGCCTTCGGAAATCATTTGTGCGGCCTCGAGGACGGAGACGGTTTTGAACGGTTTCATTGTGCTTCTTTTCGATTATTAGACGGGGCCGACCGCGGCTTCTTTCTTGACGACGATGGTTTTCTTCAACGCCTCGTCAAACTCGATCGCCGGAGTTTTAGTGCTGAAACCCTTGGCCGCCTGATAGACGGTAACGACCTTGTCTTCGGCCGATTGGCCTTTCAGGTCGGCTTTTTCAATGTAGAGCAGATCCAGCGTTTCGTTCCAGACCATTCCGTCCTTGTAGGGGAGGAATTTGAAAGTGACGCCTTCGATCAGCGATTGCATCGGGCCGGGGATGTTTTCGACGAAGAACAGCGTCTCGGTTTCCGGCGCCAGCACGTCACGGTATTTTTCGACAAATATAGGGACATCCTGCAACCGGTAAAAAAGCTCGCTGACGAAAATCAGTTTGTCGCTATCGGCCAGGATCGCGGTCTGATGCAGCAGCAGTTCCGGCGGCTTGCGGTCATTGGCCGTGCCTTCGCGCAGCGCACCCTGCTTCAACACCAGATCGCCGCGATAGGCGCCGACGCCGGTCTGGCTGGTTGCTCCTTTTACCGAGGGAATGAATAACAGACCTTGCTGGTCGTAACTTTCAATTAGCATGGAATAACTCCTGTTTGGAATTCTGGCTTACCCATCGATCCGGCGGCGTTGGACCTGGGTCGGGTCGGCGGTAATCTGGCGATAAATTTCGACCCGATCGCCTTCCTTGACCGGCGTGTCGAGTTTGGCCAACTTGCCGAAGATGCCCACCTTCTGTTTGCCGAGATCGATGTGCGGATATTGGTTTAACAGGCCGGACAGTTCGATAGCCTGCTGCACGGTGCTGTCGTCCGGCACCTCCAGACGCAGCCAGGTTTGCCTGTCCGCTTCCGCGTAACACACGCCCACGTTCATCTTTGCTCCCAGGACTCTTGTCCGGCTATATGCAGGCCTTCGAGGCCGGGTATTGATTTGCTGACGCGCCGCCGTTCGAGCAGCCGTTTGCCGGCGATCATGAAGCCGAGCATGATGAAGCCGCCCGGAGGCAGCGCCATAAGCAGAAAGCCTTTGTATTCGGGAATCACGGTCAGTTCGATGAAACGGAAATTCTCTCCGAGCAGTACCGAGGCGTTCGCAAACAGCGTGCCGGCGGCGCTGACCTCGCGCGCCGCGCCGAGCACGACCATCGCCAGCGTGAAGCCGATACCCATCATCAGGCCGTCCCAGATCGACGGCAGCAGCGGCTGCTTGGAGGCGAACGCTTCGGCGCGGCCGAGAATCACGCAATTGGTCACGATCAAAGGGATGAACAGGCCAAGCACCTTATGCAATTCGTGCATCCAGGCGTTCAGAAAAATATCGACCAGCGTGACCAATGCAGCGATCAGCAAAACGAAGATCGGAATCCGGATTTCCGAGGGAATCAGGCGGCGGCTGAGCGATACCGCGCCGTTCGAGGCGACCATCACCACCGTCGTCGCGAGCCCCATGCCGAGCCCGTTGGTCGCGGTGCCGGTCACCGCGAGAAGCGGGCACAGCGCCAGGTTCTGGGTCAGCACCACGTTGTTGGTCCACAGGCCGTCTTTGGCGATTTTGCGGTACGGTTCGGAAAACAGGATCGAAAGATTCATGCTCAAATTCCTGAAAAGTAGGGTACGCTGCGCGTACCGTTTCTGTTAC
This sequence comes from Methylomicrobium sp., assembly GCA_051061095.1. Classification (GTDB taxonomy): domain Bacteria; phylum Pseudomonadota; class Gammaproteobacteria; order Methylococcales; family Methylomonadaceae; genus Methylomicrobium. Next base: position 136,809 of record JBPFEE010000012.1, on the reverse strand, counting down.
AAGTTCAGCGGTAGCTTGGGTTGTGTGCTTTTCGCAACCCAACAAAAACTGGGATGGACTCAATGTTGGGTTGGCTATCGCCAACCCAACCTACTCCGGCTCGCCTGTATGACCGATCAGCTCCGCCCGATGCGCCCGATAAAACTCCAGCCCGCGCCGGATCGCCTGCACGACCTTGCGCGGCGTGATCGTCGCGCCGGCGAACTGGTCGAAAACGCCGCCGTCTTTCTTGACGGCCCATTCTTCGAAGGTCAGGTTGTCCAGCGATTTGCCGTCGAAGCTCAACACCCATTTCGATTTGGCGATTTCGATCTTGTCGCCGAGGCCCGGCGTTTCGGTATGCGAGATAACACGGACGCCGAGAATTTCACCGTTGCCGGCGATGCCCATCACCAGATGGATCGGTCCGGCATAGCCGTCGGGAGCAACGAATTTGAAAGAGACCGCGCTCACCCTGCCCTGCTTTTTGGCCAGATAAACGACCGTTTCGTCGGCGCCGATAGCTGCGTCGGCGGAAGGCACGGTCACCGTGTCGGCCAGCAAATCGTTGTCGTGAAGCGCCGCAGGCACCACTTCTTCCAGACTGGCTTTCAAGTCCTCTTCGAGACGCATCTGGATCACCCCGTGCGTCGCCAGATCCGCAAAACCGAGCAGGATGCTCGCGGCGAGCGCAAACCCGGCCAGAATCCCGGCCTGATAATGCAATTTCGGCCGCAATCTCTCAAGATTATCCGGCTCCAGCCAGATTGCGAGTTTTTGCCGGGCGAGAGTCAAGGTACGCAATACGTACCCTACGCTTTGTCGGTGCAAGGAGTCGGAACTCATGGCTGATTGATGTCGATCGGTTTGCCGTTGCGGTAACGGCCATAGATGCGGGGACGAATATAATGATCGATCAAAGGCGTCATCGCATTCATCAGCAGAATCGCAAAACCGGTGCCTTCCGGGTAGCTGCCCCAGCTGCGGATCACGAATATCAATACGCCGCAGCCGACCCCGAACAGCAGCTGCCCCAGCGGCGTGTTCGGCGAGGTCACATAGTCGGTCGCGATGAAAAAAGCGACCAGCATCACCGCGCCCGAATTCAGATGCACCCAGGGGCTGAAATAATGCTGGCTGCCGATCCAATGAAACAGCAGCGACAAAACCGTGATCGTGCCGAGCAGCGACAACGGAATCATCCATTGAATGATGCCCTGCCGGACCAGCCAGATGCCGCCGAGCAGCAACAATACCGTCGAGGTTTCGCCGAGGCTGCCGCGCTCCCAGCCGACCCAGGCCAGAAAGCCCGAATAATCGTCGAGCAGGCCGGGCAGCGTCCGGTTTTGCGAGAAGCCGGTTTTGACAGCGCCGAGTGTGGTTGCTCCGGTAACGCCGTCCGTCAACGCCGATCCCGAAAACGTGATCGCGAAACTTTCGATCGGTCCTGGCCCGGCCAGCAACGGTTTGACATCGACCCAGGCGGTCATCTCGATCGGAAACGAAATTAGCAGGGCGACCCGCGCCAGCATCGCCGGATTGAACAGGTTTTGTCCCAGCCCGCCGTAAACCTGCTTGCCGAGCACGATCGCGATCGCCGAGCCCACGGCGCCGATCCACCACGGCGCCCATGGCGGCAAGGTCATCGCCACCAAAAGTCCGGTCAGGATCGCCGAACCGTCGCGGAGCGCGGGCAAGGCGGCTGCGCCTTTCAGTTTCAGGCACAGCGCCTCGAACACCATTGCCGCAATCACCGTAACCGCGCATAAATACAGCGCCGGCCAGCCGAACAGCAACACGCCGAAGCCGGCCGCCGGCAGTAAGGCAACGATCACCTTGCGCATGATGTGAGTGATACTTCTCGCTGCTGTCACATGCGGGCCGCTGACCGGTCTGATGCTCATGCCCCCTCCCCGGCTGTCGCCCGTTGTTGCGGGCTGCCTTCCGCCGTAGCCCCGCCGGCAGCGGCCTGCCGCGCGCGGACGGCGCGGGCTTCGGCGACGCGCTGCGCTTCCGCCTCGGCCTCCAGCCGGATCTTTTCCAGACGCCGGTTGCGATCCTCGGCCAGGCGCCGGGTCTGGGCGGATTTGTGTTCCATCTGCTGGCGCTTGTACAGTTCGCCCGAGGCGTATTTGAAATAATGCACGAGAGGAATGTTCGACGGGCAGACATAGGAGCAGCTGCCGCAGCTGATGCAGTCCTTCAGCCCGAGACCGACCGCCGCATCGAGCTGGTTGGCCCGTATGCGGCTAGCCATTTCGAGCGGCAGGAGCCCTGCGGGGCACGCGCTCACGCAACTGGAGCAGCGGATGCAGGGCTTCACGTCCGGCCGGTCGATCTCTTCGGAGGACAACGCCAGAATCCCGTTGCACGCCTTCACGACCGGCACCTCGGCCAAAGGCAGCGCATCGCCCATCATCGGCCCGCCCATGAGCAGCCGGGCCACTCTGTTTTTATCGGTCCTGCAGAACGCTAGCACTTCCGAGATTAGCGTACCGATCAGGACTTCGACGTTTTGCGGCGCGCCGACCGCGCCGCCCGCGACCGTCACGACCCGGCTAATCAAGGGCTGCCCGAGCGCCACTGCGCGATAGACCGCATGGGCGGTCGCGACGTTGTGGATCACCACGCCGATGTCGGTCGCGCGGCCGTCGGCCGGAATTTCCCGGCCGGTCAGATAGCGCAGCATTTGCCGGTCCCAGCCCATCGGGTAGCGGGTCGGAACCTGTTCGACGCGGATGTTCGAATAGGGTTTGCAGGCCTGCTGCATCGCCTTATAGGCTTCGGACTTGTTGTCCTCGATCCCGACGATCGCATCAAATGCTTCCATCCCGCGCAGCATCAGCCGGATGCCCGAAACGATTTCGCCGGCGCGCTCCTGCATCAGACGGTCGTCGCAGGTCAGATAGGGCTCGCATTCGCCGGCATTGATCAACAGGGTCCGAATCCTGTTCTTGCGTCCGAGGCCGAGTTTGACCGCGGACGGAAATACGGCGCCCCCCAGCCCGACCACGCCGGCCGCGCCGACGCGAAGGCAGATTTCTTCCGGTTCGAGTTGAAAAGGGTCGAGCGGTATCACCGTTTCGCCCCATCGGTCGAGGCCGTCGGTTTCCAGAACGAGCGTCCGGACCGGCAGTGCCGACGGATGCGGGGCCGGGTAATCGACCACGTCGACGATCGTTCCGGAGCTCGGCGCATGCACCGGCGCGGAAATGGCGCCCTGGCTGTGCGCCAGCAACTGGCCTTTCAACACCGCATCGCCAACCTTCACGACCGGCTCGGCGGGTTTGCCGATATGCTGCTGGACGGGGATATAAAGCTTCTTCGGCAGCGGCAGGCCGAACGCAATCACCCTCCCGGACGTATCGCTTTTATGTTCCTCGGCATGAACGCCGCCGCGCAGACGTGGATTTTCGAACAAGGCAAACATGTCGTCTTCCTCCTCAGGCCGCCAATGGTTTCGGCCAGCGCCATTCGCGCAGGGTCACTTCGACCGGATGCATTTGCAGGCATTCGGTCGGGCAGACGTTCACGCATTTTTCGCAGGCGATGCAGGCGTCGGCCACCACCGCGTGAATCTGTTTCGGCGCGCCGACGATCGCATCGGTCGGGCAAACCTTGAAGCACCGGGTGCAGCCGGTACAGGTGTCCTCGCTGACTCGGGCCACCAGCGGTTCCATATCTTTGGTTTGGCTGAGATCGGCTTCTACTCCCAACAGCTTCGCGAGTTGCTCGACCAGCGCCGCTCCGCCCGGCGGACACAAAGTAACCGGCGCCGTGCCGGCCACCAGCGCTTCGGCCGCCGGACGGCAGCCTGGATAACTGCATTGTCCGCATTGGGAACCGGGCATCAACGCTTCCACGCGCTCGACCAGAGGGTCGGACTCGACTTTCAGATATTTGCCGGCGATACCCAGACTTAATCCCAGGAATAGGCCTAGTACAGTCAGGATCAGGATCGCGGAAAAAATAACCATACGGCGTCCCTATTATTTGGTGTAAAGTCCGGCAAAACCCATGAACGACAAGGACAGGATGCCGGCGGTAATGAAGGCGATCGGGGTGCCGGCAAATAAGGCCGGTACCGCCATCAATGCGAGACGTTCGCGCAGGCCGGCAAAGAGCACCATCACCAGCGTGAAACCCAGGGCGGCGCCGAAGCCGAACAGCAGGCTGTGGATGAAATCGTAGCGTTCCTGGATATTCAGCAGGGCCACGCCCAGCACCGCGCAGTTCGTCGTGATCAGCGGCAGGAAAATGCCCAGCACCTGATAAAGCACCGGACTGGTCTTGTGAATCACCATTTCGGTAAACTGCACGACTGCCGCGATCACAAGAATGAAGCCCAGCACGCGCAGAAAGCCGATATCGAAAGGCTGCAAAAGACGATGCTCCAGCACCCAGCTCGCGGCGGAGGCCAGCGTCAACACGAACGTGGTCGCCAGGCCCATGCCCAGCGCGGTGTCGAGTTTGTTCGATACGCCCATGAACGGGCACAGGCCCAGAAACTTGACCAGCACCACGTTGTTGACCAGCGCCGTACCCAAAATCAGCAGTAAGTATTCGCTCATTGCCATCTCTTCCAATCGTTTACCGGTGACACAGCATCAACCATGCCAAACCACCGCTATCGGGTTTCAAGCGCCGTTTTAGTGCATCGCCAGCTCCGAAAGGACGCTTTTGGCCTGTACTAAAAAATACACCCCTGTGAGCGCCCGAAACCGAATTGTCGGAAACCCGACAATTTTCAGGGTTTCTGTAAAATCGTTTGCTGCCGGTCAGAAGAAAAGCGATATTCCATATTGTTGGCATTGAATTTGCTTTAGATAAATTAACCCTGATATTGTTAAGGTAAAGGCGAGAGCAGTCCGTTGGAAAAAGAAGGAGCGAGGATTCACCTCCTCCTTTGAAAAAGGGGGATCGAGGGGGATTTGTTGTAGAAAATCTCCCCTAGCCCCTTCCTTCGGCTAAGCTCGGGACAGGCTTTTTCAAATAGGGGGACTGAACGCTTCGCTGTCGCTCAGCGCACCCTACACTGTGAACCGGCTCCCCTCCCGAATGAGGAAGCCACCCTTGGCCAACAGCACCGGCATCACCCTGATCACCCATGAGATTGCGACCATGAGCAAAACCACACCCGAATTTTTCAAAGGACAAATCACTCCCGATGTGGTTGAGTTTTTCGCCTCCGGCTCGGCGGAGGCCGGCCGGAAACCGGGCAGCCCGCTGCCGCTCTCATTGTTTATCAAAGCCGTCGAGCAGGCGCCGGTCGCGATTTCGATCACCGACAAAAAAGCCAAGATTCTTTATATTAATAATGCCTTCACCGAAGTGACGGGCTATACAGCGGAAGAGATTCTCGGCGAGAACGAGTCGAAGCTGTCCGACAAATGCACGCCGCGCGAGGTGTATTACGATCTCTGGCACACGATAACGCGCAAGCAGGTCTGGCACGGGCAACTGGTCAATCGCCGCAAGCAGGGTGAGCGTTATCTAGCCGATCTGACCATTGCGCCGATGCTGAACGAAAGCGGAGCGATCAGCCATTTCATCGGGATGCACCGCGACGTGACCCAGGCTTACCGCGCGGAGCAGCAGTTGAACAACCAGAAGCATCTGATCGAGTCGGTGATCAATGCTTCGCCGGTCGCGATGGCGGTGCTGGACAGCGATCACCGGATCATTCTCGATAATCAGATGTACAAAATGCTGGTCAGCGAACTCGGGCACAACGAGCCGGCCCGGTTTTTTCTCGATGCGCTGAGACAGGATATGGCCGATCTCTGGCCGGAAGGCGTATCGCTGCCGCGCGCGTTCAGCAATCGCGAGGTCCGGGTCGAAGGCGCCGGCCGCCGCGGCACGCGCTGGTTTACCTGTTCCGGCAACTGGTTCAGCGAGGAGGATGCCCGCGCAGATCATTTTTTCCTCAAACAGTCGCGCGAATATCTGCTGCTCACCATCAACGACATTACCATGCAGCGCCGTCAACAGGAAAAACTGCAACTGCAGACCCTGCGTGACATGATGGCCGAAGAGGAGCATATCCGCAGCATTCGCGAGACGCTGCTCGGCGCGATGCATCAGATCCGGCAGCCGCAGAATCAGATCAACGCGGCGATTCAACTGATGGCCCAGCGTAATGATGCAAACAACAAACCGTTGAAGGACCTGTTGGGCCAGGTGCGGCAGATGGGAGATGACACCCTGAAGACCTTGCAGCGCTGCGTGCCTGAAATCCCCGAAACCGCCGTCGTGCCGGTCAATATCAACCAGTTGCTGCATGAAGTCATGCTGCTCTACAGCACCAAGTTCCTGGCCAACGGCGTCGTGGTGGATTGGCTGCCGAATCCGGTGCTGCCGTCGATTCTGGGCTCGGCGAACAAGTTGCGGACATTGTTCAAACAGTTGCTCGACAATGCGGTCAATGCGATGAACCGCGCCGGCAGCCGCGAACGGATGATCAAAATCAGCACCACGGTCGGACGCGACTGGATCTATGTCGCGATCTCCGACACCGGTCCCGGCATTCCGCCCCACCAGCGCAACAAGGTCTTCGAACCGTTCTTCACGACCCAGGCAATGGGGGGCTTGCAGGCAGGTATGGGGCTGGTGATGGCCAAGGAAATCGTCAATCAGCACAACGGCCTGATCGCGATCGATCCGAATTACAAAGACGGCTGCTGTTTCAATCTCAGTTTTCCGGTGTGTCCGAAAAACATCAGCACGGTGACGGGACATGAGTGAACGTCTATTAATGGTTGAAGCGGAACTGGATACCCTGTTCCTGGTCAGCCAATTTCTGAACAGCACTCAGGATTTGCACAGCAAACTGAAGGGCATTCTTGAAATTCTACACGAACGCTCCGGGCTGCGCTTCGGCATGATCACCCTGCGCAGCGTGGAGGACGACAGCATGGGCATCTGCGAGCTATACGGGGAGGATATCGACCGCTCGCTGCGCTTTCAGCCCGGCGACGGACTGGTCGGCTCCATCCTCGACGAAGGCGGCACGATCGTGGTCGAGCGGATTGCCGACGAACCGCGCTTTCTGAACCGGCTCGGCGTTTATGATCCCGAACTGCCGTTCATCGGATCGCCGTTGGCGGTCGGGCAAAGCGAAGTGGTCGGCATCCTCGCCGCGCAGCCCTGCGACAACCGCTTTCTGGGCGAGCGCGCCCGTTTCATGGAAATGGTCGCGAACCTGATCGCGCACAGCGTGAACATGCTGCGGGTGATCGAGCGCAAGCAGTCCGAACTGGCCAGCGAGCGCGATTTTTTGAAACAGACGCTGGTCAGGAATTACCGCTTCGAAAATATCATCGGCCATTCCGAGCCGATGCTGAAAGTGTTCGACATCATCCGCCAGGTCGCGAAATGGCAGACGACCGTGCTGATCCGCGGCGAATCCGGCACCGGCAAGGAAGTCGTCGCGAACGCGATCCATTTCAACTCGGCCTGCGCGAACGGTCCGTTCCTGAAGCTGAATTGCGCGGCGTTGCCGGACAACCTGCTCGAATCGGAATTGTTCGGCCATGAAAAAGGCGCGTTCAGCGGCGCGGTCGGCCAGCGCAAAGGCCGCTTCGAACTGGCCGACAACGGCACGCTGTTTCTCGACGAAATCGGCGAGATTTCGGCCTCGTTCCAGGCCAAACTGCTGCGCGTGCTGCAGGAAGGCGAGTTCGAGCGGGTCGGCGGCACCCGGACCCTGAAAGTGAACGTGCGCATCATTGCCGCGACCAACCGCAATCTGGAGCAGGATGTCGCCGACGGCCTGTTCCGCGAAGACTTGTATTACCGTCTCAACGTGATGCCGATCAACATGCCGCCGCTCCGCGAGCGGATCGAGGACGTTCCGGAACTGGCGAAATTTTTGCTGAACCGCATTTCGAAGCTGCAAGGCGGCCGTCCGCTGGAGATCAAGGAAAGCGCGTTGCGCATTCTGATGAAGCACCACTGGCCTGGCAATGTGCGCGAACTCGAAAACCGGCTCGAACGGGCCGCGATCATGAGCGCGGACGGCGTGATCGACCGCGACGTGATGGCGAGCACCGGCCTCGAAAACGAAATCGCGGTGATTCGCCCGGCGGCGGCTTCCGTCCGCCCTCTCGATTTACACGGCGAGGAAATGGACGAGCGTGAACGCGTGATCGCGGCGCTTGAGCAAAGCGGCTGGGTGCAGGCCAAGGCCGCGCGCCTCTTGGATATGACGCCGCGGCAGATTGCTTACAGGATTCAGACGTTGAATATCAGCGTGAAGCAGTTCTAGCTTTGTAGGTCGGGTTGCACGCATTTCGCAACCCAACGTTCGGTTCTAAACCTATCCTACCTTCTTCACGCGGAAGCGGCGGCTTGCAGAACCTTTACTCGATCAGCGAAAAACCGACCTTGATCGTGACCTGCCAATGCGCGATTTTGCCGTTTTCGATATGCCCGCGCGTCTCCACCACTTCGAACCAGCGCATGTTCTGAATCGTTTTCGAGGCGCGGGCAACCGCGTTCTCGATCGCTTCCTGCAAACCCAATGCCGATGAACCGGTTAGTTCGATTTTTTTGTAGACATGATCACTCATGAGGATACTCCTGTTTGGGAATAGTAATTATCGAGAGTCTGCAAACGCTCGGGAGTTCCGACGTCCATCCAGAAGCCGTCATATTTCTGCCCGGAAACCCGCTGCCGGGAAATCGCCTGCCGCAACAGCGGGCCCAGTTTTCTGACGCCCGGGGGCATATCATCAAATAATGCGGGATGATAAATGCCGATGCCGCTAAAGGTTAGCGGCTCTTCGCCGTCTTCCATGACTCGGTTCTGAGCGTCCAGACCGAAATCGCCTTTGAGATGATGAGGAGGATTATCGACCAGGACTAGATACGCCAGATCGACCGGTACATTATGCAGTACAGCAAACGGAAAATCGGTCGCGATATCGCCGTTCACGACCAAGAACGGTTCACTGCCCAATAGCGGCAATGCATTGATGATGCCCCCGGCCGTTTCAAGCGCCTGCTCGCCTTCGGGCGAATAGCGGATGCGCGCGCCATAGCGATTACCGTCGCCGAGCGCCGCTTCGATTTGCTGCCCCAAATGCGCATGATTGATTACAATCTCGGTAAACCCCCCATCGACCAATTGATCGAGCGTATGTTCGATCAAAGCTTTGCCTGCAACCTTTAACAGCGGCTTAGGTGTGTGATCGGTCAAAGGACGCATTCTTTCGCCGCGCCCTGCCGCCAGGATCATCGCTTTCATGCAACGACCTCCTGCCGGGGCAAAACCGTCGTCCGTAAAAATTCGCCGAATTCGGCAAACTCCGGATAGGCGTTGGCCTGGGCCAACACATAATTCAACGTCCGCGGAATGTCCTTCAGATAGCCGGGTTTGCCGTCGCGCAGATTCAAACGCGCAAAAATGCCGATTGCTTTCAGATGGCGCTGCATGCCCATCCAGTCGAACCAGCGCCGGAACCGCTCAAGACTGCAATCGATCAGTTGCGCATCGAGCAAGCGCCGGTAATAGCCGCTCATCCAGTCTTCAACCTGCTGCTCGGGCCAGGCAATATAGCAGTCTCTAAGCAATGATGCCAGATCATAAGTAACCGGCCCGACCACCGCATCCTGAAAGTCGAGTACGCCGGGCGAATCCGCCTCCAGCGCCATCAGATTGCGCGAATGATAATCGCGATGTACGCAGATTCGGGGCTGTTCCAGCGCCGAAGTGATCAGCAGTTCATGCAGAGATGCACGAATCCCGGCCGGCATCTCGAGATCAAGCCACTGCCCCAAAAACCACTCGTCAAAAATGCCCAGTTCCCGGCTCAAGAGTGCATGGTCGTAAACGGGCAGCCCGCAGGAAGAAATCGACGTTCCTGCCTGCAGGCGGAACAGACTGTCCAATGCGCTTTGATACATCGCATCGGCATTTTCCTTCGTCACCCGGCTCAAAAAATCGCTGCTGCCGAAATCTTCGAGCAGCAGAAAGCCTTCCTCAGGATTTTGTGCAAAGATTTCGGGGACGTGAACATCCGCCGCTTGGAGTAAATGATTGACCTTGATAAATGCCGCCACGTTTTCTTTCTCGGGCGGCGCATCCATTACGACGAATCGGCCTTCCGGTCCCTCGACCCTGAAGTAGCGCCGGAAACTGGCATCGCTGGAGGCCGGCGCGCAGCTTGCTATCGTCATCAAAAGATCATGCCGAAGCCAGTCGAGCATGGCCATGATTCGCAAATCTTCAATCATGAGGATACAGGTAGATTAGTTTATTATGGTCAGATAAATTAAGGTAAAATGTCTGTTGGCATTTTAGTCTATTTACGAACCGTTCCGCTACTGATCCCCCAATACCGCATGCATTTTTGCCTCATCCTGTTTTTTTTCGCATTCCTGCTGACTCCGGGTTTTGCGGATGATGCCGTCTGGAATTGTCATCAGGACAAAAACAGCAAGGAATGGGATTGTACCGGCGAAAAAGCTCCTTCCATTGAAGCCAAAGAAGAAAAAGACGAACCGTTAGCGCAACAGCCCGAACCTGTAGCGCCCGCCCAGTCGGAAGTGAAGGAAACGGCAGTCAGCGAATCGGCGCCTCCAGCGGTTCCGGAAACGGTTGCCGAAGCCAAGCCTAAGCGGGCACAGATTGCCGAAAGACAGATTCCGGTCAAGTCGACGGTGCGCAAGGCCATCTCCGTGAAAGAAAACCTGCGCCGGGAAGATACCCGGCAAGCCGGCTGGGACTGTAAATCGGCAGAAGGCGGTCAGGACTGGAATTGCAACCTGACGGGGCCCGATCCGAAAGGACAGCCGCGCATCGTAAGCGCCGAAGATACAGGTTTCAGCCTGCTCGATCCCGCCTACGACGCGAAACAGGAACAAATCTTTGCCAATTTGGCCTCAAATCTGAAATACGATCCCTGGGCCCACTGTAGTATCGGTCCGAGTACGCCCCCCGTAGGATTTACGCCGACAGGGCATTTACGCGACGTGTCGCCGCTGGATGTCAATGCCGATTACGGCGAAGTCTTCGAAAACGAAATCAGCAGTTATCGGGGCAATGTCGAAATTACCCGCGCCGACCAGCATTCATTCTCAAACACCGCACAGTATGACACCGTTTCGCAAACCCTCGATCTGCAGGGCGAGGTGTATTACAGCGAGGACAATCTGTCCCTTTACAGCAACTCCGCAAGCCTGAAGCTGGCACAGGACCAGGCGACCTTGAGAAACGTGCAGTTCATCGATCCGTCCGCTCCGCTCAGAGGCCGCGCTGCGGTAGCATATCGGGAAAGCAAAGTCCTTTCTCGTTATAAGGACGCCTCTTACACGACTTGCCCTCCCGGTAATACGGATTGGGTGCTGCATGCTTCCGATCTGAAATTGAATGACGCAACCGGTAAGGGCGCGGTAAAAAATGCGTGGCTCGAATTCAAGGGTGCGCCGGTATTCTATACCCCTTATTTGTCATTTCCTGTCGACAACAGACGCTTATCGGGTTTCCTGGCGCCTTCTTTCGGTTATAAGCAACTCAGCGGCTTCGACTTTTCCGCTCCTTATTACTGGAATATGGCGCCGAACTATGACGCCACGCTTAGACCGCGCTATCTAAGCGAGCGCGGAATCATGCTGGCCGGCGACTTCAGGCTATTGACCCCTTATTCGAACAGCAAATTGGGGGTTGAGTATATGCCGAACGACGAACTCCGCGACAGTTCGCGCTTCCTGGGATCGTTCAAAAACGCCAGCCGGTTCGGCCCCTATGTCAGCTCGAATATGGATTTGAATTATGTCTCGGATAAGGAATATTTCGGAGAGCTCGGCAATTCGCTGAGCTTTCCGAATTTCAGTCATGTCAAAAGCACGGCGGATCTGGGTTATCGCGATCCCGGCAAAGGCATTTCTTTGGTGGGCAGGATCGAGAACTATCAAACGATCAATAAAAAATTGACCGGTTTTAATCGCCCCTACCGGCGCCTGCCCGAGCTCGATCTCGCGCTGAAGCACTCCTTCGATTTCATGCCGCTGAATACGAACCTGGAGAGCGAATACGTCTATTTTGTCCATGACGATCTGGTCAACGGCCAACGCATCAACATCAAACCTTGGATCAGTACGCCGCTGCAAACCGAATGGGGATTTTTAACACCCAAGGTTTCCTTGCAGCACACCGATTACCAGCTCAACGAAAAAGACCAGCCGACTCAATCCAATGTTCTGCCTGCATCCTGGCCAAATACGGTCACACGCACCTTGCCGATTTTTTCTCTGGACAGCGGATTGACTTTAGAGAAAAACTTGGGGGGGGCCGATTCTTCCATGAAGCATACGCTCGAACCGCGGCTGTTTTATTTATATATTCCTAGAAAAAATCAGGACGATATTCCTATATTCGATACCTCGCTCTATGATTTATGGTTTAGCAACCTATTCCGGGAAAACCGCTTCAGCGGTGTCGATCGCGTGCAGGATGCCAATCAAATTACGGCGGCGTTGACAAGTCGGCTGATCGATTCCGAAACCGGGCGGGAAAAATTGAAATTGAACGTCGGTCAGATTATTTATTTCCAGGACCGCGAAGTCACCACGCCGATTAGAATTGTAAATCTGCCCAGTTTTATATTGACGCCCGAACAAGGGTTTCAAACGCCAGTCGAAACTGACCGCGTGTCGCCGCTGATTGCCGAAATCAGCAGTGAATTTACCGAGCACTGGTCCGCGGAAACGGGCATCCAATGGAACCCGGAGAACAATGACATCGTCAGAGGCAAGGCGGTGCTGCATTTTGTGGATGAAGCCGAGAAAATTCTGAACCTGGGCTTCAATTACCGGCATAATGATCTTATTGAACGAACCTTACTCGCAAACCAAAATATTTGGCAAGCCTCCGCCGACGCCCACAACTATAATCCGCTGACCGATCCTCGCGTACTGACCAGCAATGACCTGATACAAAGCGACGTGAGCTTCCGCTGGCCGCTGTTCAACAACTGGTACGCGGTCGGACGCTGGCAATATTCCTGGCTTTACAATAAAACTCAGGAAACCTTTCTCGGCGTCGAGAAAGAAAATTGCTGCTGGCGCTTCCGCCTGATCGGCCGCCGTTATACCAATAACATCAATACGATCAACAGCGTGAATACGCAACTTGCCGAAGGCACCAGCCAAACAGGACTTTTCTTCCAGATAGAACTCAAAGGTCTGACCGGTCTGGGCGAAAAACTCGACGAATTCTTTGAAAAAAGTATTTTCGGCTATCAAAAGCCGACCCAATGATCGCACGAACCGTGATGAAACAGTTATTTATTGCTTTTTTTCTATGCCAATTCCTGTTGGCGGCCAACACTGCCCGCGCCGAAATACTCGATACAATCGTCGCTATCGTCGAGGATGACGTAATACTGGCGCACGAACTGGAAAAAGAGAGTTACATCATCGCGCAGCGAATGCGCTCATCCAATGTCGCCATGCCCCCCGCGTCGACATTACGCAGGCAGGTGCTCGAAAAATTGATCGTCGACAAACTGCAAAAGCAACTGGCTGAAAAAGCCGGCATTACAGTCAGCGACGAAATGCTGAACAGTTCGGTCACCGAAATCGCTCGGAACAACAATATGAGCCCCGACGAGTTCCGCAACGAACTGATCAGCCAGGGCATGGCCTATAAAAGTTTTCTGGACAATGTGCGCAACGAAATCATGATCAACCAGTTGCGCGCGCGCGAGATTGGCAGCCGCATCAAGGTCAGCGATCGGGAAGTTGAACACTACCTCGACACCCAAGGCAAAATCGGCTCCGAATCGGTGCAATACCACTTAGGCCATATTTTGATCGCTTTGAAAGAAGGCGCTTCCGCCGCGGAAATCCAGGCAGCCAAAAGCAAGGCCGATGGGATCGTCGCCAAGCTGCGCAAAGGGCAGGATTTTACCCATACCGCGGTCAGCAATTCGGATGACGATAATGCCTTGTCAGGGGGCGATTTAGGGTGGCGCAATCTTAACGATATTCCGACCATCTTTGTCGATGCAGCGAAAAAAATGGCTGCCGGCGACATATCCGATCCGATACGCAGCCCCAGCGGCTTTCATATCATCAAAATGCTAGACTTGCGAGGTTCTGGAAATCACACAGTCACCAAAACCGAAGTCCGCCACATCCTGATCAAGACCAACGAATTAATCGACGATAATGAAGCCAAAAAACGCCTGCTGGCATTGAAGTCCCGCATTGCCGACGGCGACGACTTCGCCGCTCTCGCACGAGGGCATTCGGACGATAAAGGCTCGGCCTTGAAAGGCGGATCTTTGGGTAAAGTCAATCCCGGGGACTTGGTCAAGGAATTTGAAGACACCATGAATGGGCTTGCAATCAAACAAATCAGCGACCCGGTACAGACTCAGTTCGGATGGCACTTGATCCAGGTACTGGATCGCGAAACGAAGGACAATAGCGACGAGCACCAAAAATACCTGGCCCGTGAGGCGATACGCAAACGAAAAATCGAAGAGGAAACCGAACTCTGGTTGCGCCGGATTCGTGACGAAGCCTATGTCGAGATATATGAGGACAGGCTCTAATCGAGAACGGGCACATTTCGCTGCCCTTATCCTTTACTGATGTTGACTTGTACATTTCACGCCCACGCTAATTTTCACCAGGATGAACACTACCCAAAAGACCCGCCTGCCTGCAGGACTGGATAGCCAAATACAACAGATTATCGATATCGAGGATCTCGGTGATCAGCGCGACTACTTGAAGGCGCTATGCGAAGCCATGGGGTATGATTTCCTGGATTGCGCTGCTGCGCTGCTGTATTTCCTGCAAAACTCGGTGAATCCGCGCGATACAACAATCGCTCCCGCCCAGATTCAGAGGGGCCGCCCTCTCCGGCAAAGTTCACCTCACTCTATAAAAATGGCGCGCTATCGACTTGATGTCGGCCGTCAACATCAAGTCACTGTAGAGGAACTCAAGAAAGTTCTGGTTGAAGAATCGGGCGTTGATAAAAATAATATCACCCATGTCGACATTCAGGATTTTTATACATTGATTGAATTGCCCGATGAAATGCCGCCTGATATCTTTCTGCATTTAAAAACGGTCGAGATCAATCAGCAGAAACTGGATATCCGACGGGTAAAAAACCGGCGCCCCAAAAAATACGGTAAAACCCGGTATGGGCGGCATCGCCAACAGATTGCCAAACAGCCGACTGAACCGGCCGGATTCGCCGATAAAAACTGATAATTTCAGAAATGACGAATATGCCGCTTATTAACTCCCAGCATGGATTCGGCGAAAGAAATGATTCCTTTTTATTTAAAGACAGTATTGGCGATAGCCTCAAACCAAGGTTCGAAACGTGAAGACAACGGCAATTGAATATATTGACACCTCCGCAAAACTTGCCGAGATTTGCGCTCGTATCCGTTCGGCTCCCTGGATTGCAATGGATACGGAGTTTTTACGCGAAAAAACCTATTATCCGAAATTCTGCTTATTACAGATCGCCACGCCTGAGTGGGTAGCCTGCATCGATCCGATCGCGCTGCCTCCGCTCGATGAGTTATTTGAGGTCCTATACAATCCCGACATCATCAAGGTCCTCCACTCGAGCCGCCAGGATCTGGAAATATTTTTTCAATTGACCGGAAAACTGCCCTCCCCGATCTTTGACACCCAAGTGGCAGCGCCGTTGCTGGGCTATCAGGACAATCCGGGCTATGCGATGCTGGTTTCGCATCTCCTGAATGTAAACTTGAACAAAGCCCATACGCGCGCGGACTGGAGCAAACGTCCGCTGACCGAAGCGGAAATACAATATGCGGCGGATGATGTGATCTATCTTTGCCAGGTCTATCAAATCATGCACGATAAACTGAATGCGCTGGGCCGTCTCGATTGGCTGCGACCGGACTTCGCCGAACTGTCCAATTCTGCGCTTTATGAAGTTTTGCCCGAGCATGCCTGGCGAAAAATCAAGGGCAAAAACAAGCTCACCGGCAAACAGCTTTCGATCATTCAGTCGCTTGCCGAATGGCGCGAAAGCACCGCGCAAAGCGAAAACCGCCCTAAAGGCTGGCTGATCCGAGATGAGCTGCTTTTCGATATCGCGAAACTTCAGCCGGAAACGGCGGCCGACCTGGCACAAATCCGCGGCATCAATGAACGCACGGTCAACCGTTATGGTGCGGCCTTGTGCAAGATCATCAGTGAGGCCAAAATCCGTCCTCCCATCCCCCTTCATGAAGAAGGGCGCCCCCTCAAAAAAACCCAGCAGCAGGAGGCGATTGTCGACCTGCTAACCGCGATCGTCAGGATCAGGGCCGAAGAAAACGCGTTGAATCCGAATATTCTTGCCACTCGAAAAGATTTGGAATTTTTACTCTTCAACAATCACGAGGACGATTGTCCGTTACTGCACGGCTGGCGTTACAGCATGGCCGGCAAAGAACTGCTCGGAATTCTGCGGGGCGAATTGCTGCTTGGGATTAAGGAGGACAATCTTGAGATCATTGCCCGATAAATAGGGGGGGCAAAGCGTATTGCGCAGCGGAACAGAACGCTCGGGAAAAGTCTGAAATCACTCCCATAACCCGCCTGTATTGGCGGTTCGAAGAAAAGGGCGTTGAAAGCATCAATCCGGAATCATACTGGCTTTATTCCGGATTGATTCCTCAATTAACAGGCTATTACATCAATTCATCGAGTAGCACTTGCGCCAGTTTTTTTTGTTCAGCGCTGCCTTTTTCGAGTACCTCCGACACGATATCCTTGGCCGACTCATTATCGCCCATGTCCCGATAGGCTCTGGCCAAGTCCAGCTTGGTTTCCAGTTCGTCCATATCAGTCAGATCCGCAACGCCCGAAATGTCCATCTGGCCGTCCTCCGAATCGTCATTTCCGAGCGTTGAAAAATCAAAGTCGAAGTTAAAATCTTCGGCCAAAGCAATCCCTTGTTTGTCATCGGCAGACTCTTCCGTCAAATTGAACTGGTCGATAGCCAATGTTTCGACATCTTCCTTAATTTTATCGGTTGCGCCAAATCCCGTATCGAAATCAAAAGCGTCGAGGTCAAAATCATTTTTATCTGCCGGGGTCTGAAGATCGACCGAGTCCTCGGAACTTACCGGAGTTTCGGATTCCAGCTCAAGATCCGAAAACTTGGCGAGATCGAAATCAATGCTTCCGTTGTTCTTCGGCTCATCCTGCTCGACCGCTTCGCCCAGCGAAAAATCCGCCAGATCGAAATCCGCAAAAGTCTTATCCTCAGTCGTTGGGGCGGACACCTGTGTCGGTACGGCCTTCTCCGCAAAAGAGGCATCAAATGCCGCCGAATCAAAATCGGCATCAAACTGCAAATCGAAATCGTCTCCCCGTGGCGCATCCTGCTTAGCCAGAGTGATCGGCTCAGGCTCGACCGCAATCGAGTCCTCACCTCGGGATGCCTTCGTAGTTTTCAAAGAAAACAAGGCCGAATCAGGGCAAATTTCACGCCCCATTTCGCTCACCTTTTCCCAGAAAATAGTTTCCTGATTTTTACCCGATACGGCTAACTCTTTTGCAAACGCTTCGAAACCTGTTTTATTTTCAGAGGCGTAATAAATTTCGAGCAATTTCAGTTTACATTCATCACGATCGGGATGGATGTTAACCGCGTTGCGCATCAACTCTTCGGCCTGTTGATAGCGGCCATAGGCTAAATAAACATCCGCCTCGGAAATCGGATCGATTTCGCCTTGATCGCTATCAAACGCATCGAAATCGCTCGGCGTAAATTCGCTCAGAAACGAACTCTCGCCGACCGGGTTGACATCGTAGGCGGTATTTTCATTCAATACCGGAACGGAGAAAGTGGATTCGCTTTCCGGAGCTTTATAAATGATTGACGGCGAAAACAAGCTTTCGGTATTCAGCGGTGCTTCGCTTGCGATTTTACGTCTCCGCCACCAGAATAATCCCAGTAACGACAAAACGGCCGCTCCGGCGCCGCCTATCAACTCTATAGGCAATGGCTCGTCAACCGGCTCAGACGCAGGAACAGGAGGGCTGACCGGCTTTTTAACCGAAGCGGGCTTAGCCGCTGGGCTAGCTGCCTGTTCAGGCGCCGGCAGCGGTTGTTGCGCCGGCGGCTCTTGAGCGACACTGGCCGAAGCAGGCTTCGCAGCCTGATCGGCAGCCGTTGGTTCAGGCGATGGCGGCGGAACTGTTACCGGGGCCGGTTGGGTTAGTTGTACTGCGCCCGCGGGCTGCGCTGTCGGCAACGGCGAAGTCGTTGCCGGTTTAGGCGCCTGTTGCAGCTGATTTTGCAATGCGGCTAATTGCTGGTCTTTGATCGCCAACACCGCCTGCATTTTTGCCAGTTGTTGTTCCAGCGCGGCCATTCTTTCCTGCATCTCCTCGTTGGCCTTGGCGCCGGCTGTTCCCGCTTCTGCTTTGTCCACTTCGGTTTTGGCGGCATTCTGCTCCTGTCCCGGAGTAATGACCGCTTTCTCGGCAACGCTGGCTTCGGCAGGCGCCGCCAGGGTCAACTGATTCTCGACCGGCTTTTCGCTAGGCGTTTCCTTTTTCTGAACCGCTTCGGGTGTTTTCGCCACCTCCGTGGAAACAGGCTGAGACCGGTTTTTCCAGGCTTCCTGTTGGCGATTGTATTCGGCCAACGCTTCCTGGCGCGACAACTTGACGACCGCCTCGCGATCCGGGATCTTGAGCTTGACTCTGGTCTGCAAGGCATTCACGTTATCTTTATAGAATGCCCCCGGATTGGCCTGATAGATCGCTATCATCATTTGTTCGACCGGGACCTTATACTGCTTGCTCGCTTTCTCGGCAATGGCCCACAGCGTGTCATTTCGCCGCGTCGGCCCGTAAACTCCTTTGACAATGTCGTCTTTAGGAGCCCGACGAACAGGATTCGGCGCCAAGGCAACAGAATCCGGAGTCACAGGACGCGACTTCGGAATATAAGATGATGCAGGGGATGCCGGGGATACAGGAGGAGCGGAAGGAACAGGAGCACTTGCGATGATCTCGGGAACCTGTGTGACAGGCACCGTAGGCTGAGCATAAGCGGCCGGAGGATCAACCATCAATGAAAACTGACGGTAAGACGTCCCTTTAGGCCAGGTAACCTGCAACAACAAATCCAGGATCGGTTCTTTCAACGCTTCCCGCGATCTAACCTTGATCACCGCCGAGCCATCGGGCCGCATGGCCGGCTCGAGACTGATATTCGACAGAAAATAGGACCACGGGACACCGCGTTCATCGAATTTATCCGGAGGCGCAAGACTGACCTTGATATCGGAAATTCTCTCCCCTGCCGATAGCATCAAGGAAATATCGGCATCCAGATTTTGATTGAGCGCCGAATGCAATTTAATTTCCCCTATGCCTAAAGGATAGGCACTCCCCGGAGCCAATAACGACAATACCGCTAAAGTCCTGGTCAAATTGCTCACGTTACTCTCTTTCACAATGCTTACCTCGATCTATCGCCGCGAACAGTTGAAATACACTGTTATAGCTTAGACTAGATGTAATTTTTTACCAGCACCTCGGCGATTTGTACACTATTCAATGCAGCCCCCTTGCGGACGTTATCGCCCACCACCCATAGATCAAGTCCCAGCGGATGGGAGATGTCCTCCCGGATCCGGCCGACAAAAACCTCGTCATGCCCCGAGGACTCGGTTACGGCAGTCGGCCAGCCGCCATTTTTACGTTCGTCCACCACCTTGACGCCCGGCGCATGCTGAAGCAAATCTCTGACTTTCTCGGCGCTGATCTTTTGGCGCGTCTCGATATGCACCGCTTCGGAATGGCCGTAGAACACCGGCACGCGAACCGCGGTCGCGTTGACTTTGACGGTAGTATCGCCAAGGATTTTCTGGGTTTCCCAGACCATCTTCATTTCTTCCTTAGTATAGCCATTATCCAAAAACACATCGATCTGCGGCAATACGTTAAAAGCGATCTGCTTCGGATATACCTTGCTTTCGATCGGCTGACCGTTCAGCAATCGAGCCGTCTGGGTCGCGACTTCGTCGATGCCTTTTTTACCGGTGCCGGACACGGCCTGATAGGTGCAGACATTAATCCGGTCGATGCCGGCCGCATCGTAAATCGGTTTCAGCGCAACCAGCATTTGAATCGTGGAACAATTCGGATTTGCGATGATGCCGCGATTCTTATAGTCGGCGATCTTATCCGGATTGACTTCCGGTACGACCAGCGGAATGTCGTCGTCATAGCGAAAATGCGAAGTATTGTCGACAACGATACAACCGGCCGCCGCCGCTTTCGGCGCATACTCGGCGGATACCGAACCGCCGGCCGAAAACAGGCCGATCTGGGCTTTCGAAAAATCGAAGGTCGCCAGATCCTCGACCTTTAATGAGCCGCCCTTGAACGGTATGCGTTTGCCGGCCGACTTGCTGCTGGCCAGCGCATACACTTCGCCGACCGGAAAATTGCGCTCTTCAAGAATCGACAGCATCGCTTCGCCGACCGCACCGGTCGCGCCAACCACTGCCACGTTATAAACTTTTGACATTGAACAACCCTTGGAAAACAGCCGACGCACGGCTTATTCTGAAATAAAACGAAAGCGGACGAAGCGTTCGGCTCCATCCGCAGCAGGAAAGGAATTGCGGATCAGCTCGTAAACAGCCAGGGCGCACGCTTGGCGCGTTTGGCCTCATAGTCTCTTATCTTGTCTGCGTGTTGCAAGGATAAGGCAATATCATCGAGCCCGTTCAACAAACGGTATTTTCGCGCCTCGTCGACAGCGAAGCGAATCGTCCGCCCGGCCGGTGTGGTGATCGTTTGCGCGGCCAGGTCGATCGTCAGCCGGTAGCCCGGAACCAGTTCCTGGAACAGGCTCTCCACCTCGGAGGCCGGCAATGCGATCGGCAGCAGGCCGTTCTTGAAACAATTGTTGTAAAAAATGTCCGCGAAGCTCGGCGCGATGATCACGCGGAAGCCGAAGTCTTCCAAAGCCCAGGGCGCGTGTTCGCGCGACGAGCCGCAGCCGAAATTTTCGCGGGTCAGCAGGATTTCCGCGCCTTTGTATTCCGGCTGATTCAAAATGAAATGCTCGTTCAACGGCCGATTGGAGCAGTCCATGTCCGGTTCGCCGCGATCCAGATAGCGCCACTCGTCGAACAAGTAAGGACCGAAACCGGCACGGCGGATCGATTTTAAAAATTGTTTCGGGATGATCGCATCGGTGTCGATATTCGCGCGATCGATCGGCGCCACCAGTCCGGTTATTTGTGTAAACGCTCTCATTGACGTACCTCCTTCTCCCAAGTGCTCACATCGACAAAATGACCCGCAATCGCGGCCGCCGCCGCCATCTCCGGACTGACCAGATGGGTGCGCCCGCCGTAGCCCTGCCGACCCTCGAAATTGCGGTTCGAGGTCGACGCGCAACGCTCACCCGGCTCCAGCCGGTCCGCGTTCATCGCCAGACACATCGAACAGCCGGGATCGCGCCATTCGAAGCCCGCATCGGTAAAGATTTTGTCCAGACCCTCCGCCTCGGCCTGATGCTTGACCAGACCGGAGCCCGGAACCACCAGCGCCAGCTTGATGCTCGACGCCACCTTCTTGCCTTTCGCAACAGCCGCCGCCGCGCGCAAATCCTCGATCCGGGAGTTGGTGCAGGAGCCGATGAAGATCTTGTCGAGCTTGATATCGGTAATCGCCTGGCCAGGTTGCAGATCCATATATTTTAAAGCCTGAATCATGCCTTGCTTTTTGGTCGCATCCGCTTCGAGCTCCGGATTCGGCACCTTGTCGTCGACTGAAACCACCAGTTCCGGAGAAGTGCCCCAGGTCACTTGCGGCCGGATCGCGGCAGCGTCGATATCGATGGTCTTGTCGAACACCGCGTCCGGGTCCGAATGCAGGTTTTGCCACATCCGTTCCGCCATGAACCAGTCGTTGCCTTTCGGCGCATAAGGGCGGCCCTGGTAATAGTCGATTGTCACATCGTCCACGCCGATCAGACCTGCCCGTGCGCCGGCTTCGATCGCCATATTGCAGATCGTCATGCGGCCTTCCATCGATAAGGCGCGGATCGCGTCGCCGGCGAATTCGATCGTATAGCCGTTGCCGCCGGCAGTACCGATCTTGCCGATGATCGCCAGCACGATGTCTTTCGCGGTCACGCCGGGACCGGTTTTGCCGTTGACCCGTATCAGCATGTTTTTGGCTTTTTTCTGCACCAGACACTGGGTCGCCAAAACATGCTCGACTTCGGAAGTGCCGATGCCGAATGCCAAGGCGCCGGATGCCCCGTGCGTGGAAGTATGCGAATCGCCGCATACGATGGTCATGCCCGGCAGTGTCGCGCCCTGCTCGGGGCCAATCACATGCACGATACCCTGGCGCACGTCGGACATATCAAATTCGGTAATGCCGAATTCGGCGCAGTTCTTTTCGAGGGTTTCGACCTGCAGGCGTGAAACCGGATCGGCGATGCCTTTGTCGCGGTCGGTGGTCGGCACGTTATGATCGGCCACCGCCAGGTTTCTGTCGGTGCGCCACGGTTTGCGTCCGGTCAGGCGCAAGCCTTCGAAAGCCTGAGGAGATGTGACCTCGTGCACCAGTTGGCGGTCGATGTAGATTAATGAAGAGCCGTCATCCTCTGTATGGACGACATGATCTTCCCATAATTTGTCATATAAAGTTTTACCCGGCATAGCTCTTTGGTGTGGTTGGGCCGATGGGGACGGCGAAATGAATGATAGTAATAAACCTTATTCTAAAACGGCCAACAGTTTGGCGGTGATTTGCCCGACATCGCCGACGCCGGCAATTGTCGCGAATTTGGCGGTTTGACCCTGAGCGGAATAATAGCCGACCAACGGTTTGGTCTGTTCGTGATAAACCTGCAGCCGCTTGCGAACCGTTTCTTCCTTATCGTCATCGCGTTGAATCAAGGCTTCGCGGGTTACGTCATCGACGCCTTCGACTTTCGGCGGATTAAAGACCACATGATAACTGCGCCCTGAAGCCGGATGCACACGCCGGCCGGCCATGCGCTTGACAATTTCCTCATCGTCCACAGCGATTTCAACGACATGAGTGATGTCGATGCCCATCGCTTTCAATCCCTCGGCCTGGGCGATCGTGCGCGGAAATCCGTCCAGCAAAAAGCCGTTCGCACAGTCGTCCTGGGCGATGCGCTCCTTGATCAATCCCAGAATGATGTCGTCAGACACCAAACCGCCCGCATCCATCACTTTTTTGGCTTCAACCCCCAAAGGCGTCCCGGCTCTGACGGCGGCGCGCAGCATATCGCCCGTCGAAATCTGGGGAATGCCGTATTTTTGAGTTATGAATTGAGCCTGAGTCCCTTTACCGGACCCCGGACTCCCTAAAAGGATAATGCGCATGAAATAACTCCAGTTCGTTGCGTCGTTGAAAATGCTTTCAAATAAGAAGCTTGACCGTATATTCTATAACAGTTCAGTTTCAAACGGTTGTAAAATTTGTTGACTTTATTTCAGGGATGTATTGGCATTACTGCCCCTCAGGGATATTGCCGGCAAACCCCTTGACGACCTCGTGATCCGGATATTATGAATTCATCCCCCGCTCTTTGAACCTTTCTCTGCAAAGCAAGCCTTACCCTGATTTCTGAAAAATTGCGCCCCTTTATTAGCGCCTGGAATTCAACTCAATCAACCATTTATTTAAAGTGAATTACGAAAATCGGCCGGTCTTTCACCGCAAGAAACTTGACAAAAATTTCTGAATTCGTAGAGACTAAACACTTCCTTAATAAAAAAGACTCCTTACTTGAACGACTTACCCCTCGGTTTACTATGGGCCTGGCTGGCCCTTATGCTCGTTTTATCCTCATTTTTTTCCGGCTCCGAAACCGCATTGATGATGCTGAACCGGTACCGACTGAAGCATCTGGTCAAATTGAAGCATAAAGGCGCCATCAAGGCCCATCATTTGCTGCAACGTCCCGATCGCCTGATCAGCCTGATTCTGCTCGGCAACGTATTCGTGAATATTGCAGCCTCCTCGATCACAACGGTGATCGCGATTCGGCTCTATGGCGAAGATGAATCGATCATTACGATTGCGGCGGTTTTGTTGACAGTCGTGATTTTGATTTTTTCCGAAGTCACGCCGAAGACCCTCGCCGCGGTGAAACCGGAAGCGCTGGCTTTTCCGGCCGCCTGGATTTATGTTCCTCTCTTGAAAGCGGCCTATCCGCTGGTGTTGAGCATTAACCTGGTCGCCAACTTTTTGCTCAGGTTGGTCGGCGTCCAAGTCAGCAAAAACGGCCAGGAAACAATGAACAAGGAAGAACTTCGCAGCATCGTCACCGAAGCGGAAAGCCTGATTCCATCGCGCTACCAAAAAATGCTGCTCGGCATTCTCGACCTCGAATCGGCGACGGTCGAAGACATCATGACGCCGCGCAACGACATCTACGGGATCGATCTGGAATTGCCGATCGAAGAGATCATCAGCCAAATCAAAAACAGTCCGCACACGCGCGTACCGGTCTATAAAAAAAGCATCGACCGGGTGGTCGGATTTTTACACCTCCGCAACGTGCTGCTAAAAGTCAATCAGGATAATTTCGATAAACAAATGTTGCTGAATACCCTGACCAAACCGGCCTTCATTCCGGACAGCACGCCGATTCACAATCAAATTCAGCATTTCAAAATCGAGAAGCTGCGGATCGGTCTGGTAGTCGATGAATACGGCGATGTACAAGGACTCGTGACCCTTGACGACTTGTTGCAGGAAATCGTCGGCGAACTGGTCACCGATGAAATGATCGTCAAAAAACAGCCTGACGGCAGTTATCTGGTCGATGCAGGCATCACGATTCGGGAATTGAATCGGCTAATGCAATGGGAACTTCCGACCGAGGGCCCTAAAACGCTGAATGGTCTGATCATCGAATTCATGGAAACGATCCCCGAAGAAGGCACCAGCATCAAACTGCACGGTTACCCGCTGGAAATCATTCAGAGCGACCAAAGCGCGGTCAAGCTGGTCAAGTTTTTGCGTAATGAATAGTCTTTAGTATCACTCTCTGCCCGCCAGAAACGGCACGAAGGTTACCGGCTCCAGCTCTTCGACCTCATAACCGTCCGGCGTCCTGAGCACCCGTTGCAATTCCTGGCGGCCGCCGCGCCCGATCGGAATGATCATCACGCCGCCCATCGCCATTTGCTCCAGCAGCATTTCGGGAATTTCGGACGGCGCCGCCGCCACCAGGATCCCGTCGTAAGGCGCATGCTCGGGCCAGCCCCAGCCGCCGTCGCTGTGCAGATAGCTGATATTTTTCAGCTTCAGGCTCCACAAATGATCCTTGGCCTTTTTCTGCAGCGGCATGATGCGTTCGACCGTGTAGACATGATCGACCAGCTGCGCCAGAATTGCCGTCTGGTAGCCGCAACCGGTGCCGATTTCGAGAACTTTGCCGAGGCGTCCGAATTCGAGCAGCAACTCGGTCATTTTGGCGACGATATAAGGCTGTGAAATAGTCTGATTGAAACCGATCGGCAGCGCGGTGTCTTCATAGGCGCGGCTCGATAACGCCTCGTCGACAAAAATATGCCGCGGCGTCCGGCTCATCACATCCAGCACTTTATTACTGCGGATGCCCTGCTCGAGCAATCGGCGGGTCATCCGCTCCCTGGTCCGCCGCGAGGTCATGCCGATGCCTTGCAGGGTTGAATTCATGCGGCGACCTCCTCGGAAAGCCAATTTCTGACCAAATTGACCCTCTCGTACCAGGTCAAATCCAACTGCAACGGCGTGATCGAGACAAAGCCCATGCTGACCGCGTGAAAATCGGTGCCCGGCCCCGCGTCTTGTTCCGCGCCGGGCGGGCCTATCCAGTAGATCGACCGTCCGCGCGGGTCCTTCTGTTTGATCACCGGCTCCGATTTGTGGCGCAGACCCAAACGGGTCGCCCGATAGCCCTGCAGATCGTCGAGCGCAATATCCGGCACATTCACATTCAGCAGGGTATCCCGCGGCAAAGGTTTTTCGAGAAGACGCTTCAATAGCACGACTGCGACTTCGGCCGCCGTCTCGAAATGCAACGGTTCTTCGTTGCAGGCCAACGAAATCGCAATCGCCGGCAAGCCCAGAAAACGGCCTTCGGTCGCCGCGGCGACCGTGCCCGAATACAGGACATCATCGCCCAGATTCGCGCCGTGATTGATTCCCGCAAACACCATGTCCGGCTCCGGTTCCAGCAGCCCGGTAATCGCCAGATGCACGCAATCGGTCGGAGTGCCGTCGACCTTGATGAAACCGTTGTCGGCCACGTGCGCGCGAAGCGGCATTTCCAGCGTCAACGAGTTACTGGCCGCGCTGCGGTTGCGATCGGGCGCCACCACCGAAACTTCCGCGTACGGACTCAAGGCTCCAGCCAGCGCGGCAAGTCCTTCGGCCAGATAGCCATCGTCATTACTCAACAAAATATGCATTAATCGTTCGCCCAAAAGCCGAATTCACTATAAAATCCTGAAATATTAGCAACAATGCCTCATAAAATCAGCTTTCGTGACAAAAAAAATCCACGACTCCGAAGACAGTGAACTGTTTCGCCTCGCCATCGGCAAGGTACGCTCGATCAAAAACGACAAAGTACAGCTTCGAAACACAGAAAAACCGAAACCGTACCCGAAAAGCAAGCCGGTCGAGATCGAAAATCGTTTTGTCGAACAGCATGATTACAACCTGGATACGGTCAGCATCGAAGACCGGCTCGACTATATCGCGCCGGGGCTGCAGAAAAACGTACCCGCCAAAATGCGCAAGGGCCAGTACGGCCTGGACGCCGAGATCGACCTGCACGGACTGACCAGCGAAAAAGCGAAGCGGCAACTCCTGATCTTTTTACATCGCGCGGTAATCGAAGGCTGCCGCTGCGTACTGATCATTCACGGCAAAGGCTATCGATCGGAAGACAATATGCCGGTCCTGAAAAACAACCTGAACCTTTGGCTGCGCCAGCATCAGGATGTGCTGGCCTTTTGTTCGGCAAAGCCCAGAGACGGCGGCGCGGGCGCGGTTTTGGTCCTGTTGCGTTTATCGGAAAAATTCGCCAAAAAAGACGAAATCGATCAGGATCATTAACCCTCCCATTCGATGATCTCCCGCAACAGCGCGGTCGCATAGCTGCCGGCCGGCAGTGAAAAGCGCAACTGCAATCGGTCGCCCGAAAACTCCCACGCCAAATCCGGCACGTTGACCCGCAACGGCCGCCGTTCCGTTTCGACGCCGCTGTTTTCAAGCCCTTTCGCCAACTCGGGAAAACGCCCGATGACTTCGGCTTCCAGAGCCGCTACCGTATCCGACGCCTCACTATCGCCCTGTCCCCACAAGATTCCGGTAGGATGAATCTCTCCCGCTTCGATGCGCCCGGCTATCGTCCGGTCGGACGCATCGGCCCTGAAACGGCTGTGCGATTTATCGAACATGCAAATCTCGCCCGGCAGCGGCCGATTCCAGGTTTGCCGTTCGACTCTGGCCGCCAATATCAGATTGAACAGGAACGAACGCGCCGCCGACAGATAGATGCTGCGCAGTTCCCGGCTGATTTTCTTCCCTTGAAACAGGCTCAGCGCCTGCTCGACATTGCGGCCTTGATGTCCGAAACGCTGCTCGCCGAAATAATTGGCGATGCCCGAGGCCTTGATCGAACTGAGCTGGTCACCGGCTTTATCCCGGTCCCCCTGCCAGTCTCTGACCACCAATGTGAAATGATTGCCGGATAATGCCCCGCGCTGCAACTTGCGCGCATGACGGGTAGCCTGAAGCACTTCGATCGAAGCCGAGGCGAATGCGTCCCAGTCCGGGTCGGGTTTGCCCGGCAGCCAGACGCTGAACCATTGCGTAGTGACCGCATGGCGGTCCTTCAGCCCCGCAAAACCGATATCGCGCTGCCTGACATCCGCGAAGCGGGCCAGTTGTCTGGCTACATACTCTGTATTTTCGCCGGTCTTGCGAATCTGCAAAAAAGCATGCTCGCCCGCGCCGGACGGCTCGAACGCAAGCATTTCTTCGACGATGAAGTCCTCGGGGGAAGTACGGATTTTGCCCCGGCCAGAGGGACCGCCATAGACAAAAGGCCAAGGAGTAATGATAAATTGAGACATTTCAAATCGGCTTAATTTAGCATGCGTTCGACCGGGAGTGCAAAGGCAGCAATACCGATTTGAAATGGTTTATTGAAAGAAATTTTATGGGCTTCCCGCCATCCCTGCGTTCAAGCCGAAGGCCGTACGCCGCATTTCTCGCGAAACGCAACATACGGCTGGGTTTTATAACGTTATCCGTACGCCAATCCAGCCTGCCCGCGGCGCTCCCGGCGACACGAAGCGGGGATCGTTGAACGCATCGCCCAGCACCTCGTCCGGTTGGCCGAAAGTGCCAAACGAGTTGTAGTGGTTGTCGAAAATGTTGTCGAGTTTGCCGAACAATGCGAAATGCTTGTTGAGCTTGTATTCGGCTCGCGCGTTGAACAGCCAGTAGCCCTGCAATTGGCTGGTCAGATTCGCCTCGTCGCCGCGGAAATACTGATCGCTGCTGTACAAGCCGTCGATCGCCAGAGACAGACGCTGCCAGAGTTCGACGCCGACCGACGCCTTGAAGATATGTTCCGGAATGCCGGGTATCTTGTCGCCGCGCTCGACTTGCGCCGGAAGATCATTATCCAGCGGATTTTGAATGATGAACCCGTCCAGATAGCGGGCATTCAGATAGGTATAGTTCGCCGAAAAATTCCAGTTGTCGATCGGGCTGAACAGCGCCGGAATGAAGGAATTCACGCCCGCCTCCACGCCGTAACGGCGGGTCTGTCCGACATTGCTGAAAAAGCCCTCGCTGATACTGTCGCCGCTGCGATGGAAAATGATGTCGTCATGATTCGTGCTATGGAAATAGCCGAGGTTCCATTTGGTTTCGCCCTTGCCGATCAGTTGGTTGAAGTCGCCGCGGAAACCGCCTTCCCAGGTTTTCGCCACTACCTGATCGAGCGGCGGATCGGACAGGAACGCATTCGGCAACCGGCACGGATCGTTCGGATCGGCGCAGCTCAGCTCCATCGGCGTCGGCACCCGGGACGATTCGCCGTAGCTGCCGTAAACGCCCAGATAATCGAATATCTGATAAGTCAGGCCGGCGGACGGGTTGAATCGCTCGTAGCTATGCTTGCCGCTCAGCTTATCCTCGCCGTCCTCGCCGATATATTGATTCATCATCCTAATTCTAACGTTGTTATAGCGGCCCGCCAGCGTCGCGGTCAGTTTGTCGGTGATCGAAAAGCTGTCGCTCAAATAAAAGCCGTAGGTTTCGGTGACCGTATTCAGCCGCACCCGCGCCTCCTCGACCAGGATGCCGCTGCCGATCGTGCCGCGGTCAGGCGTCAGTTGCGCCAATTCGGTGTCCGAACCGAAATGCACGTCCGCATAATCGTAGCTGCCGCCCAAGAGCAGATTGTTCTTATGCCCGAACCAGTCGTGATCGAACATCGCCTGCAGGTTGCCGCCGCGGCTGCGCATCTGGGTCGCGCTGGTATTTTGGGTTGCGCCCTCGACATTATCCCCTGCTGCTACCTGATTGCCGAAAATGTCTTCCGCGATTTCGCCTTCTTCGTTGCACAAAAATTGATCATCGAACGCGCACTCATCGAAATCGCTGTCGTCGCCGTTGAAGGTTTTGATCCGGTTTTGCCGGAAATAGGCGTTGCCGCTCAACTCGATCCTGTCGTTCAGCGCATAGCTGCCGGCCAGTTCGGAGAAAAACATCCGGGTAATGGTCTGGTCGGGATGGGTAAATACCGATTCCCGATTCAAATTTTGTAATTGAATCGGCACCGCGCCGTTGCCGCGCATATCATTGTCGTTCGCGCCCACAGTCAAATCCAGGGAGCCTCGATCGTTACGCCAGCTTAACGTACTGAAAACCCGGTTGGCTTCGGTCGGCGAAAAGTTACGCCAACCTTCCTCGTCGAAATGATTCAGATCGATGAAGTAGCCCCAAGTGCCGTTATTCCAACCGCTGGTCAGTTCCTCCGAATGCCGGTCCCAGGAACCGCCGTACGCCTCGAACTGATGCTTCGGCGCCGAGAAGCCGGTCTTGGTCTTCATCGAAATCGCCCCGCCCAGGCTGTTCAATCCGTACAGCGGATTGGAGCCCGGATACAACTCCATCGTGTCGATCGCGCCGCGCGGAATCAGGTCCCAGTTGACCGAATCGCCGAAAGGTTCGTTGAAGCGAACCCCGTTCACATAGGTCGACAGCCCTTGCGGCAGGCCCAACAATGGCGAAGCGACGAAGCCGCGGTAATAAATATCCGGCTGCAAGGGATTGTTTTGCGCCTCGTTGACATGCACGCTGCCGAGGTGGCGGTTCATATACTCGGACAAGGAAAGGCTCTGGGCTTTCTCCATCTGCTCGGCGTTTGCGGTCTGGATATTCGCCGGCACTTTTTTGACATCGATGCCGCTGCCGGACAGCGGCGCGACATCGACCACTTCGACCACGTCCAGATCTTCGGGCTGCTCGTCCTCAGCCACGGCGGCCGACAGCGCGGCCAGATAACAGAGGAAAATAGAGGCAAATCGGTTCATGTATTCTTCTTATTGGGTAAAAATGCCGGCCATCTTAGCCAAATCATTTTTCCGGGGCCAGACATCCGGCCAAAAAAGGAAAATTTCCCGAACCGTAAACTCAGAGAATCTTCAAATCGATCGCCAGCCGCGCGAGTTCGGCGGCGGTATTGACCTTCAGCTTGGCCTTGACCTGTGTGCTGTAATTGGCCACGGTCTTCACGCCGAGGCATAATTCATTGGCCGCTTCGTGCGTGGTCAGGCCCTTGGCAAGCAAGCGGAATACGTCGAACTCCTTAGGCGAAAGCGTTGCCAGCAAGGCCTGATAATCTTTCTGCGCGGAGGGAAAAGAATCCGAGATTCTTAGGCCGGTCTCGACATAAGTCTTGCCGCCGGCGATCTCCTGCACGGCTGTAATCAAATTTTCCGGCGCGCTGTTTTTCGTGATGTAGCCCTTCGCTCCGGCCGCAAGCGCCCGGTCGACATAGACTTTTTCGTCATGAATGCTGAATACCAGAATCTTCGCCTCCGGATCGCGTGCGGTTATCCGGCGGATGCCTTCCAGCCCGCCGATGCCCGGCATCGACAAGTCCATCACCACCACATCCGGCCGCCAGTCGTCGTATAGCTTGCAGGCCTCCTCGCAGCGCGCCGCCTCGGCAACGACCTCGATCGAATCGACCGACGCCAGCAGCAACTTAAAACCGGCGCGCACCACCGCATGATCATCGACCAGCAAGACTCTGATTTTCGTAGCCATCACATTCCAAACGCCTCAAACAACCGCCAAAACAGCAAACACAACAGCCCGATGGCCGCGAGCAGAGCCAATGCCGCCGTTTTTAAAGCGCGCGCCCGCAATAAGCCGGCATTTCCGCGTAATAAAGGCGTATCGCGAATCAACCGACAGCCCGGCGGCGGATACTCGCCAGCAAGACATACCCTGGCGCCCAACCTCCAAAGATACATCGCAAAGCCCCCGAGCGGCAAAGCCGAGACTGCCGCCATCAGAATAAAGCCGATCCGGAGCCGCCGCTTTAGCTCGTTCGGTTCGGATAATAACGCTTCCTGTAACGGATCAAGCAAGTTAGCGACGCCGATGATCGACACGCCGCCAACGATCCCGCCGGCCAGTACAAGCCGCAATGCCTGTCGCCGTGCTTTAGGATCGGCTTTCCGCATCTCAATCATGCTCACTTCCGCCTTGGCCGGCAATAAACACGACCGCCACCAAGGCGCACACATACAACCCGTCTTTAGGCCGAGCCTCGACAGCGACTTTTTCGAGCCGATCGATCGTCCAGTCCCGGGCCGCGAAAGCGTCCTGCACATTGGTTTCGGATATTTGCAGCGACAAGTCCCGAGATATCCCAAGCGCCGCATGCTCCATAATGATCGAAGCCCGCCGCGCATCCCGATTCACTCCGATCGCCAGGGAAGCCGCCACCGGAACGTCCTTGGAGGTGCTGTAGGCATAAGCCATCGGCAGAAACATGCCATTATTCGTGAATGACGGCAAATCGGCCTTTTCCCGAGAAATTTCCCATCCTGGCGGGATAAAAGATGAAACCTTAACCGCATTCGCCGCCATGATGTTCGCATCCAGCTCGGCCGCGTCGAATGCCGAAAGTTTTTCCCGGCCATAACCGATGCCGGAAGTCAGATAGGCGGTTCCCGTCGTCGGATTCCAGTTATGCATTGTTACTCATGCGGTTGTTCAAAAAGCGTAATTAATTACACAACGAACCGTATTCTGTCAAAGGAAAGCCCTACATGAAGCAGATAGTCAGAATGTGCTTCTTGCGCATGAGTCTTTTTGATGAGAAATGCAAATAGTCACATCAATGATGATTTCATTCCATTTCATAAATAAGGCCCCGGAATAAAGCCGGGGAAAAACATCACCAAAAGCCGCGTGATCAAATCAGTTTCAATCCGCTCCCAGCGGTTAAGCTGGGAGATACAGTTCCAAGCCCCAGAATAAAAGCTATGGTCGTGTGTTTCAATCCGCTCCCAGCGGTTAAGCTGGGAGATACTGAGGCATGCCATTAAATCACCCAACTCTCACAGGTTTCAATCCGCTCCCAGCGGTTAAGCTGGGAGATACCCAATCCCCCGCGCGATGCGTTGCAGGCATCGATGTTTCAATCCGCTCCCAGCGGTTAAGCTGGGAGATACAGAATCCCAATCAGCACCCATCGACGTAGACCCGGAGTTTCAATCCGCTCCCAGCGGTTAAGCTGGGAGATACAAACTTTAGACGCCAGATGGGACGAGAAATCAAAGTTTCAATCCGCTCCCAGCGGTTAAGCTGGGAGATACCGCCGAAGGCGTCAATGACGTTTCAATCCGCTCCCAGCGGTTAAGCTGGGAGATACCGCCTGCCGGTACAGGTGGCGTCGATCCAGACATTGTTTCAATCCGCTCCCAGCGGTTAAGCTGGGAGATACCATATTTTGTAAGCGGGTCGACCTCCACCACATCGTTTCAATCCGCTCCCAGCGGTTAAGCTGGGAGATACTTAAAAGATTTGGTGGTATCCCCACCCCAAACGTGTTTCAATCCGCTCCCAGCGGTTAAGCTGGGAGATACGCAGTTCTGCGGCTTAAAGCTGTATCAGGTGCGTAGTTTCAATCCGCTCCCAGCGGTTAAGCTGGGAGATACCTACGACGTGCCGAGGCAGATGATGAAGTGCCTGGAGTTTCAATCCGCTCCCAGCGGTTAAGCTGGGAGATACTCGCATTCCGCGATTATGAGCAAGAAATCAAGAGATGTTTCAATCCGCTCCCAGCGGTTAAGCTGGGAGATACGATAGGTCAGGTTGCTTTCTAGATCGGTCACGGAGTTTCAATCCGCTCCCAGCGGTTAAGCTGGGAGATACCACCGATGAGCAGAATCGCTATATGTGGCCGCTATTGTTTCAATCCGCTCCCAGCGGTTAAGCTGGGAGATACGGCCATGCCGCCGATGATGTCGGTGTCTTGGGTGACGTTTCAATCCGCTCCCAGCGGTTAAGCTGGGAGATACGGTGCCGCCGTTTGCGAGGCGAACGTAATCACCGACGTTTCAATCCGCTCCCAGCGGTTAAGCTGGGAGATACCGCCTGCCGTCCACAAGCACCTCATCAATATCACGTTTCAATCCGCTCCCAGCGGTTAAGCTGGGAGATACCGACTCGAATACCTCTTTCGGCGACCAAGACTCATGTTTCAATCCGCTCCCAGCGGTTAAGCTGGGAGATACTGCGCCGGCCGAAACCATGACGTGAATGATCGAGGTTTCAATCCGCTCCCAGCGGTTAAGCTGGGAGATACGCCCTATACCATGTGCCAGTGGCAAGCATCCCCATGTTTCAATCCGCTCCCAGCGGTTAAGCTGGGAGATACGCTGTTCAACGATCAGAAAGAACTCATCATTCCGGGTTTCAATCCGCTCCCAGCGGTTAAGCTGGGAGATACCGCGTGGACGGCGTCACCGGCCCGGAGTCGGAAAAGTTTCAATCCGCTCCCAGCGGTTAAGCTGGGAGATACCAAGAAACTCAAGGGAATATTGCCAAAGCCGGAACGTTTCAATCCGCTCCCAGCGGTTAAGCTGGGAGATACAAGGATCGAGCAATTCATTGTTCAGCCGCTCGACGTTTCAATCCGCTCCCAGCGGTTAAGCTGGGAGATACCGGCCTTGGTCAACTTGACGCAAACCTTCACCACGTTTCAATCCGCTCCCAGCGGTTAAGCTGGGAGATACGATCCACGGGCTGCTGTTCATCCTCGATCGCCAGGTTTCAATCCGCTCCCAGCGGTTAAGCTGGGAGATACTTTGCCATCGCCTCCGCGAGCTTGGGCACGAAATGTTTCAATCCGCTCCCAGCGGTTAAGCTGGGAGATACCTGCCGGCGCATCCACATATCGCCCGCCCGCCCAAGTTTCAATCCGCTCCCAGCGGTTAAGCTGGGAGATACCGAATGCGGCATACAATACTTTGCTTGGACCTGATGTTTCAATCCGCTCCCAGCGGTTAAGCTGGGAGATACCCGATGTCGGCGTATAAGCGCCATCGGTGCGCAGGTTTCAATCCGCTCCCAGCGGTTAAGCTGGGAGATACCTTCTGCAATAGCCGCTTGAACATTAGCATTTGTTGTTTCAATCCGCTCCCAGCGGTTAAGCTGGGAGATACCGCCGAAAACGTCGGCTTCGATCCCGCCGGCGAAGTTTCAATCCGCTCCCAGCGGTTAAGCTGGGAGATACTTTAGATCGCAAGGCGTTATCTCTTCCGCCACATGTTTCAATCCGCTCCCAGCGGTTAAGCTGGGAGATACCGGATGCGTACCTTGAGATAGACGGCGACAAGCTGTTTCAATCCGCTCCCAGCGGTTAAGCTGGGAGATACCGAGGTGATTTATGCAATGTGGTTGTGGCGGGGAGTTTCAATCCGCTCCCAGCGGTTAAGCTGGGAGATACACTATCGGCAGCTTCTTTGGTTGCTTGCGCCGCCGTTTCAATCCGCTCCCAGCGGTTAAGCTGGGAGATACCCGAAGCTGGCGTAAAGCCTGCTACTGTTTGCATGTTTCAATCCGCTCCCAGCGGTTAAGCTGGGAGATACCCGGAGGTCAACGCCACCCCCAAGTCATTCTTGATGTTTCAATCCGCTCCCAGCGGTTAAGCTGGGAGATACGATTTTTACGATGAGTACCCATTCAACGGTGACGGGTTTCAATCCGCTCCCAGCGGTTAAGCTGGGAGATACAAGAAATGATGACCAACTACCAAGGCACAAGCAGGTTTCAATCCGCTCCCAGCGGTTAAGCTGGGAGATACTGTTAGAGAAAATAGTAGCAGGCACAATTACAGAAGTTTCAATCCGCTCCCAGCGGTTAAGCTGGGAGATACAGGCGCGTATAGGGTGCGTGGCGAGGATCACCCAAAGTTTCAATCCGCTCCCAGCGGTTAAGCTGGGAGATACGCCTGACACGCGCAAAAAGTCGCTATTGGGTATGTGTTTCAATCCGCTCCCAGCGGTTAAGCTGGGAGATACCCAGAATCGGTGGCCCGTCGCCATCGATGTTCACGTTTCAATCCGCTCCCAGCGGTTAAGCTGGGAGATACATGCCGGGTAATGTCAAATGGTCTACCAATCTTGGTTTCAATCCGCTCCCAGCGGTTAAGCTGGGAGATACCCTCGTCGATTGCCGAGGCTTCATCGAATATCAGGTTTCAATCCGCTCCCAGCGGTTAAGCTGGGAGATACATTGCGGTGTTCGGCAATATCTTCTGGCTGGAAGTTTCAATCCGCTCCCAGCGGTTAAGCTGGGAGATACGACAAATCCAACGCCATCCCGCCGTAGGCCACGCGTTTCAATCCGCTCCCAGCGGTTAAGCTGGGAGATACCAATAGCGTCGGCAGCGAATCTAGCCTCGATTACGTTTCAATCCGCTCCCAGCGGTTAAGCTGGGAGATACAACTCGTTAATGATCGCATCGAGCGGATTGTCGGGGTTTCAATCCGCTCCCAGCGGTTAAGCTGGGAGATACCTGAAAACGTAACATTCCCATCACGGTTATTCTCGTTTCAATCCGCTCCCAGCGGTTAAGCTGGGAGATACGGATGCTGCGCTTGTGTATCGTATTTCTTGAAGAAGTTTCAATCCGCTCCCAGCGGTTAAGCTGGGAGATACTTGTTGCATTCTGGCGTGATACTTTAGATCCGAGTTTCAATCCGCTCCCAGCGGTTAAGCTGGGAGATACGCCTGTAGGGAGAGGCTGCACGGTCGGAGCCGAAGGGTTTCAATCCGCTCCCAGCGGTTAAGCTGGGAGATACAAGCTGGCGTAAAGCCTGCTACTGTTTGCATGTTTCAATCCGCTCCCAGCGGTTAAGCTGGGAGATACTTTCCATTTGATGCTGCCTGACCCTGGCAGGAACGGTTTCAATCCGCTCCCAGCGGTTAAGCTGGGAGATACCTGGCCATACGTGGGCGTTTGAATACCAGTCGAAAGTTTCAATCCGCTCCCAGCGGTTAAGCTGGGAGATACGCATGCAGCCCGGATTGTTGATCATGCCGGAGCCGTGTTTCAATCCGCTCCCAGCGGTTAAGCTGGGAGATACAACCGCTACGTCAAGCCGGAATGGATACCGGCTATTGTTTCAATCCGCTCCCAGCGGTTAAGCTGGGAGATACATCAGGTTGCGCATAAACTGGCGTTTGTTGACATCGTTTCAATCCGCTCCCAGCGGTTAAGCTGGGAGATACAGGCGTCACCAAGGCATAATCGACATCTTTGGCGTTTCAATCCGCTCCCAGCGGTTAAGCTGGGAGATACTGCCTTATTGCAAGGCATTGAGAATTATAATGATTCTTTCCTGAAAACGCGAATAATCCAATCTGCGTCCAGCCCTTCATTTTTTGCCACTCTCAAACATTTGAATAACACTTAAATTTCATACTCTTAAATTATCCGCGAACCCTTCCTTGTTTTAGACATCACTTCCAGTTCGCGGACTTTATACGATTAAAGTCCCTTCAAAATCGGTCGCTCTGTTGTTGCCGAACTGCTCGCGATTTTTTTCGATCGGCTCGATAATCCGGTAAATTCTCAAACTGTCTTCGTTTTCGTCGATCTCCTGCAACAGCTGATCCTTCAGACGCGCTATTTCCGCCGTATTAACCTGACATTCGAACACCGATTTCTGCACCCGCTGTCCGTAATTCAAACAGACTTTAGCAACGCGCCGCAAACGCTTGCGGCCGGCGCTGGTTTCGGTCGACACGTCATACGTGATTAGAATCATCATGGCTATTGTTGCAGGTAAGGCACATAGTCTTCGACATCGCCGCGTAGGTAACGCGCCAGCAGCCGCGCCTGAATCTGCGGAATCAGTCCGATCGAAACCGATTGCCCCAACACAGGATGAATGAGTTCTTCCTGTTTGCGTGCCTGATAAGCGGCAATTACCGTCTTTCGGCCAGTATCGTTCAGCAATACGCTGCCGCCGTCGCGTCTGCCGAAATCCTTGTCCTTGATTTGTTCGCGGTTGATTACTGTCAAAGCCAAACGATCACACAAAGGCGCACGAAATTCTTCGAGAAGATCCAACGCCAGAGATTCCCTGCCCGGCCTGACCGCATGCAAAAAACCGAGCTGCGGATCGAGCCCGACCGTTTCCAGGGCCGAACGGCAATCGCCCAGCACCAGCGCGTATAAAAACGAAATCAGCGCATTGAAACAATCCCTCGGCGGCCTGCGATTGCGAGTCGTAAAGGCAAAGGTTGTTCTTGCCGACTCCCGAATCAAAAGAGGCAAGGCGTCAAAATAGATGCGCGCGGCGTCGCCTTCCAGACCCCGCGCCTCGTCGGGATTTTGCACATTTGCCAGCTTCTTCAGATTGTTCGCCAGCGACCGCGCCGCTTGCACCAAAGCCGTCTTTTCCTGTTCGTCTTTGGAGTCGCGCGCGCCGCGCATCAGCACTTGCCGGCTATTGCGGATTTTTCCGGCGATGAAGCGCTGGGACAGGCGCAAAATCTGCCCTTCATCATCCCCTGCCCTGAATTGTGCCTGACGCAATAAGATGTTGCCGTTAACCGGGCCTTCCATTCGGGCCTGAAACCGGCCGGAACGATTAAGCCAAACAATGCTGCGGCCATCGGCGGCGCAACGGCCCATTAGCGCCGGACTGAGCATCACATGGTCGAACAGCACGAAGGAGCTCAAATGATGCAAGGGCACTTGCAGCCGTTTTTCCTTTTCGACCATCACGCATACCGTTTCGCCTTCCAGCCGCAAATAAGCCTCCGGCGTGGTGATATACAGGGTATTCATAAGCTGTTTCATAGACTCTCCGGCTCCGCTTCCACATTAAATAATTGCCCCGACAATTCTCGCAAGCGAATTTTGCCGTTGATCAGTTCGGGATTGCAAAGCTCATTCAATGAACATTGGGGGCAACGTTTGACGTCGTTTATCGGCGGCGGGCACTGCCGTTGGTCGAGCATTTTTCTGACCGCATCGACGGTTGCAACCACATCGGCGCGCAATGGTTGATCGATGGCCCGCTCCCGCCTTCGACGCGATTGGGTGTGATAAATGGCCCCAACCGAAACCGGGATGTTCATCATCTCTTCCAGACACATTGCCTGTGCAGCCAGTTGCAGATCGTCATTCAGCCATTGCTTGCGCTTGCCGTGTTTATATTCGACCGGATAGACGCTGCCGTCGGGATGAAACTCGACCACATCGCACCGGCCGCTTAATCCCAAACGTTCCGACCAAACCGGCAGCGCAAACTCCACGCGCACGCCTTCCTTGAACTCGTGCGCCAGTTGATCGACGCGCTCATGCTCGCGGCTGCCGCTCTCGGTGTGTACATTGTCGATAAATTCGCCTTCCGCGTGGATCAGATAGCAGCGCCTCGGACAGTAGGCGTACTGGTTCAGCGCGGAAATCGGGAACGACTCAGGCAGATTCATCGCCGATCTCCCTCAACAACGGACGGCTTAGGTGCGGATATGCAGACAAAATATCTTCGGTCACCCAGGCGTCGGCCACCCGGTCGAGAATCAGTTCAACCGAAATGCGTGTTCCCTTAATGATGGGCTTTCCGACGATATCTTCAGGATGGACGGTGAAGCGGTTTTTCCTGTTCATGGCTACCTCAAATGTTATGCCGCTTATGCAAGCGTATACCTGTTATTGATCCGGCCCCATGAAATTTAAACTCCGTTCGGGCAGTCTGTCGAAGCCCGTTGATGAACCGGCCTTTCGACAGGTTCAAGGCGAACGAATTCAACATTAAAGGGCCTGATCATAAGTCAAACGATCGTTACCACAGCCGTTCGATCGGATAAGCGGAAAGCTGTTGATCAGCGCTAAGCAAAGGAATCTTTTCAACCGATGCCTGAGCGACGAGCAATCGATCAAAAGGGTCTTTGTGATGCAGCGGCAGATGTTGTAAAGCCAACGCATGAACCATGGATATCGGCAATTCGGTTAACGCATTCGCCTGAATACGATGAGTCACGAACTCCATTGGCGGTTCGGTCAAACGCAATTTCTCCAGACTGTATTTGACAGCGATTTCAAAGCCGGTTACGGCGCTGAGCAATAACTCATTGTCTTCATTCAGGAAGATTTCCCTGGCTAACGGCGACGCTTGCGGATCGTCGGTCACCAGCCAAAGAAAAGCGCACGTGTCGAGCAAGATTTTCATTCAAAATGTTCCAGGAAATCGTCCGGTAGTTGATCGAAATCCGGCATGATTTCCACCATTCCCTTGGCTTCGCCCAAACGGCGCTTTACCGGCTTTTGCTGATAAGCAACCAAACGCGCGACAGGCTTATTCGCCCGCGCAATGATGATTTCATCGCCGTCTTCAACCTGCTGAATCAATTGAGACAGCCGGGTTTTGGCTTCGTGGATATTAACGGTTTGTTTCATGGGTTGAGACTTAGCTAATTATTTAGCTAGATTGTAGCTGATTTTAATGTCCCGCCGCCAATTAAACAACAAGCAGACCGGATGGAGTTTACGGAATCCGGGACATTCGTACCGCATACTCCCGATTACACCACGTTTCATCCTGGCTCCTTGCTTGCGAGAGCCACCGATTACAATTCGGATTCGTCAATTCCGGCGATTTTCATAATCTGCTTCTGCAAGCCGATTTTTAATGCACTGTCGCCATGTACCGGCACAGAGATGCGTACACTGCTGGCGGCCTTGGCATAGATATGATGGCTGCCGTTGATGCGTTTTAATTCCCACCCCCTGATTTCCAACAACCGGCAAAGCCTTTTGCCGCTGATCGCCTTCACACAGCTATCTCCATGACCCTGTCGTTTCCGGTTACCGTGGTTTCATCAATATCAACGGCCAAGCAGCCTTCTACCGCTTCATAAATATTGCTCAGCAATTCATCGAACGTCTCGCCTTGCGTCACGCATCCCGGTATTGCCGGCACTTCCGCCCAATATCCACCTTCTTCCGCTTCGTGAACGATTACTTTTAGTTTCATTTATGTTCCTCATGGTCTAAAAGACCGTAGCCCGCTGGATAGAGTTTACAAAATCCGGAGTATTTGTGCTTCATGCTTCTGGATTGCACTACGATTCATTCAGGCTACTTGCTTAATTCATCTTTCATGTGTCTGTCTGGTTGCGGTGTAATAGCGCTAGTTTCAATCCGCACCTAATCACCTTAGGTGATATATTTCATACCTGCAAAAGCGAACCGCTTTTTGCCGTTTCAGATGTTAATCCACCTTTCATATAGCCGATGAAATTATCATAATCCAATCCATAAAAAAGGTCAGGATGATTGGGTATTTCGCTGACACCCCAATCTGCTTGTTTATAAGCCCATATTTGTACACTATTTTTTTGAATTTCATCACGACTTACCGGCTGCCAGTCTTTAAGTCTGTTGATGATTTCATCATCTACTAATATGGTAATTGTGTAACTACTGATGACCTTAAACAGTTGCTCCACTTCTGGGAAATCTAAGTTTTTTTCAGCTTTTTTAAGTTTCTCCATAATTCCATACACTGGCGTTCCCTCTCTGACTTCCCTTTTTAATGCTTCAGGGCAGAATTCAGGCAAAACATTATCGCTTGCAAACAAATCGCCCAAAATACGAGCAGAGTCATCAAAGGCGGGATGTTTTTTTAAGCCTTCATCAAATTTCAAGCAAAAATCCCATACGGTAGCTTTTGTTACAAGGCTTTCCCGATTAATACGTCCCGCAGTTTGTAGCAAGCTGACCAAACTACAACGCTCCCGAAACCCTATTTTGAAAGACAGGTCAACACCTGCCTCTACACAGGATGTAGCCACTAAAACCCAGTCGTTATCTTGCTTATCTTGTAATCGAGCCTTAACTTTTTCTAGGGTTTTATTGCGATCCAAGGGAGTCAATGCGGCTGAAAGATGTTCAACTTTTTGTCTGCCGTAATCTTTATGCTCGGCAATGTATTTGGCAGTAACGGCGGCGGATTGCACGGTGTTTAAAATCAGCAAACGGGGGCCGGTTTCAGAAAACACCCATTTTGCCAATTCCGCCAAATTTAAAGCTTCCTTTCGAGTTTCCGGCTTAACTCTCGACTGTTCTAGCTGTAGACATTGTTCGCGTATCTCTTGCCTAACCAATTCGGGCAGATTAACAATAGGCTTGACAAAATCCTCTATTTCCCAAAACCGTGTTAAAGAACCGGAAGCCAATACGATATGACAACCCCAATCTTGGCTTAATTGCCTTAGCCATTGCCAAGCTTGTGGCCATAAATGGCTAGGTAAGGCCGTATGTGCCTCATCAATAAAAATGGCTGAACCTGCCAGTTGATGTAGCTTTCTTAATGCGGCGGGTTGATTGCTGGCTAAGGTTTCAAAAAATTGTACGGCGGTGGTTACAACGATTGGCGCTTGCCATAAATAAGTGTATTGTCGTGATTCCGGCTTGGAGAAATCGGCTTTGTGATGATGGGCGGCTACGACGAGTTCCGTGTCTTCGGCTTCTAAAACCAACGCTTTTCTATAGGTATCAACCGACTGGTCAATAATATTGGTAAAAGGCAGAACCACAAATATCCGTTGTAAACCTTTGGCTTGGGCAGCGTTAAGCAAATGCGCCATGACTGCGGTGGTTTTGCCTGTGCCAACCGGGCTATCACAAGCATAAAGCGCGGGTTCGGTTGATGCTTGTTTACAGGCTTCATAAACTGAATTTCTTAATTGGGTTCGGAGTTCATTGACATTGTCTTTTGCTAAACTGGCCACATAATTATCGAGTGCCGTTAAGCGTTCCTTCGCTTGTAACAAAAAAACTTGATTTGTTTGAGGCTCACCATAATGCCTTGCCGTATCGCCATGATCGGCATCGACAAGACAAGAGAGCGCAAAGCGTAAAAATAAAGCCTGTTGTTCCGGTGTTGGCAACGTAGCTTGTTGTTGAATTTGCCATTCACCAATGACCGATCTATGTTGATTGAAATAGTGCGGCAACTTCTCAGTGGTATACTCAATTAGTTTTTCATCCCTATATTTTTTAGAGAATTTAGCCTCCTCTGCCGCTCTGCTTTGCAAACCAATATGGTGAGCATAAGCAACCATTGCCGCAAAAAAGGCAGATAAATTATTTTTCCCGAGTTGCCAAAGATAGGAAACACCCGAATCAACATGGTTTATAGGTAATTTCTTACTTTTCTTTTGTCCGGTTAGCACTGCTTGATTGTCATCATCCAATTTACCCATGTCGTGAAATTCAGCCGCAAGCGCCGCAACTTGGGACAGGACTTCTTTAAGATCAGGTGCAAACGTGCCCGCCCCTTGCGCCTTTTCAAAAGCCAGTTGCCGGGCATTTAAAATATGTTCTTCGTAAGATTGGGCAAGTATGCCTTTATCAATCTTGGCGCTGTGGGCGAGTAGTTCCATTTTTAACCTACCAAATCAACCAAAGGTTTAACTTTTACCTGTAGATTTTCAGGCAAGGAGTTTGGTACGTCATAATCTTCCCAACTAGTTGAAGCCTTGTCCGGATTGGTTTTTTTTACGGGTCTTAGGGCATCCATTAATGCAAAATCGGAGCAAGAGCCCAGCGGGTTATTATGTTCAATATACCAAGCATGACGCAGTTCAACGGAAGGCCGCGCGTGTGAGCGTGTATGAGCATAAGCATAAGCAATGACTCTTTTCATGACATCAATATCCTGAACGACGCAGCCTGTTTTATGCGCTTGGCTAGGGTTCACAAAAAATGGCATACAGTACACGCCATGCGGCACAAAGCGATAACCCATTGGCGCCATGCCTCTGTCTTTGCCTTCTTGTACGCCAGACATATTGGTGTTGGTATGGCGTTCAATATCGACAGGCGCGACGGAAACTCCTAAGCCAAACTGGACAACACCCGTTTTAATAGTGGTCGAGCCACCGCTTTCTAAAAAAGTATTACCGAAAACACGGCCATCCCAGTATTTTTCTTTAAATACCTTTGCATCATCTTTTAATTCAGTTTCAATTTGCTTTCTATCGCGTCCTCGTGATTCCAGAATATAAAACTGCTCTTGGTTTAGCTGTAATTCTCGTTGCAATGCTTGCCAAACCACGCCTTCCTTATCGGCAATCAAATCACGCAACTTACGTTTAAAGGAAACTGGAGAAATTTCACCTTTAAAATCGCGGCGTTGTCTAGGATCACTTTCACGATCCGGGTCGCCATTTGGGTTTGAGTTGATGACTTCGATTATCAATAAACCCGTAGCGCGTAACATTTGATTATTTTGATTCATTCGATTCTCCCGATGCTGGCAGTTCTGATTGGTCTTTTTTGCCGTTGCTGGCAAGATAACCCAGCAACATAGCAGCTTTGTCTGTATCTCTACAGAGTTCCGGTATTTCTTCCAATTCAGCTAATTGGTTGCAAATTGCGCCCCATTCATTAAGAAAAAAATGGACGAGTCCGGCTTCTTTTTCAGGATTGGGGTCGGAATAAGTTCTTGCCCACGCTTGATACGGCAACATGCGCTGAGAAAACATGGCCAATGCCTGCTTAGGATGTTCCAGTGCAATTGCCATTAGCGCATTCCCCAGCAGTTGTGGTGGCTTGGAGTCTTTTCTTACGTATTTACAATATTTATCGTGCAGTTGGTCAGCAACACTGAACAATCGCCCAATAAGGTAAGCAGGTGATTTCATATAATCCTCGTTTCTAAGGTTCGATTTGTCGAGCAATAAAGCCAGGATGCTAGGTAGCAATAATGCTTGTTTGTTATAGCTTTTGGGTATGATATGAACTCTGCCGACATGATGGGCATTGCCTAAAGCCAGCATGAACGATTGGTTGTTTTTGAGTATGGCAGCCAATAAAGCCTTAGCGGTGTGGGTGAGCTTTAAGCCGGAATCCAGCAATAAATCCAGCGCATCCCCCATGTTAAACTGTTTAATAAGACTGGCTTGAGTTCCAAAATGCGTCCATACGGTGTTCAGGCACCAAACAATTTCTTCCGGGTAGGGTGTTAGCGGCTCACTCCAGCTCGGCTTTTTATCTTCGCCAAAAGTGCGGATAGCTAAAGGCGGCAAATTACGGCAA
Source organism: Methylomicrobium sp. (assembly GCA_051061095.1). Classification (GTDB taxonomy): domain Bacteria; phylum Pseudomonadota; class Gammaproteobacteria; order Methylococcales; family Methylomonadaceae; genus Methylomicrobium. Next base: position 92,156 of record JBPFEE010000012.1, on the reverse strand, counting down.
CCTATTTGCCAGTCTTGTGCCGACTGAATAAAGTGGTCGATTGAGCAGTTATGATTAAATTGGACTTTAGTGCGGAAACCGTCTGGTTTGGACAGCACAAAAATTTGCATTTGTGCTTCGATGGTTTTTGGAATCTGGCTTAATGACTTAACAACAAGCTTTGCACAGGCTTCAAATTTTGCACCATCTTCATCAACCGTCCCGCCCATCAGTTGCGCGTATTCAGCCTCTTCTTCGGGCATGGCTGACGGGTACGCAAACAATAAAGCGCTCTCTCCTTTGCTACGTGAAACGTCAGTCCAGGTTTTCCTTTTACGGTCTGGGTCTGATAGCCAAGCCAGCGAGCTAGACATAGCCTCACGCGCTTGTATGCCAACCGGATTGCCCGTTGAGTTGATTTGTCCGTATCGGTATTGGCAACGTGATTCATCATTCATGGCGCGTAATGTCACATCACCCAGTATATTCATTCTGATAGCACCAAACTTTTCTTGCCAGCCATTATTAACGACTCCATAAGCGTCTTTATCAGACGATGTGGCTTCACTTTTTCCACCCGCAAGCAAGCATTGATTAAACCAAGCTTGGGCTTTTGGGTGATTGGCTGGATATTCAAATTTTAACCTGTCAACAACTTCAAGAACCAAACAAGTATTTTTAGGTTTTGCACCCGTGTAAAAAAACAGCAACTCAAAAAAAGGCAGTAGTTTTTCTTGATGTAAAAGGCAGTGCGTTAGTTGTTGATGGAATTGTCTCGGATTGGTTTTTAATATGCGTTGTGTCAATGAAAAAAGGGCCTGGTTTTCATCTGTGGATTCAGCTATTAATTTCCCCATTTCCTGAGGAATCTGAAATAGGCATTTGGCTATTTTTTTTTGACCCACCCAAAGATTAGCGGCTTGCTCAATGAGCGTCTTCAAATGTTCAACGTTAATTAGTTTGTCTTTATCTAGTTGCTTTTTGAGTTCTTTAGCTTGTTCAATCAGTGCTGTATCTTGGGTTAAATCGTACAAAGGCGTAACGTTAAAAGAAGGGAAAGAATTACCGTTGGAGGTTTCCCATTTTCTGATTGCAGTTTTTGCTTTTTCGTCAGTGATTGTTTCTATATCGGCAATATTTCCCTCATCGTCCACTAAAATTCGGAATGTGGCTGTTTTTGGGTTCGGCACAAAATTTTTATGCCATATTTCTGTTTTAACACCTGTAGTATCCAGGACAGCAGATAACGCATAAAGCTCATTCAGCATAATCCAGCACTCCATTCACTATTTTGACGTTTTGTCGATAAGTCGGGCTGTATTCGCTGTGTAAACCTTTAGAAAAGGTTTGATGCAACATGCTGGGCAGTTCCAGATTAATATCGGCACACGGGCTATTTTCTTCTTTCAAAACGCCCACATAATCCGGCACAAACTCTTTCCAGCCCATACAGGGTATGGAAAAGCACTGTCCACGCTTTAACCGTCGCTCAAACATGTCTTTATAGGCATGGGTTGAATTGGTTGATCTCTGTATTTGCATCAAGGCTTTATTGGAAAATTGACCCTGATTCTGTGGGTATAAATCGGCATAGATTCGATAACACACGTCGGTTAATACGGTTGCGAGTAGCTGATAACCCGCACCCTTGTTTATGGATTTTGACTTTCGCAAGGGGCCGCCATAGTTAGTGGTGTAATTTTGAAAAATCAAAGGTCTGCAAATTTCTACCCTGACAGGTACAACGTTTACGGATTGTAACCAAAGAATTGACTCAAGAATTCCTTTGGCGGCGGCGTAGGTTGGTGCAGGATAGCTAACAGGAGCATCCCCGGTATCGGGGCGCGTCCACATAGCTGTAGGCGCGGAAATTTCCAATTCTATTGAGTACATTAGTAATACTCCTAAAATAACGTTATGAAATTTTGGCAAAATTACCACAGAAAATAATAAAGAACAAACCCTTTTCACAAAGAAAGGATTTGTTCTTTTCCTTAAAAGACTCCAAAAATGTTTCAATCCGCTCCCTCTTAGAAGGGAGAGGTTCATCATAGCAATTATTCATCTTCTGGAAAAATCGACGCGTCATACCATAATGCCAATTCTTCTTCACTCATGGGCGAATCAAAATCATCCGCAACCGAAATCTGACCTTTTAAGCTACCGGGTGTACGGGGCTTGTCTTCCGTTTTAACTTGCTTATCACCTACTGTTTTTTCTGTGTTCCGGCTTACACCATGTGGATCATCGCTAGTCATAACGTCACCTGCTGAGTGTTGATTGTGTTAAGCTGTTCCATAACAGCAAATCAAGTTTATATGATAATTTAATTTGCATATAAACTAGCACCTTTAATCTGCCGATGCAACAAAATTTAAAATGGGAACAACAACAACGTTTAACCTTACTCGAAGCCACGGTGTTTTGGAGCGGCGAGGTGTCAACGGCTGTGCTGATGGGTAACTTCGGGATCAGCCGAGTGCAGGCGTCGAAGGATTTGACGGCTTATCAGAACATGTGCCCCGGCAACATCCGCTATGACAGGCACAAGAAGCGCTATGTGATCGAAGAGGCGTTCAAGCCGGCGTTCATGACCGGCACGGCCGCCGAATTCTTGCAGGTGCTGAAAATCAATCAAAGCCCGGATAACGGCTTTATCGTGTCGTTAATTCAAAATCTGCCGTCGGTCGAAGTGATCGAACCGGTGTTCAGAAAAATCGACCGCGCGATCTTGCGTACCGTCAATCAGGCGATTGTGCAACGCCGGGAGATTCAGGTCCGCTATCAATCGATGACGAACCATTTGCCCCAAGACTATTTTCTGAGTCCGCATACGCTGGTGTTTGATGGTTTGCGCTGGCATATACGGGCTTACAGCAAAGGCCACGGGGAATTTCGCGATTTCGTGCTGTCGCGCATTCTTGGCGCCGCGCCTATCGGCGATGCGGTTAAAGGCAGGGACGAAGATAAGATCTGGAATACCTATGTTCAGGCCGTGATTGCGCCGCATCCGGGCTTGACCGAATCACAGCGTGCGGCAATCGAGTTTGATTATGCGATGGAAAACGGCGAATTGTCGATACGCATCCGCGCGACTTTGCTGAATTATTTTCTGCAGGCGATCAAAGTCGGTCCGGATGACAAACTGAGACCGGCAAAAGTGCAGCAAATCATTCTTTCGAACCGCGATGACTTGAAAGTCTATTTGTGGGACTAAACGGCTATCCCTTAACTCTACCCGCCACGAATTAATTACCATGACGACACACACATCCCGCAAACTGCTGGTCAGTATTCTTATCGGCATTACGATCGGACTGCTGCTCGGCGGCTTCGCACCGGCCGCCGGCACCTCGGTCAAATTCATCGGCGAATTGTTTCTGAAGGCGCTGTTCGTGATGGTGGTGCCGTTGGTGATGAGTTCGATGATCGTCGGCGTCAGCGCGCTGGGCGACGTGCGCAAGCTGGGGCCTTTGGGCGGCTGGACGATGCTGTATTTCATGGCGACCACGGGTATCGCGGTGCTGATCGGACTGCTGCTCGTGCTATCGATTGAACCTGGCGTCACTGTCGATAAGCAGGCGCTGTCGGCCGGCGCGGAGGCGGCCTCCGCCGTGGCGGAACGGCTGGAAAATCGGCCGTCGACGCTGGGCGAATTCGTTTACACGGTATTGACCAGCCTGATTCCGAAAAATCTTTTTGCGGCGATGGTCAATGCCGACGTTTTGCCGCTGATCGTGTTTTCGCTGGTCTTCGGCGGCGTTTTGACCACACTGGGCGAAAAAGGCGAACATGTGATTCGATTTTTCGACGGGGTGAACGACGCGATCATGGCAATGGTGATGATGTTGATGTGGACCGCGCCGGTCGGCATCGGCGCGCTGATCGCGGGGCGCCTCGGCGATGCGAACGGCTTCGCCGGATTCTGGCCGGAACTGGTCAAACTGGGCGCTTATGCCGCCACCGTGATCATTGGGCTATCGATTCACGCGGTGATCGTGCTGCCGCTGATCCTGCGCTTTCTGGGCAAACAGAATCCGTTGGAGGTTGCGAAGAATCTCAGTACCGCCTTGACCACCGCGTTTTCGACCGCTTCCAGTTCGGCCACGCTGCCGCTGACGATGGAAGCCGTGATTGCCGAACAAGGCATTTCCCCGCGCACCGCGCGCTTCGTGGTGCCGCTCGGGGCGACGGTGAACATGAACGGAACGGCGCTATATGAAGCTGTCGCGGCGGTATTTATCGCGCAAAGTTACGGCATTGAATTAACCGTTGCGCAGACTCTGCTTATCGCAGTCACCGCGACCCTGGCCGCCGTCGGCGCGGCCGGCATTCCCGAAGCCGGGCTGGTCACGATGGTGATCGTGTTGAAAGCGGTCAACTTGCCGGTCGAAGGGATCGCGTTGATCCTGGTCATCGACTGGTTCCTCGACCGCTGCCGCACGACCGTGAATGTATGGGGCGACGTGGTCGGTGCGGCGGTGATCGACAGGCTGGACATTAACGGCAACGGGCGATCTTGATAAAGGATCCTCCTTCATCGTTCCCACGCTCCAGCGTGGGAATGCAGCCCTGGACGCTCCTGCGTCCCGAACCAAAAGATTTCTAATAATATGGGAAGAAGCCGATACCTCATCACCGAACCCGATAAGCCCCATTTCATGACTTGCACGGTAATGGAGTGGCTGCCCGTTTTTACCCGTCCGGAGACGGTACAAATCGTATTGGACAGTTGGTGTTTCCAGAGGGAACATGCCGGCCTCAGACTATACGGCTATGTGATTCTGGAAAATCACCTGCATTTCGTCGCGCAAGCGCAGAATTTGAACAAATGCGTGAGCAGCTTTAAATCCTTCACTGCCGGGCAGATTATCGACTATTTGCAGACTCAAAAGGCTTAGAGATTATTACAGCGTTTGCGCTTTTCCAAACGGGCGCACAAGGTCGACCGGGAGTATCAGTTCTGGCAGGAAGGCGTTCACGCCGAGATGATCTTTAACGAAGCGATGATGCGGGAAAAACTGGATTATATTCATGCCAATCCGGTAAAGCGCGGGTATGTCAGTCTGCCTGAGCACTGGCGTTATTCGAGTGCGGCGAATTATATGGGGCTTGGCGGGTTGATCGATATCGATTTGTGGTGAGGGGCGACGCTGGAGCGTCCGGGGATGCATTCCCACGCTGGAGCGTGGGAACGATTAAATGAAACGATGAAGATTACCGGCCCAGCCGCTTCTCAGTTTCAAGAATCCGTTGCGTCGTTTGCAGCACCGTATCCGGATTCAGGCTCATCGAATCGATGCCGACTTCAACCAGGAATTCGGCCATTTCCGGATAATCGGACGGCGCCTGGCCGCAGAGACCGCAATGACGGCCGTTGCGGCGCGCGCCTTCAACCGCAAGTCGGATCATTTCCTTCACGCCCGGATCGCGCTCGTCGAAATCGTTTGCCACGATTTCGGAATCGCGGTCGACGCCGAGGGTCAATTGCGTCAGGTCGTTCGAACCGATCGAGAAGCCGTCGAAATGTTTGGCGAATTCGTCGATCTGAATCACGTTATTCGGAATCTCGCACATCACGTAGATCTGCAATCCGTTCTCCCCGCGCTTCAGGCCCAGTTTCGCCATGTATTCGAGCACGCGTTCGGCCTCGCCGACGCGCCGGCAGAACGGTATCATCAGGATCAGGTTGGTCAACCCCATTACCTCGCGCACGTACTTCATCGCCGCGCATTCGAGCGCAAAGCCTTCGGCATAGGCCGGGTGCACGTAACGCGAGGCGCCGCGGAAACCGATCATCGGGTTCGCCTCGTCGAATTCGAACCAGCGGCCGCCGAGCAGGGTCGCGTATTCGTTGGTCTTGAAGTCGGACATCCGGACCACGACCGGCTTCGGATAAAACGCCGCCGCGATCGTGCCGACGCCTTCCGCCAGGCGTTGAATGAAAAAGTCCTGGCCGTTTTCGAACTGCCCGGTCAAGGCTTCCAGTTGTTCTTTTTCGGCCTCGTCCTTCACCTTTTCGGGATGAATCAGCGCCATCGGATGCGCCTTGATGTATTCGGTGATGATGAATTCCATCCGCGCCAGACCGACGCCTTCGTTCGGCAGGAAGCTGTGCTTGAAGGCCGCTTCGGGATTGCCGATGTTCAGCATGATGTGAGTCTTCGGGCGCTCAAGGCCAGTCAGGTCGGTGGTGATTTTTTCGAAATCGAGCAGGCCCGGATAGACCTTGCCGACATCGCCATCCGCGCAACAGACGGTCACCGGCATATCGGTCTCGAGCACGTCGGTCGCGGTTTCGCAGCCGACCACGGCCGGCACACCGAGTTCGCGGGCGACGATGGCCGCATGGCAGGTGCGGCCGCCCCGGTTGGTCACGATCGCGGAAGCGATCTTCATCACCGGCTCCCAGTCCGGGGTCGTGATGTCGGCGACCAGCACTTCGCCGGCCTTGAACTGGGACAGATGCTCGACATTATTGACGACCCGCACGTTGCCTTGGGCGATCCGGCCGCCGACCGCATGGCCGGTGACCAAAGGCGTCGCGGAACCTTTCAGCACGAACTGTTCGAGAGTCGCCCCGTGTCTCAAGGACGCGACCGTTTCCGGCCGCGCCTGTACGATATAAAGTTGGCCGTCGATCCCGTCCTTCGCCCATTCGATGTCCATCGGCCGGTGCACCCCGGCTTTCATGCTGTAATGTTTTTCGATCTCGATCGCATAGCCGCCCAGCGTCAGCGCGTCCCGGTCGTTGATGCAGAACCGATTGCGCTCCTGTTCGCTGGTCGCGATGTTGCGCGTCGGCTCGCGCGTGCTGCCGTCGCTGTAGATCATCTTGATCTTTTTGGCTCCCAGCGAGCGCCGCAGAACGCTGCGGAAACCCAATTCGTAAGTCGGCTTGTGCACGTAAAACTCGTCCGGATCGACCGCGCCCTGCACCACGTTTTCGCCCAGCCCGTAAGCGCCGGTGATGAACACCACATCCTTGAAGCCCGATTCGGTGTCGAGCGAAAACATCACGCCGCTCGCAGAGAGGTCCGAGCGGACCATCTTCATCACGCCGACCGACAGCGCCAGCTTGAAATGATCGAAGCCCTGATCGACCCGGTAATGAATCGCCCGGTCGGTGAACAGGCTGGCCATGCAGCGCTTGCAGGCGTCGAGCAGCGCATGCTCGCCGCTGATGTTCAGATAGGTGTCCTGCTGGCCGGCGAAGCTCGCGTTTGGCAGGTCTTCCGCGGTGGCGGAACTGCGCACCGCAACGCTCAGATCGTCGCCGTATTCCTTTTGCAACAGCGCATACGCGCCGAGGATTTCCTGCTCGAGATCGTCCGGAAACGGCGCCCCATAGATGATTTCCCTCGCCATCCTGGCGCGTTTGGCCAGATCGGTCACATCGTCCGGATCGAGATCGTCCAGCGCCTGATGCAAGGGCCCCCAGGCATCGGCCTGATCCAGAATGTAACGGTAGGCCTCCGCCGTCACCGCAAATCCATTTGGAATCCTGATGCCTTTCGGCGTCAGCTCGCGGTACATTTCGCCGAGCGAGGCGTTTTTACCGCCGACCAAAGGCACGTCCTCGATCGATAATTCATTGAACCAGCGAATATATTGCATCTGTTCGGGCATTCTTGTCTCCATGTTTAGGCGCGGCGGTATCTTCCGCGAAGATCAATCGTAGTCTGGGATCACAGGAAAACGGCCATTCTAAACCTATCCCCGACGCCAAAGCCAACCGAAATTCACCGTTCGCGGCAAGTACCGCGAGATGTCCAATTGAATCAACGATTAAACCGAATGAGGTTTGCCGTTGTCTTAGGCAGGAATATGGTTTAGGCCCCCCCACCAGTATTCGAATGAGGAAGATCAGGCTTTTTGTGCAGCAGGCGGGCGACACCGGTCGTTTCTTGGGAAACGACGAGGAAAGAATAAGACGGCTTACTCTTACACCATGGAGGTCATGGGATGCGATTGACTTGGCTGGCTCGAAACCCTTTTTCGATGCGGCAAGCCGTGCGGTCACTCGTGCTTTATCTGATCCTTACGGGCGCCTATGCGGAAACCGCAATCCATGGGCTCAGCGGCGAAACCGCCACGAATGTTGAATTGTCTTTATCGTTAGCCAAAAAACCCTGCGATGCCTCGCGTTGGATGATCGACTACCTATTTAATAAAGCCGATACCGAAATCGACCAAACGATGCGCGCGCTCGGCTATTATCATGCGGCGATCGAGAAGTCGCTGGCTTTTGACGATGCCTGTTGGCATGCCAGGTTTGAAATTTCCCCCGGACCGCGCACAATTGTGGATGATATCCGGATCACGCTGCACGGCGACGCCCAGGGCGCCCCCGAGTTCCGCGAGTTGCGGGATAAACTGATTGCGCAAAAAAATCAGCCGCTGCGTCACGATCAATACGAAAAAATGAAGAACCAAATCAAATCGCTGGCGATGGCAACCGGTTATTTGAAGGGAAGCTTTTCGGAAAATAAATTGATCGTCGACAAGACGGCCAACACCGCGAAGATCCGGCTGGCCTTCGACTCCCGGAAACGGTTGCGCTTCGGCGACGTGAAGATCAAACAGGAAATCCTCAAGCCGGAATTCGTCGAAAAATTCATCACCGTTAAGCCTGGCGAATTCTATTCCAGCGATGAACTGGGAAAAACCTACGACGCGCTTTCCAAAAGCGGCTATTTCGAGCGCATCGATATTCGGCCGGCGACCGACATCGAAACGCAGCAAAACGTACCCGTTACGGTCAATCTGACCCCAAGGAAAATCCATCATTACAGCTTCGGCCTGGGTTTCGCGACCGACGTCGGCCCGTTGGCGGCCGCCACCTATCAAAACCGCCGCCTGAATCGAAGAGGCCATTTCCTGAACGCCAATCTCGATATTTCGCAGGTGCTCTCGATAGCGGATATCGAATACAACGTACCGCTGGCCAACCCGGCCACCGATTTCTTCAGCCTCGGCGCCGGACTCAAACGCGAGGACACCGATACCTTCGAGTCGCGCTCGGGCAAGCTGTCGGCCCGCCTGAAACATGCCTATCCCAACGGCTGGAAACAGACGCTGTTTCTCGACTGGATTTACGAGGACTTCAAGATCGGCGCCACCGAGAATGAGGTCTTGCTGTTGGTTCCCGGCGGCAACTGGCTGCGCTCCGTGTCGAACGATCCCTTGCGCCCGACCGAAGGCTACCGGCTGGAATTTAATCTGGCCGGCACCTACGAAAACCCGCTGTCCGATGTCAGCTTTGTGCAGGGGTCGGTAGCGGCGGTCTGGAAACATCAATTGCCCTGGGGCGGGATTTTCACTGGCCGTGCCGAACAAGGCGCGACCCTGGTCGATCAGTTCGACAAACTGCCCCCTTCCTACCGGTTTTATGCGGGCGGGATGAACAGCATCCGGGGCTACGATTATAAAGAACTGGGGCCGAAGGACCGGACCGGCACCGTGATCGGCGGCAGATTCCTGAGCGTCGTCAGCGCCGAATACGAGCATCCGATTCTGGAAAACTGGGGCCTCGCCGCGTTTGTCGATGCGGGCGATGCCTATAATTCGGAGGGAATCGACGTCAAAGCCGGCGCCGGACTGGGAGTCCGCTGGTATTCGCCGATCGGTCCGATCCGGCTGGATTTTGCGGTGCCTTTGAGTGATGCGGAATCTTCGTTCCAAATTCATTTTGCGGCGGGCACGCGCTTATGAAGACACGCGTGTTATTGATCGTGCTGGCGGTTGTCCTGTCGCTGCCGGCCGGCCTGTTCGGTTTGCTGAACACGCAGGCCGGCACCCGTTGGCTGTTGCGGCAAGGCTTTGCTTTCCTGCCGGCCGAAGTTACCGCCGATACGATCGAAGGAAAGCTGCTGGAGCGCTTGACGCTGACCGGTTTCGACTACCGAAGCGACAGCGCGCATATCGCGGTGGACCGATTCGTTTTTGCCTGGCAGCCCGCCCGGCTTTTCCGGGGAGCGCTGGACATCGACGACATTACCGTTGATACGGTCGATGTCACCTTAACTCCCTCAGCCGAAGCGGCCGAAAGGCCCCCTTTCGATCCGAATAAGCTGCCTCGGCTGCCGCTGGATATTTTTATCGATCGGGCGCAATTGACCGATCTGACCTTTAAACAAGGCGAGACGGAGCAACATATCGATCATCTGCAATTCTCGGCGCTGACCGAAAACGATCGGCTCAAAATTCCCGAACTTACTCTTAACGCCGATTCGGCCGCTTTAAACGCCAAGGCCGAAGTGACGCTACGGGGAGAATTGGCATTTCTGCTCAATGCCGATTTTGAGGCGTCTACCGAAGCTTACGGCGCCTGGAAAGCCCGCGCCCAGATTCACGGCGACACGCAGGAAATTGCGCTTGACGGACAACTTGCTTCCCCTTTGGGGCTTGACATCAAAGGCACCGCGAAAGATTGGGGGGATAAACCGCGGCTGAATCTAAATGCCGAATGGCAAAAGCTGTCCTGGCCGTTTGCCGCCCAAAACCCGCAGGTGGTCAGCGACAAAGGGAGCGTCGAAATCTCCGGGCCCTTGGATGATTACCGGATTTTATTGAACGGCGAACTCAGCCCGCAAGCGCTGCCGAAAGCAATGCTGACGCTGAACGGCCAGGGCAGCCTGGATGCGCTCGCGATCGAAACGCTCGAACTCAAATCGCCCGACGGCGTTTTTCGGACCACCGGCGAGGTCTCCTGGCAGCCGGAAATCGCATTCGATCTGGCCTTGGCCGCGCAGGACTTCAATCCCGGCATCCTGTCGCCGGAACTGCCGGGCAAGGTATCGATGAATGTGCGCAGCCAAGGCAATCTCTCCGGCAATAAGCCGCAAATCGACGTCGGCATCGACAAGCTGAGCGGCAACTTGCGCGGCCGGCCGTTGACAGGCGGCGGCAAACTGACCCTGGCGGATGACATGCTCAAGGTCGATTCCCTGACTCTGGCTTCAGGCACGAATAAAATCGCGCTGAATGGAACGCTTGGATCCAAGCGCGAAACCCTCGACATTTCGATTGACGCCCGGAATCTGAAATCCCTTTGGCCGACACTGGGCGGCCGCTTTGAAGGCAATGGGCAATTGCGCGGCGCCTGGAAGCATCCCTCCCTCGCACTCCGGGGTAAGGGCAAAGCCCTGCGCTTCGCCGAACACAGCGTCGAACAACTGAACCTCGATGTCGATTACAAGGCCGGGACGAAAGAAAACTCCAAAATCGCGGTCTCGGCTCGTTCCGTCAAAAGCGGCGTGCTGCAAATCGAAAAACTCTCCATGGACGGCTTGGGATCGGAGCGGCGGCATGAATTAAAAGCAAGGATCGATTCCATCCATGCCGACATTGCCGCCGCGCTCGGCGGCAGCCTGAACGCCGACCGATGGGAAGGCAGGCTGACTCAGCTGGATATCCGCAGGATTCAAGACGATGCCCATTGGCGGCTCGAAAATCCCTGGCCAATGCGCGCGCACAAAAAAAACGAAGGCATCGAGTTCGCCCTGGACTCCGGCTGCCTGACAGGACAAAAGTCTTCGCTCTGCGCGGAGGGGCAGTATTGGTCCAACGACGATTTCCAGGTTGAGGCGCACGTTTCGAGTTTTCCGACCGAGCTGTTTCAGGATTATTTCCCGGAAGGCTTCCAACTTAGCGGCCTTATCGATGCCGACGTGAATCTGCGCCGCCGGCAAGGGACGCTAACCGGGCAATACGCCATGTCGCTGCCGGGCCGCACCACCCTTCAGTTGCCGACGAAACCAAAATCGACCGCGATCGTATTAGGCCCCGGCTCCTTATCGGGCGAGTTGAAGGGCCAAGAGATCATCGCCGTTGCCGATTTGAGGCTAGTTGATCAGGATTATCTGCGCGGCCGCTTACGCCTGAACACCGGCGCACCGCAAACCCTCGCCGGCCAAATCCACGCCTCGGTACGCCGGCTGGACCTGGTCAAACCGTTCGTACCTGAGCTTTCCGATATCAAGGGCCATCTGCGCGCGGACCTCGACATTGAAGGCCCCCTCCCAAAGCCCGGCATCACGGGGACGCTCGACCTTTCCGAAGGCCGCATCGAAATGGCGGGATTGGGGTTCGCCCTGCGGAAAATCAATCTGCAAGCGGCGGCGTCAGGCACGCGCGAAAACCGTATTCAACTTCAAGGCACCACGCAACTTGTCGTATTGACCTCCCAGGGCGTGGCCGGGCAAAAGCCGGTTCAGGAATTGATCAAGGCCGATGCCGATGCGCGCTTGTATGAAAAAACCCTGACGGCGGCGCTGAAACTGGAAGTGGGCGCCCGGAACCGGATCGATACCGACTTGCGGCTGGACTATAACGAACAAAAAACCGTCTCCGGCCGATTGACGGCCTCGCTGACCGATTGGTCGCTGCTGACGCCGCTGACCGCCTCGCAACTGTCGAATTTCAAAGGCAGCCTGGCCGCCGATGCCCGGATCGAAGGCAGACTGGACAAGCCCGAAATCAACGGCAACCTCACGCTGTCCGATGGGGCCGTCGACGTGCTGCCGCTCGGCATTGCCGTTAGCGACGTCACCCTGCGGGCGACCGTCGACGACAATCCGGACAAGCCGATCCGTATCGCGGGTTACGCCAAATCGGGACAAGGCTTCGTCAATCTGGACGGATTGGCCGATCTTTCCGGAAACGGCCAGTTCCAGTTGAAAGGCAGCCGTTTCGAAGCCGCCCGGCTTCCCGAAGCCCAGGTGACCGTCAGCCCCGATTTGGCGCTGCTGTTGGCCGCCGAGCGACGCCAAATCAGCGGAACCCTGAAGATTCCAGAGGCTCGCATCGAACTGAAAGAGCTTCCGGAAAATGCGGTTCAGGTCAGCAAGGACGAAGTGATTCTCGGCGAAGAAAAAGAGCCGCAGGAAGCGGTCCCTCAAATCCCGCTCGATGCGAATGTCGAAGTCGAACTCGGCCGGCAAATCAGCTTTTCGGGCATGGGCCTCAAAAGCGGCCTTACCGGTAAACTCCGGATCGACAAGACCGGCCAAAAAACGGCCGCGCACGGCGATATCGAAATGAAAAAAGCGACTTACAAGAGTTACGGACAGGAATTAACCGTGAAGCGCGGCAAGATTGTTTTCAACGGCCCGCTCGACAATCCCTGGCTCGACGTGGAAGCCACCCGGCTGTCGAAAGACGAAAAGGTGACCGCGATCGTGAACGTGAGCGGGCCCCTAAATGCGCCCAAAACGCGGCTCTCCTCGAATCCTCCCCTGCCGGAAACCGACGTATTGGCTTACCTGGTCACCGGCGGGCCGCTCGACCAGGTCGGACAGAGCGAAGGCGAACTAGTCGCCAGCGCGGCTCTCGCCTACGGTTCTTCGCGGGTATCCTGGATCGCGAACAAACTCGGATTCAGCGAGTTTGAGATCAAGGAAGGGAAAACGCTGGAAGATACTCTGGTGCAGGCCGGGCGTTATTTGGCGCCCGGTTTTTACGTCGGCGCCAAGGTCGGTCTTTTCAACAATCAGGCCGCGCTGGTGATGAAGCGCAAACTGACCGAAAACCTGAATCTGGAAACGCAGGCCGGAACTTCGCAGCGGGTAAAAATCAATTATGAATTCGATACCGATTAGCCTCAATCAAATCGGCAAGTAAATTCATGATGAATGGGTTTCCGGGTGAAGACCTGCCTGGTTTTTAAAACCTGGCAGGTCTAAAGCGTAAAATTCGGTTAAACTGAATGCTCAATAACATTGAGGTTCCGTTTTGATGATGTTGAAACTCTTGCCGCTGAACGCTTTACATATCGAATTGGGCGCGAAAATGGCGCCTTTCGCAGGTTATGCGATGCCTCTGCATTACGGCACGGGCATCATCCAGGAGCATCTGCATTGCAGGAGTCATGCAGGGTTTTTCGACATTTCGCACATGGGGCAATTCATTGCGGAAGGCGATGAAGCCGCCGGCGCGCTGGAAAGACTGACACCGAGCGATATTTCCGGCCTCCGCCCCGGCTTTCAGAAATATACCGTATTGACGCTGGACAACGGCGGCGTGCTCGACGACATCATCGCGAGCCGAACCGAGTCGGGGCTATTCATCATCGTAAACGCGGCCTGCAAGGATAAGGATTTCGACCATTTGAGCCCGCATCTGCCGGGCCTCAGGAATTTGCAGGATCGCGCCCTGTTCGCGTTGCAGGGGCCTGAGGCCGAAGCCGTGATCGGGAGGTTTTCATCCTTTGCGGCCGGGCTGAAATTCATGCAAAGCGGCGGCACCGAACTCGATGGAATTCAATGCGCAATCAGCCGCAGCGGCTACACCGGCGAGGACGGCTTCGAGATTTCGGTTGATGTTCACGATGCGGATCGTCTGGCCCGCCTGCTGCTGGCGGAAGATGAAGTCGCCCCGGTCGGGCTCGGCGCGCGCGATACGCTGCGCCTGGAAGCGGGACTTTGCCTGTACGGCCATGAGCTTAACGAATCGATCACGCCGGTCGAAGCGGGGTTGAACTGGATCATCAAAAAAGGCCACGACCAGTTTCCGGGCGCCGAAAAAATTCTCGCTCAACTCAAGAATGGTCCGGACTTGATCCGTGCGGGATTGATCGTGGAAGACAAGGCGCCAATCCGGGATGGCGCTGTCTTGCTCAATGATCAAGGCCGAAGCGTCGGCCATGTGACCAGCGGCAGTTTCTCGCCGAGCCTCGGCAAGCCGATTGCGCTCGCGCGGCTCGACAAAGCTTATGCGGCGGTCGGCACCCACTTGTTCACCGAAGTCCGGGGGCGGCAAGTGACATTGACCGTCACCTGCCTGCCTTTTATTCCTCATCGCTACCATCGTTAAGCCATGAACCCATCACGCCCGAACCTGAACCAACTGGAAATGCTCGGCGATTTCATCCGCCGCCATATCGGCCCCAATCCCGAACAAATCCGGGAGATGCTGGCCGAGCTGGGCCTGAAAGATCTGGAACAGATCATCGACAACGCGCTGCCGGCCGACATTTTGAACATTGAGCCGTTGAAACTGACTGAAACGATCAGCGAAAACGCGGTAATCAAGCACCTGCGCAAGATCCGCGAACGCAACAAGGTCTTTACCTCGCTGATCGGGATGGGCTATTACGATACGATCATGCCGGCGGTGATCAAGCGCAACGTGCTTGAAAACCCCGGCTGGTACACCTCTTATACGCCGTATCAGGCCGAGGTCAGCCAGGGCCGGCTCGAAGCGCTGCTGAACTTTCAACAGATGATCATCGACCTGACCGGAATGGAAATCGCGAACGCCTCCCTGCTGGACGAAGCGACCGCCGCGGCCGAGGCGATGACGATGGCGCGGCGCCTGTCGCACAGCACTTTTAATACGGTTTTTGTCGATCAGGACTGCCATCCGCAAACGATCGCGGTGGTACAGACTCGCGCACGTTCGCTGGGTTATCAGGTAGTCGTCGGCGATCCCTATCAGGGCCTCGATCAGCACGATTTTTTCTCGGTGATCGTGCAGTATCCGGGCTCGCAGGGCGAAATCCGGGACTTCACAGAAATCGTCGGCATCGCCCGGCAAAAATCGGCGCTGGTCACGGTCGCCGCCGACCTGTTGAGCCTGGTCCTCTTAAAGCCGCCGGCCGCGTTCGGAGCCGACATCGTGGTCGGCAATTCGCAGCGTTTCGGTGTGCCGATGGGCTATGGCGGCCCGCACGCGGCCTTTTTCGCGACGAAGGACGAATACAAGCGCTCGATGCCGGGGCGGATCATCGGCGTGTCGAAGGACAGCCACGGCCAGACCGCCCTGCGCATGGCGCTCCAGACGCGCGAGCAGCATATCCGCCGCGACAAAGCGACCAGCAATATCTGCACCTCCCAAGTGCTGCTTGCGGTGATCGCGGGCTTTTATGCGGTCTATCACGGCGCGGAAGGGCTCAAGATGATCGCCGGACGCGTGCACCGCTATACGCAGATTCTGGCGGCAGGGATTACGCTAATGGGCCATGAAGTCGTCAGCCGCCGTTATTTCGACACGATCGTCGTGCGCGTGCCGAACCGCGCCAAACGGATCGCCGCGCAGGCGATGGAGGCGACGATCAATCTGCGCGTGATCGATCCTGACCATATCGGCATTGCGCTCGACGAAACGACGACCCGCAATACGCTCAGGGCGCTCTGGCAGGTTTTCGCGGCGCCGGCGGCCGAATTTCCGGACATCAACCGGCTGCATAATAATCTTGAAGAATGCATCCCGGACGACCTGCTGCGCACCGATCCGATCCTGCAGCATCCGGTCTTCGCGCGCTACCATTCCGAAACCGAAATGATGCGTTATATGCGGAGGCTCGCCCGGCGCGACATTGCGCTGGACCGCTCGATGATTCCTTTGGGATCGTGCACGATGAAGCTGAATGCAGCAACCGAGATGCAGTCGCTCTCCTATCACGAGTTCAATGGCCTGCATCCGTTCGCGCCGCTGTACCAGACGCTCGGCTATCAGCAGATGTTCGCCGAACTCGAAGACATGCTCTGCGACCTGACCGGCTTCGACGCATTCTCATTACAGCCGAACGCGGGCTCCCAGGGCGAATACACGGGACTGCTGGTGATCCGGAAATATCATGAAGTGAACGGTCAGAGCCAGCGCAACGTTTGCCTGATTCCGGCCTCTGCGCACGGCACCAATCCGGCCAGCGCGGTGCTGGCAGGACTCAAGGTCGTCGTGGTCGCCTGCGACGACAACGGCAACGTCAGTCTCGACGACCTCAAAGCCAAGCTGGACGAGCACCGCGACACAGTCGCCGGGCTGATGATCACCTACCCTTCGACGCACGGCGTATTCGAGGAAGCATTCCGGACCATCTGCGGCCTGGTCCACCAGCACGGCGGCCAGGTCTATCTGGACGGCGCGAACTTCAACGCGCTGATCGGCCTCAGCCGGCCCGGCAGGATCGGCGCCGATGTCGCGCATCTGAATCTGCACAAGACCTTCAGCATCCCGCACGGCGGCGGCGGTCCCGGCGTCGGCCCGATCGGCGTCGGCGCGCATCTAGCGCCTTACCTGCCCGATCATCCGGTCGTCAAAAACGTCAATCCGAACAAAGGCCGCTATGGTACGGTCGGCACGGTCGCGGCCGCGCCCTGGGGCTCGGCCAGCATCTATACGATCTCCTGGGCCTATATCGCGATGATGGGCGCGGCCGGGCTCAAGCGCGCGACGCTGACCGCGATTTTGAACGCGAACTACATCGCCAAACGGCTCGCGCCGCATTACCCGATTCTCTACACCGGCAAGAACGGCTGGGTTGCGCACGAGTGCATCATCGACTGCCGCGCCTTCAAACACGCCTGTGGCATTACGGTCGAAGACATCGCGAAACGGCTGATCGATTTCGGCTTCCATGCGCCGACCGTATCGTTTCCGGTGCCGGAAACCCTGATGATCGAACCGACCGAGAGCGAGAGCAAGGGCGAAATCGACCGTTTCTGCGATGCGCTGATCGCAATCCGGAAAGAAATTGCCGAGATCGAAGCCGGCCGTGCCGATCCCGAAAACAACGTGCTGAAGCACGCCCCGCATACGCACAGGCTCTTGCTCGAAGACTGGACCCAGCCCTATTCCCGCCGGCAGGCCTTCTTTCCGGCCGAACACCAGCAGGACGACAAATACTGGCCTCCGGTCGGCAGGATCGACAATGTTTATGGGGATCGGCATGTGGTTTGCACCTGTCCGCCGCTGGAGGATTATCAATAATCCGTTAGTCATGTAGGATGTGCCGGACAACGTGAGGCGCATCAATCGCGACTATGTCGCGAAAGGGATTTATCCGCCGGATTGGTGCGGGGATGCTTCTTCTGAAGTAGATGGCGATGCATGACCATACGTCCGATTACGCTGCGCTAATCGGACCTACACGGGTCTGCGGTGAATATTTGGCTTATTCGCCGCGCACCGCATTACGCGACATTCAGCAACTGGTTGAGCGCGGCATTTTCGTAAAGAATCCGGGCGGCGGCGGTTATGCCGCTTCGTTTGATTCATCGCCTTGCACTGCCGGAGCTGGTAGAATCATTTTTCAATAATTCGATGTCAAAACCGAACACTTTCCCGAACCAAATGAACACCACCCATACCAGAATGCCGAAAGGCATATATCCTATGTATCCCAAAATCGGCATTTCGGCAAAAATATGGATAACGTTGACGTAAGGAATATCGTATATCCAATAATTAGGATTAGTCGGCGGGATGTCCGGGTTGGCGTTGCTGCCCCAGTTCCATAATTCCCAGAAAAACCCGTTACACAAACTGCCGATCGCCACCAGCAAGGCCGGCCCCCAATTACCTTCGGCCATTGGCGTAAGCGGATTCCATATGTTTTTCCTGATCAGTTGGCCGGAGACTATTGCCAGCGGCCCCACCCACATTGCCCAAAACAGCGGGTAGGGCAGAAACACCACGGCAAAGATCAACAATAAGCCGCCCCATAGCAACAGCCCGCCCGACAAGACTATCTTAGGACCGTTGCTGTATCGACTGGCTAATCCGGGAAATGTGTTCAGCAGCGTGTACCATTCGAAAATCGCGGGCCAAACCGTGGTATAGGCAATCAGGAACAGCAACACGATGGTGCCGTGGCTAAGCGGCATCACGCCGTCTGCGGTGTTCGGGTAGTACCAGTTGCCGAGCGTAAAGTAATCGAAATATTCAAAATACAACCAACCCACTATTGAGATGACTGCGCTAATGAACAATGTTTTCGGCCGCGCCGCCAGCAATGAATAGCCGCCGCTGCGACGATAGGTCAACCCGTCCAAAACCAGAATAAAGCCCCACCATAAAGGAGTAAAAGCGTAGTACACCAAATCGCCGAAAGGCGTGACCCGCGCCCACATCAGCCACCAGAAAAACAGCGTCAGCACCGAGCCAATCCAAAACCACACAGGCAATGCTGCCGGAGTCGGCTTCGGCGGTGGAAGCGGTATCGTAAAACCGAACCATTGAGGGAATAATAAAAATAGATAGAAAGCAGCCTCTACCAGTGCCAATGCAATAAAGACTATCAAATTGAAACCGGGCGGTTCCTCCACAAAAAGCGGCGGGAATACGCCGAAGCCGGGCGGCAAATGGGTTTCCGGATAAGCCAACCACGCCGCTACAAGCGGCAACACGATCGATAATACAATCGGCCAGATCAAACCGTAAATGCGCTGCATTATTCTCTCCTCGCTAGTTGTTCTAGAATCGATTTATGATCTTTTAGCATTTCCGCTTGCGAAAATTCTTGCTTCACGATTCGTACCTGGTAGCCCAATGCCGTTAAGTTAAGCCGTTCGTGGTGAGCATGTCGAACCACGAACGGCTTAACCGCTCGCCCTTCGACATGCTCAGGAGGAACGGTTAAGCGTTAACTTAACGGCATCGCCTGATGGTCTACACCATCGTTTTACGAAGACGCTTATTTTCATACATCCGGCAATCGGCCATGTGCTTGAGTTTTTCTTTACTTGTAGCTTCATAAACATATGCCGAACCGGAACTGGCGCCGACAGAGCCAAATCCGCCGGCACGCATGGCCTCAACTGCTTGCATCAACATTTTCTCGATCCACAACACATCGCCTTGCTCACAAGTAATCGCGAACTCGTCGCCGCCCAAACGGTGCGCCTGGGCATTGTCGCCCAAAAACTCGTGCAAATGCCGGGCAAATACGCACAGCAATTCGTCCCCGCGTTCATGTCCGAACTGGTCGTTGTAATACTTGAGGCCATCCATATCGATAAAGGTCAAGCTGCCATGCTGGGGCAAATTCTCCAGTACCATATCCAAAGCCACACGGTTGGGCAGACCGGTCAAATTATCGGTTCTGGCTACCTGGTTACTGTATTCCAGACATTCCAGCGCATATTGCTTATCGCGATATAGCTGGGCAAACTGGTAAGCCTGAACCAGAGCCAGCAGCATGACTTCTACCGAGACCGAAATCAGGCCCATGTGTTCGACGTACAAAGTGTAAAAGCTGAGACTGTTGATTGAAATTGCCGTAATTCCCAGCACAAAAAACGCCCCGATCGCGCACAGGTAAAGCCGCGCAGTAATGCTGCCTTCAAGTGATCGGACAATACCGGCAACCAAGCCGTAAAGTAGAAACAAACCAACACCGTAACGATCGATTTCCAGCGACCAATGAGGCATAAACATCGCCAACGCTATGCCTCCTACCAGCAAGACCAGTAACATTTTGCCGGCCCTATTCAGGCGCGGATAAAACTCATGCCGGATTTCCAACAAAGACATTACGAATAGAATATAGGCGAAGTTGGAAAACAGGATTGGGAAACTGACCAGATAAAACCAGTGCATATTGAACAGTTCTGTAAATGCCAGCAGCGCCGTGCCGTTATACAGCAGATTGCCGAGAATAAAGATCGAGTACATGATCGAAGAGAGATGCAGGCGTACAGCCGCCAGCGCCGCGTAATAGACCATCAAACCCAAAAACATGCCCAGGCAAGTCAAAACCAGCGCATTCCCCGGTTTGATCGCTTGCTGATAACTGGTTAACGAATCCAGATAGGGTTGCGGATCAGCCAGAAAGAAAGGGGAATCCAGTTCAGTCAACAGACGGTAATGACCGGCCGGAAGATCGATTTCGCGACCATGGCGTAGAAAGAAAGGGTTTAGTGCATTGCTCAGGATCCCGCCTTGCAGATCGACAACCGGACGGCTATGAGCGTCTAGGATGATATGCCGAAAATACCCGATAGTGCTGGTATTCTTGAAATCCAGCACATGGCGACCTGGAGCATCAATGTCGAAATCCGCCTGCTGAAAAAAATGGCCCCCGGTCAATGCTACTTTAGCAGCCGGTTTGAGTCCCACTCCAGTAATATCGCCCTGCCCCTGATAAGTCCAACCTTCCGGAGCTTGATACCAAGAACCGGCAATTTCCTTCGCATCGGCCAGACAGGACAAGGACCACGAAAGGCTCACGATCAAGCAAACAACCATGCTGAACACTGTGTGCGGGAAACATATGCTGAAACACGTACTTGATCGGGTGATTTTTACCATATTTTCTACATACGAGGTTTAGTCGTCTAAACCAAAACGAAGCCAGTAAGCATCCACACAATGAGAAACATTAGTCTATTTTACAAACTAAGCAATTCTCTTATGTTCTGCATTGGTGTGTTGATGCTTCTTCTGAAGTAGATGGTGACGCATGACCATGCGTCCGATTATGCTGCGCTAACCGGATCTACACGGTTACGCGGGCTTTTATCGTTTACACGGCCAGAGAAGGTTCGGCTTCGGCCGTATCCACAGGCTTGGCAATCAATTCGGCATAGGTTTCGAGCAGTTGCCTCAGTTTGGCCGCCTGCGATTCGCGGATTTCCTGCATCCAGGCCGGCACGTCCATAGCTTTGGCCTTGGTTTCCCAATCGGCGGCTTGGGCGTCGCCGAGGCCGACGGCGGCTTCGTATAATGAGGCGATGA
This sequence comes from Methylomicrobium sp., assembly GCA_051061095.1. GTDB lineage: Bacteria > Pseudomonadota > Gammaproteobacteria > Methylococcales > Methylomonadaceae > Methylomicrobium. The sequence continues at coordinate 70,718 of JBPFEE010000012.1, read as the reverse complement.
CCCAATAGCGGTTATCCCTGTCTTCCAGTTTGTCCGCCAGCGCCGAGGCATAACGCATCACATCCTTGTGGATTCGCCTGGCGAGCACGAAGTCGGCGACGGCTTCGTCCCGGTTGCCGCCCTGCAGAAACTGCAGGGCGCGCAGGTTCAGCAGATAGGCCAGATTGATGCCGTTGTAATGGTCCTGCTTCAGGTAAAAACCGCGCTCGTAGGCGGCGATGCATTCCGCCAGGCATTCGGGGCGGCCGCACTCCTCCCACAAGCGCTTATGGATCGCGCCCCAAAGCCCCAGGGTTTCGGGGTTGTTCGAGGTTTCGGGAGACAGCCGTTTGAGCACGTCACGCGCGGCTTGCAGCGCTTCGACGACGGTCGGCTGCTTGCTTTTGTAAGCCGCCAGTGCCAGTTGCTGGACCACGAACGAATCTTCCGGGCGCAGCTTGTCGACCTCTTCCAGCAGTATCCGGGCCGAGGTAAAATCGCTGGCGGCGATTTTTTTCATCGCCGCCTCGAGCATCGCCTTGGCGCTGGGGTTATCTTCTCCGACGAGGTCCGCGGCCGGACTGGGCGAGCTTTCGGCTTTTGGGGCCGGGCTTTGAGCGGTGAAAACTTGCGCCGCCTGTAGAGCCGCTTCCGGCGGCTGCAAGTGGGGCAAATAGGTGTAAACCGGGCTATCGGTCGTGGGATTATTAATGATTTTGTCGATGGCCGCTTTCAGGTCGTTCATCAGGCGATTGGCTTCTTTGAAGCCGATTTCATCGCCCAGATGCTTATAGCGGCGGATTACGATATGCGACATGTCGAACGGGTTTTTGAATTGCTCTTCGGCGACTACGATGGTGGTATGGGGCCTGAGAGCATAGCGCACGCCCAGCTCGAACGCTGCATTGACGTTGTAGGTGGACAGGTCGGCGATCACCAGATCGGCGTTGAGCAAACGCTCGTACATCGGCACATCGATGGTGCCGGAATGCACGATTTCATCGGCCCGCACGCATTCCAGCCCGGCCGATTCCACTGCCATCTTGATGATTTCATAAGATGCATCCAGATCCAGCACCCGGCCATCGGTGTAATCGGTTTTCTTGCCGAAACCTTGAATGACAAAACATTGTGTCATGATAAAAAATTCTTCAAATTTTATGAAATCAGGTGAATTTTTTGGTATCCAGCCAGATTACCCGGCCTTTTTGCTTTTCGACTTCTTCCACCATATGCGCGGTGCCGCCCGGCCCCTCGCCGCCACCGCCGTCCCACAGGCAGATGAAGACGAGTTTTTTGGCACCGTAAGCTAACGCGCTGGCCAAAAGCCAGAGGTTGCAGCGCTCGTAGGCATTCATATCGGGCGGCAGCCTGCCTAATTCCCTGGGGGCGGCTAGCGGCGGGGATTCCAATCCGCTCGTAATGGTCAGGTAGCGCTGTAGCCACTCCGCATCGGCGAAAGCCACCGACTTTTCGATAAATACCGGCTCTTCGAAAGGTTGCAGCAGTTGCAGCTTGACGCCGCGCCTCCGGCAGGCTTCGGCAAACAGAATATCCCCGCCGCATGCACCTTGCGTAAGCCCCAGGTCTTGCGGACCGGCATTCAGATCGGCAAGGGCTGCGGCAATCCGCTGGCGCGCGGCATTTTCCTTGTCTGGAGGAAAACGCGGTGTTTTGCGGTCCGGGGAATCGATCATGTGGCCGCTGAACAAAAATACCCTTTCCGGAAGCCATGTTTCATGGCCGGCGCTGGGCTTGAATCGAGCGGGTGCGATCTCCATCCGGAAACTCTTCATGCGCGGGAAGGTTCGAGTGTCATAAGCGGCATTATCCTTATCCATTAAATTAAATGGTATTTTACCTAACTAGAATTCTTATATTAATTGCCGGCTCCGTCAAGAAAGATATTGAACCCGCAATGGCAATCTTTGATGATCGACTCGGCCGAAAATGAAGACAAACCGAAAGCAATACTCGCCTATGGCGCGCCGCAGCGTGCCAAGAAATGGCTCATGATTGAAAACGCAAATAATGCGCTGTATCTCGCGCTGCATACGCATAAAGGACTCGCCGGGGCATAGCGGGATCGTGTCGATGTCTTTGCTCTGACGCTCTCGCTGCCCGGAGATGGGGGTCGGCAGGCATGCCAAAAAAACATGCTCCGCATTATGCCAAAGCTCCTCCGGTAATCCGGAAAGTTTTAAACCGAATGGTCAAAAAATCAGTCAGATAATTAGGGTGCGATTTTGATACACTGACTAAGCGGGTAATTAAAACCCAATAGGAATACGGCTATGCCATCAATCTCTCAAAGGAACTCTTGCCAGGAATGCAAAATATCCGAATTATGCCTCCCTCATGGGCTGCAGCAGCATGAAATCCGCCAGCTTGCCGCCATCGTCAAAAACAGGCGCCCATTGCATCTCAATGAATTTTTATATGTTCAGGGCGATAAATGCCAAAGTCTGTATGCGGTGAAGTCGGGTTCATTCCGAAGCTTCATGGCGAATACGGAAGGCGGCGAGCAAACCCTAGGATTTTATTTGCCGGGCGAACTCATGGGCCTGGATTCATTGCAGCATGGTCGCTTCACTTGTTCCCTGATTGCTCTGGAAACCTGCTCGGTTTGCGAACTGCCCTTATCCAGACTCAATGAGCTCTGTTCCGAGCTACCCGGCCTGCAGTTTCAAATCATGCGGGTTATGGGTAAGGAAATAGCATCCGATCACGATAAAATTTTATCGTTGGGCCACCGCTCGGCCAAGTGCAGAATTGCCGGTTTTTTGTTGACCCTATCGCGGCGATACGGAGCCCTCGGGTTTTCCGGCACTGAATTTAATCTGAGCATGCGCCGCCACGATATCGCCAATTTTTTAGGCCTGACGATAGAAACCGTCAGCCGTCAGTTGGCGGATTTAAATAAAGTCGGCGTGATTACGGTCAAGCGCCGAGGCATCCAGATCAACGATATGGATTGGCTAAAATCAATCGTCGAGCCTGGCTCTCTTGCTTTAGCCGAGTAAGCCTGCGCCGGCCGTAGACGATATTACCGCTTCTAAACATAGATGCGGCAACATCGACTGACTGCCGACGGGTAATGTTTATTTTTGCAATGCCGGAGGAGTATCCGAACTGGCCGGTTTACTTGGGCCTTTACCCATTTCATCACAGGCAGCTAGGGTAGTAACGGCAAAAACAATTAATAAGAATTGGCTGATAACTTTCATAACTTTCCTCGTTGTTTAATATAGGCGGAACATTCTTCGAAAAGGGCCATGACCCTCATGAAGACTTTCCGGTAACCTTTTACAGGTTTAACCATTGTGCCCTCTTCTTCCGACGGGGAGTTGATCTCGATCAATAAAACCCCAGAAAATATGTCAATTTCTTTGACCGGGCAGAAAAGAACGGTTTCGCTTCGGTTACGCCGCTTTTTAGATTTAAGGTTCAACACATGATCATCGGAAAATCGCAGGCCGCCATTCCCCGCACGATAAGGACCTTGGGTTACGTGAGTCTATTCATGGATTTATCGTCGGAACTGGTACACAGCATCTTGCCGGTCTTCCTGGTCGGCACACTCGGCGCAAGCATGCTGACGGTAGGATTTATCGAAGGCTTCGCGGTCGCTGCTGCGCAGATCGTCAAAATCTTTTCCGGCGCCCTGAGCGACTTCTGGGGGCATCGCAAGCGCCTGATCCTGATCGGCTATGGCCTGGCGGCATTAACCAAACCTTTATTTCCCCTGGCGGGCTCGGTCGAAACGGTTTTCACCGCCCGGTTCCTAGACCGGATCGGCAAGGGCATCCGCGGCGCGCCGCGCGACGCCTTGATCGCCGATGTCGCGCCGGAAAACATTCGCGGCGCCTGTTTCGGCCTACGCCAGGCGATGGATACGGTAGGCGCATTTCTAGGCCCGTTGCTGGCGATGCTACTGCTCTATCTTTACGACGGCAACCTGAAGACGGTCCTCTGGTTCGCAGTCCTGCCTGCCGCGCTGACCGTGATTCTGATCATTATCGGCATCCGGGAACCCAGCCCTAAGCCGGGGCGGCACCGCTTTCGCTCACCGTTGCGGCTCGCTACCCTGCGGCATTTTCGGTGGCCGTATTGGCGGGTCGTCGTGATCGGTGCGGTGTTTACGCTGGCCCGTTTCAGCGAGGCTTTTTTGGTGTTGCGCGCCCAGCAGGCGGGAATGTCTGTGGCGATGATACCGTTGGTAATGGTGGCGATGAGCCTGTTCTATGCGTTATCGGCCTACCCGGCCGGCGCTTTGTCGGACTCGATCGACAGAAACCATGTGCTCTCGATCGGCCTGTTTTTCCTGATCGCGGCCGATCTGCTGCTGGCCGGGGCAGCAACGCCGTCTGCCGTGCTAGTCGGCGCGAGTTTCTGGGGACTGCACATGGGCTTCACCGAAGGCATCCTGGCGACGCTCGTGGCCAGCACGACGCCGCCGGAATTGAAAGGCTCGGCATTCGGACTTTTCAATTTCGTGAGCGGTCTGTTTGCGCTCCTGGCCAGCGTTATCGCCGGCTGGCTCTGGGACTTTCACGGCGGCTCGACAACGTTTTACGCAGGCGCCGGCTTTGCCGCTCTGGTTATGGTCTTGGCCGCCTTCGGCAGAAAATAAAACCGAATCAGGGTCGGACAGATCGAAAAAGCCAAATCACCCGCAGAATGCCCAACCGGCCTGAATTGAAGAGGAGCAAAACCATGCCTGAAGCCGAAGCCATTGCTCACGTACTGCAAAACTGTAGAGAACTGAGCGCCTTTTGCAGCCAGAACGGCTGGATCATCAACGAGTCGATCGACTATGAAATCATCGAACGACAGCCGGATAGCCTATTGATCTATGTGACTTTTCTCGAAAGCATCATGGAGGGCTCCGGCTGCCAGTGCGATCAGAAATCCTGTTATGGCCGCTTGCGGCTAAATTTGAATGAGCAGGAGGAAATCGTTGGCGTTGAACCGGCCTGACAGACTTCATGCTAATTAAGTGTCCTCCGACAGATTCGTCAGCCTGGGCAGGCTTTTGATCGAGCGGAAACTGACCAGTCTCTGTTTCTGTTCGTCCCAAAGATTCAGCCACATCGATTTAAGACTCTTGCGTATCGTCAGCGGCATCACTGTTTGCAAGGCCGGCACTTCGTCGTAGCAGCGCTGCAGGTTATAGTTCGGGATATTGGCCCTGACGTGATGAATATGGTGTAAACCGATATTGCCGACGATCCATTGCAGCACTTTCGGCAGTTTGTAATACGAACTGCCTTCCAGGCCTGAACTTGTCAGATCCCAGCTTCGTTGCCGCGCCCAATAGACATCCTCGTACTGATGCTGAACATAAAACAGCCACATGCCTGCGCTCGCCGCCATGATGATGATCGGCAACTGGATCAGCAGATAATTTTTAAACCCAAGCGCCAGACTCATCACAACGATAATCGCGAGAATCGCCAGATTGGTGTAAATGACGCTGTTACGCTCGCGTTTCCTGGCTCCCTGGCTGGGAAAACGCTGGATGATCAAAAACAGCACCAGCGGAATAATGGAGAATAACAGCAAGGGATTGCGAAACGCGCGATAAGCCAGGCGTTTGAACCGGGAGGCGGACAGGTATTCAACGACCGTAAGCGTCCAGATATCGCCCGTGCCTCGACGGTCCAGATTGCCCGAGGCGGCATGATGAATGACATGCGTGCGTTTCCAGTCCTCATACGAGGTAAAGGTCAGGATGCCGGAAATATAGCCCAGTATCCGGTTGGCTGAACGCGAAGGAAAAAAGGCGCCGTGGCAGCAATCGTGGAACAGGATGAAGATGCGCACCAGAAAGCCGGCGGACGGCACCGTCAACAGCAGGGTCGTCCACACAGGAAAACCGTAAAGTACGGTAAAAATCATCAACGCCCATAGCCCTAAATAAGGCAGAAAAGTGTTGGCGATTTGCCCGAACGCCTTGCGATAATCGGGCTGGGCATATTTCGAGACGGCCTGAATCAATTCTTCCCGCAGTATTTGAATATTTTCGCGAGAGCGGTACGGCAACATTTCGGTAGGGGCGGCTTTATTTGACATATCCTATTTAATGCAATAAAAATGAAAGGGAATTTCGGGCATGACTAAGCCTTTTCCCCTCGGATCGCCGCGAAAGCCGAAGCTATCGAAGGAATCATCGGTAGATTAAGTGGCAACAAACCAGCTGGGAATCCCGCTAACGAGGTGGATAAAACATGGCCGCAATCCGGCCAATCGGTGGTTAATGAAGCAGGCGGGAAATAAACGAGGAATTTCAGGCGGCGCACTCTCATTATCCGGCCGGAAAGCCGGAATAACGGAACGGCCGCATCCGTTCGGATAGCGGCCGTGTTTTCAATAACTGCATAGTTAGTTTGCCAAGTGCGTGTGAAAGTTCACTCAGCACGCCCTATTTCAAATCCAACCCGAATCACCGGAGAAGCGAGCCCAGCATGATACAGTTCCGGCATCAACTGAAAACGAAAAGGCGGTTTCGGAGGTTTGCCGGCTTGTTTCACGACCTCTCATTGATACGTAAATCCGTTTCACTGAAACATAATGAAACAAACCCAGCCGCAGTCTATACGCCAAATAATTTGCCGCGGTTAAAGTCCGAACTCAAATTAATCCCTATTCCCGTCAACAAGTTAAACCCGACAGCCGACTTTTTGCCAAAATTGCCGAACGATTTCAAAGCAGCATTTCAAATGATTTTATGCCTGGCACACGGCTTGCTCTGTATCAAGCATTACTCATTTAAATAATCATCAGTGGCATTACCCAAAAAAGAGGAGAGACAAAATGATTTTCAAACAATTATTCGACCCCGAAACCTGGACATACACCTATTTCATCGCCGATACGGACGCCAAAGAAGCGGTGTTGATCGACCCGGTCAAGTCGCATATCGATGAATACATCGCCCTGCTCGACGAACACGGCCTGAAGCTGAAATATACGCTTGAAACCCATGTGCATGCGGACCATATCACCGCCAGCGGCCTGCTCAGGCAGAAACTCGGCGCGGAAACCGGCGTCGGCCAGTTATGCGGCGCGATCGGCGCGGACCTGCAGTTACAGGACGGCGATGTGCTGGAATTCGGCAAGGGCGAAAAAATCAAGGTAATCGCAACACCGGGCCACACTAAAGGCAGCGTATCGTTCCTGTGGCGCGATCGCGTATTTACCGGCGACTCCCTGTTCATCGGCGGCTGCGGACGCACCGACTTCCAGAGCGGCGATGCGGGCGCCCTGTACGACTGCATCACCCAAAAGCTGTTTACCTTGCCGGACGAAACCCTGGTTTATCCCGGCCACGACTACCAGCAGCGCTGGGTCAGCAGCATCATGCAGGAACGCACCACCAATCCGCGCCTGGCCGGCAAAACCCGCGAGGAGTTCATCGATATCATGAACAATCTGAATCTGCCGAAGCCCCGCCTGATCGACGAAGCAGTGCCGGCCAACCGCTACTGCGGTCTTGACGAAGACGAACGGCAGGACGCGGTGGCCCGGCGCGAAACGGCGCGCCCGGAACGGGCCACGGCCACCGCGCAGGACTTGGTCACCGCGGCCAAACAGCAAATTATCGAGATCGGCGTCGACAAGGCCAAGCAGTTGCTTAGCCAGAGCGGCATTACCGTGGTCGATGTGCGCGAAGAAAGCGAATATGCAGCCGGCCATATCGACAATGCGCTGCCCATTCCGCGCGGCGTGCTGGAATTCAAAGTCGGCACTACGCCGGAACTGGCCGACAAGGCGAAAACGCTTGTCGTTTACTGCCGTACGGGAGGACGCGCGGCAATGGCGGCGCAAACCCTGCAAACCTTGGGTTATTCCAATGTAGTGTCGATTGCCGGCGGTTATGATGCCTGGCAAAAAAGCCAATCCTGAGACATAACGGCACTGCCGGTTGACTTAAGCCGGGTTTGGAGTAAAAAGTAATAGCCGGGCCGGCGCTCGAGCGCCGGCCCGGCTACAACGAGAGCTAATTTATTTAGAAAAGAGGCGTTGCCTCTACCGATAAGAAATATCACGAGGAGATTTTATGTCACAACACCATACCTTACTGATTGTCGGCGGCGGCGCGGCCGGCGTATCGATCGCTAACAATATGCTGCGGCAAAATGCAGCGATCGACATCGGCCTGATCGAACCCGCCGAAAAACATTATTACCAGCCCGGATTCACGATCATCGGCGGCGGCGAATACAGCTTGAAAGAGGCCACCCGCATCGAAGCCGATCTGATCAATCCGAAGGTCAACTGGATCAAGGACTATGCCGAAAGCTTCCAGCCGGAACAAAACACCGTCACGCTGCGCTCGGGCGAAACGGTCACTTACGATTATCTGGTCGTCTGCCCCGGCCTGCAGCTGGACTGGGACAAGATCAAAGGGCTGAAGGAAACGCTGAGCAAAAATCAGGTCAGCAGCAACTATTCGGCCGAAACCGTCGAATATACCTGGGAATGCATCCGCTCGCTCGAAGGCGGCACCGCGCTGTTCACCCAGCCGACCATGCCGATCAAATGCGCCGGCGCACCGCAAAAAATCATGTATCTGGCGGCGGACCGCTTCCGGAAAAAAGGCATCCTCGACAAGTTTACGATCGAGTTTTGCAACGCCGGCCCTGCGATGTTCGGGATCCCGTTTTTCGCGAAGGCATTGGAAAAAGTCGCTGCCGGCTACGGCGTCAAAAAGTCTTTCAACCATAATCTGGTCGAGATCGACGGCCCCAACAAGACCGCCACCTTCGAAACAACCGACAGTGACGGCAATAAACAGCGGGTCGAAAAGAAATTCGATTATATCCATGTAACGCCGCCGCAAAGTGCGCCGGATTTCATCAAGAAAAGCCCGCTCGCGAACGCGGCCGGCTGGGTCGACGTGAATGAAAACACCTTGCAGCACAATAAATACCCGAACATTTTCGGACTGGGTGATGCGACGTCGACTCCGAATGCAAAAACCGCCGCGGCAGTCCGCAAACAGGTGCCGGTCGTGGTCGATAACATTTTGTACCTGATGAAAAACAAAGCGGTCGAAGGGGGATATGACGGCTACGGCTCCTGCCCGCTGACGACATCGCTAAATACGGTAATGCTGGCCGAGTTTTCCTATGCCGGCAAAGTGACGCCTTCGTTTCCGTTCCTCGATCCGCGCAAAAACCGCTGGATCTGGTGGTGGGGAAAGAAAGTCGGCTTTCCCTGGCTGTACTGGCATTTGATGCTGAAAGGTTATCGGATCGATATTCCTCATCGCGAGAGTTATGCGGAAAAGTTCATGACGGAAGAATAAGACAGAGGAGGCTCAAGGCAAAAGGCGCAGGATAAGCGGGAAGCTATCGCCCGAGCAACTTAGCCTTTTCGATGGACCGGTGCGCTTAATCCGGCCTACCTACTGAGCATCGTTCCCACGCTCCGCGTGGGAACGCCGTTATCAGCCCTCCCGCGGGGCAAAGCGCAGAGCGGCGCGGTCAATATCAGCTGGCGTTTCTGTTTTTTTAAGACTCTTTCACGAGCGATTTTAGCCGCTTCCACGACCGCGATCATTACTGAAAAATTATTTTTGACTGATTCGTCGTACTTACATTTTCACTCATCTATTGCTATCGATGCGCCTGACTGACTTTCTGCCCATTTTCGGCTGGCTCAAAACCTATTCGCGAAACGATTTCCATGGCGATATATTCGCCAGCGCGATCACGGCCATCCTGCTCGTACCGCAAGGCATCGCTTATGCGCTGCTGGCAGGGGTTCCGCCGCAGCTCGGTTTATATGCCAGTATTTTGCCGCCGATGCTGTATGCGTTGTTCGGCACTAGCCGGACTTTATCGGTAGGCCCAGTGTCGATTGCCGCGGTGATGATAGCCAGCGCGCTGAATGCGCCTGAGGTCAGCGCCTTGCAGCAACCGGTGCAGAGCGCTGTGATATTGGCCGCCGAAACCGGGGCTTTCATGCTGATGATGGCCTTGCTGCGCATGGGAGGACTGGTCAATTTCATCAGCCATCCGGTGTTGACCGGCTTTACCAGCGGCGCATCGATCCTGATCATCTTCAGTCAGTTGCCGCCGCTGCTCGGATTGGTGAAACCGGCTTGTACGGATAGCTTTAGTTGCTATGCGGACACCGTGCGAACGGCGAACCCCGCAACCCTATTTATCGGATTTGGCTCGCTTTTGTTGTTGATCCTGTTCGGCAGGCCGCTCACCGCTTTACTGAAAAAAACCGCCATGAAACCGGCCTGGATTACCGCGATCAGCAAATGCGGGCCGTTACTGGCTGTCGCATTGGGAGCTGCCGCCGTCAATCTGTTCGATCTCGATAGTGCATTTCGAGTCGCCACGGTCGGCCAAATTCCCGCCGGCTTTCCCGAATTACGCCTCGGAACTATCGACTACGCCCATTGGCGGCTTCTGCTGCCTTACGCCGCCTTGATCGCCCTGATCGCCTATGTCGAAAGCGTCGCGATCGCGAAGGCAATAGCAAACCTCAAAGGCGAGAAGATCCAGCCTAACAACGAACTGCTCGGTCTCGGCGCGGCAAACATCGCTTCCGCCGTGTCCGGCGGGATGGCCGTGGCCGGCGGCTTCAGCCGCACGATGGTCAATTTTTCCGCCGGCGCTCGTACGCAATTGGCGATGCTGATGGCCGCCGGCTTCGTCGCCCTGGCGCTAATGTTTTTCAGCCCGTATTTTGCCGCCATACCGAAGGCAGTGCTTGCCGCAATCATTCTGGTCGCGATCACCCCGTTGATTCGATTGAAAAATATCGTCGATACCTGGCGCTATGAGCCCAGCGACGGCGCTGCCGAAGCCGCCACTTTATTCGGCGTGCTGGCGCTCGGCATCGAGGAAGGCATTACGCTCGGAATCATCCTGACCCTGATCAGCTATCTCAGAATCACCAGCCATCCCCATATCGCAGTCGTCGGGCGCATACAGGGCACAGAGCATTTCCGCAACGTCAAGCGCCATGAAGTGAAAACCTGGCGGCACTTGCTGCTGCTGCGCGTCGATGAAAATCTCACCTTCGCCAACGTAAACTATGTCGAGGAATTCATTTCCGACCAATTGCAGCGCCAACCGGACATCAGGCATGTGGTGCTGATCTTCGCTTCGGTCAGCTATATCGACAGCACTGCGCTCGAAGTGATCGAAGGCTTGAACGATACGCTAAAAAACCTGAATATCACGCTGCACCTCTCCGAAGCGAAAGGGCCGGTGCTCGATAAATTGCATAAGACCGATTTTTTCAGCCATCTGAAACCCGGCAAGGTCTTTTTTCGCACCCAGGATGCGGTCAATGAATTGACTTGACAGACATGATGCCGCTACCATCGCCCGCACGATGAAAGCTCGCCCGCAGGAGCGACGCCTACGTCGCGACTAGAAACTTTAATCGCGACGTAGGCGTCGCTCCCACAGGGGTTCCGGCAATTTTCACGGTAACGGTTTCAAGTCGCGAATTTGTTTAACAAAATCTTAATAGCGACATTGCAGAAATACATCCCTGTACTAGGCTTAATTCATCCCGTCAAATTTATTTTCGGAGGCCAGTATGGAACCCAGCGAATTCAAAGATTTTTATGAGATCCTCGAAATCAGTCCGAACGCGAACAGCGATACGATAGACCGGGTGTTTCGTTATCTGGCGCAACGCTATCATCCCGATATTCAAGGCACCGGCGACAGCCATCGCTTTGCCGAAATCGTTCAAGCCCACGAAACGCTGAGGGAACCGGAGCATAGGGCCCGATACGATATCGAGTACAAAAAACATCGCCACAGGAACATTCCGCAACCCGAAGCGAACCAGAATCCTCAGACGTTATATGAAGACGGAATGGTACAGGAAAGACTGTTGATGCTGCTGTATATCAAGCGCCGCCGCAGCATGAATAATCCCGGCCTGGGCAACCTCGAACTGGAACGATTATCCGGTTGTCCGCGCGAGCATCTGGAATTCCATCTCTGGTATCTGAAGGAAAAAGGATGGATCTGCCGGCTGGAAAACGGCTTGTTGTCGATCACCGTCAACGGCGTTGACCATTCCAATCAGGAAACCAGAGACAATAGAAGCGCGAAGCTTCTGACGGTTCAACACGGTTATTGAAATGAATCGGGAGGATGATCATAATCCATGCTTTCGTTTACGCATAGGTAAGACTTTGGCGGCCTAAGAATTTGAGTTAGGCTAGCAAAAATGCTACGCTTCTCGATGCGGCGCCTCTCGGGGTGCTCATGACCAAAACCGCAGATGCTCAGTCATTTTATGGAAGCTTTTTCGTTCATTGATTATTATGAAATCCTGGAAATCAGCCCGAACGCCAATACTGAAACGATAGACCGGATTTTCCGTTACCTGGCTCAGCGCTACCATCCGGACAATCAGGACACCGGCGATCATCTCCGCTTCAGTGAGATTGTACGGGCCCATGATACGCTAAGAGATCCGGTCAAGCGCGCCAAATATGATATTCAGCATAAAAGCCATGCCGAATTGCGCTCGAAGATAGTCGAAGAGGCGAGCGATCCTGGAAACATCGAGCAGGATGTCGAGATTCAGGAAAAGATTCTGTCGATGCTTTATTTGAAACGCAGACGAAATATCCACAATCCCGGCATCGGCAATCTCGAACTTGAACGTCTGTCAGGCTGTCCGCACGAACATCTGGAATTTCATCTCTGGTATCTGAAGGAAAAAGGCTGGATCTGCCGACTCGAAAACGGCATGCTCGCGATTACCGTGGAAGGCGTCGATCGCGCTAATTCCGAGGTAAAAAGCAACGCCGGCACCAAACTCTTAACGGATCAGTTCCATTCAGGCCAAGAATTCTGAGCGTTTTGAGCCGGACGATCGCTTCGTCTCGCCATTCCCCAATTTCTTTCAGCGCCAAACCTTTCTTTCGTTGCACTGTCCGACTTAGTACTTTCGTACAATTCACAAACGGTCAAAAATCGGTAAACTATGACCGTGTATGAACAAACGGCAATCTGTTGGAACCGGATATAATGGACATTGTGATTATCGATCATCAAGAAACGCTGGCCCGTCTGATACCCACCGACAGGCTGACCGTGCGGTTTTTTGATGATCCCGTTGCCGCCTATCTGTTCATTGAAACGTCAAGGCCCGCTATCGTCTTTGTGAGTTTTGAATTGCTAAAAGATGACGCTTTTCGTTATATTGAATATTTATATCGGTTAATCCCCGACAGCCCGATCATTCTGACGGCCGGACAACTCGAAGACGACAAAATTCTCGACTGCCTGGCGAGCGGCGCACGAGGCTATCTCGAAATAAACGAGGCGGAAAAGTTTATCGTTAAACTGATCGGCGTGGTATTGAACGGCGAAGCGTGGGTTTCGAGGCGATTGGTCGCAAAACTGTTGCGGCGATTACATAACAGCCGGCGCGAATCGCTCAACGCCGGCTAGTAATTAGGAATAGAAATGAAAGATTTTCAAAGCGGACAAGAAGAGCCCTCTCCTCCAACTCAAGAGACATTGAGCCTGCAAGACCTGCTGGTCGATGCGGAAACCGATGCGTTAAGCGACTATCTGGCGCTTTCAATCAGCCTTGACGGCGCGGATGCGCGGATCAGCGTCACTACGACCGATGCCGACCCCACGACTTATTCATCCGTATTTTCCGGCATCCAGGAGATCGACCTGCAGACTCTGCTGGCCAATTTACAGACGGATTCCGGCCAGGGCTGACGTAATTCGCGCTTCATTGCAAGACGAATGGGAAAGCGCCCCTAAAAAATCGAGCAGAGGATCGTGCCGGCTTTCTTATAACCCGGGCTCCAGCGCTGCTTGTCCCGGATGATAAACGGTATAGACGTAGACCGGGATATCCAATCCGCCCAGGCGTTCATCGATCAGAGGCCAGACATCGTCCCAGTCCAGGTCGCCTACCCCGGTTGCCAGCCGGGGCAACGCCACCGACGTTAATTTCTCGACCGCAATTATCTTTACCAAGGCATTCAAGGCGTGCCTGACATTGCTCAGCGTCGCCTTGCCGTGCCGATGATCATGGCTGTCGACGCCTTCCTGGGTAATCAGATTGATGATCCTGACATTATCCGGCCCTACCCATATCCATGCCTCGCCCGGTTTGGTATTATGCATGTGGCACCAGCGATGGAAGTCCTTGTGCATGGCCGGATATTTGGTGTGCAGTTCGAGCGCCAGTCCTTTGTCCATGGGGTCATTGAGGCCCACCCCATGCGCAATCGCCTGCGCCTTGCTGAATAAAATATCGCCTTCGACTCGGTAAATCATAATGTTCTCCTTGGTTATTCGGCCTGATCAGAACGCCAAGCTCTTGTTAGACAGCCCAATCATGATTGATTCCGGCCTGTATGTCCGGATGAAAATTTCTCGCACGGCGTAATTGCCTTTACTATGATGCCGTAACCCTTCCGTCCCCGCCGCCATATTGGACTCATCGAAAAAAAGCTTACACTGGCGCAAGAATTGCTGTAAATTTCTGACCATTTCCGGATGGATTCGGAATCCCCCCGAAGCGGTTGTGTCTATAGTGTAGTTTAAAGGTCGAGGCTGTTTTTATGAAATTGAAACAATTACTTTCTTCCGTGGGACAGTATATGCAGGAGCAGCCGATCGGCACTCTGCTGACGTTGATGTTTGCTTTGCTGGTGATCATCCTGATCAGTTTGTATTTTCGGGTTTATATGGACGATGAGCAATGGGAAAAATTCAAGACCGAGCATCACTGTGAATTGCGGATGAGCAAAACCGGCACGCAGCGCGCGAGCTGGGCCTGCGACGACGGCAAAACCTATTTCCGCTGGCGGCAGCAGCGCTGAGGCTGGCTAATGCCGAAAGTCGCGCTGATCAGGCCGAAACGCCTTGGCGCCTATCTCGCCTTGTTCATTCAGCGTCAACCGGGCATTTAAGTTTTCTCCATTAATATGGACCGCGTAAGCTTCTTGAGTATGGCCCCGGCGCAATAATTCCGCCGCCATCCTGCGGGAGACCTGCATGCCGAACGCCTCTTTCCAGAGCACAAACTTGCAGCCCTGGCGCCAGTCGCTGCAGCCGTAGCCCTTACGGCCTTCAATGACCGGCGCACGGCATAAAGGACACTGTCCCAGAGCCCCATACTCGTCGCCATGCGGGGGCGAAGCTACGATGTGGCGGGTAAAGCGAACGATCCCCTCCATGAATTGCCCCGGATCGTATTCATTCTGTTCCATTTTTTTCAGCCGCGACTCCCATTCGCCGGTCAGCGCGGCCGACTTCAAATGCTCATCGGCGATCAACCCGATCAGCCGCTGCCCCGCCTCGGTGCTCAGCAACATTTTTTTTTGCCGGCGAATATAGTTGCGCTTGACCAGCACTTCAATGATCGCGGCCCGCGTCGCGGGCGTTCCCAGACCTTTTTCCTTCAAGGCCTCCTTCAATGTATCATCGTCGCAGGTTTTACCGGCCGACTCCATCATGCCGAGCAAAGTGGCTTCGGTGTAGTGTTTCGGAGGAGTCGTCTTGCCCTGTTTGAGCGAAGGCTGGTGCGGCCCCGTTTCGCCCTGCTCGAAAGCCGGCAGTATTTTCTGCTCCCGGTCGGATGCAAGGGGAGCGGAATCTTTATATAACACCTGCCAGCCCGGCGCCTCGATTACCGTGCCGGTCGTTTTGAAAGGAATTTGAGCCGTTTCGCCGAGCACGGTGGTGATCTGCTTCAAACAGGGCGGATAAAAGGCCGCGATGAAGCGTATCGCAACCGCCTGATAGACTTTTTCTTCATCGCCGGCCAGCGCGCGCGGCAAAGCATTCGTCGGAATGATCGCATGGTGATCGGTCACGCCGGCATCGTTGAACAGGCGGCCGGTCAGCGCCAGTTGGCTCAGGTTTAACCCGGCAATCTGCGGCTCGAAGCGCGCCCGCAAGGTTTGCAGCAAGGTTTTGACCTGCGGCTTCATGTCCTCGCTCAGGTAACGGCTGTCGGTGCGCGGATAGGTAATGTGTTTCTTCTCGTACAACGACTGGGCAAGACGCAAGGTATGCTCGGCCGTGAAGCCGTGACGAATGCTCATGTCCTTTTGCAGATCGGTCAGATCGTATAACGGCGGCGGATAAACCTTTTCCTGCTTGCCCTTGACGGAGGCAACCCGAAAGTCGCGTCCGTCGATCCGTGCTCTCAACGCCTCGGCCTCCGCCTTTTTCTCGAAACGCCCGCCGCTGTGTTGAAAATCGACCTCGCGGTAAAGGGTGTGCAGTTCCCAAAAATCTTTCGGCTGGAAATCGGCGATATCCCGGTCCCGCTGCACGATCAGCGCCAACACCGGCGTTTGTACCCGCCCGAGAGTCCACAACTGCGAGCCCTGCCCGAATTTGAGCGTGTAATACCGGGTCGCATTCAAGCCGACGATCCAGTCCGCCTCGCTGCGGCACTTGGCGGCCCGGTAGAGTCCTTCGAAGGCTTGACCTTCGCGCAATTGCGCGAATCCCTGACGAATCGCCTCGTCGGTCAGCGAACTGATCCAGAGCCGCCTGAACGGTTTATGCTCGCATCCGCACCAGGACAGGATATAGCGGAAGATCAGTTCGCCTTCCCTACCGGCGTCGGTCGCGCAAATGATTTCGTCGGCGCTCTCAAACAGGCTTTTGACCGTATGCAATTGCTTCTGCGCTCCCGCATCGCCCCGGGCGCGCAACGCGAAGCGCTCCGGGATGATCGGCAGACTCTCCAGCGACCACCGCTTCCAGGCCTTATTGTAGCCATCGGGCTCCTGTAGTTCGACCAGATGGCCGAACGCCCAAACGATCCGATAACCGTTGCCCTCCAGATAACCGTCGCGCCGGTTATTTACGCCCAGACAGCGCGCGATATCCCGCGCCACCGACGGCTTCTCGGTCAATACGACTTTCATGCCGAATCAAAAGCCAACACTACAATCATACGACCCCTGGACCCTGTACCACTCTTTACTGAACGATTTGATAACAAGGCACATATTTCTTGCCTGGGAGTTTCATCCTGTGCTGATTTACAAAAGCTGCCAGCAGCGAATCCATCAGAGCCATGATTTCGGGATCGCCATGGATTTCGAAATGACCGTATTTTTCGACCGCGCGTATCCCTTCGTCCTTCACATTGCCGGCAACGATGCCCGAAAATACCCGGCGCAGATTCGCGGCAAGCACATGCGGGGCCTGATTTTTATGCAGGGCCAGATTCTTCATGTTTTCATGCAGCGGGATAAAGGGAGTTTGAAATACCTTGTCGACATGCAGCATCCAATTGAAGTAATAGGCATCATCGGTTGCTTTGCGAAAGGCGCGCACCGCGTGGATACCGGCTTCCATTTCGATCGCGGCCTGCTGCGGATCGTCGATGATGATACGGTAACGCTGCTGCGCTTTGGCGCCGAGCGTACCGCCGATAAAACGATTGATCTCCTCGAAATATTCCTCCGAACTGTCCGGACCGGTGAAAATCAACGGAAACGGCATCGCTTCGTTTTCGGGATGCAGCAGAATGCCCAGGATGTACAAGATTTCTTCGGCGGTGCCGGCGCCGCCCGGAAACACGATGATGCCGTGGCCGGTGCGTACGAAGGCTTCGAGACGCTTTTCGATGTCCGGAAGAATGACCAGATCGTTCACGATCGGGTTCGGCGATTCGGCCGCGATGATGCCGGGTTCGGTAATACCGAGGTATTGTCCGTGTTTGATCCGCTGCTTCGCATGGCCAATCGTCGCCCCTTTCATGGGACCTTTCATCGCGCCCGGCCCGCAGCCGGTGCAAATATTCAAACCGCGCAGGCCCAACTCATGGCCGACCTGTTTGCTGTATTCGTATTCCTTACGGCTGATCGAGTGCCCGCCCCAGCATACGACCAGATTGGGATTGGTCATCGGCCGCAAAATGTTCGCATTGCGCAGGATATGGAACACCGCGTTGCTGATGCCCTGCGAGGTTTCCAGGTTGAAGCGCGGATTTTCGTTGATCTCATCGCTGATATAAATGATGTCGCGCAATACCGAAAACAGATGCTCCTTGATGCCCCTGATCATTTTGCCGTCCACGAACGCATGGGCGGGTGCGCTTTTCAGCTCCAGTTTGATGCCGCGTTGCTGCTGGACGACTCGAATCCCGAAAGACGAGTAGCGCTCCAAAAGCTCCTTGCCGTCGTCCATCGAACTGCCGCAATTCAATACCGCCAGCGCGCAGTTGCGGAATACCCGGTATAAACCGCCTTGGCTGGTATCCAGCAGTTTGCTGACCTCGGCTTTCGATAGGATATCCAGACGGCCTTCCTCGGGCGAAATTACCGCATCCATCACTTCATACTTCATTCTCTTCCTCTACACTCTATTTATCTTTGCTGAATTGCACACTATAACCGAATCAACCTTAAAGGAATTTTGTTGCCTGCCGACAAAGATTGGCTTGGGAAAAAAATACCCGCCTATTCATGACCTATTCAGCCTTTTCGATTATGATCCGCCTAACACATCGTTTTTCACTTTACTATTAAGGCTAAAATCATGAAACCTATCATCAAAAGGTTGATTCTGGCAGGGTTGATGGCATTGCCGGCGGCTTGCGCAACCTATTCGCGGCAGTATTATGACTCCGGCTACAACTACTCCCCGGGCCAATATGACAGCGGCTATGGCTACTCTCCGGGTCAATACGGCAGCGGCTATGGCTATGGCTATGGCGTCGTGGAGCGCAATTACTACAATACTTACTCCTATCCCACCCCGGCTTATCGTACCGAAGAGCACCACCATCACCACGACGGCCGCGATAATCGGTATCCCGGCAGACGCTATCAGGACGGCCGGCGCTACTCAACTTCTCCCGGCACATCCTACCGCAAGCCCGGTTCCCACGAGCACGGCGCAAACGATCATTATAACTGGAACGCTCCGGCTGCGAAGCCCTACGACAATCGGAAAAGAGAGGGGGATCGTCAACGTCGCGACAATTGGAATGAAGAGCGGCAACGCCGTCCGGACGATCCGAACGCGCACGGCCAAAGTCGACGTCAGCAAAATTGGGATCGGCAGGAAGTCAAACGTCAGAACAGCGGCTCCGGGGGACTTTCTTTCGAGAAGGCAGGAGCAAGAGGGCAATTTAACGCATTGCAGGCTCGGCAAAACAAGCAGAATGGGCAACAAAGGCAAAGACCCGGAAGACGCCAAATGGAAGATCAAGGCGGCCAATAACCGCCGTTCCGGTCATGCCGAACGAATCGAAGGTTGACTCAAATGCAGAATCGAATCGGAACCGTCTTTGCCCTCAGGTTCATGTTCGACAAAACTCAGTCGACGCTTTTCAAATTATACTTCCGCACCCGATAACGCAGGGTTTCGCGTGTCGTCCCCAAATCTCTGGCGGCCGCCGTCAAATTGTAGTCGGCGCGTTCCAATGCCGTTTTGATGATGAATTTATCCATGTCGTCCAGCGCCATGCTCCCGTCCAAAGGCAGCAAAATCATGTTCTTGTCTCTCAATCCGGCTTGCGGCGCAAGCCCCTGCCCCGGCAATTGCAGCCATTGACCGGGAAACACAGGCCCATCGGCAAACAAGACGCAACGTTCAATTACATTGCGCAACTCGCGCACATTGCCCGGCCAGCCATAACTTTTCAATTTGCTCCAGACACCCGCGGGAATATCTTTGACCCGCTGACCGGCTTTCGCATTAAATTCGGCAATAAATAACGGCACCAAATCATCCATATCTTCTTTTGCCGCACGGAGAGGCGGCAGCATGACTCTAAAAACACTCAGGCGGTGAAAAAGGTCGCTGCGAAAACTCCCTTCCCGCACCATCTGCTCCAGATCCCGGTTACTGGCCGCGATGATCTGCACATCTACGCTGATCTCTTTCTCGCCGCCGAGCCGACGCACCTTGTGATCCTCGATCGCTTTGAGCAGTTTGGCTTGCAAATCGAGCGGCATTTCACCGATTTCATCCATGAACAATGTTCCGCCGTCGGCCTGCTCCAGCAGACCGCGATGCCGGGCCGTCGCGCCGGTAAAGGCGCCCGATTCATGACCGAACAATTCGGATTCCAGCAGTTCGCGAGGCAATGCGGCACAGTTGACTTCGATCATCGGCTGCTGCGCTCTGGCGCCGCCGAAGTGCAGAATTTTAGCCGCCAGCCCTTTTCCGGTGCCGCTTTCACCGCCGATAATCAAGGCGCTGAACGGCACCTCGGTCAAGCGCTGCAACAATTGCCGCACCTCCTGGGCCTGCCTGCTCCGACCGATATAGGCATTCGGCGAATAGCGTTTATGCCCTGCGCTGGCCTGTTCGCGCACCCGTCTGACGATAGAAGCGCTGCGGGCGGCACTCGCAACCACCAAGTCGAGTCGATCCGGATCGCAGGGTTTTTCCAGAAAATCATAAGCTCCGAGCCGCACCGCCCTGACCGAATCGGGCACGCTGCCGTAACCGGTCAGAAACAGCCATTCGGCATGTCCCGTCTGCTTTTTGATATTTTCCATCAAATCCAGGGCATTGCCGTCCGGCAGATTCAGGTCTGAAAGAATCAATAAAGGAGCCAGACTTTTTTTGATCAGCCACTCTTCGGCTTCG
The DNA here is from genome assembly GCA_051061095.1 of Methylomicrobium sp. Taxonomy (GTDB): domain Bacteria; phylum Pseudomonadota; class Gammaproteobacteria; order Methylococcales; family Methylomonadaceae; genus Methylomicrobium. The sequence continues at coordinate 50,139 of JBPFEE010000012.1, read as the reverse complement.
GCGAGCGTAGTCGCCAATACCACTTCCCATCCCGATTTCCGGTAATGCAGCGACAGTTCGGAACCCAACAGTTTTTCATCTTCAATAATTAGCAGGGTTTCTATCATTAATGCGACTCCTGCACCATGACCGGTAAAAACAGCGACACACGAGCCCCATGAGGCGTCTGATTATTCAGCCTGATGCTGCCGCCTATCTCTTTTACGAAACGCTGTACCATCGTCAACCCCAGCCCCGTGCCTCGCTGCCGCGTGGTACGAAACGGCCGAATGCCCTGCTCGAGCAATTGCCGCGAAAAACCGGGGCCGTCATCCACGACCTCGATCCTGATGCCTTCAGCATCCTGCGCAGCCGTTACGCAAATCGTTCCGGCGCTTCCTTCCAGCGCATCGGCCGCATTCAAAATCAGATTCAACAGCGCCTGCCGCAAGCCGCCCGACGGCAAATGCGCCTTGAGAGGCGATGGCGCATCAACCTCCAGACCGATATCTTCGGCGATCTGGTAACGGGTCAATGCTGCCAGGTCGCGGATCAGCATCGCGATATCGATATCGTCGGCGGCTTCAGGCGCATGGCGGCTTTGATTCAGCAGGTCATTGAGCAGATGGCCGAGCCGTTTAAGCTCGTTGCCGATCAGTTCCATCCGCGCCTTCTGTTCTGGATTATTGATTTCGCGGCGCAGATTGCTGAACGCGATCTGTATGCCTGCCAGCGGATTGCGAATTTCGTGCGCAAGTTCGGCCGCGACTTCGCCGACCGCGGCCAGCCGCTCGGCACGCGCCAGGCTGGCCTGTTGTTCGAGCAGGGCCTGGGTCGCCAGTCTGACCTCGCGCTGGAGCGATTGGGCATACAGTCGCTTGGCTTCCTCCAGTTCGGCCAGATGACTGACCATGTCGTTATAGCTGTTGAAGACCGGCAACAGCAAGGGGTCGAGATGATCGGTCGTAATCCGGGTAAAATTGCCTTCGGTCAGACGCTGCAACAGCAGCCTGAGGTCATGCAAGGGATGCAAAATCCGCCGATAAAAAAAACCGGACGCGACCCCCACGATCAGAATGAAAGTAATTACGGCCAGATCGAGCTCGGTCTGCGTATCCGCGCTGATCTCGCCAAGCAATTTCTCGCGCTGCCCAAGCTCATTATCCAGCGTATCGCTGAGCAGATTCAAAGCGCTGATTAAATGTTCCTGTTTTTCGCTGCCGCCGGGTTGCTGCCATTTATCGAGTATCGCTTTAACGATGTTCGTGTTGGCAGCGGTGTTTTCGGCTAAAAATCCGCTTTCCGCAAACAGCCCATTCAACTCGACGACTGTGCCGTTTAATGCCTTGATGGTCGGAAGCAAACGCTCAGGCTCCACGGGCGGGCTGACTTTAGCGACAAAATCTATCAGCGTTTTTTGCAGCGCTACCGACGCATGTTGCACGCTGTGCGAATAATTGACATGCGAAAATACCGTTTTGAAATGATGCACATTCCGCCAAATCATCCCGACAAACATTGCCAGCATCAGCGACATCAACAACAAAAAAGCCAAAACACGATGTTGGATTGGGCTATTCAAAAATTGCATATAATGTTATCAAAAACTTTATGAAGGGACTTGCAGGCGGGGCGCGCACCCTCAGCGCTCAACTGCCGGCGGCTAGACATCCTCCGTGAAAGGCTGCCTGCTGTTTGCATAGCCCGGCAAGCCATGATGATCGGAGCGCCGGCGGCACATATGGTCTCTTTTCATTTTGCGCACCGCCAGCGGATGCCGCGAATACGTATCATGATATTCCATACCGAAAAATTCACAGACTCCGCCTTGCGCCTCATAATTGTGCTGGAAATCGTGCAGAAATTCCATTACGGTATGATCGATTAAATAGGCATTGCTCAATTGAAAGATCACATGCTGGCCCTTGCCGATCCCTGCCAGCGAGGCTTTCAGCGCCAGAAAGTTCGAAAAAATCGCCGCTCCCACAATTTCGACCAGCAGCGAACCGTCTTCCAGCGGCTCCAGCACGAAATGGATCTTGAACAGATTGTTCAATCTGACGCCCCTGAACATATGGATCGCGAATTTGACCGCGATGCCGATCGCCACACCGATTAACAGGTCGGTCGCGAGCACTCCGATAATCGTGACCACAAACATGAACAACTGTTCCTTGCCGATGCCCATCACTTTCGCGAACTCCCTGGGCGAGGCCAGGCGAAAACCGGTAAAGACCAATAAGGCGGCCAAGGACGCCAAAGGAATACTGTGGATCAGGCGCGGAAACAACACCACGAACAGCAGTAAAAAAACGCCATGAAAAAAATTCGCCCAGCCGGTTTTCGCGCCGTTATTGCAGTTGGCCGAGCTACGCACGATTTCCGCGATCATCGGCAGGCCGCCGATCATGCCGCACATCAAATTGCCGACGCCGACCGCCGTCAAATCGCGATCCAGATCCGAATGCCGGCGGTAAGGATCGAGCTTATCGACCGCGACAGCGCTCAGCAGACTTTCCAGACTGCCGACCAGGCAGATCGTGACCACCGATTCCCAAAATTCGACCGTCGCAATTTTCGAGAAATCCGGAAAATAAAAACTGGACAAAAAATTATCCGAAATCGCGACCAAAAACTTCGGCCCGACCGTCGCTTCATGATGCGGCAGGAACGTCGCATCCGGCAGAAATAAATACATATGCTCATGATCCAGATCGTAAAAACGCGCCAGACCGATACCCGCCAGGACCACGAGGATCGGGGCCGGCAGCATTTTCAGTTTCGGCTCGCGGACCACCCGCCAGAAAATCAGGATCGCGATGCTGGTCACGCCGATCATCGCGATTTCGGGATTCAGATTGAGAACGCTGTGCGGAATTTGCGCGATCGTCGAAAACAGGCTGCCCTTTTCCGGGGTCACGCCGAGCATCACATGGATTTGTTTCGCCATGATGATGATCCCGATCGCCGCCAGCATCCCATGCACGACAGAAGCCGGAAAAAATGAACTGAGCCGGCCGGCCTTGAAAAATCCCAGCGCGATTTGCAACACACTGGCGACCACGATCGCCGCCAAGGTATAGCGGTAGCCTGCCATCGCATCGCCCTGCCCGAGGTTTTGCACCGCGTCCAGCACAACCACAATCAAACCGGCGGCAGGGCCATTGATTGTCATGAACGAACCGTTGATTCTTGATACGATTATACCACCGACTATTGCCGTAATGAGCCCGGCGGACGGGGGGAATCCCGACGCCATCGAAATCCCCAAACACAACGGGAGCGCAATCAAAAACACTAAAAATCCCGACAACAGGTCGGCGCGCCAATTTTCTTTTAAACCGGCAATTCCCGTTTTAGGCAAGCCAGGCAACATAATTTCAGACATCAGCATCTCCATCATTAATTAGATGCCTAAGCTATAGCGAATACCATGCCACCTCACAAAAATAGATAAACCATTGTTTATACAATATTTTTATTACAACCAGCGGCAATTCTGCCGGAAAAGCGGTGTAAAACCACCATCTCAAGGTGATATTACACCCCACTCCGCCAGATTTCATGACTATTACGATATTGCCTGCAAAAACTGCTCGAATTCCCGTATCAAAAAAGGTAATTCGCACAGCAACCGATGATCGGCATCCAGCATCGTCAGCCGAATTCGATATTCCCGGCAAAAGCGCCAGGCATTCTCGGGCGGCACGATATCGTCGCGCCAGCCGTGGTAAACACGGGTCCTGTCGATCGGCACCGTGAATTCAGTTTGCCGATAGCCGGGCAGATAAAATGCCGGCGCCAGCAAAAAAAGACCGGCAGGCTTGAGCGTTTCGGCGGCAACGGCCGACACGTAAGCGCCCATGCTCGAACCGATCAGCACAACACGATCGAAAGCCCGCCAATCCGTCGCCAGCAATTGCAGCACGCGCTGATCGGGGTCGAGTTGCCCCCGGTAATCGGGGCTTTCGACCCGATAACCCTGATTTATGGCGACCTCGGAGAACGCCAGCGTTTTTTCGCCCCATGGCATGCTGTCCTTACCGTGGCTATAAATAAGCAAATTTTTTTTCATCGTGTTTTCCACTACTATTCCATGACTTTAGTAAAACCTTAAAATCATATAGCATTTGACCATAACCAGGTTTCGCGCTAAGATTACCGATTTATGTTAGATCGCCTTCCCCAAACTATTGACCCGTTGCACCTCGCCGACAAGCGCGGTGTGCTCAAAGGGAAGCTTTCGCTAAAAGATTTTGGCCGCCTCCGCGACATGCTGTTCGATACCGACGGAAACGTCGTGATCGATCTTTTTTTCAGTCGCGAAGGCAGACTGGCCAAGATCGAAGGGAAGATTGAAACCCATCTGCAACTGATCTGCCAGAATTGCCTGCAAGCCCTTGACTGGCCTGTGCAAGCGATCGTCCGGCTGGGCATTGTCAATTCCTTGGAGCAAGTCGACCGCTTGCCTCCGGACTTTGAACCTTTGTTCGTTGAGGAAGAAAAAATTCTTCTGCAGGACATCGTCGAAGACGAATTGTTGCTGAATCTTCCCCTGTACCCGAAACATTCCGAATCCTGCACGATTCAGGATACGGGCAGCCGTGAGCCGAGTCAACCCGAGGCAAATCGGCAAAAACGACAGGATAATCCATTTTCCATTTTAGCCAATTTAAAAAACCAGGAGAGCCCTCATGGCAGTACAAAAAAGTAAAGTTTCCCGTTCAAGACGCGGCCAGCGCCGCTCGCACGACGCCTTGACCGCCCGCGCGCTGTCGCAAGATCCATTGACCGGCGAAACCCATTTGCGTCATCACGTTACGCCGGACGGCTACTTCAAGGGCCGTCAAATCACAGCCGTCAGCGAAGAAGAATAAGCCTCGGGCTTTAACTTGGCGCCACACCGAACCGTTGATACCGGTTCGGTTTTTTATTTTTTAATGCGGAGACCTCGGTTAAGGTGAGCTTGACAATTTCGATTGATGCGATGGGCGGGGACTATGGCCCGGAAGTGACGATCCCGGCTTCCCTGGAGTGCTTGAAGAGCAATCCGGAGTTAAAGCTGATTCTGGTGGGCAATGAAGCCGTCATCAAAGAGAAGTTGGGAAACCATCTCGAAGCTTACCGCAACAGGCTGACCGTGCATCATGCCTCCCAATGCGTCGAGATGGACGAGGCGCCGTCGAAAGCCTTGAAAAACAAAAAGGATTCTTCGATGCGGGTCGCGATCAATCTGGTCAGCGACGGCCTGGCCGATGCCTGCGTCAGCGCCGGCAATACCGGCGCGCTGATGGCGACAGCCCGCTTCGTGCTCAAAATGATTCCGGGCATCGACCGCCCCGCGATCATATCCACGCTGCCCTCGATTCACGGCCACACCCATGTGCTCGATTTGGGCGCTAATGTCGACTGCACTGCGCAGCATCTGTTCGAATTCGCCGTGATGGGCGCCGAACTGGTCAAGGCGGTCGAGAATATTGACTCGCCGCGGGTCGGCTTGCTGAACATCGGCGAAGAAGAAATGAAAGGTAATGAGCAGGTCAAGGCTGCCGCAAAACTGCTCGAAGCGTCGCCGCTGAACTATATCGGCTATGTCGAAGGCAATTCGCTGAATGCGGGCGACATCAAGGTCGACTTGATCGTAACCGACGGTTTCGTCGGTAACGTCGCTCTCAAATCGATCGAAGGCGCCGCCAAAATGATCGGCACACTGTTGAAAGAAGCATTTTCGAAAAACCTGCTGACCAAAGCTGTGGGCCTGATTGCGTACCCGGTCTTGTCTTCGTTCAAAAAACGCATCGATCCGCGCCTTTACAATGGCGCCAGCTTTCTCGGCCTGCGTGGACTGGTGATCAAAAGTCACGGCGGCGCCGATGTGCTGGCATTCAAAACTGCGATTCAGTTGGCTGAAATTGAAGTCAAAAAAGACGTCATCAAAAAAATCAGCCAGCAGGTCGAACAGAACCTGTCTTTGGGAATGCATTCATGACCCGCTATTCAAGAGTCATCGGCACCGGCGGCTATCTCCCCGCGGAAATTTTAACGAACGCTCAAATTTCGGAAACGGTTGACACCTCCGACAACTGGATCTTCGAACGGACCGGCATCAAGAGCCGCCGTATCGCCGCTGCCGACGAAACCGCCGCCAGCATGGCCGAAATTGCCGCCCGCCAAGCCATAGAGATGGCCGGCATCGATCCTGAAGAAATCGACCTGATCATCGTCGCCACCGGGACCCCGGATCGCGTTTATCCGAGTACGGGCTGCCTCTTGCAGCAGCGCCTCGGCATCAAGCATTGCGTGGCATTCGACGTGCAGGCCGCCTGCTCCGGCGCAATCTTCGGATTAAGCATCGCCGACCAATACATCAAGACCGGCGCGGCGCGCAAGGTACTGGTCGTCGGCTCCGAAATCTGCTCGAGAATCGTCGACTGGACCGACAGGACGACTTGCGTATTGTTCGGCGACGGGGCCGGCGCGATCCTCCTGGGCGCTTCCGAGGAAACCGGCATCCTGTCCACACACATTCACTCGGACGGCGAATACGAAGAACTGCTGTACTGCCCGAATCCCCAGGCCGCCCCAAACGGTTACAAACATGACCCCGGCTTTATCAGCATGCGCGGCAACGAAGTCTTTAAAGTCGCGGTCAACACGCTCGGCAGGATTGTCGATGAAACCCTGGAGGCCAATAAGCTGGACAAGGAGTCGATCGACTGGCTGGTGCCGCATCAGGCCAATATCCGGATCATCCAGGCCACCGCCAAGAAATTGAAAATGCCGATGGAGCATGTCGTCGTCACCCTCGAAAACCAGGGCAACACTTCTTCCGCCTCAGTCTTGCTGGCATTCAACGAAGCGGTGCGCGATGGCCGTATTCAGCGCGGTCAGACCGTCCTGCTCGAAGCGTTCGGCGCCGGTTTTACCTGGGGCTCTGCATTGCTGAAGTATTAATGCAGGGCGCAGGGTTCAGGAAAATTATCCTGCCCCCTGTACCTTGCACCTAAACCCTGAACATCAGAACTATAACAAAAGTTTCAGACAGATTTTGACACATCCATGAGCACACCAAACTACGACTTAGCCTTCGTTTTTCCAGGCCAGGGATCACAGTCGGTCGGCATGATGGCCGATCTGGCGGCGAGTTTCCCCGAAATCAAACAGACGTTCGAGCGCGCCTCCGATACGCTAGGCACGGATTTGTGGACTCTGGTCAGCGCAGGTCCGGAAGCCGACCTGAATCAGACGCAAAACACTCAGCCAGCGATGCTTGCGGCAGGGATTGCAGTTTGGGACATCTGCCGCAAACAGAGCAGCGTCCGTCCGGTCTGGACGGCAGGCCATAGCCTCGGCGAATATACGGCGCTGGTCGCCGCCAACGCGATCGCTTTCGAAGATGCGATCAAATTGGTTGCGGCGCGCGGACGCCTGATGCAGGAAGCGGTCCCGCAGGGTGCGGGGGCGATGGCGGCGATTTTAGGGCTTGAGGATCATCAGGTCGCGGAAGCCTGCAAAATAGCGGCGCAGAGCGAAGTCGTCGACGCGGTCAATTTCAATGCGCCGGGACAGGTCGTGATCGCCGGCAACGCGAGCGCGGTTCAGCGCGCGATCACCGAAGCGCAAGCCCTGGGCGCCAAACGCGCGGTGCTGTTGCCGGTCAGCGTACCGTCGCACTGCGCCCTGATGGCCGGTGCCGCCGAAAAACTCGGCGAACAATTATCGCAGATTCAAATCGACAGTCCCGACATGACGCTGATCCACAATACCGACGTGATGTCGCACAGCGCACCGGAAGTGATCCGCAACGCCTTAAAAGAACAACTCTTCAAGCCGGTACGCTGGGTCGATTCCATCAAATTCATGCACGACCAGGGCGTCGTCCGCTTTGTCGAATGCGGTCCGGGCAAGGTCCTGATCGGGCTGAACAAACGCATCGTGAAGGACGCCGAGCATCTGTCCATTTTCGATACCAAATCTTTACATACTACATTGGAGCTGTTAAATGGCTAAACAAGTCGCCTTAGTGACAGGCGCCAGCCGCGGCATCGGCAAAGCAATTGCCGAAAAACTGGCTGGCGACGGTTTTTTTGTGGTCGGCACCGCGACCACCGAAAACGGCGCGGAAGCCATCTCGGCTTATCTCGGCGAAAACGGCAAAGGCCTGCGCCTTGACGTTGCGGATGCCGATTCGATTGCCGAGGTGATCAAGACCGTCAACGACGAGTTCGGCGCACCGGCCGTTCTGGTCAATAACGCAGGCATTACCCGGGACAACCTGCTAATGCGGATGAAAGACGAAGAGTGGGATGCGATCATCAACACCAATCTGGCCTCGGTCTTCCGGATGAGCAAGGCCGTGCTGCGCGGCATGATGAAAGCCCGGACAGGGCGCATCATCAGCATTTCTTCGGTCGTCGGTTCGACCGGCAATGCCGGCCAGGCCAATTATGCCGCCGCGAAGGCCGGCATTGTCGGTTTCAGCAAATCGCTGGCCAAGGAAGTCGGCTCGCGGAATATCACCGTGAACGTGGTCGCCCCCGGCTTCATCGATACCGACATGACCAAGGAACTGGGCGACGACATCAAGAATTCGCTGCTGGCTTCGATTCCGCTGGAACGACTCGGCGCACCCGAGGAAATCGCGCATGCGGTATCGTTTTTGGCTTCACCGGGCGCCGCTTATATCACCGGCGAGACCCTGCACGTAAATGGCGGCATGTATATGCCCTAAACCTCCGGTCCTTTCACCCGCGGATTGGAGTCCAGGAACCCCGCTTAATATTGTGACTTTAGGTTCAGTTTAAAGTATAATTTTCACTACCGTCGTCTGGAATTTCCGTGGACGGGATTTCTAGTAAAACCAATAACAATATCATTGTAAATATATGATTTTTCTTAGAACTATATTTACTTTGCTTGAGGATAATAATTATGAGTAATGTTGAACAACGAGTAAAAAAAATTGTTGCGGAGCAATTGGGCGTTAAAGAAGATATCGCCAATGACGCCTCTTTCGTAGATGATCTGGGCGCCGATTCTTTGGACACCGTTGAACTCGTTATGGCGCTTGAAGAAGAATTCGAGTGCGAAATTCCGGACGAAGAAGCTGAAAAAATCACTACCGTTCAGCAAGCAATCGACTACGTCGAAAAGAACACCTGATAGCGATTCCTTAGTGGATGACATCCTGCGCATCCACTAACCCCCTCCCCGATTTTTTCGAAACCACAGATTCCACACGGTAACATAAATTGAGCACACGTCGAGTCGTAATCACCGGTTTGGGCGCCATTACGCCTTTAGCAAACACGGTAGCAGAAACCTGGGACGGCATCATTAACGGCAAAAGCGGCATCAGTCCTATCGATTCCTTTGATATTTCGCCTTTCGCTACCACCTTTGGCGGCGTTATTCGCAATTTCGACGTCACCCAATATATTCCGGGCAAGGACGCGCAGCGTATGGATGGGTTCATTCATTACGGCCTGGCGGCAGGTTGTCAGGCGTTCGAGGATTCCGGGCTTGAAGTGACCGAAGCCAATGCGGAACGGATCGGCGTGGCGATCGGCGCCGGCATCGGCGGCGTTACCGGTATCGAAGAGTGTTACGCGCTCTACGAAAAAAGCGGTCCGCGCCGGATTTCGCCTTTCTTCGTGCCCGGCAACATCATCAATATGATTTCAGGCAATCTATCGATCAAATATGGCTTGAAGGGCCCCAATTTTGCGATCGTGACCGCCTGCGCGACCGGCACCCATAATATCGGCGATGCGGCACGCATGATCCAACACGGCGACGCCGATGTAATGGTGGCGGGCGGCGCCGAGCGCTGCACGACCTCGCCCACCGCAATGGGCGGTTTTATTTCCGCGAAAGCCTTGTCGCGCCGTAATGACAGCCCCGCACAGGCCAGCCGGCCTTGGGACAAAGACCGCGACGGCTTCGTACTCAGCGACGGCGCGGGCGTGGTCGTACTCGAAGAACTCGAGCACGCGAAAGCGCGCGGCGCAAAAATTTATGCGGAAGTGGTTGGTTACGGCATGAGCGGCGACGCTTATCACATGACCACCCCGTCGCCCGGCGGCGAAGGCGCGGCGCGCTGCATGCGCAATGCGCTGCGCGATGCCGGACTGAATGCCAACGACATCGATTATATCAACGCGCACGGCACCTCGACGCCGGCCGGCGATATCGGCGAGACCCAGGCGATGAAAGCCGCCCTGGGCGATCACGCCTATAAAATCGCGGTCAGTTCGACCAAGTCGATGATCGGACACATGCTGGGTGCGGCCGGCGGCATCGAAGCGGTATTGACCGCGCTCAGCATCAAGAATCAAATCGCGCCGCCGACGATCAACCTGGACAACCCGGATCCCGAATGCGACCTCGACTATGTTCCGAATGTCGCGCGCGACATGAAAATCAACATTGCGATGTCGAATTCCTTCGGTTTCGGCGGTACCAACGGGACGTTGATTTTCAAACGCTACGAATAAGCGTCGATCCTGCGCAGGGTCGTCTTTCCGCCAATGCTGCTTGTCAATGGTGAACCGCGAGAGACCCTGCCCGTTTCGGACCGCGGCCTGCAATACGGCGACGGTTTATTCGAAACGATCGAAATCAGAGATCATCGGCCGGTTTTTTTCGACCGGCATCTCAACCGTCTGGAAGCGGGTTGCCGGCGGCTCGGAATTCCGTTTCCCGCCCAGGATACCCTAGCCAAAGAAACTCGAACCTTGTGCCGGGAATCTTCCGCGCCAGCCGTACTCAAAATCATCGTGACCTCGGGCTCCGGGGGGCGGGGCTACAGACGACCCGAAACGATACAAACGACCCGAATTCTGAGCCTGCACCCCTACCCCGAGCATCCGGAAGTCTTTAACACGCTGGGCATCAACGCCCGCATTTGCGAAACACGCCTGGGCTTGAACCCGGCGTTGGCCGGACTCAAACATTTGAACCGTCTGGAACAGGTGCTCGCCCGCGCCGAATGGACCGACCCGGCCATTCAGGAAGGCATCATGCTGGACAGCTCCGGCTATGTGATCGAAGGAACGATGACCAACCTGTTCTATGTCAATAAGCGGGCGGTGCATACCGCGTCGCTCGAACAATGCGGCATTGCCGGCATCATCCGGGGACTGGTCATGCAGCTTGCGGAATTTCATGGTCTGCCGGTTACAGAACTGAGTTACACTCCCGAACACTTGATGTCGGCCGACGAAATCTTCGTCTGTAACTCGATAATCGGCATCTGGCCGGTCAAACAGATCGACAGCATCGCGTTCGAGCCCGGCCCGATCACCCACAAAATTCGGCAATGGCTGGCCGATTATAAACAAGAGATGCTTCGCAGTGAGCAATAAATTCATTGGTCTAACCCTCCTATTCATCAGTTTCACGGCCGGCTGGGCAGGGATGGATTATCGCTACGCCGTGGAGACGCCAGTCGTCAAAGACAACCCGGTCGTAATCGAAATCGTAAAGGGCGACTCGATGACCCGGATTGCCGAAAAACTCGCCGAGCAACAGCTGAAAGTCCGCCCGTTCTGGTTTAAGGTAATCGCGCTCCGGAAACAGGCGGCCGCCAAGCTGAAAACCGGCGAATTTGAATTCGCTTCAGGACTGACTCTGCCCGAGATCATCGACCAAATCGCCGCCGGCAAGACCCGTCAGCACAGCATCACATTTCCGGAAGGATGGGATTTTACGGACATCCTGACCGAACTGAAGAACAATCCCCATATCGAGCACACCCTCAAGGATTCATCTCCGGGCGCCATACGCGCTCAGCTCGGTATCCCGGAAAGCCATACCGAGGGCCTGTTTTTTCCGGATACTTATTTTTTCGAAAAAAACATGTCGGATGTCTCTGTGTTGAAAAGAGCCTACGGCAAAATGCAGTCAGTGCTCCAGGAAGAATGGCCGCGAAGAGCGGCCGGCCTGCCGCTGAACTCGCCTTACGAAGCGTTGATCCTGGCCTCGATCATCGAAAAAGAAACCGGCGTGGAGGACGAACGGACCCTGATCGCAGGCGTCATGGTCCGCCGCCTGCAAAACGGCATACCGTTGCAGACCGACCCGACCGTCATCTACGGCATGGGCGACAACTACCACGGCAACATCGGCGAACCGGATCTAAAGCAGCCGACGCCCTATAATACCTATTTGATCAAAGGATTGCCGCCGACGCCGATTGCAATGCCGGGGCGCAAGGCAATTTATGCCGCGCTGCACCCCGATACCGGCAATAGCCTGTACTTCGTCGCCAAGGGCGACGGCACGCATGTGTTTTCTTCGACCCTGCAAGACCACAATCATGCGGTCGAACTCTTCCAGAAACTAAAAAAATGAGCGCTATCCCACGCGGCAAATTCATCACCTTGGAAGGCGGCGAAGGGGTCGGCAAAAGCACGAACCTGGCCTATCTGCAAGACTTTCTCTGCGCTAAAAATATTCCTGTCATCATCACCCGCGAACCCGGCGGCACCCCGCTGGCCGAAAGGCTCCGCGAGCTGCTGCTCGCCAACGGCAGCGAAGCGATAGCCCCCACCGCCGAATTGCTGCTGATGTTCGCGGCGCGGGCGCAGCATATCCGGCATGTGATCGAGCCGGCGCTGGCCAAAGGCGAATGGGTGCTGTGCGATCGCTTTACCGATGCGACATACGCCTATCAAGGCGGCGCGCGGCACATGGAGATGAGCACGATTGCCTGGCTCGAAAATCTGGTACAGGGCGCATTACGCCCCGATCTGACCTTGCTGCTCGATGCGCCGGTCGAGACCGGCTTGGCGCGGGCAAGGGAACGCCGAGGCGAACCGGACCGTTTCGAAACCGAAAAACACCGGTTTTTCGAAGAGGTGCGCCAAGCCTATTTGCGGCAAGCCGAGCTGCACCCCGAAAGAATCAGGATCATTGCTGCCGACCGCCCTCTGCCTGAGGTACAGACCGCGCTCGCCGACGTTGTATCGGCCTTGCTGTAATGAAGCCTTTACTGCCTTGGCAGCAAACCCAATGGCGGCAGCTTTGCGGCTATCTCCGCCAGCAGCGCATTCCGCAGGCGCTTCTAATCAGCGGCAATAAAGGTCTCGGCAAACGCCAACTGGCCGAACGCTTCGCCGCCGTCCTGCTCTGCCGCGCCCCGACTGCCGAAGGGGAAGTCTGCGGCCATTGCCACGGCTGTAAACTGCATGCCGCAGGCAACCATCCCGATCTTTTTGTCGTCGGCCCGGACGAACCCGGCAAAGCGATCGGCATCAATCTGATTCGCGAACTGATTGCCGATACCCAATTAAAACCGCAATATGACGCTTATCGGGTCGTAATCATCGATCCCGCCGATCAATTGAACCGGGCATCCGCGAATGCGTTTTTGAAGTGCCTCGAAGAACCGACCGAACGCACGGTAATCATTCTGATCACCGCAAAACCGGTCAAATTGCCGATCACGATCGCCAGCCGCTGCCAGCGCCTTGCCGTCGCTCCGCCGGATCAGGCTACCGCCATAGCCTGGCTGCAGGCCCAGTCGGTCGCCGATCCGGAAGCCTTGGCCACGCTGGCTCAAAATGCGCCCTTCGCTGCGCTGGACTATGCCGGTGAACAAGCCTTGACGATTCGCAACGATTGCTTCAAAGCCTGGCTCGACATCGCCAGACATCGCGCGAGCCCGGTCGCGATTGCCGAAGACTGGCAAAAACTGCCGCTCCCCGCGCTGCTCTCCTGGCTGATTTCCTGGCAGATCGAATTGATCAAATGCAAATTCCAGCCGCAAGCCCCCCAATTACCATCTTCTTCGCTCCATGCCTCCTTGCAAGAACTGTCAGGACAGCTAGACTTAAAGAACCTTTATCAGTTGTACGATTTATTATTGGCCGCCCGCGAGCGGCTCGATAGTCAAATCAACAAACAAATGATGCTGGAAGAAATTTTGATTCAATGGGCAGAACTCAACCGGAGCTAAACATCATGTCGGATCCTGCACCCCGTCAAGGCATCCTGTCGTTATCGATCAAGGAAAAAAGCGCGCTGTATATGGCTTATATGCCATTCGTGACGAACGGCGGCCTGTTCATCCCGACCACCCGGAATTACGAAATGGGCCAGGAAGTTTTCATTTTGCTGAATCTGATGGAAGAGACCGAAAGATTGCCGATCGCCGGCAAAATCATCTGGAAAAATCCGCCAGGCGGCGTGTACCGCGCCTCGGGCATCGGCGTGCAATTCAGCGACCAGGACGGCGGCATGGCCCGCAATAAGATCGAAACCTACCTTGCCGGCGCCCTCGAATCCGAACGGCCGACGCACACGATGTAAAAATCCGGCGCGACTATTTTCTGCACACCGCGCGCCCAATCGCGTAAAATATCCTCTTATTTCGGCGGCATCGTCTGCCGGTAGCTCAAAGGATAGGAAGCCATCCCAGACTTATCCTCCGGTTACAAAGCCAGGCATTTCCTTTGCCCCCGATAGATATTGACCTCAAGCCCTATGCTTATCGACTCGCATTGCCATCTCGACCGCATCGATCTCGAACCGTACCAAAACGATTTTTCACTTTTTCTGAAAGATGCGGAAAACCATCGCATCGAACACATGCTCTGCATCTCGATCGACATGGAAACGTATCCGGCGATGCTCGATCTGGTCAAAGGATATCCGCAACTCTCGGCCACGGTCGGCGTACACCCGAATGCGCATGAAGGCTTTGAGCCGAGCGTGGAGCAATTGATCGAGCTGGGCAGCAATCCGAAAGTAATTGGTATCGGCGAAACCGGCCTGGACTATTTCCGGAGCTCCGGCGATCTTGGCTGGCAGCACGACCGTTTCCGCACCCATATCCGCGCCGCGAAAGCGTTGAACAAGCCGCTGATCGTCCATACGCGCGATGCCCGCGAAGACACGCTGCGCATTTTGCAGGAAGAAGGCGCCGAAACCTGCGGCGGCATCATCCATTGTTTTACCGAAAACCGGGAATTCGCCGAACAGGCGCTCGACCTGAATTTTTATATTTCCTTTTCCGGCATCGTGACTTTCAACAGCGCGCAGGAAATCAAGGAAGTCGCGAAAAAAGTGCCCAAGGACCGCTTTCTGATCGAAACCGACTCGCCTTATCTGGCCCCGGTGCCGTTTCGCGGCAAGCCGAACTACCCAACCTATGTACGCTATGTCGCCGAACAGATCGCCGAATTGCGTAATACCTCGTTCGAAGACATCGCCGACGCCTCAACGCGAAACTTTTATACGCTGTTCAAGTTGAACTCACAATTGGATAAAAAATAACTCCCCTGAAATTTAACCCTCGTAGGGTACGCTGTGCGTACCTTTTGGAAGCATGATTTATCGGAATGCTCCGACAAAGATCTGCACAGCGTACCCTACGATTGATTCATTAACCCATCCAGACCATGACAACGACCCCTTCACTCGGCCCGGTCATGCTCGATGTCGAGGGACTTACCCTGGCCGCGCATGAAATCGACAAAATCCGCCATCCGAATACCGGCGCGGTGATTTTATTCGCACGCAATTACGAAAATCCCGAACAGGTCGAAGATCTTATTGCAAGCATTCGCCGGGCGCGAGGCGGCGAGATTTTGATCGCGGTCGACCAGGAAGGCGGACGGGTACAGCGCTTTCAAAACGGCTTCACGCGCCTGCCGCCCGCTTCGCGCTACGCGGAAAAGCCCGAACTGGCGGAAGCTGCCGGCTGGCTGATGGCCAGCGAATTGCTTGCGGTCGGCGTCGATTTCAGCTTTGCGCCGGTGCTCGATGTCGACTGCGGCATCAGCCAGGTGATCGGCAACCGCTCGTTTTCGGCCGATCCTGAACAGGCGGCGGAACTGGCCTCGGCCTTCCGAAAAGGCATGCTTTCCGCCGGCATGGCGGGGACCGGCAAACATTTTCCGGGACACGGCGCGGTCGCGCCCGATTCGCATCTGGCCTTGCCGGTCGACGAACGCGATCTGGACAGCATTAAAGCCAAGGATTTGCTTCCTTTCATCCGGCTGATTGCCGAAGGACTGGAGGGCATAATGCCGGCGCATGTGGTGTTTTCCGCAGCCGATGACAAGCCGGCCGGCTTTTCGCCGTTCTGGGTTCAACAAGTATTACGGGAAGAATTACAGTTTACCGGCGCAGTCTTCAGCGACGATCTGAGCATGGCGGGCGCCTCCTGGGCCGGCGACTATCCGGAGCGCGCCGCGATGGCGCTCGCCGCCGGCTGCGACATGGTGCTGGTCTGCAACAATCCGATCGCCGCCGAGCAGGTGCTCGAAGCGCTGCCTGTCGCCATGAACCCGCTTCGGGATAATCGCCTCGCCGCGATGCGCGGCAAACCGCAATTTAACCGCGCACAACTGTTGAATTCGGTACAATGGCGCCAGATTTCAGACCAGATCAATCACACTTTTCACTCATGTTAAACGAAATTCAACAGGTACAAGAGACAGCCGATTTGTTATACGGCGAACAGGAAGTCGAAGCGGCTCTCGACCGGATGGCCGGGCAAATCAACCGGAAACTGGCCGGTACCAATCCGGTTTTTCTTTGCGTGCTGAACGGCGGCATCGTCGCGGCCGGGCGTCTGTTGACCCGGCTGACCATACCGCTGACGCTCGACGCCGTCAACGCAAGCCGCTACCAAAACAAAATCATGGGCAGCACGCTCGAATGGACGCTGAAGCCCGGCACGCCGCTGCTGGGCAGAACCGTGCTGATCGTCGACGATATCCTCGATGAAGGGATTACGTTGAAAGCGATCGTCGATTATTGCCTCGAACAAGGCGCGGAAGCCGTCTATAGCGCGGTACTGGTCGACAAAAAGCTCGATCAGGCGAAACCGATCCAGGCCGATTTCGTCGGCGTCGAGACCGAAAACCGTTATCTGTTCGGCTACGGCATGGACTACAAAGGCTATTTACGCAACATCGCCGGGATTTATGCCTGCAAGGAAGGCGACGCATGAGCAAACTCGCGATCATCGGCGGCACCGGCCTGACCCAGCTCGAAGGCTTGACGATCGTCAAACGCGATACCTTGACCACGCCCTACGGCCATCCGTCGGCCGAATTTCTGACCGGCGACCTGCATGGCCGCGAGGTGATTTTTCTGGCCCGGCACGGCAATCCGCATGCGATCCCGCCGCATAAAATCAATTACCGGGCCAATATTTACGGCCTCAAACAGCTCGGCGTCGAACGCATCATCGCGGTGGCGGCGGTCGGCGGCATCACGCCGGAGATGGGGCCCGCGCATATTGCGATACCGGACCAGATCATCGACTATACCTACGGCCGTTATCACACCTTTTTCGAAGATGAGAACGACCCGGTAACCCATATCGATTTCAGCTACCCATACAGCCAAAAACTGCGCACCGGCCTGATCACGGCGGCCGCGAAGTCGAATATCCGCGTTTCGCCTTTAGGCACCTACGGCTGTACCCAGGGACCGCGTCTCGAGACCACCGCCGAAATCCGCCGCATGGAACGGGACGGCTGCGACCTGGTCGGCATGACCGGCATGCCGGAAGCGGGATTGGCCCGGGAGCTCGGCATCGACTATGCCGCGCTGGCGGTGGTCGCGAACTGGGCGGCCGGCAAAACCGAAGGCGAGATTACGATGGCGGAGATCGAGCAGCATCTGCACAAAGGCATGGCCGATGCCGCAGAGATCTTGAAAGCGTTTATTACGGCCTGAGGAAAAGCAAAAATCCGGTAGCCAGCATGCACCGCTGAAACAGCATGGCATCCGCCAGAGGAAGCACTGGAACAGTTTCGCCGTTCAATGACCAGATCGCGGCTTATTTAAAGCCCTACCATCCGCCGCAAACTCTGCTGCATAGCCGCTTTAAAGGCTGCATCGTTGGCCAACAACTTATACAGTTCGAGTTCATTGCGCCGGTTTTTCAGCATCACTTCTTCAAATATCTTCTCGAACGCCAAATCCCGGTTATGGACATCCGGGTTGTTTTGGTACTTTTCCGCGAAATCCGGATGGGCTTTGATGCCGTCGGCGATGTTGATGAACTTGATGCGTTGCTCTTCGGGCGTTGCGCCCCACCCTTGAAACCAGCGTTCATTAAAATTGCGGATGATCTCATCCAAGGGGTCATGGTTTTGATCGCCTCCATGAGCCCCACGCGGATTCGGGTTTTGCGGTTCCAGTTCGGTTTCACTTGCGTCCAACCCGATACTGTGATTGAGTTTGACGCGCTCCAGGCCGTAGGAAGACAAATCCACGGAATCCAGCAATTCGTCGATCTGATCCGCGTCCGGGTCTTTAACGATCAGTTTGGGGATCAGGAATTTCAGGAACCAGAACAGCTTTTCCCAGACGGCAATCTCATAAGGCAGGATCGAAGCCATTTGGCCGTAGATTTTGACGAACTGCTTGGCCTTGATCTTGAAGTCAGCCTTGTCGCTGTCTTCCAATCCCAGTTCGGTATTAAAACGGGCTGCGGCCGTGTCGATGATCGGGCTCAATTGCTGGGCATCGGCATTGCCAAAGTACAGCGCGACAAATTGCTCGACCTCTTGCCATTCGTACACGCCCACATCGGCCAGCGCATCTTTCAATTCATGCAACACGTTGACATCGGTCGCCTCCGATAGCCGGGTCGCGGTATAGAAAGGATCGAAGGCGGCTTTGATGTCTTCCACCGAATTGAAAAAATCGAGGATAAACAGATCCTCGGTTTTCTTGCCCCATTTCGGCGCCGCCCGGTTCAAGCGGGACAACGCCTGCACCGCCAGAACGCCCTGTAGCTTTTTGTCGACGTACATCGCGCAAAGCTTGGGCTGGTCATAGCCGGTCAAGTATTTGTTCGCGACGATCAGCAAGCGATACTCATCCTGGTCGAAATAGTCACGAGTTTCGTTCTCGGCAAAACCATTCATCTCGGCTTCGGTGTACTCAATGCCGTCGACCTCTTTGGCACCTGAAAACGCGATCAGCGCTTTAAAAGGTTTGCCGCGCGCATTCAGCAAGCGAGTAATCGCTTGGTAATAACGGATGGCCGTTTCGATGTTCTGGGTGATCACCATGCCCTTGGCTTTGCCTTTGAGCTTTTTGCTGTTCACCACCTGCGGAATGAAATGATCGAGGATGATCTCGGCCTTGATATTGATGGTCTGCTGATGCCGTTCGACATAAGCACGCAGTTTTTTCTGGGCTTTGCTACTGTCAAACAGCGGATTCTCGGCAATCGATTTTTGAATCTCGTAATAGCTTTTATAAGTCGTGTAATTGGCCAGCACGTCGAGGATGAAGCCTTCCTCGATGGCCTGCTTCATCGAATACAGATCAAACGGCGCGAAGCTGCCGTCTGGCTGGTTGCAGCCGAATTTTTCCAGCGTGGTATTTTTGGGCGTGGCGGTAAAGGCCAAATAAGAAGCGTTACCTCGCATCTTGCGGGATTGCATCGCCTGCAGGATTTTATCCTGGGCGTCCAGGCCCTCATCCTCGCCATTCTTACTTTTGCCCATTGCCCGGTTCATGTTGTCGTGCGCATCACCGCTCTGGGAGCTGTGCGCCTCGTCGATGATCACTGCAAAACGCTTATCGCTGAGATCGGCAATGCCATCGATGATGAAGGGGAACTTCTGTATGGTGGTGATGATGATCTTCTTGCCCTGCTCCAGGGCGCTTTTCAGCTCCGATGACTTGAACGCCGGCGCAATGATGTTTTTTACTTCGGAAAAATCCCGGATGTTTTCGCGCAGTTGTTTATCAAGCAAACGGCGGTCGGTAACGACAATCACCGAATCGAACAACGGCTGATCCAGGCTTTTAGCCCCAGGGACGGGGTGTATGCCGGAAACGCCGGGAGCGGTTTCCGGTATAGCCCCTGGTATCTTCAGGCTAGCCGGATAGGCTTCGATCAGCTGATAAGCCGCCCAGGTGATCGAATTGGATTTACCCGAGCCGGCCGAATGCTGAATCAGATAGGTCTGCCCTATCCCGTTTTTACTGGCATGGTCTACTAACCGTCGGACAACATCCAGTTGGTGATAGCGCGGAAAATAAAGCGTGCGTTTGGGTAGCGGTTCTTTACTGCTGCCGTCGAGCCGAACGAAATGCTGAATGATATTGGCGACGCTGGCCTTGCTGAATATCTCTTCCCACAGGTAGGCGGTTTTATGGCCGTGCTGATTGATGGGATTACCTGCGCCGTGGTTATGGCCCTTATTGAACGGCAAAAAGAACGTGTGCTTGCCGTCCAGCTTGGTGGTCATGTAGACCTCGTCGGTATCCACCGCCATATGCACCAGGCAGCGACCGAATTGCAGCAAGGGCTGAACAATATCGCGATCCTCACGGTACTGTTTCTGCCCGTGGTAACGGGCAGTCTGGCCAGTCCAGGGATTTTTCAGCTCTAAAGTAGCGAACGGCAGGCCGTTGATGAACAACACCAGGTCGATTTCTTCCAGCGTATTGGTCAGCGAATAGCGCACCTGACGGGTGCTGCTGAAGAGATTGGCGGCAAAGTTCTGTTTGACCCTGTCGGAACTGCTGGCCAGCGGCGCCGGATACATCAGCGTCAGATGGGCATCGTCGACGCTGAAGCCTTTCTTCAGTAAGTGCAGCAGGCCGTATTTTTTGATCAGCCGGTCGAAGCGCTCCAATACCTTCAGCTGCCAATCGCCGCCGTGTTTTTGCAGCTTTTCCAGTTCTTCGTGTTGGGTCTGTTCCAGAAACGCCCAGAACCGTTTCGTATCGAGCGCATAACGGGCATTAAAATCCTGCGGCAAGCCGAGCTGGTAACCGTGATTCTGCGTGAAGGGTACCTCGTAGCCTTCGGCAATGGCCTGTTGCGCTTCCAGACAGGTGCCGGTCAGTTGTTTTTCGATCGCGATTTCCAGCTCTTTTTCGTTCGTTTTACTGACCATCGGATTTTTCCTTACGCCACCAGGCTGTCGGCGAGTTCAGGCACTGAGCTTTCAACCGGCTCGGGAACCCTGATTTTGCCTGTTACAGTGCTGTTGATCAGGGTGATTTTGTATTCCTTCAGTTTGTCGATTTGTTGTTGCTGTAACGAAATAGCCTTGTCGATCTTGGCGGATTCGATCTCGATGTGTGCAACGATAGCGGTTTGTTCTTCTTTAGAAGGATAAGGGACCTCTACTGCCCCGAATTTATCAAAGTACAATCGTAGACGCATTTCCATAATGCCTCTTGAATGTTTTTTTAACTCAGAAGAGCACGCTGTTGTCCGAAATAAATAATGATAAAAATAACCTTCAATAGGCTTTATCGGCCTGAGGATGTCATAGGCTGGGCTTGTAACTCCCTCGTACTCTGATAATCCAATTGCGCCCATCCATGCTAGAAGCTTATTGATGATGAAATCTCCTTTTTTTACCAACCAATAGCCATCAGTTGTAGAGGCCTTATTACCTTTTTCCTCAAGCTCCTTTCTTGGTTTTACCCCAATATCCGTGTAAATCGAAAGCAATTCATGGTTATTGTTCTTTTCGGCAGACTCTATAATTAAGCGAAAAATGTTTTTTACACGAATCATTTCCCAATGTTTTGGTATCTTGCCGACCCATTCTGCGCCGGAGTCTCGCATTGGAGAGTCTGGGTTAAATCCTTGGGTAACGGCGTTTTGAATCAGGATTTGTTTGCGCTCTTTGAGCAGAGCGATCTGTTTTTCCTTGATCGCCACGGCCTGATCGATCTGCGCGGTTTTGCGGTCCAGAAAGGCGGCGATGGCGGTTTGTTCAAAGAGTGGTGGTTCTACAAAAAAAAGATTTGATAAATCGGTGCTATTAATTGCTGGGTAACTTATACCTTTAGATTCATCTTCTACTTGATTTGTGAAAGCATTACTCCAAACAAAGGAAGTTAAGAACTTAGGATTAATATGTTTCTGGCTTAAAACTGCAAATCCTGTTGAATAAACAAATTTATTTTTATATTCGTCAATATAATCAATAGCTCTTAAATACGTTCTTACTGTTGAGATAATCGTGTCACCTTCCCGTGCAAGCCTCCTTGCGCGGGAAGGTGAAGTTTTGAACATGAAATCCTCGGTTTTTTCAATTCCTTTCTCATATGAAACGCTCCCAATATCGACATACTTCATTTCAAATATCGCTGGCGTGGTTTCGGGAAGAGTTTCACGATTAATGTGCACCACATATTTTAAGCGCTTTATTTCCCAATGCTCCGGAATCTCCCCCAGACACTCCACACCAGAATCCTTATATTCCTCATATTTTGGCATCGCCGCCAGTTGTTCAAACATCACTGATTCCTTGTTTTGAAGATGACACCGTTAATTAGAGAGACATTGTCTCCTGAATCATGAAAGATAAAGCTCATTATTTATCCTATTGAACACCTGCCGGTTGCCACATGACATCCACATCGTATCGATTGAATACGTTATCGGCGCTTACCAACTGTAACTTTTTCCTCTCGTTCCCACGCTCCGCGTGGGAATGCATATCCGCCTCAATTATCACCACATCCCCCAAGCCATGCTCAGTCCCATCATTTCTTTCAACTCCGGAAATCCACCGCCATGGCAAATTGGTTCCAACATCGGGTTCAGTCTGCATTCCCACGCAGGAGCGTGGGAACGAGTAGAAAGCGGTCGAAGGGGTCGTTCCTCTCGTTCCCACGCTCCGCGTGGGAATGCATATCCGCCTCAATTATCACCACATCCCCCAAGCCATGCTCAGTCCCATCATTTCTTTCAACTCCGGAAATCCACCGCCATGGCAAATTGGTTCCAACATCGAGTTCAGTCTGCATTCCCACGCAGGAGCGTGGGAACGAGTAGCGTCACCATAACCGGCAAACCTCTATCACGCCCGTTTGTCCCGCGTAATTGCGCGCACTGGAATAGCGCCAATGTTCAGGTAAATCCACATAACCCCGTTTAACGGGGTTTTCATGGATATAGTTCACCTTTTGCCGCATCATGGCATCATTCTGAATCCACTCGGGATGGTAGCCTTCCTGCCAGAATTGATAAGCCCGGTCGTTCTTATGCGCTTTTTTATAAAACGCCAATTGTTCCAAAATCCTACTCACATGGTGTTCGGACAAATAATGAATCAGTTGCTTGGCCGTGTGAGACTTAAATCGAGCTATATCACGGTCTAACTGTCCGCTCTGTAATACCATATGCAGGTGATTTTCTAGGATTACAAATGCATATAACTTTAATCCTTCAGCCGATAAATGACGTAGCGAACCCAGAAGAATCTCGACGGTTGCCGGCCTGGTGAATACCGGTATCCAATGCAGGACCGTGCAGGTTACAAAATGAGGATATGTTGGGTCGGCGATATTATAACGGTCTCTACCCATGATTTGGCTCCGTATGCATTCCCACGCTGGAGCGTGGGAACGAGAAACACGCTGGCCATGCTCAGGAAAATATCGTTGTCGATGTTTTCATAGCACACTAAAACATGTTCCGGTATTTTGTCGGGCGCGTTCCTTAAAAAGCAATTTCATGCTTATGAACTAATTGCTGGCTATTCATTCCGCTTCCCTCGATAGGCAAGTATACAAAGTGGATTGCAAATTTTTTACGTCGTCAATGTCGTGTTTCTTCGAGATTTGGTACGCACTGAGTCCCATTTTGAAAAACAATGGTAAAGACGACACTGAACGAATCGTAGCTGAGTGATTTAATTACCCGGACGGCATGATCCACTTACAGCTGGCTTACGTCAATACCCAATATTTCCGCAATCAAGCCTTCCGCCTGCTTTTCCAGGGCAATGATGTCGCTAGCTACCTGTTCCATCGTGCGCAGCGGCTTATGCCTGTAGAAATACTTATTGAAACTGATCTCGTAGCCGATTTTGACGGAGTCGAGATTGATCCAGGCCTCAGAAACATGCGGTTTAACCTCCGCCAGGAAATAGCGGTGGATGCTGTCATTCAGTGGCACCGATTCACTGTCGCGTAGATCGGTGTTGGTTTCGTAAGTCAGATATTCGCCTTTTTTATCGGTCGGATAATAGCCGAAATCCGGCAGATCCTGCTCGCTGCAATCCAGATGCCGCAGCAGCTGGTCGAGTTTGTCGCCGCTGAGTTTTAGTTTTTTCGCGATGACTTTCTCGGCGGTTTCATCATACCAACTGACAGCGTTCAGGATGGCGTTTTTGTCACTGGCACTCAGCTTGATGGCCTTTGCTTCCAGTGTATTATCGACTTGGGCGGTAAACTGATTGAAATCGCTGCATTCAGCTTCGCCGATCACGGCCATCAGCGCATTGGCGGGCTGCACCAGGTCCCGCTGCCTTAGCCATGTACTCGGACTGAGTAGTTTTTGGCGGCTTTTGGCGTTCAGATTTAACTCGTTTTCATCACACCAGACGAGAATGGCCTTTTCCTGATCGGCCAACGTGTCAGTTTCGTAGACGGCATTGCCCCATTGGCTGTAAATCCATTGCATCGGTTCTCGCAGGGATTTGTCGAAGCGCAGGGTTTCTATGCGCTCGATGCTGAACTGGGCCTTGCGGCGGTCAGGCCGCTCGATGCTGACCTTGTAGTAGCCGAAATCGCTGTTGTCGAACACCTGGGCGGCAATGCCGGCATCATCGGACTGGCGTTCTATCGTGGCCAATTTCTGGTAGGTAGTTACGATTTCCCGGATATGCTCGGGGGCGAATTCGCAATTTTTGTTGCCGAGGTTTTTGCGCAGTTTGCGGTAAAGCTGGCTGGCATCGATCAATTGCACCTTACCCTTGCGCTGGTCGGGTTTGTGGTTGGACAGCAGCCAGATATAGGTGGTAATCCCGGTATTGTAAAACAGATTGTTCGGCAATTGGATGATCGCTTCAAGCCAGTCGTTTTCGATGATGTGCCGGCGAATGTAACTTTCGCCGCCACCGGCGTCGCCGGTGAACAGGCTCGAACCGTTATGCACCGAGGCGATGCGGGAGCCGTGCGGGCTTTGGTCCAGGCTTTTCATCTTGCTGACCATTTCCATCAGGAACAGCAATTGGCCGTCGCTGGAACGCGGCGTGGTATCGGCGGCTTCCGGCTTGCCCCAATAATCTTTCAACGTCACTTTAAAACGTGGATCGATCACGTCGTTGCCGTCTTTGATGAATTTCTGCTCGCTGGACCAGCTTTTGCCATAAGGCGGATTGGAAAGCATGAAAGCGAAACGAGAGCCGGCGAATTCATCGATAGACAACGTGGAACCGACCCGGATGTTGGCCGGGTTATTACCCTTGATCATCATGTCGGATTTGCAGATGGCGTAGGTCTCGTCATTGATCTCTTTGCCGTACAGATACACATCGCCGGTGGCACGGATCGCCCCTTCCTCATCCTTGATGAAGTTTTGCGATTCGGTGAGCATGCCGCCGGAGCCGCAGGCGGGGTCATAGATGGTCATGACGGGCGGCAACTGGTCTTTAACCGGGTCAAAGATCAGATGGGTCATCAGCTCGATCACTTCCCGGGGCGTGAAGTGTTCGCCGGCCTCTTCGTTGTTTTCTTCGTTGAATTTGCGGATCAATTCCTCAAACACATACCCCATGCCTAAATTGGTGAGCGCGGGCAGACGATTGCCGTCCGGATCTTCCACCTCATGAGGGGTGAGATTGATATAGGGAGAGGTGAATTTTCCCAGCACGTCCAGCAACACATCCTTGCTGGCCATGTGGCGTACTTGGGCCTTCAGGTTGAATTTGTCGAAATCTCCTTGACGTTGGCACTGTAACCGTTCAGATAGTCTTCGACATTGGCGAGCAGAATCTGCTGGTTATTGGTCGCGGTATTGACGAGTTGGGTGAGCGTCCATTTGCTGGTGTTGTAGAACACGTAACCCGAGGCATCTTTCAGCCCATTATCGTCCAGCTCGGTCAGCCCCATCTCATTTCTCTGGAAAGCCAGCTCTTCCAGTACTTTCTCCTTGCTGGGCTCCAGCAAGGTATCCAGACGGCGCAACACCACCATCGGCAGGATTACGTCGCGGTATTTGCCGCGCACGTAGACATCGCGCAGGCAGTCGTCGGCGATCGACCAGATGAAAGAAACCAGTTTATTGTGGGCGGCATGATTCATTGTGTTAATTCCATTATTCCAGACGTTTTCACGCTTTGGTTTTGGCCTGTTCGATCCGATTTTCCATTTCTTGCATAACCTGATCGTGATCGAATAATTCGCCTCGATCCGCAGCCGCTATGCCTTGGGCAATTTTTTCAATCTGGCCTGCTCGTTGTTCAAGGTCTTTTTTGAGAGCTTTATTCACTAAATTCAGGTCATTTGGGTTCGTCTGTAACCCCATAGGATACTATATCTGTGCGGTCGTATTGCGCCTATCGTTGGGCTTGCGATATTTCCCTTTAGCATCGCGGGAGTATCTACTCTTGCTCCGAATCTAGGGTTGTACGAACCTTGTAAGCGACGCCGATGCGCTTTGGCGCGGATTGCCGGCTTTTGAGGGATTTCTACACGTATTTTGAGCGCTTCTTCATTGTCGACGACAGTTACGAGGGTTGGCCCTTTGCCGCCGATCCGCCCGTAAGTGGTTTCCACGACCCAGTTGCCGAAGATGTCCTGCCCATAGGCCAAGAATAGGCCCGGTGAATAGTGCAAGCGGGATCTCGCGCTTCGAGATAAGCGACCGGTGTCAGTATGGTTCGAACGGCGGCTGACGCGGCCCTGTCGTTTTGATTTGTACCCGATCGCCGACCGCCAATTCGCCGCATTGATCATGCAGCGCATTTTGCCCGAAATACACCTTGTTCTGCCATTTGCGGGTACGATTCAGCGTGACCAGCGGTTCTTTGCCGGTTTCCGCGGTTTCCGGATCGATTGTCGGCACCGCGCAGCGCGAGCAGGGCTTCGGCAGGCGGAAATCGATTTCTCCAATCCGTATTTCGCGCCAGGTGTCTTCTTCATAGCCGCGACAGCCGGAAATCACCAGATTCGGCCGGAAACGCGCCATCGGCAGATCCAAGCCCATTTCCCGATTCAAGACGGCCAGCGAATTTTCCGAAACGAGCAAAAACGGAAAACCGTCCGAAAAAGAAGTCTGATCGGCGGGTAAACCGTAATCCGGATTCACCGATCGAATGGATTCTTCCGGCTGAAAAACCAGACGGCAATTTTGCCCCAAAAACCGGCTAAACCAAAGATCCGCTTCTCCGGAAACGCCGCGCGCCCGGCAGCGGTCATTCCACACCAGGATATCGATCCACTCGCCTTCTGAAGGGAGCAACGACAAGGTCAGCGGTTCCATGCCCGGCGCGGACAACACCAGTTCGCTCCCGGTCAACGCCGTTTTGATCAGCGCCATGCGCGGCAATTTACGCTGGCTCAAAAACAGGCCGTCTTCATCGACCAGCATCCATTTTCTGTCATAGGCCAAACCGGTCGGCTCCGCCTTCCAGCGCTCAACCCGAATGCCGGCCAACGACTTGACAGGATAAATATAAATTCCGCTCAACTGATACTCAGCCATCTGACTCCAAACCTTGTTCTTTTCATCTTGATCAGGCAAAGCCTTTCCGCTTTATTTGAACGTTAATTCGCTCTGCGTTTTTAGCATATACTCGCCGAGCTTATCGTTATATTGGGCAAATTTTATCCCGTATTGATCCCGGCCTTCGGCTTTTCTGACCACCATCGCTTTAATCTCAAAGCGTATGCCGGTTTCGAACGTCAACAACACCGTTATTTTTGTTGGAACAGCCAATTTTGCCGAGCAGCCAACCAGACAGCCCCGGTTACTGACATCGAGCAATTCGACCGGAATCTCTTTGCGGAACCAGTCGAGGCCGAGCGCGTCGAACCAACTTTCCTGGCGGATCCCGGCTTTGATGTCCTTGCGAATATAACGCACCGTCCGGCGCTGATTGACGACCTGCCCTCTTCCTCCAGGACCTGCGGTTAAACCCTCATTATCAATATCTTGAGTCATGGCAGTAGGCGATCAAAATTGATTTTATCCCTTCAGTATTGACCTTTATTCATCAAAATTCAATTACCGCCGCCCTATCGGGCGCCGAAAGCTAAATAAAATTCGCCAAATCCGTTAAAATTGAGTCCCTTGCTATGTTAATCGTCAGGATATGATTGAACTCATCAAGTCCCCACTTCGGAACGCGCCCCATCTAATACTGATTGCGCAACTGGCCGTGTTCGGCCCGGCATTCGCAAAAGACAAGCCGACCTCCGTGCCGATCGCCTATCTAACGCAGGAACAGGAAGCTCCGCCGCCCTTGTCGAATCTGGACCCTTTCATCAAGGACAAGGGGTTGCCCGGCGCGGAGCTCGCCATCGAAGACAACAATACGACCGGACAATTTACCGGACAACAATTCGCCTTGAAAGCTTTTAATGTCCCGTTGAAAGGCGATCCGCTCGCGACGTTCAAACAGAGCATCGCCGGCAAATACCGCTTCGTCGTCGTAAATCTTCCCGAAACCCAGCTTAAGCAACTCGCCGACCTTCCGGAAGCGAAAGAAACCTTATTGTTGGATATCGCCTCAACGGACGACAAACTCCGCAACCAGGATTGCCGGGCGAACGTACTGCACCTTTTGCCGAGCCGCGCCATGCGGGCCGATGCCCTGGCGCAATACCTGCTCAAAAAACGCTGGACCAAATTGTTCCTGCTACAGGGCAATCATGACGAAGACCGCTGGTATGCTGAGGCGATCAAGCGCGCGGCCACCCGCTTCGGGCTCGAAATCGTCAGCGAAAAAAACTGGGAACACACCGCCGATGCGCGCCGCACCGCGCAATCCGACGTCCCGGTGATGACGCAGGCGGACGACGACTACGATGTGCTGGTCGTTGCTGACGAACGCGGCGAATTCGGCGAATATCTGGACTACCGCACCTGGCTGCCCCGGCCGGTTGCCGGCACCCAGGGCTTGACCGCGACTTCATGGCACCGCACGCACGAGCAATGGGGGGCGGTGCAGTTGCAGAACCGCTTCAAGGAGAAATACGGGCGCTGGATGGAAGAGATCGACTATGCGGGCTATCTGGCTACCCGCTCCGTCGGCGAAGCGGCGACGCGCGCCAAATCGAACGAATTGCAGCCGGTCAAGGACTATATGCTGAGCCCTGCCTTCGCCCTGCAAGGTTATAAAGGCACGCCGCTGTCGTTCCGAACGTGGGGCGGTCAGTTGCGGCAACCGGTGTTGCTGGCCGCGCCGCGCTCTTTGGTCGCCGTCGCACCGGTTGAAGGCTTTCTGCACCCGAAAACCGAGTTAGATACGCTCGGCTACGATCAACCCGAATCTACCTGCCCATTGAACAAATGATCAAGAAAACATTGCTTGCCGCTTTACTGACCACCCCGTTCATCGGCCCGATCCTGCATGCCGAAACGCTGTTCGTGACGCTCGAAAAAGACAACGCGCTCGCGGTCGTCGATCCTGTCGAAGGCAAACTGCTCAAGACCGTGCCGGTCGGCCAGCGTCCGCGCGGGATCGCGCTCAGCCCGGACTTCAAGTCGATTTATGTCGCGACCAGCGACGACGATACGATCAAGATTATCGATTCGGAAACATTAAAAGTAACCGGCAAACTGCCGTCCGGCGAAGACCCCGAAACCTTCGCGCTGAATCCGGACGGCACGATGCTGTATGTCTCGAACGAAGACGACAGCATGGTCACCGCGATCGATCTGGTGAAACAAAAAGCGGTCAAGCAGATCAAGGTCGGCGTCGAACCGGAAGGCATCACGACCAGCCCGGACAAAAAATGGGTGATCAGTGCCTCCGAAACCACCAACATGGTGCACTGGATCGACGCGAAAACGCTCGAAGCGGTCAACCACACGCTGGTCGATCCGCGCCCGCGCGCGGTCGCTTTCACGGCCGACAGCGAACAGCTGTGGGTGACGTCCGAAATGGCCGGCACGCTGACGATTATCGATGTGAAGTCGCAGCAAATCGTGAAGAATATCAAATTTGAAGTCCAGGGCGTGACGGCGGACAAAATCCAGCCGGTCGGCGTCGTGATCGACAAGGAACGCAAACGCGGCTATGTCGCCTTGGGCCCGGCGAACCGGGTCGCCGTGATCGACGCGCAACAACTGACCGTCGAAAATACGCTGCTGGTCGGCCAGCGCGTCTGGAACCTGGCCTTTTCGCCCGACCAGCTGCGGTTATATACGACCAACGGCGTCAGCAACGACATCTCGATCATCGATCTGCCGAGCCAGACCGTGACCAAATCGGTCGGGGTCGGCACCTACCCCTGGGGCGTCGCGGTCAAACCATGAATACGAACGCCGCCTTAACTGTCAGGGATGTGAGTTTTTCCTACGGCGCGAAAAAAGCGCTGGATCAGGTCAGCTTCGAGATTCGGCCGGGATATTGCACGATGCTGCTCGGGCCGAACGGCGCCGGCAAAAGCACCCTGTTCTCGCTGATTACCCGCCTCTATGACACTCCGACCGGCCGGATCGAACTGTGCGGCTACGATATCAAGCAACAAACCCGCAAGGCTCTGGCCAACCTCGGCATCGTTTTTCAGCAGACCACTCTGGATATGGACCTGAGCGTACTGCAAAACCTGCGCTATCATGCCTCGCTGCACGGCATGAGCAGTAAACTTGCCGCGCAGCGCATCCGGGAAGAACTGGAGCGTCTCGATATGTTCGAGCGCCGCCACGAGAAAGTCCGCCAGCTGAACGGCGGCCATCGCCGCCGCGTCGAGATCGCTCGAGCCCTCCTGCACAAACCGGCGCTGCTGCTGCTCGACGAGCCGACCGTCGGACTCGACGTGCCGAGCCGCACTTCGATCGTCGACTATGTGCACAGTCTTGCCCATACCGGCAATATCGCGGTGCTGTGGGCCAGCCACCTGATCGATGAGATTTATCCGGACGACCGCTTGATTGTTTTGCATAAAGGCAAAATCAGGGGCGCCGGCAGTGTCGATGAAGTCCTCCAAACGACCGGCACTTCGATGATCAAGGATGCTTTTTTCAGACTGACCCAGGGAGATTAAAGACGATGAACATTGTACATTTCTGGCGCGCGATGTGGGGCATCATCGGCCGCGAACTCCGGCGCTTCGTGACACAGCGCGAGCGTTTCATTTCCGCGCTGGTCAGGCCGCTGATCTGGCTGTTCGTGTTTGCAGCAGGATTCAGGGCCGCGCTGGGACTCGCGATCAACCCGCCCTATCAGACCTATATCCTCTACGAAGTCTATATCACGCCCGGCCTGATCGGGATGATCCAGCTTTTCAACGGCATGCAGAGTTCGCTGTCGATGGTCTACGACCGCGAGATGGGCAGCATGCGCAGTTTATTGGTCAGCCCGCTGCCGCGCTGGTTTTTATTGTTGTCGAAACTGTTGGCGGGCACCTTCGTGTCGATTTTGCAGGTCTATGTGTTTCTGGCGATTGCCTGGGCTTACAAAATCCACGCGCCTTGGCAGGGCTATCTCTGGATCATTCCGGCGCTGATCCTGGCCGGCCTGATGCTCGGCGCCTTGGGGCTGTTGTTGTCATCCTTCATCAAACAACTCGAGAACTTTGCCGGGGTCATGAATTTTGTGATTTTTCCGATGTTTTTCCTCTCGACCGCGCTGTATCCTCTATGGAAGCTGAAGGAATCGAGTTTGCTGTTGTACAGCCTGGCCAAATACAATCCCTTTTCCCAGGCCGTTGAATTGACCCGCTTTGCCTTATACGGCCAATTCAACCAGGAGGCGCTGCTTTTTACCCTGGCTTCCTTCATTGTGTTTATTACTGCCGCGATTATTGGCTATAATCCATCGAAGGGAATGATGGTAAAAAAAGGCGGCGGCTAAACACCATTTCCTCGGCAGTATTTTTCGACTGAACGGTGGAAAAAATCCCCCTACATCATTCAGCAACTTTCAACGAGCCTTCATCTTTTCGGTGACTACGTGAAAAATTCTTTTTACCTTGTTATTCCCAAACAGGAAAATAATCCGCAACGCACCAAAGACTACGAAGCAAAACCCCTGCAGCAATGGATCAACGAGCTTCCGGCCGCGAATCCGGGCCTGGCGACGCGTCTGGTGCATGACCTGATCATCGAGCTCAACACCCTGTCCGTATCGGCCGAACTCAGAATCGCGGCCCTCGAACAATTGCAGCCCTGCATCCTCGCTATCGAAGAAAATTTACGCAGCCGGCTCATTAAAACCGGTTTTCCGAAAGAAGAAAACGACCATAAAGTCTTCAATGTGCTCGTCTCGATCGAGAAGGAACTGACGCTGAGCTACTGGATCGTGCTCAAGGAACTGTCGCAAAAAACCTTCGGCTGGTTTCAGGGCAAACAGTTGCCTTTGGCCCTGCATCGCTGCATTTTCGGACTCAGCGGCATCGTCATCAGCCATTACCTGATGCGCATGCCGATCCCGGACTGGATCTGGATCGACCTTCACTCACTCTACAAGCTCAGCATCAAGTTAAAAATGGATACGGCCAAGATTGCGGACGACCCGGCCCATCCCGCCGAAAAAAGCAGTCCCGAAGACTGCTACAAACAAATTCTGCTGCTCAGTCTGGCCGCTCCGAACGGATTGATGCAAAAAGAACTGTTATTGGTCTATCAGTTTATCAAAACGATCGGCGAATCCGTCCATATCAAAAATACCCCGGTGACGGGGCAAACGGCGCAATGTGTCATTCTAACCGACGAAGACAGACCGCCCTTTTTTCTGAAAGACACCCACCGTCCGGATTCCGCAACACTGTATCTGGACTTTACCCAACTTTACAAAACGATCGAACACAAGGCCAAACTCGCGAATACCGGCGAAGGCCGCTTCAATTCAGTGCTCGCTTTGCAAAACGATCAAACGCCGAGCTTCGATTTGCTGGAATATCTTGTCCATCGCTGGTCCGGCTTTGAACTGGAAAGCGCACCGTTATTCGATGATCGCCTGGACCGCTATATTACCCTAGGGCTCATCCCCACTTATGAACTGTTGAACGATTCGCTACCCCTGGCGGAAAGCCAAACGGAACTTTCAGCCCAGACCGCATCCGAATGCCTGTTGACCAGCCGTTTCGAACAAGCCGGTATATTATCCCTCGGACGCCTGATCAGCATCAGAAAAGCGGACCGTCGAGATAATGTCCTCATCCTGGGTATCGTCAACCAGATTCTGCTCGAAAAGAAGACGAACAATCTGGTATTCGGCGTGCAATATTTGGCTTCGCAATGCTATGCGGTCACCTTTAATCCGCTGGATTCACCCAAGAAGGAAGAACCGGTCAAAGCGCTGCTTTACACCGTCACCGAACAAGACGGCGACAAAAGCTATCTGATTACCGACAATTTTATCCTGAAAGACGGCGATGCCGCCCGTATTTACTGGAAAAACGAAGACTATCCCATATCCCTGCATAATCGCAAAAATATCGGTTTGGGCTACTGGCAATTCCAGTGCGTCAAAATCATGGAGAGACCGAAGCCCTCAGCTGTCAAAAAAGGCTATGACTTCATCTAGCTTCCTTGCAGCAGACCCGGCTTAAACAAAAAATACAAATCACTTGAAAAGTTTTTTCATCGTGGTAACTTGTACGGTCGAGTGGGCGATTAAAACAGTAAGAAATAGGTTGCGGCATCATCGGCCAAGACCGCTACACTCCGCGCAGCGAGTTTTAGACACAATTACAGACCTTCTGCCCCAGGTCAAGGAGAGGCAAAGGGAAGAAGCGTCAGAATTCCTGTGCAACTACAATAATAAAATCAACATCGTGAGGATAAGAAATGAGTAACGAAGACAAAGCTAAACAATCGTTGAATACCGCAAAAAACCTGCTTGGCAACCTGACCTCAGCCGCGTTGAACCTGAAAGAAACCAAACCCGCAGTGTTCTACGGCGCCGTCGGCGGCGTCGCCCTGCTGATTTTGATCGCGATATTCAGCGGCGGGGAAAGCCGCCCGACCGTCCAGCAATTTAACAAAAAAGCCCTCGCCGTCGGTCAGACCTATACCTTAAAATCCCCTAACAGCTACGACCCGAACTCCACGATCCGCATCGTTCCTGCTCCCGGCACCCTGGCCGCCTACGATGACACCGAAGAAGCGGATCGTACCGGCACCTGCCAGCATTTCCCTCAAGGTACTAAAGTCAAAGTCCTGAGATTGCAGGACGCTTTCGATACCGCCAATAGCTTTGCCGAAATTTCGATCGAAGGCGGCGAGTGCAACGGCAAAACCGGCTGGGTGTTGGCGATCGACCTGCAATAAAGAGATCGATCAAGTTAAAATTGTTTGACACATTCTGTGAATCCTATATAATGTGCGAATAATTTCTAGCGCGGGAATAGCTCAGTGGTAGAGCACAACCTTGCCAAGGTTGGGGTCGCGAGTTCGAATCTCGTTTCCCGCTCCAAATAACACAATAAAAAAGCCGCGGAACTCGCGGCTTTTTTATTTACACGATCAAGGCTGCGTAGCAAAATGGTTATGCAGCGGCCTGCAAAGCCGTCTATACCGGTTCGATTCCGGTCGCAGCCTCCATCAAATGACATATTAGCGCGGGAATAGCTCAGTGGTAGAGCACAACCTTGCCAAGGTTGGGGTCGCGAGTTCGAATCTCGTTTCCCGCTCCAAATAATACGATAAAAAAGCCGCGAAACTCGCGGCTTTTTTATGCGTAAGAGAAACCGCTCGAAATATCCGGAATAATTTTACTTTTGTCTTAAAAATTAGCCGCAGCGGAATCCGGGGAGAGAACCTTCGAAAATACAGTTTCATTTGGGTTTGGCTATGTTTTTTGAAGTTCCGCTATATTCCGTAATTTATGCTGGGCTTGTTCCGACAGATCGGCGAGACCCGCACAGGGCGCTGGCGCATTCAGCGCTTTGAGCAAGACGGCTGCCAAACCAAAATCCGGATTATCATCCGTGGAATTATTCAAAGCCCGCCTCGCAATGCCTGGGGCAATGGCAGCATCCGAACAAGCCAGTTCGATCAATTTCGGATGCAGCACCTTGGCGCGATAGACGTCCAGTTGCATCGGATTACTATATTTGCACCCCAACAAGGCGCGGTTATCGCTGTAACAATCTGCTCGGCTGGCTGGTTTGCCCGGCGATAAACCGCTATCGGCGTGTTGCATTCGTTTCAGGAAATCGCTGAATTTTTCATCGTCCAGTATCGGTTTCAGCATTGTTTCCAACTTGCGCTGTTGCTGCTCGTCCCAATCCCTCGATGAAGTATCCCCAATATATATGCCGTCGAGATTGGCCGCCGACCAATCGCTTCCCTGCAATTGCGCTTCCCGCAATTCCGCCCCTTGCAGTTCGGCCAAAACCAAGTCCGCACCCTGCATTTCCGCATAAACCAGATCCGCCCCTTGCAGATTCGCCTTACGTAGCGTAGCGCCCTGGAGTTTCGCCCCGCGTAAGTCTGCGCCCTGCAGTTTCGCCCCGCGCAGATCCACACCCTGTAGTTTCGCCCCGCGCAGATCTGCGCTCTGCAGACTCGCCCAACTCAGGTCGGCGCCTTGAAGATCGGCTCCGCGCAGATCCGCGCCCTGTAGATCGGCTTCGATCAGCATCGCGCTTTGCAGTTGTGTTCCGCCCAGGATGGCGCCCTGCAGTTGCGTCTTGTCCCAACCGATCGCACCCTGAAGTTTCGCTTTCAGCAGGACCGCGCCCTGCAACTGGACGCGCCGGATATCCGCCTTGGGCAATACGGCCCCGAGCAAATTGGCAAAGCGCAGATCGCGCTTTTGCAGATTGAGGCCGTCGAACTCCTTGAAGGCGGCATCGCGGACCGATTTGTTCGGGTCCGTCGCCCGCGTCAATAAGGATAAAGAAACCTCTTTCGGCACCAACCGTCTTTCCCTAAGATCCAGATTGCGTGAAAAAAAGCTCAAATTGAACCATGAACAGGGACCCAGTATGACCTGAAGAATGGAAGCGTCGGATTTTTCAGCCAGCTCCAACGAGGTGCAGGAAACCGTACCCTGTTTATGAACGGCAACGCTCAGCCATGCCTCGGGCGCTTTTCGAATCAACCAATCTTCGAAATGCTCGGAATCATCTTCAGGCCGGTCATTTTGAAGTTTATCTTTCGCCGTGTTGTAATAAGACTGAATTGTCATGCTGCCGGGTATCACGGCCACCAGACTTAGCAAAACCATTAACGGCACCGAAACCATCAAAACGATCATACCCTTGGGTTCAATTCCGGTTTGCTGAATCGGTCGGGGGACGATTTCACGCAGATGCCGGTTCGGCCAGCGGCGTTGAACCGCTCGCACCAGCCCGTTCCATCCCAGCGTACTCAAATAACGAAGCGAGGCGGGCCAATAACCGAACAGCTTAAAGGCAAAGTTTTGCCACCATTCCCCCGCCCTGTCCTGAGGCGATGCGATTAACGGCCACAGGGCCACCAGCATGACCGCATCGCACCAAACCGCGAGGCGCTGAGACCAGGTAATCGCCTCATCGTGAAACGGCAGAAAACGGATTTGCGCCGCCAGCAGCATGAATAAGGGCAAGGCAATGACGGTAATGCCGACGATCAGGGATAGCAGCCAGCGTATCAACCAGACATTGGAACGTCCCACGATCAGATGCGTAAAAGGGAAGATGAATAAACGGTCGCGTATTTGTTGTCCGGCTGACGTATCAGGCAAATCGCGGTCCAGATTCCAAAGTTTGCAGGACAACAATTCCAGTTGCATGAGCAGGTTGAAATGCAGCAGGACCACCATCCACGGCACGAAGGAATAAAAGGTGGTCAACGGCAATTCCACATCCAGAATCGGCAGTTTGACCGGGCTGATGCGAAGCATATCTTCGTGCGTGGTGCCCCAGACGATCACGCCGAGATAGGCGGCGAATGCAATAAATGCGACATGCAGCGCCGCCACCGTCTGCGATGCCGAATTGGCTGAGTCCAGCAGTTTTTCGATATGCGGAGAATTTTCAGGATGAGGGGGCAATACAGGGCTGGTCATAGGGGTGAATGAAAAAGACTACCGATACGGGATTTTGAGCATCAATTCACTGAATTGACTCTTCATGAAATTATTTTTAGCCGTCTTCGCTAGGTGGACGGAGGCTTGACAACTCGGGAACAGGCAGCGCCGATTTCGCGATAAACGGCCTCAGGCTCGGTTTCGTAACGGCGCGAAAAATGGAACGGCACCAGTTGTTTGACATCGGCCTCGGTTGCGATCTCGCCGCAAGCCCTGGCGGTCAGATGGCCGGTCCTGCTCGCCTGCCCGATATCGGATTCGAGAAAAGAAGCTTCGCAGAAAAAAAAGTCGGCCTTGTTCGCCAAAATGCGCAATGCCTCGCGATTGGCTGCGGTATCGGCCAGATCGGTCGCATAAACCAGTTTTTCGCCGGGCGTGACGATGAGGAGGCGTTCGCCCAGTTCTCCCGCCTCGCAAAGGCTGTTATCGGGCAATCGGATCATCGATTTGCTCTCCCCCGCCCCGATCAGCCGCTTCAGTTCGTTCAGCCAGGGGCCGGCATGTAAACCCAAGGTTTGGAGCAGTTTATTGTCGACGTTGAGCTTGGCCTTGCTCTCGAAGGCATAAGCCTGCACCGGTGTGCCGTGATCCAGCGTGGCGGTACGGACGCTGAACAACGGTTCGTCTACAATCAGCCCTTGGGCAATCGGAATTTCGGGAAGTTCATCGCAATCTCGTCTTCCCGCCTGAAGCAGGGCCAGCCGCAGCCGATTGCGATGGATTTCGGCGACCTCGAAACGAGGCCCGTTATCGCCGATTCGATCCCACAGCACGCCATCGATCATGCCTTTAATATGACCGATCAAACCCGGCGGCCCGAAAATCCGGCAGGTTGGAAAATCGCCGAAACGGGAGCGCAGCAGCCGCAGGAAGCCGCCGATATGATCGATATGGGCATGGCTGATGAAAACATCGCTGACTTGATGAGCAATGCGGGTGGGCAATCGGCCCGAATCCCCAAGATCGAACAGCAGGCTGCGCTGCTGCTGATGCAGCCGCAGATGCAGCAGCGGATCGCCGAAGACGCCATTGATCAGGGTGACGTATATCCCGCGCAATTTGGCCGCCGGCCGCGGCCCGCCGGTGTAATCCGGCACAGGATAAGGCATCGCGTCGGGCGGAGGCAGGAATTGCAGGTTGCCCGAGGCGAACGGCACGGCGGTCACGAGCCGCCCATTTTTGTCGCTGCAGGCATCGCGCACCAGCAATGTCCGCGCGGTTGCCTCGGATGCAGGCAGCCGGAGTTGAAGCTTTCGATCTTGCAGGGCGACGATCTCGCCGAGGCTGACGGTGTGGTCGGCCTCCATAAAAGCGCATTGGCGCCCCGTCCAGGCCTCAGGCACATCGGCCGGCGGAGGCGAGCCGATCACTCGGTGATCGGCAAGATTGATCGTAATTTCATCGGTAACTGAAAGATAAGCTC
The DNA here is from genome assembly GCA_051061095.1 of Methylomicrobium sp. Lineage (GTDB taxonomy): Bacteria > Pseudomonadota > Gammaproteobacteria > Methylococcales > Methylomonadaceae > Methylomicrobium. The sequence continues at coordinate 11,808 of JBPFEE010000012.1, read as the reverse complement.
GCCATAGTCCGGTCCTTTTGTTCGTGCGAGTTTTTTTACCGGGATGGCAGGCCTGCGGATGGGCATGCACGGGTAAAAGGCGAACGCCCAACGACACCAGCTCGTTCATCAAGGGTAGCGGTTTCGTCCGGCGGATAAGCATCAGGACGGTATCGATGTCCAGGAGTTCGACCATGCCGGTCAGCAATTCCGAACCTGCAATTCCTCGGACCACGCCGGGGGCGTCGATCAGGATTAAACCTTGCGGAGCCTTTTGGATTAACTTGCGCACAGCCGCCAGCAGCGGCAGACGAAAACGGCCGGCATCCAGCGTACATAGCGCTTCAAATGCCAACACTTGCCAACCGGACTCCCGCCGCTGCCCCAGCGATACCGTGCCGGGCAAACCGAAGCCGGGCGAGCCGGGATCGGCATTGATGCAGAAGCCGGTCAGGCTCCTTTGGGTTAACTCGGTCGCGAGTTCGGCAGCCAATGTGGATTTTCCGATACCTGGCTCGCCATACAATAAAATCCTTTGCCCGCCCGATAATAGTTGTTCGGCGAGGCTTGCAGGATGATAAGGCAATAACGTTAAAAACGCTGGATCGATCATGACGGCTATCTGGGCTGGATCGTTTGTTATACTCCCGCAATAAATCCTGCTTAATATGACAATCGATATCTTGTATAGACTCAACTCGTCCCGCCCATGCAGCGGGCAGCACACTACCCGCTCCAGACCTAATCCATTACAAATCGATAATTTCCTGACATTGCTTTTTGTCGGTAAATCGCGAGGGCTGTTTTCTTTGCGACCGGTCCTGATTCGAACTAACGCCTACGAGCGCCTCAGAAAAATGGCCCAGTGCCGGAAATTATGCTTTTTTTAAGGTAAAGGCGGAAAAACCGGTCCAAATAGACTATTTTATAAACTATGCTAACTAATTATGATAACTAGAACATTAACTAATCTATTTGGCCCCAGTCAATTTCTTTGACGTTCCAGTGACACTTAACATCACGTTGGCATAACATTCGATTCTATAGGAGAACTGTATTGAGCTTGTGGAACTATGAAGCTTTGGGTTACTTCCTTCTCGCCACCGGCATGGTTTTTTTCATGCTGTGCATCGTCTTTACGCTGCCAAAATATAATACGACGTGGAACTTCGCCGCGCATCTGTCGCTGCTAGCCTCATTCAGTATCCTCTACGGGTTATCAGAGTTTATCGAAATGCAGAGGCTGAAGAATCAGACCCTATGGTTGACGTGGTTAAGCTGCGTTTTAATGTTAGCGTCCTACCTTCCCTTGCTGGAATTTATCCGCCGTGCCTGGAACGATAGATCTCATTCGCTCCGCTTGCCTGTGGCCTCGTTATTCGGTGCCGCAAGCGTAATATTGGTTGTGCTGGGGGCCAACCCTTGGGTTCCTGTCGAGCGGCTACTGGAAAATTTGCGTCTATTTGCGGTCGTCTTTGCCACCGTGTTATCCGGCATAGCGTTGTACCCCATCATACTCTCCATGGCCAAAAAAAATGGAGCCAGCCCCAACGTAGTCTGGATTCTCATCGTTGGACTGGTATTCATCTGTTATGCTGCTTCTTCCTTAATCCTGTCTCAGCCGGAGAAACTGTCAGCCCTGTTCCTACAGCAGGGAGATTTTGACCTTTCCATACAGTCGTTGCGCACGGTATGTGCCGTGGCGGCATCCCTGGGACTTATCGCGCTGGTACTCCTTGCCGGCGAAAATTGCCCGATAGACGCCATCGCTTTCGAGTGGTCGCAGAAAGCGATAGTCATCACCGACGCCAATCATGTCATTTTGCGCATCAATAAAGCCTTTACCGATTCCACCGGGTTCACGCCGGAGGATGTCGTGGGTCAAAACATCAGTTTACTCAACTCAGGGCGGCATGAAGACGCCTTTTATCAAGCGGTGCAGGAGAACGTCGACCGCAACGGAAACTGGCAAGGGGAAATATGGGAGAGATGCAAGAGCGGCGAACTTTATCTCTCGTGGTTATTTATCACTGCGGTGAAAAATTTCTCCGGTGCGATCCTTTATTATGTCGGCATGCGTATCGACATCACCGACCGCAAAGCGAGGGAAGAAGAAATCACGCGTCTGGCGTTCTATGATCCGCTCACTAAACTTCCCAACCGTCTGCTACTGACGAATAGGCTGAAGCACTGCATCGACGTCGAGCAACGTTCAGGACAAAATCTGGCCTTGCTGATGTTGGACCTGGATCGTTTTAAGGCAGTCAACGACAGACTCGGGCACATGGCAGGCGATGAGTTATTGCAGCAGGTTGCGGAAAGGATCACAAAACGGTTGCGCAATGTAGACATGGTGGCCCGTTTGGGCGGCGATGAGTTCATCATCCTGCTGGAAAACATCAATCATCCGCAAGACGCCTCCCGCGTTGCCGAAGAAATCATCAAAGAATTAAGCAAACCCTTTACGCTGAGCCAAACCCACGATGTCTGGATTGGCGCCAGCATAGGTATCAGCCTTTATCAACAACACGGCGACAGCCTTGAAATACTGATGGATCATGCCGATAAAGCCTTGTATCAAGCCAAAGACCAAGGGCGCGGCTGTTTTGCTTATTTTTCTGAAGACCTGACGATTGCCGCTCGCGAACGTATTGAATTGGAAACCCGTTTACGCCGTGCGATTCAACAACAAGAACTGTGCATGTTCTATCAACCGCAAATCGATATTGCCAGCGGACTTATTGTCGGCGCCGAGGCCTTGGTACGCTGGCAAGACCCGACAGAAGGTCTCATTCCGCCTGCCCGCTTTATCCCCATTGCCGAAGAAACCGCTCTGATCGAAGAAATTGGCGAATGGGTCCTGAGGGAAACTTGTAACCAGGGTTATTATTGGCTGGTTTGCGGATTACCCCCATTAACCCTGGCGGTTAATATTTCCCCATACCAGTTAAAGCGTTGCGACATTAACGGGTTGGTTTCGACAGTACTGGCCGAAACCGGCTTTCCCGCTCGGCTATTGGAACTGGAAATCACCGAAAGCGGAATTATGGATAATCAGGAAAACGCGACAGAAATCCTGAACAACCTGCGTAGCCAAGGTATTCGACTGGCCATTGACGATTTCGGCACAGGATATTCCTCTCTGGCCTATCTAAAAAGCTTCCCCATCAATGTGCTGAAAATCGACAAGCGGTTTATCGATGATATTCCCCATAGTAAAGACGGCATGGAAATCGCCGCCACCATTATTGCAATGGGCCATACCCTGGGCTTAAAAGTGCTGGCGGAAGGCGTAGAAACGCCGGAACAACTGGCATTCCTGCGGGAGCATTATTGCGATACCTATCAGGGCTATATCAAAAGCCGTCCCTTACCCCCAAAAGAGTTTGCCGACTTATTGCGTACTCAAATGAATTTTCTTGCAAGTCAAGGCCGCCTTACCCACCAATACTGACTTTTGCTGATCAACGAGAGGTAAAGAATTGCTTATGACCCGGCACCCGGTCGCGGTGTCAGTCAAAATGTGAAGAGTCTGGAGGATTCGAAGGCGTCTCTCATCGATAGTGCAAAGGCGGATGAGCTCAAACGCGAGTGAAACGGAATGCTGGCGGAGAGGGAGACACCCAAACAAATCCTCCTAAGCCTTGTTTATCAAGGATTTTAATAGTTTAGTCTTAGAATATACCCCCATATATACCCCCATCCACCCCATGCTGCCTTTCTTTGGCAGGAAAAGTCGATGAATTATAAATTTTCTGTATTAATCTTATTCGACGTCTGCCGATTGTCGTAACATCTCTAGGCGGATTTTGCGCTCCGAAATTTGCCGCATCAAATCCTGCACCATATCGCCTAATGGATCGCCGCCCATCGCTTCGGTTTTTTTAACTACTGTCATTAGCTCAAACAATTCATGCTTTTGCTGTTCGCTGGTTTCCTTTTCCGCTTCTGATAGACGGCGGCGTAGTTGAGCAATGCGGCGGATGGTTTTAATCATACGCGAGCCTAAGTCATCACCGACTATCGCTTCCGGGTCCTGCCCGAAATCGACGATCAATCTTTCAATAGCGGATAGATCGCCGTTTTCGTAAGCGCGATTAACTTGCGCCATAATCACATTTCGACGCTCGCGTTCGGCGTCTGTACTGGCGCGGTCTGGGTGCATCAGTTTGGCAGCTTGACGGTAAGCCTGTTTGATCTCTGGCGTAATTTCCGGCGGTGGCGGCTTTTTGTCGAAATTATTTGCTTCCTCAGCAGAACGTCGCGCCTGTTCTTCTGCGGCTTTAGCACGGAATTGCGCTTCCACATCATCGGGATGCTGTCCGGCTTCTACAAGAGCAATTTTTAAGTCCCACTGATCCAGTTCAACAAATAAAGGGCTAACCGTTGTATGATAGCGGTAATGAAACTGGGCCAGCTCAACTTTGATCGTTTCCAGAGTCAATTCATCAGACGCCAGCTGTTCTTCAAGTTCGGCCTGTTCGGCTTCCAGTCGAGCAAGTTCTAGTTCTTCAGGCAGCATTACTGGGTTTTTCTAGGCAATATTAAGTTCTTTGAGTTTTTCTTTTGCTTTAATATTATTTTGTTCAGCAGCTTTTCGATACCATAAAATTGCCTCGTCATAGTTTTGTTGGACTCCCTGACCATACTGATACTTCATACCTAAATTACATTGAGCGATAGCATTGCCCTGTTCTGCCGCTTTTCTATACCAGAAAACTGCTTGCTCATGGTCCTGCTCAGTTCCTAAGCCTTTGTCATACTTCACACCTAAATTATTCTGAGCAACTGCATTTCCTTTTTTGGCAGCTTCCCTGTACCAATAAATCGCTTGCTCATAATCTTGGCTGACACCCCAACCATCTTCGTACGCTAAACCCAAACTACATTGTGAATCGGCATGACCTTGAACTGCCGCCTTTCTGTACCAATAGACTGCCAGCTTATGATCTTGCTCGACACCAAAACCATTTTGGTACATCCAACCCAGTCTATCTTGCGCGTCTATATTTACTTGCTCAGCAGCTTTATGATACCAATGAACCGCTAGTCTATAGTTTTGGTCAGTTCCCCGTCCATTTTCATACATCAATCCAGTTCGATAATATGCTCTAACATTTTTAAGTTCGGCTGATTTTCGATACCAGCTTAAAGCTTGCTCATAGTCCTGTTCAACACCATGACCAAATTCATACATCCAGCCTAGATTGCATTGCGCAATAGCATTTCTTTGTTCTGCTGCTTTCTTAAACCAGTAAACTGCTTGCACATTGTCTTGATCAGTGCCTAAGCCCCTTTCATATAAATAACCTACATTGCATTGAGCCTTGGCATAGCCTTGAGCTGCTGATTGGTTATACCAGTAAAACGCCTGCTCATAGTCTTGACCAGTACCACGTCCTTTTTCGTAACTCCAAGCTAATTCATATTGCGCATCTGCATGATCTCTAATAGCTGCTTCGGTGTACCAATGGACAGATTCTTCGTCACTCTGCTCCACTCCTTTACCATTGGCATACATCAATCCAATTCGATAATATGCTCTCGCATGTTCTTGTTCGGCTGATTTTCGATACCAGCTTAATGCTAGGTCATAATCTTGCTCTATGCCTCGGCCAGCTTCATACATCCAACCTAAACTACATTGAGCTTTGGCATGGCCTTGGTTTGCGGCTTCGGTGTACCAGAAGACCGCTTGCTCATTATCCTGTTCTACGCCTCGGCCAGCTTCATACATCCAACCTAAACTACATTGAGCTATGGCATGACCTTGGTTTGCGGCTTCGGTGTACCAGAAGACCGCTTGCTCATTATCCTGTTCTACGCCTCGGCCAGCTTCATACATCCAGCCTAAATTGCTTTGTCCCCAGACGTTGCCTTGTTCAGTAGATTGGCGATACCAAAATACTGCTTCTTCATCATCAGCTTCTACTACACCACGGCCATGTTGAAACATCCAGCCTAAATTAACTTGAGCGTTAGAATTCCCCTGTTCAGCCGCTTCTCTATACCAATAAACTGCCTGTTCATCATCTTGCTCAATGCCGAAGAGCCCCTCTTGAAATATTTTGCCCAATTGATTTTGGGCATCCGCATAACCCTGTTCGGCAGCTTGAGTAAGCCAATATATCGCCTCTTCATTGTCAAGTTGAATGCCACGACCATAGGCATAAAGCCATCCTAAATCGTTCCATATTTCAGGGTCATTCATTACTTGACGAGATAAGCACCAGTCCATCGCTAAACGGCCATAGTATTCAGATTGCTCAAGATTCTTTTCAATGCCTTGTCCGCCCATATACATCTTGGAGAGGAGAACATAAGCCTTGCCATAGCCATTGCTGACCAACTGTTTTAATTGATGAAAAAGGCCAGCAAGTTGTTGAGTCATTTCAACCAATGGCTGTAGCTTCAGGTTTGTTTCGTCCGCAAATAGATCAATTTGCCCCATCTGTTTGGGTATCAAATCAACATCAAAGCAGCGTCTAAAACCATAACTTGTAATCTGATCATAAGCGTCGCGTGCCTGCCGGTATTGAATCTCCTGGTTGGCTAAAACGAGCCTCCTTTGCTCGATCGCCGCTAACCCGCGCCCCAGTAAAGTAGATGAGCGCGTTTTACTCGCAACGAGGTTTTGATCTACTTTGATAGCTGGAAGATTATCAGACACCTTGGGGCGCTCTTTTGTCATCAATTTGTTTGATCAAGATGCCCAATTCGGTGCTGTCTAGCAAGCGCACATTGGATTTTCGGGCAAGTTCAATTGCATTAGGCGTGTAACTGCCGGTAGTGACTACCCATGCGCTTTGGCAATGATAATAGGCCATACCCGATAAAGCCTCCTGTACCGCTGACACGCCGACGCTACCGGTATAGCATTTAGCCTGCACTGCGGTACGTTCTCCCTGTTTGGTTAGCAATAAGTCCGCCCCATAATCGCCGGAAGTTGGGGTCATTTCGACTTGATAACCATGATGGCGAAACAGTCCAGCTAAATATTCTTCAAATTCTGTACCACTCAACTGGCTCAGTTCGGCTGCTTGCTGTTTCCCATACTGACGTTGCCAATAATTCTGCTCGTATTGCTTGTGGCTTAGTTCGCTATGCTTCTGTTTGGCAAATAATAAGGCTTCTCTACGGTAACGCGCCTGCTTTTCCTCTAGGCTTTCAACCTTCGGCGGAACTGGTGTGCTAACAGTTTCGCTACCTGTAAAGAGTTGCTTAAACGCTGAAAAAATTCCGGCCATGACGTAGGTCTTATGTTTGAAAAGCTGTTTATCACATAGTCTAACGGAATTTTCAAGTGGTCTAGATGTGTAAGATAGAATCCAAATCTCAAGGAATCATAATGTATTATTCATGAGATTCTTACTGGCAGACATAAATAATTGGTTACACCGCCATTTATTAAGATTTGCTATTACATAGGTTGTACGGGAGTCATTAGAGATGAAAAAGCCGGGATAACCCGGCTCATATTAAAAATTGCGCTACAAAGTCAACTTTTATCAACCTGTATGACTTCGCTTTTTCTTCGGGCAAAACCCGTTCAATGCAGCTTGTTTTTTCCCCGCTTCGGTTTTAGGCCCTGTGCTGCGGCCACCATGCCATTTGCAGCGGCCATTCAGATAAATTGCTTTCTGCTTGCACCCCGTCCCCGCTCGGGTTTTTGCGCCACACCGTAAGTCTTTCAAATCGTCCGGCATCGGTTCGTGTTTTGGCGGCGGATAGGGATAACCACCCTCCCGCCATTCCTCAAAAACGGCGCTAGTCTGTTGGTAATAGTCTTTAAGGCGTTTTCGCTGTTCTGGCGTACTCATAATTTCCTGTAACCTTGCCGTAACCTTGCTATTCTGAGACTTCGCCTTTTTTATAATTGCATTTTGCTCAAACTGACCATTTCTAAATCAGTGAATGCAAGATTTTGAAGTGTGGAATTTTTCTGTCCATTCTGGCGTTCACAATGGACGCCAAAGCCGCGTGATAGCTGGAATTGTGCGCTCACGATGCGCAGTTTAATAACTGTGGAATTCTCTCGTTAGCGGTCGATGACTTCGCTCATTTAAGGCTGTGGTTTATAAAAATTTACTTTAAATTCAATGAGGGTTAATTGCTAATCCAGCGTTTCAACCTGCCACTTTTTCCGTCTATCAGCGGGTCAAAATTCCCGCTGAAGCCGCGTGGGAGTTGGCTTTATGCAGTCACAATGCGTCTATAATGAATAATGGGCTTTCTCTCGCGTAAGACTGTTTCCTTTTCCCGTTTTTGCTCGTCTAAGCTGCGCCCCGCCTAGCTTTAGGTGTTCGGTTAGCGTTTCTTTTCTTGTCTATCTAATTGATTTATCAGGCTAAGAGATAGCTGAACCATCCTTTACTCAAGCCGAATCATTGCCGTATGATCAGATTGACTGTGATTCTATTTTTATCCATTCTATTTCGGTAGATGCCCATCAAATTTTTCACACTTTTTCACACTTTATTCCGGTAAATCGTCCAGAACATCATCGAGCCAAGCAACCAAGGCATACCCTGGGTGCGTATCGCCACCATAAGGCCGTATGCAAGGCATCAGCCGCGCCATTAGCTTGGGGTCTATGGCGATGTCCAGCCGGCGATAACCTTTACGCCTCAGATAGTCTCGGCGTTGTCGTTGGCGCTCTGCTTGGGTCGGTAAGATCATAATGCTATTTCCTCTGCTTATTTCGGGAAGTACGCATCTTATTGTGTGCAATCAAATTTGCCATGCTGCTGTTTTACCCCCCCTATCCGATAAATCGTCTAGGTATGGTATATGTAGGTGTGTCCCAATAGGGGAAACGCAAGGGTTTTGCAAGTCCTTGATTTTAGCTTTTTGTGTATGCCCAAACGGGACACAATGCCGATTGAAAAATATTTGTGTCCCAAAAAGGAGCATACAAATTGAATTTGTGTCTCCCATTTTGGGACGGTTACTTTAATTTTGTAGCTGCCATTTCTCCCAATCATGGGTAGGGGCGCTGTACTCGAATGGCATCCAGGTTAAGCGCCACTCCCGCACTTTACTGCCGGTCTTACTGTTAAAGAGGGATTCATTAACGCAGACGATAAAGCCGCGCTCAAGCAGAATCTTGAACGACTTACCAGCGGTGTCAGCCTTACAGCCGATTCTCTTAGCGGCTTCCCTTACTCCGTAAGCGACAGGCCGATCATTGCGCCATTGAAGCTGTAACAAATCCATCAGTACTTTGGCAGTAGGTGGCATTGACTCATAAACAAATGATTCCCGCATGGCCCGAGAGACGGCCAAAACGCCGCCCCTCTGGTCATAGCCCAGCTTTGGTTTTTTTCTTGCCATAGCCAGGGAATCGCTTACAATGTTATATGAGTTAATTTAGCTGATTGGCTCATAGGCTTTTGGGCTTTGGCGGTGGCAGCCGCCTTAGCCTCAAGCGTATCAATCGCCTTACAACTCATAGCTTGCGCAGTCAGCAAACGCTTTCGATCCTCATAGCTAAAGCCCATCTCGATCAAACTGGTGTCCTGACGTTGTAACCTTTCCATTAATTGTGCCTCCGCCACAGTCAATCCGTCTCGAACATTTTCGACGTTTCTTATAGCCTTGAAGGTTTTTGCATCCATGCCAGTGACAAGCCGATTAATCAGGTTGCATTCGTTGCTGTAGTGATATGCTTGCGGTTCGCCATGTGCGGCTTGTATGGCTTCAGTGAGCGGCAGGAAACCAGTTTTTAATTCAAGTCTCAGGGCCTTGCGGATCAGCTCTCCTTTGATCCTTTGCTCAGCCCATTTGTGCAGCTTGCGTCTAAACAGGGCGCTACACCATCCAGCGAACTCGAAAGCCAGTTCTTTATGCAGCCAAGTGCCTTGATGTTTTCCACCTTGAACAACCTCAACCAAAATCTCGTTACGGGAATTCCCGTAACCAGACTCTAACAACAGCTCCTCTATATACTCATTCGTTGATTTGAGTCTCAGGAAATCATCAGGTCTTTTCTCAAATTGCTTCGCGATTTCGGTAGCGTTGAACCACAAAACTTCGTCTTTCAGCAAAGACACATCAACGGTCAGGTCTACGTTGTCGATGGATATAATTTCATATTTGGTCTTGTTGGTGCTCATGCTGCACCGCCTTGGCTGCTTGCAGCAACTCTCTCAGCAATCCAAGCATCAATAGCAGGCTCAAGAAAGCCAACAGTGCGCTCAGATAGTTTGATTTTGGGGGGGAACTTCCCTTCGGACTCTAACTTATAGATGGTGGAGCGAGATAAGCCAGTCTTGAGTTTCGCTTCGTGCATCCTAATGATGCGCGGCGCTGCTGGCGCTTTAGGGAATTTATCGATTGCCGTTGCTGCGGTTTCAGTGTGGTTTTGAAAGTGAGATGTATCTCTTGTCACTAATAATAGCCTCTAAAAATAGGCCCCGCGCATGAGGTATAAATGCACACAGCGGGACTGGTGAAAAAAACGGTATGTTTTTCATAATTTTCATGCTTAAACCCCTTTTCTAAAGAATTATTATGTGCAGCTACGTCATTGCGTAAAGCTTATTTTTAGTATTACCAATGAGGATAAATGATCCTTAATTGATGAGTTTCATTATACCTCTAAATTTGATGTGTTATACCTTCTTTTTGTCCTATATTGCCTTTATTAATCAATGCCTTGCTCACCACTTCTAACACCAAAAGAAAAAAGGCCGTTAGAATCAATAATCTATCTTAAAAACTACATATAGAAATAAATGCGTTACGCGTAACAATATATAGTGTTTAGCCAGAAATATTTATCTCTCAGGCCGCACTCATTGCGGTTGTTAGCCATGCCGAAGAAATACAACGTTAGCTCCCTCCTCCTTTAGGTTGTCCAAGTAGTCGCTCCAGTGCTGCATCATCGCTCTACGCTCAGGTAAATAGGCTGCCCTGTTGTATGCCTTTTTTACCTTATTACGCTCTGCATGAGCTAGTTGTCTTTCGATCACATCGGAATTAAAACCGAATTCATGTAAAAGTGTACTGGCAGTCGTCCTGATTCCGTGCGCTGTCTGTTCGCCTCGATAGCCCATCCGACGCAATGCCGCTCCAAGTGATTCACGACACAAGTGTGGCTCACTTCCAGCCTTGACCTGTACGCTATGAAATACATACTTGGTATGGCCGGTTAACGGGTAGATGTCCCGTAACAATTTGACCGCCTGCTTACTCAACGGGATGATATGCGAATCTTTCATCTTCATCTTATGAGCAGGAATGCGCCACTCACCTGACTCAAGATTGATTTCGCTCCACTCGGCTTCCACAAGATTTCCAGGTCTAGCGAATGTCATAGTTTGAAACCTGAGCGCCATCCTTAACGTATAGCTGCCCTCATAGTCGTAAATGTCTTGTAATAGCTTGGCTAAGTCTTTAGCCTCGATGATAGCCGCGAAATGTCCCTTGACGGGCGACGGCAATGCTCCTTTTAAATCAGCCGTTACATCGCGCTCTGCGCGTCCAGTAGCAATTCCGTAACGCAAAGCCTGCCCGACAAATTGCTTGGCTCTTACCGCTGTTTCGAGTGCGCCACGGTCAGAGATTCGCCGTAATGTCTCTAGCACTTCCCTCGCTGATAAATCATTGATCGGTCTGCTGCCTAGCCAAGGCAAAATATCCCGGTTAAAAACTTCCTCTATGCGCTTTAAATGGCTCTTGCTCCACTTAAGTAATCACGCAAAACGGATTTTATAAGTTGAGCCGATGCTGGCCATGAGGTTTTGTACTTCCTCGAGCAACTGTTCTTTTGTCCAGGTAGCAAACCGGCGCCAGTGGTATTTGGCTTGCTTCCACACGATTTCGATC
>JBPFEE010000011.1:0-32536 GCA_051061095.1 Methylomicrobium sp. | reverse complement strand
ACGCGGCAAAACCAAAATGTCCGCCTTGGGCGCCGTCATGCGCAAATTGGTCCATTTGTGCTTTGGCGTCCTCAAAACACGCCAACCTTATCAACCCGATTATGGGAGGACGGCTTGATTTTTAAGACGGTATCTACATGGATTTATTCTTGCCATTAATCCGTTCACCCCGATACAGGTCCGCATCCGGATTAAATTTCGGGTCGCCGACTTTACTGCCCAGGGCATTTTTTTTTTTAACAACGCGATGTCAAGATCATCAACCAGGCTATCGCCATTGAGATCCCCGCGTATTTTCGGCGGAACGTATCCTTCAAACTCGCTGGCCTTGTAAGCATAAGTCGTGGCTAGATCGAAGCTGACCAAGTTGCTGCCGCTGGGGCCAGCTATCAATAAATCTGTTACGAAGTAAGGACCGTCTTGATCGTTCTGGCCGATTCTGTTGCCGTCAAAGACAAAGCTTATCTGGGCATCGCCGGCACTTAAAACCAGTTGATGCGTATAAAAACCGATTTCCGTACCTGTTGAATCCACTAAGCGGGCGCTCCAAACGTAGGTGCCGCTCGTTCTCAGTTTTACCCCTACCTCAACTTGTAGTTGGTTGAACAAGCCGTCCCCATCGGTGTCGACCCCACGATTGCTCGAAGAGCCCGTCAGGACGATGGCTGGAACAGTCGCTTGATTGGGGTCAAACTCGGTATACGAATAGCTTTTAGTCTCTTGCGGAAGCTGAAGCCTGTCAATTACTTTGTGAGTTTCAGGATCCTTAAGGACAACTTCCACCCGGTATGGGCCGTCAATTTGACGTTTGAAAATATAAGCTCCGTCAAAATCAAAACTCAATTGCCGAATCCCAGGTGTTACCGTGATTGATTGTGAAATACTTGATGTATGGTAGGTTCCCGAGGTGCTCGTCAGTTCGAGCTGACTTTCCAACAGATAAGTCGCTGCTTGGGAAAAACTGGCATCAACGGTGACATTAAGGAGGTCGAACAGCCCATTGCCATTGTTATCAACCCCTTTATCGGCAACGGAACCGTCCACCAGTTCAAACACGGAGGCGAAGTTTTGAAACTGATAAGGCTGGCTGACAAATTTGAAACCTACCGCATAGCGATTGCCTTCGCCGCTGCTTTCTTCAAGCGACAACCCTCCATCATATGGTCCATTCAGGCCGGACCGACGCAACGGTAAACCGGGAAACACAAAACTATACTGCGTCTGCCCGGCCGTAAGCATGACATCGTCGGCATAAGCGTTACTTATTGAGGGCTTGCCATCTTTATACAAAGACCCTGCAAAACGGTAATTACCACTTGCGCGAACAATGAGATCCATCGTCACACGGAGACCCTCTAACATCCCATCACCATTCTCATCTACCCCCTCATCGTGCGCTCCGGTAATGTATGCGAGAAGCTCTCCGAAAGTTTGATGATCATAATTTGGCGTTTGCAGACTTTTTGTGTTCGTTTCGCCTAAGACTGAGAGATTGAGGTCGTAGGGACCGTCTTGACCGGAACGGAAGATTTCTTCACCCGAGAACATCAGCGTTACCGTTTGCTTTCCGGATTCGGCTATCAAGGTTTTCGTGCAGTCAGCTGAAGAATGATACTGGCCGCTGGTAATTAACTGGCCGTTTTTCCTTAATTCGCACCCTATGGTATAGGAACCCGCCTGGGTAATCTCGACATCGACATCGACAGAAAGAGCCTCATAGATGCCGTCGCTTTCAGTATCCAGCAGGCGATAATTTGCAGTATCCGGGAATTGGAGCCCGCCTACGGTTGCCGCTGCATTCTCGATTAGTGCAGAAGTGGAGATGGGAGCCGGGCAACAAATAACTATAATTACCCCAATCAGCTCCTGGAGATGCCGGTGCTTGGCCTGGCAGTTGATAAATTTTCGCGCCTTCAACGGTACCTCCGAATGCTTTAGCATTTCCCATGAAGTGAGGGTCGATTGATTGCTGCCCCAGAACTGTTAAAAAACCTTTTTCTAGCGAGCCTCTTTGTATTTTCCTGTACATTCCGTCCGCCCCCAGTGTGTTTTCGACATTGCGCTAAATACATCGCTGAACAGGCAGCAATCGGCCTGCGTGCAGGTGATCGGATCATTGATCATTCCGCTCCAGTGAGCGCATTGGGGATACGTTGAGTACGGCCACAGTTGGCTCCGCCAAAGCTGTAAACGCCCTGAAGTACCGCAGCATGTATCGCGGACTCGTCCGATATGAAAAAGGCGAGGATCCCTGGAATTGATCGGCTTGAACCGGTCAAGAGCAGGCGTTTGAGTCTCAGCTAGAGGAGCTTATCGCCGTATCCCATATCCGTATACAATTCCGTCCAGCGGCTTTTGCCGCATACATTGCCTTATCGGCACGGTCAATGGACGTTTCAACCGGTGTGTCATGATCAAGGAGTACCACGCCAAAAGATGCCGTGATGTGGATCGGCAGCTCTTTTTTGTCGATATCGATGGATATGGAGGCGAGTCCGTTACGCAAACGTTCCATCATGTCGTAACAAGATGCCAATTCGGTATGCTGCATTAAGAGCAGGAATTCTTCCCCTCCGTAGCGGAATATTTTGTCGTAGGGGCGAAGATGTTTGATGAAGTAGCGAACCGTCGCAGTCAACACATGGTCGCCTACGATATGGCCGTACAGGTCATTGATATTCTTGAAATTATCCAAGTCAACCATGGCAATGCAGCAAGACAGTACTTCGCGTTTTATCAAATCCTGTTGCTCGCGAAGGGCCGGCAGAATGCCGAATCGGTTAATAGCGCCTGTCAGCGGATCGTGGTTGTATAGCACGTTCTCCAATTCAAATTCCAAAGCCGATATCTCAAGACGCATTCGGTCGAGGGCATTGGAAAAATTGTCGTAGTCAAAAGGAATAACAGTGCCTCCTGCTTTTGCTTCGAGTAGCAGTTTGGCAGCCAACTGGTGCATGCGTTTATGCTCATTGCCCAAGGCGATGAAACCGGGAAGATTACGCAACTTCTCGGGTACTTTGCCGTAGTACCATTGGCCGAAGCGACATTCATGGTGGGATTCGGGAGTGAAATCGTGTTGATCAGCCGGCAACTTGCAGATGAGTGCGCGGATCAATGCAGCGTGCCATTGCTGATGATGAAAGAGGGCTTGTTCCAGTTGGGCGATCATTTCTTGCAGATCATCTCGGGCGACACCGTAGAGTTCCATTTCCTTGCTCCCATGGCTTTGATGCGGATGCTAATGATGCTTGGAAACAGAATTGTCTTTTCCCGTGCATCCTTGAAATAAGGTAAAAACCCTGCTCCCCTTCGAATAAACGAAGGATACCGGCAGCTACATTCGCGCTAGAATAAGGCATCACTCTGTTATGAGCAACTAAGTTGAGCCACATCGTTAGTTTTTTGAAGTCGGTCAATCCGGAAAGATGAGTCGGAAGAAAAACGCTGTTCATCTTACGCCTCAGGCAATAATTCGGTGCGTCTCGCACAACCTTTATCCAAATCTCTCCGGCGTAGCCGTCTTTTGAGCTACTGTGTTGGCAAAACGCACCAATACGATGCAGTTGGCATTGCTTTGGTGCTTATGGGTTCTCGTTTCTTTCGTATTGGTGCAAGGGTTAGCCGAACGATCCAAGATAAATCAATTATTTAGAGTGGTCATCGATTTTGGTGAATTGGCACGCATCATGCTAGTGCAGAAGCACTCCTTAGATTTATTCAGAGAATTCATCATGTCGAATGCAAATTTTAATTTGTTGTCCTTTTCGGGGAGAATGAAAATTCTTCACATGACCTGGCTGGCGTTTTTCATCAGTTTTGTGGTCTGGTTCAACCATGCGCCGTTGATGCTGGTGATCAGCAAAACGTTGGGTCTGACCGACTCCCAGATCAAGACGATTCTGATTCTGAACGTCGCATTGACCATTCCGGCACGTATCGCGATCGGCATCCTGGTCGACAAGTTCGGGCCCAAACGCACTTATTCGATTTTGCTCGGTCTGGGCAGCATCCCCTGTTTCATGTTCGCGTTTGCGAACAGCTTCGAACAATTGGCGCTGGCCCGCTTTCTGTTGGGTTTTATCGGCGCCGGTTTCGTGATCGGCATCCGGATGGTGGGCGAATGGTTTCCCGCCCGGCAGATAGGAATTGCCGAAGGCGTCTACGGTGGTTGGGGCAATTTTGGTTCGGCGGCGGCCTCGGGCTCGCTGCCGGTAATCGCGCTGCTGTTCGGCGGCGATGAAGGCTGGCGTTACGCGGTCGCAAGCACCGGCGTGATCGCGCTGGTCTATTCCGTCATCTATTATTTCAGCGTCTCCGATACGCCGAAAGGTTCGACTTATTTCAAGCCGAAAAAATCGGGCGCAATGGAAGTGACCAGCGTCGGCGATCTGGTTTTTTATATCGCGATGACGATCCCGCTTTATGCGACTTTGTCGGTGTTGACCTGGAAATTGTCCCCGGCCGGGGTCAGCATGTTGCCCGGAAATATTGCCTATGCTATTCATGCCTTTATCTGGGTCATGTTTCTGTACAACGTCTACAAGATTTTTCATGTGAACAAGGATCATGTGTTCCAGCCGGTCGAAGAAATTCACCGCTACAAATTCAAGCAGGTCGCGATTCTGAACCTGTCTTACTTGATCACGTTCGGTTCCGAACTGGCGGTCGTGTCGATGCTGCCGCTGTTTTTCTTCCATACCTTTCACGAAACGCAAGGCGTCACGATGGTGCAGGCGGGCCTTCTCGGCGGCAGTTTCGCCTTCATGAACATGGTGGCGCGTCCGGGCGGCGGCTGGTTCAGCGACCATTTCGGCCGTAAACTGTCGTTGACGATCGTGACCGCGGGGGTATTGATCGGCTTTTTGTGCATGTCGCAAATCACCTCGAGCTGGCCGGTGTCGGTTGCGGTGCTGGTGACGCTGGCCTGTTCCTTTTTTGTGCAAGCCGGTTGCGGCGCGGTATATGCGATGGTGCCGCTGATCAAGCGGCGGATGACCGGTCAGATCGCCGGCATGGTCGGCGCTTACGGCAATGTCGGCGGGGTAATGTTTCTGACCGTGCTGTCGTTCGTGACCCCGGCCGAGTTTTTCCTGGTGATCGGGGCGGTCGCTTTTTTCGTGCTGATCGCGGTGCAATTCATCGACGAGCCGAAGGGGCATATGGCCGAAGTGCTGGAAGACGGCACGATCGAAATGATAGAAGTGAATTAGGTACAGGAGACAAGGTTCAGGGTACAGGGTTCGCGGGTCCAGGATATTCCTTGAACCCACCCTGAACCTGGTACCCCTCGATATGACTACAGCCAAGTTATCCGTCAGCGTTGCCTACGCCAGCGATCCCGGCATCAAGGAGGAAAATCAGGATTTTGTAGGTTCCCTGATTCCCGAGGATCATCAGCTGACCTATAAAGGCATCGCGGCAGCCATTGCGGACGGCATGAGCGGCTGCGATGCGGGCAAGGAGGCGAGCCATTGCTGTGTCGCGGCGTTTCTGGACGACTACTACAGCACGCCCGATTCCTGGTCGGTCAAATACGCCGGCCAAAAAATTCTTTCCGCGACGAACTCCTGGCTGCATAGCCAGGGCCAGCGCCGCTATGAGGCGACGCACGGCATGGTCAGCACGCTTAGCGCGATCGTCTTGAAGTCGAACACGGCGTATATTTTTCATATTGGCGATTCGCGCATTTACCGACTGCGCGACGGCAATCTGGAACAACTGACCCGCGATCACCGCATCTGGGCGGGCAATGAACGCAACTATCTGAACCGGGCAATGGGTATCGAGCCGCGTCTGGAGGTCGATTATCAGGCGTTTCCGCTCAGACGCGGCGATCTATTCTTGATGACGACCGACGGCGTGCACGATTTTATCGACGAGAAGTCGTTGAAACTATTGCTGGCGGACAGCGGCGATTTGACGGCAGCCGCCGAGCGCATCATCAAAAAAGCCGCGGAAAATCGGAGCGATGACAACCTGACCTGCCAACTGCTTAGGATCGAAGGGCTGCCCCTGGTCAAGGAAGACGAAATTCTGCGCCACCGCAGCCAGTTGCCGTTTCCGCCGCCGCTGAGTCCGGGCATGATTCTGGACGGTTACCGGATCGAGGAGGAAATGCACGCGAGCAAACGCACGCAGATTTACCGCGCCTTCGATACCGAAACCGGCATTCAGGTGATTCTGAAAACCCCCTCCGTGCTGTATGAGGACGACACCCATTACATCGAGCATTTTCTGCATGAAGAATGGGCCGGCAAGCGCATTCACAGCGACCATGTGGTCAAAACGCTCGGTTCCGATCGCGACAAAAGCTGCATCTATTATGTGACCGAGTTTCTCGAAGGGCCGACTTTGGCGGGGTGGATGCAGGCGAATCCGAAGCCGGAGATCAAAGAGGTCAGAAAGATCATCGAACAGATTGCGCTGGGCTTGCGGGCGTTTCACCGGATGGAAATGTTGCATCAGGACCTGAAGCCCGAAAACATCATGTTCGACGAGAACGGCACGGTCAAGATCATCGATTTCGGTTCGGTCAAGATCGCCGGTATCGCCGAAATCACGCCGCTCGATCACGGCAGCACCGAAAACATCCTCGGCACGCTAAACTACACCGCGCCGGAATACCATCTGGGCCTGCGCGGCACGGTCAAGTCGGATCTGTTTTCGCTCGGCGTGATCGCTTATGAAATGGTCAACGGCGCGTTGCCGTTCGGTCGGGCGATGCCGGAAAAGCCGAACAAGACGAATCTGGATAAACTCCGCTATGTGCCGAGTATTTCTTGTAATCCGATGGTGCCGCTCTGGATCGACGGCGCCCTAAAAAAAGCGACTTCGATCCAGCATGAGTTCCGTTACGATGATCTCTCCGAGTTCCTTTACGACCTTTCAACCCCCAATCCGAAATTTCTGACCGCCGAAGAAGCCCTGCCGTTGATGCAGCGGAGTCCCTTGCTGGTTTGGAAAACGCTGGCTTTCATCTTCCTCGTCACCAATCTGGTGACTCTGTACTTCCTGCTCAAGTCGAACTGACGCCTAATCCGCCTGAATATTTTGGCCTAGGTTGGATAAGCCAGGCATCCCCAGGCGCCGTTGCTAGAGGCGTTGGCTTATCTGCTTGCCATTCCAATGGGTTTTGGGAGTTATTGCATTTTCTCCAGGATTCTTCTCGGCGGGGCTGAGTCGATCTTTGTTTAGTCTCTTCCATAATCTCGGCTTTACGCACTAAAGACGGTTGCCGTGCACTATAAAGGTGTGCGGATGAGAGGATATTCAACTCAATGCACTGTTATCGTGCGTTTTATTGCCGGTATTCTTGAGTGAAATCGTAGGATTCCGGCAATATTTATACGAAACAATATTTTATAAAAAATGGCGCGTATCTTGCTTGGGCTTGTTTACAATAAGCGTTAACCTTTTAGCTGAGGGTGTCATGAGTACAAAACAAACAGTCGTTGTGATCGGCAACGGCATGGTCGGGCAGAATTTTTTGGCCAGCTTGGTCGGCAGCGGCAGGCAAGCCGATTACAACATTGTGACCTTTTGCGAAGAACCGAGAGCGGCTTACGATAGGGTGCACCTCTCTTCGTTTTTTAGCGGCAAGACCGCAAAAGACCTGTCTCTGGTCGAAGACGGTTTTTTCGAGCAAAACGGCATTACCGTGCATCTCGGCGACAAGGCCGCGATGATCAACCGCGCCGCCAAAACGGTCAGCTCCGCGAAAGGCGTCACCATTTCATATGACAAGCTGGTGCTCGCGACCGGTTCCTATCCGTTCGTGCCGCCGGTGCCGGGCCATGAGCGACCGCATTGTTTCGTTTATCGCACGATCGAAGACCTCGAAGCGATCACCTCGTCCGCGCAAGACGGCAGGGTCGGCGTGGTGATCGGCGGCGGCCTGCTTGGGCTTGAAGCGGCCAAGGCGCTGACCGATTTGGGCCTGCAAACCCATGTAGTCGAATTCGCGCCGCGGCTGATGGCGGTGCAACTGGATGAAGCGGGCGGTGCGATGCTCAGGCAAAAGATCGAAGCGCTCGGCGTGAGCGTGCATACCGGCAAGAACACCAGCGTGATCAAGGACGGCGACACCTGCCGCCATAAGATGTGTTTTGCGGACGGCACGGAGCTCGAAACCGACCTGATCCTGTTCTCGGCCGGCATCCGTCCGCGCGACGAACTGGCGCACGCCTCGGGCCTGGAGATGGGGCCGCGTGGCGGCATCGTGATCGACAACCAGTGCAGGACGTCCGATCCCGACATCTATGCGATCGGCGAGTGCGCGCTCTGGAACGGAATGATTTTCGGCCTGGTCGCGCCCGGCTATGCGATGGCGCGGACCGTCGTGGCCGAACTGACCGGCAGCGAAGGCAGCTTTACCGGTGCGGACATGAGCACCAAACTGAAGCTGATGGGCGTCGACGTCGCGAGCATCGGGGATGCGCACGCGAAAACGCCGGGGGCGATGGTTTATACCTATCAGAACGGCGCCTCCGAAGTCTATAAGCGCCTGGTGGTCAGCCAGGACAAAAAACGCCTGCTGGGCGCGGTGCTGGTCGGCGATGCGTCCGGCTACGGCACCCTGTTGCAATATTGCCTGAACGGGATCGAACTGCCGGAAAATCCGGATGCGCTGATCCTGCCGAGCCGCTCCGACGAATCGGTCGGCCTGGGGCCCGATGCATTGCCGATGTCCGCGACGATCTGCTCCTGCTACAACGTGACCAAAGGCGACATCTGCAAGTCGATCGACGGCGGCTGCACCACGATCGGCGGCCTGAAAGCCGAAACCAAGGCCTCGACCGGCTGCGGCGGCTGCGCGGCGCTGTTGAAATCGGTATTGAATTCCGAACTTTCGAAACACGGCTACGAGGTCAACACCGACCTTTGCGAACATTTCGCTTACACCCGCCAGGATTTGTACAACCTGGTCATGGTCAAGCAGATCAGAACTTTCGACGAACTGCTCGAAAAATACGGCAAGGGCAAAGGCTGTGATATATGCAAGCCGGCGGTCGGTTCGATCCTGGCATCCTACTGGAACGATTACATCCTGAAAAACGAGCATGTCGGCCTGCAGGACACCAACGACACCTTCCTGGCGAATATGCAGAAAGACGGCACCTACTCGGTCGTGCCGCGGATCACCGGCGGCGAGATCAAGCCGGATATGCTGATTGCGCTCGGCCAGGTCGCGAAAAACTACAAGCTTTATACGAAGATCACCGGCGGCCAGCGCGTCGACTTGTTCGGTGCGCGCGTGGATCAGCTGCCGTCGATCTGGAAGGACCTGATCGATGCCGGCTTCGAATCCGGCCATGCCTACGGCAAGTCGCTGCGCACGGTCAAATCCTGCGTCGGCAGCACCTGGTGCCGCTACGGGGTCGACGACAGCGTCGGCCTCGCGATCGAACTCGAAAACCGCTACAAGGGGCTGCGTTCGCCGCACAAACTGAAGTTTGCGGTGTCCGGCTGCACCCGCGAGTGTGCCGAAGCCCAAGGCAAGGACGTCGGCGTGATCGCGACCGAAACCGGCTGGAACCTTTATGTCTGCGGCAACGGCGGCATGAAGCCGCGCCATGCCGATCTGTTTGCGACCGGACTCGACAAAGAAACCTTGATCAAACTGATCGACCGCTTCCTGATTTTTTATGTACGCACCGCCGACCGCCTGCAGCGGACCTCGGTCTGGATGGAGAACATGGAAGGCGGCCTCGATTATCTCAAATCGGTGATCATCGACGACAAGCTCGGCCTTTGCGAACAGCTCGAGCAGCAGATGAAATATGTGATCGATACCTATCAATGCGAGTGGAAGACCACGATCAACGACGAAACGCGCCTGAAGCGCTTCCGCCATTTCGTCAACAGCGATGCGCAGGACGACAACGTATTGTTCGTCGAGGAGCGCGGCCAGTTCCGGCCGGCTCTCGAAGACGAACGCAAGCATTTCAAACTGATCGTTGAAACAGAAAAAGAAACCGTAACGGGGGATGTGGAATGACCGAATGGATCGATGTTTGCGGTGCAGATGATCTGCAGCCCAATTCGGGCGTTTGTGCCCTGGTAAAAGGACAGCAAGTGGCGATATTTTTCATGCCGAATGAACCGGCTCTGTTTGCGATCGGCAACTACGATCCGATCGGCCAGGCGAATGTGTTGTCGCGCGGCATGATAGGCGACATCAGCAGCCAGCCCGTGGTGGCCTCGCCATTGTATAAGCAGCATTTCAATTTGCAGACCGGCGTTTGTGTGGAAGATGCGGCGGTATCGGTCCCTGTTTATCCGGTCCGGATTGAAAACGGTCGGGTCGAAGTCGGCGTCGGAGGCTAAAAGATGAATTATCAGTATTACATTGCCGACGTGTTTACCCGTGAGGTCTTCAACGGCGCGCAAATCGCGGTGTTCCCGAATGCGGACGGGCTCGGCGACGAGCAAATGCAAAAAATCGCGAACGAATTGAATCTGTGGGAAACCGTTTTTGTCTTCCACCCCGGCGGCGACCTGCGCAAATTGCGGATGTTTTCGCCGAAAGCCGAAGTTGATTTTGCCGGCCATCCGATCATCGCGGCCGCCTATGTGCTTGGCTTGTGCGGCGACATCGTGCTCGACGATCCGGTTACCCCGGTCGTGTTCGAGCAGAACGCAGGGCAGATCGATGTGAACATAACGGCCGAACAAGGGAAGCCCGCATTCGTGCAGTTTACGAACAAAGTCTCCTCGATTATCGATCGCTTTGCGCCAACCGATGAGGAGCTGGCATCCGTGCTATCGATCCAGCAATCCGATCTCGACCATATCAAATATTCGGCGCGGCTGGTCGCCTGCGGCATGCCTTATCTGGTCGTGCCGGTCTGGAAGTACGAGACGGTGCGCAAGGCGCGCTTCAATTATGCGGCATGGAGCCGGTCCGCCGCCCCGCAGACCGCCGCGCAGGAAATCCTGTTGTTCGCGCCGAAAACGCCTTATTCCGATTCGGACTTCAATCTGCGTTTACTGGGGCCGCACATCGGCCATGACGACGATCCGCCTGTCGGTGCGGCGGTGCCCGCCTTCGCTTCCTATCTGTGCTCGTTCGAACACACGCGCAAGGGCACCCATGTGTTTGCCGTCGACCGGGGCGATGCGAATTCACGGCGGAGCCTGTTGAATATCGAAATGGATCACAAAGGGAAGGCGCAATTGACTCTCCGGGTCGGCGGAAGCGCGGTGATTTTTGCGCAGGGGACGGTGTTTTTGCCGGATTGATGGCCAATGTAAAGTGCGCATCGCGCCCCTTTTCCGGTTCCCGCGTGCTACGTGAGAACCGAGTCCAGCCGCGCTGCGGACTGGTTGCCGCGGCGCGGGCGCGCCTAAACCGCATTCCCTCGCGGCGCGTGGGAACGAGGAGAGGCGAAGCAAAGGACGAATGATTACACAACAGAGTTGACGATTTATGTTATTTGGACGAAATAAAAAAAATCCGATCAAGATGGCCGACAAGGGCGTCGTAAAATGGACGTATTCAACTTGCGGCTACTGTTCCACCGGCTGTTCGATTGAAATCGGCAGCAATGCCGACGGTAAACCGGTGGCAACGCGCGGTGTCGGCGGCGCCGATGTCAATCGCGGCAAGCTGTGTCTCAAAGGGATTTTCGAATATCAGGTGTTCGAAGCCTCAGGACGCGGCCAGAAGCCTTTGCTGCGAAACTCGATATACCAGCCCTACCAGGTTGCGGAGTGGGACACGGCGCTGGATAAAATGGCGTCGGAAATCAAACGAATTCAGAGTACACACGGACGCGACGCTTTCGCGATCATTTCGACCGGGCAACTTTTGACCGAAGAATTCTATACGCTTGGCAAACTCGCACGCGGCGTCATCGGCAGCAACAATTACGACGGCAACACCACTTTATGCATGGCGTCGGCGGTCTCAGGCTATAAACGCTCGTTCGGCTCGGACGGCCCTCCGGGATGTTATGAAGATTTCGAGCATACCGATTGCCTGATTGCCTGGGGCTCGAATCTGCCGGAGCAGCATCCGATCATTTACTGGCGTATGAAAGAAGCAATGGAAAAACGCAAGTTTCCGCTGATCGTCGTCGATCCGAGAGTGACGATGCTGGCGCAGTTCGCCGATATTCATCTGCCGATTACGCCGGGCACCGACGTGGTATTGCAAAATGCGCTGATTCATGTGATTCTCGCCGAAGGACTGGAAGATCGCGACTATATCGATACCAACACCACCGGCTTCGAGGAGCTGGCCAGAGAAGTTCAAAACTACGATCCTGAGACTGCATCAATGATTTGCGGCATCGACGCCGAAACCATCCGCACAGTCGCAAGATATTACGCCAAGGCGGACCGCGCGATGAGTATCTGGACGATGGGCATCAACCAGAGCACCCACGGCTCGGACGGCGTCGTCGGTATCAACAATCTGAATCTGGTCACCGGCAACATCGGCAAGCCCGGCGGCACCAGTTTGTCGATCACCGGCCAGTGCAATGCGATGGGGACGCGCGAATGGTCCTCCTGTTCCGGCTTGCCCGGTTATCGGGCATTGGAAAAGCCGGAGGAGCGTGAGGAAATTGCAAAATTCTGGGGCATCGATCCCGAGTTTTTCCCCAAGCAGCGCGGCCTGACCGAAACCGACATATTTCCCGCCATTGAAGCCGGCGAGATCAAGGGCTTGTGGCTGGTTGCGACCAATCCGATGACGTCGATGCCCGATACCGCGCGCATACGCAAAACCCTGAAAAAACTGGAATGCCTGATTGTGCAGGATTGTTACGCCGACGCGGAATCGAATCAATACGCTCATATCTTTTTACCTGCGGCGACCTGGGCGGAAAAGGAAGGTGTGTTTACCAACACCGAACGTCGGGTCAACATTACCCGCCAGGTCAAAGCTCCTTACGCCGATTCGAAATCGGACCTGGAAATTTTCAATCTGCTGGCCAAGCGTTTTGAGCAAGGACAGAAGATTAAATTTCCGGATCGTCCCGCCGACGTGTTCGAGGAAATGAAGCAGCTGTCCAAGGGCCGCCTTTGTGATATTTCGGGCATGAGCCATGATCTGATCGAACAAAAGCGCGGCATCCAATGGCCCTATACCGAAGACCAGGCGAAGCAGGGCGTCAATGGCGAACAGCGGCTGTACACGCAGTCTCAATCCTTTCGCTACAAAGGCGGAAGGGCCAAATTGATTCCGCTGCCGTTTATCAATAACAATGAAGTGCCGGATGGCGACTATCCGTTCTGGCTGAATTCCGGCCGTCTGGTCGAGCACTGGCATACCCGAACCAAGACCGGAAAAATCGGCAACAACAACAAATTTAGCCCGATTCCATTCATGGAGATGAATCCCGAAGCCGCGGAGGCCCTGGGTATAGAGCATCAATCTTATGTACGCGCTGTTTCGCGCCGGGGCGATGCGGTGGTGATGGTGATGTTGACTCAGCGCGTTCCCAAAAACATGGTGTTTATTCCGTTTCATTTTTTCGATTGCGTCAACCGGCTCACCTTGGGCCTGCTCGATCCCCACTCAAGGCAGCCCGCATTCAAGCAGCAGGCGGTCAGGATTGAAAAGGTCGATCAGCAAATTGCCGCCCAGCTAAACAAAGAATCGCGCACCTATTAATATCGGAGATTATGATGGCTGAAGTACGAGCCGACGAGCCCAAGTATGCTTTTTTAAATGACAAGGCGGCGCAAAAACAAAATCGTTATGGACAGAATATCGAGCTGACCCATAAAGCCAGCGAACTGAGAAACAGCAGCCTGAACATCAATAACATTCCCGTCATAGGAGAAAATCCCAACCGCTATAAACAGCACGGCTTTTATTTTAACGCCGACAACTGCATCGGCTGCCATGCCTGTGAATCGGCTTGCAGCGAAAAAAACGATCTGCCTGTTCATCTGGCTTACCGTTCCGTGGGCTTCGTCGAAGGCGGTTCTTATCCCGCTTACAAGCGCCTGAATATCTCGATGGCGTGCAATCATTGCGACGATCCGGTGTGCCTGAAAGGCTGTCCGACCCGCGCCTACACCAAGTTCGCCGAATACGGCGCGGTGCTGCAGGACCCCGACATCTGTTTCGGTTGCGGCTACTGCACCTGGGTTTGCCCCTATAACGCGCCGCAACTCGATCCGGTTAAGGGCGAGGTGTCCAAATGCAATATGTGCGTCGACCGTCTAGAAGTCAATCTGAAGCCGGCCTGCGTCGCCGCCTGCCTGGGCAATGCGCTGGATTTCGGGGTGATTGAAAACATTCCGCAAAACCGGGTGCAGGCTAAAACCTCGATTCCGGGCTTCCCGTCCACCGATATTACCCATCCCAACATCCGTTTTCAGCAAAACCGCCCGATGCCGAAGGAAGTCACCCGCACCGATGCGATGCCGCTGAAATATCTGCGCGACGACGAGGAAAAAGACAAATTCAAGGCGACCGTCCATGACAAGCACCGATGGGAAAAGCACTGGAATTTGAAAAAACTGCTGACCAGCCATGAGAGCGCGCATGTCATCTTCACGTTATGCACCCAGGCGACGGTGGGGGCTTTTATCATGACGATAGCGGCTTCCTGGCTGGGCTTGCCCGCGCTGGCGGCATTGCAGGAACCGTATCTCAAATGGCCCTTGCTTACCGGCTTGGTGATGATTGCAACGACGGGGCTGTTCAAATTGAACATGCACCTCGGCAAACCGCATCGTTTTTACCGGGGTTTCAATAATCTGAGATGGTCGCCGGTGAGCCGGGAGATCGCTGGGGTTTCGCTGTTTTATACCGGTCTGCTGGGTTATGTCTTCTTTGCCTTATTCGATCATGTTTTTGCCCGGTTTCTGGCGAACGGTTTCGCGTTGATCGGCGTGGCCGGCGGCGCAATCGGTTTATTCTATATGTACCAATTATATAGAATTCCAGCCCGGCCTTTTTGGAATCACTGGCAAACCGGAACGGCATTCTTCGGTTCCATGCTCAGTTTGGGGGCGTTGATCATTGCCTCGGTTTGTGTGCTGACACAGCCGCTTGCTGCCGAAAGCTCCCAAATATTGCTGCACATACTCGTCTTCATCATAATGACAGGACTGGCGTTGGAGGGTGTCGGCCATCTGGCGCATGCCCATGAAATGCAACACAGCAACCACGAAGGCGCGGCATCTTACTACCGCCAGGTGACTCAATACGGTAAGTCATATATGTTCCGTAATGCCTTGCTGGTAACGAGTCTGCTGCTGACGCTCCTGTTGACTGTCCATGGCTTTTCAGATTATTTCAGTCTGATTGCAGGCCTGGCGTTATTCCTGTTGATGCTGACCAACAGTGTTTTCAGCCGTTCGCTGTTTTTCGTGTTGGTGATTCCGACCACGATGCCCGGCGCATTCTTCTGGAAAAACAGCGGCTTCATTGAGCATGCCCGCGAGACAGGGCTGGCCGACATGCCTCAGCACGGCGTTGCTTATGAGCGGCATCATGAATTCAAGGTGAAGGAATTGATGCAGACGATTCGGGAAAACTCGCTCCAGGACATGATCGCGCATGTGAAATGGATCTTCGGAAAATGATAGCGCCTTCGATTGCCGGCAGATTGTCCGGCAATCGCTTGGATCAAGATGTTTAATACGAGCCCGACGTTTCCAGCGCGGCTTTCGCGGCTTCGCTGATGTCTTCGTTTTTATTGCTGCTTAATTCCTTGACCTTTTGAATCAAGGCCGGATCGTCGAGTTCGACGATCGATTCCAGCGCCAGTACCACGATGTCCTGCTTGTCGTTGCTAAGAGCAGTCAGCAACATTTGCTGTTGTTCATTTTCGTCTTCCCAGTTGCTGATCTGGCTGACCGCCTGCTCCCGTACGATGTCTGCCGGGTCATTCAGCGCATAAAGAATCGCCTCCTTGGCTTTGGGGTCCGGGTATTCGCCCAGGTTCATTAAAGCCGTTTCCCGGTCTTGTTCATCCTCCGATGAGTAAAAGTCGTTTAATGCTTCTTGCAATGTCTCCATGTCTTCAGCAGTTATATCCGAAGACATATCAGAAGCTGCGATTTTAGGCGAGGTCTTTGTGTTTTGTTGCAGCAATTGAGTGATGGTATCCGGTTGCGTTTCGGTTTGAAGTTTCGCTGTAGGTTGATTTTGCTCCGCAGTGTTTCCTGAAGAATTGGAATCGGTTCCTTGAGTCAAAAAATAATCGAAATTGAGGGCCAGTAAAGCGGCAGCGACAAAAATGGCCGCAAAGACAGCATAGCGGGTTTTATTAAATTTCACAGTGTTACCGGTATTAATTGAAGTTAGCTAAAAACATTGGCAGGAATAGTGAGGCTAAAACAATCGATTAGCAAAGCGTTCAACAACGGCAAGGACATACCCGTCGGAACAGATTGTACCAATCCGGGGACTGCGTAGAAAGCCATGTTGCCCTGATGGAAAAAGCTTTATCCCTGTCATTCAAGAGGAGTCAGTGAAAGATAAGATAAGCCATGCCAAGGGGATGCCAGGAATATGTTCGATTGCAAAGGCTATCTTGGAAGGTACTCGAAATTTATTATAAACAATGAAAGTACCAAAGGCGAGGCAGTCGGCCTCTTGCCTAGAGATTTGAGCTGGTTTTTTCAACCCGGTCTCAATTTTTAAAGAAATTGCGGGCGGATTTATTAAATCCGCCCGAATCAAGAATCAGTGTTTCCTCCTTTTGGAGGGAACTATTGATCCGGCCCTTAAAAGTTTGAAGCCGTTCGCCTTTAGCCTGTCGAAAGGCTAGTCATTCGGGAGCTTCGACAAGCTCAGTCCGAACGGAGTTGAGACTTCATGGGGCCGGATCAATAGACAGGCGTGTAAATTATTCAGGAGCCTAACATATTTTTAGCGGGTTTGTTGGCCTCCCAATAAAGCACGACCAGGAGGCCGGAACTAATCGGCATTTATTATGGGGCAACAGTTTGGGTAACAGGTAAAGTTAATGAAATTGCGTTTTCACCCAATCCGCAATCAGTATGTCCGAAACCGCTTGGGCTGACGATCAAGCCCTGTGATGCGGCGCCCATATCATAGATTATGTTATCCGCTCTGGTGGTGTCAGGATTTACACCACCCGGTACAAAATCAAGATTCAGTCCGTGACGCACTCTCCAGCCGAAATTGTGATCCTTACACGAGGTGTCCCCGCTGACGCCTATGCCGCCTACCAATGTACCTTGGCTGTTATACAACGCAAAACCGCCGCCAAATACGATCTGTCCGGCCACTTTTTTATTAATCATGGGATCATTGTGTTGTCCGAATCTTTTAGGATTGCCAGCGATAAGATCTGGATTGACCGGATTGCTGAATTGCAAGCCCCACAAACTGCCGCCGGGTTGGCCGGAAGCGTAGAAATTTGCAGTGGAAAGCGCCAAGCCGGGTAAACTATAGGCGTTAGCCGTGTAGGCTTTGGCGGCGGAAATCGCCCGGCTTCCTGGCCACTGGGCTCCTCGGTCAGCTCCCGTAAAAGCAACATTACAAACAACGCCGTCCCGGTTGACAAGAGTTGCCCACATATTGAGGCCGAAGCCGCCGTTTTCTGCAGTACTGGTAGCGTGTGCACCGTCTATTGCGGTTTTGAGTTGCGTCCAAGTCGGAAGATCCTTGCAGGCGGCAATGTTGCTATTCGGATTTGCAAAAACGGAGTTTGAGCTGATAGAAGCTAAACCTATTGAGGCGAGAATACATAATTTTTTTTTCATCGTTGAATATCTCATTGCTAGTATAGAAGAATATTATTATTTATGTGAGGTATCCTGTTTCTATCTTTAATTGCTAAAGAAAGACTAAGTGGATTCATCCCTGCATTTGGGTAAACTAGGAAGTTCACTGGCGTGTAATTTGTTTCAGTATTTTTAACCGCCTTGCAAGCAGATCGCATTGATTTTTTTAATTGGTTCTTGCTATCTTTCCGCTCCAGAAAACTGGACACCCTTTGACTTATTATCATTCTTAACATCAAAACAAATTCCACGCTGGAATTCTAATGGAATAATGGGAGTAAGTAAATGTTAAGTGACTACCCCTAAGTCTGTCTGCAATTCAGTAACCGAATCTTTGCTGTACTTGGAAATTATTTATCAGCAGGAGTGTTGATATGATGCTAGATATATAATTTATTTATTGTTTTTCTCTGACTTTATATTGGTGATTTTCCATGTAACATCGTTGATGATCATCAGAGTAAAATATGCGTTTATTAAGATAATGTAATCGAAGGATGATGGAAAAATACGTAATGATGATATTCCTGGTCTTAATTTTAAGTGCTTGCGGCGAGGTAGACCGTGAGGAGGGCGAAAACCAGGTCGGACGAAGCTTTTTCCAGAATACCGTTAAACGGATCCTGGATATTTTTAAAAATAAACCTGCCGAGGAAGAAACGCGACAGAATGAAAGGAATCAGGCCATGCTCTTTCCAAAATCGCAAAAAGCCGTGGCTGTCCAAAACCATCTGTCTCAAGTCTTGATTAATAGTCAATCCACTCCTCCACGACCAGATCAAATTATTGAAAAAAAAGAGCTGGAGCATTATCGCCAGGATTATGCGCAGGCCGTCGACTTGAAAGATAAAGTGGAGGCATTAAAAGCTTTGGTGCAGGTTGATCAGAAATACGCGATACCGCTGCTGAAGAAAGCCTATGCGAGCCGCGAACCTGAATTACGTAAGGAAGCCGTATTGCAAATGCGGGGTTTCAACGGCAAAAAAGAAGTCGTTGACCTGTTGCTGAAAGCTCTGGACGATCCCGATTCGGATGTCGTGATGGAGGCCGTTGAAGGTTTGCCGGGTCTTGAAAGCCAACGCGCGCTTACAGGATTAAAAAGAATCGCCAGATCGCATCCCGACCATCTCGTCAGGGAAGTTGCCCAGGATTATGTTGATCAAGCTGAAACGCGTGATGATGAACCGTGAAGCCGCGTTGGGTTGCTCACTATTCGGCAACCCAACTTTGGTTTGGGGGACGTGCGATATGTTGAGTTGACGATAAAACCACTAACTCAATTTATCCGTGTTTTTTATCCGCCCACCTGTGAAATCCAGTCATTCAGATTGTAGTAATTCGTGATGCGCGCGACCTTGTTGTCGCGGATATCAAAAAATGCGCCGGCCGGCAGGCGGTATTTCTGGCCGTTCGCGGCAGGCAGTCCTTCGTCGGTTTGGAGATATTCGCCGAGTACGACAAATTCGGCCGCCGCGCGTTTGCCGTCTTCGGTCGCCATGATCACCATATCGACCAGTTGTTCCCTGTAATTGTGGTTCATGCAGGCCATGAACTGCTTGAATGCATCCTTACCGATTTCGCGCTTGCCCTGGTTGATGTCGTGAATCACGTCGTCGGTTAACAGGTTCAAAAAAGTATCCATATCGCCGGCGTTGAAGGCGGCATAATAGTTTTGAATCAGCTCGATGCTCTCTTGGTTCATAATGATTCTCTGGTGAAAAAAATGAAAGCCTGTTATTTTATCGCGAATCAGCCGTTTTACCTCGTTAAATTTGCCGATTTATAGCGGCGGAAGAGGTCTACAATGATGGAGACTGGGGATGTGCGGACGCTTTAACATGCTGGCAACGCCCGAACAAGTGATGGAAACATTCGATTTGGCGCAGATGCCGGATTATAAAATCAGCTATAACATCGCGCCCGGCCAAAAAATACTTGGCATTGTGCAACCGGAGCCGGCAGATTTCAGAGCAGTCAGCCTCGATTGGGGATTGGTGCCTTCCTGGACCAAAGACAGCAAACTCGGCCATTCGCTGATCAATGCCAGGGCCGAAACGCTGGGCGAAAAACCCTCATTCAAGGCGGCTTATCACAAAAGGCGCTGCCTGATTCCGACGACCGGATTTTATGAATGGCAGATGACCGAAAACGGCAAACAGGCTTATCATATCTGCCGCGAAGACCGCCGGCTGTTCGCCTTTGCCGGATTATGGGAGCATTGGGAGCAAGGCGCAGAGCAGCTCTATACCTGCACCATCATTACTACCGCAGCTAATACCTGGATGCTGCCGATCCATGACCGTATGCCGGTGATTATCGGTGCCGAACATTACCGGACTTGGCTGGATCACAGGCAGACACGGCAAAGTCTGGATCGGCTCTTGGCGAATCCGGTTTATGACGGCATGTCGCGGCATCCGATCAGCGACCGGATCAACAATCCGCGGCATGACGATCCCTATTGTCTGTTATGAAGCGTGTAAAGCCTGGCGCCGCTCAATATTGTATTCGAGAAAGACCGGACAAACCGCCGCCAATTGAGAGGTTACCATGCATCACGATTACCGCATCAGAATCTTATTTATTATCACGCTGGCCGCATTGATCGCAGTCTTCAATTTTGCTCCGATTCCCCAGGACCCGGCCTACCACCGCTTCGCCGATCAGCGCCTGATCGCCGGACTGCCGAATTTTTGGAATGTCATTTCAAATGTCCCGTTTCTGATCATCGGCTTTATCGGCATGCGGCATGTGCTCATCCGGCAGCCGGCAGGCGCTTTGGCCGACTTGCGGTGGATGTATTTCGCATTTTTTGTCGGCGTTTTCCTGACCGGCATCGGCTCCTCTTACTATCATTTAAATCCGGATAATCGAACACTCGTTTGGGACAGGCTGCCCATGACGATCGGCTTCATGGCGCTGTTCAGCGCGATCGTCGGCGAATACATCTCAATCCGGGCGGCGCGCACCCTCTTCGCGCCGTTATTGATTATCGGGCTGGTGTCGGTGTTTTACTGGCATGTCACCGAACTGAACGGCCGCGGCGATTTGCGTCCGTACGCATTGGTGCAGTTTTTGCCGATGGTTCTGATCCCGGTGATACTCTGGCTCTTCACCTCCGACAGACAGGACGGCGTCTACTACTGGGGTATGATTGCAGCCTATGCGCTATCGAAAGGCGCGGAATATTTTGATGCGGGATTATACGATTTGGCGGGAGCGGTCAGCGGTCATACGCTGAAGCATTTGCTCGCGGCCGTAGCGCCTTACATTTTCTATCGGGTGCTACGGCAACGAGAACAGGCTATTCGAGCAGTTTGAAAAAGCTTTTCGGCGCACCGCAGATCGGGCATTCCCAATCGTCGGGAATGTCTTCCCAGCGGGTGCCGGGCGCAAGGCCGCTGTCCGGGTCGCCTTTGGCTTCGTCGTAAATGTGTTCGCATTCCATGCAATGGTATTTCTTATAATCCGCCATGTTTTGTCACTTTCGGTATTGTTTTTATTGGTTTCAATCAAATCAGTTTGATCAGTCTGCCCTCGGCAGCCGATTGCATCACAGCTTCAAGTATCCGGCAGTTATCCTTCGCGTCGTCCAGCGACAATGCGGGTTCCCTGCCTCTTAACACGCAATCGCTGAAATGTTCGATTTCCAGACGGAAATGATTGGCGGGCGGCAATCTTTCCTCGCATTCGCGGCCGTCCTCGGTCCACCAGGAAATGATCGGGATGTCGCCGGGCAATTGCCAGACCGTATGGCATTTGATGCCGCCTTTAGTGCCGATCACTTCGTACTCGGAACGGCGCGCGCGTTCGAAACTGAAGTCGAATTGCGCGAAGCGCCCGCGACCGAAATCGATTATGCCGCTGCTCGAAATATCGGCGCCGCTGCCGACAAAACTGGACACGGCCGCTACCGAAACCGGCGCATCCTCGAAAAACATCCGCGCCGAGTGGACCGCGTAACAGCCGATGTCCCATAATGCCCCGCCGCCGCGTTTTACCGGCTGTTCGAGCCGGTACATGCGCGCCGGACGCATCATGAACGAATAAGTTGCGCGCACCGAGCGGACTTCACCAAACAAACCCGAGGCGATCAACTCCCGCACGCGGGCATGTTGCGGATGAAACCGGTACATGAAGCCTTCCATTACGGTGACTCGATAGCGGCGCGCGGCGGTTTCGATTGCCATGATATCGTCGACCGACAACGCCATCGGTTTCTCGCAGAGTACGTGCTTGCCGTGCTCGATCGCTCGCAATGCCCATAAGGCATGCTCGTGATTAGCCAGCGGCAAATAGACCGCATCGACAGCGTCGTTGTTCAACAGGGCTTCGAGGTCATCATAGGTGCTTACCTCGGTTTGATCGGGGGCGTATTTGGCCAGCGTTTCGGCCGCCGCGCCGGGCCTGCGGCTTGCAATCGCCACGAGTTCCGCGTTTTCCGCTTCGACGATTGCGGGCAACAGGCGTTCGTTTACGCGCGCGGCGCCAAGGATTCCCCAGCGTAATTTGGTTTTGATGGTCATCCTTGCTCTCTTATTCGAGGTTCGCGTGCCGGTATCTCATCACTTCTTCGGCGATGCCTTTTTCGTGGATCAGATGCGATACCAAAGCCTCCAGGAAGGAGAGTGTCGATAACTCGAACACCGTACCCATCGGCATGCCGACGACTTTGCCGTATTGATCTGATTGGCCGATTTGCAGCACAGCATCGGCCATATCGCCGATTGTCGAACCGCTTTTTGCGGTAATCAGGCAGATTTGCGCGCCGACTTCGCGGGCTTTTTTCGTGAACGCGATCAATTGCTCGGTTTCGCCGGAACCGGAAATCACGATCAACAGGTCGCCTTTTTTGATGCTCGGAGTCACGATTTCGCCGACTACACTGACATCGTAACCGCTGTGCATCAGACGCATCGCGAAGAAACGGCAGACCAGGCCCGAGCGTCCCGCGCCGGAGACATAGACCCGTTTGGCGTTATCGAGCATGTTGGTCAGTTTGACCGGCAAGTTGTCGTCGGTCGCTTCCAGAATCGAACGTATTTTGTTGATGATCAGGGTTTGGTGCGGAGTGCCGACCACTCCGGTGCCGTCCACGATGTCGCGGATTTGCTTGGCGGCGGTTGCCGGGCAGGGGGCGCCGTAAATGGCCGCGCCGACCACGATGATGTCCGCGCCGGCCTTGACGACCTGGTCGATGGTAGAGGGCTTGATGCCGCCCGCCACCGAAATTCTGACGTCAAGTCCCAGCTCCGCGATCGCCTGCAAGTCGGCGAATGGGGTTTGGCCTGCGGCTTGCGCGTCAAGCCCGGTGTGTACGCCGATGATCTGCGCGCCGAGTTCTGCGGCCGCGCGCGCGCAGGCGACTTTATCGGGGACATTGATCAGATCGATCTGCGCTTCGCCGCCATGCGCAATGGCCGCCTTGATCACGCCGCTGATCGTCGGGAGTCCCGAAACGCCCAGCACCGTGCAGATGTCTGCTCCGGCCGCATAGAAAGGCGCCGCCTCATATTCGCCCGCGTCCATCGTCTTCAGATCGACCAGAATCAATTTGTGGGGAAACTTCTCCCGTAATGCTTTGACCAGGGCGACGCCGTTGTGTTTGATGCAGGGTGTACCGATCTCGAAAATATCGACATAAGGCGCCGTTTTTTCGGCAAGGCCGATGGTTTGGTCGAAATCCAGAGAATCCAGTGCCAATTGTATTAATGGTTTAGCCATTGTGCGCTCCAAATACTTATTGTTATTGTCATGTATCAACGGCAAACTCTAAATCAGGAAGGAGGGGATGTCAATTGCGAGTTGGCGGCAGCGTCGGAGTTTTATGCGCGTTAAGTGGCCGGGATAGAGGAGGTCGGCAAGAAAATGGGCTCTCGCCGGCAAGCAATTGAAAAGTCGAAGAAAAGAAATGGTCAACAGGGAGCGGGCGAGGAGGATGGGATCCCAGGCGGCGGCTAAGAAATAAGGGAATCAACCCTCGGTAAACGCCATTACTTTGCCGGCCGCCCCACTCCCATCATCCAATCCACCAATGGCTTCAATTCGGGAGGCAATGCAGGTTCCGCGGCGGTAACGCTATGCTTTTTGCCGTCCTGTTCAACGGTGATTTGATATTCGAACCGGTCGGGCTGGGGTTTTGAATGAATCAGGCCAGGTAATTCAAAAAAATGGGCCGATTCGATCATTCGTTTCAGATCATCGATTTCGGGTGCGGAAAGGGTCGCGGCATCGATTGATTTTGTCAAAGGGATGCCGGCGAACCCGCCAGTTCTTTGGATCGTCACATGCATGATTTTTTCGGTCGACAGGAAGGGTTTCTCTGAAGTTTTACAGCTAACGGCGCCGATATAAACCAGGAATAACAATAAGATACATCGCATGATCCTCCGGAAAATAGCCGAGTTAAACGGAATAACAAAGCACATAAAATCCTGAAAAGAAGCGTCAGGATCGGATTACCCCCACCGCCTGCCAGGCATCCCGCACCGCTTTTTGTTCGATACTGTTTTGCCCGTAAAGATTCCCCGCCACCCTAATCGTCGCATCGGCGGCGCTACTAAAAGTCGAACGCGAGCGCAGCACGTCCCTGAGCGCGACATACCAGATTCTGCCGGCTTTTTCCCAGGCAAAGCCGCCGATGGCGATCGCCGCCAGATAAAACGCCTGGTTGGGAATGCCCGAATTGATATGTACGCCGCCGTTGTCCTGGCGTCCTTGATAGCGGTCGTCATAATGCGCCGGTTGCGGGTCTTGGCCGAGGTTTGGGTCGTCGTAGGCGGTTCCGGGCGCTTTCAGGGAGCGCAACCCCTGGCCGTTCACCCCCGGCGCCAGCAGTCCCGCGCCGATCAGCCAATCGGCCTGATCGGCGGTCTGATTCAACGACCGCTGCTTGACCAGGCTGCCGAATACATCCGCGAACGATTCGTTCAACGCCCCGGATTCGTTCCGATACTGCAACCCCGCTTCAAACTGCACGACGCCGTGCGTCAATTCATGGCCGATCACGTCGATCGCAATCGTAAAGCGGTTGAACAGCTGCCCGTCGCCGTCGCCATATACCATCTGATTGCCGTTCCAGAAGGCGTTGTCGTATTGAACATCGAAGTGTACGGTCGAATCGATCCGAAGACCTTGGTCATCGACCGAATTGCGTTGATAAACCTGATTGTACAGATCGTAGGTTGCGCCTGCGCCTTCATAGGCCTCATTGACCGCAATATCCCGGCTCGGCCGGCTGCCCTCGCCGCGCACCAGGCGGCCGGGAAGGGCGGTGTCTTGCCGCGCATCATAAACGGTACGGCGTTTCTGGCCTGTCGAAACCGCAAGCGCCGGTATGTTGCCCATGATGCCCCGAATACCCCGGAATTGTTCGGTCATCCGCATCGTTTCCATCATTCTGCTGCGTATTTCGTCATCGCCATGCTTGATGATGTGATCGGTCATATGCGGCGGTATGATCGTGCAGAACGCGCAAGAGTGAGCGCCGAATTGGCGAGATGGTTTTGAGCCTTGCGGTGTGATGGGTTTTGTTGACATGCTAATCCCCCTTATTGATGTTGCGGAAAATCAACTGAGAATTTTCGGAGGTTATAGCGCTTGGGCTTAGGGTTGTCAATCAGCGAATGCGATTTTATGGGTAATATTGAGATCCAGCTTGGGCAAGGAGTAAAAGCCAGCCCTGTTCAGACACCCTTTGCCGAATTAATTGAAAATCGTTTCGAATGAATAACCGTTCGCATAGAGGATTTCTTTTAGCCGTTTCAACCCGTCCATCTGAATCTGCCGCACCCGTTCGCGGGTTACGTTCAATTCGAGCGCGACTTGTTCGAGCGTCTCGGCCTCATAGCCGCAAAGGCCATAGCGCCGGCAGATGACTTCGCGCTGCTTTTCCGGCAATTGAAAGACCCAGCCGGAAATGCTTTGCCGGATGCCGTCTTCCTGAATCCGGTCGGCGGCCGTTGGGGTGTCGTCGTCGGAAATCGTTTCGACCATGGGTTTATCGACCTCCTTGCTGCATGGCACATCGATCGAAGTAACCCGCTCGTTCAATTTGAGCATTTTTTCGACCTTATAGACCGGCTTGCTCATGAATAGCGCTATCTCTTCGGCGCTCGGATCGTGATCGAGCGATTGCTGCAGGTGTCGCTGCGCCTTCAGATAAGTGTTCATTTCCTTCACGATATGGATCGGCAGGCGGATCGTGCGGGTCTGGTTCATGATTGCCCGCTCGATCGTTTGCCGAATCCACCAGGTCGCGTAGGTCGAAAAACGGAAGCCGCGGTCAGGATCGAATTTTTCGACGGCGCGGATCAATCCGAGATTACCTTCTTCGATCAAATCCAGGAGCGGCAATCCCCGGTTCAGATAACGGCGGGAGATTTTAACGACCAGGCGCAGATTGCTTTCGATCATGACCTTGCGGGATTCGGCATCTCCCCGCAACGCTTTACTGCCGTAAAATTTTTCCTGTTCGGCCGATAACAATTTGGAGCGGCCGAGATCGTTTAGATATACCCGCGTCGCGTCAAAGCCGTCATCGCGGGCTTTGAGTGTCTGGACTTCATTCTCGACATCCAGGTCATCGAGAACTTCATCTGCGTTCTCGAATTCTTCTTCGAAAAAAAGATCTACCTCCTCTTCTTCAAACGGCAGGCCGATTTCATCATCAGCGGGCTCTGCAATCTTTTCTTTCATCTTATTCCCCCTGACGTTTCGTTTGAGTGCTCAACGGTATCTTCATAACTTCGGTAATAATTTCAACGGATTGACCGACTTGCCCTGATTGCGGATTTCAAAATGCAGCATAGCCCTGCGTGAGGCGGCGCCGACGCCCACCGTGGCGATCTTTTGGCCTTTATTGACAAAGTCCCCTTCTTTGGCCAGTAAGGCGTCATTATTCGCATAAGCGGTCAAATATTGATCGTTATGCTTTATGATAAGCAGATTACCATATCCAATCAATCCTTGCCCGCTATAGACCACTTTTCCGCCCTCGGCCGCCCGAACGGATTGTCCTTTTTTGCCGGCAATTTTTATACCTTTTTTGCTCGTTTGGTTATAGTTCTTCAAAATCTTGCCGGTCAGCGGCCAACCGAAGCTTAATCGGGCATTCTCGTTTATCGCCCTCGAAGCAGTCGGTTTTATTGAGGCCACCTGGCTTTTGCGGGCAGGGCGATCGAGCCTGGACTTCGGCGCATGGTTTTTTTTTGCAGCTGCAGTCGAAGCCTTTGTTTGGGGCTTGCTGTTGTCTTGCCGCTTTTTGTCTCGTATGACGCCATCCGGGATTGCTGCCGCCGGTGCGGGCGTTTGCCGTTTTTCTGAATGAGTCTGCATTTTTTCCGGCCCGGAGCCACGGCGAACCGGCACAGGCGGGAGTACTTGCGGCCTCTGCGCTGGCGGAACATGTCCGTTCGTGACAGGAGGCGGATAAGACGCATGCGGAAATGCTTCATTCAAATTTTGATAGCCGGCCCATACCGGCGCCAAATCGGTGCGTTCGGTGCAGCCAAGCATAACGGCAACCGGCATGGCCGCCAGCATCAACGGGACGATTCGAGAAACCTTACGCATTGGCGCTTATCTTTCTAGCAACGTTTTTTTAGCCAGATTGATCTTAGCGGCCAGGTAATCGGACCCGCCCCGGTCCGGATGAATTTTTTGCATCAGACGGCGATGCGCGTCAATGATTTCCCTGTCGGAGGCGCCCATTTTCAAACCCAAAATCTCGTAAGCTTCTGCCGCCGTCATTTTACCGGAAGCAGGGCGATGATATTCCTGCTGACGTTCGGATTGTCCCTGCTTCGAGCGTTGCCATGCGAGCCAGATCTGGTGCAGATAGGGCGCATTGCGCAGCAAGGCCGGCATTAGTCTGAGCAGAAACGCCGCAGCCAGCCCGAGCAAAGCAAACAGTCCGCCTAGCCAGCCGGTCTTCGCCATATAAATCAACATCGCGAGGCCGCCTGCAATCAGCGCATAACGAAGAACACGCGCTTTCACGGCGGGCGGGGCTTTTTGCAATTTACGCAATGCCAAAAAAACAAGCAAAATCAGCAATAGAACGAATGCAATGCGAATCAATGTTGACTCCGGGGGAAACTCAGGTTTTGCTTATAAATTCTAAAATGCGCCGGTCGAGCGGCATCAATGCGGTGGATGATAACAGCCATGCCGCCGTTATCGTAGTGTCGGGGTAAATAATACCTTAAAATAGCGTTATTACTGAATTCAACCACACGCCTCACATGCAGAATGCGCAAAAACCGATTCTCGGTTTTGCCGCCGCCAGCGGCACCGGCAAAACCACGTTACTGACGCAATTGATTCCGTTGCTGAAACAGCAAGGTCTCAAGGTCGGTTTGATCAAGCACAGCCATCATAGCTTCGATATCGACCATCCCGGCAAGGACAGCTATCGCTTGCGCATGGCGGGCGCCTCGCCGGTCATGCTGGTCTCCAAATACCGCTATGCAATCATCAACGAGTTCGAAACGCCGCAGGAACCGAGCCTGGATCAGCAACTCAAGGTGTTGGACCAGTCCGGTCTGGATCTGATCCTGGTCGAGGGTTTCAAAGCCGAAAAATTTCCGAAAATCGAACTGCACCGTCCGTCGCTGAAAAGGCCGCTGCTGTTTCCGAATGATCCGAATATCATCGCGATTGCGAGCGACAGTCCGGTCGAAGCGCCTGACCCTTTAGTCAAGCTCGATCTGAATCGGCCCGACCTGATTGCCCGCTACATCGTGGACTATTACCGGGAGTTCAAATGACCGACTCGTGCAGTCTCGAACCGATGCTCTCCGTCGAGGCCGCGCGGGAAAAGATAGCGGCCGCGATTCAGCCGGTTTCCGGGGCAGGAAAAGTCACGTTGAAACAGGCGCTGGGCCGGGTGGCGGCCGAACCGGTGCGCTCGCCGCTCGACATCCCCCACGACCGCAATGCGGCGGTCGACGGCTATGCCTTTAGCAGCCG
Source organism: Methylomicrobium sp. (assembly GCA_051061095.1). Classification (GTDB taxonomy): domain Bacteria; phylum Pseudomonadota; class Gammaproteobacteria; order Methylococcales; family Methylomonadaceae; genus Methylomicrobium. The sequence goes on along the minus strand of JBPFEE010000011.1, from coordinate 3,844 downwards.
GGACATAGACTCAATGCAGGCATTCCGGCTCCATTCGGCCGGGGTTTCCTGGGCCGGCAATCCGTTTCGGGGCCGGCTGAAGGCGGGCGAATGCATCCGGATCTTTACCGGCGCGGTCGTGCCGGATGAGGCCGATTCGGTCGTGATGCAGGAGTTCGTGACGGTGGACGGAGACGAAATTATTTTTCCGGCCGCCGTAACGGCGCGTCGGTTTGTGCGCGAAATCGGCGAAGACGTCAAACAGGGCGACCTTTTGTGCGGGGAGGGCAAAAAGCTGACCGCGACCGAGCTGGGGTTGCTCGCCGCTGCCGGCGTTTATGATGTGAGCGTCAAAAGACCGGTCAATATCGCATTTTTTTCGACCGGCGACGAACTGGCCGGCATCGGCCAGCCTTTGTCGCCCGGCAAAATCTATGACAGCAATCGTTACCTGCTCGCCGGCCTGTTGTCGGACCCGTGTTATCGGGCCGTCGACCTGGGTGTTATCGGCGACGATAGGCGGCAACTTGAAGAGGAGTTGAGCCGGGCGGCCCTGAATTACGACGTGATCATAACGACCGGCGGCGCTTCTGTCGGCGAGGCCGATTTCATTACGCAGGTTCTCGAACGTCTTGGCGAAGTCCACCTATGGAAGATCGCCATGAAGCCCGGCAAACCGCTCGCCTTCGGCAAAATTGGCAAGACGTTTTTCTTCGGTCTGCCCGGCAATCCGGTGTCGGTTGCGGTGACTTTTCAGCAAATGGTCGAGCCGGCGCTCAAACGGCTGGCAGGCATGACGCCGGGCAATGCCTTGCGTTTCATGGCAACGTGTACGGACTCGCTCAAAAAAGAGCCAGGCCGCCTCGAATTTCAGCGCGGCATCCTGACGCAAAACGCCCAAGGCGACTTTTTTGTCGCCTCCGCCGGCGGCCAGGGATCGCATATGCTGGGTTCGATGTCGCAGAGCAATTGTTACATCATTCTGCCCGCCGACTGCGGCGGCGTTAAGGCGAGCGAACGGGTTTGGGTCGAACCTTTTCGGCTATCGCTTTGAAACTCAAGCGAGCGGCTGCGCGGCGAATTTTTTCCACAATTTCTGTGGATAACTTTGTGGAAAAGCCCTAGATAACCGCTCGCGAACCCGGTAGCGCCTGCCTTACCGTTAAATTGTAAAAATTTTATACTAAATAAAATAACCATTTTATATCAATACGTTATAAAAATAGATCAGGTTTTATCAGAGCCTGAGTTTTTACGATAGCGATGAATCGTAAGAATCGGGCGGTGTGCATAACATCGGCTATAACAATAAATAAAATCCCATCGGACGCCTTTTCGAAACCATACCCTCTACGGATCAACGCATGTTTGTTTTCATTCTGCTCAGCCTTGCACTCGGCTATCTCGTACAAACCTCGAATCCGCTGGCAGCTCAGCTGGAAAATCCTTTATTCCTCTATCTCGGCATCGGCGGCGCATTGTTTGCGATTGCCGGGGCGCTGTTCAAAAAAAGGCATTTCAACATCTGGTACGATTTGTTCGCTTCCTGCGTACTGTTCGCCTGGTTTGCTTACTGGAAAACGCAATTTCAAGATGATTCGCCGATGTTTTTTTTCTTTCCGGTGTATTTTGCCGCGATGAGCGCCTTCATATCGCTCGCATTCATCGGCCAATGCGAGCGCCTGGACGATGAAACTCTCTACTACATGCGCCGCCTGGCCGAGCAAAAAGGACTGCAATCCTGGGCCATCATGCTGGGGACACTGGGGAGCTTGCAATTGCTGGACCATTACCTGGTCTTTCCGGTTTTGATCACATTGCTGTTGCTGCGCTTTGCGTTGGATTGCTGTGTCGAGCGGAATATCCAAAGGAACTTGTAGAGATTATTGATCCATCCAGGGGGGGCAAGAGGCAAAGCTTTTGACATAACCAAGCCCCTTAAATTTTTATTATTATTGAAAAAATAAATCAAGAATTTTGTAAGCTTTTTGGTACGCAAAAAGTATGAAAAATACTAAAATGTGCTTAGAATAAGTTTTAGTAGAGTAACAGATAGTTCGCTCTCCGTACTTGGTCTTAATCCTCACTAATTCGTATCGGAAGAATTATATGGTTAAACCGTTGATCGACTGTTTCGGTTTGGCCCTTTCGTTGATCGAATGAAGGTATTTGCGCTGGCAGTAGCCTATACCTTTACCGGCTGGCTGGGCCTACTGAACGCTATCCCACCCGGGTACGCCACGGCAGTATGGCCTCCGTCCGGTATCGCCCTGGCAGCGCTTATCTGCTGGGGGATTCGTGTCTGGCCTGGTATCTGGTTGGGCTCGTTTTTGATTAATCTCTGGATCTCGTTGATCAAATCGCCGGATGAGTTTGGCCTTCCTACTCTCCTGGCTACGGTTAGCATCGCGGTCGGTTCGACACTGCAGGCACTACTTGGCGCCTTTCTACTGGGGCGCTGGCTTAGGGTGCCGCGGCTCTTTGAACAAGGCACAACTATTCTTGCCTTTACCGCCATCGAGGCGCTGACCTGTCTTCTGGCTGCCACCTGGGGAGTGAGCAGCTTATATCTGGCGCATCTGCAGGACTTGTCAGGCTTTTTTTATTCGTGGTGGACCTGGTGGCTCGGTGACCTGACGGGAGTACTCATTGTGACGCCCCTGCTGGTGGCATGGCGCCTGTCGTGGGATGCAAAGCATTGGCCTTTGCGCCCTGCCGAAGCCGTAGCCTCCCTGGTTTTGCTCGTGGCCATAACTTTGGGCATTTTTATCGGTCCGTTCGACCAGGCGCCTTTAGCCTTCCTGCCTCTGCCATGTTTGGTATGGATTGCGTTTCGTTTCGACCCGGCGGGTGTGGCCTTGGCCTCACTACTGGTGTCCTGTATTGCCGTATATGCGACTAGTCACGGCATGGGGCCTTTTGCCAAGCATGCTGTTCACGAGTCTCTATGGCTGCTGCAGACCTTCATGGGGTTGACGACGATGACAGCCCTGATTCTGGCGGCCGTGGTTACCGGTCAAAGACGGGCAGAGGAAGAACTGCGCTTGCTGAATGCGGAACTCGAGCAGAGGGTGCTGACCCGTACCGCCGAACTTCGGCATAGCGAAGAACAACTGACCGTTTCGCTCAAGGAAAAAGAGGCTTTATTAAAAGAAATTCACCACCGTGTTAAAAATAATCTGCAAATCATCGCCAGCCTGCTCCGATTGCAATCGGATCTGCTGACAGACCCTGCGGCGCGGAGTCTATTCCTTGATAGTCAGCGGAGAGTGCGCTCCATGGCCATGATCCACGAACAGTTATACCAGGACAAGGAGCTGACGAACATCAATTTTTCCGAGTACGTCACCAATTTGGTCAGCTTTATGCGCCACACTTATACCAAGACTGTATCCAATATTGCCGTCCGGATTGAAGTTCCCCCGTTTAATTTTGATATTGAACAAGCTCTTCCGCTTGGTCTAATCGTCAGTGAACTGGTTTCCAACAGTTTCAAGCATGCTTTTTCTAGGGAAGGTGGCAGGCAAACGGGACAGCTTTGGGTGAAGATGACGCAGGAACCCTCTCACTGCCTGACGCTGGAAGTGGGCGATTCCGGCCGTGGCCTGCCGGAAGAAGTGGATATCGAGCACTCACCTTCCATGGGCCTGCAATTGGTGCGAAGCTTCGTTTTGCAGATGAATGGTCGATTAACAGTGCGGCGTCACCCCGGCACCATTTTTCGTATAAGTAATCACGCAAAACGGATTTTATAAGTTGAGCCGATGCTGGCCATGAGGTTTTGTACTTCCTCGAGCAACTGTTCTTTTGTCCAGGTAGCAAACCGGCGCCAGTGGTATTTGGCTTGCTTCCACACGATTTCGAT
>JBPFEE010000010.1:0-380292 GCA_051061095.1 Methylomicrobium sp. | reverse complement strand
ACGCGGCAAAACCAAAATGTCCGCCTTGGGCGCCGTCATGCGCAAATTGGTCCATTTGTGCTTTGGCGTCCTCAAAACACGCCAACCTTATCAACCCGATTATGGGAGGACGGCTTGATTTTTAAGACGGTATCTACATGGCTGGAATCAAATTATAGAATTCAACAGGCGAATCTCGAAAGCCCTTGCAGCGCGCATACATATGTAGAGCTAGAGCTGAAGGGGTAACGTCTACCTGATCCACAGTATTAAGATTAAAACCGCCACGAATAAGCTCTAATGACCTCAAGTGATCCATTTCTCTGTCAAGTCTATGAATGTCAGACTCGTCAGTAATTTCCTGTAACTTTATCAAGGTAAATTCAAGATGCTCAGCAATAATAAGACCACTGGCACTTAATTTCTTTACTGCTTGTTCGCAAGCAACATTAAGAAGCCGAGCCTGGATGCGCGACATGTTTGTGAGTAACTGAATAAAAATAAGGTTACTGTCATCTTGCCCTTCAGGAGAACATGATGAAGCAAGTAATCCGGACCACATCTCCTGAATATCTTCATCATCCGTCCAAGAGCCTTCTTCTATAATTCGGTAAACAATTCGCGGATGTGCCTGAAAATCTGGACCTATTCCAAGGGCATTGATTTTATGCTCTGCGTCAACAGTTAGTTTCGCGATGTTCATAGCGCGCCAATATCGAACTCTATCTCGGAGCAGTAGCCCTATTTCTTCAGCGACAGGAAGGCAAATTCGACTGAGAATTGCAGCAGCACCATCTACGGTTGAGTTCGTGACTTTTTCGAAGGACTTTGCAATGGGTTCAATGCCCAGGAGGTCAAGGTTTTTGGGTTTCTCGTCAGCCATCTTTTTTCTGCCCAGTTTATTTTTTGAATTTATCGTTTAGATATCTTGTAAGTGTGTCTCTTTGTACTGGTGACTTTTGTGGGAGTGTATTTATTGCATCTATGACAATTTGTCGATTCTTGTCATTGACTAGATAATTGTTATTTTGAAGATAATGATCAACGAAATGGTGAAGTTCATAGTATTCAGTTGGCGAAACATAAATACGGTCAATTTTTCCCCGTTGTTGTTTGTTATCTTGCTCTTGCCAGTTCACGTGAGTTCTCCTATGAATGAATCTAATAGATGTTTTTTAAGTACTACTCAAGCTTATCCATTACCCACACTTACTCTCTCCACAATTCAAACAAGTCATGCACCCGTCCATCATCACCATCGCTTTGGTGCTGCATTTATTGCAAAGCACGGCCTTTTCGGGAAAAGCCTGGCCTTCGGAGCTTCCGTGCAACGCTTCGAACTCGCGGCGTTTCTCGTCTAGCAGCTTTTTCTGGTGGTCGGTCATCGCTTCCGGCTTGATCATGCCGATGTGCTTCAAGTGCGCTTCGATCGCATGGCCGATTTCGGCGACCAGCGACGGCATGAACACGCCGCCTTTCTTGAAATAACCGCCGCGCGGGTCGAACACCGCTTTCAGCTCTTCGACCAGAAAGATGGAGTCGCCGCCTTTGCGGAACACCGCCGAAATAACCCGCGTCAACGCCAGCACCCACTGGAAGTGCTCCATGTTCTTCGAGTTGATGAAGATTTCGTACGGGCGGCGCTCTTCGTGTTCGGTGCCCTGGTTCAGGATGATGTCGTTGATCGTGATGTACAGCGCGTGCTCGGACTGCGGGGTCTTGATCTTGTAGGTGGAGCCGACCAGGACTTCGGGACGCTCGACGTTTTCGTGCATGCGCTCCAGATCGCGCAGTTTTGTTTCGACCGCGGTTTGTTCGGCGGCGGCCTTGTCTTCTTGGGTCAGCACCTTGTAGGCGACGATTTTCTTTGAGATTTTATGAGTCATGGAGTCCCCCGTTGGGTCGATTCCGGTATCGGAAATAGTTGTTAAATTGTTAATCGGTTATGTGATCGCTTCTGTCGCTGCATCCGGTGAGGACCTGAGCAAGTTGGATAGCTCCCTCTCCCCTTGGGAGAGGGCTGGGGTGAGGGTATTAAAATCAATTGGTTACCCCTCACCCTAACCCTCTCCCGGAGGGAGAGGGGATTTAATCAGAACTTCCTTAAGCAGGTAGACCGGAATCGCGACGACCTCGCGCAGCAGCGAGTAAATGTCCCGCAGTCCGAAGTAATGCGCGTGCGCCGTACGGACCTCGGTAATCCCGAACTTGTTCAGCGCGATCCGGCAGCGTGTTATATGAAAATACTGCGTAATCACCATCACGCTTTTGTCTTCGGCCCGGCGGAGCAGGGCGGCGGTATTCCGGGCCGTCTCGAAGGTGTTGAAGCCTTGCGGGTCGGGCAGAATGGCCTCCGCTTCGACGCCGCGGGATATCAGATAATCCTTCATCACCCTGGCTTCGTCGTAGCCTTCGCCGCCTTGCGCGCCGCTCACGATGACCCGCTTGAAATAGCCCTGCCGGTAAAGCTCGACCGCCTTGTCGAGCCTGGCCTTCAGTCTCGGCGACGGGGTGCCGTCGGGATAAACCGTGTTCCCCAAAACGACCGCCGTATAGGCTTCGCCGAGGTTATCGGTGAAGCCGTCGATCAGGATCGCCAGGGCAAGCAATATTGCCGGGACAGTCAAGAAACCGATCAGGTATAAAGCCATGTGCTTTCGCTTCATCAAGTTTAATGGGGGCCAGGCGTAGGGTGGATAAGCGAAGCGCATCCACCAACAAGGACTGCGTTAAAACTTGCCGTAATAGCCTTCTTTCAACGCATCGAACAGATTCGCGGCGGTATGAATTTCGCCGTCATATTCGACTTCCTCGTTGCCTTTGAATTCGACGACATGGCCGTCTTCCAGCGTGAACTGGTAGGTGGTGTTTTCCAGATCCTTGTCCTTGACCAACACACCCTGGAACACTTCCGGATTGAAGCGGAAGGTCGTGCAGCCTTTCAGGCCTTTTTCATAAGCGTATGAGTAGATGGACTTGAAATCCTCGTAAGGGTAGTCGGTCGGCACGTTCGCGGTCTTAGAGATTGACGAATCGATCCATTTTTGCGCGGCGGCCTGGATGTCGACATGCTGCGTCGGCGTGATGTCGTCGGCGGCAATAAAATAGTCCGGCAATTGTTGTTTCGGATCCTCGCTGTACGGCATCGCGTTCGGGTTGACCAAAGCGCGGTAGGCCAGCAGTTCGAACGAATAAACATCGACCTTTTCCTTCGATTTCTTGCCGGCGCGGATCACGTTGCGCGCATAGTGATGCGCGAAGCTCGGCTCAATGCCGTTGCTGGCGTTGTTCGCGAGCGACAGCGAAATGGTGCCGGTCGGTGCGATCGAGCTGTGATGGGTAAAGCGCGCGCCGGTTTGCGCGATCTCGTCCACCAGTCCCGGTTCGACGTCGGCCAGTTGCTGCATGTAGCGGCTGTACTTCGCATGCAGCACCTTGCCGGGAATCTGATCGCCGATCTTGTAGCCGTCCGCGATCATTTCCGGGCGCTTGTGCAGCATCTCGCCGGTTACGGTGAATTGTTGCTCCATGATCGGTGCAGGTCCCTTTTCCTTGGCCAGCGCCAGGCCTTCCTTCCAGCCTTCGACCGCGAGCACCTTGGTGACTTCTTCAGTAAAGCGCAGCGATTCGGCATCGCCGTATTTCATGCCGAGCAGGGTCACGGTCGAACCGAGCCCCAGATAGCCCATGCCGTGGCGGCGTTTGCTGAAGATCTCATCGCGCTGTTTGGACAGCGGCAGGCCGTTGATTTCGACCACGTTGTCGAGCATCCGGGTAAAGATGCGGACCGTTTTGCGGTAAGTGTCCCAGTCGAAATGCGCTTCACCGGTGAACGGCTTGACCACGAAGCGGGTCAGGTTGATCGAGCCGAGCAGGCAGCTGCCGTACGGAGGCAAAGGCTGTTCGCCGCAAGGATTGGTCGCGCGGATGTTTTCGCAGAACCAGTTGTTGTTCATCTCGTTGACCTTGTCGATCAGGATGAAGCCGGGTTCGGCATAATCATAGGTCGAGCTCATAATGATGTCCCACAGCCGGCGGGCGGGCATCGTTTTGGTGATCCGGCAGGCGACCAGGCCGTCGTTATTCACGATGTAGCCGTCCTTGCCGGGCAGGTCGCGCCAGATGATCTGCTTGCTGTCGCTGAGGTCTAGCTTGTCGGCTCTGGCTTCTTTTTCGGTGACCGGAAACGACAGCGGCCAGGGCTGGTCGTTTTTGACCGCTTCGACGAATTCCTTCGTGATCAGCAGCGACAGGTTGAACTGGCGCAAACGGCCGTCCTCGCGCTTGGCGCGGATGAATTCGACCACGTCGGGATGGCCGACGTCGAAGGTCGCCATTTGCGCGCCGCGGCGGCCGCCGGCGGAAGAAACGGTGAAACACATCTTGTCGTAGATGTCCATGAACGACAAAGGTCCCGAGGTATAGGCGCCGGCACCGGATACATAGGCGTTTTTCGGACGCAGGGTCGAAAATTCATAGCCGATGCCGCACCCGGCCTTCAAGGTCAGTCCGGCTTCGTGTACCTTCCCCAGAATGTCGTCCATCGAATCGGCGATCATGCCGGAGACGGTGCAGTTGATCGTCGAAGTCGCAGGTTTATGCTCCAGCGCACCTGCGTTCGACACGATCCGGCCGGCCGGAATCGCGCCCTGACGCAACGCCCAGAGAAATTCCCTGTAATATTTTTCCTGCTTCGCCTTGCCGATCTCGACTTCGGACAGCGCCTTCGCGACCCGCTGATAAGTTTCGTCCATCGTCGCATCGATTGCCGTGCCTTCTTTGGTTTTCAGGCGATATTTGGTATCCCAGATGTCGAGCGAGGCATCCTGATAGGGGATGTCGGTCACGTTGTTGGGTATGACATGAAGAAGTGCGGTCATGGCGATCTCTCTCTGCTAAGTCCGTGGGTAAAGAGGAATAAAATGACATTAAATCAGCAAGTTAGGCGAATGAGGATTTGCCGGAAAAATGTCTATATGTGGATATATGGGGTTATAGTAACACAACATATAGTATTTGAAAGGGAAAAGAAGGGAAAGTTCTTAACCGCGGAGGCGAAAAAAAACGCGCCTTGAAAAAAGGCTTTTAGAATCAAAGAGAGAGTAAAAAGAGCTTAAATTCGACTGAGCTAAAAAACTATTGCCCGGCCCGGCAGAGAGGAAAAAATCACCGCAGCGGCTGCGCACAGGAAGAAAAAATAGGGTAGTTGGCTTGCAATAAAATACGAATCGGTTATTATATTCGGCTCACGGAGAGATGGCTGAGTGGTTTAAGGCAGCGGTCTTGAAAACCGTCGTGGGTTTGTAGCCCACCCAGAGTTCGAATCTCTGTCTCTCCGCCATTGCATCTTATAAATCAATTTAAGTTGCGTTAATGCCTGCCCCCCCCCCCCCCAAGTAGCGCCGGATTATGGCGCACTACTACGAACAATTGAGCCGCAATTGTTGTCGTCGAGATTATTTTCCTCTCTGCTCGCTTACAATCCCCTCGATTCACTACCAGATAGATCTCAAGGTATTTCCATTAGTTGTTTTTGCGAAAATGGTTCCGAAGGTACTTCTCAAATAGCCGCTGAGTTTCAAGGTAGGCAAGGAGTCATCCGGAATGGTCTCTTCATGTAAGAGGTAGATGCGGATTTTCTTCAGGCGCCTGTGGGTATCGATCTCGTCGGATTTGCCTCATCGTCCAGAAAGATTGTCAGCACCGAGAACTTCTCAACGAGACTATGTTTCCCATTCTCATGATCTCCGAAGCATGCAAGCCGGGAGCTGCGCTGACATTTTCATCGTTCCCACGCTCTGCGTGGGAATGCAGCCAAGCCTCTCAGCGGTTCGGGACGCAGAGCGTCCGTATCTGGGTTCCCACGCAGAGCGTGGGAACCATGGCGTAGCCCCACATTAACTTTTAGCCTCATCCACGAATTTTTTTAAACAACTGAGCTCAGGATTTTAAGTTAACCAGAACCATATCACCTAAAACTTGTCGATAATACGCGTTCGCTAACAGAACGAATGAATTAAAGGTTGCATCATGACTATTCACCTGCAAAACCGAATAAAAAGAGTTTGTATCATCTGCTGCCTATTAGTTGCTCAAACTGTTTTAGGAAACCCTATGGAAAACTACATCGATCGAACCGAACCCGATTATCGCTGGCAATTAACACAGGTGTTAAATGAGCCATGGGGAACGATTGGTCACTATGAGCTGATAAGTCAGAACTGGCGTGGTTATCATTGGAAGCATCATTTAGTCATCGTAAGACCCGGTTCAATCCGCAATCCTGACATTGCCTTATTGAAAATCGCAGGCGATGGAAATGGTGAAAACCATATTGACAGCCTTAAAACCCTGGCGGAACGGGGTGGGGCTGTCGCCGCGGTCTTAACGAATGTGCCCAACCAGCCGTTCTATGAGGATAGGCGTGAAGATGCTCTGATTGCCTATACCTTTAATCAATATTTAAAGACCGGCGATGAAACATGGCCTTTGCTTTTTCCCATGGTTAAAAGCGTTGTCAAAGCCATGGATGCAATTCAGGACATCGTCAAACTGGAGCATAAGCAACAAATCAATCGTTTTGTCGTGAGCGGCGCTTCCAAAAGAGGCTGGGCGACCTGGTTGGCGGCGGCTGTCGATAAACGCATAACCGCCATTGCGCCGATGGTTATCGACACGCTCAACATGAAAGCGCAACTGCAGTGGTCGGAGCAAATCTACGGTAAGCAAAGCACAAAGTTAAAAGATTACACGGAATTGAATCTGCACAGAAAAATCGACAACAACGAGATGCGGAAACTGCGCAGCTGGATCGATCCTTATGCCTATATTCAACGATTCACTATGCCGAAACTATTATTATTGGGCACCAACGACCCCTACTGGACGGTGGATTCATTACGCCATTACTGGGATGATTTGCCGGAGCCCAAACTGATCTACCAGACCCCCAATGCCGGTCATGATCTGAATGGCGGCGACCAAGCGTTGCAAACTTTAGCCGCATTTTTTGAATTGATCGCCGATAAAAAGCCCTTGCCCAGAATTGCATGGAAATTTAACACGGCAGACACTACTCATATTTACGCTCAGGTTGAGAGCAATGAACACGCCGGCAATATCAGCTTATGGAGCGCCCATTCTGATGACCGTGACTTCCGCGATAATCAATGGATCGCGCAAACGTTGAACATTACTCGCGGAAGCAGTCACGCCAAAGCAGAGATCCCCATACCCAGGTCAGGCTACCAGGCTTATCTGATGGAGGTTGAATTGAAAACCGATACAGGCCACCCTTTCAAACTATCGACCCAGGCTCAAGTGACGCCGGACACTAAACCCTGTGATTGCTGGGCTACAGAGGAAAAAGAATGAAATAATAATGTATCCGAATTCTAGTTGAGTTTCGGATTGATATTGTCTTCTTCAATGTCAGGCGAGCGTTTGAACAAATTTACGATAATCCACCAACATAATTTCAAAAAAATGGTGGCGGCAAAAACAATTAATAACCCCGCCTGGTATATTTCTCCCCACATGGTTCCTTCTCTAAAATAGGGGTTAACCAGAGAGTCATTAGCAACCATACGAAAAATGAATATTGAGGCGATAAAGACTGCGATACTTGCAACAAACTTTTTTCCGGTTAAAAACAACGGCAAAATGGCCAAGAAAGGGCATATCACCATTAATAAGGTAGTAGCGGCATTAATAGCATCTGTTACTAACGGATCCTGTAGCTGAGACAGCTTTTCTTTCGCCACATTCCTTACCTCAATCACTTCATCTTGCAAAAGAGGAGCAATATGATGAATTGCTTCTTTTCCTTGTAATTCTATCAGGGCGTTCATTGCGCCAACCCGTATATTAGGGTCTTTATCTTTTAAAAAATAGATAATGGCAGGTATAGTTTCCTTTGTCTGAAATTTTGCTACTGCCTCCATTGCGGCTAACCGTACATCGTTTTCGCCATCCCGCAAAAGAGGTATGATTCCTGGAATCGCCTCTTTCGTCTGCAACTCCATTAATGTAGTGATTGCCGCATAGCGTGTATTTTTATCGTTATTTTGCAATAAAGGTATCACATGAGAAATAATTTCTTTTTTAGAAACCCCGGCATTTTCTTTATGGAATTCCTTCAATAATTCCATTGCACGGATTCGCACCTGGTCATCATTATCATGCAAGAGAGTAACCATATGAGGGATTATTTCATTTTTTTGCAACCGTGATAACGAATTTATCGCGTGAAGGCGCACACGGCCAACGTTATCCTTTAACAGTGGAATAATACTAGGAATAGCCATTTCCCCCTGGAATTCTTCTAATGCGGATACGGCGTTACTACGTACTTCGGAACTGCTGTCCTGCAAAAGCGGAATAATATCGGGAATGGCTTCTTTGGCCTTGGTCTTGCGTAACAGTTCTAGCGCACTGGAGCGCATCTTTGCATTGCTATCCTGCAACAGAAGAATAATGCCGGGAACCGCATCTTTTGCGTCTAATTCCTGCAATGCCTGTAATGTACTCAAACGTACATTGTCGTCTTTATCTTGCAGGAGTGGAATAATTTTCGGAAGCGCGTCTTTTCCTTGCAGCAAGCCCAGCACTTCAATCGCACGAATACGTATTTTACTATCGTTATCTTTCAAAAGGCTCGCAATACTGGAAACTGCCTCTTTTGCCCGCAATTCCCACAATGTATTTATTGCTGCCATGCGTACATTGCCATCGTCATCTTTTAAGAGAGAAGCAATATCCGGAATGGCCTGTTTTGCTTTCAATTGCAATAAGGCTTCCATTGCCTTAATGCGTACGTGACTATCTTTTTCCTTCAGCAGCCGAATAATGCTGGGGACTGCTTCTTTTGCGCGAAATTGCACCAATACATTGATTGCTTTACTGCGTACATCGTCGTTAGCATCTTGCAATAAAGGAATAATACTAGGTGCCGTTTCAACTGCGTTTAATTGCCCTAATACTTCTATTGCCGCATCACGTACAAAGGCATCGCTATCTTGCAAAAGGGGGATAATACTGGAAATCGCTTTTTTTTCGGCTAATAGCTGCAAGAGTTGTAATACCTCAGACTTAGTATTTCCTGAACTTTTATTGTAATTTTTTTTAGAATCAACAGAACGCTTGGAAAAAAGCTGATCTTGCCCTGCCAGTGCAATATTTTGCGCCAGAAGTAAACTCATAAAAAAAATTAAATAGGGTATTATTTTCATAAAAAATATTTAATAAGTAGGTTATGTTTGAAGTTTAATACCTCAAACGATACTCTGAGAATGCCCTTCAAGACGATGCAACTGTTTCAATGGCTTGCCATAATGATGCTGTCCCTTCCTTTGCTGAAAAATTAACCCAATATTCATTAAATATTAGCATGTTTGTTGCCATGTTTCATGGGCATCTTCTGGTTTATTCATGAGGTCGAGTCGGCTGGTTCGTAACATTGAATTCAAATACGTTGGAGCTTCCTAAAGCATGAACTCTCAGGTTTTCCTTGGGTCTTTGAGCTTAATTGATATAAAAATCAGATATCTATTTTCCTTTTGAAGAGAATTTTTCTTTGCCGCTACCTGCGCACAGATCCGGCATTGGAGCAAGGAGGGTATTTTATGCAGCATACGTTGAAATGGGTTGGAATAATTTTTCTGGTAGTGGCCCTCCTTATTGCGCTGTTGCTGGTATTCTTCGACTGGAATTGGCTGCGCGGGCCGATATCGTCTCAAATCAGCAGTAAGCTGGAGCGGCGCTTTGAGATTCAGGGTGATCTGGGTGTCGATATCTCCTGGACGCCGCGCATTATCGTCAACAAAATCGAACTGGCAAACGCAGAATGGGGCAGCCAGCCGGAAATGCTGACCCTGGATCGCCTCGAATTCAGCATCAGGCTGCAGGATTTATTGAAAGGCGACATCGTGCTTCCGGAAATCAAGCTATCCAGGCCCCGCGTACTACTGGAAAAGAACGCCAAAGGCAAGGGCAACTGGGCATTTAAAACCGACGAGAAAGACAAAACCGAGCGCACGGAAATTCCCAAAATCGGCCGGTTGACGGTCGAAGACGGCAAACTTGACTATCGCGATCCGATCACCGATACCGAACTGGATGTAAGCGCATCGGCCGCCGGGGCGGCGAAAGAGCAGGGCGTCAATTTACAAGGCCGGGGCCGTTTCGAAGGCGAGCGCTTCACGCTGAAGGTTCAAGGCGGCTCCTTGCTGGAACTGTGGGAAAAGAGCAAACCCTATCCCGTCGATTTCAAAATGGCCGCCGGCGATACCAAGGTGGCGGTCGAAGGTACGTTCGCCGATCCGGTGCAATTGCAGGAGCCCAAGCTAACGCTCGACCTGCAGGGCGACAGTCTCGCCAAACTGACGCCTTTTATCGGCGTGCCGCTGGCCGAGACGCCGCCCTATAAATTCAGCGGCTATGTGACGCGCTCAGGCGAACGCTGGCTCATACACGATCTGAAAGGGAAAATAGGCAGCAGCGATATTGCCGGCGATGTTACCTATAGCACGCCGGCAGAACGGCCTTTGTTGCAAGCCGATATCAAATCCAAGCGGCTCGACTTTAAGGATCTCATCGGTTTTATCGGCGCCGACCCGACTCCGGAAGTGAAAGAGAAGCCGCGCCTCTTCCCAGATAAGCCTTACAATCCGAAAGCGATGCGCTCTGCCGATGCGGACGTTAACTTTTATAGCGACAATATCGTTACGCCCCATCTGCCGGTAGACGAGTTTAAGACTCATCTGCGCATGGATCACGGTAAACTGGCGCTGGATCCGTTGAAATTTCGCATCGCTATCGGCCAGATAGACGGCGCCATTCGACTTGATGCCCGAAAGGATCTGATCGCTACGAAGGCGGACATCAAGATTCGCAAAGTGCCTCTGAAACGGCTATTGGCCGAAACGCGATTCGAACAGGAAAGCAGTGGCATGTTCTTCGGTCAAATCCTCCTGGATACGACCGGCAATTCGATAGCCGATATGCTGGGGCGCGGCAATGGCGATATTACGCTGCTGATGGATCAGGGGCAAATCAGCAACCTTCTGATAGAACTGGCCGGCCTTGATGTGGCCGAGACGCTGGGCTTTCTGCTGACCAAAGATAAAAGTACCCGGGTACGCTGCATCATCGGCAACTTCAAAGTCAATCAGGGGATTATGAAAACCGCGCCGTTCGTGATCGATACCGACGATACGAATATCACTATCGCAGGCCAGATCGACCTCGGTAAAGAGATCCCCGATCTGCGGATGAATGCCCATCCCAAGGATGTCAGTGTGTTAAGCGCAAGGGTCCCGGTAAATATCAAAGGTTCGCTTAAATCCCCGGATATAGCGCCGGATGCGACCCGGCTGGCCGCCAAAGGCGCGGCTTCGGCCGTTCTGGGCGCGTTATTGACGCCGGCCGCCGCTATCATTCCTTGGATTGATTGGGGATTGGGTGAGGATAGCGCCTGTCATGTGATGATTGATGAGGCTATGGCGGATGATGCGGCGGCCGCCGCAAAATTTACGAAAAAAAGATCAGGCAGGAAAACGCAGAAAGGGCGAAAAGGCAAATAAGAATTTGCCGCTTTCTAAAGCGCCAGCCAATACGGCCGATGATCAAGCCTGCAAAAAGAGTCAAGCCTCGTTTTTTTCCTTATAATCGAGGCTGAATTTTCCCTTGATCCTGCTGGCGCTTATCAAGAAATTCTTGAGTGGATCGCATGGGCTTCGAAAAAGCGGTAACCTGATTAGGAGTTAGCGCAATGGACCCACTACATCACTAAATTGAAATTATAAGTCAAGCTACTGGAGGCGACTTAAACATGCAAAATAGTCGTTATTGTGTTGCCATTCATTAGCTTCAATCTCTAAAATTTTTACTTTGCAATAGCTCGATGGGGGCTCTAGCCCCAGTTTTTCCAGGCTTTGTATTTGATGGGTGATAATAGCTTTCAGGGCTTCTAGCGCTTTTTCCTCGGTTGGACCATTGGCAATACATCCGGGTATATCTGGGCTATAAGCTGAAAAGTTTTTGGTTAAACCTTTGTGGGTAGGTTGTATAATGGCTAATAGTTTCATTTTCAATAACTCTGCGTTGAAGGTTTGTTGTTAATTTTACCTTTTCACCATTCCGATGATATTGGGATATCCGTTCTGGTATTTTAACGGTCGAGTTTACATATATGAGTTTAAGATTGAAATGCTTAAAAATCGATATATAAGTATAGAAAATGAATAGATTAAATATCCATTTAAGGTTTTGTTCAATTTATCCTTCGGATTATCAGCCAGATTGACTGACAATCCCTGCTTCAGGAAAATAGCTTAATCCTGCACGGCCGCCTTGCCCTTCTTCGAAGTCGAAGACATCCGTTTTTTACTCTTCGCGACCTTCTTGGCTTCGGGCGAAGCTTTTGCCGACTCGCTCATTTTCGAGATATTCAGCCGCTGACCCGCCACCCGGACTTTTTTCAGCGCCTGGAACAGTTCCTTAGGCATACCGGCAGGCAGTTCGACGGTACTGTAATCATCCTCGATCTTGATTCTGGCGATATGCTCGCCGTCCAGGCCGGTTTCGTTAGCGATCGCGCCGACGATGTTGCCGGGCTTGACGCCGTGCCTGTGGCCGACATCGATCCGGAAAATCTCCATTTCGACTCCGGAAACCACATCGCTGCGTCTGCTCTTGCGCTCGCGTTTGGAGCCTTCATCCGAACGCACGAAGTCCTCTTTGTGTTCTTTGGCTTTTTTCGGCGCTTGCTGCATCAACAGCGGCACATCGCCCTGAAACAGCTTGGCCAGTGCCGCCGCAATTTCGAGCGCGCTGACGTTGTGCTCCTGTTGGTATTGCTCGATCAACTGACTGTAAAAGCTCAATTCCTCGGCCGCCAGCGTATCGGTGATGTTTTGCTTGAAGCGCGCGATGCGCTTGTTATTGATCACTTCGGTCGAAGGCAGGTCCATCTGTTCGACTTTTTGTTTAGTGGCTTTTTCGATGTTGCCGAGCAGCTTTCTCTCGCGCGGCGCAACGAACAGTATTGCGTCACCGGTGCGGCCCGCACGTCCGGTGCGGCCAATACGGTGGATATAGGATTCGGTATCGTACGGAATGTCGTAGTTGACGACATGCGTGATCCGGTCCACGTCGAGGCCGCGCGCGGCCACGTCGGTCGCGATCAGAATATCCAGTTTGCCGGATTTCAGATTCGCGATCGCGCGTTCGCGCAGCGCCTGCGACATGTCGCCGTTGATCGCGGCGGCGGAAAAGCCGCGCGCTTCGAGCCGTTCGGCCAGTTCGACCGTTGCGGTTTTGGTCCGGACGAAAATGATCATCCCGTCGAAGGTTTCCGCTTCCAGTATCCGGGTCAGGGCGTCCAGTTTGTGCAAGCCGCTGACCACCCAAAAACGCTGGCGGATGTTTTCGGCCGAGGCGGTGGTGACCTTGATCGTGACCTGTTCGGGATCGGTCAAATATTCCTGCGCGATTTTACGGATCGGCGGCGGCATCGTCGCGGAAAATAACGCGGTTTGCCGGTTTTTGGGAGTTTGTTCGAGAATCCATTCGACATCGTCGATAAAGCCCATCCGCAGCATTTCGTCGGCTTCATCGAGCACCAGCGTAGTTAAATTATCCAGCTTCAACGTGCCACGACGCATGTGGTCCATCACCCGGCCCGGTGTACCGACGACCACGTGGGCGCCGCGGTTGAGTTGACGCAATTGCGAACTGTAATCCTGGCCGCCGTAAATCGGCAGTACATGAAAGCCTTTCAGGTGCGCCGCATAGCGTTGAAACGCCTCGGCGACCTGGATTGCCAGTTCGCGGGTCGGCGCCAGGACCAGGACTTGCGGATCGCGTTGCTTGATGTCGATGCGCGACAGGATCGGCAACGCGAACGCGGCGGTCTTGCCGGTGCCGGTTTGCGCCTGTCCGAGCACGTCTTTGCCTTTCAGCATGAAGGGGATCACTTGCGCCTGAATCGGCGAGGGAGTTTCATAACCGACATCCTCCAACGCTTTCAGCACGGGTTCGATAAGTGCCAAATCCTGGAATGAGGGTGATGAAGGAACAGCTTGGGTCATGAATTTACCTGTAGAATCGGAGAGACGGGCGTTGCAGCCCTGAAATGTAGAATATAACCGCTCATTCTATAACATTTTTGTTTTGCTTGCAGTATTTCAGCGATTCGGGTGTTAGGTACGTCAATAATTACTGGCTGAGTTTTGCCGAGTTGCTTGGTATAATAGAAAAATATTCCTAATACCCATATTTACCGAGGGAGTTCATGATTCAAGGCAGTATCGTAGCGCTGGTCACACCGATGTTTGAAAATGGCGCGGTTGACAAGGACAGTCTGAAAAAATTGGTCGAATTTCATATCGGGGAAGGCACCGATGCGCTCGTCGCGGTCGGCACCACCGGCGAGTCGGCAACCCTCAGCGAGGAAGAACACTGCGAGGTGATTGCTTCGATCGTTGCATTTGTGGACGGACGGGTACCGGTGATTGCCGGCACTGGCGCCAATTCGACGACCGAAGCGATCCATTTGACGCGCCGCGCCAAGGAACTGGGCGCCGATGCATGCTTGCTGGTAACGCCTTACTATAACAAGCCGACTCAGGAAGGCTTGTTTCTGCATCATAAGGCCGTCAACGACGCAGTCGATATTCCGCAAATTCTCTACAATGTGCCGGGCAGAACCGCATGCGATATGTTGCCGGAAACGGTCGGCCGCCTGTCCAGGCTCAACAACATCGTCGGCGTGAAGGAAGCCACCGGCGACTTGTCCCGTGTCCAAAAAATCCGAGCTCTTTGCGGCGAGGATTTTGCGCTTTATACCGGCGATGATGCGACCAGCCGCGAATTTTGCCTGCTGGGCGGCAATGGCAGCATCACCGTGACCGGCAACGTCGCCCCGAAATTGGTTCATCAAATGCTCGCCGCGGCAATGGCCGGCGATGCCGAATCCGCACGGGCGATCGACGAAAAATTGACCGGCCTCCATAAAACCTTGTTTATCCAATCCAACCCGATACCGGTCAAATGGGCGGTCGCCGAACTGGGCTTAATGCCGCGCGGCATTCGCCTGCCGCTGACCTGGCTGACACCGGATTGTTACGATGCCGTGCGCGATGCGATGCGGCAGGCGGGAGTCATTTAAAACGCGATGATCAAACGCAAAAACCTACTCTCGCTCTCGCTGATAATGGCGGCAACGCTGAATCTATCGGCGTGCAGCTATATTCAGGGACTGTTTCCGGATAAGGAAAAAGAATATCAGTTTACGACCGAAATTCCCCCGCTGGTCCTGCCCGAAGACTTGAGCCAGGGCGCTGCCGGCAAGGCAGCCGAAGCGACTTTGATGCCGGAGAAAGCAGCGGTAAAAGCAGAAGATCAACAGTCTGCCGAAACCGGGCAGCCGGAAAAAGTTGCTGAAAGTGAGGAAAAGACCGGCGCTGATGAACAAACCGAAAAGACTCAACCAACCGAAGAAACCGGGGAAGCGGTTCAACAGGAACAGCAATCCGGACACAAGCCGGAAGACGATAAGAAAGACAAAAATGAAGGAACTCCTGTCGAACTGGTGCGTTTTTCGGATGGCGAGCGCCGCTTGAGAATTGCCAGCTCGACTGAAAGAGCCTGGAATCTTGTCAGCAAGGCATTGAGCCGTAATTCGATCGAGGTAACCCAACGCGACCAGGACCAGAAGCTGTTTTATGTTCAATACGATCCCGATGCGAAAAAGGCCGAAGATGGGTCGCTTCTGGATGAGGCCGTTTTTCTGTTCAAGGGTTTCGAGGCGAATGAAAAACAATATTTGCTCAAATTGATCCCTGTCGACGGCAAGGCCGATCTGGCGATTACGGACAAGGATCTGAACCCGGTTCCCGATGATGATGCGGCGGTCAAGTTATTACGGTTGCTGGGCGGAACGATTCAGGGAAATTAGAGGTAGGGTAGGGTACGCTGCGCGTACCATTACCAAAGCTATTCGGGCTGTATGGCCCAAGGAAGGTACGCACAGCGTACCCTACGCGGGTTGAATGGGTTTAAATTTTCGCGCGTTTTGGCGGGTAAGTCCCGCTCTCTACATTTTTACATTTCATTCTATCGATTCATGTTGATTATTCCGGGCTCCATTGCACTTTCCGATTTCCGCACTTCTAAACTGCTGGCCGATTTAAAAACCGTCGAACCGGAGATTCGATCGGTTTCGGCGCGCTTCGTGCATTTCGTCGATCAGGAGGGCGATCTGCAAGACAATGAGCTAAGTATTCTGAAGCAATTGCTGGATTACGGCTCGGAACCTGCCGAAATTTCCGGCGAAGGCATTCGTCTGTTAGTCATACCGCGTCCCGGAACCATTTCGCCATGGTCAAGCAAGGCGACTGAAATCGCACAGCGCTGCGGTCTTTCTTCAGTCAATCGAATCGAACGTGGCATCGAATATAGCCTGCAAGCCGAAGCGCATTTGACGGATTCCATACAACGGCAGTTAGCCGCGTTGCTGCATGACCGGATGACGCAGAGCGTATTCTACGGCGGCCATACGCCGGATTTATTCAGTAAGCACGAACCGCAGCCGTTGCAGCGCGTCGCGATCGTCGAGCAGGGCAAACCGGCGTTATTGCAAGCCAACCAAACGTTGGGTCTTGCGCTTTCGGACGATGAAATCGACTATCTGGTTTCGGCGTTCGAAGGCTTGGGCAGAAACCCGACCGATGTCGAACTGATGATGTTTGCACAGGCAAACTCCGAACATTGCCGGCATAAAATCTTCAATGCGAACTGGACGATCGACGGCATCCAGGAAGGCAAAACCCTGTTCGGAATGATCCGCCATACTTCCACGCAGAGTCCCGAAGGCATTCTCTCCGCCTACAGCGATAACGCCTCGGTGATCGAGGGTTTCAGCAATCGGGTTTTCCGCCGCGACCCTGTGACCGGTCTTTACGATTACATCGAGGAAGACGCGCACATCCTGATGAAGGTCGAAACTCACAATCACCCGACCGCGATTTCGCCGCATCCGGGCGCCGCGACCGGCTCCGGCGGCGAGATTCGCGACGAAGGCGCGACCGGACGCGGCTCCACGCCGAAAGCCGGCCTGACCGGTTTTTCGGTCTCGCACCTGAAAATTCCGGGCTATGCGCAGCCGTGGGAAGAAGACAACGGCAAGCCGTCCCGGATCGCCTCCGCGCTCGACATCATGCTCGAAGGCCCAATCGGAGGCGCAGCATTCAACAACGAATTCGGCCGCCCGAATTTGGCCGGTTACTTCCGCAGCTACGAGCAACCGGCGCCGGGCGCGGATAAAAACAATTATCGCGGTTACCACAAACCGATCATGATCGCCGGCGGCCTGGGCTCGATCCGGCCGATGCTGGTGAACAAGCAGCCGATACCGGCGGGTTCGCTGATCATCATTCTCGGCGGCCCGGCAATGCTGATCGGCCTCGGCGGCGGCGCGGCCTCGTCGCTGGCCTCCGGCGAAAGTAGCGAAGACCTTGATTTTGCTTCCGTACAGCGCGAAAACCCGGAAATGCAACGCCGCTGCCAGGAAGTGATCAACCACTGCAATGCGCTCGGAGCGAACTCGCCGATCGTCTCGATTCACGATATCGGCGCCGGCGGTTTGTCCAATGCGGTGCCCGAAATCATCCACGATTGCGAACGTGGCGGCCGCTTCGAACTGCGCAAGGTGAACAATGCCGACATCGGCATGTCGCCGATGCAGATCTGGTGCAACGAGGCGCAGGAACGCTACGTCGTCGCGATCAAGCCCGAATCGCTCGAGCAATTCCAGGCCTTTTGCGAGCGCGAACATTGCTTATATGCGGTGATCGGCGTCGCGACCGAAGAAGAACAACTGCGGCTCGACGACAATCTGCTCGGCGATGCGCCGGTCGATCTGCCGATGTCGGTCCTGTTCGGCAAGCCGCCGCGCATGCATCGCGACGTGAAGCGGGAAAAGGCTACATTGCAGCCGGTCGACTTGAACGGAATCGAGATCAACGAAGCGGTCAAGCGCGTGCTGTCGTTTCCGGCGGTAGCCGATAAAAGCTTCCTGATTCACATAGGCGACCGTTCGGTGACCGGATTGGTCGCTCGCGACCAGATGGTCGGCCCCTGGCAGGTGCCGGTCGCCGATGTCGCGGTTACCGCAACCGGTTTTTATGGCGAGACCGGCGAAGCGATGGCGATGGGCGAACGCACACCGCTGGCGGTAATCGATGCGCCGGCTTCCGGACGCATGGCAATCGGCGAGGCGATCACCAATATCGCCGCCGCACGGATCGCTAAGCTCAGCGACATAAAACTGTCCGCAAACTGGATGGCCGCCGCCGGCTTTCCGGGCGAAGATGCGGCGTTGTTCGACACGGTCGAGGCGGTCGGGATGGAACTTTGCCCGGCGCTGGGCATAGCGATTCCGGTCGGCAAGGACTCGTTGTCGATGAAAACGGCCTGGAAAGATCGAGACGTCGAAAAAACGATGACGGCACCGCTGTCGCTGATCATCACCGCATTTGCGCCGGTCACCGACATCAAAAAGACGCTGACGCCGCAACTTTCCTGCCAGGCTCAGGGCAGCGTACTGATCCTGATCGATCTCGGCCAGGGCAAGAACCGTCTCGGCGGTTCGGTATTGGCACAGGTTTACCGCCAGCTTGGCGACACGACCCCGGACCTTGACGATCCGGCTTTGCTGAAAGCGTTTTTCGAAGCGATCCAGCATCTGAACGCGCAAAACAAACTGCTGGCCTACCATGACCGCGCGGACGGCGGACTCCTCGCCACGGTCGCGGAAATGATCTTCGCCGGCCGGTTTGGCGCGGAATTGATTCTGGACGATCATGGCAGCTTGCTGCCGGCTTTGTTCAACGAAGAATTGGGCGCGGTGATTCAGGTGCGCACCAGCGAAGCGGACGATGTGCTGGATGCCCTGAAACAGGCAGGTCTGGGCGCAGTCAGCCGGATCATCGGCCGCGTCGTCGAACGCCAGCAGTTGACCGTAATCCATGACGGCCGCATCGTCTACTCTGCTGCCCGCGCCGAAATGCAGGCGCAGTGGTCCGAACTCAGTTTCAGGATGCAGGCGCTCCGCGACAACCCAGATTGCGCGCAGCAGCAGTTCGAGCGCATTCAGGATGACAGCGATCCAGGCCTGAACGTCAAACTGACCTTCGATCCGAACGACAAGGTCGCTGCGCCTTATATCGCTTCCTCCGCGAAGCCGAAAATCGCGATTCTCCGGGAACAGGGCGTCAACGGCCATGTCGAAATGGCAGCCGCGTTCGATCGCGCCGGCTTCGCGAGCATCGATGTGCACATGAGCGACATCCTCTCGGGACGCGTCGATTTAGGCGCATTCAAAGGCCTTGCCGCTTGCGGCGGTTTTTCATACGGCGACGTGCTCGGCGCCGGCGGCGGCTGGGCCAAATCGATTCTGTTCAACGCCCGCGCCCGCGATCAATTCGAAGCGTTTTTCAACCGCAAGGATACCTTCGGGCTGGGCGTCTGCAACGGCTGCCAAATGATGTCCGGGTTGAAAGACATCATTCCCGGCGCGGAACTGTGGCCGCGTTTCCTGCGCAACCGCTCGGAGCAATTCGAAGCCCGGGTCGCGATGGTCGAGGTGCAGCCGTCGCCGTCGATCTTTTTCAGCGGCATGGCGGGTTCGAGAATGCCGGTGGCGATCGCGCACGGGGAAGGCCGCGCGGAGTTCGTGAATGGCCATGCCAAAGCGCTCGCGGCGCAAGTCGTCGCTTTATCTTATGTCGATAATTATGGCGAATTGACCGAAAACTTTCCGGCCAATCCGAACGGCTCTCCGCTCGGTATCACGGGACTTACCACCCTGGACGGACGCTTCACGATCATGATGCCGCATCCCGAACGCTGCTTCAGAACGGTACAGAATTCCTGGCATCCGAGCGAATGGAGTGAATACGGCGCCTGGATGCGGATATTTAGAAACGCCCGAGTCAGTGTGGGTTAGGGACAACCTCATCATCTAAGGATTGGATTATAATGATTAGCGACTCTTAGGCCCGGCTAATATCATATGCTTCGAGAGACAGGCATGGATCCTTCAACAAAACGGAAATATCTCAAAATTTGGGGATTGATCAGTTTAGCGCTAATCGTGGTTTTTCCGGATGTCGTTTTCGACACGACCACGAGCATCCTGGGTTATTTATTCGATCACCTGGTTGAGTTCGGCCACATTCTGTTTGAATCCATCGAAATGGTGCTCGATCATGTCATCGAAGGCATTTTCGAGACCGATTTACACTCGACTCAAACGATCGTATTTTATGTCTTGGTGGCAATCGGTACTTACATTCTATACAGGGCATGGCGTATTGCTCTGCGCATCTGCCACCGCTGCGAGCTTGCCTGGAACAGTTTCCGGGCCGAACATCAACTCAATGCGATGGAGTACTGGCGGGGATTAACTCTTTTTGAAAAAGTCAAACTGGTCTTAATCTCTTCGGGTTTGCTGTATCTATACGTAATGTTTTTTGTTTAACATCGACCTCGTTTGACAGATATGGCTATTTTAACGTCCCTACTGCAACCTCTATATCTCTATGTTGAGGGGATTATCCAACTCCTCCCAGGGACATGGCGCGCTGATCGCATACCCTTGGGCATGATCCACCCCAAGCTTTTCCAATAGGGCGAGTGTCGTAGCACTGTCCGCCCACTGCCCCACCGTTTCGATAATCATTACATGGGCGACCTGATTAATCGCCTCCGCGATTGTGCGGTTAATGGGATCTACTTCTAAGCTTTTAATAAACTCGCCATCTATTTTCAAAAAATTCACCGGCATGGCTTTAAGGTTGGTAAAGGCGGCGATGCCGCTGCCAAAGTTCTTGATGGCGAAAAGGCAGCCGAGCTCTTTAAGTTTCTCGATGGAACGGCAAACTTGGCTCAAATGGACAATCGTGGCTGATTCATCGACTTCAAAACACAGTGCCTGGGCCGGCGCATCGTGCATCAGGAGCAATTCACGGACCAAGTCGACAAAGCGGTCATCGATCAACGAGGCGACGGAGATATTGACCGCATAGATAGGCAGTGCTTCCGGCATTGCTTGCTTGTGCTCCATGCCTAGGCGTGCGACCACCTTGCGCAGCACCCAGAGGTCGATGGCTGGCATCAGGTGATGGCGCTGCGCCGCTGGAATGAATGTGCTGGGATTGATCAGGTTGCCGTTTTCGTCCACCAGTCGCAGCAAGATTTCATGATGAATTCGTCCTTCCGTATCTGCGAGACGGCAAACACTTTGGTAATAAAGGCGAAAGCGGTCTTCATCCAAGGCCTGAGTGAGGCGCGCCAACCACGCTCCTCGAACGCGTTTCTTGGCAAGTTCGTCATCGTTGAGCTTGAATATATGCACCCGGTTGCGTCCTTTTTCCTTTGCCATATAGCAGGCTGCGTCGGCGGCGGCCATAACGACGGAGATATCGTCATCGACGGCGCTAAACGACGCAATACCGATACTCACACCGACCGAAAAGGCTTTGCCTTCCCAGTGGAAACGAAAAGCCCGTATGCTTTCGCAAAGTTCATTGGCAATGCTCCAGGCTTGGTCAAGCGAACAGTGTTCGAGCAACAGGGCGAATTCATCTCCACCCAACCGCGCCAAGGTATCGCGCTGCCTTAGCCTGGGCTTGAGAAAAGCGCCCAACTCGCGAAGCAATTCATCGCCTGCGGCATGACCGCAGGTATCGTTGATGATCTTGAACTGGTCGAGGTCGAGGTAACACAACACATGCTCGGACTGGTCCTCACGGGCGCTTGTCAAAACTCTGGTTGCCCGCTGTTCAAATTCCGTCCTGTTAAAGAGACCGGTAAGGGGATCATGGCTGGCCAGGAAGCTAAGGTTCCGCGTCAAGGCTTGTAAGTCGGTTGCATCCCGGAATACCAGCACCGCGCCGCTGACCTGCCCGTCAAGCAAAATCGGGAAGGAGGAGCACTCAGCCGGAAATGAACTGCCGCCCTTGCACCGGAATGTTTCGGTGCTTCGTTTGGGGGTGCCGTCACGAAAAGCATCATAGACAATCCATTGTTCCGGCGGAATTGGCAAGCCGTCGACGGTAGCGTGATGTATCATCGCATGAGTATCTTGACCTATGAGTTCTTCCTGGTCGGCGTAGCCCAGCATATCAAGCGCCGCCCGGTTAACAAAACTGCAGCGCCCTTCAGCATCGAGTCCCAGGATGCCTTCGCCGGCCGATTCCAGCAGCAAGCGGAAGCGGGTCTCACTGGCGCGCAGAGCCGCTTCCGCTTGTCTTCGTTCACACAGCGCTTTATCCAAGTTGGCATTTGCGGATTTGAGAATGGCGCATTGTTTTTCTAACTGCTCAGTACGACTGGCAACCAGATCTTCAAGGCGCCGGCGATAGTAGAACAACTCCAGTTCCGTTTCCTTATCCTTGGTAATGTCGACAAGAACGCCCTGCAGAAATAAGGTCCCACCCTTCTCGTCGCGTACCACATTGGCCTCGTCAAGAAACCATCGCACCTGACCATCGCTCTTGACCAGTCGATATTCGCAACGCAACGGGATATGGTGTTCGTAAGTTTGGGCATAAGCCTCAGTTGCGCTTAGGCGATCGTCAGCATGGACCCGCTTGAGCAAACCCTGAGGGTCGTCAACCCAGTCCCCGGACGGAAAACCCAGCTGAAGAATCTGTGGGCTGAGATACAATAATTTCCCCGGGTTTTCCAGAGAAGCGATATAGGTGACGGCTGGAATTTGTTCAACCAGCGAACGGTATTTAGCTTCGGCCTCTGCTTTGTCCCGGATGACTTGCTGTTCGCGTAACGCGCGAAAAACTGTGGTCGGCAGCCATTGCAGGGATTCCCAATCCGAGCCTTTGATCACATAATCACGCGCGCCCAGCTTAAGCGCATCGACCGCGACCATGGCATTATCCGACATCGTCAGCATGATTACCGGCATCGGCAATTCGCCGGTTTCCCCGGCGAGTTCGGCGAGAAATTCCAGGCCGTTCAAATCCGGCAGATTATAGTCGAGCAGGATGCAGTCAGGCTGCTCGGTGCGGGCGAGTTTAAGACCCTGAGTGCCGGTTTCGGCCTCCAAGAGCACAAACTCGCAGTCCGGCTGCTGCGCGAGAGCTCGCTTGCAAGCTAGGCGGTCGATATGGTCGTCATCTACCAGCAGCAGGCGAATGCTGGATTTATTAATTAATTCGTTCATTCGGGCGACTCGCTAATAGTCCAGTAAGCGTCGATGGTGCGGATGATTTCGACGAACTGTTGATAGTCCACAGGCTTGCGCATATAACCTGCAACGCCGAGTTTGAAGCTTTCTAACTTGTCTTTTTGCTCATCTGAAGTAGTGAGTACGACAACCGGTATACACTTCAGATCAGAATCGGCCTTGACTACCTGAAGAAATTCGATGCCGTTCATAATGGGCATGTTGAGATCCAGCAATATGAGGCACGGATGTTTACTTCCCGGATCAGACAGATGGGCTATCGCCTGTTCTCCGTTTTCTACATGTTCGAGACGATTGATGACATGCAACTCTTTGAGCGCGCGCCGCACGGTCATTGCATCTACCTGATCGTCTTCGACGAGGAGGATCGCTTTGCAAGTTGCTTTCATTGTTCAACTACTCCTGTAGGTATTTAAGTGATCGTTTTAGGTAGAGTAAAAAAAAATGTGCTCCCCTGGCCGGGGGATGACTCGATTCCGACCTGACCTCCGCACTGTTCGACGATTTTCTTGACGATGGCGAGGCCCACGCCGGTGCTTTCCACCCGGTCGCGCGGATTCAGAGTCTGGAACAGTTGGAAGATACGTTCGAAATGACGCGCCTGGATACCGGGACCGTTATCAGTCACGCTGAACCGCCAGCAGTCGCCCTCGCTGGCGCAGCCGATTTCGATTCTGCCCTGGGGTTTGTCCAGATAGCGGATGGCGTTGGCAATGAGATTTTGCAACACCTGCTGTATGGCGGTCTTCTCCGCCCGGATAGTAGGTAATTCTGACGCGACTTTGACAGCAATATGGGCGGGGGGCGCCAACGAGTCGATCACCTGATGGACCAGTTCGTTGAGATCGACCGCAACGGCCGCTTCGTGCAGCCGTCCGATGCGCGAATAGTGCAAGACGCCGTCGATGAGGGCACTCATGCGGCGAACACGCTGGATGAGCAGCCGAAGGTGTTCCTGCCCATCAGCATCAAGCCTGTCCCGTTGGTCGGCGGCGATCCAGTCGGCCAGCGAACCAATGGCACGCAGTGGTGCTTTCAGGTCATGGGAGATCACATAGGCGAAATTATTGAGCTCTTCGTTGATGCTTTCCAGTTCATGGATCATGCGCGCCTGTTCCGCTTCAAGGCGTTTGCGTTCAGTGATGTTTAAGAAGGTAAGTAAGGTCAAATTCGGCCGACCGGATTTTCCCTCGATCAGGCGGGCTCTGATGAGAACGGTGCGGCTGCCGATGCCGGGGAAGTCGTGCTGCAATTCAAAGGCCTCGACCTTGTGCATTCTGGGGAGATCCACTGCTAGCAATTGACGCAAAACCGGAATATCCCATTGCTTCTCATTCAATTCAAAGAAGACCTGCCCCAACGTTTCCGCTTCCGTAACCTGAAAGACCTCATAGAAAATCCGGTTGGCGGAAACTACCCGTTCATCGGCGTCCAGCACCACTAGGGGCTCTTGGATAGTGGCGACGATATTTTGAGCAAACTCCTGTGCCGCGGCAAGGGATTCCTTGCGGGAAGAGAAGTTATGAACGATGGCCAGTACCCGACCTTCTTCCAGGGGACTGAGACTCACATCTGCGGAGAATTCGCTGCCATCCTTGCGCAAGGCGATGATGTCCACCCCGTTGCCCATAATACGGGGAGTAGGATGTGCAGCGTAAGCCGCGCGCTTCACAATGTGTGCTGCCCGCAATCGCGCTGGTATCAAATCCTCAATAGTGAGTTCGCTGAATTCACTCCTCGTAAAACCGAACAGGAGTTCGGCAGCAGGATTGGCGAGCAGGATTTGCCCGTCCGGATCGGCGATGAGCATCGCATCCGAAGCAGTCTCCAGCAGCCAGTCAGCGCTTTTGCCGGCCAGTACATTTTTTATTGAAGATAGCATGAGTTAAAAACTTCAAGTAATCATATTTGGAGCTTAACATAAACAGCTGTTCCACATAGAATATTTAATGGATAGTACTAATTTCAACTATGAAAAATTATTAAGGCATGGTTTTTTACTATCTGCTAAGAAAAGCGGGTTTATTGAGGAAATTGCCGGTCCCCCTCTGTGTCCATAAAGGGCTCTCTAACATGGCTGTGTTCCTTACATACCCTAATGGACGATTTCACATAACGCATGATCCGATTGAGTACCCGGACCCCGAATAAAATCGCCAGCACTACCGCGAAAATCAAAGGATTTGTGAGGTCTTTCTTGACCAGCCACACAAAATGTACCACGCCGCCGGTCGCGATCGGATAAATCAGCAGATGCAGCAAGCGCCAGCGTTTACCGCCCAAGCGTTTGATCATCCGGTCGGTCGAAGTGATCGCTAACGGAATCATCAGCACAAAAGACGGGAAGCCGACCGTAATGTAAGGACGTTTGGCAATGTCGTCTGCGATGGCGGCCCAGTCGAAAAACTGATCTAAAACCAGATAAGTCAAAAAATGCAGGCTGCCGTAGAAGAAAGCGAAGAGGCCCAACATACGCCGTATCCTGATCGGCCAGTACCATCCCCACAAGAGCCTTAACGGCGTTGCAGACAGCGTAATCAGCAGCAAGGCCAAGGTCCAATAGCCCGTGGTTCGAGTGATTTTCTCGATCGGATTTGCGCCCAATCCGTCAATACAGGCACTGATTGCCAGCTTGATCAACGGCAGCAGGGCCAAAACAAATACGCCGGTTTTTATACGGCTCAATCGTCGGCTATTCAACGCTTTATTGTTCATTTCGGCTAGAAATATTTTTTCAGATCCATACCGGCATAGAGATGGGCAACTTGCTCGGCGTAACCGTTGAACGGCAACGTTTTGCGCTTGAAGAAATCGCCGATACGCCGCTCCTTGGCCTGGCTCCAGCGCAGATGATCAGCATCCGGATTGACGTTCGAATAAAAGCCGTACTCGCTGGGGCTCGCTTCGGTCCAACTGGATACCGGCTGTGTTTCGGCGAAGCGGATTTTCACGATTGATTTGGCGCTTTTGAAGCCGTATTTCCAGGGCACCACAATCCGGACCGGAGCACCGTTCTGATTCGGCAGGACTTCCCCGTAAAGACCGACCGTCAGCAAAGTCAAAGGATGCATCGCCTCATCCATGCGCAAACCTTCCCGGTATGGCCATGTCAGTACGGCAGTGCGCTGCCCCGGCATTTGTTCCGGATCGTAGAGGCTGACGAATTCGACAAACTTGGCATTGCCGGTCGGTTCGACCCGTTTGATCAGTTCGGCTAAGGGAAAGCCCACCCAAGGCACCACCATCGACCAGGCTTCGACGCAACGCAGCCGATAAATCCGTTCTTCCAAAGGCGCCATTTTCAAAATCTGATCGATATCGAACGTAGTGGGTTTATGGACTTCGCCTTCGACCGCGATCGTCCAGGGGCGCGTTTTCAAACTGCCTGAATTGGCGGCAGGATCTTCTTTGCCGGTCCCGAATTCATAAAAATTGTTGTATTGCGTGACTTTGTCATAGGGCGTCAACTCTTCCTTGTCGGCGGCGTTCATGGACATGACAGTCGCCAGTTTTTCGCCGGCCGATAGCTTTGCCGGCCACAGCGCGGCGGCCGCAGCTCCCGCCGCTAATTGCATGAAATGCCGCCTCGAATGGTATTGATCAGGTGGCGTAATCTCTGACGGTCTAATGTGGGATCGATCATGAGGTTTCATCGCGGCGCTCTTCTTCAGGTAAGGTCATGCTCATTTTATCGAGACGGCGTTCCAGTTCAATCAATTTTCGATAGGAGCGGATATTGATTTCGTAATCCAGCTCCGCGCGCTTCTCCGAATAGGCAGCTTGATGATTCTGGCTGATTAGCAGGAAACCGGTGATCAGTATCGCTTCGATCGACAAAATGATCCCGAGCAGATCATAAGGATATTCATCAAAAAACTGAAAAGAGGCGATCATGCCCGAGTTCAGCACAATCCAGACAGTGAACCAGGCCATGTGCAAAGTGAGGAAATGCGGTCTGCTGACAAATATGGCCACCTGGTCGGCAAGAAGCTCGAACCGGGTCTTTTCGGCCCGCAGCTCTTCCAGCACATATCTAAATTCGCCCAGGGCCTTGTGACAGGCAGGGTTGCCGCAAAAAACCGCATCTTCGGAATTTTCGCCGCCGCATACGGGACACAGGATCATGCCTGCATTTGACTCCACGGAAGCCGATGCAGGCGATTCGTCAACCGATTCTTCCTGACGTCGCTTTCTTATAGATAGATTAAAAATTATCGGTCCGATAATGATGACCAGAAACGCGACTCCGAGTTCAATAATCGCGGGCAGCGTTATTAATGTCCGCAGGGGAATCCATACAATATTTCCGATGCCGATGCCTATCATTAATACGGCGGCAATCAGCCAAGAAATCCGACGCGCGTTCATCTTCTTTTCCTTTATGCCGCCTGCGATGCAGGATGAAATTCATTGCCGATACCGAATCCCGCGATATCGTAACCGTGGCAACGCATGACCAGATTGGCTAACAGGCCTGTCCAGCCGGTCTGATGCGCGGCGCCGAGCCCCTGGCCGTTGTCGCCGTGAAAATACTCGAAAAACAGCATATGTTCGCGCCACTCGGGATCGGATTGCCACGGGCTTTCGGCGGGAAAGGCCGGCAATCGGCCGTTTGTATCCGGGCGGTATAGTTGGGTCATCCGCCTCGACAGAGAGCAGATGATTTCACCCAGGTTCAACGGTTTGTCGCCCAAACCGGGCGCATCAACCATATAGCCGTCGCCGAGAAAACGGTGGAATTTCTCCAGCGCCAGGATCAGGGTGTAATTGGTTGGCAGCCAGATGGGTCCCCGCCAATTCGAATTGCCGCCGAATAAGCCCGAGTTCGATTCGCCGGGTACGTATTCGATCAAGGCCTGGCCGATGCCCGGCAGCATGCCCAGATCGCGGCGCTCGGCATGAATGCGGCTGACGCTCCGAATCCCGAATGGCGACAGAAACTCCTGTTCGTCGAACAATCGTCGAATGATCGCGGGCAGCATCGTATGATCGACCAGCGACAGCAGATGCTCGCCGCGGTCGTTTTCGTGCGCCGGACACGCGCAGATGAAATTGCCGTGGAATACGCCGCCTCCATGCTCGTCGAGCACGGCGCGAAATCTCGGAACATTCCGCAGCAAGCGTTCATCGATCACTTCGCAGGCAAACAGAGGTATCAGCCCGACCCAGGAATACACATTCACGCGGTGATGTCTGCCGTCGGGCTCCACCAGCAAATCCTTGAAAAAACCGTCCTCCGCGTCCCAAAGCGAAACACCTGTTCCGGTATGACCGCCAATCGTATTGGCGATATTCAAAAACTGTTCATACGTCTGAATGGCGGTATCCTCGTAATCGGGATCCTCGACAGCCAACTCCAACGCCATCACGGTCATGTTCAAGGCAAACATCGCCATCCAGCCGGTCGCATCGGACTGTTTCAGCGTATATCCTTCAGGCAGCCGTTGTGAGCGGTCGAACACCGAGATGTTGTCGAGCCCTAAAAAACCGCCCTCGAACACATTCAGGCCGTCGCGATCCTTGCTATTGATCCACCAGGCATAATTCATCAACAGTTTATGGAAGACGCGCTGTAAAAAATTGCGGTCGCCGTAGCAACGCTGCTGCCGTTCCATTCGAAACACCTGCAGCGCGCCGAGCGCATGGACTGGCGGATTGGCATCGCCGAAAGCCCATTCGTAAGCAGGAATCTGGCCGTTGGGATGAAAATATCTTTCGTTCAGCAAGACTTCGATTTGATGTTTGGCGAAATCCGGGTCGATCAGCGCAAACGCCATACAATGGAAAGCCAGATCCCAGGCCGCGAACCAGGGATATTCCCAGGTATCCGGCATCGAAATCACGTCGCAGGCGCGAAAATGTTTCCAGCGTGCGTTGCGGCCAAGTTTACGGCTTTCGGGAGCCGGAAACCGATCGCCGCGCAGCCAGCGCAGCACGTCGTAATGAAAGAACTGTTTCGACCAGATCATCCCGGCCATGGCTTGCCGGAAGAGCCGGCGGTCGTGATCGTCGGCGTCCGGCAGGATAGCCGCGTAAAATTGATCGGCCTCACGTTCGCGCCGTACGAACGTCGCCTCGAAATCGGCAAAGGGATCGACATCGTGCTGTGCGGTCAGCACCAATTCGATCGATTTTGCGCCGCCGCCCGGTACGCTCAGGACGTGCCAGGCGGCGCTTTTGGTTCCCGTCAGTGCCGGATTGACCGACTCGGCTTCCTGCCCGACCACCCGGCGGTGAAAACCGTCTTTTACATAGGGCAGGGCATTGGGACATCCCCACAAACGCTGATTGTTGCTTTCGTTTTCGGTAAACAACAATTCGGCTTCCTGCCGGCCGTGAAGCCGGTAATTCCCGAGTTCGGCGTGCGCCGCTTCTATTGTCCAGCCGTCTTTCCTGATTTCGCCTTTCAGGCAGGGTTTATCGGAGATCTCGATGTCCCAGTTCCAGGTATTGCGAAACCACAGCGTCGGCAAAACATGAAGAACGGCTTCTTCCTGTCCCCGGTTGCTAATTGAGACGCGGATATGGATTTTGTCGACGCCGGCTTTGGCATATTCGATTTCGATATCCCAGTAGCAATTGCCTTCGAAGATGCCGGTATCGAGCAAACTAAACGGCGGCCGGTCGCGTCCGCGCCCGGCGTTTTCTTTCACCAATTGGTCATAGGGGTAAGCCGCCTGCGGATATTTGTAGAGATATTTCAGATAACTGTGGCTGGGCGTCGCATCCCGATAAAAGTAATATTCCTTGACGTCTTCTCCGTGGTTGCCCTCGGGACCTGTCAGACCGAAAGGACGCTCTTTCAGGATCGGATCCTTGCCGTTCCATAATGCCAATGCAAAGCACAGGTTTTGTTTTTCATCCGAAATGCCGCCGAGCCCGTCTTCGTTCCAGCGATAGACGCGGGAGCGCGCCTGATCGTGGGAAAAATGTTCCCACACATGCCCGTCCGGACTATAGTCTTCGCGAACGGTGCCCCAGGCGCGCTCCGAAAGATAAGGTCCCCACAAACACCAGTTTTCTTTTTGCTGCCGTTGATTTTCAAGCCGCTGTTGTTCGGCTTGGGTTTTGTTGTAAGTCATGGTTGTTCTCCTGAAGGTGGTCTTGGGTGTGATGGCAGGTAGCCAGATAATCGGCCGTGCGCAGCGCCCAGGCATAAATCGTCAGAGCCGGATTGACGCGGCTGCTGCGCGGCAGGATGCTGCCGTCGACGACATAGAGATTGTCGAGGCCATGCACTTTTCCGTGAGGATCGACGACCGAAAGCTCCGGATCTCTGCCGGCGACCAGAGTGCCGCAGGCGTGCGCCGTGCCGGCCAGCGGAATGGATTGGGTGAAACTGATATAGCCGGCGCGGATGAGAACGTTTCGGAAATTATTTATCATGTTCTTGTGCTCCTTCGCCAGTTCGGGGAAACGTTCAGGGTCGTAATCCAGTTTCGGTTGGCGAGTTTCGGCATCTTTAGCGACCGATAATATCCGGTTGGCCGGGTCCGAGCCGTCTTCGGTTTGCAGGAAAAAACCGTAGGCATGTTTTGCCAATCGATAAGCCAGAGTGCGCGGGACGGCTCGCGGCATCAATGCCATCAATACATCATCGCCGAAACCCAGAGGTTGAATACTGCCGTGCGGATACCGGTCGTTCAGCCAGATCGTCGTTTTCCGGATGGCGTCGGTTTTTCGAGAGCCGGAGAGCGCCAGCATCGCGGTCAGCAAATGACGTTTGAAATGTCTGCCGATTAATCCGGCGCAAGGCAATTGATCCGTCAAGGCATGGTCTTCGAGATAGGCTTGCAGCAGCCGAGGCGAATGCATCGCGCCTGCCGCGAGCAAGCTAGTGTCTGCCGTAAAGCGGCGGCCGTCTTCGAGCAGCACGCCGGCGATCCGGCGCGCATCGGCAGGGTCGGCGACCAGTTTCATCACCGCTTGCCCGGTAATCAACGTGAAATTGTTCTGATCGAGGATTTGACTTAGCAGCGTATTTTGCGCATCTGCCTTGAATCCCCCCGCCGATGCAAAGCCGTCGAAATGCCGGGCTTCATGTGCTTCCGTCAGAATGTCCGGACTCAATGCGAGGGGAAGGGGAATGGTGCGCCAGCCGGAGTCCAGCCGGGCAATTCTATCCCGAATCGCTACCAGGTCGGGTTCGATGCCGAAACAGCGCACGCCCAGCAACCGTTCCGCTTCGGCATAGTAAGGCGCGATATCGTCGTAAATGATGGGCCAGCCCAGGCATTTCAGTTCCTCTTCGGGTGCAAACTCCGTCCGGTCGAAGCGCAATAAGGCCGCGCCGTACCATTTGGTTTTTCCGCCCA
Source organism: Methylomicrobium sp. (assembly GCA_051061095.1). Lineage (GTDB taxonomy): Bacteria > Pseudomonadota > Gammaproteobacteria > Methylococcales > Methylomonadaceae > Methylomicrobium. Next base: position 348,729 of record JBPFEE010000010.1, on the reverse strand, counting down.
AATTGAAATATTCTTCGGGTACGAAAAATCGATTGTTTTTATCCAGCCACTGTTCCCTGCTTTTGAACACTCCCAAGCCAAGCACCTGTTTGATATCCAGAGTCGAACCGTCGACGGGCAACGGTAGACCTTTCTCGATCAGCAATACGCGCTTTCCGCCCTTGACCAGACGATAGGCCGCTGCGGAACCGCCGGCTCCCGAACCGATAATAATTGCATCGTAACTCACAAGTCTCTCCCGGTTGTTTACATCAATAAACGGCTGCCGGCGACACTATCGCGGCGAGAGACGGCTTCATTTCAGCCGCCCCCTTCAAAGCCGGGATACAAAGTCATCCCGCCGTCCACATATACCGTTGCTCCGGTCATATAATCGGAATCATCGGAAGCCAGCCAGACCGCCGCTTTCGCAATGTCTGTGGGCTCGCCGACGCGCCGGTAGGGAATCAGTTTCAGCAGCGCATCGACTTCTTCCTGCGTATCCCTGGCTTCCAGATTGATCGGCGTCTTGATCGCTCCCGGAGAAATGCCGTTCACTCGTATTTTGTGGATCGCCAGTTCCTGCGCCAGCGTTTTCATCAGCATGGTCACGCCGCCTTTCGAGGCCGCGTAATTGGCATGTCCGGCCCAGGGGATCACGTCATGCACCGACGACATGCAGATGATTTTGCCGGCCGACACGGACAAAGCCGGCTGAATGCCGCGGCGCAGGAATTCTTTGGACGCTTCGCGGGCGCAAAGAAACTGTCCGGTCAGGTTTACGTCGATGACTTTGTTCCATTGCGCGAGGCTCATGTCCATCAGCGCGGCATCCTGCTGCAGGCCGGCGTTATTGACTAGAATGTCCAGACTGCCCCAACGTTCGATCGCCGCGCTGAACATGGCCTGGACCTGTTCTTCCCGGCTTACGTCGGCTTCAAATACGATCGCCTCGCCGCCTTTGGCAAGAATGCGGCCGGCCAGGTTTTCCGCTTTGTCGCGCCCTGTTACATAATTGATGACAACCTTGGCTCCCGCATCTGCCAGGCTTTCGGCTACCGCGGCCCCGATGCCGGTATTGGCGCCGGTGACCAGGGCGCGCTGCCCTGCCAAGGGTTGATGATAGTTTCGACTGTTCATGGCCTTATTACCTTTCTTTAGCATTCAAAAAATATCGGCCGATCCAGTAGTCCAGCGACAGTTTGCCGGGACCGTGAAGCAGGCAAACCAGGAGCATAAGGCCCCAGACTTTGTGCTGTTCTATGCCGGCCTCTCCGAGGTCGGGGTAAGAAATGAGCGCGGCGATGTTGAATAAAAACAAGGCCAGCGCAGCAAAGCGCCCCAGCAGCCCGGCAGCTAGCAGAACCGGCATCCCCAACTCGACCGATGTGCCCAAATAAGCCGCCATGTCGGGCGGCAGCAGCGGAACCGAATATTCATTCTCGAACAGATATAATGTGCTGTCCCAACTCTGGATCTTGGTTAGCCCCGAAATCCAAAAGGCGTAAGCGACCCAACAGCGGAGCAGCAGATCGCCGATCGGAGATAAAGCATTGAGCCCGCTGACGGCCTTGCGCCGTTTCTTTGTCAGCGGACCGGCGGCAGAAGGCGGATAATCCGGAAAAAATTGTGTGTTCATGTCGATAATCCTCACTCGCTTGTTAATGCAGAAAATACTCGCTAAATAGCGGCCGGCTCAGGCAGATCCGGAGCAGGGTGGTCAGATCGAATTCGGGATCGTCCCGCAGAACCTCCGAAGCCGCTTCAATTAAGGTCCGGCCGGCTTGCAGTCCGGTCATAAACCGGTATTCGCCCGGTTCAAGCGTCCACATCTCGACCTGCCAGCCGTAACGAAAAATCAGTAGGCGGCAGCCGCCCGATTCGAGATCGACCGCAACCTCTTCCGCAGGGTCCGCTTGATTGCATTGCCAGATGCGCAGCACCGGATAGCCCGAAGACAGGAAGCGCACGGACGGATGCAGACTGAACCTTAGCTTGCCGTAACACTCGGGCGGCACTTCAGCCAATGACGAGGCATCGATGCACGCCTGATCGGACTCGAAATACACCTCGTGCCGAAGCCATTCCAGTCTTGCCGTATCGGGCAGGCAAGGAAGTCCCGACGTCTCCTGAAAAGCGTCCAGAAACTCCGGAAACCGCTCGCCGAACGTTTGCAAGCAACCGGTATTCGGCGGATATCGGCGGATATAATCCCGGCATAACCGATTAAAAAAGTCTCTTCCGACCAGTATCGCTATTACCGGATACACATCGAGCAGAGCCTGGGTCAATCCGAGCAGCGTATTATTGCGATATATTGCCAGACGCTGGTCCGGCTCGAACCCGTTCGAGACGATGCGCGGCCCGCACTCCGTCTGCCTGCCCCAAATGAATCCGGAAAAATCGCGCTGAAGTTCACGCAACCCGTTCATAGCGCACTTCCTCCAGAAAGGTCTCGGCCTTGCGGGCTTCCTGCTGCAATACGGCGAACTCCGGCACATCCGTATCCCATTCGATCAGGGTAGGCTTCGGGCCGGTCAGCCGCAGCGCAACCCCATACAATTCCCATACTTCTTCAGAGACATTCCGGTCGTGCGTGTCGATCAATATCCTTTTACCGCCGGGATAATTGACAGCATGACCCGCCAGGTGCATCTCGCAAACCTTATCGGCTGGGATGTCGTGCAGATAGGTCAAGGCATTCCAGCTGTGGTTACGGCAGGACACATACGCATTGTTGATGTCCAGCAGGATGCCGCAGCCCGACCGGCGGGACAATTCGGCAAGAAACTCGCTTTCCCTATAGGTGGAATCCCGATACGCCAGGTAGCTCGACGGGTTTTCGATCAGGATTTGCCGTCCCAGAAACGATTGCGCTTGCTCGACGCGTGCGGCCAGATGAGCCAGCGATTCCCGGGTGTAAGGCAACGGCGCCAGATCGTTCAGATAAGCGCCGCCGAACGAACTCCAGGACAAATGCTCAGACACCAGCCCCGGCTCTATTCTTTCGATCAGCACCTTCAGCCGCTGCAAATGCGCCTGATTCATAGGATCGACGGAACCCAGCGACAGGCCGACGCCGTGCAGGCTGACCGGGTAATCCTTTCTGACCTGTTCCAGATAAAATAGGGGCAGTCCGCCTTTGCCGAAATAATTTTCGCTGTGCGCTTCGAACCAGGAAACCTTAGGCCGATTGTCTGCTATCTCCGCGAAATGCCGGGACCGCAGTCCGATCCCGGCCGAAGCCGGAATCGATGCGTGGGCGCGGTATGGCTGCTGCATTTGCGCCATGACCATGTCTTACCGGCCTGCTTCCGCAGGCGCCTCCAAACTGCCTCCGCTGATCCGTTCGCAGGCGCCTTTAGGCAGCGCGATAAAGGCATCCGCTTGCGCATCGGTGACCGAGTGACCGGCGCAGGCATTCGATAAGGTTTTGCAATCGTTTTTGCCTGCTTTTGCAATGCCGTAACATTTTTCGGCGTCCGTTTTGTCCGCGGCAAAGGCCGGGGCCTGGGTACCCAGTGCGCCCAGCGTGATGGCAGTGGCTAAAGCGGATTGAACAATCGTATTGATGTTTTTCATGGTGAATTCTCCAAAAATTAAATGAAAAAATATGTCCGTTTTTAAACTTGGACGCTTAGAGTTCAGCAATGGCTGTGCCAAATCCGAAAAAAATATAAAAAACATATGTAAACAATGCTTTATCTTGTTTTACAGGTGTGTTTTTCAGGATAAACTGGTAACTTGGAACCGCAAATAATCGCGGCAGCCGCCAATAGTTGCGGATTGATATTGCAGGGAATACGGGATAGGATGATTTTTCCCTTAAAGTAAAGGTTTGTTTAGGCAAACTTAGTCCATCGTTGTTCTTACCAATGAGAAAACAGACCTATGTCGACATCTCCCGCCGACGCCGCTTTATCCTTAGCTGAACAAAACGTGTCGCTGAATTCGGACGAGTTGAAAACGTTGCGCTCGATCGTGGAAGGCACTGCCCAAGCCAGCGGCGAAGAGTTTTTCCGCGCCCTGGTCAGCAATCTGAGTCTTGCCACCGGCGTTGCCAATGCCTTCGTCGCCGAATTTGCCGAATCGAAATCCAGAGTGAGAACCAAAGCCTTCTGGATGCGCGGGGAATTCATTGAAAACCGGGAATGGGAATTGGCGGGTACGCCCTGCGAGGATGTTGTCCGCGGCAATTTCTGCCATCATCCCTCCGGCGTCTGGAAACGGTTTCCGAAAGAAGAGGGAGTGGAAAGCTATCTCGGCGTGCCGTTGAAGGACAGCGGCGGCGAAGTGCTGGGTCACTTGGCGTTGTTCGACGACCGGGAAATGCCGAGCGAACCGCGGCTGTTATTTACGTTCAAGATCTTTGCGGCCCGCGCCGCGACCGAATTGAACCGGCTCAAAATGGTCGAACAATTGCGCCTCAGCGAAGAGCGACTCCGCGACCTGTTCGATGAAGCGCCGATCGCGTACGTCCACGAAGACCTCGATTCGCGCTTTATCAGCGCCAACCGGGCCGCGATGCGCATTCTCGGCATCACGCAGGAACAGGTGCCAGGAACGGTCGGCATGTCCTTCGTTCCCGATACGCCGGAAGCGCAACGCCGGGTCAGGGAGGCCTTCGCTTCGATTGAACGCGGCGTAGACACCTCCGGCGTGGTGCTCGAACTGCGCCGCCGCGATAACGGCAAGCCGATCTGGATTCAATGGTGGTCCAAACCCGATCCCGGCGGCCAATACACACGCACGATGTTCATCGACATTACCGAACGGGTGTTAATGGAACAGGAGCAAGTCCGGCTGCGCGAGCAGAATTTGTACCTGCAGGAAGAAATCAAATCGGTCCATAATTTTGAGGAAATCGTCGGAGCGGGCCCCGCATTGACCGCCGTATTGAACAACGTCCGCCGCGTCGCCGCGACTGACGCCTCGGTACTGATCCAGGGCGAATCAGGCACCGGCAAGGAGCTGATCGCCCGTGCTATCCATTCTGCCGGCAAACGCCGCGACAAACCGTTGATCAAGATTAATTGCGCCGCGCTACCGAGCGGGTTGGTCGAAAGCGAGCTGTTCGGCCACGAAAAAGGCGCATTCACCGGAGCGATCGGAAAGCGCATCGGCCGCTTCGAGCTGGCCGACGGCGGTACGATTTTTCTCGATGAAATCGGCGAAGTTCCGCTCGATATCCAGGTCAAACTGCTCCGCGTGCTGCAGGAGCGCGAATTCGACAGGGTCGGCGGCACAGCACCGATCAAGGTCGATGTACTACGGGTAATCGCGGCCACCAATCGCAACCTCTTGCAGGCGGTCGCCGAAAAAACCTTCCGCGACGATCTGTACTATCGTCTGAATGTGTTTCCGCTGATGACGCCGCCACTCCGGGAGCGGATTGAAGATATTCCGTTGCTGGTCTCTTATTTGATCAACAAATTTTCTAAGAAAATGGACAAACGCGTCGAAGGCGTCAGCCCCAAAACCCTGCGTCTCTTGCAAACTTACCACTGGCCGGGCAATATCCGCGAACTCGAAAACGTGATTGAACGCGCGCTCATTCTGAGCGACGATCCGATACTCGAAATCGATTCGGGTTTGTTGCCCGGCGCTACCGAACCGGTGCCCCAGGGGTATCAACAAATCGGCGGCGCCAGCCTCGAAGCGGTCGAACGCGAGCATATCGCGGCGGTGCTGGAGAGGACTCAATGGATCATCGAAGGCGACAAAGGCGCCGCGCAAATACTGGGCATGCATCCGAGCACCCTGCGCTACCGGATCAAAAAGCTCGGCCTTTCAAAACCCGCCCGTTAATATTTGCAGTTTCCCGTCATTATTGGCGATCAAATATTCAACTATCCAATCGGTTTAATCGGGCAAATCGGCTGTTGCTGTATGATTTCAGCCGGCTCGCGATTTTGGCATGTATTTCGCTCCTGAATTGAATGTCCATCATTCATCACAGGCAAGGGCAACCAGACATGCTCAGAATCACCACCGTAAAGAAAGGTCCAAGCGATCTGCTATTAATTGTTGAGGGCAAGGTGCTCGGCCCGTGGGTCGCGGAACTGGAAACCGTTGCGGCGCAGGCTATGGATTCGGTTCCCGGCCGGGTGTTTATCGACATCGAGGCCGTCAGTTTCGTCGATGCGAGCGGCGTTAAACTTCTTCACCGTTTATTGGATCAAGGCGTGGGTTTACAAGCCGCCTCTCCGTTTATCCTCGAGCTTTTGCACTTAAAATCATAATCTTTTAGGTCTGGGGATTTGTCCACTTGAAAAGCTAACGGACAGACCCTATTGTAACAACATGAGGCCGGATGTCCGGTTTATCATTGACACAATCAGTTCGATTAATTATCGAGGAGGAAACGATGGCTTATCATTACCAACCCTGGAGTTTATTGAATCAATTGCAACGTGAACTTGAGCGCGCGCATGAAGGCGGCTCGGGCGAAGGATCGATCGCAACCGCCGAGTGGACGCCTGCGGTCGATATTAAGGAAGATACCGATAAATTCGTGCTGTATGCGGACATTCCGGGCGTCAAACCGGAAGAGATCGACATCAGCATGGAAAACGGCGTATTGACGATCAAAGGCGAGAAAAAGAACGAAGCCCGGACCGAACAGGAAGGCTATAAGCGCGTTGAGCGTACTTACGGCTCGTTCTATCGCCGCTTCAGCCTGCCCGATACCGCCAATGCCGAAGCGATCAACGCCAAATCCAAAAACGGCGTGCTCGAAATCGTGATTCCGAAGCGCGAAGCGGTCAAGCCGAAGAAGATCAGCGTTGAATCGATTGAATGAGATAACGGACGGGTACACAGCATTTTATCAGGACTTTAGGCTATCCGATTGGATGGTTTAATCCTCTACCGTTACGTTGTGCGAACTTCCCGGCTGTAACTGTAAGGATCCGGAGCACATGGATGTGCTCAAAGTTTACCGTCTTTGATTTAAATCAAATGAATGTTCATGCGTAGCTTCATCATGCTGTAAACAACTTTTGTTCCGTAGCGGACAAAACCGAGCGCCTGGACATGATTACGCCGTGGTTTTCAAATATGGGTATAGGGTTTCCCGGCTAATGCCATACTCGCGGGCCAACTTGGCTTTCTGTTCGCCCGTGCCGGTTTGCTTTTAACTTTTCTATTTGCTCGGTCGATAACGCTTTCTTGCGCCTCCGGTAAGCGCCGCGCTGTTTGGCCAATGCAATGCCTTCGCGCTGCCGTTCGCGGATCAGCGCCCGTTCGAACTCGGCAAACGCACCCATGACCGACAGCAATAAATTGGCCATGGGCGAATCTTCGCCGGTGAACGTCAAACACTCATCAGGTTAGGGTATAGCTCAGATTGACAGTTTAATTTTATCGAATCGCTTTAGTTTACGATTTTTCCCGTTTCGCGAGCAGCCCCCCTATTGCTAGAACAGTTGTGCACTTCATGCGCCGTTTTCGATCGGGACGGAACTGTGACGATGGCGGGGGCGGTGCGTCGTCTTCTGAAAAATGACACGCTGTTTTTGGTAATCAAATGTTAATCACATTAACATTTGAATATTAATTATGTTAGCATGATGTGATTCCTTTCAATCATTCAAGTTTTTATGGAAACCAATACCGCCCGTTTGACGCTGCTGATCGATCCCGATAAAAAACGGTGCTTCGAACAGATTTGCGCTGCGCAGGATCAGACATCATCTCAGGTCGTGCGCCGTTTGATCCGGGAATATATTGACCTACATGCAGTGCTGCTGGAACAGGAAGTCTTTGCCGGGGATGCCGATGACAATTGAGATTCGTGCATTACAGCCGAAGCACTTTGCCGCAGCGAATGCCTTGGAGTTTTACCCGGGGTGTCGCATTGCGCGGCGATGACGACCCCGAATACTTTCGCCAATTTTTGCTGCGTAATCCTGATTGTTGCCATGGAGCATGGAAAGGTGGCGATTTGCTAGTCGGAGCCATCATGACGAGGCATGACGGCAGACGCGGCAATTTATATCATTTGTCGGTCAAATCCGACTGCGGAAACCTTGATGACGTGACGCGGCACTTCTAGAAGTTCGAAAAATTTATATCCAACAGGTTTTTATTTGCGGCTGATCGCTGAAAAATAACAACTTTCGGCGGAAATGCTGGAATCAACGGGGAATTGCATGAATACGCCCTTTTTGTCATCCCTACCTAAAACCAGCTTGGCCGGATTGCTGGAAAACTGGCGCAGTGACTTGCAGGCCGGTTTACTGGTTTTCCTGATTGCCTTGCCCTTGTGCCTCGATGCCGTGCAAGCACTCGGCGAGGGTGACGCGATAGGCGGTTACCGTTATACCCTGGCGGCTATCATGGTAGCCATGCCGTTTGCCGGGCATTTTGATCTGAATCGTGATGCGGCTACCGGCGGGCCGAAATTCCTGATGTCGATTTCGGAGGATTTTTCGGCCGATTTTTATTTTCCCGATTTCTCCAAGCTGTTTACCCTGGCCTTCTGGGAAGCGGTGATCGGCATCAACCTGGTCGGCAGCCTTGAAAGCTTGTTGAGTACGACCGAGGTTGACAAACTCGATCCCTATCAACGCACTTCCGATCTCGATCGCGATTTGACCGCCGTCGGCATCGGCAATATGGCGGCCGGCCTGATCGGCGGTTTTCCGATGATCGCCGAGATTGTCCGCAGCTCCGAGAACGTCAATCATGGCGCCAAAACCGCCTGGGCCAATTTTTTTCACGGCCTGATTTTGCTGCTGTTCGTGGTTTTGTTTCCACATCTGATCAATAGCATTCCGCTGGCTTCATGGGCGGCGTTGCTGGTCTATACCGGTTATCGTCTGGCTTCGCCCGCAACCTTCGCCAAGGCGTTGGAAACCCTTTCAAATCATGCGCTCGCCGCAAGTTTGATGACGGCGGATGATCGAAAATGATTAAACCTACTCGGTGGTAAGAAACTGATGATCCTGATATTCGCTTATGGCGCGGTGCTGTTGAGCTTTGCTTCCGGCTTGCTGGCGTTGCTGATGAATCAACGTCAAATGTTGCTGGAACTCAGCCGGTACTGGGTTAAAAAATTTCCGGATACCGATGAGCGTTATGGGCGCCTGATCGATGGCGGCCTGAAAGAAAGGCGTTTTTCCCATTTGCTGCGTCTGACGGTGTTTGCGCTATTGGGTTTGTCAGGCATTTTTGCAGTCCTGGCCGGCTTAAGCGTACTGATCGGTAAAGACGTGATTACCGATCAGATCGGCCTGGGTTTGCCCTGGCTGCCCTGGCATGTGCGTTTTGACGGCTTGTCCGGTTTCTTCTACTTGATTATCGGCATTGCGGTGAGCGCGGTCAGTTTTTATGGTCCGGGTTATGTACATGGCTATCAGGAAAGCAAGCATTCTTTTGCGGTTCTGGGTCTGTTTACCGGCCTGTTCGTTGCAGGCATGCTGCTCGTGCTGCTGGCCGATGACGCTTTTTTCTTCATGATTGCCTGGGAACTGATGTCGGTCGCCAGTTATTTTCTGGTGGCGTTTCAGCACGAAAATCCGGCTAATCGCCGCGCCGCGTTTTTGTATTTATTGATGGCCGAAGTCGGTGCGTTGGCCATTATTCTGGGCTTTGGCGTGCTGGCCAGTTTTGCGGACGGCTTTACCTTCGAGGCGTTGCGCGCGGCAAAGTTATCCCCTGCCTGGGCAAGCATTGCGTTTGCGCTGGCCTTGCTCGGTTTTGGCATGAAGGCGGGGGTTGTCCCGGTTCACGTCTGGTTGCCGGAGGCTCACCCGGTCGCGCCGTCGCATATTTCCGCATTGATGAGCGGCGTCATGCTGAAAGTCGCGCTCTATGGACTGATCCGATTTTGTTACGATTTGATCGGCGATCCGCAATGGCAATGGGGCGTTGTACTGCTGATCGTCGGCACCGTATCGGCGCTGGGCGGCATCTTGTACGCGATGATGCAAACCAACTTGAAGCGCCTCCTGGCCTACAGTTCGGTTGAAAACATCGGCATCATTTTCATGGTGCTGGGTTTGTCGATGATTTTCATGGATACCGCCCATCCGCAGTTGGCCGCTCTGGGTTTGCTGGCGTCTTTGTTCCATGCCTTCAACCATGCCTTGTTCAAAAATTTGCTGTTCCTGGGCGCGGGCATCATTCAGCATCAAACGCACGAATTGAACATCGAGTTAATGGGCGGCTTAATTAAACGGATGCCGCACACCAGCAAATTATTCCTGATAGGCTGCATGAGCATTGCTTCGCTGCCGCTGTTCAACGGCTTTGTATCGGAGTGGCTGGCTTTTCAGACTGCGTTGCAGGTCGATGTGCTGGACAACGGCGTGCTGCGCAGTTTAATTCCGGTTGCCGCGGCCGCGTTGGCGTTGACCGCGGCATTGGCGGCGGCATGCTTTGTCAAAGTCTTCGGCATGATGTTTCTGGGGCGGTCGCGTTCACGCAACAGCGATAAGGCGCATGAGGTCAAGGATAAAGGCATGCTGGCGGGTCCCAGCCTGCTGGCGGGTTTGTGTTTTTTAATCGGCATTTTCCCGGGCCTGATCATTTCGCTGCTCAACCGCGTGGCGGGCCAACTGTTGGGACAAGCCCTGCCGAACGATTCCGCGTTGGGTTGGTTGTGGCTGGCTCCGGTTTCCGCCGAGCAGGCCTCCTATGCGCCGCCCCTGGTGCTGATCGCCGCGCTGATCGCCGGCTCCATCAGTTTTTGGTATCTGCGCCGCAATCCCGCCACCGTGATGCGCCGAGCGGAACCCTGGGACTGCGGTTTCGGCGGGCTTACGCCGCGCATGCAGTATAGCGACCATGCTTTTACGATGCCTTTGCGGCGCATCTTCGCCAAGGCCTGGATCATTGACGAGCAGATCGACAAGGACATGCAAGGAGCACTGAATCTGGATGTCGGCGCGATACGTTATCAGTTGCAGATTCAGGATCATAGCTGGCCAAGGTTGTACCAACCGATTGCGCAAAGCGTCAGCAAACTGGCCAAACAGATCGGGCGCATTCAGACCGGCAACATCCGCGTTTATCTGGGGTATTCTTTTGTGACCTTAATCTTTATGTTGTGGGTGATCAGCTGATGAACTGGCTATTGGCCATCATTCAAACCGTGCTTTTTGTGGCCTTGTCGCCGTTGCTGGCAGGCTGGCTGAAATGCTGCAAATGCCGCCTGCAAAACCGCAAGGCGCCGTCGCTGTTGCAACCTTACAAAGACTTGATCAAGTTAACCCAAAAACAGCCGGTCGTTGCGGCGCAGGCATCCTGGCTGTTTACGATTGCGCCTTACATCATTTTTTCCGCGACCGTGCTGGCAGCCACTGTGGTGCCGCTGATCGCGGTCGACTTACCCACCTCGGCCAGTGCCGACGTGATCGTGATGGTCGGCTTTTTCGCCTTTGCCCGTTTTTTCCTGGCGCTGGCCGGCCTGGACATCGGCACCGCCTTCGGCGGCATGGGTTCCTCCAGGGAGATGACGATTTCATCACTGGCCGAACCGGCCATGTTGATGGCGATTTTTACCCTGACCATGACCGCTTCCACGACGAATTTATCGGTCGCCATTGGCCATGTCGTGAATGACGGCTTAGTGCTGCGACCGTCGTTTGTGTTTGCGTTATTCGCACTGATTCTGGTTGCCATCGCCGAAACCGGCCGCATTCCGGTCGATAATCCGGCGACGCATCTGGAGCTGACCATGATCCATGAAGCGATGATCCTGGAATACAGCGGCCGCCATCTGGCGTTGATCGAATGGGCCAGTCAGTTGAAGCTGATGTTGTATGGTGTCCTGATCGCCAATATCTTTTTCCCGTGGGGCATTGCCGAATCGTTTAATGCACAAGCATTGGCATATGGCCTGCTGGCGATAACCGGAAAACTTGCGGTTTTAGGGTTATTTCTGGCGCTTTCCGAGACACTATTGGCAAAAATGCGCCTGTTTCGAATCCAGGAATATCTGGGCTTTGCTTATCTGCTCGGCCTTTTGGGCATGTTGAGCCATATCATTTTGGAGGCGGCGCGCTGATGAACATAGAGCAGTTGGATTTTTATACGCAAGCGATTTTATCGCTGGCCGCCTTTGTGGGTCTGACCTCTTTTCTGATGCTGGGCCAGGGGCGCTTGTTGCGGCTGATTTTCGTGTTTGCCCTGCAAGGCTTTTTGTTGACCCTGACCGCGGCACTGGCCGCCTATAGCCTGAATAACCCTCATTTGTACATTTCGGTGGTGTTGACCTTGGCGCTGAAAGTCATTTTCATTCCCGGGATGCTGAGACGGCAGGTCTTGCAAATGAATCTGCACCGTGACGTCGAGGCGTTGAACAACAATACCCTGGTCATGCTGGGCGGGGCCAGCCTGATGGTGTTCAGCTACTATGTCCTGCATCCGATTGTCCAAACCTCCTCGGCGGTAATGTTGAATGCGCTGGCGGTCAGCCTGTCGGTGATGCTGCTGGGCATGCTGCTGATGATCTCGCATCGTCAGGCGGTGGCGCATGTGGTCGGTTTCATGTCGATCGAAAACGGCCTGTTTTTCTCGGCCATCGTCGCCACTAACGGTATGCCGATGGTCGTCGAGTTGGGCGTGGCCTTCGACGTGTTGGTGGCTGCGGTACTGTTCGGCATCTTCTTCCTGCATATCCGCACCAGCATTGATTCGCTGGATGTCGACCGCTTGAACCGCCTGCACGAAGTGGACGATCAACGCGCGGAAGAACGAAAGAATCCCGCCGCCGTCCGTCGTCTGTCTTCCGGCTATGAGGTAGAGCCATGATTGCCGCTTATTTGGTGTTATTGATCCCGTTGGTCGGCCTCGTGTTGTTTGCCGTGACCGGACACAAGACGGATACCGGCAGACTGAACGTCTGGTTTAACGCAGTTTGCTTGCTGGCGACGCTTTGGCTCGCAATCAACGTGCTGAATCAAGGCGCGATCTTGTCATCCGGCAAGGGTTTTTTGATCGATCCGTTCAATGTCTATCTGATCGTGCTGACCGCGTTTGTCGGCTTGACCACATCGATTTTTTCGGCGCCTTACATGGCTCATGAAATGGAGCTCGGCAAGCTGACCGACCGGCGCTTGAAGCTCTATTATTCGATGTATCAGGGCTTCATGCTGGCGATGTACCTGGTGCTGACCACCAACAACATGGGTGTGATGTGGGTGGCGATGGAAGGTGCGACCCTGGCGACCGTGATGCTGGTCAGTTTGTACCGGACGCCCGAATCGATCGAGGCGGCCTGGAAATATTTTATCCTCTGCGGCGTGGGGATCGCGCAGGCGCTGTTCGGCACCGTCCTGTTGTACTATGCGGCCGTACAGATCGGCGATGTGGAAAATGCGCTGCTGTGGTCGGTGTTATTCGACCATGCCGAGCAATTGAACCCGGCCGTTCTACAGATCGCCTTCGTGTTCATGCTGATCGGCTACGGCACCAAAATCGGTCTGGTGCCCCTGCATAACTGGCTGCCTGACGCCCACTCCGAAGGTCCTACGCCGATGTCGGCGGTGCTGTCGGGTTTATTGCTCAATGATGCCTTATATGCGGTCGTGCGCAACAAGATGCTGGTGGATGGCGCCACCCATTCCAAGATGGCCGGCTTTCTGATGATGGGCTTCGGCCTGTTGTCGTTTCTGGTGGCCGCATTTTTTCTGCACCGGCAGAAGGATATTAAACGGATGTTCAGCTATTCATCGATCGAGCACATGGGCATGATGACCTTCGCCTTCGGCATCGGCAGTCCGCTTTCCACCTTCGCGGCATTGCTGCACATGACCGTGCATTCGCTGACGAAATCGGCCATTTTCGTCACCGTCGGTCATGCCGCGCAAGTCGCCGGCACTCAAAGCATAGACAAAATCCGCGGTTTGATCAAAACCCAGCCCAGAGTCGGCTGGGGACTGTTGACCGGTACGATCGCAATTGCCGGCTTTCCGCCTTTCGGGGTATTCACCAGCGAGTTTCTGGTGCTCTTGTCCACGATGCACAGCTACCCCTGGCTGACGCCGGTGCTGCTGCTTGGTATCGGCATCGCCTTTGCCGGTTTGTTCAGACATATCCATCCGATGGTCTACGGCGATCGCCCCGAAGGCCAAATGCCGGTACAAGCCAATTTGTGGCCGGTGATGATCCATCTGGCCTTGGTGTTGTGGTTGGGTCTTGCGATTCCTGGCTTCCTGGCCAACTGGTTTTCCCAGGCGACATTGCTGATCTCCGGGGGGACGCCGTTATGAGCACTGCAAATTGGACCGAGGATTTTTTAAAGCGGCTTGCTGACGCGGACATCCCGGTCGAACAAAGCAGCCTGCCATCAATGAAGCTATGGCAAATCGGCAGCGTCCACTGGCAACGGTTTGCGGAATTCGCGATAAAACAAGACGCACGGTGGGCCGCCGGCTGGGCGGAACAGATTCAAGACCGCTTTTTTGTCCAGGCCTGCTTTGAAAAGCAGGGTATCTACCTGCTACTGCGCACCCTCATCGAGGATCCGAAGCCGGCATTACCTTCACAAGCCGCCGTTTATCCGGCCGCCAGTCGCAGTGAACGACATACTCGGGATCTATTCGGGATCAATTTTTCAGGCCATCCCGACAATCGTCCGTGGATACGGCATAAAGCCTGGTCCAAACAAAGCTTTCCGCTGCGCAAGGACTTTCCGGTACAAGGCGAGCCGCCAGGCGTGACGCCGCCGGACCTGGATTATTCATTCGTCAAGGCCTACGGAACGGGGGTCTGCGAAATTCCGGTCGGTCCGGTACATGCCGGTATCATCGAGCCGGGACACTTCCGTTTTCAGGCGGTCGGCGAGCAGATCCTGAATCTGGAAGAACGGCTCGGCTATGTGCACAAAGGCATCGAAAAAATCGCTGAAGGCAGAACGCCGGAATCCTTGGCGCGTTTAGCCGGACGTATTTCCGGCGATACTACCGTAGGCCATTGCTGGGCCGCCTGCATGGCAATGGAACGCGCGGCCGGCATTACGATTCCGCCGCGCGCGGCACTGGTCCGCGGGATACTGGCCGAACGTGAACGGATTGCCAATCACCTGGGCGACATCGGCGCGATCTGCAACGATGTCGCCTTCGTGTTTGCGCAGATGCAGTTCACCCGCCTGCGCGAACGCTGGCTGCGCACGCATGCGACCGTATTCGGCCACCGGTTGCTGATGGACCGTATCGTTCCCGGCGGCGTCGCCTGCGACCTCTCCGCCGAGGCCTGTCAAGCGATGCTGAAGGAAATAAACGGCCTGAGGGCCGAACTGGCCGAAATCGTGCCGGCGCTGGATTTGAATACCTCGCTCGAAGACAGGATTTATGCCGCCGGTTACCTGACTCCCGAAATCGCTGCAGCGTACGGCGTGGTCGGTTATGTCGGCCGGGCCAGCGGCCAGCATTTTGACGTCAGATTTGCCGCGCCCTATCCGCCCTATGATCAGGCAACATTTAAAGTGCCGCAGGAGGTGCAGGGCGATATTGCCGCCAGAGTCTGGATACGCATCAAAGAAATCAACGCATCCTTGAAACTGATCGAGCAATTCATCGGCCGCCTGGCGGTCGGCAGCGACCTCGTCGCCGCCTGGAAAACCCCTGACGCCGGCAGTGAAGGCTTGGCTGTCGTCGAAGGCTGGCGCGGCGAGATCATTACGTTTATCCGTTTCGATGCAGGCAATAAAATCGCCCGCTTTTACCCGCGCGACCCCAGTCTCCTGAACTGGCCGGTGCTCGAAAAACTGGTGCTGAACAATATCGTGCCTGATTTTCCGGTATGCAACAAATCCGTGAATAGCTCATATTCGGGCAACGATTTATAGGAGACCTGATGCTCAGACTATTTAAAACAATACTGACGACCGGCGTAGTCACCGAACGGATCAATCCGCCGAAAGACGATGAACTGGAGCGACTGGGAATCGAGATTAAACGCCACGTCGACAAGCGGTTTTCCGGCAGCCTCGCGATCCGCGAAGTCGATGCCGGCTCCTGCAACGGCTGCGAATTGGAAATCCATGCGTTAAATAATCCGTATTACGACATCGAACGCTTCGGCATCCATTTCGTTGCCTCGCCCCGGCATGCTGACGTATTGCTGGTTACAGGACCGGTGTCGCGGCACATGCAAACGGCGCTGCTGCGCACCTACGAGGCGACGCCGAACCCGAAATGGGTAGTAGCGGTTGGCGATTGCGCGGTGTGCGGCGGCGAGTTCGGCACGACTTACGCCAGTTGCGGAGCCGTATCGAACGTGATTCCGGTCGATGTGGTGATAGCCGGATGCCCGCCTACGCCATTCGCCCTAATGAAAGGGCTTCTTGGACTGATGAAAAAATGATATTTGATTGGCCATTAATGGGTCGGTTCTTACCATTTGATTACGAAAATCCCGCTATTTGCGGATGTCATTACAAAGGCGCATTATCTTGGAAGCTAACCTACAGTTTTTCCCTTTTTCTGAAATGTAAGCCGTTAAATGATTGGGCGGTCAGGATGCTCTGAATAAGTTGATTCCGTTCATGCCCTTCGACTATGCTCAGGAGAGCGTTCGACAAGCTCTCCCTGAACGGAATCAACAGCTATCGTTCGTCTGTCCCTATCCATAGACCCCCTGGGGGAGCACCCTTGTGGTGGTGCTCGCCTGCCGTGAGTTCTTCGAATCGGTCGAAGAGCTTATTCAGTACTTCCCTAAAACTTACCCCCATTAATCGGACGTGGAAAGCATTATCAGCAATCGAATGAATTCCATCACCTTTTCATTGAAAACATCATTGTGATCGGAGATGATTTCTTTATCGACCCGAATGTTTAGATAAGGGTTTTGCGGGTTGGTCTTGCTCAGATGCGTCAGCACGGTGGTGCCGAATTTGGTCGATCCTCCCCGGGTTTGCGTGCTCCAGATGTTTTTCATGTTTTCGTAAGTCGCGACCCGCATATTTTTCCCGTTATCCACGGGCGTCAAGGTATGGCTGATCAACGGCATGTAATGGCCTACCGTATTCCTGTCGGCTTCGCCTTCGTCCAATTCCAGCGTATGTTTGCAGTCGGTTCGAACGAGATCGTTATGTTTTTCGAATAAGGTCGAAAATATTCGCCCCAATGGAAACAGGGTGCCTGTAGCGCCATCGGCTTCCGATGTCAAGATCGCCAGACGCGGCACCTGTTCCGGAAAATAGCTGCAACGGGATTGTGCCAGATCGTAAAAGGGCGCGTACTGCAACGCTTCGAACGCCGGGTTCAGCAGGACGACCAGATCGCCGAAGCCTTTGGCGGTATCGGTGAAGCTTTTGCCTTCCTGACTGTCGACGAAGCGGCTGGCCAGGATTTGGGAAGTTGCGCTATATACAACCGCGCCGCCGAAGCTGTGGCCGATCACAACCAGCCGGCTTCTGATCGGCGGCTCGAACGAATTGCGCACATTCGCGATTTCTTCCAGTTTGACCAGGAGTTCGGCGATACCGAGATGACCGACATCCTGCGCGGTGCTTTTACGGTCCCAGAAGGTCAGATAATTGAACGGCGGCACGTCGATCGATTCGCCGCGCCAGCCGATATAAACGCCGGCGATTTTACGTGCGGGTCGTCCCGTCTTTTTGCTGCGCTGGGTTTCGACCGCACTGAGTTTGGCGAGGTTATCCTTGAAACTTTCGATATTCGGATCGCCGGGCCGGGCATTGTGATGCCAACCGTGCACAAGAACGGTCATCAATAGGCTTTCTTCGGCAGCTTTCTGATAAAGCGTATCCAGCAAGGCATGCATCTGCCTGCGGTCGCGCATCTGGCCCTGATCGTCAATTTCGACGAAGCCCAGCGTATATTCATTGTCCGCATCCTTATTGTAGAGTTGCAGGGAATTTTGATCGCAGGCATTGTCAGGAGAAACCGAGCAGGACTCATAGACGCTCCGATAGATTTCGTTCGAGGCGCAGCCGGTCAATAGGGCGGCGACGCCCAACAAGATCCGCAGTGGCGTCAGTGTTATCAGACTCATTATCATCTCCAAGGAAGGGGAAAAAGACTCTATCGAACCGCAGCGCACGAGTCTAACAGCCGTAATTATCCTGGTCAATATTCGCTCAGCATCGCTTTGACCGAGTTGGCCAGCAAACCGTCGAGCATGATACAGGAGGTGGAATGTTCGATGCTGTCGGTGCTCCAGATTGCCTCGATGCCGGCAGCGCGGATCACGCGTTCGGCGTCGCCGCAAAACAGCGCGTGGGTCACGACCGCATAAATCTCGGCCGTGCCTTTCGCTTTTAATAATTCCGCCGCTCTGGCCAGCGTCCTCCCGGTACTGGCCATGTCGTCGACGATTACGACAGGCTGTTTGCGGTAATCGGCGTCCTGCAGTTTCAATGTAACCTGGGTATCGCCGAGCCGGACTTTTTCGGCGACCTGAAAAGCAAAGCCGGTCATCTCGGCGAGCGTTGAGGTCCATTGCCGCGATTCGCTGTCAGGCCCCAGCAATAAGGCGTTATCGAGCTTTTGTTTCAGGAATTCCGCGATCGGGGCGGTGGCGTTCAGGCTGATCGCATGGTCAAGCGGTATCGCCTGTTGCAGCTTGGCAATCCGATGCAGATGCGGATCGACCGTAATCACATCGTCAAACAGTTCCGCAAGCAATCGGCCTATGTGGCGTTGGCTGACCGCCACGCCGGGCCGGTTCGCGAAGTCCTGGCGCATATAGCAAAGATAAGGCGCAATCAGCGTTAAACGTTTCGCGCCCAATTCTCTAGCCGTTCTGGCGCAAAGCATCAATTCGATCAGCTTGTCGTTTGGTTGATTCAGGCTACGGCAGAACAATAAATGTTCGGATAAATCCGGGGGCAGGGCGATGAAACTTTCGCCGTCCGGAAAATGATGCACCTCGACCTCGGCAAGCGGCAGCCCGAGACGGCTTGCCAGACGCCGCGCCGGCGGCAAATAGTCCGAAAAAGCCAGAATCTGCATCATGCTAAAAGGTGATCAACGGCTTGAGCAATTCGACATTGCTGCCCAGCGTGTAACCGTCGTTTTGTGCGGCCAGATTATGAGCGAATTTAAAATCGGCCGGGAACTCGGCATAAATCCGGTACAATACGTCACCTTTCCTGACCGGACTGCCCAGTTTCTTGAGCAGGTCGACGCCGGCCCGTTTCATCATCGGCGCACCGGCTAGCCGGGCGATTTTGGCCATCTGCAGATTGTCGATCTCGGTAACAATGCCGTCGGTTTGCGCAATCACTTCATGGCAAAGTGAACCGGGACTGAAATCGACCGGTTTCGGGCCCTGCGCCTGGATGATCTCGTTCATTTTTGCGCAGGCACGGCCAGATTCGAGAATATCGCGCGCAATCGCATAACCCTGACCGCCGCGCACGTCGGGATCGAATTCGATGATGCGTCCGGCCAGATGCAGGGCTTTCTGGCGCAAATCGGCCGGCGCCTCGGGATCGTTTTGCAGCACCAGCATCACATCGCGCGCTTCCAGCACCGGACCGATGCCGCGCCCGATCGGCTGGCGTCCGTCGGTAATCATTACCTCCAGATGCAGATTGAGGCGGTCCCCGACAAATTCGAACAACTTGCGGAGCGCCAGGGCCTGCCTCATTTGGCGGACTTTCGCGGACGGTCCGACCGGAATATCGACAAGCAGATGCGTCGAGCCTGCAGCCAATTTCTTCGACAGAATCGAAGCGACCATCTGGCCCTGCGAATCGATACCTAAAGGCCTCTCGACCGCAATCAGCATATCGTCAACCGGCGCGAGGCGGGCGGTGCCGCCCCAAGCCAGGCAGCCTCTTTCGCGGCGCACGATGTCATGCAACTGCGTAGGGCTCAAATTGACTTCGCATAACATTTCCATCGTATCGGCCGTGCCTGCCGGCGAGGTGATCGCCCGGCTCGAAGTTTTCGGTATCAGCATGCCGTGAGCGGCCACGATCGGCACTACCAGCATCGAGGTCCGATTGCCGGGAATCCCGCCGATGCAGTGTTTATCCGCCACCAAAGGTTCGTCCCAATCGATCCGATCGCCGGATTGCAGCATCGCGCGGGTCAGATATAACAGTTCGTCGCGATCCAGGCTGTTTTGCCCGGTCGCTACCAGGAATGCCGCAATTTCCATCTTCGAATAACGGCTTTCAACGATATCGTCGGCGATACTGTCGAAATCGGCGCGCTCCAGGCGCTCGCCGTTGATCTTGCGGCGCACCGCATCCATCGATTGGGGCGGTTCGGCATGATTTACCGTCACCATGCAGCCTTCTTCACAGCTGAATTGTTGGAATGCCTGTTCCGATAATCCGAGTTCGCCGGGATGTACGATCGAAGCATCGTCGACCACGTTCAACACCGCTAATATTTTGACTCCATTCAAGCTGACCTGAATTTTCGAAAGCGCCTGAAAACCTTCCACACGGTAAATACCGCATTCACGGTGCATATAAGCAACGTTTTCGTGATAAGTGTCGATCGCGATACGGCGAAGCTGCAGAGTGTCGATGCTCATGGACGTGTTTAAGTTCGATTACTATGACGATAATGCGATTTAACGAACTGATTGTCAACCGCTCCATCTTTACACTCAGAGTCTTGAATGGCATAGTATGCCGATAAAGAAATCACTAACGGCGAGAATTGGTAACTCAAGCTCCATCTAAGATCTATTCGAACAAGTTTCTTTTTCACTCAATGAATAAATGTAAATGGGCGATAAGCAGCCCGCAAATGGAGAGCTATCATGACTCCGAATGGGGCGTGCCGGTTCATGATGACCGCTTGTTATTTGAATTTCTGATCCTGGAAGGCGCGCAGGCCGGGCTGAGCTGGTCGACGATATTGAACAGGCGCGAAAATTACCGGCAGGCTTTCGATTATTTCGACCCCGAAACCGTAGCATGCTACGACGATCGCAAGATTGAAGAATTGCTGCAAAACCCTGGCATCATCCGCAACCGCCTGAAAATACAGGCCGCCGTATTCAATGCCAGGGCATTTTTGAAAGTGCAGGAAGACTTCGGCAGCTTCGACGATTATATCTGGCGCTTCGTCGACGGAGTGCCGGTCAACAATTACTGGAAATGCCATGAGGAACTACCGGCCTCGACGCGCGTATCCGAAATCCTTAGCCGCGACCTGAAAAAGCGTGGTTTCAAGTTCGTCGGCAGCACGATCTGTTATGCCCATATGCAGGCAACCGGCATGGTCAACGATCATACGGTCGATTGCTTCCGCCATGCCGAAATTACCGGCCATTATCATTTGCTAGACAAGGAGTAAACCGCCATGCGTTTTTTACATACGATGATTCGGGTTCGCGATCTGGACGAATCGCTCGATTTTTTTTGCAATAAACTAGGACTTATTGAAGGCAGGCGCATGGACAGCGAGGCCGGCAGATTTACGCTGGTTTATCTGCATGCGCCGAGGGATTCCGTGCAGTCAGAAACCATGCAGTCTCCCGAAATCGAACTAACCTTCAACTGGGACCCCGAAATCTATACCGGCGGACGCAATTTCGGCCATCTGGCATTCGAAGTCGACGATATTTACGAAACCTGCCAAAACCTGATGAATGCTGGTATCGTGATCAACCGGCCACCGCGTGACGGACACATGGCTTTCGTCCGTTCGCCGGACCAGATTTCGATCGAGCTTTTGCAGAAAGACGGTCCTTTGCCGGCGCAGGAGCCTTGGGTTTCGATGGCGAATACGGGGAGCTGGTGAGATAGATAGGTGAGGGGCATGTGGCGATCATTCCGGATAAGCACGGCGTCAACATCATTACAAACTATAAAATCCACGTTGTTACCCTTTAGCCCATTTCCAAAGTTGTTCGGGATGAGATCCATAAAATTGAAAGCTCGGAAAAAGCTCGGAAGAAGCAATAGCAAAGATATAAATACTCCATTCTAAAGATCAAGTAACCTTGACTATGAAGATAGGACATTCGATCACTCAAGGTAATGAGTTATTCGGAAATGCGCACGATACGGACAGACTCGGTGAAGAATTGGAATTAGAACCCATAGAGGGACAAATTCGCTACTTTGCAGATATGATAAAAGCAGGAATTTGGTTTTTTCCACGTTGTTTTGTGGTTGTTTCTTTTGATTAAAAACTCAGGATGGCTATAAATCCGACCCCAAGCCACAATAATGACTTCGCATAATGTAGTCAGCATTATGTAGAAAAACCCATGTGGATAATATCCAGCCACATGGGTTTTTTTGCATAATGCGCGTTATGCGGGGCCGGACCTCAAGCTACCTGCATCAAAAATAATCGGCGAAGCCACAAAACCGCTTTTCCCCCCGTCGCGTATATCGGGCCGATGCTATCAGCCTGTTCGAGCGTCTCCAGCGTTCCAGGCGTGTCCTGGTGTACGGGCTTTATTCGTGGTTCAGGCGAGGCCCGATATACGCGACGGGGGGATTTTGCTTTTTGCTGTTTAAACTCTCTTTATTTGAAAAAATCGCTGGGAACGGATGAGCGGGGAGCGGTAGCGGACCGCGAAGAAGTTCCGGCGATTTTATTCTTTGAGAAATTCAGTAATGTAATTCTGTAATCTGTAATTGTAATTTACAGATTACATTACAGATTACAGGCTGGTATGGGTGGCAGTGCAGCAAGTGCAGCACCGAAGATTGGGGGGGTAGGGTGCCGGTGTATCCGGTCGGGGAATTTGCCCCGGTTTGTGCCGTCCAGGCCGGGCCAAAAAAAAGGACATAGTTACACTGTCCTTTTTTCCCAAAAGTGGGAAAACGCTTTTTTCAACATCATAAAAGTTTTATATTTATCATGAACTTGCAAGCGTTTTGGGGGGTCTTCCTTTTTTCCCAACTTTTAGATGTCTAGACTCAGTGGCTTTTGTTGTTTTTCCCGTTAAACCCTTGTTTTAGCAAGGATTTCCTTGATTCTCCCGGTTTTGGGCGGTTTTGCCGGTTTTGCTGCCCCTGGCGGCTGCCCCCCTGGCTGGTGCGCCGGTCGTCTCTTTAGGTTGCACCCGGCCGCCTCGGTGCGCATCCTCACGGCGACGGGCCCCGGATTGCAAGGGCGCGCCGCGTAGCGAAGCGAAGCGGGGCGGCGAAGCGCACCCTTGCAATTTGGGTAACGAGCCGTGATAGGCTGCGCACAAAGGCGGACGGCGCAACGAGTCCGGATGCTGCCGTTTCGCTCCAGGTTGTGGCATGTGCGCCGCTGTCGGCGTTTTAGCGCGCGTTGCGCGTGTCCAGCGGGATCCCAACGTCAAGCCAGGCATTTAAAGCGCACAGGCGTCAGCCTGGGCGGCTTTAAAGGCACTGGCTTGGTGGTTGCTGTCATGATGTTATAACATAACGCTTCCTTTTCACGGTCACAGGATCGAACATGTACAAACAGAGACAAAACGGCGGTTTCCGGGCGCGCGCCAGTTTCCCGATCACACCGCTGCAAATCCAGGGCTTGAACGTCATCTGCGAGAAAACCGGCTTGACGTTCGCGGCGGTGTGCGCGCGCGGCGTCGATAAGATCATTGCCGACTATGTCGAGCATGGCGCGTTCAAGTATCCCGACGCGACGCCCACGGTGCCGGAGACGCTGAGTCATGGGTAACAAAAACCCGAGCCACACCGATATGAGGCTTCGCATAATGTATATTATGTTAAATTATATATTATGATGCAGGCAGAATTAACAAAAGAAAATGCAGCCGCCCTTTTTTTATGTTTCTATAAGAACAGTTAAAACATGATCCGAGTCAAGGCCTCGACCGAACACAATTATTCACAACAATGAAAAAGCCGGAATGACGTAGGCCGGAAAGATCTGAAACTCCTGCTGGCATTACGCGGTTTGGCCCAAAAGTGGGTTAATTAATAGATGGTTCTTGAATTCTGAAAGGCTTTGTCCAGGTTATGCGCGAGGTAGTTTCGGGCTTCGATCCAGAGCAATGGCGCGTATATTTGCCGGCGATCAGACTTCGGCGCCCGGCCTTAAGCCTTATCGCCGGCAAATTGCCCGTAACTCTTGGGCTAGATCGCCATATCGAGTATAAGCGACCATTCATTAAATGATACATTGTTCTTTATTCGGTAATTTTTAGGATCGCTGTTTTACACTGACCTTTAGGGATCTCCAACCCTAAGGCTTTCATGGTTCCAATATGTCCTAATATGGCTTTCCTTAATGCTTCTTGAGCATCGTTTTCTGTCGCCCCTTTGACGGAACAGACCGGAAAATCCGGGCTGTAAGCGGTGAAGCCATACGGAGCGGGTTCTATGAGTGCTACATACATAATAAATCCATACTTGAAAAGTTTTAATAATGCCGTTCGCCATCATTGCCGAACAATGACTCTCTCCATTTTGTCAGCATAAGCTGACAATATATAGTTTAACGAAATGCTAAGTCTTATAAAATTAATAAATAAGGATAGGTTTTTGATATGGAATGGATAAGAGAAGTATCATTAAGAGATGGTTTCTTGCACTCTGCAAAGCTCTGTCCCGGTTACGCGCGGAATAGGCTCCGGACTTCGTCCAGAGCAATGGAGTGCTATATCTGCCGGCGATCAGACTTCGCCACCTTGCCCTGAATTCTTTCGCCAGCAAATTGCCGCATCCAAGCGGACATGCCGAATTTCACTTATAAGAGCATGAAACAATGAGCTTTATAATCAAGCTATAACAGGGATTATGCCCAAAATCAAGGGCATCAGCAGATTACAAAATATATTCCTTTTAATGGCAGGATGGTCATTCACGGCCTCCCTTCCCCGCCTGGCTGCTTTCGGTTTTTTGTGTATACGCTTTTTCATCCAGATCCACTGTTATTCAATATGATCCCACGCCGAAACGCAGGAACGGCGTTATTGATCAATCCACAGTTTCCGTCCAGAGACATCTGTCCATGACCAGCTTGTCGGTTTGTTGGTTGCCGATGCCTTTGGCGATCAATCCGATTACGCGGTCGTCGGTATCATAACCGATATGCGCGTCCAGCGGATTCGCCAGTTTGCCGAGACCGAAAGCGTCGAAAATAGTCGCCACATTGATATTGATATTGGTGACATCGACGCAAAGCCTCGAATCGAGGTATTTTTCGACAAAACCGTGCGGAATCGCGTAGCTCAACAAATCGTTCGGATCGCTGAATGCAATGATCGGGGTTTTGCTCAACATGCGTTCTTGATATTTCTCGCCAGTCGGTTCGCAATAAGCCTGTTTTTGATTAGCGATCTCGGGCAATTTACGTCCCAACTGCAACATAGGCAGTTGATTGGACATCATGTAAATCGGAATTTCCTTGCGCTTCAAGGCTTCCCTGAAAGCCGGATCACGGTCATCGATCAATGAAGCGATGCGCTGCATGCCGTCAATCGTAATGCGACTACCCAGGCTGTGCGAGATAATCGCGAACTCATCGTGCCGCACATTTGCGGCCAGGTTGCTGTCATTGAACGAACAGGACTGCATCACCTCATTCGGCAGGCTGCTCCAGCCATTTTTGGCCATCCAGCAGAAAGCCTGCGCGAACGACACCAGAATATCCTCCCTGCTCTCCCCCAGATAAATGATCGGATCGGGCCCGGTGTCGTTCGAAAACTTCTTCATTAAATCATTGATTTTCGCCCGCCGGAATGAATATTCTCCGGAATTGTCATAAGCCAGCACTTCCTTTTGCGCCGCGGTAATCTTCGACCAGGTCAGTTCATAGAACAGTAATTCATTTTTCCGGTCCTTGCTGAGTAAGCGGCTGATCCGCAAATTGCCCAAATTTTTGCTCTGATCACCACGATTGGTCAGAGTAATATTTTTGGGATGAGAAGACTGACTCGTCAAATCCAGCTTTTGAGCCAGCTTCTCTAAAAACTGGGTTGAATAGCCCGGCAAATGATCACCAACGCCGTGCACCATCAACACTTTCATTTTTCCTTTTGGATTGTTTAGGTAGGGTGTCAAACCGGTAAAGGGTTTTCCCCAGATTTCACATACCCGGGTATCGGCTGCCTCTTGTTTTTCGAAATAAGCTTCGGCCATGCCCTTCCCTATGCTGGTGCAGCCGCTTACATGGACTGCGGCCGCAATTAAAATGATTTTATTAATTAATTGCTTCATTTTATCTTGACATTGTGTATATAACTTTGGACGCGCTTCGCCCTCTCCAACTGGAGAAGCGACGATGGCGCGAAATTTTATCTGAAAGGCGGATAAATCTGTAATCGGCTAGGTGGCTGGAGAACGTTCGCTTTAGAGCGAGAATCAAAAGCAGTTAGTGGATCAGATGGGCGATAGCCAAACCAACGCATTTGCGCAAGTTGCCATGGGAGATGAGTGGGACATTAAATTCCATCATAATCGCCGCTCTTCTACGCCTCGCAAAATTGAATTTGTGCAATTTTATATCAGCGGTAGAGTTACCCACCGATATGGCGAGAAGAGCGAAAATAACTGGATCAATCGAGTTACAAAAAAATGCGGATAAAAAATCAGCGCATCTTTAATTTTTTAATGGAGACCTTCTTTGGGAGGATGTGCTTCCTCTAAACTTGCCGCTTCTTCGCTGTCGTTGCGTTTGAGTTTCTGTTCGGAAGATTGATTAGCAGTTCGCTCCAGCATGGAATTAAAGTTTCTCATTGATTGCAAATGCAAATAAATGAGTTCCAATTCATCGGTTTTAAAAAGCCCGCTCACCTGTTCATCGGTCAGGCGTTTCAGACGTTCTCTGTTAACCGCGCTAAACCCGGCCAAGCGTAAACGTTGCCCAGAGTTTAAAGTAAACTGCGCCTGCATCGGTTCCAGTAAATCGAGTTCCTGCAGTTTTTTACAAAACAGTTGCGTCCTCATATATTGGCCTTGATACTCGTTAACAAAACGCAGCATATTCTCCAAATATTGAGAGCGCTCGCCTTCCGCATCGAATAAACGCTCGCCCCGGTTTTCCTGGTTGCAGCCGCTAAAATCTTCGTCTATGCACAAGGTAAACGTTGCGCCATCGCTACTGCGAGAAAATACGAAAGGGTAACGGCGAATAAAAGCCGGAATATATTTAGCATCCCAACCGTTCGAACCATTCACATAGAGATTTTCATTATCCCGCATGCCTAACAGCACTGCCGGCATCATACCCTCCCCTTCACCGGCAAAAACGATTGGATGTTCAACGGCGACGTTGGGAAACTCCACTGCCACCACCGGAACCGAATTGACATGCTTGGCAAAAGCGTAATCAGAACCGGTTTTAATTGACCATCCTGTATGGCGTTGTTTCGAAACGGGAACCACTTTTTCATAAAATAACAGCTGTCTACTCACTATTTTCTCTCCTCGTTAGTATAAATGCGCTATCCAATCATAACACTCTATGGGAGAGTGTAATTTTAATTTAACTGATTATAGATTTCTCATATACAACAAAAGAACAAGAGCTCTACTCCCGGCAATTCCGCCACTCACCCGGAAACACCAGGATGAGTGGCGGACCCGTTTGTTAATGTTTGCCTTTGCCGTATAACCGAGCAGTCAACCGCTTCAGCTTGGAGCCCAAACTTTCGCTATCATCCTCCCCCCATATTATCGAAGAATGCTCGTCGTTGCCGTCTTTATCAGCGTCTTTCAATTCGTATAAGGAGTTTCTTACATCCGTTTTAAATTGATCAATGACTAACAAAACATCGTCAGACTGATCAGCAGACTCTTCTACATCTTTCTTCTCTTCTTTTATGAATATGGCGTCCTGAGTATCAAAATAACTGATTTCAATTGAAGCAGGAAGCTCGCGAATTCCAGCGGCCAATGTCGGATCCATCAATTCGGTTTGAGCATCATCCCCATCGCTATGTCCGATTCCTAACACATGACCGATTTCATGGCTAATCGCTGTCAATAAATCCATTTTCCCGAAGGCGTCGCCATCCGCTTCGGCAAGCCAGCTTCCATCCGGTTGTTGACTGAACTCGCTATCGTCATTCGGCGTCAAGTCGACAAACCAGCCCCAACCCGCGGCATTATCGTCAATTGTTATGATATTACCATGGGTCTGGCCCAATAACAGCGCGGTTTCCTCCGAGGTGTTCAGATCAGCGAAAGTAATGGTGATCGCATCGAGAGCATCTTTGCTAACCAGACCCGTCGCTAACCAGCGCAGTTTTGCCTCCTCTACCAAAAGTTGCAGTTGATCGGCAGAAACATTGTTGACTACAGCATTACCTGCCGGCGCTGCTTCGGCTGCGGACAATGCCGCCGCTGTGGCGGTTGCTGTTCCGACAACAACATCAGTTCTTGCCGTTAAGCTATCAAAGGATGCCAACCCGCCGCGGCTGTAAATACCAAATTTACCGTCAGCAATCGACGAATTGAAAGCATAGCTCAACACCGCAGATCCATTCAACGTTACGCTTAAAGTATTACCCTTTAAAGTGACACCCAAAGTGTAATCGGTATTTGTTGTGAGAGAAGCCAAATTGTAAGTGGCATCAATCACAAAGCCCTTAGCCGTCCGATGTCCGACCTCAATCTTGCCTTGTGTAATGGTGACAAATTTATAGTCGTTCGCTTCATCGTACGCATCGAAAATAAAACCGGCTTTTGAAGCGGAACTTGAAATTTGCAGCTTAGTCTGCAACTCAATCAATGCATTCGATTCTGCCTGTACATTGACGAAGTCGACCGCCGTACCCGTGGTCGTATTCAGTCCTGTAACATTGTAACGGCCATTGACGGGTGCAGTGCCCGAGGTAACCGTATTCCATGTTCCAAGAACCGGAGCGGACAAGACTTCGCTCGCAGAAACGGTATAGAAATCCGCCGATTTATCGTAAGCCATGGTGGGCTTAAGTCGCTGAATCGTGACATTGTCGATTTGCGCCTTGCCGTTGGCTGCGCCCAATCCGACCATGCCTTCGTTTGCGAAGTGCTTGGTACCATCCGCATCGATACGCGGCGCAAAGGTATAAGACAATGTCGTTTTATTGTTGACTATCAGGGTGGCCGCGCTGCCATTCACCGCCAGGAATACATTGTAATCGGTTCCTACCTTCAGCGAAGTAGTGTTGGGCTGTTGCACAAGCACATGCCAGCCGGTCTTATCGTGGTACCCCATTTCGAGCTTATTGGTGGACACGTTGATACCGGCAAACTTAAAGTTGTCCTTATCCTGATAGTCGAAAACCAAATAAGCATTCGCCTTATAACCGGCAAGCGGCTTGACTGCGTTGATGGTGGCCGACAACTCGAAATAGTTCGGAATGTACTGGTCCACATAGAACACACTGACCGCATCCTGTCCCAGTGATACCGGAGCGACCTGATAACGGCCGTTGACTACCGACCAGGTGCCGCTGTCGGCCAAAAAGCCTTGTGCTGCGCCATCGTTGAAGTTGGAACTGCGCAGCACGTCGCGTGGGCCGCCCGGGATGTTGCCGGCCTGCGGATCAGCCGGACCACCGGTTTGATCGTGCCATGCCGTATCCTTCTGCAAAACCAGACCCAATTCGCCTTCCGGCTCGCCGTTGCGCGCAGGATCTGCGCCGGTATCGGCGGCGCGAGTCATATCGACACCGTTGCTCATCGATAAGGCGTAGAGGAACTCCGGTAATTGCGGCTGCAATGTGCGGCTGACCGTCGCGGTGCCGAACGGGGCGAATGGCACGATGTAGCTGTTGAACTCCCCGACCCAATCAATCAGCCGGTCGCCGCCGGTGTTGCCGATCAGCACGTCACGGCCGGCACCGCCATAGGCGCGGTCTTCATAGCTCGGATGGGTATCGGTCGTGTTGTTCAGCCCGCCATCGGAACCGATTAAATCATCGTCTGCGTTCATCAGGTCATTACCGAAGCCGCCAAACATTTGATCCTTGCCGGTTCCGCCTACAATCCAGTCATTGCCGAGATCGCCGAAGATGGCGTCGTCGCCGTCGCTGTTTTTATTGCCGTAAGTTGCGGACGAGGCAACGACCCCTTCATTGGTTACGAAGTTCAGAAAGTACTGTTTGCCGGTGGGCACTGCAGACGTATTGGCGGTACCATTGTCATTCAACAAGATGATTCGGCGCGGATTGTACTCATCATACAATGCAAACTCGCCGGCGCGTGTTCTCGGATGTTGACCATCCAGATCCAGGTCGTTGAAGTTCAATGCGTCGCCAGGATTATAGGGTCGACCGAAATCGCTACGCGCCAAGCCAATTACCGCCCCGTTGCTATAAACTTGGATATAGCCCGCGGTTAATGCTTCAGCGCCGGAAATCGCATCGTCGCCGGAACCGCCATGCAGGAAGTCGCCCCCCAAACCGCCGAAGATGATATCGTCATTGCGGTGCGTTGCATTGCCGCCGAATTCGTCGGTGGCCGGCGTCCAATCCGGCTGAGTGCTGAACGGAGTCAGGTTGACGCTCTTCTTCAGCTCATTAGCGACATTGATCGTCGCAGTCTGTACGCTGCCCGGCGTATAAATATATTCGTTAAGTACATTGCCGTTGCTGAACTTGGCGTCCGGATCGCTCGCCAGCAATGCCGCAATGCCGTACAGCGCTTCGCCGTATCCCGAACTGTTGCGGCTGGTATAGATGCGTCCGTCGTCGCCGAGGATGCCGTCCTGACCGGTGCCTCCCGAAATCCAGTCGTTGCCCCAACCGCCGATCAGGTCGTCGTCCTGTCCGTCGCCGAACAGGATGTCGTTGCCGACCATGCCGTAAACGAAGTCGTCACCGGATTCGCCGTGAATCTCGTCGTTGCTGCCGATGTCGCTACCGGCTGCGGCGCTATAGTCGATACCTCCAGGCGTGTAATCAACCAGAGTCACCGCGCGCGGTACAATGCGCAAGGTGCTTGTTGTTTCACCTGGACGGTTGACGTCATAGTTGAACACTAGATAGGCGCCGCCTGTGCCGTTATTGATTCCGACCAAACGATGAATGTCGCCGTTATCGCCGACGATCGTGTCGGAATCGGTGGCATGGCCGTTGGCAGTCAATATCAGGGAGTTATCGGAGTCCACGGTCGCATCGCCGGGATTATTACGCGAAATACCCAATCCCGCGCCGCCGAAAATGATATCGGCGCCGTCAGGCCGCTCTTCGGATGTTGTTTCGCCAAACATCGTCGACGTGCCGCCGACGATGTCGTCCTGACCGAGGTTACCGAAGATTACGTCGTTGCCGCCGTTGCCTTCGATGTAGTCGTCGCCGTCTGTTGCAGCTTCCAGAGATGCCGTAACATGCAGGTCGCCGATGCCTTCCAATCCGGATGGACCGTCACGGTATGCACCGTAGCTGGTCAGCGCAACGGTGCCAGCCTTGAGTTGAACGGCCAAGGTAGCGCCTGTTCCCGGAGTAAATCCCAGCACCGAAATAGTACCGTCGCCCTGAATCGTATCAGAACCCAATTGGCCGAAGATCTGGTCGTCATCCGCGCCGCCGGCAATGTAGTCGTTGCCGAAGTTATTCAGGCCGGCTGTTTGATCGGCGAGACTGTGATCGAGCAACTCGACGCGGAAATTGGTCCATACCGGCGTACCGTCCGGATTGACTTGCCATGCGTTAGTCACCAGCGATTCGCCGTCGTTAACGCCGGGCGTTTGACCGTAAATCGCGGTGCCGGCCAATACGCGGAAGCGCGGGTTGGTCGGATCGATCAAATGTCCAGTACGATCGAGGCTGACATTGTCGCCGAAAATCAAATCCATGTCGGCATTGCCGTCGATAAAGTCGCCGGCCGCGCCGCCAATCAGGACGTCTTCGCCGGCATTGCCGAAGATGATGTCACCCTGGCCATTGGTGTTGCTGCGGCTTTCGATCACAAGCTCATTCGCGCTACCGAACACGCCGCTGCCGGTGCCCACCACACGCACATCCTGCGGAGCGCCTGGGGCTGCTGTTGCCCACAATTGGGTGATAATGCCGTGGTCGCCGAACACGATGTCGTTGCCGCCTTCGCCCAGGATCAAATCTGTGCCGCCTAATAACGAATCCGTCCAATAAGTCGTGGGCACAGCCAAAGCACCCCAGGACGTCGCGGTCAGATCATCCAATTGCAAGACCCCATAGCTTTGCGAACGGTCGTGACCGGTTTTTTCGATCAGCGGGTTGACCTCGTCATATGCTTCGTCGGTAACCTGCGGTCCATTCATGGCAGACACCAGCATACGGGTGTTGACGTCGATGTTGATGCCGGAATCGCCGTACATGTGATCGTTGCCGCCCTGGCCGAAAATGCGGTCGTCGCCGGAGCCGCCCGCCAACGTATCGCCGACTTGGCTGCCGATGATTAAATCGTTATCGCCGCCGCCGTACATCGTGACGCTCTCGCTCGACCAATGTGCATCCAGGATATCGCGGCCGGCGAACGCAAAGTTCATCGCGTTCGGCGATTTGAAGCCGGACTGACCGCTGTAACGGTAACCGTCCGCCGAAGTGTCGCCGAAGACGACCAGCGGCGCACCGCCGTTACGCGCATTCACATTGATGGTATCGCCGCCGATCACGCCTGCAACAGGGGTATTGCCGCCGCCGTGCAGCACGGTCAAGCCGCCATGCAGGGCATCGGTTTGTAAAGTGCTGTTGACCGTCAGCGTATCGTTGCCACGGCCCATCATCACATCCAGGACTTCAATGTCCTTGTACCATTGCAGCGTATTGGGATCGTTATCGGTATAGGTCGCGTAACTGATGCCGCTGTTGAAGAACAAATCGAGAATATTGTCCTCGTTGGTGTCGAAACCGACCCCTGGCCCCATGCCGAGACCGGTGACGGACGTCGCGGTAATCACGCCGGTATCGTCGGCGACGCTGGTGTCGTTGAATACATTCAATTTGTCGATTTGGGTCATTTCGTCGACATAGAAGTTTTCGGACAGGAACAGGATCGCGTATTCGCTTTGGTTTGTTGGTGCACCGTTATCGTTCCAATGCGCCTCGAGGCGTCCAGGATTTTCTAAAGTTAACGTCACTGACGAACCATTAACTTCTACATGATTAATTCTCCAAAAACGATCCAGACCGGGCCCCTTGCTGATCATCAACGAGAAACCTTCAAGCGAGGTCCAATCGTTCTTATCGACGTCATCATTGGGATCAGCATCGGCTACAGCTAGCAAGTCGGCTAGTTCTACAACCATTGTATTTTCGCTGCTTGGGGTAAACGGACCGCTAAACGATACTACATTGCCGTCTGACGCCAGGCTGTTGGTCTCGCCCGGCAGCAGGATCGCTTCGGCCAAGGATCGGTCTTCCGGTCCGACGCCGCCCAACACTTCCAGCGGTCCGAACAGTTCAGAAACCGCATGCGCACGTTTGGAGAAGTACTTGTTGTATTCGGTTCCCGGGGCCGGCTGGAAATCCGGGTTGGCCGTTACCGTAACTTCCTGTGCTATCCACCAATTAGCTGCATTAAACACCAGCGCGGTGGGCAACGTGAATACCGTTTGTATCATGCCTCCGTCTTTATCAGGCAAGGAAAGCGGTATTGTGGTGATAGTCACGGTTCCGACCGGTGCTTTGGTTAAGCGCACAGTGTAGGTGTCACCTGCCGGATCTCCCTGCACCACCAAGGTTGAACCGAAGCTCTCGGTTACCAGTACGCCCTCGCTGTTGGTGTCGATAATCGATACCTTCAATTTGGCTGGCGCGATTTCCACGGTGGCGGCATTGCCGTCGTCGTAGCGTGAATCGGTGCTGGAGAGGATGGTATGGGTGATCGGCGAAATCTCGCGGTTTTCGCGAACGCCATCGTTGATACCTGTGATCGTAAACTGAACGGCTTGCCACCAGTTTGCCGCATTAAAGGTAATAGTACGATTAGCGGCGTTATAGCGCGCATCGGCGGTCGTCAAACCAATCTCTGCCGCATCGAAATTCAGTTGTACGACCGTAGTGCCGGTTGGCGCGCTGGCCAGCCGCACCTTGTAAGTATCGGTGATACCTTGCGGTAAGGTGCCTTCCAATACTTGCGTTCCGTTATCGTACTCAGAGAACGACTCCTCGATATAAATGCCGGCCTTGTCGTCGTCGATGATGTCGACCTCGACGTTGCGCACCGCAACGAAATTGAAATCGGCATCGGCGCTGATGCTGCTGTGGCTGATCACGGCGGTGCGCGGGCCTTCAGCCAGCGTATCGTCCACCGCCTTGACATAGACGAGTTGTTTGAATGCGTCGCCGCTTTGTCCCGCGTTGAACGTCAAAGTGATGGCGCGATACCAGTTGACACCGTCCGTAGACACCAGGAAGGTATCGCCCGGCGGTACGCCGTCCTGCTCCTCCTGCGTGGTCTTGGCGGCCGAGACCGTCACGTAAACAGCAGCGGTCGGCGCGGACGACAGGAAGACCTCATAGAAATCGGTTTGGCTGCCCAGCAGCGCCGACTCGCTGACCACTGTTCGTCCATCCGGTTCGCGAATCACGATCTGGCCGGCAGTTGGCGAAGCGATATTCAGGTCAACGCCGCGCGCCAACAGGTTGTTATAGAACGGATCGGTCGTCGGATTAGCGGTAACTTGATGCTCGATCGTCGAACTCCAGCCTTCGAGGTCGCGACTGACCACGATGCCGGTGACGTCGCCCATCGCGTTGGTATCGTCGCTGCCCAATCCGCCGATAATGCGCGTGGCCACGTCGAACGGGGTACCCAACACAAAGAAATTGTCGTCGCCTTCCAAACCGTCGACTTCGCGCAATTCCTCGTTGCCGGCCAGCTTGACTTTCAAGCCCGCGCCGTAAATGCCGTCCTCGGTAATCACGAAATTGTCGGAGAATTCGGTACCCAATATCACGACACGGTCGAAACCGGCGCCGCCGTCAATTGAAACCGGGGCGTTGATGTTGTACTGGATGTTGTCGTCGCCGTCGCCGCCGTAGATCAGGGTTTCACCGTCATTGCCTTCGTTGGTATCCAGGGCGAAGGCGCGGATCACGAACTCATCGTTGCCGTTGTTGCCTTCCAGACGCAATTCCGCTTTATTGCTGTACACCGTAAACGAATCGTTGCCGGTGCCGCCGTAGATGGTCATCGGCGCGCTGATGCCGCGGCTCAGATAACCGCGCGTAGTCTTCGCGGTCGCGTCGGCGAAGTCGTTGGCATCGGCCACGTTGCCATACTCACGTTCGGAACGATACAACTGGCCGATCTGGAACTTATCGTTGCCGGCGCCGCCGTCCAGCGTGGTGATCACGCTGTTGTCGTCGGAAGCGAAATAATCGTCCCCTTCATAGCTGTATACGATCAAACGCCCGTTCATGGCCTGGTCGTAATTGATGCGTTCGACCTTCAGATACGGATTGCTCGGATCGGACGCCTGGGCGGCCAGATCGCCTCCCAAAGCAAGAATGTCGTCTTCCAGATCGCCGTGCAGCAAGGATACGAAGGCAGGGCGGTTCGCCGCATGATTAGGTATGTAGTTTTGGCCGCGCAGCAGGAATACGTCGTTATCGCTCGAACCCTTGATCGTCAGCGTATCGACGCCGTCGTTCGGCGCACCAGTATCCAGCGCATTAATCAAGTAGTCGCTGATGCCGCCCAAGCCGCCGTTGCCGTTTAGGCTGCCGTGCGTGATAATTAAATATTGGTCGGTTTGATCCTGGCCATCCAGTGTCAGCGCATCGCGTACCGGTAGTACGTGACCTAAACTATCGATATAAGTCCCGCGCGTCGTAGTCAAATCCTGTAGGCGGTCAACGAAGAAGTAGTCTTCGCCGTCGTCGACAGCGCTTGCCGTATTCACGAACTGGCTGCCGTAGTTGTAAGTGTCACCGCCGAGTTTGGTTTGGAGATAATTGAACGTATCGTTATCGGTATGACCGAAGATAAGGGTTTTTTCACCCACCTGTTTGGCATTCAACGGGCTGCTGAAGTCCGAGGTGATTACGCCGCGCAGGTTCATCACTGTGCCGACGTTGGCATCCGCATTCAACCAATCGCCAAAAATATCGATATTTCGGCCAGCCAGAATGAAGTTGGTTGTCATGCTGGTCAGTTCGACATTATCGCCGACGCGCAATTCTATATCGCGCTCAGCCTGAACGATACCTACCGAATGGAACTCGCACTCCAGCGTTTCACCATTGGCCAGCAGCACAAAGTTTTCGCCGGCATCCGCCTCGTCGGGTATCGATAGGCGGATGTCACCCTTGTCAGTGACTGCACCCAGCAAATCCAACGCTTCGTCGGTTTCGGTGATGAAGATGCTCGCGTCGATGGCGCCGTTGGCTGTAGAAATCACCAGCAGACGTCCGTCGGTCGCTCCTCCGGTGGCGTTGTCGGTATCGATCTCGACATCGTCGCCGGCACTGCCGACGCCGCCGCCGACCGTAATCAGATCGATGCTGTGCGCTTCGATGTTGTTGGCGGCGCCATTGCCATCGGTAATCGCGCCGGCGCGGGTATGGAGATCGACGTCGGTATCCAGTGACTTGATCAGACCCAGATTCATGTTGCCGGAAATTTCGTCGAGATAGATATCCTTCTCGGCGGTGGCTGTGACCGTTCCTGTGCCGCTGAACGAAGAATCGATTTCGATGAAGTCGACAGGTATGATTCCGTCAAACAGGCAAGGCTCGCCGATATATCCGTTCAGCGCAGTTAGCGTAACGCTGAGTCCGGTGATGTCGGCTTCAGCTGTTGCATCGTTGCCAGTACTTAAATGATCCTCGGATTCCACATCAATGATGTCGTAATTGCCGTCGGCGTCCGCGGTCAGCGTGACATTGCCTTGGGTCGACTTGATGCGGCCGAGGCGCATGTCACCCGTGGTTTCTTCCAGATCGATGTCGCCGTCGGTCAACACATATAACAGACCCGTCGTGCTGCCGAAAATATTGGTGAAGGCATCGATATTAATGTCCGTGCCGCCGGTATTGGCTTCGAGATTGATGTCGGCTCCATTGAAATTACGGCCGGCCTGCACCAATTCAAATTTATAGGTCGTTTCAACATCTGTCTTGTAAGCACCGAAAACACCCAATGGGGCTACTGTGTTATGCCAGTAATCGAAGATTTTATCCGGCGTGACCGGATCCGGTTTGAAGAACTCGATGTAATCGGTCGGGTCGGGTGTATTGGTGTCGGGAAGTCCCAGATCATCGATACCCCCGTTCCAGTTTTCATCTATCCGAAGCGCATAAGATCCGGTTGAAGCTGGCGGGTTGGATTCGTCTCTTGCATTTAACAATAAGACATCTACGTTGCGACCGGCATCCAAAGTGCCGATATTGGTCGTAAAGATGCCGCCGCCGGTGCTGCGATTGATTCCGCGAACATCAAGTACGATGTTGCCTTCGGCCGTGGCATCCAGGTTTTCCGGCCGATTAGTGCTTTGCACAAGATCGACGCGGATGCCGATACGGGGAATGCTCTCGCCCACATTTCCTGATAACAGGCCAATGTCATCGGTTGCGGTAAAGGTAGCCAGGTTGGTGCGAATCAGTTGTGAGTCGTCGCTCAATATGTCGCTGCCGCTGGTCACCACGGTGTTGCCGATCGGATTGTCGATTTCGCCATTAAATTGAATATCGGCGATATTATTGAGACTCGTACTGGTGATAGTGATCAGCGTCGGCTCGAACTGATTGACGATCTTGAAATTAAACGGATCCTTGCCGCCAGGCGCATTCTCATTCACATTAATGAACACCTCGCCATCCGGATCGCCGTCGCGATCGATCGGCATGATGTCGTTGATGATCATCTTCTTCGCAGAGTGATTAATCAATGTCACGGTATCGAAGGTGCGGCGTGCGTACCACGTGCCGTCATCGCCGTAAATCTGCGAGGTTGAATGCGTATCGGCTTCACCGTCAAATGCGCCCAAATCAGCGAATTCAACATTTTTAAAGATATTGCCAATAGAATTTGCTTCGAACTTGGCATGTCCAGGATTGTTGTTATAAATGTTGTTAACCTGGAACTCCGAGTTAGTTATAAACTCGCCTTGACCTTTGGTTACGCCCCCATCATTTACCGTCACATTGACGGCTTTTTCGATAAAACCGTCGTTACGGACGATCAACTCAGGCACTTGCCCGGAAAGGAGTATAACATCGGCGCGCCAATTAATCTGGCGGTCAGGCGTCCAATTACCATGAAACTCCTCCCAATCCGCAAAATTGAGTCCATCCTCATCAGCACGAACGCTGAATTCCGGTTCCGTATTGAGTGTACGCACCAGCAAGTCGTGCGTTGCGAACGTAGCGCCAGCCGCTGCGGTAATATAGGTAGGTTGGATAAGCGTGTAATAGAATCGGGCGTCACCTGCGCCTATCGCATATCCAAACGCTCTAATTCCTGTATTGCCATCCTTGTCGCTATGACTATCCTGGAAAACACCTTGATGTCTGGCCAACATGTCAATTTTGTCTTCTCCGGTTAAAAACGCCCCGGTCTTGACATCGATCTGCGCCTTCGTCGTCAGGAATGTTTTAATATCCGTATCGGCATCCCCTGCCGCCGCCCCAATCTGTGAAAAACCGGTAGACCAGATTCTACCGCCATCCACTTCCGCATCCAGCGTCAAAACATCCTTGGCATAAAGGTCAGCGTTCTCGCCAATGCTGATTCCCGCAGTTGTCGCTCCAGGAGTTGGAGGGTTAACGACGAACACGACGGTGGTGTAAGCACTTGCGCCCGCTCCGTACGACTCCGAAGTGCCATATAGCACACCATCAAAGTACTGGGATGCGTAAACGAAGATATCCGCGCCCGCTTTAATGTCCGCACTATTGCCGACGGTAACATCGGCAGATGAGGCAATATCCCCACGGGATGTAGCATCAGCGGTTGCAATACCCCCGCCTCCGGCTGAAGCCGAATAGGCATCCACGGTGCTCGATTCGACAGCAATCAGATCCACATCATTGGCGGCGTTCAATTCTGCACCGCTGCCGACTTTTGTATCGACATCCTGACGAATAAAGATTTCACCATACCCAAGGCCAAAAGCTCCAAGCCCCCCTTGGAAGGATTCTCCGTGAGCAGCGCCCTCGGATTGAGATTCAGCCTTAACAGTTATGAAGCTACCCGTAGAAATGACAGAAGCATTTGAGTTGACCTCGGCATCAACGTTTGTCCGTATCGTTGTCGCTGCATAGGCGCTGGAAATCCCTACCGCGCCTCCGCCGGAGGAATTAGCTCTGGCTTTCGAAACGCCGTTGGTTGTCCCGCCTAAAACATTTTGAAGATTAACCAGGCTAGTATCCGAATTGAACATCGCCTCAACGTCAACAAAACTTCCCGCCTGAACTGTCGCATTATCGTCAATCCGTGCTGCAACGGTGATTCGATCGTTAGCATTTGGATAAGCCCCAATATTTACATAGGCCTTTGAATCGCCGATCGTCAGGCCGGCCGAACCTTGGGTGCCTTCGGTTAAGGCATCCCCTTCGGCAGCACTATCGGCAATGACCGAAACGGTACCGCTTACATTGACGGCGCTGTATTGGCCAATCTCGGCGATTACCGTAGGCGCAATATAAACGACTGCTTGATTGAATGTATCACCGGTAAATAAACCGCCGCCAGCCCCATTAGCCACGGCTCGCCCGCGGTCTAAAGCGATTGCGTTAACCTGAAGCCCGCCGCCTGTAACAGTGGTTTTTTGATTTGCCGCTGAACCGGTGCCATCGATGATCCTAGCTTCAGAATGTCCTTGAGTAATGGCTGTGCTGTCGCTAGCTCCAATACCGGCGACTAAACCTATGCCCAGCGACTCGGTGATTGCCTCGGCTTGATTGTTTGCGACCGCACGGATAGTCACGCCGGAACCGCCGTGCAGAACTGCACCCGCTCCCCCTGCCTTTGCATACACATCGGCAGATGAGGTTGCATCAGAATCAGCACCGCTGACACTAACTCCTAACGACCCACCGGATGCGGATGCTGTCGCTTTAGCTCTCTGGCTATTACCTTCGTTGTGTGAGGCCTTAACAAGCAGGGTCCCAGCCGCAGTAATATTAGCCGCGCCAACTTCCGCGGTGACGGTTGAATCCAGAGTTGCATCCGAAGCCGATAATCCGATGCCTCCAAGAACACTCAGATTCGGAAAGTCGCCCTCGCCTGTTTCTATACCGCCGCTGTCAGCGGTTGCACTCGCATCGGCATCGGCATTGATAGTAACGTTGCCGCTGGCATTGACGGTGCTGTTGCCAATGCGCGCGGTGACGGAAGTGTTGACCAGCGCCGTGGCCTGATTAGTCGACCCGCCAAGAACGCCGCCGGTTGTCGCGACGGTGATGGTATCGGCCGACAAATTGGAAAATGCCTGCACATAAACATTATTGGCATCACCGCCACCGAGCACCGCCCCTTGAAAATCGGCGCTGAGCGAGCCGCCGACCGTGGAATTGGCCGCACTGATGCCGATAGTTGCGACGCCGATGCCGAGCGATCCGGCATCAGTGTGGGCTTTGGCTCCGGAAAAGGCCAGCAATTCTGCGTCACCGTTTGCCCTAAGCTGAGACCCTACTTCACCCACGGCCGCGACCACAGCCGAATGGGTAACATTGGATGAACTGCCTGACCCCGATATTACACCCCCGGAACCGGCAGCTGTATTTGCTGTTGCTTCCAATCCTCCAGTTTCATTATGTTTCGCACGGATGCGGGCTGAACCGCTTGTTGACCGCAATACGGCATTGGAACGTAAGGCGGCCGTAACTGCTGTTGTAATAGAGACATCGGCAATCGATGCGGCCAACGCACCGCCGCCGACAGCGACGCCAAACACCGATGCATCGGCATCCATATGGCTATTCGCATCAACCGTGGCTTCCCCAACCACTTTAACGTCGGCACCGGCACCAACTTCAGAAGTAACTTCCGGATTTATCGTGGCATAGGCAAAATTTGCCGTCGCCGTTCCTGCACCGGCAGCAAGTGCTGTAGTTTCAATTGTTACATAATCATTTGCATCGGCAGTCACCGCAAGCGATCCGACACTGCCTGCACCCTGACCGATTTGAGCATCGTTGCCCACTCTCGCTTTAATGGAACCACCAATCGTTACGTCGCTGATCGAAGCACCGATTGACACGCCCCCAATACTGACACCAGTATTAGTCGATGTGACATTGCGGTGGCTGGTAGCGGTCACAATAATACTGCCGGCATTTTCAATGACAGCACTATTAGCAATCTCGGCAGTCACGGCACTGGTATCGGAAAGTACGACGACGGAAGCTCCAAGTGCAACAATGCCGCCAGTGCCAGCTACTGATTTGAATATGAAGTCCGTATCAATGGCACTTTCAACTCTTATTGCCCCATCTGACGACAGAGTACCGCCGGCGCTTGCCTTGACGTTCTCATGCACCGAAACGATGCCGACCGCTGCACCGGCGCCGACTGCACCAATCGCAACTTGACCGACCAGCATGTCAACTTCGACATCGGCTTTGGCATTCACGTTGATATCGCCTACGGCACTATCGGAAGCTCCGGCTGTTATGATGGCGCCCGATTCTATTACTGCCTCGGTGCCCTGAGTCGTGACATTGGCGCTGATGGCGCCGGTAATGCCGCTGCTGGTCGGCAAACCGACGTTGTCATTATCGGGATTCCCGCTGTCGAGTTTGCTGTCGGCGCTGCCCGCCGCTGCTTGCGCTTCGGAACGGCTGCGATTGTTCGGATCGTCGGGAGAACCGCCCGATCCATAGCTGTTCCATAAGCCGCGCGAGTCGTTCAATGTCCGTTCAGATTCATCACCGGCCTGATCCTGGGCGTTGCCGGAACCGCTCTGCGTCGGATCTTCATCGGGTGTGCCGTCGCCATCGCTATCATATTGAGTGTTGATAGGTGAACCGATGGACCATACCGTCACCGCGCCTGACACACCAACAAAACCACCGGCGGCGCTGCCGGTAAAGCCGTCAAGTTCCTTGATCGCCAAGGCGTTGACTTCAACGTCGTTGCCCGCGCGCACATTGGCGCCGCTACGGATTCGGGCGCCGGTATCGTTGCGCAGGATACCGATATCCACCGCGCCGCCGACGCCAACAAAACCGCCGGCGATCGCACCGACGATGCTTTGCAGGCGCACCTCATTGCCTGCGTTGACGTATACATTCTGACTCGAGCCGAGCTGGTTCTGATTAATGCTGGCGGCGCCGATTTCGGCGTCGGTGTTGGAATCGATAATCGTCACCGCAACAGCGCCCGAGGCGCCGACGAAACCGCCGGCTCCGGCAAGGGCAATATGCAACACATCCTCACGAGAAGTCGCCTGGACAATGACGCCGGACACTGTACCGCGATCGAAACCGTTTGCCGAATCGCCCCCGGCAAGAGTACCTGTAATTACCTGACTTAATCCCCCTAAGTCGCTTCCCGTAGCATCCACGATTGCGCCGTCGGAAATTTTTGCATCGGTATCTTTAGTAAGTAAAATTACG
This sequence comes from Methylomicrobium sp., assembly GCA_051061095.1. Lineage (GTDB taxonomy): Bacteria > Pseudomonadota > Gammaproteobacteria > Methylococcales > Methylomonadaceae > Methylomicrobium. The sequence goes on along the minus strand of JBPFEE010000010.1, from coordinate 306,441 downwards.
CCGACACCAGCGCCAACACCGACAACGCCGCCGGCAACGCCGGCATCGACAAGAATAATACCGGTTTCATCATTGGCGCGCACACCAACAGAATCGCCGGCGGAAACGGTGGCTGCGCCGATTACCGCATCCGTGTCGCTGTTGATGACAAGAATGCCCGCCGTGACACCGACACCGACAAAACCCGCACCCGCGCCGACATCGACAATAATCAGATCCTGCGCTGAATAAGCGTCAACCGTTACGTCATTGGCCGCTCTTACGACCGCACCGTTACCGATTTTAGCTTCGGTATCGTTATTGAGTACCGTTACGTCGAAACCGGGTGCAACTCCTACTAACCCTCCGCCTGCTGCCACAGTCGCGGCGACATGCGTGAAATCGCTCCCCGACCCTATTTGGACCGATTGGGATGAATTCGGCGATGTATTAGGATTATTGACTTGGGCATTGTCGCCGATAAACGCTTTAGTATGGACGTCGACCACGTTCACAGTGCCGCTGAGCCCTACACCGGCAGCACCACCAATTGCAACCGAAACAGCGTAAGTTTCCACATCGTCGCGATTAGTGGCAGAGATGGCAATTCCATGAACATTAAATGTTCCTAACGTTGTGCTGCGTGAAACTTCGACTGATGCCTCAGATGCGTCCGTGCTTTCATCTTCACCCGGATCGTTACCGAGGTCAGGAGCACCAATTTCGGCGCTGGCGCTGACGCTGCCCGCGTCGCCGTTATACGTTGCAGAAGCTTGACCATCAACCGGCGTAGTACCAGGTGAATCAGGGGCAACGGTTTCGTTGATGACGCCCAATGCCGAATTAACTCCCGCTCCAAAACCGCGGGCATCAACCTTGGCGCCTGTACCGATAAAGGCTTCCGTACGCTTGGTCAGAACGGTAACATTGGCTGATACGCCTACACCCGCCACCCCGCTTGCAGCAAGGCCTGCCGCAATTTTATCGATCTCGGTCGAATCGTCGGCGGTAATTTCGATACTGCCGGTGACATCGACATCGCCGGCGCCGGCAGAGGCTATCACGTCCGATGGATCATCGCCGATATGCGCCAGTGTCGTAATGTTGACTGCATGAATTGATGGATTCGCCGTTACACCCACCGTACCGGAAGCCGCGAGGCCAACGACAACCGAAGTAATGTCTTCCGTAGAGGTAGCAACTACCCGCAAATTACCAAAGACGGAAGCGTGAACATTCGAATCGAGATAAGCATGCGTCGTTTTATTGATTACGCCGACATCGACGCCGACGCCGACGGCGGCGGTTCCCGAGCCTGCTAAAGCCCCTGCTATTCCGACAAGCGTGGTATCAGCATCGGCAAAAACGGTTAACCCACCTGAAGTGGAATTGGCTGTGGCATTGCGCCCCACATAAGCGTTGGTATTTTGCGTGATAACGGCTACCGTTACCGAACCGCCTACTGCTGCGGTGCCGCTGACTCCGGCGGTAGCAGTGATCCCGAGAACGGACTCGGTCGAGGTTGCCTCGATTGTAGTTCCCGTACCGGAGCTGGCTGTACCGCCGTTACCGACATAAGCTTCAACCGTATGTGTTTGAACAAGCACCGTATTGGACACGCCAACCGCAACGTCACTCGCTCCCCCAATAGCGCCGGCGATTAACTTATCGGTAAAGACGCCGTCGGCGTCTATGCGCAAACTGCCGTCAGCTTCGACACTACCTGCGACATAAGCGCGGGTTCCGTCGTTGGCGCCCATGTTAATCACTTGCACGGATGCCGATCCGGCTACGCCTGCCGAGTTACCGATGCCTACGTTAGCGACAACACTAATCAAAGTTTCGTCGGATTCCGCCTCAATGCTGGAACTGCCCGAACCCAACGTGACGCTGGCGCCGCCGCCAACATAACCGCGCGTATTGCGGTCAATAATCAATAAATCAAGACCTGCGCCAACCCCGGCGCCATCAGCGCCAATGCCGATCGAACCGGCGGCGGAAGTAATATGGATATCATCGTCGGCTTTCAATACCAACGCATTGCCGGTAACTGTGGCATCCGTATCAATGAACGCAACGGTATTGGTTTTTAGCCAATTAATCACCACCGATCCGGCAACGCCGGTCCCGCCGGTGCTGCCGCCGGCGGCAACCGCAATGCTGGTTACTTTGAAGGAGGCTCCCGGATCGTCGATGCCCTCATTATTGATCGAGGTCGGCAAATCGAGTTCTAGGGTATCGATCAGCATGTCGGCCTTCACATTAATGGTGCCGACGGCATGCGCCTGCGCTCCTCCGACGCCACTGGCGCCGTTGCCTACGCTTGCAAAAACGCCCGTATCGTAAGGGTTGCCGGAATCATCGCCGATGTTGATCAAGTTCATGGCGACCGCACCGCCGACCGCCGAACTGTCGGAAAAACCGGCTGATGCAGACGCGGCCGACAAGCCCATGTCGTGCTCAGCGCTGACAATGATACCGCCGGAGGAATCGAGCGTGGAATTATCGCCCGACATCGCCTGAACCTTATAGGTCACGACATTCAATGACAACGTTGCGGCAACACCCGCCGAGCCATCGGTATTCCCGGCTACCGAATAGGCGCCGGCAGTGAAATCGTTACGGTTACTGCCGGTAGTTTCGGCGGCAATCGTAATGCCGTTGCCTTCGACGACGGAACCGGAGTTGACCAGTGCCTGCTGCGTCAACGAAACAATGTTCAAAGCCACAGCAGCAGCGATGCTGACATCGCCGCCTAAATCCACCGAAGTCGCGTCAGATAAGGTTTTGGCGTCGACGCTGGCATCGGCGCGGAGGGCGACTGCGCCGCCGGCATCGACGTCGGCCCCGGAAACGATCTGCGCCGTTGACGTGACTTGCACGTAGTTGACACCGACCGCCGCTGCGATACCGACGCCGTCGCCGCCGCTGCCGGACTCGGAATTAGCCTGGTCATTACCGGCTTGTTGGCTGTCGCCGGACTTGGGAACTGTTCGGTCGCTACCTTTGTTGGCATTGTTATTGGCTGCATTGTCCGATGTCGTATCGGCATCGTCGCCATTCTCGTCACCGCCGCCGGCGCTGGCATGAACTTCCAGGTTGCTGACCGCCGTCATGGCGGCTATCACGTCGACCGTACCCGAAGGTATCACGCTGCGCGCCAAGGTTGCGGTCACGTTCGGCTTGACCAGAGCGACCGATACCGATGCGCCGACCGCGACGTCGCCGCCGGCGGCATCCGCTTTCGTATTGGTGGTCACCGTGTCGCTGTGTGTCGCTTCGACGTCGACGTTGCCCGACAAAGTCAACGCGCTGCCCGTACCTAAACGGGCAATCGTATCGTTCTCGACAATCGACACCGCTACCGAAGCGCCGACGCCGACGTCGCCGCCGGCAACGCCGCTTTCTGCCCGCGTCAATGCGACGTGGGTGCCGGTTGCGGTTACATGCACGCCGCCGCCGCTGCCGCTGACCGCACTGTTTTCGATCTCTGCGGTAGTATCCTGATCAAGCAAATTCAGCGCAAACGACGCGCCGACACCGACATCGCTGGTATCGGAGTCGTCATTATCGCCTGTAATCGGCAGAGCCTTGGCAGTCGCGTCGGTCGTACTGACCGCATTGACAGTCACCTGGGCGCCGCCGGTCAACGGAATCGCCGCACCCGATCCGATAACGGCGGTGGTAGTCGTCTCGACCAAATTGATGCCTACCGAACCGGCAATGCCGACGTCGGTGCCGCCTGCACCGGATTCGGCATTCGCTCCGGTCAGATGTTTGAAATCGCCGCCCACATCGCGCATGACGGCTTCGACGGTAATGTGGCCGTCGCTGACGCCGGCCGAACCGTCAATTCTGGCTTCGTTGACGGTTGTCGCCTTGTTGAGGGCGACCGCGGCGGCAATGCCAACGCTGGTATTGCCGACCGCCAGACCGCTGGCATCGGCAGTGGCGTCGTGATTGCTGCGCGAGCGCACGGTTACCGTGCCGCCGGTAGAAGCCAGCGTTCCGCTGGAAACCAATGCTTTGGATTCCGATTCGGCTATGTTGATGCCGACTGCTGCCGCCACGCTGACCTCGGCGCCGTCGTCCGAATCATCGGATGCGCTTGCATCAGGATTAGCGGCGTTGCCGCTGCTGTTGGAAGCGCCGCTGGACGATGCGGCATTATCAGCCGTCGACCGTTGGCTGGAGGCCTGTTGATTGACATTCTTGTTATCGGCGGTGCTGCCGTCGCCGTCTTGATCTTCGCCATCGCCTTCGGCGCCCTTGGCGCTGGCTTTAGCGTCGGCGGTGTTCAGCGCCGCGGTTGTCGCTTCCACGGTGATGTTGCCGGTTGCGGTAATCGAGCGGAATGTACGCGCAAAGGTATGATCGTCGGCAATCGTCAACGCCAGCGAAGCGCCTACGGCCACATCGCTGCCGGTAGTAGCACCTTCGGCTTTGGTCTCGGTTATGCCGTCGTGATCCGATTTGACGACCAACGCGCCGCTGATCGTCGTCGTACCTGCTAACGTGCCGATGCGCGCCAAGGTCGTCGTGTTGACCAAGGCGATCGCAGCAACCGGCGTGATCGCCACACCGCCTTCGGCGCCTCCCTGAGCGTCAACAATGACGTCAAGATCGGATTCCGCCAAAACGCTAACATTCCGGGCGCCTATAATTTGCGCTGTGTTCTGCACTTCCGCGGTCACTTCATGATCGGCAATCGAAATAGCCACGGATGCGCCGATGCCGACCGTGTCGCCGGAGACTTTTTTCGGCAACGAGGAGGATTCGTTGAGCGAGTCTTCCTTCGCGGTAATCGTAAGGTCGCCGACAAGACCACCGAAATCTCCGCCGTCAGCCATTGTCACTGTAGAGCCGGATACCAGCTCAGCAGTCACATCGGTCGTGGAAATCGTCAGCGCCAAACTGCCGGCTACGCCGACGTCATCCGCGCCTGCGCCGGCGGATGCCTCCGTTTCGTAGACGTTTTGCAGGTTGCCCGATACGTTGAACATGCCAGCTTCGATGGTTGCTCCGTCGGCGGTGACTTGCGCGTTGCTTTCGACTGCCGCCCGGTTGATCAAATCGGCACGAACCACTGCCACGGCAACGCCGACGCCGACATTCCCTTTGGTCGCATCGGCGCTGGAAATCGATTCCGCATCGTCATTGACCAGGGAACTGACGGTCAGCTCGCCGCCTGCGGTAATCGATACGCCGCTTCCTACAGTAGCTGAGGAATTCATTTCGGTCAGACTGATGGCAAACGCGGCGGCAATGGTGATCGGGCCGTCGGAGGTTTGCGCATCTGGAGTGCTTTGGCCGTTACTGCCTTGATTGCCGCGAGCCGTTGCTTGACTATCGCCTAAATTTTTCTGATTATCGGCCTGATCATTGGCATCCGTGCCATTGTCTTCGGCGCCGCCGGCATCTGCCTGGCTCTCAGTCAACGATCCCGATTTACTGCGCGACTTCAAACCGACATTGCCCGCGGCGTTCATATTACGCGCCGCCGTGGCGACAACCGTTTCGCTGGCACTGGTGAACGCAAACACGGCGCCCAAAGCCAAACTGCCGTCAGCTTCCGCATCGCCAAGGCCTTTGGTGGAGATATCGACGTTTTGCGTAGCCATAGCGTCAAGATCACCGTTCAAAAAGAGTATCTGGCCGTCAGCCTCAAGCGCAACCCGTGTCGTGTTGTTAATAAATGCCAACGAAACGACAGGTGTGATAGCGATTCCGCCCTTGGCGCCGGCGGTCGCTTCCGTATCGAACTCGTGGGTTCCTATTGCCGCCAGGGTCAGATCGTCCGCCCCGGTAACCGTACTGCCTGTTTCAAGTACGGCTTCGGTGATGTTGTCAACCAGATTGAGCGCCAAAGAAGCGCCCAGGCCGAGGCTCTTGCCCGAGACATTTTCATCGGGCTTTGCCGTCGCGATGCTATGTGTGAGATTGGTCGCGACCAATGCCAAATCGCCGCCATGAAGATTGATTAGGGCGCCGTTATCGATAAAGGCGCGCACCGAGGTGTCTACGGCGTTGATCGCAAACGATCCCGCCAAACTGACGCTGGAATTCGCGCCGCCGGCACCGGAGGTGGCTTCGGCTTCAAACGTATTATCCGCGTCCATAAAGGCTTGAACCAGAACGGAGCCTGCGCGCAGACTGGTCGCGCTGCCGCCCAGGTAAGCATCGTTGAACAAATCGACGTTATTGATTGCTACGGCAACGCCAACAGCCAAATTACTGCCTGCCGAGCCGTCGGAATTGGAGCCGTCAGCTATCGCCGAAGCGCTGTCGGTGGAGGTGGCTTTTAAGGTTAAAGCGTTGCCGGTGAAGGCATCGCCGGTATTCGGGCCGACCGTATCCGCGCTCCCGGCTGAATCGATATAGGCGGTGGTATGAGCCGTTTCGGTGCTGACCGCGACCGCAGCGGCAACGGTGATGTTGCCTTGCCCGGTATTGGCGTTGTTGCTGTTTAAGGTTCCGGTGCTGTTGCTACCGCCGGTCGAACCGCCTGGAGTCGAATTTGCCTTAGTGGACAAAGTTCGGGTCGAGTCGGCTTGCAATGTAATCGCCGGTGCATCGATCGCGGCATTGCCGGTCAATATCGCAACCGTATCGATGTCGACGACCTGTACCGCTACCGTCGCGCCCGCAGAGCCTCCGATCGTGCCGTCGGCGAATGCTGTACTGTTGACGAGGTCGTTCGCCAGGAACGTGGCCGAGCCGTCCGCATCGATGAAGGCGCTACCGCCGATCGTCATCTCGGCGCCACTGGTAAAGCCCGCAGGAACCACAACCGGGATGTCGACATCGACGATATTGACATTCACAACAGCCGCATCGACACTGGATGAACCGCCGCCTCCAGGTATAGATGAGGCGTCGATGTGCAGATCGTTCTTAGCCGTGGCTAGCAAAATGTTGTCGACGCTGATTTGCGCATTGCCGCCGATAGTAACACGCGGGTCACCGGCCGCCCAGACAGTCAACAGTTTATAGGTTCCAGCCGATACATCCGCTTCGATATCCGCTAAAACAAAGGATTCGATAGTTAAGTTTCCGGCGTCAATCGATGAATTGCCGATTACGTCGACCGCGGAAGTCGAGAAACTCGTGACAATAGTACCTGCTACAGTATTTCCGAAATAATTGTCCCCATGCTCGTCGATATCGACGTTACTGTGCGCAAAAAGCTTGACCGTACCGACCGAATTTAAAGTAGCCCCATCGACCGTCACTTTGCTGGCCGCATTGGCCAAGAGGCCCATCCACAAACCCGAAGCGTCCGGGGTTTCGGCCGTGATTTCCATATTGGCCGCGGTTAGTATCGCTCCGCCATTCAGAGTGACGTCGGAATCGGAAATAACGGTAAGATCGCCCGCAAATGCAGCGCGCGCGCCGGCCGTGTTATCGATGTCGGAACTACTGTGAATTTTGAAGGAGTGGGAAAGGACATCGCTGCCGTCGAAAAGAGTATCGTTGTTGACATCGCCGTCGCCGCTTAAAAAGACCTGATCATTGAGAACCGGCACCGGTAGCGTAACGCCGAGAATAGCGCCTAAGTCGATATCCTTGCCGCCGGAAAAGTCGATGTCAATGGTGGTATTGTCGAAAAGTCCGTTCAAAACGGAGAGGCTGTCTAAATCGACTGTCAGCTTGTCGCCGATGAAATCGATAAGACTAAGAGACCCGTTAGCTAAGCCGAGATCATCCCGAGTAATATTGACATCAAGGTCCGTAGCATCATCAATTTGAAATTGTTCAACTAAAACGGGAGTAGCATTGCCGTCCAAACCGGTGCCGTACAATCGCCAGAAAAAGTTTCCCGTATCTTGCTCTGCACTGAGAGTGAAATTCGTTGATGAAACACCCGTCAAATAATCACTGAGATCATCGACGGTCAGGGTGGTGATATCATTGGGTAAGAAGTTCGATGGATCTGGATCGCCGTAAGTTAAATCCGCCGACATCAAAATCCGCGGCTCCAACGCCTCGAAAAACAGTGAACGGTTATTGGGGAGTTCTGGCGCTCCATCCAGCACCTCTTTTCCGCGCAGCCAGGCTTTTTGCCACCAGGAATTCTCGTTAGGTACTGTGATAGCGTCCTTTTTACGAGTCGTAAGGGCTTTAAGGGCGGCGAAACTTTTCTTGTTGTTTTTGAATGGATGAGACATGGCTGCGACTCCCGTTGTTAAACATTCCTTACCGCCCGGGGCGAGTAGGGTGCGATTGTTTAACGCTGATGCGCTTACTCATATTCTGAAGTTGCGCATCTGCTCCCAGCGTGAGGAGGCAACCCGGCCATCTTTGCGATTTATATAACTCTTACGTCGGCGTGCCCAGATACCGGAACTAAGGCATCAGGCAATCTTTTCGCCTCAACATAATAAATTATAAGATCCAACACAGATCCGTGGCTTTCCGTCTCTGCCTTGCGGCAGATTTGGCGTTATACTTAACTATCAATTACTTATTAATACTTAATTAAAGACAGCATCAAAAAATATGTTTCATATATATAACATGGCTCTTTCTCTAACTCAAGAGAATAAAATACCAAACCGAGCAACCTAAACTTAAGCTACTGAAACCTATAAATTAAAAATTCACCAAAAAGATAACCTAACAGCCCAAATCGCATACGCAATTTCTATACCAGTTATATTCGTTGTTTTTAATATTCTTATTATCTAAAAAGCAAGGTTTAGCTGCTCAGCATTCAGGTTTTTGCCGTGAGCGCTATTAATAAATCAGGGCCCTATTCCTAACTTTTATTCTTATCTAAACATTACCTTACAGCGCAGCCCTGCCTGGATTTTCCGTTCGGGGTTGGGAAGCTCAAGTCTTACGCCGAAAGTCCCGCTCGATGCATGAACCACAGGATCGACGATCGTCACCTTGGCCTGGTAGGTTTCGGATACCGGCTGCTCGGCTTTGACTTCCGCATTCATTCCCACGCGAATTTTCCCGAGCAGGGTCAGAGGCGCGATAACTTCCACATTCAGCGGGTCGGTTTGCGCTATCTTCATCACGGGCTGCTCCTCTACGAATTCGCCCGGCGATTTCATCCGTTCGATCACTACCCCATTAATCGGACTTTTTAAATACCGTTGATTCAACACTGCCTGGGCGTGGTCCTGTTCCAGTTGTGCCAGATGTTTCACTTCAATGGCTTTTTTATGTTCATACTCCGCAACGATACTTTGCGTTTTCGCGTCGTCATAATCGTGCATTGAGGCAAGTTTTTTTTCGTATAAGCTTTCAAACTGTCCGGAAGTGCGCTTTTTCATCTCATATTCGGCCTTACGCGCATTAATGTCGACATCCATAACAGCTCTAGCCTTGGCCAAGCGAAGGCTAGCCTCCTCGATGCCCGATTGCAACTTGGCGACCACCTGGCCTTTCTTCACGAAGTCGCCGCGATTGGCGTTAACGACGTCGAGAATACCCTGAACAGGACTGCTGAGTTCGACCTCGTCGGAAGGCTCCATTACACAATCGAGAGCATTGTCTTCCGGCGCCGCCCATGAAGTCGCGGACGATGCCCATACCGCCGTCAAAATGCCTAACAGCGCCAGTTTTTTCTTATAGTCTTTCACTCTTGTACCCTTATTCTGATTTGCCTGAAAATGCCAGTAATTGCTGCAAATTGGCATCTTTTTTTAGTAAACTGAAGCGGATGGCCGCCTGATGCTTTTCAGCTCTTGCTTGCGCCCAGCGGAAATTGAGGCCAGCGATCACCTTGAAAAGAGAGGAATTTATGCCTTCTGTCTTCCCTGCCAGGAAAACGAATAGACGTGAACCGTATTTTCGTATCAATTCATCTTCCAGAGATAAAAATCGTTCATAACTTCCCTTATCGCCCTGCCGTCCGCACCGGCCGAATAGCTGGCGGTCTATCCGCCCGGCTTCGTGGCATTCGGTCAGGATCACATGCAGCCCTCCCATTTCATTAACGCCGGGCGCGAGTTTAATGTCGGTTCCTCTACCTGCCATATTTGTCGCGACAGTAATACACCTCGGCAAACCGGCATTTTCAACGATGCCCGCTTCGTCGGCATCCTGACGGGCATTCAGAATCCTGTGAGGCAGCCCCTGCATCATCAATAAATTTCCCAAGTGTTCGGAGGCTTCAACCGAACGGGTACCGATAAGTATCGGCCGTCCTTCCGTATAAAGCTCGACGATCCGTTCCACGATTGCCGACCATTTCCGATTTGCGGAGCCGAAATAGCGGCTTGGCAGTTGTTTTCTTTTTACCGGCTTGTGAGTCGGAATTTTGACCACAGGAATCTTATAAACGGAAAACAGCTCACCCCTGACTTCCCGAGCCGTTCCCGTCATGCCTGCCAAATGTAAATAGCGCCGGAAAAAAAGTTGATAGCTAATACGGGCGATTGTCTCTTTCTGGTCGCTCATCGCACAGTCTTCTTTTGTTTCGATCATTTGGTGCAGGCCTCTTTCCCAGGAACGGTCCGGCATCACGCGTCCTGTAAATTCGTCTATGATCAATATCTTTCCGTCCCTGACCAAATAGTGAATATCCTTCAGAAAAAGATGTTGCGCGGATAACGCTTGAGTGACTAACTCTCGAGCTCTGCGCGCCGCAGACCACACCCCCCCAAGGGGCTTGCTGATTTTTTCGATTTTGTTTTTCCCCTCCGCAGTAAGCTCGATCGCACGATTACGTCGATGGATAAAAAAATCGGCATTTAATTGGAGTTCCCCCGCGATATGCAGAGCCTGCTGGTAAACCAATAGCTGGTGGAATGATTGATTCTCCCGCGAAAGGATCAACGGTGTTCTAGACTCATCGATCAATACGCTATCGGCTTCGTCGACAATCGCGAAGCATAAGCCGCGAAGCAGCAGCCGATTTGCGATAGAATGCTGTTGGACGAACAGTTGATCCAATTGAAGCTGCAAGCGGGTATTTTTTCGTCCCAACACGATTCTGTCTTTTAAATAATCGAAAGTCAGTTGCTTGTTGCTGCAATAAGTAATATCGCAGGCATAGGCCGACCGGCGCTGCGCGAAATCCATTCCTTCCGTTATCGTACCGCAGGTCAAACCCAAAGCCCGGTAAATGGGCCCCATCAGCTCCGCATCCCGTTTAACCAGATAATCATTGACTGTCACGACATGCACAGGGATGCCCGCCATTGCCGCTGTGCAGGCGGGTAAGGTCGCCGTCAGCGTTTTGCCTTCTCCGGTATCCATTTCGGCAATCATCCCTTTCAGCATGACCCAACCGCCAATCAGTTGGCTTTCGAAATGCGCCATACCGATCTGCCGTTTCGCAATCTCCCGGATCAACGCGAATGCCTCGATCACCACGGCATCTTCGAAACCTTTTAAATGCAGAGCGGATTTGACGGAATTTACTCGCAACGCTATTTCTTCATCGCTCAGCGCCTCAAACCCGTAGGCATCGACAGCATCGGCAATAGCCAGCAGGGCATCGTGTTTGTGTTTGACGGCATGATCGACAAAATTTTGCAGACGAGCCAGAGATTGGTCAAAAAAACCGGAAGTCGAGTTGCCTTTTTCAGGATATATTCCCTGTAAAATTCCGGGTTTAAAAAGGGAACTGCTAGTCATGAGAATATCCGCTGATTAGCTAAACCGGGGATTGTTTAAACACTGAACTTCCTCAAGAATAACTGCCGCCCCATTCGGTACCATTGCCGCGCCAGTGGTTCGCCGCCATGATCGAAGCGGATATAGACGCGTTCCCCGATGTTTCGCGCATCAATACCGGAGTTAATCGCCAACTCGATCTGAAATACCGGTTCATATGCCTTCTCCCCTTTTTTTTCCGATGGATCGACAGGAATAATCCCTCCTCCCACCGTTCCAAGAGCCGAACTGGGCAGTTGATCGGAAGCGGCCGGAACTTCGCGTATGATTTTAGCGGGCTGAAGATTTTTGATGTTTTCCGCGAGGCGAATTTGCACGGCTTTCGCCCTTTCCCTGACCAGACCGATATTATCCTGAGTCACCACACCGCGGACTGTGGTAATCGGATAATTAACAATGTAGCCCACAAGATCCCCTTTATGCAAAAAACGGTCCGGCAAATCCTCCGAATGCGGCAGAATAATAATACCGCTGCTCGCGCTTTTCAGCGTCAAATTCTGGATTTTTTCCGACACTTCGTCCAATTCCGCTTGCACCGATTTCATCTGTTCTTCGAAAATCTGCGCCTTAACCTGATCTTCGCTCCAGGCGTCTTTGAATTTTGCTTGCAATTCGGCTAATTGATAGTTAAGAACCTCCTGCTCAGACCTGAGTATCGGATCGTCCATTTCGATCAAAATTTGATCCCGAGCGACTATCGAATTCGGACTCGCCAGGATTTTATTAACAAATCCGTCCGTTTTGGCCCGCACTATCGCCTGCTCCGGCAGCCAGACGACTCCTTCGGCATAGGTACTGAGCGGCATCGGGAACAAAAATATAAACCCGACTGCAAATACAAACAGGCAAATGCTTGCGGTAACCGTTCTGACCCTGTTTTGCTGAGCAAGGGGGCTGTTAAATACAAATCGGAAACTTTTTACGAGCGGTACGGCAATCATGGTCGCCGCAGCCCAGATCGCAAAGAAAACGCCGATTACGAAAAACTTGCCGGCAATAAACAAGATGATTGAAAAGGTAATGACGATTCTGTAGATGGCGGAAGCAATGCCATAAATTAAAAACCAGGCTTTTTCCCCTTCCGCGGTCACCGGAGAGTTTACCGACTTGATGCCGAAAACATATTTTTGGAAAAGATAACTGAGGTAATTATTGGCGCGGCTTACCAAATTAGGGACCTCGATCAGGTCGGAAAAAATATAGTAACCGTCAAACCGCAATAAAGGGTTGCCGTTGAAAAAAATGGTCGAAACGCCGCCGATCAGCATCACGTTATAAGCAATCGATCGCACCACGCCGGGTTCTACGTTCAGCCAGACGAACAAGGCTATCGCCGCAAGAAAAATTTCGACGATCATCCCGGCCGCACCTACGACAGCCCGTTTCTTCTTATCCCGGAATCCCCATGAACTGGAAGCATCCACATAAGGCACCGGCATGAAAACCAACAGCATGATACCCATTTCGTGGACTTCGCCTCCCCAGACCTTGGTTGAGAAAGCATGGCCCAACTCATGCAGGAATTTGACTAAGGGATAGACGAAGAACAGCACGACCAGGTTGCTTGGCGCGAGCACCTGATCCGCGACATCTTTTGATAAATCGACCCAATGCGAGGCAGCCAGCACGACTGCTGCGCCCACTACGCTGCTCCAGATCAAAAAACCGGCCCATCCGAATAGAGGATGAACCAAAAACAGCCACCGATCCAAAAACGCGTCGGGATTCCATAACGGAAATCTCAACGAAAGCGGACTCCATAGGCGCTGCAGCCATTGTTTGCGTTGTTTGCTCTGATACCGTTGAAAAAGTTCCAGCGTATCCGGAGGAACATCGCATAGCAACAGGTCTCCGCCATGCAATTGGCCCAGTAAATTGACCATTTCATCCTGGGTAGGCGCATCGTCTCCCAGGTGTTCCAGCGCCAACTCCCAGATTTGCTGAAAATTACGAGCTCCGTTCATTAACGAAATAACGTAATGAACCTGGGGGGAAAAACGATGATTGAGGCCGCTGGAATAATCCTGCAGGACATACCACAACTGCCCCCGGTAATGATGGCGGTGAATATGAATATGTCCCTTTAGCCTGGGCTGCAAACCGGCTATACGGTACCAATAAGAGCTAAACATGGATTCTGCCATCACCCCCCCTTTATAAACCTTCAGGCCACCACGTCCACAATGTCAAACGCAGCCAATCGGTCAAATTCTTAGTCCAGATCCAAATCAATTTCCTTTTTCCGGCTTGTATTTTTCCAACCCCTTTGATGCCGGGCCTTAAAAAGTCCAATTTCTTTTCCAATTCCGCCTCGACACGAAAATAATTACGGCCTTCTTTGGCTTCGGATACGGGCGTAACTTTTCTGACCTTGAACGGCATCACGGTTTCAGAATGCCCCGTTAAAACCAGTTCTCCCCCCTGATCAATACGAACGTCGGATATATCCCGCTCGTCTACCTCCAAAATAACCCGGTAGGCTTCCGACGGCGCAATTTCAAATAAGACGTCCCCTCTTTCAGAAGGTGCACCCAGTTTTTGACTCAAATCGCCGGAGACGATAACGCCGTCAAACGGAGCTTTTATATTGATTCTCGATAATTGCGCATCGGTTATGGACAGTTGGGCTTCCACTTGTCCGAGCTGAGCTTTAAGAATGCTGATTTTACTCCGCTCTGCCTGACCCAAGGCATCGCGATATTCTTTAAGATATTGTTCTCTTTGACTTTCTAATTTGACTCTTTCCAACATCAGGTCATTATCATCCAGTTTGGCAAGCAACATGCCCTCTTTTACCGTATCCCCCGGACGTACATAAGATTCACTGATATAGCCGTCAAAAGGCGCGACTATAACGCGCTGTATCGAGCCTTCAAGATAAGTATCGGCAGCGATCCGGTAGTCTCCTTTCGCGAATGTAAAAAACAGCAAAACGGCGACAACCGCTATTGTCGCCACTTTAAGCCCGCCATGAGCAGGACCGATTAACCGCTTATAAAATTCTTTTACAGAAAGCCAGGCTCTTTGAATCAACCATAAGTCTTCCTTCCTTTTGGCTTCCAGAATCGGCCCGATTAATGAGGCAATCGTTTCGCATAAGTCCAGGGTCTGCCGTTCAAAACCTTTTCCTGGAGGACGCTCGAGCGAGAGTGCGCCGAATACTTCGCCATTACTGCAAAAGGGTATCGTGCAAATACTTCCGCTTCCCTCGTCTCTGGCTAATTTTTCATGGCATCTGAGTATTTGCACGGTATTTTGATCCGGCGGCGGATAAACCAGAGTAATCATTTGCTCCATCGCCTCGTCCATTGCCAAACCAATATTTTGGATCAAATTGGACTTTTTAGCGAAGTTGATACTATGTGAGAGAGCTCGTACCTGAATGTATTTTCCCTCGACAAAGCCGATGCTGACTCTTTCACACTTCAATAATGACGCCAATTCGGTTGCCAGCGCAGTGGCAGAAGCTTGAAATCTTTCCTGCTCCAGCCCCACCGCGATCAATTCCAGAACGGTCGCCAGTTGCCGGTTTTCAGGAGAATATTTTTTCCCTTCCTCGCGCCGGATAAACAGCTCAAGCCAAGCCGCCCCCCATTGCAACTGCCGGATGCTGGCGCGCATCAAATGCTCCGCACGGACGGCCATTTCGATCGCGACGACCCCATAAAGCTGGGAATCCAGCATTAAGGGATAACCGATCTGGCAGACGGGAATATTCAAATTGGGATCCTTTTGGCCTTGGTTGCGTAGGACGCCGCGCCTTTCATGCAATGCCAGCTCCACAGCCTCGGTCAAACCTAGTGACCCCCTGTGTCCTTCAGGCCAAAATGATATCGGCGAGTAGGTGCCGCTATCCGGCTTGCCGAGCACCAATACACTGCGTGTGACCCCGCTCAGCATGGCGCATTGTAAGGTTAACCATATCGGGGCGGCGATCTCAAGCGAATCGGCATCGGTAAATTGTTTCCATTTCTTTTGAAAACCGGTCTGAGCCCCTTCGTCGTTTTGAACAAAAGTGGTGCCTACTCTTAATTCGCCGTCATCTCCCGACTTTATCCAGGCTATTTCCGCAGATTGACTAATCAACCCATACGACATGCTGTAGGTAACGGTAATATTTTTGTCATGACTGAAAAAAGGCTTGGCAGCCTTATCTACCCGCAAGCCAAGCCCCCCATCACTTCTATCTTCCAAGGTACCGACAACTTCGTGACCGCCGCATTGGATGATAACGGTCGAACCCGATTCCATAGGAGTTCGTTTAGCCTTACGTTGTTCTTTTGTCTCTTTTTTTATTGTTTCCATAAACTGCGGGTTTCTAATCCTATTACTATGTAAGCATTATAAACTTACGTAAATTAATATAAACAAAATAACCTAGATTACGGATACCGCCGAATATGCTTTAAATCGATTCGCTCCCATCGGATCGAAGAGCATCACTTTTTTGAAGTGATTTCTTTCTAAATCATCTCAACATTCAATTTATCAAAAATGCCATTAACCTAAAGTTCAATCCCATGCTGGCGTATTGTGAAGCATTTATCGTACAATCTGCAACGCTTACATCATTGATCTTGTAATGATTCAATTCGAGGCTCATTAAATTATCAGGAAATCCTTAATAACTCTTCTCTTTTTCGGGGAAGTCGCTCCTTACAATAGCCTCGATCTTGCTTTAATTATGAAGAGAAATTCAGGAACATGAACAGCTGTTTTAAATTTTCCTTCCCCGCCATCGTAACTCATCAGGAAGATAAGGTCGATTTATCAGATTAATTCCTTATTTAACGTGTATTAATGCTCCGATCGGGCACAAGGTGGTTTCTGCACTTTAATTTTGACATGGATCAAGTCAATCGACGCCTACGTATCCATAAACAAGAAAAATTCTTCAATTAGCCATCCACCATGACAAAGCAAATTGAATTAACTACGCTGCTCTGCCTGATTATTTCCGTAACAATGGGAATAACGCCGGTAAAAGCCCAAAATTTATCGGAAATTGTTGATCTGGCCTTGCAAAACGACCCCACACTAAAAAAAGTCGAAGCCGAAAGGTCGGCTCGTGAAGAGTTTAAAAATCAAAGTCTCGCACGTTTTTTTCCCAACCTATCGGCGGTGGGCAGATCGAGCCTGGAATTTCTGCACAATAAAAAAGCAATAGGCGCCACCTCCCTCAGGGACATCGATTTTCGCGGGCCGCAAGTCAACCAGGAATACTGGAGCCATACTTTCGACTTGAATATGACCCAGCCGGTGTTTCATTGGGATCATTGGGTGCAGTTGAGCCAGTCCGAAAACGTGATTGCCCAGGCCGAAGCGAAATATCAGGCCGAACTGCAAAATCTGTTGACGAAAACGACGCAAGCCTATTTCGAAGTATTGTCGGCTCGGGATAATCTTGAATTTGCGATGGCCGAAAAAGAAGCGATCGCCCGCCAGCTCGAACAGGCCAGGCAGCGTTTTGAAGTCGGCATTATCGCCATTACCGATGTCAATGAAGCTCAGGCCGCTTTCGATCAGGCCCTCGCCAGCGAAATCGAGGCGGCCAACCTGTTGGATAACAAAAATGAAGCCCTGAAAGAAATCATCGGCGAACAAGATATCGTACTCGATCTGCTAGGCGAGCAATTACCCTTAAAAAAGCCTGAGCCGGCCGATATTTCCAAATGGAGCACGACCGCCGAACTCAATAATTTCGATGTGATCGCCGCTTACAATGAAGCGGAATCGGCGCGCAAAACGATCGAGATTCAGCGCAGCGGGCATTTTCCCCAGTTGGACATTGTCGGATCTTACGGCGTTTCGGACGTGAACAGCAGCTTCGGTTTCCGCGGCGATACGCAGAACATCGGCTTGCGATTGAATGTTCCCCTTTTTGAAGGGGGCAACGTCAATTCAAAGACACGTCAAGCCCACTTCGAATTCGAAGCGGCCAAGGAAAATTTATCAGCCGTCAGGCGATCGATTACGCGCCAAGTCAAAGACGCCTATCGCGGCGTCATTACCAATATCAGCCGTGTCGAAGCGCTGAAAACCGCGGTGACGTCGTCGGAAACTTCGCTGGAAGCGTCCGAAGCCGGACTTGCGGTCGGAACCCGCACAATGGTCGATGTGTTGAACGTACAAAGAGACTTGTATAAAGCCAAACGCGATTTTTCGAGGGCGCGCTACGATTATTTGATTAACAGCATTAAACTGAAACAGCTGGCCAGCAATTTGACGCAGGTCGATCTTGAGCAAATCAGCCGTCTGTTGCTGCCCGGCGAAAAACCGGTGGATCAGGCTGTGCCTTGAGACGAAACGAATTTTATTCCATTTGCAGGACTTTAGCGCCGCGAATTCTGCCGGCCTTCAACTCCGCCAGCGCCTGATTCGCCAGATCCAACGGATAAAGCTGGACTTCCGGTTTAAGCCGAATTTCTGCCGCGAGCGCCAGAAATTCGGCCACATCCCGCCGGGTAATGTTGGCGACGCTCTTGATTTCCTTCTCACGCCACAAGTGCTCGGCATAGTCCAGCGCCAGCAAATTATGTCTATCGTCTTCCTTCCGGATCGCATTGATCACGAGACGGCCGCCAGCTTCCAGATTCGCCAGCGCGGACACGACCGGCGCCCAGACCGGAGTGGTATCGATGATCGCATCCAGTTTGTGCGGCGCAGTTTGGCCGCTTTCTCCCGCCCAGACCGCGCCCAGCTCAATCGCAAAGCGCCGTTCCTCGGCGCTGCGGGCGAAAACGTACACCTCGCTTCGGGGAAAGCGGTAACGGGCCATCTTCAGCACCAGATGGCCCGATGCGCCGAAGCCGGTCAGCCCGAGCCGGTCGCCGTCCTTCAGCCCGGTCAGCCGCAACGAGCGGTAGCCTATCGCGCCGGCGCATAACAGGGGCGCGGCTTCTGCGTCGGAAAATGCCGAAGGTATCGGATAGACGAAACGGTCGGGCGCGGTCATGTATTCGGCATAGCCGCCATTCACGTCGCGTCCGGTTGCGCAAAATTCGGGGCACAAATTTTCATTGCCCGCGCGGCAGAATTTACACTCCCCGCAGGCGGAAAAAATCCATGCCGCCCCTACTCTATCCCCGGGTTTTAAGGCGGTTACTTGCCCTCCGACGGCAACGATATATCCTACAACTTGATGGCCCGGTATCACAGGCAATGTTGGCGGCGGCGTTCGCCCTTCGATTTCATCGAGCTCGGTGTGACATACCCCGCAGACGGAGACTTTGATCAATACTTCCCGAACGCCCGGAACCGGAGCCGGCAAATCAACCAAAGTCAATGGATGCGGATTATCGGCCAGATTTTCGGTACGGGCTAAGACCATCGCTTTCATGACCGATAATGTCCGCAGCGGATGAACTGTGTGCGGGGAGAAAGAACGATCAATGTATCTCGATACTCTTCCGTTGGGTCTTCTCCAGCTTGGGCAACACAATTTCGAGTATGCCGTCCTTGAAGGCAGCCTTCGCTTTATCCGAATCGACCTGCACCGGCAGCGGTAAGGTTCTTTGAAATTCGCCGCGGCTGATTTCGCGCCGGTAATATTCGCCGCTTTCTTTCTTTTCTTCCCGTTTGGTAGACGACTTGATTGTCACCGTTTGATTGGTCAGCGTCACGTCGAGATCTTCCTTTTTGACTCCGGGCAGCGCCGCTTGAATTTTGACTTCGTTGTCGTTCTCGATAATATCCACCTTCGGCATATCCATGCCCAAAGGAAAATTCATTGTCGGAAATCTCGGAAACTTGACGTCAAAAGGATTCAGCCAGCGACGCGACAACATGTCGTCAAACCAGCGGTCCAAATCGTCAAAAGCCATTAAGCCGTGCCCGCTTTCAGTCTCGGAACCCTTGCCGGCAATGTCTTTGTGCTCTTTGTTTTCTTTTGATTCTTTCATATCCGCTACTCCATACTTTAAAGAAAATAAATCACTCTATTCGAAAAACCGGCGCCATCCGTTTTGTAAAAATCGATAGACAGTCCGTTTTTTCACCCGTTAAAGTAACTTATTCCGTCCCACAAAAACATTCGTAAAAATACCTAAATGACCTTCAATAATACCGATCCAGCGCCGCCGAATCCTGAATTGAAGCTGATCCAGGGCTTGATGTCCCCCACGGCTTATCCCCATTCGGTTGCCGAGGTAAGGTTAATCGAAACGCACATTTCCTGGGTGCTGTTGACGGGGGAATATGCCTATAAGATCAAAAAACCGGTCGATTTCGGCTTTTTAAATTTTTCGACGCTTGAACAGCGCCTTCATTATTGCCATGAAGAAGTGCGCCTGAACCGGCGGTTGGCGGCAGACTGGTATCTCGAAGTCGTACCGATTACCGGCTCTTACGAGCAGCCGGGTATCGACGGAAACGGGGTTGCGATCGAATATGCCGTAAAAATGCGGCAGTTTCCGACCGTGATGACTTTAAAAGACCGGGTCAAAGCCGGCAATTTCGGCCCTAGCGAAATCGATCGGATTAGCGATCTGCTTGCCGATTTTCATGCGCATGTCGCGAGAGCTTCGGGCGATTCACCTTATGGGGATAGCGCAGACATCCGGCACTGGTTCGAGGAAAACTCCGTTCATTTGCGACCAAGACTACAGGAAGCCGATCAAATCAGACAATTACAGACGATTGAGGCGTGGGGACAGGCGGAATGGCAATCGAAAGCCGCACTGATGGCGCAACGCAAACGCTCGGGGTTCGTGCGCGAATGCCACGGCGACATGCATCTCGGGAACATGACGCAGGTCGACGGCGAAATCGTTTTCTTCGACTGCATCGAATTTAATCCGATGCTGCGCTGGATCGACGTAATCAGCGAGGCAGCCTTTCTGATCATCGATTTGCTGCATTTCAAGCTCGACATATTGGCCTTCCGTTTTCTTAACCGGTATCTGCAACATACCGGCGATTACCAGGGCGTGGCGCTGCTGCGGTATTATCTTGTCTACCGGGCCCTGGTGCTGGCCAAGGTCAGCCTGCTGCGCGCCGAACAACAACACGATTCAGCGCAGCGCGAACAGAATCTCGCCGAATACGGGGTGTATGCCGATCTGGCCGCACGCTTCACCCAAACGCCCAGCCCTATACTGTTGATCACACATGGGTTTTCAGGGTCCGGCAAATCGTATTACGCCAGCCGGCTGGCGGAACACCTCGGCGCGGTGCAGATACGCTCGGACATCGAGCGTAAACGGCTCCATGGCTTTGATGCTGCCCAGAGCACCGGCAGTACGACAAATGGCGGCATCTACACCCCGGACGCCACGCATTTGACTTATGACAGGCTCGCTTCCGAAGCCCAAATCGTGCTCGAATCCGGCTTTACCGCGATCGTCGACGCGACCTTCCTGAAAAGCGCACAGCGCGAGCAATTCCGGCAACTGGCAACCCGCTGCGGCGTCGAATTCAAGATTCTGGCTTTTCAGGCCGCCGGTCATGTGCTCAACGAACGCATATTGCAGCGGCATCAGGATGCTTCCGAGGCGACGATCGAGGTTTTGCAGCGGCAGCAGCAATCCGCCGAACCGTTAAGTCAGGAAGAGCGGGCTTATACCATAACGGTGGATTCCGCTAGCGAACAAGCGACGGAACTTCTGCTTTCAAGCTTTGATTAGGGTTGAAGAAATATTATTTATTTTCCGTAAGAAATTTTAATGGTTATAAAAATTATACAGTTAACTTTTCGCAACAAAGATTTAGCGGACTTTTAGCTTTTAAAAACTCCATAAGCTATATCGAAATCAATTTGTTCCGTGTAAGATTAAATAGCATTACAAATCGTGTTGAAAATCGACATTTACAACCGGTTTGATTCTTTCCCACCCTCTTGAGATAGCAAGTTATGAACGAGTTAAGCGAAGAAGAGCGGCAAAAAATTCTGATGGGTTCCCCGGTCGGCACATGGGCGTTATTATTGACCGTCGGCGGCGCGATGACGTTAGCCTGGCTATTCATATACTTTGGCGTATTTTTACCGCGCGGCCCGATCGGTTAAGGAGGCCGTATGCATATCGATCAACTGGAAAAAAGATGGGCGGCAATCTCACTCGGGATCGCCGGTTTGTTTGTATTGGTGATTTTGGGGTCCGCTTTATTTCAAGGCATTCATGCGCCGAGTCATGTCGAAACGATCGACTCCACCTCGCTGCATTTGAGCGGCGAGTTTGCCGAAAATAATCTCGGCGTCCAGGAAGACGCCGCCGGCGATGTCACCGTACGCATTGTCGCAGGCCGTTACGGTTTTTATCCGCAAGACATCGTGCTGCCGACCGAGACACCGTTGACGTTTCGGATCGTCAGCCAGGACGTGATTCACGGCGTTCATATTCCGATGACCAACATGGGCACGATGATCGTGCCGGGCTATGTCGCCGAAGTCAAGACCGTGCTGCATCATGCAGGCGCCTATCCGTTGATTTGCAATGAATATTGCGGCATGGGGCATGCGCATATGTGGAACAACATCAAGGTGATCGGCAAGGCGCAGTGGGACGCACTCAAACATCCTCAAGGAGACGCGAGCCATGAATAATGCAATCGAGAAAAAACTGGCGCTGTCCCATTTCTGGGTCGCGTTTATCGCTTTTGCGCTGGCCTGCGTGATGGGCCTCTATCAGGTAATCGAGCGCAGCGGCTTCCTCGGCTGGATTCAATCGCGCGAAGTCTATTATGCCTCGACCAGTACGCACGGGGTGCTGATGGCGTTCGTGCTAACCTTTTTTTTCATCATGGGCTTCGGCTATTATGTCGCGACCACGACGCTGAAACTGCCGGTCTGGAACAAGACATTTGCCTGGGCCGGCTTTTGGGTCTCACTGCTGGGCGTCGTGCTGGCCGCCCTGCCCCTCTTAACCGGCGCGGCCTCGGTACTGTATACGTTCTATCCGCCAGTGCAGGCGCATGTGCTGTTCTACATCGGCGCGACGCTGCTGGTGGTCGGCTCATGGTTCTGGTGCGCGTCGATGCTGGTGATGTACACGCAGTGGAAAAAAGCGAATCCGGAGCAACCGGTGCCGCTCGCGATGTTTGCGACCGCCGCGAATGCGATCCTGTGGCTGTGGACCAGCGCCGGCGTCGCCGTCGAAGTGCTGTTCCAGTTGATACCGTGGGCGCTCGGCTGGATCGATACGATCGATCCGGGCCTCTCGCGCACCCTGTTCGCCTGGACTTTGCACCCGATCGTGTATTTCTGGCTGATTCCCGCCTATATCGCCTTTTACTGCCTGGTGCCCAAACAGGCTGGCGGTTACGTATTCAGCGACGAATTGGCCCGGGCGGCCTTCATCCTGCTGGTCGTGTTCAGCCTGCCGATCGGTTTTCACCATATTTATATGGACCCCGAACAAGGCCACGGCTGGAAGCTGCTGCACGCGGTCGGCACCTTCGTGGTGACCCTGCCGACCTTTATCACCGCCTTCACGGTGATTGCGTCCCTGGAAATCGCCGGACGCCTGAACGGCGGCAGAAATCTGTTCGGCTGGATCGGCGCTTTGCCCTGGACCAATCCTTTGGTGCTAGCTATCATTCTGGCCCTCTTAATGCTGATCCTGGGCGGTTTCGGCGGCCTGATCAACGCCAGTTACGCGATGAATGTGATGGTGCATAACACGGCCTGGGTTCCGGGGCACTTTCACCTGATTTTCGGCGGCACTACGATCATCATGTATTTCGCCATCGCTTACTATTTCTGGCCGGTATTGGCCGGCAAGCCGTTGTTTTCTAATAATCTGGCGCTGATCCAGCTTTGGTCCTGGTTCATCGGCATGGCGATCCTGACCACCCCTTGGCACATTCTCGGCCTGCTCGGCCAGCCGCGGCGGATCGACAGCGTGCATTACAACAACTTGCTGACTTTGTCCTGGGAACCTTACGAAATTACGATGATCTTCGGCGGCCTGATCCTGGTCGGTTCGGCCGGCCTGTTGATCTACAACCTCGTGAAGACCCAGTTCTACGCAATCGAAACGTACGACGGCGAAATCGAATACGCGGAGCCGATTCGCCCGGTTCAAGCACTGCCGGCCTATCTGAACAGCTTTACGGTATGGAACTGGGTGATTGCCGGGTTTATGCTGATCGCCTTCGGTTATCCGATCGCGCAGTTCTTTTTGATGAAAACCTACGGTTCCAGCCCTTGGGGATACTGAGTATGAACAGATTATGGCTCTCTCTGATTTTAGCGGTTCCGGCACTCGTAAGCGCCGCTCCTTCATCCCGGGTTGCCTGGACCGCGGAACAATTGAACTTCGTCAAAGGAGGCAATGCGCAAAAAGGCAGGGAACTGGCCGCCGCCTGCACCGTCTGTCACGGCGACATCGGCATCAGTTCGACGCCAGCCTATCCGTCGCTGGCCGGACAAGTGCCGACTTATTTGTTCAAGCAGTTGCAGGATTATGCCGACGACAGCCGCGACAATCCGCTCATGAACGGCGTCGCCAAGGGACTTGGCAAACAGGACATGGCGGATCTGGCGGCCTGGTTCGCCTCCCAGCCCCCGCCGCCCGCATCCGATGACAGGGCGCCGCTTACAAAGGCCGAAACCCTGGTCACCCAGGGAGACAATGAACGCCTGCTTGTTCCATGCGAAGTCTGCCACGGCGGTGGCGGCGAAGGCCAGAAACTGGATGTTCCGGCATTGGCCGGGCAGCAAGCCGACTATCTGAGTGCGACTTTAAACGCCTTCAAGGACGGCAGCCGCCATAACGACGTTTACGGCAAAATGCGTTTGATCGCAAAGACCCTGACCGAAAAGGAAATCGAAGAACTGGGCGTTTATTATCAGAACATGAAGTAGCGCATACGAAATTCCGGCGCACGGCTGTATTGGGCCAGAATTCCTGCGCCGGAATTCTTCCCGAAATCCGACGAAATCGAATTCACGTCGTGCAGTGTATAATGGCTTCTTTTTCCCAAGTTGATGAGGCAAATTCATGCACGTTACCCTGGTTCATGTTCAAGTCAAACCCGAACACATCGATGATTTCATTGCCGCCACGCGGTTGAACCATCAGGCTTCCGTGTTGGAAACTGGCAACCGGCGTTTCGATGTACTGCAATCCCCCGGAAATCCCGGCCAGTTTATTCTCTATGAAGCCTATGCAACGGCCGAAGACGCGGCGGCGCACAAAGAGACGGCGCATTATCTAGCCTGGCGCGACATGGTGGCGGACTGGATGGCGCAACCTCGCCAGGGTATCCGCTATCATGGCCTGTTTCCCAGGGGGTAAACGCGAATGCAATTTACCGCTTTCTCAATCTCGCGCCTGCCGCGCATCCACTACGGCAGCGGGCGCATCAACGAGGTTCCGGCGCTGGCCGCCGCCTATGGCCGCACCGTTTTGGTTGTCACCGGTGAAAAATCTTTCTGCGGGACGCCGCGCTGGCTGGTTTTCACCGAGGCATTAGCAGCCAAAGGCCTGCGTTGGCTGCACTTTACCGTGTCGGGCGAGCCGTCGCCGATGCTGGTCGATGAGGCGGTAAGCCGGTTTCGCAACGAAGACATCAATGTCGTCGTGGCGATCGGCGGCGGCAGCGTGCTCGATGCGGCCAAAGCGATCGCGGGGCTGTTGCCGCACGGCAATTCGGTAATGGATCATCTGGAAGGCGTCGGCAGGAATGTGCCTTACCGCGGCCCGGGCACGCCGTTCATCGCCGTGCCGACGACGGCCGGAACCGGCAGCGAAGCGACCAAAAACGCGGTATTGAGCGTGCAAGGGCCCGAAGGCTTCAAGAAGTCATTCCGCGACGAGTGCCTGATTCCCGAATACGCGGTGATCGATCCCGACTTGCTGGGGAGTTGCCCACGCGAGCTGATCGCGGCCGACGGGATGGATGCGTTCACGCAGTTGCTGGAGTCTTACGTTTCGAGCAAGGCCAATCCGTTTACCGACGCGCTGGCCTGGAGCGGGATGTGCGCGTTCAAGGAAGGTTTTTTTGCGGCCTGGGAAGGCGCCGAACCGGCCGCCGGCCATGGCCGCGGCGCGATGGCGTATGCGTCCCTTTTATCCGGCATTACGCTGGCGCAGGTCGGCCTGGGTTCAGTGCACGGCCTGGCCTCGCCGCTGGGCGCCTATTTTCCGATCCCGCACGGCGTAGTCTGCGGCACGCTAGTTGCCGCCGCGACGCGCGTGAATATCGAAGCGATGCAGGCGCGTGATCCGAACCATCCGGCCCTAGCCAAATATGCAGAGGTCGGCAGGCTCCTGATAGGTCGGAGTGAAATGGCCGATTCGTCTGCCCGCTCGGCATTGACCGAGCTATTGGCCGATTGGAGCGAACGGCTGCAATTGCCGCGACTGAACCGCTACGGTATCGGTGCAGAGGATTTTCCGCTGATCGTCGCGAACAGCCGCGGCAGCAGCATGCAGACCAACCCGATCGTGCTGACCGATGCGGAGATTGAAGCGATTTTAGATGAACGACTCTAGAGTATAAAATCTTTTCAGCGGGTTGACTGCTTCGGCTATTGCTCTAACTTATTAGTCCCCCGGATCCTGCGGCTACCTGGGGACATTTTGCCTTGCCCTATCCGCGTTACGCTTCCTCCATTCCTTCAACGTCTTTCTGCACCCCTTCAAGAATATTCAGAACCTCTGCAAATTCCTCGCTGGTAAGCGACAGCGCGGTACACATCTGCGACGTCAGCCTCAGCCCCAATTCGCGGTATGCCTCGACCTGAACCTCATCAAAAAACTGGTCGTTCGTAGACTGATTCGGAAACTCATCATGCTGCGCGCGATAACTGTATATCTCCGCCGGCAGATCCTTTGCCAGCGTGGCTCTGACGATATACAGCGTGCCCTTTTTGGCGGGTTCCTTCCCGCTGGCCGGATAATGGATCGTGCCTTTGTCGAAGCCCATTCTTGAAAAGCCAAAGCGTCTGGCATAAATGCTGTCGCCATCCGATCCGGGCATCAGGCTTTCCAGTTCGTCATTGAAAGTGATCGTCACATCGAAATCGACCTGGATACGCACTAAAAGGCTGCCGATATCGTCCAGGGTAAAATTCGGATCGGCGCCGGCCGAGGAAAAATAGATTGTATCGACGCGTCTTCTGATTAGCTCATATAAGCCGGTATTGTCGAAATGACCGCCGTCGGTCAATTCCAGATAGCCCACATTTTCTCTGAGTTCCTGCCCTAAAAGCCCTTGAAAAAAGCCCGGATAGAAAAAGTTGGGCCGTCTGTTCATATCCGACAGCACTTTTCGCCAACCGGTCACTCCGGGATTCTGAACCCAAAAACCCAGGCGGATATTCAAAAACGCCAACAGAAACGAAACCAGCCGGTTACGGGTAGCGCCCTGCCCCGAGTTTGCCGCGTTCGGATTCAGCGCGGCGCCTGAAATCGAAACTGCCGTCGCGAGTGTCATTTCACCGTCGGCCAGCGCCGCCATCGAATGAAAACCGGTCGCATCACCGCCACAATACAGATGCGACATGATGAAATTGTCGCCGGCGCGGCCCCGGTATTTGGCATTGGCGGAATCGACCAGGACGGTATTGGTATTGATGATGTGATAAGGCCCCCATTGGTCGGGTCCGGAGACCTGCGTGAAAAAAGTCACATCGGCCTCGGTCGCCAGCTCCCAGCTGCTATTGTTCACCGCTTGCGGATTCGGCATGAACGCTTCCATCAGGCGGTCGCGGTCCATCCGGCCGATGCCGAACAGATTCAGGTTGACGAACCAGCCGGTCAGGACGACCCCGGAAATAACCAAGCCATAAAGCCACTTCGTCTCCGCTTGATCCCAATCTACCGCAACCTTATATCCGATCGCAATAACGCCGACGATCAGCAGCGATGAAGTCAGCAGAATACGAATTTCGGTCATCGCGCCCTTGCCGGATTGTTTGCCTTTTTGCTGCTGGAAAAACTCGAAAACCGATCCGATCATACCGAGCATTGCCGGAACGGAAGTGGTCATATATTCCATTCCGTGCAGTTTAGCGCTGACGAATTGATTGATCTCCGGCAACAACGCCAATACCCAGGCGGCGAGCGCCAGGAAAATAATCTTGCCTTGCGCGCGCTGAAACCAGAAACGCCCCCGATACCCGCGCTCCTCCGTGCCTAATTTGCGCCAGGTCATCCAGGCATACAAAAAACTGGTAATCCCAAAGACCAATACCATGATCAATGAGGCTTGCGTGAAAAAAGATGCCGGCTGCCAGCCGTTCGTAAACGGCAGAATCCAGGGTTTCTCCTCGAACAGTCCGAGATTGATGCAAAGGTAAAAAATGCTGACGATGACGGCCAAATAGACCGAAGCGGCGAGCGTCATGTTACGCAGAAGCACGCCCAACAAGGACAAGGACGAAAGCCCGTTCGGCAAGAGATAATTACCGTTTTGCCGTATGAAGTTCAACGGCGAATTTGTCTTATCGGAAGCGAAGGGAAAGCGCCACGCCGAACCGTTTTTCTTGTTCTGATAATTGAACCAGGTCAGCGACGAGCCGATATAGCCGCCGCCGGAGACGGTCGACAGATAATCCACCTTGCGCAGGATGTTATGTTTGTTCAGGCCCTGTAATACGCCTAACGCAAACGAAGCGGAACGAATGCCGCCGCCGCTGATCGCAAGACCGGTAAGGTGCTTGGCTGCATCGCCCTGCCGCCCATCGCCTCGGTTCAACCGCTGGCTTTTGATGACCTCAAGCTCATCCAGTTGAACTTGCCCAAAACTGGTTGCGGATTGATCTTTTGCCATATCTTCCCCCTGCCTAAAAAATGGCCGTGCAATCATAGGTTGAGAGCCTCTCAAAATGACCTTTCGTTAAAAGGATTTGAGAAGCTCCCGGATGTTGAATCGAAGGTAACTTTAAACCCGGTTTTTTATTTTAATTTCTGATGAGGCCGGGCATTCGCAGATTTTCAGCCCTCATCTTCAGCAATAAAGCGATAAATGAATGCTCCCAGCAGCGCACCCGCGATGGGCGCAACCCAGAATAGCCAAACTTGTGCCAAAGCCCAGTCCCCGGCATAAACCGCAACGCCAAGGCTTCTGGCAGGGTTGACGGAGGTGTTGGTGACCGGTATGCTGATCAGATGTATCAAAGTCAGGCCCAAGCCGATCGCAATCGGCGCAAAACCCGAGGGAGCCCGATGATCGGTAGCGCCCAGGATGATCAGTAAAAACATCATCGTCATGACGACTTCGGTCACTAAGGCTGAGCCCAGGGAATAACCGCCTGGCGAATGTTCGCCGAAGCCGTTGGCCGCGAAGCCCGCGGTGGGATCAAAGCCGGCTTTGCCGCTCGCGATCAGATACAGGATGCCGCCGCCGACCAGTCCCCCGGCCACTTGAGCCAAAATGTAAGATAGCAATTTATTCGCCGGAAAGCGCCCGCCCGCCCATAAACCTATGGATACGGCCGGATTCAGATGGCAACCGGAAATATGACCGATCGCATAGGCCATGGTCAATACCGTCAGCCCAAAGGCAAATGCAACCCCGAGCAGACCTATGCCTACATTCGGAAATGCAGCCGCCAATACCGCGCTGCCGCACCCTCCCAGAACCAGCCAGAAAGTTCCAAAAAATTCAGCTCCAATTTGTTTCATTTTTATTCTCCTGCAATTCATGTTAAGAAAATTAGGCAAGGCGCACGAATGTGCGTCCCCTACTTTTATTTACTTCCCAACCGTCATGAACCCAAAGCTTCCTACGGGCAAACTCGAACAATAAATAAACAAACAAATAACAGCCGGCTTGAGGGCACCGCGCTCTTGATAACTACAAATTTCGCGCGAACGGTTAAAGAATAAAACCAATTGCCGCATCATTATTTTTTAATAATGACAAGTCAATATAGACAGGCTTCAAGAAACTGTCAATTTCTTTCCAGTCTTAATGTTGTAAATTAAGTAAGATGAATAAGAACTTGAAAACTTTAATCGATATAAAAAATTGACGAAATCTTGCGTAGATTTGAAAATATCAAATAATCCATGCTTTTAACACGGCTTGCTTATGTATTTTTCGATCATCATTCCGGTGCTGAATGAATCCCTGTCCCTGCCCGATTGTCTGACGGCTCTGCAACCTTTACGGAACCAGTCTGAAATTATCGTTTCCGACGGCGGCAGTACCGACGATACCGTCATGATTGCCGCCAAATTAGCCGATCGGGTAGTCCGAACCCGCAAAGGCCGCGCTTTCCAAATGAACGCGGGCGCCCAACAGGCAAAAGGCGAGGTGCTGCTCTTTTTACATGCCGATACCGCTTTACCGGATCATGCCCTGGCGCTGATTGAACAACGACTGGCTCAAGGCGGCCAATGGGGACGTTTCGATATCCAGTTGCGCGGCCGGCCTGGGATGTTGAAGATCATTGCCCAGATGATGAACTGGCGCTCCCGCCTGACCGGGATCACAACCGGCGATCAGGTCATTTTTGTGACGCGGCAGGTTTTTTTCAGCGTGGGCGGCTACCCTGAAATCGCGTTGATGGAAGACATCGCCTTATCCAAACAGCTTAAAACTATCTGCCCGCCGATCTGTCTGAACGCGAAAGTCACCAGTTCCGGCCGCCGTTGGGAGTCGTTTGGAGTGGCCAGAACAATACTTCTGATGTGGTCGTTACGTCTACGCTATTTTTTCGGCGCCGATCCGTCTGAATTAGCAAAACTTTATCAGAGAGGACGCTTGTGGAAACCATAATCCGTTTCACCGCCGCGATGGGGATTTTTTTGATCATGATCGCGTGGGAACGCTGGCGTCCGCGGCGAATATTACAGCTTGGACGTATGCAGCGCTGGCCGATCAATTTGGGCTTGGCCGCTTTCAACATGATCTTGATGCGCGTGACCATCGGCAGTTTCGCTTATCTAGCCGCAATCTATGCGGAAGCGAATGGCTGGGGCTTGTTGAACCTGACTGAGATTCCTCAGTGGCTGGCGGTTGCCATCTCGTTGCTGTGGCTGGATTTCGCCATTTACGGCCAACATATCCTGATGCACAAATGGCCGTTGCTTTGGCGCCTGCATCAGATCCATCATACCGATCTCGAATTCGATGCGACAACCGCGGTGCGTTTTCATCCTCTCGAAATCGTGCTGTCGATGTTCTACAAAGTGCTCTGCATCCTGCTCATCGGCGCAGAGCCTGTCTCTGTGATCGCCTTCGAAATTCTCCTGAACGGCGCGGCGACCTTCAACCACAGCAATGTCGACATTCGGCCGGCGCTCGATCGGAAACTGCGCCGGCTGATTATCACGCCGGATATGCATAGGATTCACCATTCAACGCAACGGGAGGAAATGGACAGCAATTACGGATTTTCGATTTCGCTCTGGGACCGGCTGTGCGGGACCTATACCGCCGACCCGAAAGAACCGCATACCCGGATGCCGATCGGGCTGGACGTTTACCGGAAGCCGGAAGAATTGAGCTTTCTTCGGTTATTACGGCTGCCATTTAAAGCCTTGCGCTGAAACCGGTCGGCTATGATTCGGCAGCCTCAGGCCGTTTTCTGATTTCTTGTAGAACTCCGTACCGAAAGCAGGGCAGCTCAAGGAACCTATTCCGAGGCGACCAGCTCTCTCGCATTCACCAGAGTGCCCGCCAGGTCGGCCACTACCTGGTCGGCGACGCCAACCACCCGGATATTTCGACGGATCGTGACCGAATAATTTTCGTGCAAATGGCCGTGAAAAACATGCTTTACCCCCATCGCGGAGGCCAACTCGCCGATCGCGGCAAAGCCGAAACGGTGCGAAGATGGCGCTTCATGAGTCACCAAAATATCGGCTTGCAGGGCTTTCATTGCTTCGAACTCGTCATGCCAGATCGCAGACCGGTATTTCAGCGACAGTTCGGGAAAACGCAGTCCGGGTTTTTGGCTGTTCAGAAAATGGCGTTTGTTGATCCACTTCGGCTGCGCCGGAGGATACCAGACTCTGCCCAAAAAAATGCCGCCGAGCCCCGCGATCCGAAGCCCGGCGATTTCCTTGACGCGGAGATGCAGACTGTATTCGGCCAGCGATGAATTGAACAGGTTATGATATTTGCAGGGCGACTGAAAATCATGGTTGCCGGCGATCCACCAGATTTCGGTCAGGCCGATGATCTCATCCAGATAGTGTTCCAAAGGCCGCTCCAAATCGTAATCGCCGAGCAGAACGACCGCTTCGGGACGGCATTTCCGTACCGCCTCGATCAACGGCTGGAAATTTCCGTGCGGATCGCCGGCAAACAAGATTCGGTGGTTGGGGTTCATAGTCGCTTTGAAGCGCCGATTCCATGAGGATTAAAACCCAATGGTATCATCAAATAGCTGCCTATCTCCAGCACCAACCCACTCACAACGAGAGAAACAGGCGAATTATTTCACATCGCCTACCGGCGCCGCAAAGGCATCGCCCACCAGATCGCCGATATTCGAGCCGGTTAGGCTCTTCAGAAACGCCACCAGCGCTGCGGCTTCCTGATCGCTCAACGGCAATGGCCGGATCAACGGGTCCAGATTTTCATTGGGATGTCCGCCTTGCCTGTAGAATTGCACGACTTCTTCTAACGTCCCCAAACTGCCGTCATGCATGTACGGTGCGGTCAAACCGATATTGCGCAACGAGGGCGTCCGGTATTTCCAGCGGTCCTCGGGTTTTTGCGTGACTTCATAACGGCCGAGGTCGTTGCCCTTGCCGGCGGAAACCGAAGCGATGATCTCGCGATCGATCTCTACGAAAGTGCCAGGCGCAATCTGCACGCGGCGCTTGGCGCCCGACTCGTTCATGGCGCCGGCATAACCGATGCCGGTATTGTGGAAAGCGTTATCGGTAAACAAGGCAGAGCTGGAATCAATTGAATGGCAGCCGGAGCACTGCGCCTTGCCGGTAAACAGTTTGAAGCCCTGTTGAGCCGTTTCGCTCAGCGCTTTCTTGTCTTTTGCGTAAAACCAGCGGTCGAAAGGAGAATCGGCCGAATTCAGAGTGCGCTCGTAAGTTGCGATCGCCATCCCAAGGGTTTCCATACTCGGTCCCTTGCCGAAGGCTTTCTGGAACAACCCCCGGTAATCCGCGCTTTTTGCGATCGTATCCAGCACATACCCTATCGACGGATTCGCCATCTCGTCGTGCGCCAGCAACGGCCCCCAGGCCTGCTGCTCCAATGTGGTTTCGCGGCCGTCATGAAACAAATGGGTAAGATAAGCGACATTATATACGGTCGGCGAATTACGCCGAACCGTCCGGCCTTCGACGCCGACGGCGGTCGCCATTTCGTTGCTGGTGAAACCCTGTTCCGGGATATGGCACATCGCGCAGGAAAAGGTCTTGTTCAGCGACAGGCGGCGGTCGTAGAACAGCTTGCGGCCCAGATTGATTTTGGCTTCAGTCAGCGGATTGTCTTTCGGCACCGGCACGCGCGGCAAACCTAATATCGGCTTTCGCGCATACGCCAGCAGATCGATCGGTTTGCCCTGCCGTTCCTTCATCGCCACCGAATGGGTTTGATAATCGCCGCTTTCATAATCCGACTTGTCGTCGCCTGGCTGGTACAAAGCCGGTTTGAAGGGTGGCGCCGCCGTCTGCTTTGCTGCAATTTCCGGTTCGGAAGCCAGTAAGGTTCGAATATCATTGATCAGCGTATCGGCATGCAGAAACGACACGCTGTAAATATTCCGAATGCGTTTGTTGGCATCGATCAGATAAACCCGCAGCACATGCGAAAACGTGCCGGTGCTTTTGCCTTCGGTATCATAAACCTTCTGCACCGTATGCCGGTAGCCTTCGAGGATCGGCTGCAGGTCCGCTTCGGAACGCGTCGTCAAAAAATGCCATTCGATGCCCGGCGCCTGAAATTCCTCCCCGTATTTCGCCATCATTTCGGGCGTATCGTGCTCGGGGTTGAAACTGAGCGTGATCAGCCGCAGTTTTGCCGCAATGTCCGCCTCCTTGGCGAGGCGCCGCTTGATTTTATGCAAGACGGCGGTCGCCAGCGGACATCCGTTGACATCGCTGCAGGTCGAATAAACGAAACTGAGCAGCACGATCCTGTCGCCCATCAAGTCGTGCAGTTTGACCGCCTTGCCGTGGCTGTCCAGGACTTTACCGTCCGCGGCCTCGCCCAAAGGCGGCAATTGGTAAGTACCGGGCGCCGGCAACGCGAATTGCAGATTGCCGTAACCCGGCGCGAGAGGAGGCTGCTCCGCCGCATGAAGAACGGCGATCAATAAATGATTTGCCAGCAGGAAGATGAATAAAACCTGTCTATTGATGATCCTCGATTTCATTACTTTCTTTTACAAACCGTAAACGCGGATGATTTCCGAGATCGCCTGAGTAACTTTTAGTTCCAAGTCCGCTTGCCAGTTTTCTTCGCTCTGGCCGTAGAGGATCACGCGCCGGGTGCTCAAGTCGATCGGAATGTCGCCGGCATTTCTCGAGATGATCAACACCGGCTTAGCCAGCGTATGCGCGATGCCGAGTTCATAGAGCACATTCGGGTTGCGGCCGGTAATGTCGGCGATTACAAAATCAGCCGTATTGAGGCTCCTCCAGATATCGATCAGAATATCGGTCGGCGTGAACACGTCATCGCCGCGCACCGCCTGCACCGACAGCGCTTTGCAGGCCGTGGAAAGAATTTTGTGTACGTCATTCGACCACGCATAACTGAAAGGCATCACCAGAAAGCACGATCTAGCTCCCGAATCAACGTCATCTGTTACAGCCGCCGGAAACAATTTCTCCGGGCCCAGAAAAATCACCTCCTTCTTGAGCCGATGCGCGGACGCGTCCAGAAAATCGAGATACCCCCCAAGGCCGGTCGATTGCAAAGCCGCATAGATGCGCGTATCGGCCGATTTCCAGTCCTCTCCCGCCAGACGGTTTCGCAGCAGATGTTTTGCATGGGTTTTCAGGTATTTCACCGTCTCATCAAAGCGGTCGGTCAGCCAGACCTCGACCACGACCAGCGCCACCACGAACAGCACGGCATAAAAAGACTTCCAGACCCGGTGAATTGGCAAAAAACCCACCACGACTGCCAACAGCAGTCCGCCCAGCGACAGCAATATCAAGAGCGCCGAAAGGCTGGATCGCCTCTTGCCTGATTCCTGGCCGCTCTCCGTTTTCTGCTGCTGTCCGGAGAATTCCATCAATGCCGCCAGCATCAATAATTGCCCGAATATCCAGAGTGCCTCGATGCCGTACGGAACATCGTAATCGCTGTAGGCCAAGTCGCTCGCCAACAGCAGTGCGGTCGCCACCAGCGTCATGTTCAAAGCCGGCGATTGCTTTAACAAAACCGAAATCAGGCCGGTCACCAATATCAGGAACTCAAAACCCGATACTACCGCATCAAGCCGGCCCGATGCCTCTCCAAGCAGAGGCAAATACTGAGGAAAATAAAAATTAGCCAGGATTAAAAATAAACCGGCAAACAACAGCGCAAAAACACCCTGTGTCAGCGCAGTGGGCGGATAACGCCGCCATTGTTCGAGCGCCAGATAACCCCAGGCGCAAACGCCGAAAAAGGCAAATCCGCCATAGCTGATGCTTGAATAAGTCGGTAAATCGATGCGGCTGAAATGGAAAGCCCGATGAACGTTCTCCGGGTCATAAGTCACCCAGGATAAACTCATCATGATGAGACTCAGGCCCTGGAAAATCAGAAAAACTTTATAAGGTCTCGCGGTTTTGCGGACAGTCAAAAATGCTGAAAGCGCCGCCGCCAGCGCCGCCGCCGTCTGATCCCAATTATAAAAGTTAAGGCCGAAAGACTGATCGCCCAACACGATCCAGAACGTCAACCAGAGCAAATAAAGCGCGCTCAATCCCCCCAGCCATAAGTATGTCGGCCCTTGCATTCGTCAGCACCCTGTTCTCAGTGTCAGCCTTTTAGCTTAGCAATCATTTTTAATACTGTCGATAACAGGAACCGCGAATGCTCATGAAATTCGGTTGAGCTTCCCGCGCGCAATAGGCCCGCGTCTGACTCAACTGTCAGGCATGGGGTTCAACCTTAGATAAGGAATGGACGAAGCCGCCCGCAAATCAGAGGCAACATTGCCCCGGCATGGTTCTGGGGAACCGCCGGGACTCTAATCGGAATGGAATAAGATGCGGAAAATTATCCGGCAACGGCATTAGCGGCGCCAAGCATTTTAGCCAGTTCGCCCTTTTGATATAAGTCGGTCATGATGTCGCAGCCGCCGACCAGTTCGCCCGAGATATAAAGCTGCGGATAGGTAGGCCAATTCGAATAGCTTTTCAATGCTTCGCGCAACTCGGGATCCTCAAAAATATTCACATAGGAATATTTTGCGCCGCAGGCATCCAGTATTTGAACCGCCTGGCCCGAAAAGCCGCATTGCGGAAAATCAGGCGAACCTTTCATGTACAGGACCACGGGACTGGATTCCAGCTGGGATTTGATTCTTTCAATAACGCTCATTTTTATCGCTCTCAATAAAGATAATTGTCTGATTCTAGCAAGTTTGGGAGCATTAAAAAAGCAAATCTTTAACCCGCTACTTGCCTGATACTCAATAGAAATTTATAATCGAGCCTTTTTTCTGCCGGCCGCGGTATGCTGCCGGTTTTTTCGTTTACAGGCCTATGAAATGAATAGTCACATTATGCCGACTTACGGGCGCCTGCCGGTGACCTTCACGCGCGGATCCGGCGCGTGGTTATGGGACACCGACGGCAAGCGCTATCTGGACGCCTTGTCCGGCATCGCGGTTTGCAGCCTGGGGCATGCGCATCCGGCCGTTCACCGCGCGATCTGTAAACAGAGCGAAACCCTTCTGCACACCTCGAACGTGTACGGCATCGCGGTACAGGAAACCTTGGCCTCAAAGCTCGCCGAACTGAGCGGCATGGACAATGTGTTTTTCTGCAATTCCGGCGCCGAAGCAAACGAAGCGGCGATCAAGATCGCGCGCAAATACGGCCACAGCCTGGGCATCGATATCCCTCGGATCATCGTGATGGAAAAAAGTTTCCACGGGCGCACGCTGGCCACCTTGAGCGCGACCGGCAATCCGAAAGTCCAGCAGGGTTTCGAGCCTTTGGTCGAAGGCTTCATTCGCGTTCCTTATAACGATACGTCCGCGATCGAACGGGCACTAGCCCAGAATAGCGGCGTGGTCGCGATTCTGGTCGAACCGGTGCAGGGCGAAGGGGGCGTCAATGTGCCGGCGGCGGACTATCTGAACCGGATCCGCGCCCTTTGCGATCAGCATAATTTATTGATGATGCTGGATGAAATCCAGACCGGCATCGGCCGTACCGGTAAATTTCTCGCCTTTCAGCACAACGGCATCCTGCCCGATGTGGTGACGCTCGCAAAAGCCCTGGGCAACGGCGTTCCGATCGGCGCCTGTCTCGCACACGGCAAAGCCGCCCAGGTTTTGACCGCGGGCAACCACGGCTCGACCTTTGGCGGCAACTTGCTCGCCTGCAGCGCGGCTTTGGCCGTTCTGGAAACGCTGGAACAGGATAATCTGATCGAACGGGCGGAACAGCAAGGCCGGGCGATCCACGCGGCGTTTAGTGAACGCCTGGACGGCGTTCTGGGTATCGTCGATATTCGCCATAAAGGCATGATGATCGGGATCGAGCTTGACCAGTCTTGCGGCGAACTCGTTTCTATGGCCCTGGCGCAAGGCTTGTTGATCAATGTGACCAATGAAAAAACGATCCGCCTGCTGCCGCCGTTGATCTTCGACGAGGCGCAAATCGAACTGCTCGTCGCTACTTTATCCGGTCTCATCAAAGACTACACCGCACAAGATGTAACACTATGAAAGTCAGACATTTCATCAGCTTGCTCGACATAACCGGCTATGAATTCCGGAAACTGATCAATCGGGCGATAGAACTGAAAAAACACCGCGACCAAAACTATCACCCCTTTACAGGCAAAGTGCTGGCGATGATTTTTGAAAAATCTTCGACCCGCACCCGGGTGTCGTTCGAAGCCGGCATGGCGCATTTCGGGGGCAGTTCGATGTTTCTTTCGCCCCGGGATACGCAACTGGGCCGCGGCGAGCCGATCGAAGACAGCGCCAAGGTCATTTCGAGCATGGTCGATTGCGTGATGTTGCGCACCCATAGCCACGAAATGGTGACCAAGTTTGCGATGAACTCCCGTGTGCCGGTCATCAACGGCCTGACCGATGAGCAACATCCCTGCCAGCTACTGGCCGACATGCAGACCTATTTCGAAAAGCGCGGCGACATCAAGGGCAAAACGGTCGCCTGGATCGGCGACGGCAACAATATGTGCCACTCCTATATTCATGCCGCGATGCTGCTCGACTTTCAACTGCATATCGCCTGCCCGGACGGCTACCGTCCGAATCAGGCGGTTGTCGAGGCAGGCGGCGATCACGTGCGCTTCTTTTCTACGCCGATCGAGGCCGCCAGAAACGCCGACCTGCTGGTCACCGATGTCTGGGCCAGCATGGGGCAGGAAGAGGAGCAAAAACTGCGCGAAGCGGCGTTCAAGGATTATCAAATCACGGCTGAAGTCATGCGGGCTGCGAAGCCTGATGCGCTGTTCATGCACTGTTTGCCCGCACACCGGGGGGAAGAAGTGGCCGCCGACGTGATCGATGGTCCGCAAAGCGTCGTATTCGAAGAGGCCGAAAACCGCCTGCATGCGCAAAAAGCACTGCTCGAATTTCTCATCCTCCGAAAATAACGTTAAAATTGGGTCCCCTCTGCAGACCCAAGAGACTCAATCGTGAAACGTCTACTCTTCTCTTCCTTGTTGGTGATCGGCGCTGTCCATGCGGCAGAGCCAAACAAGACGGTCTACGTGACCGACACGCACATCATTGCGCTGCGCAGCGAGGAAAGCAACAAAGGCGCCTTGGTGCGATCGCTTGAGACAGGCACCCCGTTGACCGTACTCGAAATCAGCAAGAAAAGCGGTTATTCCCGCGTCCGCCTGGAAGACGGCGCCGAGGGGTATATTCTGACCCGCAATACGATGAAGGAACCGCCCAGCCGGACGCAGCTGGAGTCGGCAACCCGGGAAGGCACGGCGCTGAAGTCCGAAAATGCGGCGCTGAAACTCGAGCTGATCAAGCTTAAACAGTTTCTGACGCCCGGTTCCACTCTCGAACAATCGTTAGCCAAGGAACGCGATCAACTGGCCCGCGAACTCAGCGGTCTAAAGAAAATTTCGTCCGAGGCAATTCGGATCAAGAGCGAACGGGACGATTATCAGGAACGTTATGTGCAGATCGAAAAGGAAGCCAAGCAACTGGAGCGCGAAAACGCGGCGCTGAAGGATCGCTCCGAACAGGACTGGTTCCTTTACGGCGGCATGGTCGCTTCGATCGGGATGCTCCTGGGCTTCATCCTGCCGAAACTGAGCTGGCGGCGCAAATCGAGCAATTGGGATACGTTTTATTGATCG
The DNA here is from genome assembly GCA_051061095.1 of Methylomicrobium sp. GTDB lineage: Bacteria > Pseudomonadota > Gammaproteobacteria > Methylococcales > Methylomonadaceae > Methylomicrobium. The sequence goes on along the minus strand of JBPFEE010000010.1, from coordinate 267,444 downwards.
TTAAAGCTAGCGCATTATCTTTAGGAGGCTCTGATTAAGTCCCCTCTCACTCCGGGAGAGGGTTAGGGAGAGGGGATAACTTATTGATTTTTTCCTCTCTCCAGCCTTCTCCCACAGGGAGAGAGTTATCCGACTTATTCAGAGATTCCTTTAGGATAGGACGCCTGCCTTTTTTCTTTGCTTTTTCAACCTTTTTCCTGGAATAGATACATGGCCAATTCCGGCACAGATAAAACCCGTCATTTTTCCTCCCTTGTCGTCGACGGCATGGAGCGCGCGCCGAGCCGCGCGATGCTGCACGCGGTCGGCTTTACCAATGAAGACTTCAACAAGCCGCAAATCGGCATCGCCTCGACCTGGAGCATGGTGACGCCCTGCAACATGCACATCAACAGGCTGGCCGACGATGCGGCGCGCGGCGTCAATCAAGCCAACGGCAAGGCAGTGATCTTCAACACGATCACGATCTCGGACGGCATCTCGATGGGCACCGAGGGGATGAAATATTCGCTGGTGTCGCGCGAAGTGATCGCCGATTCGATCGAAACGGTGACCGGCTGCCAGGGCTTCGACGGCATCGTCGCGATCGGCGGCTGCGACAAAAACATGCCGGGCTGCATGATCGCGTTATCCCGATTGAATCGTCCGGCCATTTTCGTGTACGGCGGCACCATTCTGCCGGGCTGCCATAAAGACAAGAAGCTCGACGTCGTGTCGGTCTTCGAAGCGGTCGGCGCGCGCGCGAACAACAAGATCGACGACGCCGAACTGGCCGCAATCGAAGCGAAAGCGATTCCGGGCGCGGGTTCCTGCGGCGGCATGTACACCGCGAACACGATGGCCTCCGCGATCGAAGCGTTGGGCATGAGCCTGCCGAACAGCTCCGCGCAGGCGGCGGTTTCCGAAGACAAGCGCCTCGACTGCGAACGTGCCGGCGCGGCGGTGCTGGAACTGCTGAAAAAAGACATCAAGCCGCGCGACATCATGACCAAGGCCGCGTTCGAAAATGCGATCACGGTGGTGATTGCGCTCGGCGGCTCGACCAATGCGGTGCTGCATCTTCTCGCGATGGCGAATGCGGCCGGCGTCGACCTGACCCTGGACGATTTCACCCGCATCGGCAAGCACGTGCCGATGGTCGCCGACCTGAAACCGAGCGGCCGTTACTCGATGGCCGAGCTGATCGAAATCGGCGGCATTCAGCCGTTGATGAAGGAACTCCTCGACCGCGGCCTGCTGCACGGCGATTGCCTCACCGTAACCGGCAAGACGCTGGCCGAAAACCTCGCCGACGTGAAGCCTTATCCGGAAGGCCAGGACATGATTCATCCCTTGGATCAGCCGATCAAGAAAGACAGCCACCTGGTTATTTTATACGGCAACCTCGCCCCCGAAGGCGCGGTCGCGAAGATCACCGGCAAGGAAGGCCTGGTATTCACCGGCAAAGCGAAAGTCTTCGACGCCGAAGAACAAGCCTTGCAGGCAATTCTGAACGGCGACATCGTCAAGGGCGACGTGATCGTGATCCGCTACGAAGGCCCGAAAGGCGGCCCCGGCATGCGCGAAATGCTCTCCCCGACTTCGGCGGTGATGGGCAAGGGCCTCGGCAAGGACGTTGCGCTGATCACCGACGGCCGTTTCTCCGGCGGCACCCACGGCTTCGTGGTCGGCCACATCACCCCGGAAGCCTACACCGGCGGCGCGCTGGCGATCGTGCAAAACGGCGATCAAATTACAATCGACGCGGAAACCAACCAGTTGACGCTGCATGTGAACGAGCATGAAATCGCCCGCCGTTTCGACAAATGGCAGCAGCCGGCGCCGCGTTATACCCGTGGCGTGTTGGCGAAATATGCGAAATTGGTCAGCTCGGCCTCTAAAGGCGCGGTGACGGATAATTTGGATTGATGACTATGTAGGGTGGGCAGCACTTTCTGCCTACTATATGTGCGGTCTTTGGGCGGGTAAACAATAAAGCTGCTTGCCCACTCTACATGACTGACAATAAAAAAACAGCAGAATGAATGTTTATGACACAGGGTGGAGGTCCCGTACTCCATGCCCATCTTCGTGGGCAGCAAGTGAAATGGGTGATGAATTCGATAAATCCCTGGAATTGTATTTGCTGAAAATCAATAATTGGTTCCAAAAATACCCTGAAAATTCAACAGATTTTCTAACCCGACTTGAGAGTCATGAAAATAAAGTTCACCGTGCGGCTGTCAATGAATTATTTTGGTACAACTTCGCATTAAATCTCAAATGGGAAATAAAACCAATACCTGCCGAAAATAAAGCTGGAGAAAACAGACCAGATTTTGAAGTTACCTCGCCAATCGCTTTTAATTGTGAAATTACCACTCTTAACGAACCAGATAAAAAATTTTTCCTTGAAAAAGAATTAGAAAGAATATATGGAAAATGGACGGACAAGAGTAAAAAAGCTCAGATCGAATGGAGCATGAAGGAGAAAAAGCCTCATATTCTCGTCATTTTCGACTACTCAAAACTGAGCGGTATAGGAACACAGCATCAAAAATCACTTCCAGATTTTTTTCAAAAACCCACAACTGGATTACCACATTCACCTGTTGAGCATCCATCTTTACCCGAAGGACTATCTTCCGTTCTGTATTTAGAGCGCTACGTCGCAAAAGGGAAATTTATGCTAAGAATGGCAAAATCGGTATTGATACACAATCCAAATGCTACATTTCCACTTGGAAATGATATGTTTGATTGGCTGAATCAAAAAGAAGATTTAGAAATTATATAGGACCGTAGGATGCGGTGAGGAACGAACCGCATCGGTCGAGTAAAACCCCAAAAGCCGAGAGAAAAAATGACAGAATGCCGCCGGTTTTATCCTAATCCTCTGTTTGTTTTAAGGCAATTGATGCGGTTCGTACCTCACCGCATCCTACCAACTTTTTATGATCCACTTATCAAGGATCAACAAAGGCTGTAAATTAACTTCATCCGGGATAACCTCCAGGAGACCGCCATGTCAGTGACAAACATCGAGTTACAAGATGAGCTTGATCAACCTTTGGCAGAGTTGGCCGAAAAGCTCAATCGAAGCCGAAACTGGATTATCAATGAGGCCGTTAAAGAGTTTCTTGAACATTGTTCTCTTGAAGAACAACGCTGGCTCGAAACATTACCGGCATTGGACTCGGTAAAAAACGGCAACAGCATTGCAGGCGAAAAGGTTGAGTCCTGGTTGGCCAGTTGGGGAACCCCCCAAGAGCGTCCACCTCCTCACCAGTGATTATTTCTTATACGCCCGAAGCTGTTGAGGATTTACAGCGGCTCAGGGCATTCATCGCCGAAAAGAATCCTGCATCGGCGCAAAAAATTGCGGCTGAATTGTTAGCCGGCATCGCCAAGCTAAAAGATCTGCCTAATCTGGGACGAAAGGCCGCAAAAGCCCCTAACCCGGAAATGATGCGCGATTTATCGGTCAGCTTATACATTGTGCGTTATTTAATCCTTGACGACGAAATCCATATTCTTAGAATTTGGCATAAGCGGGAAAACTGACCAAATACCTAGCAGGATCCTGTTCTAAATTTTGCTACAATCCCACAAATAGTCTATATTAGCTATTTTATCCAATCATGAACGGGGAACTCCCATGCTACATATAGCCGCTTCCGAAGTTAAACAACGTTTAGGTCAATACATCGAAAGCGCCTTGACCGAACCCGTTGTGATCGAAAAGTCGGGCCGACCCGCGGTCGTCATGTTATCGGTTGCCGAGTATGAACGCTTGCAAGCAATGGACGACGCTTATTGGGGCGAACGGGCAAAACTGGCGCTTGCAGACGGTTTGGCGGGTACGGATGAAACCATGCGCCGACTGCAAGAACGCATCGATGCTTCGGCTTAATTTAACCAACGACGCGTTAGCGTTTTTGGATGATCTGCCAGGCAAGCAGTTTAAACAACTCGTTAGCACCCTATTTAACCTATTAAAAAACCCAATTCCACAAGATTCCAGCTTACTCAAAGGCTATCCGTATCGGCGCGTTGACTTTGGCGAGTACCGGATTGTTTATCAGGTAGAGGGAGAGGATTTACAGGTATTGGTCATCGGCAAACGCAACGACGACGCCGTCTACAAAAAACTTGGCCGCCTGAGCAAATGAATGAGGCGCAGCCCAAACATTCTTCAGAATCGGAGGTGATTTATGAATATCGAATCGATTACCGAGCAAGCACTAAAACTTGCGCCTGCGGCAAGAGCCTACATTGCGGAAATCTTGCTGGAAAGCTTGGATTATGAAGAAGACTTTCTGGTTTCGGAAGCCTGGCAGCAAGAAATACAAAAACGCTGTCAAGAAATAGATTCCAATCCGTCGGTACTTGTTGACGGCGAGCAATTTATGGCCGATCTCAAACAACGTTATTTATGAAGTTTTTCTTCCATCCCCAAGCTCAAACGGAATTGGAACAAACTGTCTTATTTTATAAACAACAGCAAGCGGGGCTGGAAAAACGATTTATTGAAGCCGTGGAAGATGCCATTAGCAGAGCTTGCCGTAACCCATTGTTGTATCGAAAAATAGATGACAACATCAGGAAATGTCGGCTATTGCATTTTCCCTATGCGATTATTTTTCGTACGAGACCCGAAAGAATTGAAATAATCGCCGTGATGCACTTGAGAAAAGAACCCAATTATTGGCAATCACGAAAGTAACTATCAATAAATCCGACCTTCATGTTACCCAACCAATCCTTCGTCAACTGGTTTAGAAATTCCTCTCCCTACATCCACGCGCACCGCAATAAAACATTCGTGATCAATTTCGGCGGCGAGGCCTTGCTGGACCCGGATTTCGATCATCTGGTGCACGACTTTGCGCTGCTGAAAAGCCTCGGCATTCGCCTGGTGCTGGTGCATGGCATTCGCCCGCAGATCGACGAACGCCTGAAAAAACTGGACGCCCCTTCCCTCTTTCACAATAACCTTCGGATCACCAGCGATCTGGCGTTGCAATGCGTGAAGGAGGCGGCCGGCACCGCGCGCGTCGAGATCGAGGCGCTGCTGTCGCTGGGCCTTGCGAATACGCCAATGGCGGGTTACGGGCTAAGGGTCGCCTCGGGCAACTTCGTGACCGCCAAACCGATAGGAGTGATCGACGGCATCGATTACGGCCACACCGGCGAAGTCCGGCGCATCGACGGCGCGGCGATCGACCGGCAGCTCGATCAGGATGCGGTCGTGCTGATCTCGCCGATCGGCTATTCGCCGAGCGGCGAAGTTTTCAATCTGTCCGCCGAACAGGTCGCGACCCAGGTTGCGATCGCCTTGAAAGCCGAGAAGCTGATTGTGCTGACCGAGCAAGGTTTTTGCGATCCCGACAGCGGCAAGCAGATTCAGCAGATGACTACCGCCGAAGCGGGCGACTTTCTCGATCGGCATCCGAATCTTCCGAATATCGTCAGCCTGCCGCTGAAAGCCGCGATCCAGTGTTCGAACGCGGGCGTCAGCCGCGTGCATCTGGTCGATCGGACGACCGACGGCGCGCTCCTGCTCGAACTGTTTACCCGCAACGGCATCGGCACGCTGATCAGCGCGACGCCGTTCGAAGAATTACGTCCGGCAGCGTTGAACGACATCGGCGGCATTCTGGAACTGATCAAGCCGCTCGAGCAGCAAGGCATTCTGGCAAAACGTTCGCGCGAAAAAATCGAAATGGAAATCGCCGACTATATCATCATCGAACGCGACGGCTTGATCATCGGCTGCACCGCCCTGCATCGCGACGAACACAGCCGGAGCGGCGTGATCGCCTGTCTGGCCGTGCACCTGGATTACCAGGGCGCGTCGAGAGGCAGCCGGTTGCTGGATTATGCCTATGCTAAAGCGAAGCAATCAGGCCTGAAAACGATATTCGCTTTATCGACGCAAACGATGCACTGGTTCATCGAGCGGGGATTCAGCCAGTCAGATCTGGCAAGCCTGCCGGCATCGCTGAAGAATCTTTACAATCCGCAACGGAACTCCAAAATTCTCTGCAAAACGATCGACTGAATCCGACATGCCGGCAAATACCGTTCTGCAAATTTCCGATCTGCATCTTCTGCCCCGTTCCGGAGAAACGATGCTCGGCATCGACACGGAATACTATTTTCACCGGGTTCTCGAACACGCCTTCGCAGCAAATCCCAAAATCGATCTGATCCTGGTCACCGGCGACCTGACGCAACACCGCGTGATAGAGAGCTATCGGCGCATCGCCGAAAAGTTAAAGGCCTACGAGACGCCCTGCATTTGCCTGCCGGGCAATCATGATGACCTTGCTCTAATGCAAAGCGCTTTGAATGGAGGTCAGGTCAGCTGCGATAAACAGGCCTTTCTGGGCAACTGGCAGATCATTGCATTGAATAGCCGGATTCACGGCAAACCGGGCGGACGGCTGGAAAAACAGGAATTGCAGTTTCTGGAAGACTGTTTGCGCGCTTATCCGGAACGGTATGCGCTGATTGCGGTGCATCATCATTGCCAAAGGATCGACAGCCCCTGGTTGGATACGATGATGATCGAAAACAGCGAAGAATTTCTTGCCGTGTTGCGCCGCTACCCGAAGGCCAAGGCGGTCACCTGCGGCCATATTCATCAGGTAATCGACAGGCAGGTGGATGCAATACGTCTATTCAGCGCTCCCTCGACCTGCTTTCAGTTCGAGCCGAAAAGCCTCGATTTCAGCGTCGTCGACACGCCCCCCGGTTACAGGATGATTAGCCTGTATAAGGACGGCAGCCTGGAAACGGCCGTTTACCGTCTGCCGGAAGCGCTCCGTGGTTTACAGCCTAAAGCCGGACCTTATTGAAAATCCCGAACTGCCGAAGTAAGCGCTATGCTTGTGCTGCGGCTTTTTTGTGTTTCGGCCGGCGGCCGCCTCTCAGCTTTGCGGGATTGAGCTGATCCTTCAGGGTTTTGCCTGCCATATCGACCGGCAGCCCTTCAATAGCCAGAATCTCGCTCAATTCGGTCATCGCGCGCTGATAAACCTTGCGCTTGAAATACACGACGTCTTTCAGCGGCTCCCAGTAATCCACCCAGCGCCAGCTATCGAACTCCGGCTTCGGGCAGTGATCGAAGCGCACGTTCGAATCCTGCGTGACCAGCCGCAGAATAAACCAGATCTGCTTTTGTCCGATGCAGATCGGCAGCGTATTTTTACGAATGTAACGTTCGGGCAGTTTATATCTCAGCCAGTAGCGCGTACGCCCAAGCACCTGAACATGCTGCTGCAGCAGCCCGGTCTCTTCCCACAATTCACGATACATCGCCGTTTCGGGGTCTTCATCTTGATTAATACCGCCTTGAGGAAATTGCCAGGCATTCATCCCCATCCGTTTTGCCCAAAACACGCGACCCTCGTCATTGCAAAGGATGATCCCGACGTTGGGACGGTATCCTTTCGAGTCTATCATGTCAAAACCTTGTTGTTTGCCTCACGTTATCCTGAACGCGCGTGTGATAAAATTGCGTGGATGGCGAGGCAGTTATAGTTAATACCTCATTGAACCATAAAATCAACCGAGTTTCCATAGGCGACTAGCCTTTTATTCTTGACAGGATAACCGTGAGTTTAGCAATTTTCGATTTGGACAATACCTTAATAGCCGACGACAGCGACTACCTGTGGGGCCAGTTTTTGGTGGACCGCGGCATTGTCGACAAGGACGAGTACGAGCAAGCAAACGCCAAGTTTTACGACGACTACAAGCAAGGCACTTTGAATATCGTCGACTTTCTGCAATTTTCACTGCGCCCGTTATCTTTGCATGCAGCCGGCCAACTCCACCAGTGGCGGGAAGAGTTTGTCGAGGAAATCATCCGGCCGTTGCTGTTGCAGCCGGCCCTCGAACTGGTCGCCAAACATCAAAAGCGCGGCGATACGTTGTTGGTGATTACCGCGACCAATCGTTTCGTGACCGAACCGATCGTGAAATTGTTCGGCATCGACAACCTGCTCGCGACCACGCCGGAATTCAAGGAAGGACGCTACACAGGCGGTTTCATCGGCCTGCCCTGTTTTCGGGAGGGCAAGGTCGCCTATTTGGAAAACTGGCTGCAAAAATCGAACGAAACGCTGCTCAATAGCTGGTTTTACAGCGATTCGCACAACGACCTGCCCTTGCTGAGCAAAGTCGAAAATCCTGTCGCGGTCGATCCTGACGAGACTCTGCGAAAACACGCCGAATCGGAAAAATGGCCTATTATTAGTCTACGTAACGGGGTGTGCCCCGCCGAACATTTGCATAAATGACCGATAGCCAATTGTTAGAAAAACAGGATAGTCTCCCTGAAGCTGAAGCCATCGAGGCTACGCCGCCGAAACCTGCACGAAAGCGTAAACCGGCTGCCCCGCGCAAAAAAGGCGCCTCGAAATCACGCAAAAAGAAAAAGAAAGCCCCCCCGCCCGGATATTTGCAGCGCAAGATGGCGATGCTTGCCGTCGAACTGATCAGCCTCGCTAGCGTAGCGATTTCGATCATCATTGTGTTGCTCGGCTATTCCGCCGACCGCTTCACCGGCACCAGTTTTTTCGGCAGTCTGCTGCCGTTCGCGGTCGGCGTATTGATTCTGGTTCTGCTGGCGGTAGTATTTGTGCTCGGATGGTGGCGTTTGCGCCAATGGCTGCACTTGAAGGCCGAAGTTTTGACGCCTGTGACCGCCGCCTGTCTGGCTGTCCTTATCGGCTGGTTTTCCGTGCAGGATAATTTCGCATTGGCTTATGGGCATTTCCGCACCTTGGTTGGCGGCAAGAAAGAAGCCGGACGCATAACGCTGGCGCATCAGATCTATGCGGCTTACCGGCGCTACGGTACCAGGGATCTGCAAAAAATGCTGGTCCGAGCCCGGAACTTTACGCCCGCGATCGAAGCGGCGGCCGAGGCTTTCGATGTCGACGTGAATATCCTGCACGGGATCGCTGCGGCCGAGTCCTCTTTCATGCCGAGAGACAGCGCCGACGGCGGACGCGGTTTGTTCCAGATTACTCAGGTGCCGAAAGCGATTACCCGTGAAGCCGCCGGGCAGTTGGAAATCGACAAACTGGATTTACAGAATCCGACGCACAATGCCTATGCAGCGGCCGCGACATTCAAGCATTATCTGAACGAAATGAAAGGAGACCTCTTTCTGGGCCTTCTGGCCTACAATATCGGTCCCGCCAACGGCGGTTTGCGTTTCATTATGGACCAGTATCATGCCTCGGACTTTACGACCATTCAGCCATACCTGCAGGAAATGCCGCGCGGCTATCCGGTGCGGGTATTATCCTATGCGCTGGCCTTCCGGCTTTGGCGCGAGGAAGGCAAACTGCTCGCATATGAGGAAGGCCGCAATGCGCTGCACATTCAGAATATCGGCATACCGGGTTTGCAGGGCAATTTTTAAAGCGCAAAAAACATAAATCCACGCCGTTTCAGAAATCGTGCAGTTGTCTGCGCAGCGTTTCCATTTCTTCGAGCAAATCCAGCACCAGCGCGCTGCCCGGCAGATTAACTCCCAGATCGTGTTGTAAACGAATCGCAGTCTGGAGACGTTTCAGCGCTCTGGTATCGAAACGCCAGGTATGAATCGAGGCGCCCTCGGGATCCAGAATGCCTTCCTCGACCATTTCGATCACCTGTTCCTGGCTGGTTTTCGCGCATTCGCACAGTTCCACCAGCGAAAACTGGACGGTTTCATCCATAACCGTCCCGGTAATCACCAACAATTCTTTTTTCATCAGTCGATTCCCATGTTGTGACGCGGATTCATCGGCATCAGCTCCGCCATCTTTTTATACAACGCGACGGCCGCTTCATTGAGCGCAGGCGGCGTCATGATTTTTAGGGATATTAATTGATCGCCCGGGGTTGCCCCCGGCAAGCCTCGTCCTTTCAAACGTAATTGCGTGCCCGACTGCGAACCTGGCGGGATTTTGACTTCGACTTTTCCTCCCAGCGTCGGTACCGGCACACTGCCGCCCAATGCCGCTTCCCACGGAGTAACCGGCAATTCGATAGAAATATCCTTGCCTTTCACCTGGAAATAACGGTGCTTGTTAAATTCGACTTCGAAGTACAAATCGCCGTTCTGCCCCCCCTGGATGCCCGGCATGCCTTGCCCGGCCAAGCGAATGCGCTGGCCTGCCTGAATCCCGCGCGGAATTTTGATATTTAAAGTTCTCTTATTCGCTACGATGCGGCCCTGTGCATCGATTTCCGGCATATTCAACGCAATCATCCGTGTGCTCCCATGATAAGCATCCTCCAGATCAATCTGGATACGCACATTCTGGTCTTCGCCCTGAGCCTGGAAATTGCGGTAGAACACGCCCTCTTGATGGGGTGAAAATCCTCCCCCGAACAACGCTTCGAAAAAATCGCTGAAACCTGTCGCACGGCCGCCCGTGAAACCCTTGCCGAAATCGAATTCGCGCTGCCAGCCGGGAGGGGGCGTAAAGGGCTGCCCTTCCTGCCAATTCTGGCCGATCTGGTCATAAGCCGCACGTTTTTTCGGGTCTTTCAATACCTCATAAGCTTCGCCGAGTTCCTTGAATTTGGCTTCCGCATTCTTTTCCTTGCTCACATCGGGATGATATTTGCGGGCCAATTTGCGGTAAGCTCTTTTGATTTCCTCCGGCGCCGCCTTGCGATCAACACCCATGATCTTGTAATAATCTTTATATTCCATTGGATCGATAGCAGGTTGGGAAACGTAAAAACTATGATAATCCTAATCCGCGCAAACTATAATTAGAACTTTATGTCTTTAGTCGTATAGACTTCATACGTTAATGATGAGTCTCAGGTAAAATAAAAACCGCACAGGACTGCCCTGTTCAGTGAATTTAATCATTATCCTTCATTGGCTGAGTAATAATAATGAAATTAATACCGCTGGATTCCTCCCTACTTTATAAGGCATGCGATATCTCGCAGCTAAATTTTACTTCGACCCATGAACTTGATGATATCGATCTGACAGTCGGACAGGAACGTGCGATCGAATCGATCAAAATCGGCATCCGGATCGCCAAAAAAGGTTATAACGTGTTTGCAATGGCTCCCTCAGGCACCGGCAAGCTCACTTCAGTATTGCAGTTGGCTGAACACGAAGCCAGTCGTCACGAGGTGCCGGCGGACTGGTGTTATGTGAATAATTTCAGCCAGCCGGCCAAACCGAACGCCATTCAACTCGCGCCGGGACAAGGCCGAATCTTTCAAGCCGATATGGAAAAGCTGGTCGAAGAACTCAGCTTTGCGATACCTGCCGCGTTCGATGGCGATGAATACCGTTCCCGGATAGGCGAACTGGAAAGCAAGTCCCGTCAGCGTGAAATCGATCAGCTCAGCAAATTACGTGATGAAGCCGCCGAGGCGCATATCATTCTGACCGAAACGTCGACAGGCTATGCATTTGTGCCCTCCGATGAAAAAGATGAGCCGATCAGCGCGGAAGAGTTCAATAAATTCGATAAAAACAAACAGCATCAGATTCAGGAGGCGATTTTCGATTTTCAGGAACGCCTGCAAAATCTCCTGAAAAAATTTCCGGCCTGGCGCAAGGAAACCAAACGTAAATTGCAGGCGCTGAATCGCGAAGTCGCCGAACTCGCGGTCAATCATTCGATCGACGATCTGCTCGCCAAATACGCCGAGCAGGAAGTGATCATGGAGTATCTGAAAGACGTCAAGCGGGACATTATCGAACATATCCGCGATTTCATTCCGCATTCCGAGAAAGTCCTCCCATTCATGGAAATGCCGCAGGAACAGAATCCGTTCAAACGTTATCAGGTTAATCTGATGGTGGATTTTAGTGATAAAAAGTCCGCTCCCGTCGTGTTTGAACAACACCCCAACTATGGAAATTTGATCGGCCGAATCGATCATCAAGCCTATATGGGCTCTCTGGTAACCGATTTCACGATGATCAGGCCGGGCGCGTTGCACAAGGCTAACGGAGGTTTCCTAATTCTCGATATGCAAAAACTGCTGCTCCAGCCCTATGCCTGGGAAAGTCTGAAAAGAACCTTGCAAATGGGCAAAATATGCATTGAATCGCTGGAACGGGCGCTTGGCCTGATCAGCACAGTTTCACTCGAACCCGAGCCGATTCCTCTCGACGTCAAGGTGATCCTGATCGGCGAGCCGCTCTATTATTATTTATTGAGCGCCTATGATCCTGAGTTTCATGATCTGTTCAAGATTGCGGCCGATTTCGACGATACCGTCCCCCGCGAAGCCAAAACGCTGGACTATGCGCGTCTTTTGGCGACGCTGGCGCGGCGTGAAAAACTCAAGCCATTAAGCCGACCGGCAGTAGCTCGAGTCATTGAACACAGCGCGCGTCTGACGGGCGATACGGAGAAACTTCTGACCCATCTGCGCAGCATCACCGACCTGTTGACCGAAGCCGATTATTGGGCCAGCAGCAACGGCCATACCGAGATTACCAACAGCGACGTGCAGCAGGCGATCGATTACAAAACCAAACGGCTCGATAAAGTGCGCGAAAAGCTCTACGAGAATATCCTTCGCGGCACCCTGATGATAGACACCGAAGGCAAGGTCATCGGCCAGATCAACGGCTTGTCGGTGCTGCAACTCGGCGATTTCATGTTCGGGCAGCCGTCCCGGATCACCGCGACGACACGCCTCGGCAGCGGCAAAATCGTCGACATCATGCGCGAAACCGAGCTCGGCGGGGCGCACCATTCCAAAGGCGTGCTGATTCTGTCGAGCCTCATCGCCGCGAAATATGCCAGGAAAAGCCCGTTCTCAATGGCCGCAAGCCTGGTTTTCGAACAGTCTTACGGCCATGTCGAAGGCGACAGCGCCTCGCTGGCCGAACTTTGCGCGATTCTGTCCTCGCTGGCGCGGGTACCGCTCCGGCAGGATATGGCAATCACCGGTTCTGTCAATCAGCTAGGTCAAGTGCAGCCGATCGGCGGCGTCAACGAAAAAATCGAAGGCTTTTTCGACATTTGCGCCGCCAAGGGACTGACCGGCACCCAGGGCGTGATCATTCCCGCCAGTAATGTCAAACACCTGATGCTGCGCTGGGACGTCGTGCATGCCGCGCAAACGAAACAATTTTCGATTTATCCGGTAGCGACCGTCGACGAGGCGCTGGAAATATTAACCGGCATCGAAGCGGGCGAAGCCGACACCGCCGGCAGCTATCCGCCGGACTCTTTCAATGCGAAGGTCGATGCGCAGTTGCAGCAATTTACATTGATAAGAAAAGATTACGTCAAATCACAGTCGGATCAAGCTTGAAAGGATGCCCCATCCCATCTAATTAGGTAGCACATAATGAAAACCACCGCATTCTTTCGGCCGGACATGGCAACCAAGCTCGACGGTCTGGCCGAACTTGCCTTTGACTGTAGTTATACCTGGGCGCATGGCGCGGACGAAATCTGGTGCGAACTGGATGACGAATTATGGAAACTGACCCGGAACCCTTGGCTGTTGCTGCAATCGGTTTCCTATTCACATCTTGAAAAATTATCGGAAAATCCGGACTTCTGCCAAAAGCTCCGCACGATCGTAACGGCGCACCGGATGGCTTTATCCGAAAATCGCTGGTTCCAGCATCATTATCAGCAGCAAACCGCACTGAAGAAGATCGCCTACTTCAGCATGGAGTTCGGGCTCAGCGAGGCCTTGCCGATTTATTCCGGCGGCCTCGGCCTCCTGGCCGGCGATCATCTGAAAGCGGCCAGCGATCTGGGCCTCCCGTTGGTCGGCATCGGCCTTTTGTATCAGAACGGCTATTTTCGCCAGGACTTCGATGCGCACGGCAACCAGATCGCGCTCTACCCTTCCAGCAACACCAGCGATCTGCCGGTTACGCCGGTGCGCGATGCGAACGGCGAATGGCTGCGCATCAAGCTGTTGACGCCTTATCAACTCTGGGTACGCGTCTGGCAGGCGCAGATCGGCCGGATCGAACTGTATCTGCTCGACACCAACGACCCGATCAACCACCCGGTCGATCGCTGCATCACCACCGAACTTTACGGCGGCGGCTCCAATCACCGTCTGGCGCAGGAAATTCTGCTCGGCATCGGGGGCTGGCGCGTTTTACAAGCTTTGAACATTACGCCCGACGTATGCCACCTGAACGAAGGCCACGCCGCTTTCGTGGTGCTGGAGCGGGCTCGCGATCTGATGCGCGAGAAAGATATCGATTTTGCGACTGCCCTGACGATTACCCGCGCCGGCAATCTGTTCACCACGCATACCCCGGTCGAAGCCGGGTTCGACCGGTTCAGTCCGGAACTGATCAACAACCAGTTGGGACTGTATGCGGAAGAACTCGGTATTAATGTGCCGACGCTGTTGAGTCTCGGCAGGGCACCAGGCAACAACGATCCTCAAGCATTGTTCAATATGGCTTATCTGGCCATACGCGGCAGCGCCTCGATCAATGGCGTCAGCCGATTGCATGGAGAAGTCAGCCGAGATATTTTTACACCGCTGTTTCCGAACTGGTCTCGTTATGACATTCCTGTCACTCATGTAACCAACGGTGTTCATGTACCTGCCTGGGATTCCAAGGAAGCGGACGAATTATGGACGCAACAGTGCGGAAAGAGTCGCTGGCTTTGCGATCCTGAGATTCTGGGCAAAAACTTCAATCGCGTCGGAGACCAGGAACTATGGAACATGCGCGCCAAAAATCGCGACCGCCTGGTCCATTTCGTCCGCGACGAATACAGACGCGAAATCAATATCCACAGCAATTTACCGGAGGCTGAACTGGAAATGCACGTTCTGCGCCTGTTCGATCCGAACGTGATGACGATCGGCTTTGCGCGCCGCTTTGCGACCTACAAGCGCCCGAATCTGCTGTTGACCGATCCGGACCGGCTGGCCCGCATTCTGTGCAATTCCGCAAGGCCCGTACAGTTGGTCATCTCCGGCAAGGCGCATCCGGCCGATATGCCGGGACAACAATTGATCAAGGACTGGCATCAGTTCATGCGCCGCCCCGAGATCCGCGAGCGGGCCGTGTTTCTGAGCGATTACGATATGATTACCGCGGAATACCTGGTGCAAGGCGTGGATCTATGGATCAATACCCCGAAGCGGCCCTGGGAAGCCTGCGGCACCAGCGGAATGAAGATTCTGGTCAACGGCGGCCTGAATGTTTCCGAACTGGACGGCTGGTGGGCCGAGGCCTATATCCCCGAAGTCGGCTGGTCTTTGAACGGCGATGAAGCCGGACATAGCGACCAGGAACAGGCCGAGATGCTTTACCGCCTGCTTGAAGAGGAGATCGTGCCGGCTTTTTACGAGCGCAATGAACAAGGCATTCCGGAACGCTGGACGAAAAAAATGCGCGCCAGCATGAGCCTCTTGACGCCGCATTTCTCCGCCAACCGGATGGTCAGGGAATATACCGAACGTTTCTATCTGCCATTGGCCGCGAAATATCAGCAAAGAGCAGCTGCGAAAGGCGAGCTGGGCAAACGGCTGACTCAATGGCTGCAACACCTGCATGACTTCTGGCCCAAAATCCATGTCGAGCAGGTACAAGCCGAAGACCAGGGCGCACAACAAACATTCAGACTGCATGTCTACCTGGGCGACCTGAGCGCCGAGGATGTTTCGGTACAACTGTTTTCCGAACCTGCCGCCGGCATTCAGGAACACATTCATCAAATCCCGATCGATCACCCAATTCCGGGAGCGGTCAACGGTTATGTATACAGCACCACGATTCCCGCCGTCCGTCCGCTTAAGGACTACACGCCCCGCATCATTCCGCGCCATCCCGCTTGTCTGGTTCCTATCGAGACGCAGCATATTTTGTGGATAAAATAATCGATCGAATGTTTTTGCAGAAATTCGGATACACGAAACCTCACGGTCTTGGCGCCCGAGTTACCGTCAACCTGCCCTATTTCGATGAACTGCTGAAACTGCTCGGCAACGGCAATGAAGCCGTCGAACAAAGTTTCGGGCGGCATGTACATTGGGGATATTGGGGAAATCCGCAAGAAGCCGACCTAAGCGGCGCCGGTTTTGCCGAGGCAGCCGAAAACCTGAGCCGGGAGCTTTGCCTGGCCGCTCTCATAAATAACGGTATATCGGTACTGGATGCCGGTTGCGGATTCGGCGGCACGATTGCGCATATGAACGACAATTATGCGGACATGCAATTGACCGGCTTGAATCTGGACTCCCGCCAGTTGCAACGCGCCCGCGTGCAAGTCATTCCCCAATCCCGGAACCGAATCGAATTCGTCCAGGGCGATGCCTGCAGGCTGCCGTTTCCGGATCAAAGCTTCGATGCCGTGCTCGCCGTCGAATGTATTTTTCATTTTCCGAGCCGCAAGCAGTTTTTTCGGGAAGCCTTACGTGTATTGAAACCGGGCGGCTTTCTTGCCCTGTCGGATTTCCTGCCGGCGCCGATTATCGTTCCGTTCGCCAAAATCAGGCTGCCAGAGCGCTTGAGCCGCGGATTTTACGGCCGATGCAATGTGCAATATACGCTTTCAGCCTATCGGCAATTGGCCAAAGCTTCCGGCTTCAGGATTTCGGCCGAACGGGATATTACCGTCAATACCCTGCCCACCTATGCTTACCTCAGGAAACTGGCGTGGGAGGCTGGTTTTTTTAACGGCTTTGCGATGATCGAAACCGCGACACTGGAATTGCTCAGCCGACTCCGGCTGATCAAATATGAGATTTATGCATTCCAAAAATCCTAAATGTTAGCCACGATTCATAGCTATATCCAACGCCCTGCCACATTATCTGGATTGCTTGCTGAGATGTTCTTTCACCCAAATGACCCAAGGATCGTCCCGGCCTGATACTTCTTCGTTTGTAGCGGCCAGATCCGCCCAATAAGGCGTTTGATCCTTTAGAAAAAGCAGAAAATACCCATCCATCTTGTAATCATAAGCATAACAATTTCCGTGAATGCCTCCGTCCCTAACCCAATTGTAAGGGGGGCCGCCATGAAGCCTTTGAACCATCTCTCTACCATAGTAATGTTTGGTTTGCCCCTCGACAGTTATAAATCGATTTTTAAATGGCCCTTTCACGACATCAACTATTTCAAAAGTTACCAACCCACGTGGTGAATCATCGCCTTGCTTGTAGTCAATCACCTTTCCAATCACTATGGAATCCGACTCTCGTGTGATTTCAGCGGCATCAGCGACATGATCCACTTTACAGGCGTTTACATAGTCAAATTGAATAAGACAAACAAAAAAAACACTACTTCGGAAGATGTTTGAGATGATGCTATTCCGCTTGTAAATCATATTCATCGGCTTTTCCTATATTCTACATTTATGAGTAAAGCTCGCGTTTTCTCTATCTCGACGCACAGCCTGCATGACAAAAGCGAACCAGTCCGTATTGTAGATTTACGGATTTGATAATTCAACGCCTGATTGTGAAAGGCGCGATCGGCAGCATGAGCAGAAAGCCGATGCCGGAGCCGAGCGCCAGCCATTTTACGAGCATATAAAGCCGGCGCAGTTTGCGGTTGGCCTTGTTGACAATCGTAAACTCGTTCACATAAATCGTTTCGCAGGCGCCGTTGCCGGTGTCTTCGCGAGTGGTGCTGGTGCCCCGGTTGAAGCCGTTGGCGGGATTGGCATATTCGGCAAGCAGGCCGCGAAGGCGGATATGGTCGCCGGGTTCGGCATCCATCAGCACGGCTTTGAGAGTGTCCTTGTCGGCCAGCAGATGATTGTTCGACAACGCATTCATTTTAAATTCATTGCCGGTTTCGCTGTCCGGCCAGGAAACCCAGCAGGTCCAGGTATCGTTATGAAACTCGAGCCGGTGATAAACTCCCGACTGCACATTTTCCCCCCAAATCACGCATAAATCGCGCAAATTTAAAAAATCCTGCCAGCGGCCGTGATGCCAGATGTCGTTCAGTTGATCCGCATCGTGCAGGCTGACAACAACACCATCAAGCTGATAGGAAAATTTAGGCGTGATCGTATAGTGCTGTCCGTTGACTTCAGCCGTGAAGACGGTTTCGTCAGTCGGCTCTTGCAAGGGCTCCTGCAAGGCATCGGCATCGTAATAGGAAGGCTCGGGCATCCTGTCCTTATAGACATACAGTCCTATCAGCAGGAGGGCGCTGAGCTGGAATGTCCGCTTGAAAATCGTCTCCAGAAAGGATGACAGCACCATGTTCAGCGGCGCGAAAAATCCATCATTACTGGCTCATCGGCAAATGCAGCGCCATTTTCCTTAACGCCAGCGCGCCCTCGTAAAGCGCTTCGGACAAGGTGGGATGGGCATGGATCGTCTTCGCCAGGTCTTCGCTGCTGGCGGAGAACTCCATCGCGAGCACCGCTTCGGCAATCAATTCGGACGCATGCGCGCCGATTATGTGTACGCCGAGAATCCTGTCGGTTTCGGCATGGGCGATGATCTTGACCAGGCCTTCGGTGCGCCCCATGGTCAGCGCGCGCGGCGAGGCACTGAGCGGGAAAAAGCCGACCTTCACCGGCTCGCCGAGCGCTCTTAATGCCTGTTCGGTTTGCCCGACCCAGGCAATCTCCGGATCGGTATAGATCACGCTCGGCAGCAGGTCGTAGTTGATCATCGGATGGAGACCGGCGATTTGCTCGGCCACGAACACACCCTCTTCGATACCCTTATGCGCTAGCATCGGGCCTAGCAAAGTCAGATCTCCGACCGCATAGACGCCCGGCAGATTGGTACGGCAATTTTCATCGACATGCACATAGCCCGATTCATCGAGCAACAGGTCGGCCTCGGGCGCCGCCAGTCCTTCGGAATTGGGCTTGCGTCCGATCGCGACGATCATCCGGTCAACGTGAAGCATATCGTTGCCTTCATGATCCTGGTATTCGATCAGGACTTTGTTATCGATCTTCCTGGCTGAAACCACGCGCGCGCCAAGACGCATCTCCATGCCTTGATCGGTAAAGATACGGTAAGCTTCGCGCGAAATATGCTGGTCCGGCAGATTCAGAAAACTTTCCTGCGCTTCCAGTAAAATCACTTCGGAACCCAAACGGTTCCAGATGCTCGCAATCTCCAGCCCCTTGATGCCGGCGCCGATGATTGCAAGACGCTTCGGTACAGAATCCAGGTTCAACGCGTCGCCGGTATCGATAATGTATTCCTTATCGAGCGGCGCGCAAGGCAGTTCCAGGGGCAGGGAGCCGGTCGCCAGAATGATGTGATCGGCGGTCAGATAAGAAGAAGCATCTGCCTTCGACGGAACGATTTCAACCAGACCGGCCTGCAGCAATCTTGCCCTGGCATGAATATGATCGATCTTGTGAAAACTGAACAGTTCAGCAATATGGCGGTTGATTTCCGAAACGATCCGATCTTTCCGTTCGACCATCCGTCCGACATCGAGAGAAATGTTCTGGACGCTGATACCGTGCTGCTTCAGACCGGAGGTCACCGAATGATAAATCTTCGCCGACTCGAGCAAGGCCATCGACGCGACGCACCCCCCATTCAAATAAGCGCCGCCCAGATTGGGCCGTCCGAATTTATCGCTCCAACTGTCGATACAGGCGGTTTTCAATCCCAGCTGGCCGCACCGTACTGCAGTCACATAACCTGCTGGGCCCGCGCCAATGATGATGACATCGTATTTCGCTCGTGGTTTAGGCATGATCAAATATTAAGCAACAAATGGGCTGGCGACTCCAGACACTCCTTGATCGTGACTAAAAACTGCACCGCCTCCCGTCCATCCACCAGGCGATGATCGTAAGACAGCGCCAGGTACATCACAGGCCGAATCACAATCTGGCCGTTCTCGACGACGGGGCGCTCCTTGATCGCATGCATGCCGAGAATCGCACATTGCGGCGGATTCAGAATCGGCGTGGACAGCATTGAACCGAATACGCCGCCGTTCGTAATCGTAAAGGTGCCTCCCTGCAAGTCTTCATAGCTCAACGTCCCCGTGCGGGCCTTCTCGCCGAAATCGGCGATGCTTTTTTCGATGCCGGCAAAATCCAGTTGATCGGCATCGCGCAGCACCGGCACGATCAAACCGCGTGGGGTACTGACCGCGATGCCCAGATCATAATAACCGTGATAGATGATGTCGTTGCCGTCGATCGACGCATTGATCGCCGGAAACTTTTTCAGTGCTTCGATCGACGCCTTCACGAAAAACGACATGAAACCGAGCTTGACGCTGTGCTTTTGTTCGAAGCGGGTCTTATACTGATTGCGCAGGTCGATCACGCTCTGCATGTTGACCTCGTTGAACGTGGTCAGCATCGCGGCGTTTTGCTGCGCCTGGAGCAGCCGTTCTGCGACTTTCGCGCGCAGCCGGGTCATGGGCACGCGCTGCTCGGGGCGCAGATTCGAAACTGCGCGGCCAGGCTCGGGCGCCGGATGCGGCGTCTGCTCCGGCGCAGGCGCGGGCGCTCTCTGCTCGGCTTCCTGTGGAGCCTGTTTTTTCATGTGGTCGAGCACATCGGATTTGGTGATGCGCCCGCTTTTGCCGGTACCCGCAATTTCCTGCGGATTCAGCGTCGTCTCCTGAAGCAAACGCCTGACCGAAGGGCTTAACGGCATTTCCGCAGCCTCCTGGCGGGGTTCCGCAGGCCTTGGAGTGGGCGCAGGACTTTCGGCTTGCTGTGAAGCAGATGCGGCAACAGCCCCGGTCGTGTCGATTACCGCCAGCACATCGCCGGCCGTTACCACCGTGCCGTCCTCCCTCAGAATGCTGGCCAATACGCCCGATTCGGGAGCCGGAACTTCGAGCACGACCTTATCGGTTTCCAGATCGACCAAATTCTCGTTCCTGACGACCGGATCGCCGGGCTTTTTATGCCAGGTCATTAAGGTGGCGTCGGCGACCGATTCCGGCAAATTGGGGACTAATACTTCAATACTCATGTTAATTTCCTGCGGGTGTGCCGTATAAAGCCGAATCCACTACGGCTTTTTGTTGTTGAATATGTTCGTGGAAGTGACCGACTGCAGGCGCCGCGGAGGCTTCGCGTCCGCTATAGCTCATACGGATATGCGGCGCCAGGTTGTCGCGGAAATGGTGGTTCGATTGATACCAGGCGCCTTGATTCTTCGGCTCCTCCTGACACCAGACAAACTCTTCCAGATTCGGATATTTTGCCAGTTCGGCCTTGAACAACTCGGTCGGGAATGGATAAAGCTGTTCGATGCGTCCGATTGCGACATGTTTCAGGTCGGCCTCGCGGCGTGCATCGAGCAGATCGTAATAGACCTTGCCCGCACACAGTACGTAACGGGTCACCTTCTTCGCGGAAATATCATCCACCTCGCCGATGATCGGCTGGAATTGGCCGCTGGTCAATTCTTCCAGCGTCGAAACGGCAAGCTTGTGCCGAAGCAGGCTTTTCGGACTCATCACGACCAACGGTTTCCGGTAAGACCGGATCAACTGCCGACGCAACAAATGGAAGATTTGCGCCGGCGTCGTCGGGGTGCAGACCTGAATATTGTGCTCGGCGCAGAGCTGAAGGTAACGCTCCAGCCGCGCGGAGGAATGCTCCGGCCCCTGCCCCTCATAACCGTGCGGCAACAGCAGAACCAGGCCGCATAAACGTCCCCATTTGGTTTCGCCGGAACTGATGAACTGGTCGATCACAACCTGTGCGCCGTTCGCAAAATCGCCGAACTGCGCCTCCCAGATTACCAGCGTGTTCGGCATCGTCGTGCTGTAGCCGTATTCGAAACCCAGCACGCCGGCCTCGGACAGCAGCGAGTCGTAAATATCCGCGCGCCCCTGGTCCTTATCGAGATGTTGCAGCGGAATGTATTCTTCATTCTTCAGCTGGTTATGCAGCACCGCATGGCGATGCACAAACGTTCCCCGGCCGACATCCTGGCCGGTGAGACGCACATGGTACTTTTCCATCAATAATGTCGCATAGGCCAGGTTTTCGGCGAATCCCCAATCCAGCGGCAAAGCGCCAGCCGCCATTTTGCGGCGGTTGTCCATGACCTTGACGACGCGCGAATGAATTTCAAAACCGGGCGGCATCCGCAACATCCGGTCGTTGCAATAGCGCAGCCGATCGAGCGAGACGGAGGTGTCGCACGGAGCTTCCCAATGCTGGTCATGAAACTGATTCCATTGATGGGTATAAGAATATCTCGGATTTTGCGACAACGGCCGCGATACCACCTGCCCTTCATCCAGCATTTTTTGATAATTTTGCGCCATCGCATCCGCTTCCTCGGCGGAAATCACCCCTTCGGCAATCAGTTTCTCGGCATAGAGCTTGCGGGTCGTTTTGAGCTGGCGGATTTTTTTGTACATCATCGGCTGCGTCGCAGCCGGCTCGTCAGCCTCGTTATGACCGAGCCGGCGATAGCAGATCAGATCGATCACCACATCCTTTTTAAAGGTCATCCGGTAATCGAGCGCCAGCTTGCTGACGAAAACGACCGCTTCCGGGTCGTCGCCGTTCACATGAAACACCGGCGCCTGAATCATGCTCGCAATATCGGTGCAATATAAGGTGGAGCGGGCGTCTCTCGGGTCGCTGGTCGTAAAGCCGATCTGGTTGTTGATCACGATATGAACCGTGCCGCCGGTTTCGAAACCGCGGGTTTGCGACATGTTCAAGGTCTCCATCACGATACCCTGGCCCGAGAAGGCCGCATCGCCATGAATCAGGACCGGGACGACCTGGTCCTTGCCGTCGATACCGGCGCGGTCCTGCCTTGCCCGGACCGACCCTTCGACGACCGGATTGATGATCTCCAGATGCGAAGGATTGAAGGCCAGCGTCAAATGCACAGGGCCGGTGGGCGTATCGATATCCGATGAAAAACCCATATGGTACTTGACATCGCCCGAACTGACGCCCGGCGGCGAGGCCGCTGCGGAATGGCCCGCAAACTCGTCGAACAATAAGGCAGGACTCTTACCGAGAATATTGACCAATACATTCAGGCGGCCCCGATGCGCCATACCGATCACGATTTCGCTGACCCCCTTGGTGCTGCAGCCCATGATCAGTTCGTCGAGAACCGGGATCAACGACTCGCCCCCTTCAAGCGAAAAACGTTTCTGGCCGACGAATTTGTTATGCAGGTAGACTTCGATGCCTTCGGCTGCGGTCAAAAGCTTCAGCACCCAGCGCTGCTTTTCAGAGCCCAGCGTCAGGTTGCCTGTCGCGTTTTCCATGCGGCTGATCAGCCAGCGGCGCGTTGCGGTGTCGACAATGTGCATGTATTCGTAGCCGATACTGCCGCAGTAAATCTCTTTCAGATTCGCGATGATTTCGCGGAGCGGCAGTCGGTCGACGCCATGCAGGATACCGGTGTCGAACCAGGTATCCATATCCGGCTCGGAGAGGCCGTAAAAGGCCGGGTCCATATCCGGCGGCGGCGGCAAGGTCTTGCCGAGCGGGTTGTTATTGGCGATTTGATGGCCGCGCACCCGGTAATGATTGATCAGCCTCGCCACGGCGGCTTGTTTCTTGACGCTCTCCTCGGTAAAGCCCTGCAATTGCGCCAGCCGTCCCTGTGATTTTAAAGCCAATTCGGCAAAGCGCTCGACAATTGGACTGTGCGGCGTTTCATAACCGCCGCCGTTCTGTATCTTGCGGAAACGCTCTCGCCAATCGGGATCGACCGATTCCGGGTCTTTTAAATAACGTTCGTATAAATCTTCGATGAACCAGGCGTTGCTTCCATAAAGCGAGGAAGA
The DNA here is from genome assembly GCA_051061095.1 of Methylomicrobium sp. Classification (GTDB taxonomy): domain Bacteria; phylum Pseudomonadota; class Gammaproteobacteria; order Methylococcales; family Methylomonadaceae; genus Methylomicrobium. The sequence goes on along the minus strand of JBPFEE010000010.1, from coordinate 243,731 downwards.
GTCCCGGAATTTTTTAAGCAACGTATCCATGATGGGCATCCTGATGGGAAGAACGGAAATTCCAGATTAATATTCGCACGAGATAACGTAGTGGTATATTACCAGTATGTGCGGTCTTTGCTAACTAAAAAAGTATGCTTAAGACTGAGACAACAGTTTTGCTTAAAGTGTGAACGATAAACCTATGACTGACCCGAAAAATATCGTAATAAAAGTCAAATACACAGCTCCCGACGCCGCGGCGGAATCGCCGGCATCGAGGATGGTAACGGAATGGAATATCAAACGAATTGCGGGTGCTGCCGGCATTGCGATTCTATTGCTTGGGGCGCTGTACTTCCTGTGGCGCGGCAAAACCGATCAGTCCGACACGACACGGAGTGAAACTGCGCCTAATAAAGCGCCGGTATCCAAGTCTTCCGGGGTCAAAGCCGAACCTCAATCTGCTTCGACTTCGAGTAATTCGGCTTCCTCCTCCGAATCCGCCAAGGGGCCGACGGTGCCCAGTCATGCCTCCCTCTCGACATCCCCCGCAAAAGCAAGTTACAACGGCAGAATACGGCGGGCTGCGCTGGCCTACCGCATTATCGATAAGGAGCCTGCCGAATTGACCGGAACGACCGTCAGTGTCGGCAATGGAAAACCGGTGCTGGTGCATTACTTTACTGAAGTGAGAGGCAAGACAGCTCAAATTCTATTTCACGAGTGGATTAAAAACGGCGAAACGATTCAGCGGCATCCTATGCCTATCGCCGCCGTAAGATGGCGCACTTCCAGCCAACACCAATTTGGCCAGGACGATCTGGGAAATTGGTCCGTGCGCACAGTGGATGATAAAGGCGCTCTCATGAATGAAATTCATTTTACAGTATCAGCTAAATAACCTCACCTGCCCTCCAATGCCGATAAGTTAAGGTATTGCGTAGGCCGGATAAGCGTAGCGCACTTGTGCCCTAGGGGGATCCGGCGATCTCTAGGTGGATGCGCTACGCTTATCCACCCTACGGCCCATTAACTCAGCGGCATTGACCTGCCTTCCCGGCATCGCCGATCGGAAAGATATTTTTAAATGAATTTGAATACGCTTTCTGGTGGACATGCAAATTATTACTGAATGTTTTTCTAAAACCTAGGTCACATTAATCAATATATCTAATATCGGTTCGAATCGTTTTGTCTGGTTCAAGGTTTCGCTTTTTAAGTAATAATCCGGCCGATGCCAGACATATACATAACTCATGCTGAGAGCCAATGTGACTGACGTCACTAAAATAATATAAGATATAGTTTTAAATCCCTATTAGTTATGTTAAAATTTTTATTTACTGAATTTTGAGTAATAAATTATGACTGATTATCAGAATCTTTCTGTAAACGAATTGCAAACGGTTATCGACAACGCAGAGAAGGCGTTAAAAAATAAACTTGTCAATCATCGCAAAGAAATCATCACGCAGATCAAAGAACTGGCCGCTTCGATTGACGTTACGGTGGAAATTATCGAAAGCGATAAAAAATCCCCGCGTAAAGGCGTTAAAGTACCGGCAAAGTATCGCCACCCGAACGACCCGAATAAAATCTGGACCGGCCGGGGAATGATGCCGAAATGGCTACGTACGCTGATCGACGAAGGACACGACAGTTCGGAATTTAAAATCTGAAGCCGGTTTACGGAAAAACATTTCTAACATCTTCCCCAAGCTCCATGCCGGGAGTCAGCGCCCGCCCAACTGGCGTAGCGCGTGACATAATGCCTGGACTGACGCCCTAAATAATAAGGGGATATTCAAAATAATAGAATATCCCCTTATCTCACGCCGCTTTGCCCGTTTCGATTTCCCGTAAATAGAGAGTCGCACCGATAACTGCGGCAGGCGCCACGATTATATTGACGACAGGAAAAGCCAATCCGGCTGCCGCCAAGCCGCCGAAACTCAAGGCTCCCCATCTGATGCTGCCGATTAGCTTGCGCTGCTCGGAAAACAGAATCCCTGCATTTTCCAGCGGATAGGCCATATACTCCAATGCCATCCCCCAGGCGCCGAATAATGCCCATAAAAAGGGGGCAAGCAAATTGATGCCCGGAATAATCGAGAGTATTACCAGTAATATCGCGCGCACTCCCAAATATGCCGCCCGTCTCAATTCGGCTTTGACGACTTTGAGCCATGGCGCTTCGGTAACCGTTGCCGATTCTCCGCTGATAATCGCCACTGTCGCCGCCGATAACCGGCCGTAAAAAGGCGCCGCAAGCAGATTGGCCAACACCGTAAAGGTAAAGAATCCGCCGATAAAAAAACTGATAAAAAATAGCGGCCACAATATCCAGCGCAGCCATTGCAGCCAATTCGGAATAAATTGATCGATCACATCGGCAAGATAAAGATATCCGAGCGTGAACGCGATTCCGTATAATAAAAGATTGATCAATACCGGAATTACGACAAATTTCCGCAATTTCGAATTACCGAGCAATTTTAACCCTTGCCCGAAAAACTTGATCCCCAGCAGGGGATTATTCCCCCTTTGATCTAATAACATCCGCAATACCTCCAGTTATTAATTAATGCGTCAGGAAATTCTTAACCGAGCCATACCCTCGGCGGTCGGATTCGACACCACCCCCGTTTCGGTTACGATCGCGCTGATCAACTCCGCCGGCGTCACATCGAAAACCGGATTCCAGGCATTCACCAGCGTTTCCTGCTCCCGGTAACAGGCAGGCAGCAACTCCGCCGGGTCGCGCTCTTCAATCTCGATGCGGCTGCCGTCAGCAATCGTCCAGTCGATTGTGGAAGTCGGCGCGACCACCATAAACTTGACGCCATGCTGCCTGGCCAAAACCGCCAGCGCATAAGTGCCGATCTTGTTCGCGGCATCGCCGTTGGCTGCAATTCGGTCCGCACCGACGATCACCCAATCGATCGCACCGGAGCGCATCAGCCAGGCCGCCGCCGAATCGGCGATCAGAGTGGCGGGTATACCGTCCTGTGATAATTCCCAGACGGTCAGGCGCGCGCCTTGCAGCCAGGGCCGCGTTTCCCCGGCATAGACCTTGACCGGCTGCCGGCTGTACAAGCTGCGGATCACGCTGAGCGCGGTACCGTATCCGCCGGTGGCCAGAGCGCCTGCATTGCAGTGCGTCAGCACCCCTTTGGCGCCGTTGATCAAATCCGCGCCGCGCTCGCCCATCGCGCGGTTCGCGGCAATGTCGTCCGCATGGATTTTCTCTGCCTCTGCCAGAACCGCTGCCAACGAAGCGTCCGCATCGAGAACCCTTTTCATGCGATCCAGCGCCCAAAACAGATTGACCGCGGTCGGCCGCGATTTGGCCAGCATGTCAATATCGGCCTCGACCTTGACTCGCCAGTCCGCCGTATTTTCCCCGCTGCGGCGCATCACCGACAACACCACGCCGTAGGCTGCGGCAATACCGATGGCCGGCGCGCCGCGCACCCGCATCGAGGCGATGGCGTCGCTCACGCCTTCGGCCGTATCATAATCGTGATAAACGATCTGCTCGGGCACTTTTCGCTGATCCAGAACCTGCAATTTATCGCCGGTCCATTTGAGCGCTTCGACAGACAATCTGTTTTGTTTCGTCATTATTTAGTCAAAAACCATGGTAAAAAGTTATAATTCCGTGCTTCAATCAAGGAATACTCATGCAAGTCGATACCCTGATCCATGCCCGCTGGATTATACCCGTTGAACCTGAATCCGTAACCTATGAAAACCATAGCCTGGCGATCGACGGCGGCAGGATCATCGACCTGCTGCCGACCGAACAGGCCCGGCAAAAATATACCGGCACGCACACCGAAAACCTCGACAGCCATGCTTTATTGCCAGGCCTGATCAACTGCCATACGCATGCCGCCATGACTCTGCTCAGAGGCATCGCGGACGATCTCCATTTGATGGACTGGCTGCAAAATCATATCTGGCCGCTCGAACAACGCTGGGTCAGCGAAGCCTTCGTCAGAGACGGCACCGAACTGGCGATCGCCGAAATGATTCGCGGCGGCACGACCTGTTTTCAGGAAATGTATTTTTTCCCGGAAGTCGCGGCGCAACAGGCAATACAGCACGGCATCCGCGCCAGTATCGGTCTGATCGTGGTCGATTTCCCGACCGTCTGGGCCGAAAACAGCGACGCTTATATAGAAAAGGGCCTGGCCCTGCGCGACCAGCTTCGCTACGAACCGTTGCTGACGACCGCGTTCGCGCCGCATGCCCCTTACACGGTATCCGACGCTCCGCTCAAAAAAATCCGCATGTTCTCGGACGAACTGGAACTGCCGGTACATATGCATGTGCACGAGACCCGGCACGAAGTCGAGCAGGAATTTGCCAAAACCGGCATGCGGCCGCTTCAGCGTCTGAACGAACTGGGACTGGTCACCCCTATGCTGTCGGCGGTCCACATGACGCAACTGACCCGTGAAGAGATGGACCTGCTCGCGGAAACCGGCGCGCACGTCGTGCATTGCCCGGAATCGAATCTGAAACTGGCCAGCGGCTTTTGCTCCGTTGCGGAACTTGTCGCCCGCGGCGTCAATGTCGCGCTCGGCACCGACGGCGCCGCCAGCAACAACGACCTCGACATGTTCGGCGAAATGCGCACCGCCGCTCTGCTGGCGAAAGCGGTCGCGAGCGATGCGAGCGCCCTGCCCGCGTCGATGGCGCTGAAAATGGCGACCATCAATGGCGCCAAAGCGCTCGGCATCGATCGGGAAACCGGCTCGCTCGAAATCGGCAAGGCGGCCGATGCAATCGCGGTCGATTTAAGCGACCTCGAAACCCAGCCTTTGTATTGCCCGGTTTCGCAAATCGTCTACGCCGCCAGCCGCCGGCAGGTCAGCGATGTCTGGGTAGCCGGGAAGCGCCTGTTGAAACAGCGCGAACTGACGACGGTCAATCTCGCCGAATTGAACGGAAAAATCGGCCAGTGGCGGCAGCGGCTGGCATCCTGATTGGTCGAACCGTAGGGTACGCTCGACTGCATGGATGCAGGAGGTACGACCCCATGGACAGGGGAGGTAGAACGCGTCGGGAACACGCGATCGAGAGCAATGCCACCACAAGGGTGGTCTAAGGACAGAGCAATTGCCAAGTGCGTACCTTTGCTGATTGTCGGGCTTCGTAAAGGTACGCGGTGCGCACCCTAATTGTTAAGCAAAAGGTACGCATAGCGTACCCTACAGATTGATTTGACCCAAACCAATAACCTAGTAAAATACTAAACTATAGCAAACCACGCTAAACGCTTATGACTGCATCAAACAACGTCCATCTGCACGAGATCAGCAAATTCGGCTCGCAAGCCGAGCGCTGGTGGGATCCGCAGGGTGAACTCAAAACCCTGCACGACATCAATCCGCTACGGCTCCAGTTCATCCGCAGCTTTATCGAGATTTCCGGCGCGCGCATCGCCGATGTCGGCTGCGGCGGCGGTATTCTGACCGAGGGCCTGGCCAAACAAGGCGCGGACGCGCTGGGCATCGATCTGAGCGAAGAGCTGATCGACATCGCCGACCTGCACGGCCTCGAATCCGGCGCCGGCGCGCATTATCAAAAAATCAGCGCCGAAGACCTGGCCGCGCAGGAACCGGCCGGCTTCGATCATGTGACCTGCATGGAAATGCTCGAACACGTACCCGATCCCGGCGCGATCATCAACGCCTGCGCCACCCTGGTCAAACCGGGCGGCATGGTGTTCTTCTCGACCTTGAACCGTAAGCCGAAGGCCTATCTCCTCGCGATCCTCGCGGCCGAGCACATGCTGAAAATGTTGCCGAAAGGCACGCACGACTATAAGACCTTTATCAAGCCCTCCGAACTGAGCCAGTCGGCGCGCAATGCCGGCCTGAAGCTGAAAGGAATGGTCGGGATCGAATACAATCCGCTCACCAAAAGCTTCAGCCTCGGCAAGGACATCGACGTGAACTATATCGCCGCTTTTCAGCGGCCCGAGTAAGCCTTGATGAAACTTGCCTGCGTACTGTTCGATCTGGACGGCACTCTGGTCGATACCGCACCCGATCTGATGCGCGGCCTGAATAGGGCGCTCGCTCTGCACGGTTTTGCGGAAGTCAGCCACGAAGCGGTCAAACCCTTCATTTCGTTCGGCGCGCGTGCGATGATCGCGGCCAGCCTGAACGAATCGATCGATACGCGCATTGAAGAAGCGCTGCTCGTGACGATGCTCGATTATTATGAACACCACATTGCCGATCGTTCGGTTTTTTTTGCCGGCATCGAAGACACCCTGAATATGATCGAGACCCAGGGCTTGAAATGGGGCGTGGTAACGAATAAACGCGAGCGCTTCACGAATCCCTTGATGGAGGCGCTGAACCTGACCGGCCGCGCCTCCTGCATCGTCAGCGGCGACACGACGGCATTCGCGAAGCCGCATCCGGAACCGATGCTGGCCGCCTGCAGCCAAGCCGGCGTAAAGCCCGAGCAATGCGTCTATATCGGCGATGCGAGCCATGACATCGCCGCGGGCCAAAATGCCAACATGAAAACACTGGCCGCACGCTACGGCTATCTGAAACCCGGCGACCGGCCGGAAACCTGGGGAGCTGACGCCGTGATCGAGTCGCCCGCACAAATTACCGAATGGATAGGAGCGCACCGATGCCGCTGAGCAAACAAGTGATACTGATTACCGGCGCCGGCGGCGGCCTTGGCGCTACCGCCGCGCTGACGCTCGCCAGGCACGGCGCGCATGTGATTCTGCTCGACAACAAGATTCCGAAGCTCGAAGCGGTTTACGATAAAATCGTTCAGGCCGGCGCGCCCGAACCGATCCTGTACCCGTTCGACCTGGCCGGCGCGACCGAGAACGACTTTCAGGAGCTGGCCAATCGTATCGACGAAAAATACGGCTCCTTGCAGGGCATCCTGCATTCGGCAGTCGAATTCAGCGGTTTTACCCCGCTCTCGCTGCTCGGCACCAAGGAATGGGGCCATGCGTTGAACGTGAACCTGAACGGCCCGTTTCTGCTCTGCCGCGTGCTGCTGCCGGTACTGCAAAAGAGCCCGCACGCCTCGATCGTGTTTACCTCCGACTCGTCCGCCCGCAATGCCCCGGCTTATTCCGGCGCTTACGGCGTATCCAAATTCGCGGTCGAAGGCCTTGCGAAAATTCTGGCCGAAGAAGTGGAAAGCTCCGGCAAAATCCGGGTCAATATCATGGTGCCCGGCCCCGTCGATTCGCCGCTCCGCAAAAAAGCCTATCCCGGTGTGGACAACAGCAAACTGCCGTCGATGGAATCCCTGGCGCCGGTTTACCTTTATCTTTTCGGTCCGCAAAGTATCGGTGTGAACGGCCAGGTTATCGATGCGCGAACCTTTCATCTTTAATTCACCTTTATGACAGAACGAGAAGCCTTTGTCCTAACCCGCGACGTCAACGTCATTACGATACCGGACGGCGTCCCGGACACCCTGAAAAAGGGCGAAACGGTCGTGATCCACCAGTCGCTCGGCAACAACTACACGGTCGTGACCGAGTTCGGCCATATGGTGCGGATTGCCGGCAGCGACGCCGACGCGCTCGGCAAGGAAAATCATGAACTGCACACGCTGGATTCCGACACCACTCCCGAAGCGGTCGAGAAAAACTGCTGGGAAGTGATGAGGACCGTGTACGACCCGGAAATTCCGGTCAATATTGTCGATCTCGGCCTGGTGTATTCCTGTAAGGTCACCCCGGTCGATGACGATTTGAACGACGTACATATCCGGATGACGCTGACCGCGCCCGGCTGCGGCATGGGGCCCGTGATTCAAAGCGACGTGGAAAAGGGCATCCGCGCCCTGCCCGGCGTCGATCACGTCACGGTCGAAATCGTGCTCGACCCGCCCTGGTCGCGCGAAATGATGTCGGAAATAGCGCAATTGCAGTTGGGATTGTATTGACCCGACCGTATTTTTGTATCGTTCTCCCAATGCATAAATTATATAAATGCCGTCATTAGTAAAGATCATTTAACGCCTCGGCAGCGCTCTAGTATGGTGTACTGGAACGCAACCAATGACGGGGAATTACAATGAATCGTTTAACTAAATTTAGCTACATTCTGCTGCTTGTAGCTTGCCGGACCATGGCCGACGGCAATTCAAATTTCGAGGTCTTGGCCAATTTGGATCACGGCCCGGGCAATGTAACAGCCACGCAGGATGGGCGCATCATCATGAGCCTGCATCAGTTTTACGACCCCGAATTTTCTGTTGTCGAAGTGCAGCGGAATCATGCGCTGACGCCGTTTCCTTCCAAGGCGTTAAGCGCTTTCGCTTCGCAATCCGCATTGAAACTTGATTCGGTCCTGGGCATACGTGCGGACAAAAACGGCATCGTCTGGCTACTCGATAACGGGATGCGCAGCAAGGTCACGCCGAAACTGGTCGGCTGGAATAGCCGTACCGATCGATTGCACCGCGTCATTTACCTACCCCCTCCGATAACCGGGGAACGCGCTTTCGTGAATGATTTTGCGGTCGACCTGCGCCATCAGCATATCTTCATCAGCGATCCGGCCGGCGGCAGCGATGCCGCGCTGATCGTGGTCAATCTGGCGACCGGGGCGGCGCGGCGGGTGCTGCAAGGCCATTCCAGCGTGCTTCCGGAAAATGTCGATCTGATCATCGACGGAAAACCGGTTCAGGTCAGGGAAGCGTCGGGCCGTTTGGTCAGGCCGCATATCGGCGTCAATCCGATCACCGAAGACCTGAATAATGAATGGGTCTATTACGGTCCGATGCACGGACATAGCCTGTACCGGATCAAGGCGGCCGATCTGGCCGATGAAAGTCTCGAGGCGAAAACGCTGGCAAGCCGGGTAGAACGCTACAGCGGTAAACCGATTTCGGACGGCATCACGATCGACCAGTCGAATAATGTTTATCTTGGGGAACTGGCTGAAAACGCGATCGGAGTAATCTCAACCGATCGGACCTATCGGCGGCTTGCCCAGTGCCCACGCTTGTCCTGGGTCGACTCGTTCAGCTTCGGGCCGGAGGGCCGTTTGTACGCGGTGGTCAACCGTCTGCACCGATCGGCCGCGCTGAACGGCGGCAAATCGGAATCGAAGCCGCCGTATTACCTGCTGCAAGTCAAACCGCTCGCGCCCGGTCTGCCGGGGCGCTAAGGATTTGGCTCCACATAATTTCCCGAAATCGTTAGGCTACAGATGGGCTGAAATAAACGATCTCTTCCCCCTTTGAAAAAGGGGGATCGAGAGGGATTTATTTTAAAAAATCTCCTCTAACCCCTTCCTTCGGCTAAGCTCGGGACATGCTTTTTCAAAGAGGGAGACTCAACGCGTACGCGCTGAAAAGGTCACATTAAAACCGGAAAGTTATTTCCCCCCAAATTCTAAGTCAATCTCATAGGGCGGCAAAGGTCTGGCCGATGTCGGCGAGCAGCCCGCGCAGCCAGACCAGCGCCGGATCCTTATCGCGCAACGGATGCCAGATCATCACCAGTTCGTAGTCCGGAAGATCGACCGGGACCGGAAAGATGTCGAGCGCCGCGAAGCGGGTGAATTGTTCCGCGATCCGCTGCGGCAGCGACAGGATCATGTCGGTTTGGGCAACAATCAGCGGCGCCGATAGAAAATGCGGTACGGTCAATTGAATGCGCCGTTCCATGCCCATTTCCTGCAATTTCTGATCGATCAGGCCGACAGGGCTGCCGGTCCGCGAAATCAGCATATGCGGCAACACGACATAATCGGCCTGCGACAAACCGTTTTCTAACATCGGATGCGCCTTTCGGGCCAGACAGGCCATGCGGTCGCTGAACAAAGTCAGCCGATTGAGATGGGAAGGCGGATTCAGCACCGATTCAAAACCGAGCACCACGTCCAGACTGCCGTTTTCGAGCGCACCGGCCGGAAACGCGGCTTCGGTGCGTTTGACCTGGACTGCAATGCCGGGCGCGAGCCGGCTGATCCGTTCGCATAGCGCGGGCAACAGCAACAGCTCCATGTAATCGGTTGCGGCCAGCACGAAGCGGCGCTGGCTGGTCATCGGGTCGAACGCCGCCGGCGGCCGAATCAAATGCTCTACTTCTTTCAGGACTTCCCTGACCGGCTCGATCAAAGCCAATGCCCTCGGCGTCGGTTTCATGCCGCTCGGCGTTTTGACCAGCAGCGGATCGTCCAGTTGCTGGCGCAGCCGGTGCAGCACATGGCTCATCGCCGATTGGGTAACGAACATCCGTTCCGCGGCGCGTGTGACGTTCAATTCCTCCATCAGCACATCGAAGGCCACCAGAAGATTAAGATCGAAATTTCTTAGCGACATCATAAAAGTATCCTACCGTGATTAAGGCGGCGTTTTTCCCAGGCGCCACGCTGGAGCGGAGCAGAATTTTGACTGCCATGATAGCGAAAACTCACCCGACTCCCGCTAATGAATTTGCTCCATGGTGGCATGAATTTTCACCATTTAACAAGTCGTATCGAAGCATTTAATGTATCCCCAGCGTGTTGCCGGTCGATTCAAGCCTCCTCTTTCCTCCTCATCTAAGTGATCCTCGGCGGCCGGACAACGCGCATATTTTTTCATTTCAACCTGGGAGATGCGGATATGTCGCTACCTGTAACCACACAAGTTATCAAGCCCTATACGGGCGAAAAAGCCAGGCTCGTCAGGGCGTACGACTACCTGATTCTGGTTCTGGCCCTGTTCCTTTTCATCGGTTCGTTCCATCTGCATTTCGCGCTGACCGTCGGCGACTGGGATTTCTGGGTGGACTGGAAGGACCGGCAGTGGTGGCCTTTGGTCACGCCGCTGATGGGCATCACGTTTCCGGCAGCGGTGCAGGCGGTGATGTGGGATAAATTCCGGCTGCCGCTCGGCGCGACCTTGTGCGTCGCGGCCTTGTTGATCGGCACCTGGGTCACCCGAATCTTTGCCTATCACTACTGGAATTATTTTCCGGTCAACATGGTGCTGCCGGCGACGATGCTGCCCGGCGCGCTGGTACTCGATGCGATACTGATGTTGAGCAACAGTTTCACGATCACCGCGATAGTCGGCGGCAGCGCCTTCGCCTTGCTGTTTTATCCGAGCAACTGGCCGATTTTCGCGCTGTTTCACATGCCTGTCGAGTATGCGAATGCCCAGCTGACCCTCGCCGATTTATTCGGTTTTCAATACATCAGAACCGGGATGCCGGAATATCTGCGCATCATCGAGCGCGGCACACTGCGCACTTACGGCCAATACGCGGCGCCTCTGGCGGCGTTCTGTTCGGCGCTGCTGTGCACGCTGATGTATGCCTTGTGGTGGTACATCGGCAAGTGGTTTGCCACCGTCCGTTACCTGAACAAAATCTGACCGGAGAGAGCAAGATGAAAATCAAGATGACAAAATGGGTTTGCGCAGTAGGATTGATCGTGATGGGCCTCTGCTCGCCCTTACAAACCGCTCTTGCACACGGCGAGAAAGCGCTGGAGCCGTTCATCCGGATGCGCACGATCCAGTGGTATGACGTGGCCTGGTCCAAGCAGCAATTCAAGGTCAACGAAGAAGTGGCGGTGACCGGCCGTTTTCATGTCGCCGAGGACTGGCCGGTCAGCGTACCGAAACCCGAAGCGGCCTTTCTGAATATCTCCACACCCGGACCGGTGCTTATCCGAACAGAGCGTTATTTGAATGGCAAGCCATGGGTCAATTCCGTGGCGCTCCAAGCGGGTGGCGATTATGAATTCAAGGTCGTATTAAAAGGCCGTTTGCCGGGACACTATCACATTCATCCGTTCTTCAACCTGAAGGATGCCGGACAAGTGATGGGGCCGGGGGTCTGGCTCGATATTTCCGGAACTGCCGGCGATTTCAGCAATGACGTCAGAACGCTGAACGGCGAAATCGTCGATATGGAAAGCGTCGGACTCCTGAACGGTATCGGGTGGCACATTTTCTGGGGCGTGCTGGCGACGGCCTGGCTGCTCTGGTGGGTGCGCCGGTCGCTGTTCATCTCCCGCTACCGGATGTTGCAGGCCGGCATGGAAGAGGAACTGATCACAGCCAACGATCGCTTGATTGCCAAGGCCGTGCTGGTGGCAGTGCCCGTGGCTGTGCTCGCCATCAATGCGGTCACGGTCAATCGCTACCCGAACGCGATTCCCCTGCAGGCGTCGTTGGACCGGATATTGCCGCTGTCCGCCCTGGTCAATGCGGGCCAGGTCGATGCCGAAGCGGTCAAGGCCGAATATGTGGTCGCGAAGCGGGCGATGATTTTTACCGTCAGGATCAATAATAGCAGCGATAAACCGGTTCAGATCGGCGAATTCAATACCGCGAACGCCAGCTTTATCAATCCCGAGTTGCCGGCCGCCGCCTCCCAGGCTTCGGCAATTGGAGCGACTTTGAGACTGGATGATAATACGCCGATTCGACCGGGCGAAGAGCGTACCGTCACCGTGACGGCGCAAGACGGCTTATGGGAGACCGAAAAACTGGATGGCTTGATCAACGATGCGGACAGCCGCGTCGGCGGCCTGCTGTTTCTTTACGCTAGCGAAGGCGGCGAGCGCTACATATCGAGTGTGTCCGCCGCCGTGATACCGCAGTTTTAATCATCAAGAGGAGAACCCTTATGGCTACACCATCAGAACTTATGCCCGTGGTTACACCTACCGGGCACCGTCTACCCTGGTACTTGCAGGATTTGCCGAAATACCTGAAAACCTTCGGCGCGCTGACCGTCATGTATATCGGCTTGCGTCTGTATCAGGGCGCTTTTGCGGTCTCGGCGGGGCTCGATTCGACCGAGCCGGCGTTCGAGCAGTACTGGATGCGGTTGTTTTATATTGAACTCGCGGTGATCATGGTCGTGATGACCGGCCTGTGGACCTATTTGTGGTTCACACGCGACCGGCAGTTGGACAAACTGGAACCGAAGGAAGAGATTCGCCGCTATTTCACGCTGACTATGTGGATCAGCATTTATACTTTCGCGGTGTATTGGGCCGGCAGTTATTTCGCCGAACAGGACAATTCCTGGCATCAGGTGGCGATTCGCGATACGCCGTTCACGGCCAACCACATCATCGAGTTTTACTTCAATTTTCCGTTGTATGTGATTCTGGGCGGCTGTGCCTGGCTTTATGCCAGAACGCGGCTTCCCTTGTATGCGCAAGGCATCTCCCTGCCCTTGACCCTGGCGGTGTTCGGTCCGTTCATGATCCTGGTCAGCGTCGGCTTCAACGAATGGGGACATACCTTCTGGTTTCGTGAAGAATTCTTCGCCGCGCCGATTCATTGGGGCTTCGTGATCGGCGTCTGGTTTGCCCTGGGCGTGGGCGGCATTCTTTTACAAGGCGTCACTCGGTTAATCGAATTATTGGATAAGATCGAAGATGCCGAATAAGTCCGGCATGAATATCAATAGGATAGATGCCGCACCCCATCGTTTGCATTATGCCTGGATCGTGTTGGGGGTGACCTTCGCGTGTCTGTTTTTCACTGCCGCGCTGCGGTCGTTGCCAGGCATCCTGATGCTGGCGCTGGAACACGAATTCGGCTGGAGCCGGGACGCGATCAGCGGTGCGGTAGCCATGAATCTGCTGCTGTTCGGCCTGTCCGGACCGTGGCTAGGCCGTTGGATGGACCGCTATGGCCCCAGGCGCGTTTGTTTGGCCAGCATTGCGCTGCTCGCGCTCGCCGCCGGGGCCTGTACGCGGGTCAGTGCACTGTGGCAGTGGTACCTGCTATGGGGAGTCATCGCCGGCATCGGCTCCGGGGGGACTTCGATCGTGCTGGGTTCGGTTTTGGTCAGCCGCTGGTTTATGGAACGCCGGGGGGTGGCGCTAGGCGTTCTCGGGGCGGCGTTCTCCTCGGGCCAACTGATTTTTACGCCGCTGCTGATGCAGATCAACATGGATTACGGCTGGCGGACGGTCTTTCTGCTTTTGGCCGGACTGTTAGGATTGCTGGTGTTACCGCTCTCGGCCTATTGGCTCGCTGACGAGCCTATTCTGAAACGGTGTCGTCCCTATGGGGCACTCGGCAAAGAGACACAACGCATGCCGGCCGACCCGAATCCGATGCGTGAAGCGATGGCTCAACCCCAATTTTGGTTGTTGGCCGGCAGTTTTGCCATTTGCGGTTTTACCACCTCCGGTCTGTTCCAGACGCATCTGATTCCGCACGGCATCGAGCACGGCTTTACCGAAATGACGATGGCGGTATCGCTGGGACTGATGGGAGCGACCGACATCGCAGGCACTCTATTATCCGGTTGGCTTTGCGACCGTTTCGACAAGCGCAGACTGTTGGCGATTTATTATGCCTTGCGCGGCCTGTCGCTGATGGGGCTGCCCTATGTAAATTCCACCGAACAAATGCTCCTGTTTTCAGTGGTTTATGGTTTGAACTGGTTATCCACGGTACCCGCGACATCAGCGTTGACCGCGGATCTGTTCGGCAGACACAATGTCGGAGTGGTATTCGGCTGGGTCTGTTGCGCCCATCAAATGGGTGCGGCATTGGCTTCATATTCGGCAGGTTACCTGCATAGCGTTCTGGGTAATTATCATCTGGCTTTTCTCTGCTCAGGCTTGTTTGCATTATTGGCCATGCTAATCGTGGTTAGAATTCCCAGAAATCAGGTTTGGCCTTATGAGTCCTAGCCAGCGACAAACCGGTCGGCAATCATCAGCGCTTTTTGAAGTCGCTAGCGCTAATGCCATACTTTTTCAGTTTTCCGTAAACCGCTCGGGGTGTCAGCCCCATTGCCGCCGCCACCTCTTTGATATCGCCGCGATAGGTTTGCAGGGCCTGATTCAGAAAAACCTGCTCGGCATCCGCCAGAATTTGATTTCGGTAGACGTTCCAATCTTGGGTAGAGGCCGATGGTTCGGATTTCGCATCCAATTCCAGCCGAGTGAGTTCGCTGCCTTTGCCGAACAGCACGCTACGCTCAAGCGTATTCTCCAGCTCCCGCACATTGCCGGGCCAAGCGTAGGCGCGGATTTGACCCATCACCTCCCGGCTGACCGATTGCATGTTCTTGCCGTATTTGTCGTTCAGCCGCTTTAAAATCAACTGCACCAGATGCGGCAAGTCCTCCGGGCGGTTCGCCAGCGGAGGTATCCCTAGCCGCACCACATTCAACCGGTAAAACAAATCCTGCCGAAACAAGCCCTGCTCGACATGCTGCTCCAATTGCCGGTTGCTGGCGGAAATAATCCGCACATCGACACTCAAGGTGTGCTTGCCTCCGACCCGTTCCATCTCGCCTTCCTGCAATACCCGCAGCAGACGAGTTTGGGCTGCCGGCGACAGCGTATCGACTTCGTCGAGAAACAAAGTCCCGCCCTCGGCCCGCTCGAAAAATCCCTGATGCACTTCCACGGCGCCGGTAAAAGCGCCTTTCTCATGGCCGAATAGCGCGCTTTCGAGCAGGCTTTCCGGAATTGCGCCGCAATTGATTGCGACGAACGGCCGGTGTCCGCGCTCGCTCATCGCATGTATCGCCCGCGCGATCAATTCCTTGCCGACACCGGTGGCCCCGCTGATAAGCACCGTCGCCCGGGTCGGCGCGACGATTTCCACTTGCTGCAAGACCTTTTGCATGGCCGGCGATTTGGCGACAATCGCCGGCGCCGGCTTGGCGGCATGCTGCTTGGGCTTGCTCCACCAAACATTGCGCATCCGCTCCTCGATGCGGGAATGCAGCGCCGCCATTTCCAATTTGTCCTCGCGCTGATCCTCGCGCCGATATTCCAGACCGGGCTTGTCGCCGGCGGTATCCTGGCGGGTGTGAATACAAACTTCACAACCGCCGTTTTTCCTGGCGATACTCTGGCGAATTTCCACCTTGGCATACCCGAAGTTGCGGGCGGCGATACCGCCGAACACGCTGGACGTCATCCGGCACAGCTCCGGAAAATTGGTCACGCCGTCGCCGAACGGACAACGGCTGTTAACCACGGTAATGGTGCCGGGCTCGACCGAAGCCAGCGAGAAATTTCCGCCGATATGATTTTTTAATGCCAGTATCAAATCGATGTAGTCCTCCCGGCCCAGTTCGCCCTGCCTATGATATTCGTCGCGATAGGTCTGCTCGAAATACTGCCCGGCACTTTTGGCGATATGGTCGATCAACGATTCGCAGTAATCGCCTCCCTCCTGCTCGCAGGCATGCATCAACTCCAGGATGAAAGTTTGCAGAAAAAATACCGGGGAAATCCGGGAGAAATCGTGTTCGCTCATGACGGCCAAAAAGTGAAATTATATTTCAAAGATTGAAACACTATTTCAGTTTATCGGCAAGCAAAAATTATCATTTCATTGATTTTTATATAATTTTTACTATATACGCTCTTGGCCCAAAGTTTGCTCCTACTTATGTGAGACTGCAAATGGATAGAAAAACCGGATGGCAACCCCCCTTCCCCCGCATATCAGGTATACAACCGCCGTTGTGCTGTCTCTTCGCACTCGCCGATGTCTATTCGGCGCTTAATTACAAAAATAATTACCTTTAGAGGAAAAACCATCATGAGCACAGACAGACCGCCCTTAAACCCGCACCCGCTTAGCGAATATGTAGCCTGGGCCGGCAGCCGCAACCGCGAGCCGATTCTCGGCGTACTGAAAGAAAAACTGCCCACGGAGCCGGGACGGGTTCTGGAAATGGCCAGCGGCAGCGGCATGCATATCAATTACTTTGCGCCGCATTTCGACCATCTGCACTTTCATCCCACCGACAAGGATCAGGAAGTGTTCGATAACATCAAAAAGCTGACCGCCGACCATGGCAACGACAACATCGCCGATCCGGTGCATCTGGATCTGACCGATCCCGACACCTGGTTCAACCCCGGCGAAAAAAACTCGTTCGACGCGATCTTCTGCATCAACATTTTTCAGGTCGCGCCGATCTCGATCGCCGACGGCATGATGGAATGCGCTTCGCATCTGTTAAACGATGACGGCATCCTGCTGATTTATGGCCCGTTCAAGGTTGAAGGCCGTTTCACCACCGACTCGAACAAAGAGTTCCATGACACCTTATCGTCCTACCAGGTTCCGGAGTGGGGTCTGAAAGACGTCGCAGATTTGAAGAAAGCCGCCGCCAACCACGGGATGGTGTTGAAGGAAATTGTCGACATGCCGGCCAACAACTTTTCGTTGATTTTCGGCCGCGGTTAAATATCTGGAGACGGCTGCATGAACAACCGGATGAGCAAAAGCCTTAATACCAACGTCATCAACGCCAGCGGCTGGCGCGATTGCGATGAAGGTCGAGGCTGCCGCGAAGGCAAGTTCATCAATTGGCTAACCCTTAAATATCTGACAGAGGGAGTTCTAGAAGATGTGTTACGAATCAAGTCTCATTCGCTGGTGTCGGCGGATATTCCAGTTTACGGTTTGGTTTACGATGTCACATTCGGACGAAGGCTGGAAGTGTCCGCATCAACCGAAGCCGGAAGGGCAAACCGATGACCGCGGGCAGAATAGCGCTGGTGCTGGGAGTCGGACCCTTACAGGGACTAGGGGCGGCGTTGGCGCGGCGTTTCGCGGCCGAAGGCCTACAGGTTTTTATCGCTGGGCGCAGCTCGGCGAAACTGGCTTTGGTAGCGGGCTCCATCGCCGAGTCTGGCGGCGCGGCGATTCCGGTAACCGCTGACGCCACTGTCGAGGCTGACGTGCGGCGATTGTTCGAGACGGCGGCCGCAGACGGCGGGGTTTTGGAGATCGCCGCCTACAACGTCGACAGCAATATCCCTGCGCCGTTGCTGGACACCGATGTCGACACCTTTACCACTTTGTGGCGGCAAAATTGTCTCGGCGCTTTTCTGTTCGGGCGCGAAGCCGTCAGACATATGCTGCCGCAACAGAGAGGCACGCTGTTCTTCACCGGGGCGACCGGCTCGTTGCGCGCCAAACCGCCATTCACGGCATTCGCCGCCGCCAAGGCCGGAGTGCGCGCATTGGCGCAAGGCATGGCGCGGGAGTTCGGGCCGCAAGGCATACATGTGGTGCATGCGGTGATCGACGGCGTTATCGACGGCGACCGGGCGCGCGGACAATTCCCGGAGTTTGTCGCGGCGAAAGGACAGGACGGCCTGTTACAGCCGGAGGCGATTGCCGAAACTTATTGGCAACTGCATCGGCAACATCCGAGCGCCTGGACCCACGAAATTGACCTGCGTCCATTCAAGGAGCCATTTTAATGAATACGATTCCTGACTGGCGGCTGCAGGGCCGCTATTTCGAAACCTGCAACTGCGTCGTGGCCTGTCCTTGCGTTTGGTTGCAGCCGCCCAGCGAGGGCGACTGCAAACTGCTGGTGGCCTGGCATATTGATGAAGGTCACCTGGAAAACGTCAGCCTGGATGGATTGAACGTCGCGCTAGCCTGTTATGCGCCTGAAAATATGATCAAGGGCGGCTGGAGCGCGGCCTTGTATATCGACGAACGCGCCGACGATACCCAAACCGAGGCTTTGATCCGTATCTTTAGCGGTCAGGTCGGCGGCCATCTCAGCGTTTTGCTGGGATTTGTCGGCAAAGTGTTGGGGATTCAACGGGTGGCGATAAATTATATGGAAGAAGGCGACATCCGGCGTCTATGGATTCCGGATATCGCCGAAGCCGAAATTCAAAGCATCCAGGGGATTGGCGGCGGTGACGCCTCGATAGATAATCCGCCGTTATGCGTGGTGACCAGTCATCCCGCTACGGTCGCCAAATCGAATCGTTACCGGTATCAAGACCTTGGCCAAAACTGGGACTTTTCCGAACGCAACGGCTATCACTCGGCCTTCGACTACCTGCCCTAAGCCATGACGACAAAATTAACCTCTTTACTGGCGCTAGCCATCGGTGGAGCCTGGTGTTATTTGTTGTATCAATCCTGGCAAATGAGCCATCTGCCGATGGCGCAAATGTGGATGCCGCCCACTCGGTTGACGGATTGGACCCTAGGTGATTTCTCCTGGGTGTTCGGCATGTGGGCGGTGATGATGGCGGCGATGATGCTGCCGACCGCGCTACCGATGCTGACAGCGTTTTCCCGTTATTGCCGGCGCGATTCCGATGCCAACGAATGGCGGACGCTGTGGTTTGGAGGCGGTTATCTGGCCGTCTGGATGTTTTTCAGTATCGCCTTGACGCTGTTGCAGTGGCTGTTCCATGGCTGGGCCTGGCTGTCCCCGATGATGGAAAACCGTCAGCCTTTGCTTGCCGCCGCGATTTTTCTGACCGCCGGGGTTTATCAATTCACCGCGTTCAAACAAGCCTGCCTGCATCTCTGCCGCACGCCATTCGGGTTTCTGTTAAACCACTGGCGCCCAGGCAACAGCGGCGCGTTACAGATCGGTTTAAAGCATGGGCTGAACTGCCTGGGCTGCTGCTGGGCGCAAATGCTGATTATGTTCGCGGTTGGCGTGATGAATCTGGCGGCTATGCTGCTTATTACTTCGTGGGTGAGCATAGAAAAATGGGCGCCGCTCGAAGCGAACAAACTCCGTTATGGCAGCGGTCTCCTATTTCTATTTTGGGGCGCGAACAGGTTCTTAGCGGCAATGTAAAATATCATGGCGATCAGGCAAGTGCAGTAAGAAACCCTGTTAGTTGCCGTTTTATCGTTTTTCACGTTAATCCCCTAGAACTTGCCAGGCCCTCACGATGTCTCAATTTCTGTATCTGCTTTTCAACAAATTTCGAGCTTCATCCGTTCTACCGGAATAAATTTAAGATACAGGAGAAAGCCGTGAGAAGAATTTATTTTTTGGCGCCCAATATTGAAATAACGCATAAGATCGTCGATGAGTTGCGCGCCCAAGGCATTGAAGATCGCCACCTTCATATATTGGCCAAACGCGACACGCCTCTGAAGGATTTGCCTGAAGCGTCGGAATTCCAAAAAACGGATTTTATTCCCGCCATCGAACGAGGCGCAGCGCTTGGAGCAACCACAGGTTTACTCGCCGGACTTGTGGGTTTGCGTTTTGCAGGATTCGCTATCGCGGGCGGTCCGGTTCTAGGCGTTTTGGTTTTCGGGGCGACCATCGGCGCAATGATGAGCGGTTTGGCCGGCCTCCAGGTTGGCAATTCCAAAGTCAAACAATACGCGGAGGCGATTGAACGCGGCGAATTTCTGATCATGGTGGATATTCCCAAAGAACGCATCGACACGATTAGTAATTTAATTATTAAACACCATCCTGACGCGCAGTTTGAAGGCATGGAACCGTTGCTGCCCCCGGGTTACTGATCTCGATCTCCTCCTCGCCTATATAGACAATCTCCAATAATTTAAATCCTGAAAATCGAATGGTCTTCCCGGAGGACTGGGTCTTAAAACCTAACGATGTCGGCCAATAGGAAATATGGCGGCGTTTCTGAAAGGAAGATACTCACGTCTATTCCTCGACTGCAAAATCAAGGATCTCTTTCAGCTTTTCGTTCATCGTCCCCAAAAACCGATTCAATTCGGGTTTATCCGAATCGGTCGGCAGCAAATGGGTCCTCACCACCGTCTTGCCGTCACGCTGGTACATCACCACATTGCACGGCATGTACTTGATCGCCTCCGGCTCCATCAACAGCATCGTCCGGGCATGGGTCAGATTGCAGAACTGGATCGTGTCGAACTCCGGAAAATCTTTGTCGCCGCGATCGCGGATCACTTTACCGACCCGGCTGTGTGCTGTTATTCTGAAATTGTTTTCCGCGATCGCGCTTTTCAACTCGTCGAGCACTTCGTCATACGGCTTCTTCGTCTCGACCTGATAGTAGTACACATACTCACCGGGATGCGTATCGAATCCTTTTAGCCCTGTGCAGCTTTCAAGGCATAACAGACTGATCAAAAGCGCGGCGCATCGAAACATGGTCAAACCGAAACGTGAAGAATCGACAAAGCTTAACATTATGAACGAGCAAACAACAGTGGCCGGCGTAATCCTGGCCGGCGGCCTGGCGCGGCGGATGAACAACCAGGACAAAGGCCTGATCCTCTATCACGACCGCCCGCTGGTCTGTTACGCAATCGATGCGCTGGCCGGGGCGATGTCCGAGATCATCATCAACGCGAACCGCAATCTCGGCCAATACCGCCAATTCGGCCGACCGGTCGTGCCCGATCAAACCGCCAGTTTCGACGGCCCGCTGGCGGGCATTCTGACCGCGATGCTACATACCGAGGCGGATGTGCTTGTGGTATTGCCCTGCGATTCGCCGCTGATTCAGACCGAGCATGTGCAGAAAATGCTTGCGGCAAGAGCCGATTGCGATGCGGACGTCGCGGCCGCGCACGACGGCGAGCGTCTGCATCCGGTTTTTCTCGCGCTCAAAACCGGTCTGAAAGACAGCCTGCGGGATTACCTGAGCCGCGGCGAGCGCAAAATCGACCGCTGGCTTGAGCAGCACAAACTCGTGCAGGCCGATTTCAGCGCCACGCCGGAAATCTTCACCAACGTGAATACGATGACCGAACTGACCGCGCTGGAGGCGCAAAATGAGCGATAAAGCGAGGCTTCCCGAAATGACCGATGCGGGACTGGCGTTTTCGCGGCCCGCGCTCGCGGTCGACGAATTCGGCAAGACGCGCGAGATCGAACTGGTCGGGGAGCGCGCCTTGACGATCTATGTCGATAAACAGGAAATCGTCACCCTGATGACGATGGGCACGCATCCGGAAATGCTGACCCTGGGTTACCTGAAAAACCAGGGCTTTTTCGAAAACATCGCCGACATCGAAGCGGTACAGGCCGACTGGGAGACCGAGGCGGTCGCAGTCGTCACCCGGCTCGGCGACAACGACTTTTCCGAACGGATGGCGCAGCGCACGGTCACGACCGGCTGCGGCCAGGGCACCGTGTTCGGACGCCTGCTGGAAAAACTGCAAAACATCAAGGTGCCCCCCTGCCGGATCAAACAATCGACGCTGTACGGCATGCTCGACTCGCTCAGGGAATACAATGAAGTCTATAAAAAGGCCGGCGCAGTGCACGGCTGCGCATTGTGCAGCGGCAGTACGATCGACTTTTTCGTCGAGGACGTCGGCCGCCATAACGCGGTCGATGCGATCGCCGGATACATGTGGCTGAACGACATTGCGGGTGCGGACAAGATTTTTTACACGACCGGCCGCCTGACCTCCGAGATGGTGATCAAGGTGTCGCAGATGGGCATTCCGGTGCTGCTGTCCCGCTCCGGCGCTACCCAGATGGGGCTCGACATGGCCCGGCAATCGGGCGTCACATTGATTTCGCGCGCCAAGGGCAAGCATTTCCTGGTGCTGAACGGCGTCGAGAATGTCGAATTCGACCGCAAGCCGGCTGACTCCGAATAAACCTTTCGCCATGACAAAGATGGAACGCTCCCACATCAGACACAGCCGGCGCATCGCCGCCGTGCAGTCGCCGATTATTCCGGTCGTCGGCGCCTGGACCCGCCACATCCCCGGCACGCTTTCGCTCGGACAGGGCATGGTTTCGTATCCGCCGCCCGACTCCGCCCTGGCCGCCATCCGCGATTTCGGCCTGCAATCGAAGCACCACCTTTACGGCTCGGCGTTCGGTCATCCGCCGCTCCTGGCATTAATACGGGACAAACTGCGCCGCGAAAACGGCATCGATATGGGGGGCGGCGTTGACGTGATGGTCACCGCCGGCTCGAACATGGCGTTTTTGAATGTGCTGCTCGTGATCACCGATCCCGGTGATGAGATCATTCTGCCCCTGCCCTATTATTTCAACCAGGAAATGGCGATCCGCATGCTGGGGTGTATTCCGATCGGCGTGCCGACCGATCCTCATTACCAGTTGGACATTCCGCGCCTACGCGCCGCGATCACCGAAAAAACCCGCGCGATCGTGACCATTTCGCCGAACAACCCCAGCGGCGCGGTCTATCCCGAATCTGCGCTGCGCGCGATCAACGATCTATGCCGGGAATACGGGCTGTATCATATCAGCGACGAGGCTTACGAATATTTCACCTACGGCGAAGCCGGGCATTTCTCGCCGGGCTCTCTGGCGGACGCCGCGCCGCATACGATCTCGCTCTATTCGTTATCGAAAGCCTACGGTTTCGCCAGCTGGCGCATCGGTTATCTGGTCTATCCGGCAGCGCTGACTTCATCGCTGCTGAAAGTCCAGGACACCAACCTGATCTGCCCGCCATTGATCAGTCAGGTTGCAGCTGCCGGCGCATTGGAAACCGGCGCCGATTATTGTAAAAACCACTTGCCGGAGCTGTCCGCAAAACGCGAGCGGGTAATTGCCACGTTACAGCCGCTGCAAGGCCTGTGCGAAATCCCCGAGCCTGAAGGCGCTTTCTACCTGTTGCTGAAGATCCATACCGATAAAAACGACCTGGAAATGGCCAAAACCCTAATCGATGACTTCAAAGTCGCCGCGATACCCGGCAGCGCGTTCGGATTGATCGACGGCTGTTATCTGCGCATTTCATATGGGATGCTCGACCCAGCGCAGATCGACACCGCTATCGGCCGTCTGGTCGATGGAATCATACGGCTCGCTCAATAAGCTTCAGGTTGATCCAGGAATTGGCCAACAATGACTTACTAATCGAGAACAAGACCTGCCAGGTTTAAAAAAACCTGGCAGGTCTTCGGCGGATAAGTTATTTTTTTCCAAAACCTTACATCCCCATACTGCATGAAATCCCATCATCGGTAGTCACCAACGCCGAATACTTTCCCTCTCTCGCGATGCGAAACTCCGAATGGCGCCTACCCGCCCCCTCTCATATAAAACAGTTCGAAAAGACTGATCATCCCGATCAACCTGATCACAGGCACTTCCTTTCCCGTTCCGGACGGCATATAAAACCGTCCGGCTCCAAGTCTTGCTTTTTCCAACCTTGCATTTATATTCTTCCAATAAATTGTTTATTTCTGTATTTTTTACTTTTTATAAATATCAATAACATAGAAATATGTCATTTTTATGTTTATTTTGCATTGAAATTGAATTGTGTTACCCTGAGCGGACCACTTTTATGAACAACTCAACCCGGTTCGATTGTTCAACTTTTTAGCCAGAGAGACCCACATGACTGAATCCGGCGCCAGCCATGCCGAAGTGCACGATATCATCGCCAAACTGAAAGACATCCCCGGCGCACTGCTCCCGATCCTGCACGCGATACAGGACAAGCTCGGTTATATTCCGGCGGATACCGTTCCCGACATCGCCAAGGCGCTGAACCTTTCCCGCGCCGAAGTGCATGGGGTGATTAGTTTCTATCATTATTTCCGCGAGACGCCGCCCGGAAAAACTACCGTCCACATCTGCCGCGCGGAATCGTGCCAGGCGATGGGCGGCAAGCAATTGGAAGCGCACGTCAAAAACAAGCTAGGCATCGATTATCATGAAACCACCACAGACGGCGCGTTCTCGCTGGAACCGGTCTATTGCCTCGGGCTTTGCGCCGCCTCGCCCTCGATGCAGATCGGCGAACAGCTTTACGGCCGCGTCAGTGCGGACTTGTTCGACTGCGTGATCAAGTCTGAGGAGGCATCGGCATGATTCACAAGATTTATATTCCGGGCGATGCTGCAGCCGTTGCGTTGGGCGCGGACCTCGTCGCGGCGGCCCTTGCACAGGAAGCCGAAAAACGCGGCATTCAGATTGAATTAGTCCGCAACGGCTCGCGCGGGCTGTTCTGGCTGGAACCCCTGCTCGAAGTTTCGACGCCGAAAGGACGCATCGCTTACGGTCCGGTACAAGCCAAAGACGTAGCCGGCTTGTTCGACGCCGATTTTCTGAACGGCGGCACTCACGCTTTATCCTTGGGGTTGATCGATGAACTGCCTTATTTGAAAGCACAACAGCGCCTGACGTTCGCGCGCATCGGCATTACCGATCCCGTCAATCTTGACGATTACGTCGCTCACGAGGGCTACCGCGGCCTTAAAAACGCGCTTGCAATGTCCGGCGCGGACATCGTCAAGCAAGTCACCGACTCGGGCCTCAGAGGCCGCGGCGGCGCGGCGTTTCCCACCGGCATCAAGTGGAATACGGTGCTGAATACGCCGTCCGAGCAAAAATACATCATCTGCAACGCCGATGAAGGCGACTCCGGCACCTATTCGGACCGGATGGTGATGGAAGGCGATCCGTTCGTGCTGATCGAAGGAATGACGATTGCGGGCATCGCGGTCGGCGCGACGCAGGGCTACATCTATCTGCGCGTCGAATATCCGCATGCGCACAAGGCGTTGAATGCGGCCATTGCGAAGGCTTACGAAGGCGGCTATCTCGGCGACGACATACTCGGCAGCGGTAAAGCGTTCCATCTGGAAGTCCGCCTCGGCGCGGGCGCCTATATCTGCGGCGAGGAAACGTCCTTGATGGAAAGCCTCGAAGGCAAGCGCGGCCTGGTTCGCTTCAAGCCGCCGCTGCCCGCGATCAGCGGCCTGTTCGGCAAGCCGACGATCGTGAACAACGTGATTTCGCTCGCTTCGGTGCCGATCATTCTGGATAAGGGCGGCAACTACTACCGCGATTTCGGCATGGGCCGTTCACGCGGCACGCTGCCTTTGCAACTGGCCGGCAACATCAAATATCCCGGTCTGGTCGAGATCGCGTTCGGGATGACGCTGCGCGAACTGCTTTACGGTTTCGGCGGCGGCTCCGCATCCGGCCGGCCCATTAAGGCAGTCCAGGTCGGCGGCCCGTTGGGCGCGTACATGCCCGAATCGCAATTCGATACCCCGCTCGATTACGAAGCGTTCGCGGCGATCTGGGCCGTGCTCGGTCACGGCGGCGTCGTCGCGTTCGACGATACCGTCGATATGGCCGAAATGGCGCGTTACAGCATGGAATTCTGCAAGATCGAATCCTGCGGCAAATGCACTCCCTGCCGGATCGGCTCGACCCGCGGCGTCGAGGTGATCACCGACATCATCGAAGGACGCGATCTCTCGAAAAACGTCCCGCTGCTGCGCGATCTATGCAATACGCTGCTGAACGGCTCCTTGTGCGCTTTGGGCGGCATGACGCCCTATCCGGTACTCAGCGCATTGAACCATTTCCCCGAAGATTTCGGCATCGCCGGCCAAAGCGCCGACGCGGCCTGATAACAAGAGGTATTCGTTATGTCGATCGATAAAGAAAAAGATTTCGGCACCCCAGCCAGACAATCCGAACAACTCGTCAATCTGGAAATCGACGGCTTTCAGGTAACGGCTCCGGCCGGAACCTCAGTCTTGCGCGCCGCGGCCAGCATCGGTATCGACATTCCGAAGCTGTGCGCAACCGACAGCATCGAACCGTTCGGTTCGTGCCGCTTGTGCGTGGTCGAAATCAAGGGCGCGCGCGGCATGCCCGCCTCCTGCACGACGCCGGTCGCCGAAGGCATGGTCGTGACGACCCAGAACAAAAAACTGGCCGATGTTCGCCGCGGCGTAATGGAGCTGTATATCTCGGACCATCCGCTCGACTGCCTGACCTGCGCCGCGAACGGCGACTGCGAATTGCAGGATATGGCCGGCGCGGTCGGTCTGCGCGAAGTGCGCTACAACCCGCTCGGAGAGAACCACTTGGGCGCGGTCAAGGACCAAAGCAACCCTTACTTCACGTTCGATCCGAGCAAATGTATCGTCTGTTCGCGCTGCGTCCGCGCCTGCGAAGAAACGCAGGGCACCTTCGCGTTGACGATCGACGGCCGCGGTTTCGCCTCGAAAGTCTCGCCGAGCCAGAATCAGGCCTTCATGGATTCCGAGTGCGTGTCCTGCGGAGCCTGCGTCCAGGCTTGCCCGACCGCGACCTTGATGGAAAAATCGGTGATCGAACACGGCCAGCCCGAGCATGCGATCGTAACCACCTGCGCCTACTGCGGCGTCGGCTGTTCGTTCCGCGCCGAAATGAAAGGCGACCAGGTGATCCGGATGGTGCCGCACAAGGACGGCAAGGCCAACCACGGCCACTCCTGCGTGAAGGGCCGTTTCGCATTCGGTTATGCGACGCATAAGGACCGCATCACCCAACCGATGATCCGCAAGAGCATCAAGGACCACTGGCAGGAAGTCAGCTGGGAAGAAGCGATCAATTACGCGGCCTCCGAACTGAAACGGATTCAGGCCAAATACGGCCGCGACTCGATCGGCGGCATCACGTCGTCGCGCTGCACGAACGAAGAAACCTATCTGGTGCAGAAACTCATCCGCGCCGGCTTCGGCAATAACAATGTCGATACCTGCGCGCGCGTCTGCCATTCACCGACCGGCTACGGCCTCAAGCAAACCTTCGGAGAATCGTCCGGCACCCAGAATTTCGATTCGGTGATGAAGGCCGACGTGATCATGGTGATCGGCGCGAACCCGACCGACGGCCATCCGGTGTTCGGCTCGCAGATGAAAAAACGCCTGCGCCAGGGCGCGAAGCTGATCGTAGTGGATCCGCGCGAAATCGACCTGGTCAAAACACCGCATGTGAAGGCTTCGCACCATCTGAAATTGAAGCCCGGCACCAACGTCGCACTGATCAATGCGCTCGCGCATGTCGCGGTGACTGAAGGCTATATTGATCAAAAGTTTGTCGATATGCGCTGCGATCTTGCTTCATTCAACAAATGGCGAGGCTTTATTGCCGACGAACGGCATGCGCCGGAAGCGGCCGAGGCGGTAACCGGCGTTCCGGCTGAAGAAATCCGCGCCGCCGCACGTCTTTATGCCAGTGCCGATAATGCGGCCATTTACTATGGCCTCGGCGTGACCGAACACAGCCAAGGCTCCACGACAGTCATCGGCATCGCGAACCTTGCGATGGCGACCGGCAACCTCGGCCGCGAAGGCGTCGGCGTGAATCCGCTGCGCGGGCAAAATAATGTGCAGGGCTCCTGCGACATGGGTTCGTTCCCGCACGAGTTTCCCGGCTACCGCCATGTATCGGACGATACGACCCGGCACCTGTTCGAACAAAACTGGGGCGTCGCGCTGCAAGGCGAGCCGGGCCTGCGCATTCCGAACATGTTCGATGCGGCCTCCGACGGCAGCTTCATGGGATTGTATGTCGAAGGCGAAGACATCGCGCAATCCGACCCGGACATACAGCACGTGCATCATGCCCTGCGCTCAATGGAGTGTGTGATCGTGCAGGATCTATTCCTGAACGAAACCGCGAAATTCGCGCATGTGTTCCTGCCCGGTTCGTCTTTTCTCGAAAAGAGCGGCACTTTCACCAACGCCGAACGCCGGATTTCGCCGGTACGCAAAGTGATGGCCCCGCTCGGCGGCTATGAAGACTGGCAGATCACTCAGATGCTGGCCAATGCGATGGGCTATCCGATGAATTACAGCCATCCCTCCGAGATCATGGAGGAGATCGCCCGGCTGACCCCGACCTTTGCCGGAGTCAGTTACGAGAAAATCGATCGCCTCGGCAGTATTCAATGGCCATGCAATGAAGCCGCGCCGGAAGGTACGCCGACGATGCACGAACAGCAGTTCATGCGCGACAACGGCAAGGGCCTGTTCATGCTGACCGAATATGTCGCGACGCACGAACGCACGACCCGGATGTTCCCGCTGATCCTGACCACCGGCCGGATTTTGTCGCAATACAACGTCGGCGCGCAAACCCGCCGCACCGACAATGTCGCCTGGCATGCCGAAGACCGGCTCGAAATCCATCCGCATGACGCGGAAGATCGCGGCCTGAAAAGCGGCGACTGGGTCGGCATCAAAAGCCGCGCCGGCGAAACGGTGCTCCGCGCGCTGATTACCGACCGCGTGCAGCCGGGCGTCGTTTACACGACCTTCCATTTCCCTGAATCCGGCGCGAACGTGATCACGACCGACAATTCGGACTGGGCGACCAACTGCCCCGAATACAAGGTCACCGCCGTGCAGGTCGCCAAAGTCAGCCACCCTTCAAAATGGCAGCAAAACTACCAGGCCTTTTCCGACCGGCAACTGGAATTGCTCGCCAAGGACTAGGCAAACGATGGCGAACGTTAACGTCGTGATGCAGCCGCTTTCACCCGACCTGGGCTGGCCGAGTTACCAGCAAAACCGGGTCGAGCGCTGGCGCGGACAGCAGCACACCATTCAGCAGGACTATATCGCCGAAGAAGTGCCGGTAGCGCTGGTCTATAATGGCGAGCCGCATGTGGTGATGCTGGCGACTCCGGCCAATATCGAGGACTTCGCGCTTGGCTTCAGCATCACCGAAGGCATTATCCGTGATCCTTCGGAACTGCTGTCGGTGCATGTGTATAACCGCTCGAACGGCATCGAGGCGCGCATCAAAATTCCCGAAGCCCGCTTCGAAAAACTGGCGGGAAAAGGGCGCAACCTGACCGGACGCACCGGCTGCGGGCTGTGCGGCGCCACGACGCTCCAACAGGCCGTCCGCGATGCCAAAACGGTCAACGGCGACTTAAAGCTGACAGCGGCCGAACTCTATCAGGCATTGAACGAAATCCGGCAATTGCAAAAACTGAATCAATTGACCGGCGCGGTCCATGCGGCCGCCTGGATCGTACCGGGGCACGGCGTCCAGTACATTCGTGAAGACGTGGGCCGCCATAACGCGCTCGACAAACTGATCGGCCTGTTATTGCGGCTCGGCAGGAACCCGGCAAACGGCTTCCTGATCATGACCAGCCGCGCCAGTTACGAACTGGTGCAAAAAGCGGCCGGCGTCGGCATTACCCTGCTGGCAGCGATGTCCGCGCCGACCGGATTGGCGATCCGCCTGGCCGAAGAAGCCGGCATTACGCTGATCGGCTTCGCCCGCGACGATCAGCATGTCGTCTACAGCCATCCGGAACGTCTGAACCATATCACTTACCCTACTCTGATTACCTGAAAATTGAGCGATGCACATCGAAAAACTGATCAAAATGGCCAACGACATCAGCGATTTCTTCGATTCCGAAAGCGATAAGGAACTCGCGGCCGAAGGCGTCAAAAATCACATTAAAAGATCCTGGGATCCCAGAATGCGCAGCCAGATCATTGCGTATTGTCAACAAGACGGAAAGGAATTGAATCCTCTGGCGCAACAAGCAGTACGGAAACTGGCCTCCTGATTGTAAAAAACAATCGATTTATCATCCTCTTAATATCTTCCGCAAAATGTTGGGTTAGCCGTCAACGGACAACCCAACTAACCGCCGCCGCCCTCCCCTGGCAGACTTAAAAGCAAATTTGTGTTAAATTTCTTAATTCCCGAGTAATGAACTCGGTTAAATAGCGTCTGTCTCACTCGCAATATATTCATAAGGCCTTACTAATATAAGGTTTGCCGATACCGAAAAATAAATTTAATCACGCTGTTTGTGATTTAGGCCGGTATAATTTCGGCTTGAAAGCGATGTGACAATTACGTTAAAGTGCACCGCTTTTTGCTCCTCCGTCTTTTTCTCGCTTGCCGATGGGCATTGCCATTTAAGGCGGACCGGCCAGAGCAAATGCCAAGTACCTGATATATCGGAGGAAATACGTGTGGCAGTTATAAAGATAACCCCGGAACAGATCACCAAAAAAAAACGCAGAGGCCCGAAAGGCCATGCGGTCGATCTGGGCTCTCTGGAAGAAATCAGGCATCTTCTCGGCGACGAGCCCCGGCGGAGAGATTTACTGATCGAACATTTGCATAAAATCCAGGATCATTTCAAGCACATTTCTTCCAAACATCTTGTCGCACTCGCGCATGAGATGAATCTTTCGACTGCCGAAGTCTACGAAGTCGCCTCTTTTTATCACCATTTCGATGTCGTCAAGGAAGGCCAGACGCCGCCTCCGCCGTTGACCGTGCGCGTTTGCGAATCGGTATCCTGCGAACTGGCCGGCGCGCACGACTTGCTGCATGCGCTCGAACAAGGCCTCGGCGATCAGGTCCGGGTCCAAAAAGTGCCCTGTGTCGGGCGCTGTCAACACGCTCCGGTTGCGGTCGTGGGTCAAAATCCGGTCG
The DNA here is from genome assembly GCA_051061095.1 of Methylomicrobium sp. Classification (GTDB taxonomy): domain Bacteria; phylum Pseudomonadota; class Gammaproteobacteria; order Methylococcales; family Methylomonadaceae; genus Methylomicrobium. The sequence continues at coordinate 212,803 of JBPFEE010000010.1, read as the reverse complement.
ATCATGCGACTTATGACACCGTCACTTCGACCGCGCTGAACAATGACGTCGAGGCCAAGGTTACCGACTATATCAGCTTCGAACAGTACAAAGCCGAAGGCGGTTATCAAACTTTAAAGCAAGTAATCGATGGCACGCTCAGCGCCGAAAGCATCATTCAGAAACTCGAAAATTCCGGCCTGCGCGGCCTCGGCGGCGCGGGTTTTCCGGCCGGACGCAAATGGCGCATCGTCAAAGGCTTCAAAGGCCCGCGGTTGATGGCGGTCAACATCGACGAAGGCGAGCCCGGCACCTTCAAGGACCGGCATTATCTCGAGCGCGATCCGCACCGTTTTCTCGAAGGCATGGCGATTGCCGCGCTGACGGTCGGCTGCGACGAGATTTATGTCTATCTGCGCGACGAATATGCCGGCTGCCGCAAAATTCTAACCAAGGAAATCGCGAACCTGCAAAACAATCCGCCCTCGATCGCTCACAAACTGCCGCCGATTCATCTGCGGCGCGGCGCCGGTGCGTATATCTGCGGCGAAGAATCGGCCATGGTCGAATCGATCGAAGGCAAACGCGGAATGCCGCGCCTCAGGCCGCCTTTTCTGGCCGAAGTCGGCCTGTTCGGACGTCCGACGCTCGAACACAACATGGAAACCTGCTACTGGGTGCGCGATATCATCGAAAAAGGTCCGGAATGGTTTACATCATTCGGACGGCACGAACGCAAGGGCCTGCGCTCTTTCTCGGTATCGGGCCGCGTGAAGAAGCCGGGCGTGCATCTGGCGCCGGCCGGGATCACCATACGCGAGTTGATCGACGAATATTGCGGCGGCATGCAGGATGGCCATGAATTTTACGGTTATTTTCCGGGCGGCGCGTCGGGAGGCATATTGCCCGCTTCGATGGGCGACATTCCGCTCGATTTCGACACGTTGAATAAATACGGCTGTTTCATCGGCTCCGCGGCCGTGATCGTCTTCTCGAATCAGGACAGCGCGAAGGCGCTGGCCTTGAACGCGATGAAATTTTTCGAAGACGAGTCGTGCGGACAGTGCACGCCTTGCCGGGTCGGCACCGCGAAGGCGGCGGCGCTGATGCAGGAAAAAACCTGGAACCGCGAACTGCTCGAAGAACTCTCATCGGTGATGGTGGACGCCTCGATCTGCGGTTTGGGCCAGGCCGCCCCGAATCCGTTGCGCTGCGTCATCAAATATTTCCCGGACGAACTGTAAACCAAAGTTTAGCAAGAGATTAAGCCATGGCTGCAAACCCAGAATTTATCAATAAACCTTCGGTCAATTTCACGCTGGACGGTGAATCGATCTCGGCTTTCGAAAACGAGACCTTGCTGCAGGCCGCCAAACGTCACGGCAAGGAAATTCCGCATTTGTGCTACAAGGATGGCATGCGTCCGGACGGCAATTGCCGCGCCTGCGTGGTCGAAATCGAGGGCGAAAGGGTCCTGGCGCCGTCCTGCTGCCGGAAACCTGCCGAAGGCATGAAGGTGAACGCGCAAAGCGAGCGCGCGATCAAGTCGCAAAAGATGGTGCTCGAATTGTTGAAGTCGGACATGCCGGAGCAAGGCCAATCTCCCTACAAGCTGAATTCCGAACTCGATTTCTGGGCCGACAAGCTCGGCGTCGGCTCTCCCCGCTTCAAAGGCCGCGCGCAACCATCCTCGGACCTGAGCCACCCGGCAATTGCAGTCAATCTGGACGCCTGCATTCAATGCACCCGCTGCGTCCGCGCCTGCCGCGAAGAGCAGATGAACGACGTGATCGGCTATGCGAGCCGCGGCGCGCACTCCGAAATCGTTTTCGATATTGCCGATCCGATGGGCGCTTCAAGCTGCGTCGGCTGCGGCGAATGCGTGCAGGCCTGCCCTACCGGCGCCTTGATGCCGGCGAATAATGTCGGCCTGCAAGTCGCCGACAAGACGGTCGATTCGACCTGCCCTTATTGCGGCGTCGGCTGTCTGATCAGATACCATGTGAAGGACAATAAGATTCTTTATACCGAAGGCCGCGACGGTTTTACGAACCATTTCCGCCTCTGCGTGAAAGGCCGCTACGGCTTCAACTATATCGACAATCCGCTGCGCCTGACCAAACCGTTGATCCGGCGCGAAGGCGTGGCAAAGACAACCGAACTGCTCGATCCGAACGATCTTCACAAGGTCTTCCGCGAGGCGAGCTGGGAAGAAGCGCTCGATTTCGCGGCCGGCGGCCTGAAGAAAATTCGCGACGAAAAAGGCAAAAAGGCGCTCGCCGGCCTCGGCTCCGCGAAAGGCAGCAACGAAGAAGCCTATCTTTTCCAGAAACTGGTGCGCACCGGCTTCGGCTCGAACAACGTCGACCACTGCACCCGGCTTTGCCATGCCTCGTCGGTCGTTGCTTTATTGGAATGCCTCGGTTCCGGCGCGGTATCGAATCCGGTGGCGGATGTCGCCCTGGCCGAAGTGATCGTGATCATCGGCTCGAATCCGACCGTGAATCATCCGGTCGGCGCGACCTTCATGAAAAACGCGGCCAAAAAAGGCGCAAAAATCATCCTGATGGACCCGAACCGTAGCGCAATCGCGAAATATGCCTACCGCTACCTGCAATTCCGTCCGGATACCGATGTCGCGCTGCTGAACGGCATCATGCATGTGATTCTGGAAGAAGGCCTGCAAAACGACGACTATATCGCCAGATATACCGAGAACTTCGCGCCGATGCGCGAGCACCTGAAAAACTATTCGCCGGAGCATGTCGCGCCGATCTGCGGCATCGACCCCGAGACGATCCGCGAAGTCGCACGCTTGTATGCGACCTCGAAAGGCTCGATGATTCTCTGGGGCATGGGCGTCTCCCAGCATATTCACGGTACCGACAATGCCCGCTGCCTGATTTCGCTCGCCTTGATGACCGGCCAGATCGGCCGTCCGGGCACCGGTTTGCATCCCTTGCGCGGCCAAAACAACGTGCAGGGCGCATCCGACGTGGGCCTGATTCCGATGGTGTATCCGGATTATGAACCGGTCGAAAACCCAGCCTTCCGCGAAAAATACGAAAAACTCTGGGGCGTGGAACTCGATCCGAAACGAGGCCTTACGACCGTGGAGATGATCCACGCGATCTTGCATCACGAAGTTTACGGCATGTTTATCGAAGGCGAAAACCCGGCCATGTCGGATCCGAACCAGAACCATGCGCGCGAGGCGTTCGCCAAGCTAGAACACCTGGTCGTGCAGGATATTTTCCTGACCGAAACCGCCGGCTTTGCAGACGTAATTCTGCCGGCCTCGGCGTTTTACGAAAAAACCGGCACCTTTTCGAATACCGACCGGCGCGTGCAGATGGGCCGGCAGGCGGTCAATCCACCCGGCGATGCCAGACAGGATCTGTGGATCATTCAGGAAATCGCAAACCGTCTGGGCTGCGGATGGAATTACAAAGGCCCCAAGGATGTGTTCAATGAGATGCGCCAAGCGATGCAAAGCATCCGCGGCATGACCTGGGATCGCCTCGACAAGGAAGATTCATTGACCTATCCATTGGAAAATATCGGCGATCCAGGCCAACCGATCATTTTCACGGACGGATTCCCGACCGCATCGGGCAAAGGCAAATTCGTACCTGCCGAATTCATCCATGCGGATGAATTGCCGGACGAGCATTATCCGTTAGTGTTCATCACCGGCCGTCAATTGGAGCATTGGCATACCGGCAGCATGACGCGGCATTCGCCGACCCTGGATGCGATCGAGCCGGATCCGGTGCTGAGCATCCATCCCGAAGACCTGAAAACGCTCGGCGTCGAAGCCGGCGGCCTGATTACGGTGCAATCGCGGCGCGGAGAATTGACCGCCTTCGCGCGCGCCGACATCGGCATCCAGCGCGGCTGCATCTTCATGGCTTTCTGTTATAACGAAGCCAGCGCGAACCTGCTGACCAACGAAGCCCTGGATCCGGCCGCAAAGATTCCGGAGTTCAAGTTCTGCGCGGTCAAAGCATTGCCGGGCAGCGCGATCGGGACGCGGATTAATTAAAGAAGCCCCGAATAAGTTCTCTTATTCGATAAAAGCGCTCTAAGTCTCCACATTCGACTGGCTGGCTCGAAAGAAGCCGGTCGAACGCGGTGCCTTTGTGCTTATGAAGAGACCGTTGGCCCAGCGTCAACAATTTTTCTTAAATTTAATTCTCCTCTCCCTGCCCTCTCCATTATTGGCCATACCCTAATTTCCGTAATAGAACGCTAATCACATAACGAAAATCTATATGAGAATAGGGTTTTTTCAGACAAGAGACAATCTGTCTCTTTTTTATCATACCCGGACGGCGTTTTCGCCCAAAGCATCGATCGTGTTTCTGCATGGCGTAGGCGAACACATTGGCCGCTATGAGTCGGTCTTTCAAGCGTTCGCGGAACAGGGATACAATTGTTATGGTTTCGATCAGCGCGGTTTCGGTCGATCCGAAGGGAAACGCGGCCATGTCCATGACTTTCAGGACTATGTCGATGATGTCGCCGAATTCATTAGCCAAATTGTCGTAAAAGATGCGGCCCCGCCATTGTTTTTATTCGGGCACAGCATGGGCTCCATTATCCTGTTGACTTATGCGTTGCAGCATACGGCGGACTTGGAAGGCTTGCTGATTTTTTCGTGCCCGTTGCAATTGGCGAGCTGGTTTGCCGGTTCCGGCGGTTATCTTGCCGGACTATTGTCAGGCCTTGCGCCGCAGGTCTGCATTCCCTCCCTGATCGATCTCGCGGAGTTGACGGACGATCCGCGTGTGATCGACGACTTCGAGCATGACCCCTATCGGGTCGAAAACGTCACTATCGGTTGGCTGCACCAGTTTACGTTGGCCCGGAAAAATATCGGACGCAATGCCGGCCGGATTTTATTGCCCGCCTTGATTTGCCATGGCGGTGATGACCGGATCGCCGCAGTCTCCGGCGCTAAACTATTGTACGAACGATTGGGCAGCAACGATAAATCGTTAGCCATTTATGCCGGCTTTAAGCATGAACTGTTAAACCATACATCCGACAAATCGGCGCAGGTGCTAAAGCAAGCGGTAGAATGGTTGGATAATCACCGTTAATTTATTCAACTATAAGCCTATAGGCGCGAATTTATTTTGCCGCTATGAATAGGACGCTGCCGCGTTTAATGAACTATCGCTTAATCTTAAAGATCGTATTTATTGATTTACCCTGTATCGAATTTTTGATCCATCGTAATATGATGAGGAGATCGCTATGAGTATTTTTACAGACATAGTCAAATCCGCTATCGGCGCGAATACTTCGGAAGAGGCTGAACCTAAAACCCAGCATTTAGTAACTGGCGCTTTAGGCATGCTGGATTCAATGGGAGGGATTAAAGGATTAGTTAACAAATTTCAACAAGCCGGGCTGGGCGATGTGGCGGCATCCTGGGTCGGCACGGAAGAAAATAAGAACATACGGCCTGATCAATTGTCCCAGGTCTTGGGCCAAGATAAGATTGCAGCACTGTCCCGACAAGCCGGAATCCCTGAATCCGAAGGAGCCTCGGTGCTGTCGAAGATTTTACCGACGATGGTCGATAAATTGACGCCAGAGGGTAAGGAACCCGAATCCAGCAATCTGTCGACTTTGAGCAAAGTGCTTTTGGGCGGCATTGGAGGCATTGGTGTCGCCGCGGCGGCGAAAGCGGCAGCAGACTATTTTGGCAATAAGGAAGATGAACAACAAGCAGAACAACCCACCACTGCACCAGGCGTTGCGGCGGTCAGTGAAAGTGCTGCGTCCGCCGCACCGGCCAGCCAAACCTACACCGTAGTCAGCGGCGATACGCTTTCCCGAATTGCCAAACAGTTTTATAACGATGCCAATCAATGGCAACGCATTTTTGAGGCGAATCGCGACATTTTAAAAAATCCGGATCGAATATCTCCGGGTCAAAATTTACGCATCCCTTAACCTCAAATAGCCCCTCTCTATTGAGATAAACAAACTCTTTTCGAAATTTTCAGGTAATGTTTTGAATATGACTATTTACTATTTTCGACTATCGGATTCAGCGGGTAGCTAGCATGTTGTGGAAAAAAGGCAGACAAAGCGATAATGTCGAAGACCGCCGCGGCATGCGTATCGGCGGGCCGGGCATGAAACTGAGCGCCGGCATGCTGGCAGTCATCATGCTGATAGGTTTCGCATTGGGAGAAAACCCATTGGAATTATTGGCGTTGCTAACGCAAGGGGGCGGAAGCGCCAGCCTGACCACCGATACTTCCCCTGGGCAAGCGCCCGCCAACGACGAAGCCGCACAATTTGTATCAGCCATATTGGCGGATACTGAAGATACCTGGACTACGATTTTCCCGCGCATGGGCAAGCGCTATCAGGAACCGAAGCTGGTTTTATTTACGGATCAGGTTTCCTCTGCGTGCGGATTCAATTCCTCCGCTACCGGGCCTTTCTATTGTCCAGGCGATAGGAAGGTATACCTGGATCTGGGATTTTTCCGGGAATTGGACCGATTGGGCGCCCCCGGCGATTTCGCCCAGGCTTATGTCATAGGGCATGAAGTCGGACATCATGTGCAAAATCTTTTGGGCATATCCGGCAAAGTTCATGACTTGCAAAGCCGCACCGGTTCGGCTCAAGCCAATACGCTATCCGTCATGCTGGAATTACAGGCGGATTGTTTTGCCGGGGTCTGGGCTCACCATGCCGATAAATACCGCAGCATGCTGGAGCCCGGCGATGTCGACGAAGGTCTTAACGCCGCCTCGGCAATAGGCGATGACAGGCTATTGCACCGCGCCGGTAAAGCCGTCAGTCCGGATTCATTTACCCACGGATCGTCGGAACAACGGACTTATTGGCTTCGAAAAGGAATGGAAAGCGGCGATATTGCCTCCTGCGACACTTTTTCGGTAGCGGCAAAAAAATAATAATTCACGTTGAGTAATCTTGCTATCCCCCTTGGAATGATGCCGCCCATGAAAAGAATCCGGTTTATTGTCGAGGAAGAACTGGAGCATCAGGGAATTTGCGATGCGTCAGCGGCTGTCGCCCTTGATGAACGGCATTTCGTGGTTGCCAATGATGAAGAGAATATCCTGAAAGTCTATCGCTCAGACTGCTCGGGAGGTCCTGTTACCGGGATTTCCGGGAGGGATCTTAACGACTGCTTTGATAATAACCCTGACAATAAGGAAGTAGATATTGAAGGAGCGGCTCAGCTTGGCGGTGTTATCTACTGGATTACTTCTCATGGGAGAAATAGAGAAGGGAAATCCAAGCCGGAACGTCGTCAATTTTTTGCCACTAAAATATCCATAGATGAGGGAAATAAGCGCTTCGAACAAGTCGGGCATTCCTATACTCGGCTTTTTGAGGACATGTTGAAGGATGAGCGGTTAAAACGCTATCGGCTTGAAGCGTCGGAAAAACTGCCTCCCAAGGCGAAAGGAGGATTAAACCTGGAAGGGCTGGCGGTAACGCCTGATCAAGAGCTATTGATTGGTTTTCGCAACCCGATTCCTCAAGGCAAAGCAATACTTTTGCCGCTAACCAATCCGAGAGAATTGGTTAAGAAAAAGAATACTCATGCAGTTTTCGGCGACCCTATAGAACTTGATTTAAATGGCTTTGGCATCCGAAGTATTGAATATTGGGCAAGTCAAAATCGATTTATCATCATTGCAGGCGCTTTTGACGGTAGCGATCAATTTTCTCTATTTCAGTGGTGGGGGCGAAAAAATGAAAATCCCGAACCCATTGAAGTAACCGGTTTGCCGTCCGATTTTCGTCCGGAAAGCGTTTTATTCTATCCGAACCGGGATGATCGAGTTCAACTTCTCAGCGATGACGGCTCGCTCGAAAGAATTGAAGGAACTCCTTGTAAGGACAATAAAAATAACGATCATCCACAGAAATATTTTAGAAGCGTTTGGATTAGATCTGATGAAACTTAATATATACAGAACATATAAGCCGCGTAGGTCGCGCATAAAAAGCGTGCCCGACTTACCCGATTGATAAGGGATGCAGGCCGCAAATGAGGTAAACCGCTATGTCTAATTTTCAAAAACTATTGATAGAAATCGGATTACTTTTTTTAATCATTCAATTAATTACTGTTTTCCTGGTTCAGTCAAAAGGCATTTGGGTCGGTCTTTAATCTTTATCCGAAATATCGACCCGACTCTCTGCGCATCAGCCAAGTAGCCAAGTAGGTCGGGCAACAGCTTTATCGTTGCCCGACAATTTTTCCCAGATGCCGGGATTGTATGTGAGCCATCACAAACCACATAGCCATATTGAAACATCGAAAATGTCTGATATAAAACAAGCCTGCCGACCTACCATGCTGGGTTAGAACTCCATTGTTTTAATAAAAGCATTGGCTTCATTAATGGATTTTTCCATAGCCGTAATCAAGTTTGAAACATCGGTTTTTATCGAACCCAACTCGGTCTCCAGAGAAGCAATGGCTTGTGCATTGAGATTATGCTTCAGAAACATCACTTGATCTTTAAATACCGCCAGAATCGGTTCGATTTTTGATTCCGCGCTCTTCATCGCCGTAATCAGTTTCCGATATTGGTTTTTTGTTGCATTGAGCTTGTTTTGACTGCTGCGTTTGAGGGAAGCGCTGCTGTATTGCGCGATTTCATTTTCCCATTCATCGAATAAGGCCTCCGATACATCTTCGATCTCCCTGATGCGGTACTTGACCTCATCCGCTTTTTTAACGCTGGCCTCATATTCGCTGTTCAGTTTGTTGTAGGTCGCCTCCAGATCACCGCCTTTAAAATTGATAACCGCTGTAAACTGCTCCAAGGCGGATTTGAATTGTTCTTTCGTTTCCTCCTGAGTATCGCGCGCCTTTTCAACCCGGTGAACCATCACCTCCCGTTTAGGAATTCCTATTTTCTCCAGGCCGCTGTAATACACGCTGGAACAGGCGATAAGGCTAATAATCCCTGATAAGAGTAGTATCCGTAAGTAGTTCATTAAAACCTCCTTTGGTAATTTTTTGGACATTATAGGATAAATAAAAGTGTCGATAATCCCCATAAAAGAGTTTAAAAATAACGGCAACGGGATCCGGTATTTTGTGGTCATATTTTATAAAACTAAATTCGGTTATATATCCAATTAAAAAGAAGGAGAATATATGGCCTCCCGTTTCCGATTCGCTCTAATTGGCTGCCTAGCACTGCTGCTTAACGGTTGCGCCGAGAAGCATCTCACTCCCTATATGCCTCATAAAAATGAGTCGTATATGGTGCGCGGACACAATTACACGTTCGCAATTTACAACGGCGACCACCGCCTGTTGACCCACCCGGTCGAAGATTTGCTGGTCGAGATGAAGTGGCGGAAAGCGCTGGATAAACCCGCAATCAGCGACATTTACCTGATTTCCCACGGCTGGAATTACACCTTGCCGCAGGCCATCGCCAATTACCATAATTACATGGAACGGATCGACAAGTTCATGAGGGAGGGAAAAACGCCTGCCGCCTTTCAGCCGTATTTCATTTTTGTAACGTGGACATCGACGACTCGCCCGACCACCAATATGGCCAAGGCAATTCTGCCGTTCGGCATGGATTCAGCCGTAGAACCGCTCACTAACTTGATCGATAAAGTGCCGTTGAATATCCTCAGCGCCTGGAAACAAAGTCTGAATGCCGCACAAAATGCATTGGGGCCGCAATATCCGAACGATTATTTAGGAATGGATTGGAAAGAAAGCCCGTATGGCTATTTCGATACCAACTTGATTCAAGACGCCGACGCGATTATGGGCGAGGATGTTCCGGTGTCGGCGCTGATTTACCGATTGATCAAACAAAAACAGATCCTTATCGCCGCGCCGAGAGATTGCGCAAGGCCTGATCCGTTCAACCCGGCTGACGATGTCTGCGTTTCGTTGGCAAAGACTCAACTGCATCTGGTCGGGCACAGCTATGGCGCAAAACTGGTCACGGTCGCCGGCATGGAAGCCATAAGACGATGGATGCTGGAAACTATCGCGGCAGATCCCGACAATTTTAATGCGTTAGCCAGCTGCGGCCAGGCCCGGAAAGGTTCAGGAAAATTGTTGCAGGATTTGGCAGTCTGCGATCTTACAGGGCATCGCAAGCCGTTTGGAGAGTTGGAGGTTGCATTTAGCGGTCTGCAAAAACCGTCTTTGTTAAAGGAATGGTACGAAAAAACCACCGAAACACCGATCGATTCGCTGATATTGTTTAACCCGGCCTTCCATCCGGGCGAACTCTCGTATCCTGTGGATATCGTCAATTTCGCGCCCACGCAGACGCTGAGATTCATCCCTCGAAAAGCCGTTGTTTACACTACTTATGACTATGCGAATGGCGCTTTATTTGCCTTGCGCGAGAATATTTTGAATACTCAGATTACTCAAATAGGAAATCAGGCCAGTAAGAAATTGGATCAGTTGATTTATCAGAATGAAAATAAATGGTTGAGACTGCCGATAAACCTCTTACAAATAGCGATTGGGCCTGTGGATCTGAGTTATAGTCTCCTTTATACCCATATAGGGCAGGTGTTTTATAGCCTGATCAATCTGCCGTCGGATTTCTGGCACCATGTTCAAACCGGTACGCTGGGCGGTCTTTATGATCCCATCTCCGATTCAAGCTTCGGTTGGGGAAGCGTCGCCAAAGGCATGGTCAATTCCGTGGATTTTTTTCTGCCGACCAACATGCTGTATCGAAACGAATCCGAGCAAGGCCTGTTTCGCCTGAACAAGCCGGGACTCGGTAAAACCGGCCTGAACCACTTGGTCGAAGGGCGCTGGACAGGGGCCAATTTATGGGGATTGGAGGATTACTACTCATTAAGGGAGCCATTCGGCAGACCGGAGTGTGCCGATGACAAATATCCAAGCGATTGCCGGAAAGCGCTTACCGAATTAAAAGGCCTCGAAAAACCGCCTTTTGCCCCCAATATTGGGCGCTATACCTTCAGCCGATTCAGTACCAAACCTTTTGTAGCAGACATGCAAGCGGATTTCGATCACAGCGAATCATTATGGCTCAGGGAGAAATTCTATTCTTTCGACGCCGGGCAAATTTACGACGCCCATAGCCCGCTAACGGGAGCGCATAGCGATTTGCGTAAACCCGAACTGCTGGATGAAGAAGCCTGCAAAAATGAATTTGCCGATTGCGAAGGTCTGCAAAAACGCGACGTCACTTTCAATTTCGTCTTCAACTTTACCAAAACCAATTTCGAGCGCAAATTCTGCGAGTTGAATCCGGGCGAAATACAGGAATTCGGGGTTGATTGCGCATCCAAACATATGAAAACACGCTAAGAGCCTGTCGAGGCCTGGCCGTTACGGAAATCCTCCGGGTTGCTGATGCGATACAGGTCATAGGGCACCACGACCGTATCGAAGACGGTAGAAAAAGGTAAATCCAAAACCAGGATAGCGGCGACCACGCCCTTGATCCATCCCGGTTCCGCGCTCCCCTCGCCGTTTTTCAAAGGCTGGCCTCTGACTATGCTCCCCATTTCCTTTACGTCCTGCATAACACCGGGATACATCTTCCATGCATTCTTTTCATCAAGAATGCCATATCTCGCCCGTATGCTCGAACAACCGAGCATCAGCATACTCAGGAGAATAACCGCAGCCCGTTTTCCAATAATGAAATTCATCGCTCATTCCTACCAGACAATGAAAGCGTCTCTCTTGAAAAGCCTATCCCGCCGGCCCATCCGGGAGAACGATCCGAAACTCGTCAAACGGCGGTCATCAGCGAAGCCTTTTACCTCTGCAGCATCGCAAGCCGGCCGTCTTTATTGTGTGACCGGTCAGCGCAGCCGCCGGTTCGATATGATCGGAAAAAATCAGTCTGTCGAGGCGGAATACGTCATTTCGAGCCGGGAATGGAATACGGCCGATGTAGAGGTACCGGCGGCTTCGGCAGGCATGGACGGTTTTCGCTTGAACGCCCCGGAACAGGTAAACAGTGTGTCTTTTGGCTGGAACGTGTTGCCGGTAACCTTAGCGCCAAGGCAGAATCGGTACGGCGGAAGTACTGTTTTTCGGCGAGCCTTTTAATACCCGGTCGCTATAGACCATATAAACCAACGTATTGCGATTTTTATCGTAAAACCTGACCACCTGCATCGACTTGAAAACCAGCGAAGTGCGTTTCTTGAATACATTCTCGCCGTCGCGGTCGCCGGATTTGATTTTCGGATCGAGATTCACAGGTCCGGTTTGATGGCAGGACAAGGAAGCATCGGAAGTGTCTTCCGCGACGCCGGCGGCTCCGGAAACCCCTCCGGTTTTTGCGCGGCTGATATAACAGGTCACGCCGGCAACCTCCGGATCATCGAAGGCTTCAATAACAATTTTATTATCGGGGCCAATGAGTTTGAATTCGGTATCCACGGAGCCGATCATGTCCGCCAAGGCGGCATTACCGCAAGCCAGCAACAATAAGCCGATAAAAATATTATGTCTCATAAGGTTCTCTAAAATAATCAGTGGGAAACATGGCCGCAGGTAGGGTAGGCATCGCATACCTTTTAGTGTAAATTTTATCTGAACGCTCCGCATTGGTACGCGGTGCTTACTCTACATGGCTGAAGTAACGAATGATATAAACTTTGTAAAAGCTCAGGCCCGTAGGGCTTTTTCCAGCTTTTTACATTGTCCCGCGTCCAGCCATCTCTCACACCAGGCATTCAACGCGGTCGCGCTTCCTTTCATCAAATCGAATTCCCGTTTGGCTTCGCCAGGTTGCTCTTTCGGCCACCAGCTATGCGCAGAGAACTGACTGGCAATATAGTCGCGGGCTTTAGATAATTCTGATTCTGTAATGCTTATGTTTTTCGCAGTCATATGACTCCCCACTCCTACAAAAAATAGATCAAATAAAAATATCCATGACAATTCGATCTTATTTATTGTCAATAGTTGTTTTTATAAGCAATTTTCTCGATTAAGCTCGTAACGCTTTAAGGAAATGAAGTCTTAATTGACCATAATTTAATGAGGCCCATCGTTCGCGATTGATGGGCTTCGTACCTCAGCCCATCCTATCGAGTTTGATTATCATAGTAAATCAGCCAGATTTACTTAATGGCGATCAGGCCGGCGAAGTTGAGCCAGCGGAAATAGGTATCGATGCGCTTAAAGCCGGCCCGCTCCAGTAAAAGATAATTCTCCTCAAGCCGGTAAGGGATCAGCACATTTTCCAGCGCTTCCCGTTTGCGCTGGTTTTCGGCGTCGCTATAGCCGCTTTGCGATTTTTTAAATTGAAGGTAATGGTCAATATAAATACGGTTCAAACAGGCGTCATTACTTAAAATTTTTTCCGATAAAAACAGCACGCCGCCCGGTTTAAGCGCGCTATAAATGTTTTTAAGCAAATGTTCCCGATCAATCGGACGCACGAACTGCAAGGTCCAGTTTAGGATTATCACATTACAAGACGGTAACGCGTTCAGATCGCTCAAATCAGCAATCCGCAGCGATACTCTATCTTCCGCCACTCCGCTCGATAATTTGGCGCGCGCCTTATTCAACATGGGCTCGGAATTATCAAAGCCAATAAACTTAGCCGCTTGAGGACATTTGGGGTGTTTTATGATGTATTCGATAGTCGTTCCGGTTGAACAACCTAAATCACAAACCAGACCGTCCTGCTCCGGTAAAAATTCCATGATAAGGTCCGATTGAATACGCTGTACTTCGGTGTAAAAAGGCACGCTCCTGGATACCATGTTATCAAACACGGTTGCAACGCGCTCATCAAAGGTAAAATCTTCCGTTCGATTGATTTGTTGAAAAATTCGATCTTCCTGTGTCATTGATTTGCTCTTTGTCATGATGTTATTGATTGATCGAGTTTATCTCATCGATTTAAGACGCTCGGTTTTCTTCAGAAAACGCACGATGGCATAGACCGCAACTATCAGTATTGTCGCCGTGATAACCGGTATTTTTTTTTGAGCCAGACTCCCGGCGAGATTTAGTTTCCAGCTTATCAATCCCAGTGAAATCATCAACGATGTAAACAGGGTGCCGTATTCCTTAACTGCAACCGCCGGCCAGTCAAATTCATAATTATTGATGGTTTCACGTAATCCTCTGATACGGGGCAGCCAGCGCGGCACATCGGCGCAAAACTCGATATAGGCCTGACCAAATTTTTCAGTTAAAAACCGTTCTTCACTGAAAACGATGAGCCGGTAAATCGTCATAAAGCCTATTGCCCCCAGAATGATGCCGGTTGTATTGCCGGAGATGAACATAAAACCGATAACAATCAGAATATTGCCTACATAAAGCGGATTTCTGCAATGAGAAAAAACTCCATCAGTCACCAGATTTTCGGCATAAATTCTTCTATGTCTACCGCCGCGAACAATATAGGCAAGACCGATGGTCAATATCCGTAAGGCCTGGCCAGCCGCCACCATTAACAAACCTATCGCGAGAAAAAAGTCGCCAGGCATAATTCCCATTATAACGGGCGGACAAAAAAACAGCAGTGCGGCGATAAGAACAGGAAACAGCACATTCCTCGTATGAAAGAGGAAATTTCCCCATTGATTGAACAAATCGGTCATCGTTTAATATTAGGTTAAAGTTATCAGAGGTTATTCTTACCAATTTAGTCGCGTAGCTTGGGTTGCCTGTTGCTGGTACCCGACTTGATATTCGTATAGGGAGTGGATTAACTAATAAGCTATGGGCAAAATCATTGCATCTTATACCCATTAATGGTTAATTACCATAGCTATGAGAGTGGGGTAGCTTGTGCCCACCCTTAAAGATCAAGCTTGTCCATAGATCAAATCGTCTCCGCGTATCAGGCAGGTCGCCAGAACGTTTACAAAAATCAGGACCCTATTATTACGACATAATATTAACTTATTCTACCTTCAGTTTTATTGAATTTCCTGTATGCTGAATAGCCGATCATGGTCAGCATGAGCCAGCCGGCCGCCAGGGGACCGATGACACCGTCATAAGGGCTGACTAAATACAGATAATCCGATTGATAATTAAAGTAGAACAGGCTTTTGCTCATTTTGATTTGCCACACCCAAGCCGTATGGCAGCCGATGCAGAGACCCAAACTGGCGTTGAGTTGCGTCCTAAGCAGGCATAAGAATATACCCACCATCAACAAGGCGAAAAAAGCCGGATAGATGATAGGATTCAGCAAATTGCCAAAGGCTTCCCCCACCAGGATGAAACCGCTCAATACATTCAGTTCCTGCAAGGGAATTTCGGATTGGCTTTTCAAAAAATGCAGGGCCGCGTAATAGCTGGAACTAATTAATATAGCCGCTACGACCGGCAGTTTGCTTTTTAAACCGGCGAGCAGCAAGCCGCGGAACAACGGTTCTTCGACCAGTGAAATTAATAAAGCCAATCCCAGGGAAACACCGATTTTTTGAACCGCGAAACCCAAAGTCCAGTTTTTCGATTGATCGAGAACATGGATGCCGAGTCCATACTCGATCATGAATATAGGCAACAAAGTCAGCAAGCCGAGTGCAAAACCTTGCAACACTTGCTTGAAAAACAGCTTTTTGACGACAAAGCCCAAATCCTGCTTGTTCAATTTGAGCCAGGCCATCGCCGGAAAAATGCTGAGCACTAGCAACAACTGGGTCGTTTTCGAGATCACTTTACGGAAAGGAAATTCATCGCCTAAATACAGTACGATAAAGTAACCCGCAATGCAGGCAATCGAGGAAGCTGCTAGTAAGACCGCCAATGGTACAAACGCAACAATTACTGATCTGAGCACTATTTTGCTCCTCTGCCGAAATTGTCTCACAGCAATTGGACAGCCCAGGCCGGCCAGCACGATACCCTCAATTCGTTCAATGAGAAAAATCAGGGTCAAGTATTACATACCTATATAATAAAGGGGGGTTCTCTATTAAACTACTAACAATCCCGCCATAGCCTTTACGTTTCATTGCAACGCTTCCAGTTGCACCAAATTGTCCGAAAACGACGGCGCATTTCCCATATTAACCAACTCTGCCGAACTGATGCTGTTCACGGTCCCTTGATTCAATTGCCGCCAGTAGCCTAACGTCGCGACGATTAACCCTGGATTCACATCTTCGGTGATTTTAGCAATACCCGCAAAAGCGCCCCGCCCGTTGAAGACCCTGACCTTGTCGCCATGGCGGATGCCGCGCTGATCGGCGTCAACGGCATTGATCAGCACGAATTGCTCGCCCTGCCCTTGTATTTTGTGCTCCATATTGGCGTAGCAGGAGTTCAGGAATCCGTGGCTCTTCGGCGAGACGATGTTCAAGGGATATTTTGACGCCAGATCGGGATTCGTTGCTGCCGCTTCCCGTGGCGGCACATAATCCGGCAACGGGTCCAAAGCCTCGCCCGGCTGAAAGCCCTCGTACATTTGGCGGAAAGGTCCCGGCACGAAATTGGTGGCGCCCTCGGCGATCAGTTGGCATTTGCCGGACGGGGTCGGGAAGTTGCCTTCCTTGTGCGGCGCACGATCATCTTTGGTGCCGACGTTTAATCGGGCGAAGCCGTGCTTGCGCAAGTAGTCCAGAGTAATGCCCCGGCACGCAGGCGCATCCCAGTCGATATAATGTTCCAGGCATTCGGCGTCGGACCATTTGAAATTATCTTCCTCAAAGCCGAATCTCTGGGCCAGACGCCGGAAAATTTCGTTGTTCGGGATCGCTTCGCCTGGCGGCTCGACGCATTTGGCATTGTAAGTCAGATACAGATGCCCCCAGGACAGGATGATGTCTTCCAGTTCCGCGCCCATCGACGCCGGCAACAGGATATCGGCATACAAGGCAGTGTCGGAGATGAAGTGTTCCGCCGAAACCAGAAACAGATCCTCGTTCTTGAGCCCTTTGACGATCCTGTCGGTTTCCGCCGCCTGGGTAACGGGGTTGGCGTTCCAGCACATGATCGATTTGATCGGCGGGCCTGCGGGAGGCTCATCGGTCAAAGCGCGTCCGATTTGCAAGGCGTTGACCACACGCGTGCCTTCCGGGATCAGGTCCGGCCGGCAGATTACGTCGAACTTGTAAGGATGCTCCCAAACCGGAAACTGCAGGATGCCGCCGCCGACATGACGCCAGGCGCCGGTCAAGGCGGGAAGACAAGATACCGCGCGAATAGTCTGGCCGCCGCCGTGATGCCTTTCCAGGGCGACGCCGATCCGAATCGCGGCGGGCTGCGTAACCGCATATTCTCGGGCCAGCTCGCGAATGTTGTCGGCCGGTATGCCGGTAATTTCGGCGGCCCATTCCGGCGTGCGCGTTTTTGCCCGTTCCGCCAGCTCCGCAAAACCGACCGTGTAGCGGTCGACATAATCCCGATCGACCAGCCCCTCTTCAATAATCGTATGGATCATCGCCATCGCCAGCGCGCCGTCCGTGCCCGGCTTCGGCGCGAGATGCCAGTCGGCTTCCTTGGCGGTTCTGGAGGCATACGCATCGATCACGACGACCTTGGCGCCCTGCTTTTGCGCCTCCTTCACGATATGCCAGTGATGCAGATTGGTGCTGACCGAATTGCAGGCCCAGATGATGATGTATTTGGCGTGAATAAAGCTTTCCGGATCGACTCCGGCGGTCGGTCCCACCGTCAACAACCATGCAGTGCTCGAGCCTTCGCCGCAGAAGGTGCGCTCGGTTACGGTCGCGCCCAGCCGGTTGAAGAACGCATCGCCGCCGTTCAGGCCATGGACCAGCCCCTGATTGCCGAGATAGCTGTAAGGCACGATCGCCTGCGGGCCGTGTTCGGCAATGATCGCCTGCCAGCGGGCGACGATTTCATCCAGCGCTTCGTCCCAGCTGATCCGCGTGAACTGCCCGCTGCCTTTCGGGCCGCTGCGGCGCATCGGATACAAGAGGCGGTCGGGATGATAATGGCGTTTTTCGTAATCCTTCAATTTGACGCAGAGCCCGCCCCGCGTCATCGGGTGATCGGGATTGCCTTTGACGCCGGTCAGTTTGCCCTCGGCAACCTCAAACACCATCGAACAGGTATCGGGACAATCATGGGGGCAACCGCCGGGATGCGTTGTTTTTATTATTTCGGCCATGTGAGTTTTTCGATCGTAAAAAATCTGATGATAACTTATTCGGCGGGGCCGGGTCATGTTTTACAGCTTAAAATGGTACGCGGCGCGTACCCTACCCTTGAAGCCGGCAGGCAGGTAAAATCGGGATTGGAGTCTCGAAACCGCACCTAATAAATCCGCCTCAAGCGCCCTGAACTATGGCGTTCTCCTCCAATCTAACGAAAACATGGAAATTTTAGGTTACACAGGGAGTCGATATCTTAATGCGCGCAGAGCTTCAGCCTTCCAGTCAGGTTGCTCGTAGATGGATACCGAAAGCCGTTCTGCTATTCGCTCTGACTTTAAGTGCAAGCGGCTGTAATTTGCTCAAAAACACTCTGGAATTGCCAGAGATAGGCATCCGCTCCCTATTTTCGCTAGACAAGGACAACGGCAAACCCGATCCCGTCGAGCTGCAATCCCAGTTGCTCCGCTTTTCCGACAATTCTATCAAAACGCTTAACCTTGCCGCCGGCAGATTGCGGCGAGATGATGAGGTTTCCCAAAAACGCAGCATTTTGATGCGACGCATTAGCACAACCAATGATATAGTGGCCATCGCCACCGGGGCCAACGCCTATGCCAACCTTCTCGATATGGTCATCTTCGCCAGCCTGAACCGGATAAATGTCGAGGAATTCTGGATGCCCAGATACTTCGGCGACTCGGCTAAACCTTATCTGCGCGCCTCTCAGGACGTTGAAAATGAGATTTGGCGTATCGCCGAAACCACACTGAAAAAGGAACAAATCTCGGAGCTGCGTGCGGCGATCAAAGCCTGGCACGAACAGCATCCGAGTACGCGTTCACCCCGCGATATCGGAGTGATGGGCTTCGCCTCCGAAGTCGCACAGATGAACCGCCGTACCGAGCAAGGAATCACCACGAGCGTATTCAACCTGCTCGTCATAGACCCGCTGGCGGGGCTCGACCCCGCCACTCGCGAGCTGGCCAACACCCGCCTGTTTGCGGAACGAGGCCTGTTCCTGTCAAGGTACCTGCCGACCCTGATCCGCTGGGAAAGCGAATTGCTGCTCATTCAGGCCGCTGACATGCCTCAGTTGGAAAAGCTGCTGATCAACACTGCCCAACTTACCGAATCGGCAAACCGATTCAGTCAGGCGGCGGAGCAGTTGCCAAGACTCATCAGCGCCGAACGCCATAAGATCATCCAGGCCCTGAGTGCGCAACAACCCGGCCTTACCCAACTCGCCGCACAAACGGAGAAAGCGCTGGATGCAGGCAAAGGATTGTCCGATGCATCCACCGTCACCCTAAAGTCTTTTCAGGATGTGTTGCGGCAACTCGAAGCCTGGCCTCCCAAGCCTAATGCCGAACCTTTCCGCATTAAGGATTACACTGCCGCTGCCGCACAGTTCACGGTGACTGCCCAGGACTTGGTGAAATTGCTGCTGGCCTTGGACCAGACCCTAGCCCCCGACAATTTAGACCGTCTTTCGACTCGATTAGACTCCCTGAGCCGGCAAGCCCAAGGATTAGTGGATTATACTTACAGGCAAACCGTATTTCTGGGATTGATTCTGATGGGTTCCGCTTGCGGGATGGTGCTAACTTTCAGCGTGGCTTATTGGAAGTTGAAGAAGAAATTTGCTTGATTTCTATTTGCTACTGGCTCGGAAGCCGTGCGGATTCTGTTAAAAGTATTGTAGGGTATGCTGTGAGTACCTTTCGGCATTCGATGGCGCGAACAGAGTACCCTAGATAAATAGCCATAAAAAAGGCCGGAGAGCATCCGGCCTTTTTTAATCTTTCGATTAGTGTAGAAGTCCCTGCAATAATCCGTTCAGCTTGTGCACGAACGCCGCCGGATCGTCGAGCTGGCCTCCTTCGGCCAGGATCGCCTGGTCAAACAGAATCTGCGTCAGATCGGCGAAGCGGCTGTCGTCCTGCTCGGCTTTCAGACGCAGCACCAGGGCATGGTCCGGGTTGATTTCGAAGATCGGCTTCTTGCCGAAGCTCATCTTCTGGCCGGCTTCCTTCATGATCCGCTCCATGTTCAGGCTCATGCCGTAAACGTCGGAGACCAGACAAGCAGGGGATTCGGTCAGGCGGTGGCTCAAGCGTACTTCGCTGACTTTGTCGGCCAGTACGTCCTTGATCTGGGTCAGCACCGATTCGAAATCCTTGCTGACTTCCTCCTGATGCTTTTTCTCTTCCTCGTCATCCAGCTTGCCGAGGTCCAGTTGGCCCTTGGCGACCGATTGCAGGTGCTTGCCGTCAAATTCGTCGAGGCTGGAGATCAGCCATTCGTCGACGCGGTCGGACAAGAGCAGCACTTCGATACCTTTCTTGCGGAAGATTTCCAGGTGCGGGCTGTTTTTGGCCGCCGCGTAGCTGTCCGCGGTCACGTAGTAGATCTTCTCCTGGCCTTCCTTCATCCGGCTGACATAATCTTCCAGGCTGACCGATTGCTTGTCGCTGTCGCCGTGTGTCGAGGCAAAGCGCAGCAACTTGGCGATGCGTTCTTTGTTCGCATGATCCTCGATCGGACCCTCTTTCATGACAGTCCCAAATTCGGACCAGAATTTCTCGTATTTGTCCGGCTCGTTCTTCGCCAGTCCTTCCAGCATGCCGAGCACTTTCTTGACCGCGCCGGATTTGATCGTGCTGATCTGCTTGCTTTGCTGCAGAATCTCGCGCGAGACGTTCAGCGGCAGCGAGTTCGCATCGATCACACCCTTGATGAAGCGCAGATAGCGCGGCATCAACTGTTCGGCATCGTCGGTGATGAACACCTTGCGGATGTACAGCTTGACGCCGTGCTTGTTGTCGCGGTCCCACAAGTCGAACGGCGCGCGCGAAGGCACGTACAATAGCAGCGTATACTCGTTCGTACCCTCGACCTTGCTGTGCACATAGCTCAGCGGGTCCTGAAAGTCGTGGCCGACATGCTTGTAGAACTGGTTATAATCGTCTTCGCTGATGTCCTGGCGCGCCTTGGTCCAGAGCGCGGAGGCGCTATTAACGGTTTCTTCTTCGATCTCCGGATTCGGATTTTCGATCTCCTTGCCTTCATCGTCGTAGGACGGCATGATTTCCTTGTCCATCACGATCGGCAAGGAAATATGGTCGGAGAATTTCCGGACGATCGAGCGGATTCGATAGCCGTCCAGGAATTCGTTTTCGGATTCTTTCAGATGCAGAATGATTTCGGTGCCGCGTTTTTCTTTATCGACCGTTTCGAGCGTATAGTCGCCCTCGCCCGTCGATTCCCAGCGCACGCCTTCGCTTTTCGGCATGCCGGCCTTGCGGGTGATCAGGGTCACCTTGTCCGCCACGATAAACGCGGAATAGAAACCGACGCCGAATTGGCCGATCAGTTCGCTGTCTTTCGCCTGATCGCCGGTCAGTGATTCGAAAAACTGCTTGGTGCCGGATTTAGCAATCGTGCCGATATGCTCCTGCACTTCGCTGCGGGTCATACCGATGCCGTTATCGATCACCTTGATCGTGCGTTTATCCTTATCGAATTCAAGGCGAATTTTGAGGTTGCTGTCGCCTTCATACAGGCTTTCGTCGGACAGAGCCAAAAAGCGCAGTTTGTCCGAGGCATCGGAAGCATTCGAGATCAACTCGCGCAGAAAGATTTCCTTGTTGCTGTACAAGGAATGGATCATCAAGTGCAACAGATGTTTGACTTCGGTCTCGAAGCCCAGAGTTTGTTTTTTTGCTTCTACTGTCATACGTGCTCGTTCCGTTAGTAAAGAATGGATGAGCACTAAATTGGGGCCGGAGATTTATTTTTCAAGCCCCGGTTTGAAATTTGCTTTTTGTCTTCGCATAGCGCACAACAATGATCATGATGAACTGGAGTGCCGAGTAAAGGAAATCTGAGGCGATGTACACTTTCGCGGACACAGATAGCGGACTTGTTCTGAGTTTCCTGTCCGGCCGCATGCCCTGCCCCAAGTCATTCTAACGATATAGCGGGTCTTGCGGGATCTGGAAATGACTCTCTCGGCGATCGATTCTGAACACAAGCCTGGATCAAGCTCATCTGGCATTTATTATCAGGAGAAATTTTTCAAGAAGCTGACAATCCCTTGTCAGCTCTCTAAACCTGGTATTGGATAAATTCCCGCAAATTTTGAGTTTGATGGTGAGGTTACGGATTAAGAATCAGTTACAAAGTAACTTACTACAATAAAACAATTAATTAATGGATGAAAAAACTCATAGAGTTACTTTACAGTATCAATATTCGCAAAGTCTCGTCATTTTGCAATTATTGCCTAAGCTGTAATTTCTATGATTGATGTCCTGCAATAGCTCTTTGGAGTTTCTAACCCCACTTTTTTCATCTCTTTTATGTAACACTTAAGAGCTTCTTTCAGGGCTTCCTTTGCTTTTTCTTCGGTCAAACAGTTTACTGAACATACCGGCACATCTGGACTATAAGCTGTAAATCCATTATGGGTAGGTTCGATGATTGCTACATACCTCATTCAGAAATTCCTTAAATAATGTATTGTATATTATTGTCTTTATTAGGCATTTTGCCGGTTTAACTTATTGCCGACGGACAACATTCTATAATCTAGTACATACCATGTAAATTTCAAAATAAAGGCAATTTAATGATATAAAATAGATAGGCTAAATACCCATTCAAAACCCCATGCCAGAGGATTTTTTAACTATTCGGATTCAGCGCTTTGGCAGCGACTTACATCGCCGCCAGATTATCAGTCATTTCATTACTCGAGAATGCACAATTATGCACTAAAAATCATGATGTTTATCATTTTTTTCGCAGCTTTCCCTATTCATAATATTATGGATACTCCAATGTTGCCCAACATGTTAAAGGTTGGAGTGGAATCGGATCATTGCTAATTACATTAAATTTGACACCCCTTAAAATTGTTGTGATAGCTATTTCCGATAAATGTCAATTATTATTATTCCTGCTGTAATTAAATCATTTATTTCTTTCCCGACGTGATATTATGCATTTTCCCAGTCTTAGCCAAACGTTTATTGCAGATGGTCAGGATTATCATAATTAAAAACAATATGAGACATAGAATGAAAAAAATCACATTGATGGGTGCGGCTTTATTGGGTTTTTTAAGCTATCCGGTATTTGCGGAAGAGCATGCCGATGCCGCTTTGGAACATACAAGAATGGCGATTCAATACGGAAAAGCCGAACATAATCCCATTTTGGTCAAGCACGCAAAAGAGGCTTTGATTCATGCGAAAATGGCCGCCGAAGCGGCGACAGGCGAATCCAAAACCCATATGGAAGCGGCCGTAAAATCACTGGAATCCTCTCTGGAGCAAGGTAAGATGAAAGGCAAGGACCGGGCAAAAGCCGCCACCAAAGCCGCTGAAGAAGCTGCAGCGCATATCAAGGCCGGCAATCAGTAAAAAAAATACGGATGAGGTTTCACTTCGTCCGTGAGCAGCCTGTGCAATTAGGCATTACGAGCGAGTTAAATCGTATAATTTTTAGCTGAGCTGGCGTAAATTTGGGCAATAGTTGCCCGTGAAGGCTTGCTGGCAGTTTATAACGGCTCTGATAGGCTTTAATCACTTGATTTGACAAGTTGAGCAGCCTACCAGAGCCAAAAAAGCATGAAAAACTCAAAAAGCTTACAATTCAGAGAGAAAATAAAAGCGGCCTAACATGCGTTTTATTCTCCTTTTTGATTGCATCTCTAATATAATCGTTTAATGATTTTCCTAGGCCTTCCGCCATTTTTGCCGTGTCTTCCTGTAACTCTGGACTGATCCTGAGGATTAAACTGCCGGTAAACGGTTTTTTAGGTTCTAAGCCGTTAATCTTGCATTCCTCCAAGTATTCATCTACGGCCCTTTCAAAATCTTTTTTTAGCTTAACTAATGTCTCCCCTCGATAGGGTATCAACTCGTCTATATATAACACTCTTCCTTCTAAGTAATCTTTTTTGAAGTTTATTTCTATAGATCCTGTATAACATTTATAATGATAATAATATTTATCCATTTTGAACCTCCCATTTTTTACCGCATTGTTAATTTGGGTCTGGTTTTTGCTTTCTTAAAATCATATTTTTTTAATGTTTTGCCTGGCAGAAACTTCATGTAATTTGCTCTCGCTATTAGACCTAGAGAGCTCTAACGCTCCATGTTGGTTTACTTTATCATTTCTACGTTTGTATTTTACTTAACGTTATCTTAAAATAAATTAAGCTTAGCTTAGATGCTAATATAAGCTCATTGCCATCTTCTTTATTTAGGGCTTACGCAAGCCGTATGGTTTAAAGGGTTTCTGCGATATTGTAGCGGTCTAATAAAAACGGACAGTGAGATAGGTTGATAAAGTAACAGAACCTATTATCCCTGCAATTGCCCTTACGGCTCTTGACTCTAACGGATATCGTGCCGCTTTACAGTGCGATGCCACTGAAGCATACCGATTGCCATAATCGATATGCTTCGGCAAACATTTAGCCGGCTTGCCAGCTTGAAAGCGGGATTCGGAGAAAAAATTAACAATTATCCGTAGATATCCCTAAAATGGAATATCGTCGTCAAAATCGTCGTAATTGGGCGGAGACGGCGGCATCGAACCGGGAGACGACGGCGATTCGGATCTTTGAGACGATGGTCTGCCGGAAGCGGCATGACCCGATTGCGGCTGATCGCCGCCAAAGCTGGCGGTGCCGCCGCTGCGGCTGTCTAACATATGCATTTCCTCGGCGACGATTTCGGTCGTATAGCGATCCTGTCCGTCCTGACCTTGCCATTTTTGCGTCCGAATGCGCCCTTCCACATAGACCTGGCTGCCTTTTTTCAAATATTCGGCCGCGATTTCGGCGAGACGAGAAAAAAACACCACGCGATGCCATTCCGTCTCTTCCTTGCGCTCATTCGTCTGTTTATCCCGCCATCTTCTGCTGGTGGCCAGACGGATGTTCGTCACCTGGCCGCCGCTCGGCAGGAAGCGAACTTCAGGGTCAACCCCTAACCTTCCTATTAAAATCACTTTATTCAGCATCTTTTACTCCTAATGAATTTTTGCAATACGTCAGACGGCGCACTGAGTTACCGCGAATTTTGATAAAATAGAAGTATACCAAATCAAGGGCGCTTGCCCCACCTATCTAGCCCACTCTTTTTATCTTGCCATAAGATGCCTGATTCTCTTACCTTTCCACGCGACTACGCTCATGACTCATTAAAAGTCCCCCCCAATTCGATTCAGGCCGAGCAATCGGTGCTGGGTGGACTGATGTTGGACAATCAGACCTGGGATTCGGTTGCGGACAAGGTCACTTCCGACGATTTCTACCGGAAGGATCACCGACTGATCTTCAGGACGATCGAGGATCTGGCCGAGAAACAAATTCCATTTGATGTGGTCACCATCTCCGAAGCGCTCGATACGATCGGCGAGCTCGACAATGCCGGCGGCCTGGCGTATCTGGGCCTGCTGGCGAAGGATACACCGAGCGCCGCAAACATCGTCAGCTATGCAAACATCGTGCGCGACCGTTCGATATTGCGGCAGTTGATCCATGTCGGCACTGACATTTCGGATTCCTGCTTCAATACCGAAGGCCGCGACACCTCCGAACTGCTCGAAAACGCCGAGCGTGAAGTGTTCAAGATCGCCGAAAACCGGCAAAAAGGCCAAAGCGGCTTCCAACCGATCAAATCGCTGCTGGCCCGCGCGGTCGACCGGATCGAGGTGATGTTTGCACAGGAAGGCTCGATCACCGGCGCGAGCACCGGCTTTACCGAGCTCGATCGCCTGACTTCCGGGCTGCAACCGGCCGATTTGATCATCGTCGCGGGTAGGCCGTCGATGGGTAAAACCACTATAGCGATGAACATGGCCGAAAATGTCGCGATCAAAAGCCGCCAGCCGGTCGCTGTATTCAGTATGGAAATGCCGGGCGATGCCTTGGCGATGCGGATGATGTCGTCGCTCGGACGCATCGATCAGCACAAGGTGAGGACCGGCAAACTCGAAGATGACGACTGGCCGCGGCTGACCTCGGCGATGAGCCTGTTGGCCGAAACCAAGATGTTCATTGACGATACCCCCGCATTGACGCCGACCGAAGTGCGTTCGCGCGCGCGCCGACTGATGCGCGAACACGGCCAGATCGGGTTGATTGTGATCGATTATCTGCAATTGATGCAGTCGCCCAGCAGCGGCGACAACCGGGTTCAGCAGATTTCGGATATTTCACGCGGTCTCAAGGCGCTCGCGAAGGAACTGAATGTGCCGGTGATCGCCCTGTCGCAGTTGAACCGTAACCTCGAACAGCGGCCAAACAAGCGGCCGGTGATGTCGGACTTGCGGGAGTCGGGCGCGATCGAGCAGGACGCCGACCTGATCATGTTCGTGTACCGGGACGAAGTCTATCACGAAGACAGCCCGGACAAGGGTATCGCCGAATTGATCATCGGCAAGCAGCGTAACGGTCCTTTAGGCACCGTGCGCCTGACCTTCCTCGGCCAATTTACCCGTTTCGAGAATTACGCAGGAACGCAATATGACCAGGATTACTATGAATAGACGTTCGAACGGGCTGATGAGCTTTCCGGTAGGGAGAACCGGCCGATGACTCCCGCTGCTTATGCCGTGCTGAATACCGACGCGGTAAAACATAACGTATCCGTGGTCAGGCGCCATGCTCCCGGCGCGAAAATCATGGCGGTAATCAAGGCCAACGGCTACGGCCACGGCCTGCAGCGTATTGCCGAAGTGCTGACCGATATCGATGCGTTTGCGGTCGCGCGCGGCGACGAAGGCGTCAGGCTGCGCAATGCCGGCTTCACCCAACCGGTCACGGTTCTCGAAGGTTTCCGCAACGGCGAAGAACTCGCCGCGTTTTTGCAGTATGGACTCGACACGGTTGTGCATTCGTTCGAGCAGCTCGAAATTCTGGAAAACCAGACGGAGATAGCAAAGCTCTGCATCTGGCTGAAGATCGACACCGGCATGAACCGGCTCGGCTTTCGTCCTGCCGAATTCGGTCTGGTCTATCAACGCCTGCGGCAATGCCGAAACATTCAAGGCACGATCCGTTTCATGACGCATCTGGCCAATGCGGACGACAAGAGCGACCCGAAAACGCCGGAACAGATCGCCTTGTTCACAACTACGCTCGAAGGCTACTCCGGCGAACGCAGCATCGCGAATTCGGCCGGCATCTTGGGCTGGAAAGACGCCTTGACGGACTGGGTGCGGCCGGGCGTGATGCTCTACGGCATCTCGCCGTTTCCGGAACTGACCGGCAAGGAGCTTGGCCTGCTGCCCGTGATGGGCCTGCATTCGCAGCTGATCGCGGTGAAGCCGGTGCAGCAGGGCGAAACGGTCGGCTACAGCGGCGCCTGGCGCTGCCCCGAATCGACGCGGCTCGGCGTGATCGCGGTCGGTTACGGCGACGGTTATCCGCGTTATGCGAGGCCCGGCACGCCGGTGCTGGTCAACGGCCGCCGCGTGCCGTTGGTGGGACGCGTTTCGATGGATATGATCACGGTCGACATTGGGTCGCAACCGGACGCCAAACCGGGCGACCCGGTCATCCTATGGAACAGCGACCTGCGCGTCGAGGAGATCGCGCTCTGCGCGGACACGATCCCTTATACGCTGGTGTGCGGGATTACCCAGCGGGTGCAGATTATTGAACGCGAACCCGAAAAAGCATAAGCGCAAAGATGAGCGGCAGGAAATGTGACGGGTATGATGTCCGTCACATTTCCGCCGATTTGCGTTACTGCAGCTCCTGCCTGTCGCTGGGCCAGCCTTTGGCGGGAGGACACGAACCCGATCTTTCCAGGGCTTTGGCTCGTGTGAACAATGCACTCAGCTGCTTTTCGGCCACCTCAGGATGTTTTTCGGCGAGACGATCGAACAAATTCAATTTAACAAGCAATTGATGCCCCTGCAAATCGCACAGGATGCCGGCAATTCTTTTGATCTCGGCCATCATGTCGGAACCGCAACCGGCAAACTGGCTGCATTGATATATGCCGGTTTGTCCGACGATATCGACGAGAATGGAAGCTTCGGCCTTAAAATTCGGATAAACGAAAGCATTGCCGATCAGATAAGGGCCATCAAGGCCCGCCATGCCGATATCGCTGCCTAAAAAGTATAAAGGAACCGTATTCTTGCCTTTGTTAAGATAAATCGATTGAATGCTGTAGTCGCCAAAACTGTTTTTATCCGCCGATTTAATATCGGCCGAAACCCCGTAATAACCCGGCAGCACGGTATCGATCACCATATCGACTTTTAATTTTTCAAACCGGCCGTCGCCGTCGCTGTCGATGCCGGAGTCTCCGGCCAAGCCGGTAATCAAGGTGTTTCGGCGTTCTAAATCGGACAGTTTATAGGCTTGAGTAGCACCAAAGTTCTCCCAGTGCTGCCCGATAATTTCCGAACCTGACCAAATGTTCAATGCTTTGACTAAATATGGGCCATCTTCGGCAAGAACTTTTAATCGATCATGAGGAACTTCTACAGCCAAAGGCAGCAAATTATTATCCGCCCGGCTAGTTGCTGGAATTGAAGCACTTCCAGAGCTGTTTTCAAGTACTACTGTTAAAGAATATTTTCCTGAAACTCTGGGCGCCGATTCCGCAAAGGTCAATACCAAAGCGTCAATTAAACCATCGCTATCTTGATCCAAAGTATGTTCGGAAAACTCGCCGGATAGATGTATTTTCGGGCTTCTAATGATCAAATTATTATAAATGGAACCGCGATACTGACGGCCTGCCACCGGATCGGTCCAACTGACATCGGCCTTGAGTTGGAAACGGCCTTCGTTTGCAAGCGTGATGGCGCGACTATAAACACCGTCATGCGCGCCGCCATCGGGCGAAACGCCGTCATCCAGCAGAGATGTGGCAAGCACCTCACGACCATCCTGATCGGTCACAGATAGCGCCACGTCCGCTCCAGCCTGTAACGCCCCGTTTCTTTGCAGCGCTGCCATGACCGGAAAAGGCTTATTGGCCTCTACTGTCAGGTTGGGCGGACCGAGAACAAGTTGTCCGGATAAACCCGATAGCTCAATCACTTCAACATGAATCGAACTGATTGATGCCTCTGGCGTAATCTTGAATCGATAACTGCCGGGCGGGGCATGGTCATTGCTCACCGTTACACCCTGCAATCCGGGAGCAAACAAAGCGGAAAATCCGTCAACCTCAGTACTCCAATGAAACCCAAGCCCCTCCGCATTGCCGGCATTAATCAGCGTGCCGTCCGGCAGCGTTATTTCAAAAGTAAACGCCTGTAAGCTTTGGGCTGTGAGACTGAATTCGGTCCCCGCGACGGCGAAGCCTCCCTCCATTGGCGCATCGATATTCTTGAAGGTAGTCACCTGCTTAAGCGGCAGCAAGGGCACTGTCTCGGCAAAAGCGCCTGCGGTAACAAACAGGCACATAATAAACAATAAATATTTAATCATTTTAATTCTCCCCAGCCCAAAGCCGATTGTCCCAAAGGTATGCTTTCATTTTGCGCGTCCGGCCCGATGACAGTGCCATGATTCTTTCCGTTATTTCCGGAAAAGGTCAGTTGTGACCCGAGAATGCCATGGGCGCTTTTTACGGTAACCAACGTATCGTTTAAATTAGGCGCGTCGGGGTCTGGATAAAAGGTAACTCTCGTCTCGATCAGGTGGGGAAAAGGCTCTGTATCCGGCTCGAAAACATATTCGAGAGAGATTTTTTCGAAGTTGGGTAGGGTGGGCAAACAGCTTCATCGTTTGCCCACCGTTTGAATCAAAGCCTGTGGGCAGAAAAGCGCTGCCCATCCTACCGGGCTTGCAGCGATTCTTCGGAATTGTCAGACGCGGTCGTCATGTGATGATGTAAGAGGTCCAACGATTGAGATGAGAGGCGTGACCCGGCTTGCCGGGGCACGTCCTCTCGATTGAGGGGTTAGGCGCTTGGCCGACAAGAGATACGAATTGCATTTCGATTTGCATCTAGTTCTACCTCAAATCGGCCCACGTTCCGTTGCTCCGGCCTCAAAGTAAAGGGAAGATCCTTTTGCTTGAACTGGCTGACCGAGCCGAAAGACTAGTTCTCTTTCTGGCACTCCGGCGACGAGGCTCTCGCATACAGCCGTATTTCTGTAGCTTGGCAGGCAAGAATTCTTTTCCACGCAATCAATGGACTGCTGCCTAGCTGACCCAGGCCAAAAGATGGCGCTAACAACTACAAGTACTCCTATGGTCGCGACCAAGGCTGCAGCGTATTTCGCGTAGGGTTTCATTCTCGAAGTGCCTAACAAGTCATTATCCAGACCCGGCTAACGTACATTATTTATCGCAAAATTGCCAACAAAAACCCCTCACCGTAAGATTTTCTAAACGGTATATCCAGCATCTCATGCATGATAAACGGACCTGGATAATTCCGAACGCTCATGCTATCTGTCTAAACGTCGTAACAATCCGCACGAACAGCCTGGCGTCTATTACCGCAAGCCATCCTGCCCGGCTTTATCTATGCGGCGCGTTCTGCTAAGGTAGCTTTCACATTAACTTCTCTACAAGGCGCCACTAGGCTATGCATCACCCCGAATTCCCTTTAGCCGACGAGCTGATTTATTTCAACCATGCGGCGGTCGCGCCGTGGCCGGAACGGACACGCCAAGCGGTAGCCCAGTTTGCCGAGCAAAATACCCGCTATGGCGCAGCTTTTTATCCGTTATGGCTGCAGAAAGAATCCGAACTTCGGACTCAGTTCCGGGATTTACTCAATGCGCCGAGCGCCGACGACATTGCATTGGTCAAGAATACCTCGGAAGCATTGTCTTTCGTTGCATTCGGACTGGATTGGCAAGCCGGCGACAACATCGTCACCAGCAATGAGGAGTTTCCGTCGAACCGGCTACCGTGGCAAGCACTGGCGATGCAGGGCGTCGAACTGCGCCAGGCCGACCTCTATGCCGCCGCATCCCCCGAAGAAGCGTTATATGCCTTGGTCGACCGCAATACCTGCCTGCTGACGATCAGTTCGATCCAGTTCGCAACCGGCCTCCGGCTCGATATCGAACGGATCGGCGATTTCTGTAAACAGCGTAACATTTTGTTCTGCATCGACGCGATACAGAGCATCGGCGCGGTGCATTTCGACGTACAGGCCTGTCAGGCCGACTTCGTGATGGCCGACAGCCATAAATGGATGTTCGGGCCGGAAGGTCTCGGCTTTTTCTACACGACGCCGGAAGCTCGGGACAGGCTCAAGCTGACGCAATTCGGCTGGCACATGATGAAGGATACGCACAATTACGAGAACAAGCCTTGGGAAATACACCCGACCGCGCGCCGCTTCGAATGCGGCAGCCCGAACATGCTCGGCATTCATGCGCTGTCGGCCAGCCTGTCGCTGCTGCTCGACATCGGCATCGAGACGATCGAAGCCTTGCTGATCGAGCGGATCGACTATCTGCGGGAACGCATCGAACACCATGCCGAACTGGAACTGCTAGGCCCTGCCCGATCGGCGCTGAAGTCCGGCATCGTGGTGTTCAGGCATAAAACCATTCCGAATTCGGCGCTTTATCATTATCTGATGCAACAGCAGGTGATCTGCGCGCTGCGCGGCGCCGGCATCCGTTTCTCGCCGCATTTTTATAACA
Organism: Methylomicrobium sp.; assembly: GCA_051061095.1. Classification (GTDB taxonomy): domain Bacteria; phylum Pseudomonadota; class Gammaproteobacteria; order Methylococcales; family Methylomonadaceae; genus Methylomicrobium. The sequence goes on along the minus strand of JBPFEE010000010.1, from coordinate 181,066 downwards.
GGCCGGAGCAGATCGACCGGGCGCTTGCGCTCATCGATCAGTACCCTAAGTAAGCCGTTTTGCCGCCCGTTCCGAGCCGAGCAAACCATTGATCCGGTTCGGCGTTCGTTGCAATGAGGCTTTGTATTCTTTCAATGCGTCCTCGGGACGCCGCATGTCCAGCAGCAAATCGCCCAGCAACTCACGCGCCGGCACGATAGCGCCCGGCGTGACGTTGTCCTTTTCGGTGGCATCCTCCAGATCGGCCGCCGCACGCAGTAAGCGCTCCGCTTCTTGTTCCTGCCTGTTCGCATGCGCAATCCAGGCCGCGATCGCCAAACGTTGAATCTCGATTTGATCGGGCGTATAGGCATTTTTTGCGGCTTTGGCGGCATCGCGCAGCGTTTCCAGCCGTTTAAGGCTTGCCCGCGCCGTTGCCGTATCGCCGCTTTGAACTGCGCCCAAGCCTTTCGCAAAATGCGTGATCGCCTCGCACCAGCCGAATCTTTCCCACGGAAAGGCCAAAGGCCGGATAGTCAATTGAGCCGCTTCGGACCAGGCACGGCGTTCGATCGCATAACGCGCCGGAATCGCGGCCAACGCATAGGCGGAGGTCGTATTCTCGGGATGCGTTTTTTTGATCGCCCTCGTTTCTCGCCAAATCGCCTCCGCCTTGTCGAGTTGGCCCGATTGCAGATAGGCGTAAAGCATGTAATCCATGTAATGCAGTTGCTGATCCCAAACCTTGCCAGGAAAATTGTCCCGCGCATAATCTTTGGCGGCACGATAGGCGGCCAAATTAGACTCGGCCGCATCCTTCCACAGCCCCAGGCGGATGAAGATATGCGAAGGCATGTGCAGCGCATGCGGCACTGCCGGTGCGATGCGCGCATAGGCGCGCGCGGCGGCCAGCCCCAAAGGAGCAAGCTCGGGATTGTCGCTGGCATGGATGATGTAATGCGCGACGCCGGGGTGATTCGGCTCGGCATCGAGCACCTTCTGTAACAGCTCCAGTGCTTTTTTCTGCTGCGCATAGGTCTTGTCCTGCGGAGATGCGGTCGAAATCAAGGCCAGTGCATAGAACACGTTCACCTCCGGGTCATCCGGAAATCGGGCCTGCACCTTCGCCATTGCCTGCTCGTAAGCCCGCTTTCGCTTGCCGTAATCCGCTTCTTGGTCACGGTAGAGTATCTCCACCGCGGCCAGATAAAGCTGTTCGCGCTCGGTTTTGACCGTCAGCGTTTGAGCTTTTTGCAAGGCCGCGCGCGCTTCGCTCAATTCCGCGTCGGCCGGCGGCGTAGCCCATAACTGGCGGTACAGACTCATCGCGATGCCCCAATAAGCCATTGAGCAATCGGGCTCCGACTCGGCAAGCCGGCGAAAACTTTTGTTCGCCTCGTCATACCAGAACGAATGCAGCATCGCGACGGCCCGGTTAAACTCGGCTCCAGCAGCCGGCGTGCAGGAGATGGGAAAGTCGGTAGAACCGAGTTTTTGCTGTCCCATCGCATCAGAATGATGGTGATCGCCGTCGGCCGCTACCTGTGACGAAGCCAGCAATGCAAATAAAAGTATCCAGGTTTTCATGAGTAACCTCCGAATTTTTTGTGTTGATGTCTAAGCGAAGCCTGACAGCCCAAATCGGCGATTGCGGACTCGCCGGCCAACGTATCCAGAATCGGGCACTCGGGATGTTCGCCGCCATGACAGTTGGACACCAACTGCGACAAAGCGGCAGCGATCGATTGCAGTTCGCTAATTTTATGTTCCAGATCGGCCAGATGCTCGACCGCCAACTGTTTGACCTCCCGCGCCGGGCGTTCCCGGTCGCTCCATAACGACAACAGTTTGCTGATTTGCGCGGTGCTGAAACCGGCCGTCCGCGCCCTTTTTATAAAGCGCAACAGGTGAATATCGCTTTCCTGATAATGCCGGTAACCCGAATAAGACCGGCTCGCTTTCGGAATCAGCCCGACAGATTCATAATGGCGGATCATTTTCGCGGATACGCCGGATGCCTTTGCGGCCTGGCCGATGTTCATATCAGCCCCCACAATGATGGGCATGCGCCAGCGCATGGCCTTGACCTTTCGAGATCAGCCAGCGATTCAACGGAAACGCTGCTGCTGCAGCGATCCCCAACGAAGCCGCAAGACTGGACCAGAACATGATCGAAGTCACCTGTGCATCCATCGCGCCGGGGATCATCAGCAGGGCCAGATTGTCGGCAAGTTCCATGATCGCTATCGAAGCGGTATCGGCCGCAAACGCGACGCGCATGCCGGAGCCAAAATCATAGCCTCCGCGCAGCAACGGCAACATGGTCATCAGATAACCGGTAACAAACGCGAGCGTGACCGCCAAAGCAATCGTTTCGGCATTGCTCCACGACAACGCCGTACCGATCGCCATACCGGCTACTTCTCCGACCGCACAACCGCCCAGGCAATGCAGCGTCGCCATCCAGGCGACCCGGTTCAATGACGCGGGGCTATCGTGATGATGTCTATGGTTTTTCATTTTCGTCTCCTGTGGGAATTATTGAAGGAGCGATCATCCTAAACCTTGCCATCATTGGAATGTCAAGCGTGAAGGTTTAGAAAGGAAATCATTTGAAGGGACGAGGCTTATCGAAGCAAGCAGCCTCAACGAGGCGAAGCCGGATGCACTTTGCCGCTACGGGTGATCCGAAGCGGAATCGCAGCTGATTGGCGCTTGCTTTTGCGCACAATAGGCATAAAACCGTTTTAGCAGTGCATTCGCCGCCTCGGTATCTTTAATCGCGGCCTTTAACACGGCTACATCGCAGCCTTGCTCGGAAAGCGCACCGGCGTATTCGCCGACGTAAGCGCGCATGATGTTCGCGGTAAACTCGGGATGAAACTGCACTCCCCAGGCGCAATCGCCGACCCGAAACGCATGGTGGGATTCATAGGCGTTGGCCGCCAACCGCCGCGCATTCGCCGGCAGCCGAATCACCGTTTGCGCATGCGTCACATGCGCTTTGAACGTATCCGGCAAATAACCGAGCAAAGGATCCCGCCTGCCTTCCTCGGTCAGTTCTACCGCAACGGTGCCGATTTCGCGGCCTTCGGGATGATAATCGACGCAGCCTCCCACCGCCTGCGCCAAGATCTGATGGCCGAAACAGACGCCAAGGAGGGGGATTTTCTGTTCCACCGCCTCCGGTATCCAGGTTGCCAGAGACCGCATCCAGTCCGCCTGATCGGTCACCATGGCGGGCGACCCGGTAATGATCGCGCCCGCTAAGCTTTCTACCGATGGTAACGTATCTCCCGCCATCGCGTCGATTACCGGAACCTCGGCAACGGACAAGCCACAGCCGCCTATCATCCAGTCTTCAAAGTCGCCAAATTGCTGCTGTAAGGATGGGAAGGTCGAACCTGTTTTGATAATGACGAACGCTTTCATAAAGTTTTATATACCCATTATTTTTCAAAAGTCTATCGTTCTCAGAAGCGAGGGGACGTTTTTGCCTCCTACCGTAAGTGTCCATTTTGTCAGAGCGATAACTGAACATATTCGCCCTATAATAAGCCTTGCCGCGTGCATCGGGAACTCGAATGAAAACGCTTATATCTTGGTATTATTTTCCGAACATTATCCTTCTAGCCTTGCTGGTTGGAAATACCGTTTCCGCCGCCGAATTCCAGGCACCTCCTGGCGCGGTTCAGGCTCATGTCGAACTCGAAGTCTTCGTACGCTCAGGCTGCCCTCATTGCGACAAGGCAAAAGAGTTCTTGTCCGCACTGTCGGCCGAACGGCCGGATATCCGCATTTCGATAAGCGATGTCGGTCAAGACGTCCGGGCGCTTGATCGCTTGAAGCAATTGTCAACCGCTCAAGGCCTCAATCGATTAAGCGTGCCTTCCTTTTATATCAATGACCAGCTGATTGTCGGCTTTTCGGCAGAGGCAAATACGGAAAAGCGGATTCTGGCCGAACTGACGCAGGCCGGCGATGCCCACCAGCCCGCCCTTACTGCTCCCGGAAGCTGCACCGTTGATGAGCCCCTGACCTGCGAACGAGAAACGCCGGTTCCTGCGCAGCCGGAAAATTTCCAGGTCACTCTATTCGGCCATACCCTTTCGCTCGAACAAGCCGGCCTCCCGCTGTTCACCCTGGCGATGGGCCTGCTCGACGGCTTCAACCCGTGCTCGATGTGGGTGCTGATCCTGATGATTTCGCTGCTGGCGCCGATGCAGAACCGCTGGCGTATGTTCGCGGTCGCCGGGACCTTTATCGCGGTGGAAGGTCTCGCCTATTTCGTCTTCATGACGGCCTGGCTCAATCTGTTTCTGCTCGTCGGGCTATCCCGCACTTCGGAGATCGTCATCGCCGCGATCGCATTGCTCGCCGGCGCCATCCACATCAAGGATTTTCTGGCCTATGGGCGCGGAATTTCGCTGTCGATCCCGCAAAAATCAAAACCCGGCATTTATGCGCAAATTCGCCATATCCTGCAAGCCGAAAATCTGCTCGGCGCGATGATCGGCGCCGTGGTTCTGGCCATCCTGGTGCAGATCGTCGAGTTCCTATGTACTTCCGGTTTTCCCGCCTTATATACTCGCATCCTGACATTGCAGCAGCCGAGCGGATTGAGCTATTACGGATATCTCTTACTGTACAATGCAGCCTACATGCTCGATGATGCGATCGTGCTCGGCATCGGCATTTTCACGCTCAGTCAAAGGCGGCTTCAGGAAAAAGAAGGCCGCTGGCTCAAGCTGATCAGCGGCTCGGTGATGATCGCTCTGGGCGTCTATTTGCTGGCGATACGGCCTCTGATTTAGCTTGCAACTCCGTCGTTAATGCAAAACATTTGTTGACACACCCGATTAATAAGTCCATACTGTAGCCAGCTTAAAAGAAGATTTACCCTCTGTTTACCATTTCGACGTCTCTCCCGTAGTTTCTCGTCCTGTTTTTCATTAAGTAAGTTCCAATTTTACCAGCTGCACCGCCCTTTTAGGGATTTAGATTAATTTTTTAGAGGACTTACTATGTCTACAATCACTACCGGAACCGTTAAATGGTTTAATTCTGAAAAAGGCTTCGGCTTTATCCAGCAACAATCGGGCCCGGACGTTTTCGTTCACTTCAGAAGCATCGTCAACGCAGGCGGCTACAAATCCCTGGATGAAGGCCAAAAAGTCGAATTCAGCGTAACCCGCGGCCCCAAAGGCCCTCAAGCGGAAAACGTAAAAGTCGTCAACTAAAATGACTTTACAGGCTGCGGCCGAAATTGCGCCGCAGCCTGACTTTCAAAACCTGATTAAATTTTCCCAATCTAGCAACTGATTACAGAAGCTATTCTCCTATAGAAAGAATTTCGCCTTCCGGTCAGGCTAAGCCTCAGTTGTTGTATCGATAAAAAGGAAACCTTCATTGGCGATCATAGTTAACGGTATTCGATGATTGTTGAAGACCGTTATTCAAATACTTATGAAAGTCATTGACTAGAAATCAAGCTCACGGCATCAATTGGTGAAGTTCTACTGAGTTTTCAATGGACAAGCAAAGGCATCGTCAATCAGATTAGATGCATCAATCCCAGATTGAGTAAAAATATCTCGCAATAACCATTCAAGCCGATCATTTCCCCAATAATGGGATCCCCGATATATAAAGAACGGTACGCCGAAGATGCCCTCCCGCTGCCCCCGAATACCCCCCTTCATCACTCGGCGTTGAAACAAGCTATCATCGGCACTTTGAATGATGGAATCTGATTGCAGCCCACATTGTTCCGCAACTCTGGCAAGAGTATCATCCTGACCGATATCCTTACCCTCCGAAAACCGTGCCGTAAACGCAGCCAGCCCAAATTCTATAGCACGCCCTTGATCGAGGGCGTATAAAAAGCTTGAGTGTGGGCGTTTCCAGTCGGTGTCGAAAGGCTTGGGCCATTGCAAATCAAGCCCGTAGGCATTCGCGAATCGATTAATATCTTTTGTTACATAAGCGGATTTGTTGGGATTACCCATTGAATCGCCAGTAACTGGCTTTGGTGGAAATAGTGGCACGTATTCAATAGTCACCGGTAAATTTGAGGCTATCTTGCTTAGCCTGTAAAAAGCCAGCCAAGCATAAGGGCTGCGAAAACTGAAATAAAAGGTTAAGTGATTCGATTGTTGATTAGATGAGTGCATAGAAGCTGTTTCTCTGCTGGATTTGTATGAATTAATTCAGATATTACTGTTTAGTTTTGGCCGATTGATGAAGCCTAATTCCCCAAAACAATCTCTACAAGCTTTTGGGGGTTATCGACAAAACCAAAATGCCCAGTATTCTCAATCGTGATGATGCTTACATTCCCCAGTTCTTTTGCCGTCCGTTGCCGCTCTTGCAAAGTTGACCAGTCATGATCCCCATAGATCAACTTTACGGGTACTTTTACTGCAGAATAGAGAGTCATTGCCTTTCCCCATGATTGCCAGTTGGCGAAGACGTTGCGTTCTACATAGCGATAGCCTTTTCGGCGACCTGCACGATTGAACTCCGTCAGCAGTGCATTGGGCATCCAGTGCTTGTTCCGTAAACCACCGCGCATTGCAAAGCCTAAGAATAACCAATTCTCAAGTGCCGCAAAAATGGTTCCGAGTATAGGAATCGCGTAATTGCCAATGACGAAATTTGCAAAAAAATTACCTCTACGCACGCCATCTCCATAGCGAGTGTCGTAGTCATAAGTATTGGAAGCTACAACTTTACTAATTCGTTCCGGTATTGTGCTAGCCACGGTTAGCGCCAATACTGCACCGATTGATTCACCGACAAGAGTTACCCCTTTCAGATCCAGTTTCTCTATAAATGCAACCACAGCTTTACGGAAATAGGGTTCATCGTAAGTTGCCTGAGTATCGATCGATGAATACCCGTGACCGGGTAAATCCAAAGCATACGCGGTGTGATGTTTCGCAAGCGTAGGGATCACTTCCTGGAAGTAATCTAACTGAGTTCGGATCGTATGCAACAAGATTAGCGGATCACCTTTACCTGCTTTCAGGTATCGAAGAGTTCTTTTGCCATCAATTTGAATTTCTGTCACTTGACCAATTCTGGATAAATCTTGCATTTTTGATTCCCCATTGTATTGTCGAAATTACTTACTTTAGAACCTTTGTTGATTAGCATCTTACGGGCAATTTTCGTTTGATTTTCTATTATTAAAATGAGATGCCCTCAACCAAGTCGATAAATTCACCCTCCATATCAATAAATACTTTTGGGGGCAACTCCATGCCTGTTTCAGCGGGAATGAGTTCAAGCACCCTTTGCATGATATCTTTGTTCATTTTTGAACACTCTCCAGATAAATTGGCTTAATACCCTCATTTTCGGCTCGATTAGCCGCAGTGGTGTTGTCCCACCCACCGCCGAAGGCTCGGTAAAGCGACACTAGTGAGACGCTCATTGCAGTTTCGGCCTTGGCTCGCTCGTCGCCGACAGTCAATGTATTACGCCGGGCATCAAGCAGGGATAAGTAATCTTTTACGCCCCGTTGGTATAGGGCTTCAGTAGACTGGTAGGCTTTTTGAGCGGATTTTTCGGCTTCCGAAAGCTGCTTTTTGCGCTCTTTAGAGGTGGTATGTGCTACAAAGGCATTTTCAACATCTTCAAGAGCCAGCAAAAAGGTTTTTTCGTAGTTCAATGCCGCTTGATCGAGCCTTGCATCCACTGCTGCAATATGCGCCCGGATACGCCCGGCATTAAATAGTGGCAGGGTCAGACCCGAACCCAGCGTGTAAACGCTTTCCGCAAGGCTGGAAAACCCACCAACGGCCAGGGCGCCGAAACCGCCGCTTGCCGATAACACTAATTTAGGGTACAGGTCGGCTCGGGCAGCACCCAGATTGGCAGCGGCGGCGGTGACCTCGGTTTTGGCGAGACGCAGGTCGGGGCGTTGCGATAGCAAGTCAGCAGGAAGAAGCTCGGGAACGCCCGGTAAAGCAACAGGTAGCGGCATGGCTTGGGATAAGCGGGTTTCAAGGTTTTCGGGAGGTTGACCCAGTAACACCCCAAGCCGGTGCGTTAATGTATGAGCTGAGCTTGTTAGAACTGGCAGAGCAGATTCGGTACTTTTAAGCAAAGCATCCTGATTGGCAACATCGGCTTCAGTAGCAAGACCGTTTTTTGCAAAAAGCTGTAACGCCCTTAGCTTTTCCCTGTGGACGGCTATATGTTCTTGCTGAAGGCTAATCCGCTTCTGTAAACCTCGCAGCTCCAGATAATTCGTGGCGACTTGCGCCAGTAATCCTACCTGGACGGCACGTAAAGCTTCTTCGGTTCCTGCCGATTGTGCGATAGCCGCCTCCGCTTCGAGATGCCTACCGCCGAACAAATCGATTTCCCAGCGGGCAGCCAGTCCGCCGCTGATGGCATCGGCAGTTGGCGTTATCAGCTCAATACCTTGCTTGCCGGGTACGCCGATTATCCGGTCGATCTTTTTTTCCCGGCCGCCCGATGAAAACAGGTCGATGCTGGGATAGAGCGCCGACTCGGCGATGGTCACTAAGGTACCGGCTTCCCGAACCCGCGCTTTAGCGATCCTAAGGTCATGGTTAGCGTTCAAGGCTTTAATGATCAATTCATTGAGTAGGGGATCTTTAAAACCTTCCCACCATGACGTTAAATCTGTGCGAGTTACTTCGACTGGATCGGCGGGCTTATGATGCCAACTATTCATATCAGCCAGTTTTACATGGTCGCTCACTCGCGTGGGCGTGCAGGCATTCAAGAGTGTGATAGTTAACATTGCGCATAATATTGAAATGAACTTATTCATGGGAAACTCCCCGTTCAGGATTTTCGATGTTTACTCTAGTGCCAATATCAGGCTGAACCCGCCGCACCCTGAACCAAGCCGCATACAGTGCAGGCAGAAAAAACACGGTTAGCACCGTAGCCACCGTCAAGCCCCCCATAATGGCGATGGCTTGCGGCCCGAAGAAGTCGTTACGGGATAATGGAATCATGGCTAAAATGGCGGCGGCGGCAGTCAACAAAATAGGGCGAAAACGTCTAACCGTCGATTCGACGATAGCCGTCCAAGTATCCATGCCGGCTTTTTCGTCCTGCTCAATTTGGTCCACCAGAATCACGGCATTACGCATAATCATCCCAGCGAGGGCAATAATCCCTAATAAGGCAACAAAGCCGAAAGGTGCGCCGAATAGCATGAGGGCAAACGCCGCGCCAATCACACCCAGCGGCGCAGTCATAAACACCAGAAAGGTTCGTGACAAATTCTGCAACTGCATCATCAACAGGATAAGCGTGGCGATAACCACCAGCGGTATCCAGATCAGGATCGACTTTTGGGCGGTCCAGGCATCTTCTTTTGCCGCACCGGTCTCGATGAAATAGCCGGTTGGCAATTGTTTTTGAATGGCTTCCAGTTTGGGAACAATTTGCGCTGCGACATCCGGGGCTAACATCCCCTCTACGACATCAGCGCGTATGGATATGGCCGGAAATCGGTTTCTTCGCCAACGTACGCCGTCCTCAAAGACCGTTTCGGTGGCGACCAATTGCGACAAGGAAACCGATTTGCCTTGGCTTGTCGGTACGTTGATATTGGGCAACTCATCTACACCGATGCGTAACGGATGCTCCGCCCGCCAGACGATATCCATCAATTTATCATCCTCGCGGAACTGGCCAACCGGAATACCGGTGTAATGGGCCTGTAAAGCTTGGGAAAGGCTGGCGGTCGAAACCCCGAGCGCCCGCGCCTTATCCTGATCTAAAACCAGGCGGACCGAAGGTATGCGTTCATGCCAGTCATCATTCACATCAACCGTATTGGCGTTAGCCCGGACAACCTCCGTCACTTGATCGGCGATCATCCTAACCCTGCCGGCATCTTCACCCAAAACCCGGAATACGATGGGATAATCCATCGGCGGCCCGACGTTGAGGCGCATCACCCGCCCGCGTACTTCCGGAAAATCGGTGGCTAAGGTCTGCCTGATCCGTTGCATGACCCGTTCACGGGCGCTATTGTCTTTGGTTACCAAAACGAATTCAGCCAAGTTGGTATTGGTCAGTTGTTGCACAATAAGCAAGAAGAACCGTGGCGTGCCGCCGCCGATATAGGTCGCATAGTTAACTATTTCTTTATCTTTGGCGAGAATAGCTTCCATCCGTTTAGCAACTGTTTCAGTTTGCGCGAAGGCGCTACCTTCCGGAAGCCATAGATCGACAATCAACTCCGGCCGATTCGATAACGGGAAAAACTGTTGCGGGACTTTAGTCAATGTGATCACACCCACACCGAATAGCGCGATAGTGGCAATGATGATTGTTTTACGGTGCTCCAGACAGTAATCTACCCAGTGGCGCAGACGATTGTAGAAAGGGGTGGCAAAATGATCGTGTCTGGTTTGGGCAGTGTTAACATTAATCTTGAGAATTAAATAGCCTAGGTAGGGCGTAAATACCACTGCACCAAGCCAGGAAAGAATAAGCGAAATGCCGACCACCTGGAATATAGCAACGGTATATTCACCTGCTGAGGATTTCGCCAAACCCACTGGCAAAAACCCTGCAACCGTAATCAATGTTCCGGTCAGCATGGGAAATGCGGTAACCCGGTAAGCATAGGTTGCAGCACGCATTCGATCCCAGCCGTCTTCGAGTTTTCGTGCCATCATTTCAATGGCAATCATGGCATCATCCACCAGCAATCCTAAGGCGAGAATGAGCGCACCCAAGGAAATTCGGTGAATTTCTAAGCCGAACAGCAACATACAGAGCAGAGTTCCGGCCAGCACAATCGGTACTGTCAGGGCGACGACCGAGCCTGCACGCATACCAAGACTCAAAAAGCTCACCAACAGCACCGCCGCCAATGCTTCCCAAAAAGTACGCAAAAATTCGCCGATAGCCGTATGAACCACATTGGATTGGTCAGCCACTTTCTCAACATCAACCCCAATAGGTAGATTGCCCTCAATAGTAGCCATGGTACTTTCCAGTAATTTGCCCAAGGCCAATACATCACCTTTCTTATTCATGGTGACGCCTAGGCCGATGACATCCTTGCCATTGAACCGCATTTTGAATTCGGCAGGATCCACGTAGCCTCGGGTAACCTTGGCAAAATCACTCACCCTGAAGGTTCGCCCTTCGAGACGGATCGGAAGGCTTGCCACACTGGCTACCGAATCAAATGAACCGGTAAGCCGAATAGGTAGATTCTGATGTGGGGTAATTACCGTTCCTGCCGGTACCATGCCATTTTGTGTTTGCAGAACCTGGGCAACTGATGCCACATCCAAACCGAGTTCAGCGAGCTTCTTATCGGAAAATTCAACATAAATCTTTTCATCCTGCACACCGATCAGGTCGATTTTTTCCACATCTTTCACCCGTAGCAGTTGTTGCCGAGCGGAATCGACCACGTCTTTGAGTTCCGCATAACTGAAACCTTCGCCGGAGAAGGCATACAATAAACTGTAGGTGTCTCCGAACTCGTCGTTGAAAAAAGGGCCGATCACACCGGGGGGCAGGGATAATTTTATGTCGGCAATCTTTTTGCGTACTTGATACCAAAGATAGGCAATTTCGGTAGCGGGAATGTCTTCCCGTGGCGTAACGAAAATGACGGATTCGCCGGGTTTCGAATAACTGCGGACATAGTCCAGATTTGGCAGTTCCTGTAGCTTTTTTTCCAGCCTATCGGTCACCTGGTTCTCGACTTCAAGTGCGGTTGCGCCCGGATACAGGGTTTTAACCACCATTAACCGAAAGGTAAATTTCGGGTCTTCCCGCTGTTCCAAGGTGAAATAGGCGAAGATTCCGCCCAGCAACAGCAATACCATAACAAATCCCGTGAAAGACCGATGTTCCAGTGCCCATTCGCTTAAATTGAAATGCTTCATGATGGTTTACCTAGGTTGGTAACATCCTGATTTTTCGATGTATGCGGAAGTGACCCTGACAAGCGGACGGCCTGACCTTCCTTTAAACGCTGTACCCCTGCATTGACAATCAGTTGCCCGGACTGAAGACCTTCGATTGAAACAAGTTCGCCGGGTAATGCTGTTCCCAATTGCACCGGAACGGCTTTGACTGTGCCAGCGGCTTCATCGATTAACCACACTTGCTGCTGTTTAGGCTGAGCTTGGGAAGTGAACACGGCTGCAAGCGGTACCGCGATCAGTTCAGCGTTATCCGATGCAACCCACACCGTGGCGGTCATACCCAGATGTGCATCCTCTTGCCCTTCTAACAGCTTCGCCTTGACCCGATAAGTACGGCTAACCGGATCGGCAGAAGCGCCTATTTCGCGAATTTCCGCCTTGAGCCTACGCCCAGCATCTGACCATAAGCTGACAGCCACTATCTGATGGTTTTTGATAGCAGCAATGTGCTGTTCAGGGATGTCGAAGTGAATATCTTTTTCATCGAGCTGAGCCAACTTGACTACCGGCTGACCGGCGGCGACGACCAGTCCTTTTTCAACTTCCAAAGCGGTGACAACACCCGCGCGGTCGGCGGATAATTCAGTGTAATCCAGTTGGTTTATCGTTTGTTTCAACTGGGCTTCAAGGGCGGCAACCCGTGCCTGTGCGTTGGTGTACGCCGTTTGGTGACGATCAAAATCGGTGCTGCTGATAACCTTTTGGTCTAACAATTCCCGGTAGCGTGTCAAATCATCCTTGGTAAAATCCCGATCTGCGGCCGCTGACTTGAGTTGGGCTTTCAGGGCTTGCACGGCAAGCTGGAAATCGCTGTTATCGAGCCTTGCCAGTAGCTGCCCCTTACGGACACGATCCCCGATTTCGACAGGTCTTGCTAGAATCTTACCCGTTACCCGAAAGGACAAAGTTGTTTCAAAACGTGCTCTGACTTCTCCGGCATAGGGCGTAACAGACCCTATGCTGGTAGTGCCAACCCGAAATACTTTTACCGGACGGGGTGACAATTTAACCTTTTGATCTTGGCGGGAACACCCCATCAACAGGGATACCAACAAGAACAGACACACCCCGGACCTGAACAAATAAAATTTATTGAGCTTAGCCATAAATCGTCCTATATAGATGTAGATACACGTTTTTTGATAAAAATAACTCGCCTTTCACTTCTGAATCTCTCCAGTTTGCTCCACTTACCACCTTGCGCTTGAAAGTTCAGGGAAAGCATTCAGCCTAGTCCAAAATCTTTCCGCAAAAAACCGAGCACCGAGCTGATGTTGATGATTCTTCCAGAGTTCTGAGTACGCATGTGTGGAAGCAACGCCTTGGTTGTACGAAGGATCCCGGACACATTGGTGTCGAACAGCGATGCGGCTTCGGCAATGGACGTTTCCTCTACCGCGCCGAGCATCATCATTCCCGCGTTTTTGTTATCGAATTTAATTCTTTTGTTCACGGATACCTCCTTCAGTGTATATGCACATATTTGCTAAAAAATTATCTTGCTTGCGATACATCTATCAACGCGGACAGGTCCCCCATTAAAACCTGTAAGCGCTCTCCGCCCATGCTTTCCCTGATCTTGGCTTGCGCTTGCTGCCACAGTGGGTAAGCCTCCAACAGAACGGCGGAACCTGACTCGGTAATTGTCACCCAACGCGTACGACGGTCTTCACCGGGGGTAACCTTAACAAGCCCCTGCTTTTCCATCACTTCCAAATTACGGGTTAAGGTTGTGCGATCCATGACGATTTTCTCGGCCAAATCTGTCACCAACACAGGACCAATTATCTTTAAAACCACAAGCAATGAATACTGAGTTACCCGAATACCTGCCGGACGCAACATTTCATCATAAAGTTGGGTTACTGCCCGGGTGGCCTTACGGAGATTGAACCCAACGCAATCCACGCAACAGAGAAAATCTGGCATTTTTTGTAATTCAGTTATATCGGACATATCTAATTTCAAAAACAAATTTTACAAAGGAGTATATACACTTATTTCTATTTGTCAACGCTTTCTTCGTAAAGGCGATACCGTTACGGTGGCAAAACTTGATCGGTTAGCACGATCAACCAAGGATTTGTTGAACATAGCCGATGCGATAAAAAAGAAAGGCGCTGACTTTGAAGTTCTCAATATCAATTTAGACACTAAATCCCCAACCGGGCAATTGATGCTCACCATTCTGGCCGCTAATGCTGAATTTAAAAGGGGTATTATGTTGGAACGTCAAAGGGAAGGCATTGATATCGCTAAAGCGGATGGTAAATATAAAGGCCGTAAGCCGGTTAACAAAGCCAAACTACAGCAAGTGCAAAAGCTCGTCGATAATGGCACAAGCGTTAGCAAAGCCGTTTCTGAGGTAGGTATCGGTCGGCGCACTTATTACAAGGCTATTGAAGCAGGCCGGATTTAACCCCTGTTTCGATTGGAGATCAATACGGAAAGTTATGGTTATGAACTGAAAACTAATAGTGAAACCGTAAGTTTCTGTTCAAATGCCCCCGCCAGTCCTATTTAACGAATTTTTCTAACCTCCTTAGTGCAGTCGCAGTTAGTTCGAGGTATGATGTTTTTATCCAGCCCTACAGATTGCCGGCCGTATTTTAAAACGAAAACGAAACCTCTCATTTTCATGCGGACAATATGAAATATAAGATACCTCTGCTTCTGGCTATAACGCTTGCATCAGCGGATATCTCATATTTTCTGATCGATCACTATTGGCAGCGACTGGACTACATGCTGCCGCTGCTGGGGGCGAATGGGTTGTTCAGCCTCTACACAGCGATCGCTTGCTTCTCAGCGGGCAAAAGTCTTCAATCGACAAACAAACTGCCGTTACCCGCCAATGTAGAAGCCCTCTCCTTGCAATTTTCCGATCAAATATTGATCCGCTATTTTCCCGATCTGCTTTGCTTGAAAGACAAGGATGGCCGCTGGCTGACTGCATCGGCCGACTATCTGACAGGCCTTGGATTAAAGGGAACCGATTATTTCGGGAAAACCGATTTCGAACTGGCCCAAATAGCCGACTGTGATGTTTCGGCATTGAAAATCGGCTCGGCGGAAGATAAAAAATGCTGGAAATGGGAAGCGCCGATTCAGACGATCAGACAAATTTCCACCGAATTGACCCTGGAAGAGACTCGCACGCCGGTGTTCGATCTCGACCATAAGCCTTTTCGCTTGATCATCACCGGCCGGCCGGCAAGCGAGTTTGACATAAAAAGAGTCCGTCTTGAATGGCTCGAACAGGCCTTGCACGGCTCCCATCTTGCTTATGCGCTGCTGGATCAAGAATTTCATCCGCTCGAATGTAACCCCGCTTTCGGCGCATTGACCGGCTATCAGCAGGCCGCCGAATTTGCCGATAAAAGCATCGCTATGCTTATCGCCAGTCCCGAAACAAACAAATCGCAGTCCTCACCGGAGGGTTTATTTAACATAGGCAACGGTAAACACGGCGAATGGGTATTCGAATGCAGGCACAAACAGGGACATACCTTTCCCGCCCGGATCGAAATAACCGCGGTTAAAGTCGGAGAACATAACACGCATTATTTCGCCAGCCTACTTGACATTTCCGGACAAAAACGACTCGAAGACCAGCTCAGGCTGATTTCGCATCACGACGATCTGACCGGGCTTTCCAATCGCCAATTGTTTTTCGAACGTTTAGATCAGTTCCTTTCGACATCGGGCCGGTATCGGTTGCACGCAGTTCTTTTGCAGATCAACCTTGACCGCTTTAAATCGATCAACGAATCGATGGGACATGGCGCTGGGGACGAGTTGTTGAAGCTGGCCGGAAAAAGATTGAGCGAAATAACGCGCAAGGGCGATGTGGTGGCCCGTTTGAGCGGCGACGAATTTGCCGTTTTGCTGCTGAATGAAAAGGATCAGGACCGGACCGTGTATGGTGCGTCGATGATTGCTAAGAAAATTATTCAATATTTGTCTGAGGCCTTCTACATACAACACAAGGAAATCTTCATAAGCGTCAGTATCGGCATTGCAATTTATCCCCAAGACGGCTCCAGACCGGAAACGTTGCTGAAAAATGCGGGTATTGCTATGAAAGAAGCCAAACACATCGGTCGTAATAACTATCAGTTTTACCGTAAGGAATACACCGCGGCCACCCAGGACCGGTTGACGATGGAAATGGATTTGCGTAAGGCGGTTGGCAGAAACGAATTGCAGCTTTACTACCAACCGCAATATTTGGCGAAGGAGAGGTTACTCTGCGGAGCGGAAGTATTGATTCGCTGGTTTCAAGCGTCTAATGGCGAAACCAAAATGGTGGCGCCGAATTTTTTCATTCCGGTCGCAGAGGACTCCGGCCTGATTGTCGAAATCGGAAAATGGATTTTAAGAACCGCGTGTGCGCAGATCAAAAGCTGGCAGGAAGAAGGCATTTTCTTGCCGCAGGTAGCGGTCAATATATCGGCACGGCAATTTACCGATCCCGATTTTTTACAAATCGTCGAAGAAGCGCTCAGTGACAATGGTCTTGCCCCCGAACATCTGGAACTGGAAATTACTGAGTCGATGCTGGTCGGCGACGTCAAACGGATCGAATTGCAACTGAAGCGTCTTAAAAAAATGGGCATTCAAATTGCCTTGGATGATTTCGGCACCGGTTATTCTTCGTTGTCTTATTTAAAAAATTTTCCGATCGACGTGCTCAAAATCGACCAGTCATTCATTCGGGAAATGACGCATGATTCCCGCGATGCGAATATTGCCCGTGCGATCATAGAAATGGGACATACACTGGGGCAGAAAATCGTCGCCGAAGGCGTCGAAACCGAGGATCAACTGCGTTATCTGGTGCGCCGCGAGTGCGACATCATCCAGGGTTATTTTTTCAGCCCCCCGTTACCCGGCAACAAGATGACCGACCTGCTGCGCCAGCAAAAACACAAAATTGCCAAGGCGGAAACGAAAAGTTTAATTAGCTGAGAGCCGTTGAACTGCCAAAATTCCGTTCGCCCTGAACCCAGTCGAAGGGCGAATGGAATTTTGGCAGTTCACCTAAAATAATCAACCTTAATCGGTCTCATCAATCTCAAAAAATATCCAGCGGACGCGAGAATGGGCTTGTTTTATCTCCTTTTCCATACGATTGATTTGTAGCACCGCATCGCTGACTGTCATTTCGGGTTCGAGCTCGGCTTTAATGGTCAGCATCACCGCAGTGCCGTGATTGATCGCCCAAAGATTCAGCACCTGTCGCACACAGGATTGAGCTTTAAGATACTTTTCGACATGATCGCTAACCTCTTCGACCGCCTCGCCGATCAGCAGGGAATGCACTTCCTTGCCGACGACGGCCGCGACCACAACCAGAAGCAAACCGATCAACATCGAACCGGCGGCGTCATAGGCGGTGTCGCCGGTAATCATTGTCAGGCCCAGCATCACCAGCGCGATGACCAGACCAGCCAGGGCGGCAATATCTTCCCCGGTCACTACCATCAGTTCGGATGAGTGCGTTTCCTGAAACCATTGCCATAATGACCGATCGCCCTTTTCGATCGCCATCGCCTGCAGGGCGCCTTTCAGGGAAAAATATTCCAGACCAATTGCTGCCAGGAGTATGAACAAAGCAATACCACCGTTTTCGACTTCATGCGGATTCGAGTAGCGCAGCCAGCCTTCATGGATCGAAAACAGTCCGCCGACAGAAAACAAAATAATCGCCACCATCATCGACCAGATATAGGATTCGCGCCCGAAGCCCATCGGATGCTTGCGCGTCGGTTCTTTTTTCGAGCGCTGCATTCCCACCAGCAACAGCACCTGGTTGCCGCAATCGGCGAAAGAATGGATCGCTTCAGCCATTAATGAGCCCGAACCCGTCCACATTGCCGCCCCGCTCTTCGCGGCGGCAATGCCGAGATTGGCGGCAAATGCATAAAGGATTGCTTTGGTTGAATGGGCGTCTGTCATAACCAGTCCGGACGTTGAGCGATGTCCTTCAGTTTAGCAGGTAGAATACGCACTTCAAACCGCCAAGCGAATTTTTATGAATAACCAATGCTCACTTTCTTGAATACCCTTATGTTTCTATAGCATCCGACTTGGTTATGCGTTAGGATAGGAAACCGGCTAAAGCGATAATTCCCATAAGTATCCGTAAAACGCAATGAGTAATCGCCTATTTCTATTGCCGGATAACCGCAAGCTTCTGGCAGGCTTATTGACGAGTTCCCTGATTACAGGCTGCACGTCTCTGGAGTCCCGGTTATCCATCGAGCCATATACTAAAAACAAGCCGATGCGGAACGCGCTCGAAGACATGGCGGAAGCCTATTGCAGGGAAAAACACTCCGGTCCGGAAGCGCGGCCGGATTTTATTTTTACCTCCGACGGCTGCTCGCGCTGGCCGGATGACTCCTGGGTTGCCTGCTGCATAGCGCATGACATCGCGTATTGGTGCGGCGGCAGCGAGCAGGACCGCAAAAATGCCGATCAGGAACTGATGCGCTGCGTGAACGCCGACACGCAAGGCATGGGAAATATTCTCTATGCCGGCGTCAGGATTGGCGGAATGCCCTGGTGGCCGACACCCTGGCGTTGGGGTTATGGCTGGGATAATTGGCCTTCGGATTATGAAGCGCCAAAACCATCGTCTCCGGTGCAAAAAGTTTATAAGGCTATTAAAGTTTATGAAACTATCGAGCGGCATCTGCAAGAAAGTCATCGTTGAGATTAATCTCCCTCTGTTTTTTCTTGAAGTCTAGTGCCGATTAATTGACTGTAGAGTCCCTATGGAGAATAACCGATGAATAACGATGCCCCCGGACTGCGCATGGTCTACGAAGGATCGCTGCAAGTAGGGATTTATGCGTTTATTTTTTTCGGGCTGCTTGCCGTGGCCCTAACGCTTTGGATCCTTTATAAAAAAAACACCTTAAAAACCAAATATGCGTTGCTGATCGCCTGGGGAATTTTCCCGCCCGTATGGTTTGTCGTGGAATATTTTTTTATTTTTTTGCCCCATGGAGTCCAAGGGTCTTTTAGTTTTTTTCAATATGGCCAGGATATCGCCTCGAAACTTTGGGCGGCGGTTTTCGCGTTGATTTCGATCGATCTTTACAAGTCCAGCGAAAAAGAAAAGGAAGCCAAAAAAAGCGAAACTTCTGCTGAAGATGGCTAGAATATCGCCGGCCAGGAGCAAAATGGTATACGAGCCATAGTCCAATGCCGTTAGATTCAAGGGGTGCTCGTCATTTTGGTATATATTGCCGGATCCACAACAACTTACCTCGATGACAAAAAATTTTAGACAAAAAAAGAGGGCTATAAAAGCCCTCTTCTTTAAGCAACATAATTGAAGTATCTTAGAAACCTAAACCGAGGTAACCGCCCGCAGTCAACCCGTCGAGTTTCACACCATCAGAATCGCCACCTGTCAAATGGTAACGTGCATCGGCACCAATGTAGATATCTTTCCAGATTTTGTAGTCCGCACCAGCACCGAACATGATGCCTGGGTTAAATACTGTCACGCCATTAGATGGAGGACTGAAAACATGAAGAGCCAGACCGATGGGCTCAATCCACGGACGGAAATTGCTGCCTTTCATGAATTTGATTTTTGGCGCAGCAGCTAAGGTGAATTGGCTCACGCTAACTGAGTCACAGTTAGCCGTACCGGCTCCCGTAGCTCCACCGCCAAGTTCATCATTCGATGCATAGTTAATCAATGTACATAAAGGACCATTTTGTCCATTAGGGTTTACCGATGGATCTCCAACTGCATCTCCAGCGCCCTGAACAATAGCTGGGTGATTATTAAAGTGCTTGGAGCCGAAACTTTTCCATTCGAACATCAATTCCGCCAACACTTCGGTGTCGTCCATCAAGCCGAACAGATCGTCGTTGACGCTGAAATCGAAGCCGGCGCCGATATACCAGCCATCCCTATTGGTTGCGCCGCCACCCAACACGTTGTCAATAACGTTGCCGCCAAACTGACCGCCCGTTAACAGATCATTTCTTCTATTATCGTTACGTGCAAAACCGCCGCGGAAGAAAACCATGTTGTCCTTGGTTTCGACCTTGACCGGCGCGGACTTGACTTGTTGCATCCATTGATCCAGCTCTTGAACTTTTGCATCGTCGCGAGGCGCATTGACTGCGGCGCGCAGGCTGCTTAATTCAGCTTGAACCGCTTGCAATTGTGCTTCCAGAGCATCCGCTTTGTTGCTTGCAGCTTCAGCAATGCGCTCCGCTTTTGAGGAGCGAGCCATGGCTTCCGGAGCAGCGACAACGCCCGCCAGAGTCAAAGCCGCTGCCGCGATTGCGCAGGGTGTATGAATTTTCTTGCTCATTTGTTCCTCCTCATGAGGTTGTAATTTTACAAAATTTTGCTTTGAAACAACAAAGCGTATTTCACGGCATTAATAATAGCAATAATACTAACTCATTACAAGTATTTAAGACATTTTTTTTGCTATTTTATCTCATTAAAAAACAAACACTTATATCCATATAACAAATAAATTATTATTATTGTAACCATAAAACAACAAAATTAAGACCTAATTTTCTCGCCTGCAACAGATTTATTAATGCCTCTTCCACCCCATTATCGCGCTAAAAAGTAATTGCTAATAAACTAAAAATAGCGAATAAAGGCAATATTGTTGCACGAAAACAACAATAAAATAAAAAATATAGTGTATATATAGAACAGAAGGGCCACCTCCTTCTGAAACTTAATTCTGTTGAAAGCGTTTATTTAGCATAATTTTGCACTCTTCGCCATTAAATACCGCACCTAAAACCGCAATATCATGATAAATTACCCCGCTTTTCCGGTTTTCGGGATAAATCAGGCTTCTTAATTTGACACGCCCACAATAATCCCTTGCCATCCTTTATTTAACTGACATTCCTGAATCAACATTCCGGAACTTTTTCCGGCTTCTCATTGATCCATGACACAACATTCAGACATCACCCTGATCGGCGGCGGCATCATCGGCCTATTAACCGCCAGAGAACTGCAACAAGCCGGCGCCCATGTCACGCTGATCGAAAAAAATCGGATCGGTCAGGAATCTTCCTGGGCCGGGGGCGGAATTTTGCTGCCTTTATATCCCTGGCGGCAATCGGATGCCATTTCCCGGTTGGTGATACGCAGCCACGCGCTGTATCCGTTGTTGGCCGAACAGTTGATAAAGGATACCCAACTGGACCCCGAGTGGACGCCTTGCGGTTTATTGATTACCAAAAACCCTGATATTCAAGCGGCGATCGACTGGTGCCGTAACAACTCAATCCGATACGAAACGCCCGAAGCGGCTTTTTTCGATGGTCTGAATACCCAGCCTGAAAATCCGCTCTGGCTGCCGGATATAGCGCAGGCGCGCAATCCGCGACTGGTCAAGTCGCTCAAACAGGACTTGATCAATAGAGATGTCAGACTCATCGAAAATTGCGAATTGCTCACGGCTTCGGCGCATCGGCACCGGATTACCTCGATCGACACTACACAAGGCGCCTTTGCGGTCGATCAATTGGTCGTCAGCGCGGGCGCCTGGACCGGCCAATTATTTGCCCGTTTATTCCCGGCCCAACCGGAAAACCATGCGCCGAACATCGTTCCGATCAAAGGCCAGATGCTGCTGTTTGAAGCCAGACCCGATACGCTCCGGCATATGGTGCTCGATGAGGACCGTTATCTGATCCCGCGCCGGGACGGCAAAATTCTGGTAGGCAGCTCAGTCGAACACGATCTATTCGATAAAACGCCGTCAACCGAAGTACACGACAAGCTGAAGGATTTTGCAGTGGCATTGATGCCGTCGCTAAAACAGTTTCCGATCATCAAACACTGGGCGGGACTCAGGCCGGGCACCGAGCACGGCATCCCTTATATCGGCCGCCATCCCGAGATCGGGAATCTGTTTATCAATGCCGGCCATTTCAGAAACGGTCTGGCAATGGGGCCGGCTTCGGCCGAACTGCTCGCCGATTTGATCCTGAACCGCACGCCGCGCATCGCCCCGGAACCTTATCAATTTTCCAGCCCGCATTAAATCGGTTTTTTACGCTATGAATCTTTACTCCTTGTTGCGTCCGCTACTTTTCAAATTAGATCCTGAAACCGCGCATTACGCCACGCTGAAACTGCTCGATATGGCCTCTGCCTCGGGCATCAGCCGCATGCTGTATCCTGAAATCAAGGCAACTCCTGTCGAAGTAATGGGACTGAACTTTAAAAATCCGGTCGGACTCGCGGCCGGCCTGGATAAAAACGGCGATCATATCGACGCGCTGGCCGCACTCGGGTTCGGTTTTATAGAAATCGGGACGGTCACGCCGCGCCCGCAGCCCGGCAATCCGAAGCCGCGTTTGTTCAGGCTGCCCGAACATCAGGCAATCATCAACCGGATGGGCTTCAACAATCTGGGCGTGGATCATCTGATCGAGCAAGTCCGCCAAGCTAGTTACAAAGGAATTCTCGGCATCAACATCGGCAAGAATTTCGATACGCCGATCGAGCAGGCGGTCGAGGATTATCTGACCGGATTCCGCAAGGTCTATGCGGCGGCCAGCTACGTTACGATCAATATTTCCTCGCCGAATACGAATAATCTGCGCCTATTGCAGCAAACCGACGAGCTCAAAGCCCTGCTTTCGGCTTTGAAGGAAGAACAATTCAAACTGGCTGAAAAACATCTCCGTTATGTGCCGGTGGTCGTAAAAATTGCCCCCGATTTAAGTGAGGAAGAAATAGCGCAGATCGCTCGATTATTGGCAGGCTTCGCCATCGACGGCGTAATTGCCGCCAACACCACGCTTGACCGAACCGCCATTACCGGGCATCCGTTGGCTTCGGAAGCGGGCGGCTTGAGCGGCGCCCCGGTCAGAAACAAGTCCACAGCCGTCGTGCGTAGCCTAGCGGCGGAATTGAACGGCCGCTGCCCCATCATTGCGGCGGGAGGGATTTTGAGTGCGGGCGATGCACAGGAGAAAATCGCGGCCGGCGCCAGCCTGGTGCAGATTTACAGCGGTTTGATTTATCAGGGGCCGCAATTGATTGCAGAGTGTGTGAAGGGATTGAGTGCGCTGTCCAGAGAAGAAAACCTTTAGGATACTGTCAAGCATTCAAGACCTGCCAGGTTTTAAAAACCTGGCAGGTCTTCGGGCAAGAATATAATCCGTTTACTCCCCGGCGATCGACATCCGTTCGATCAGAATCGAACCGGTACGGACATTGCCGCGCAGATCGACATCGTTGCCGATAGCGACGATGTTTCTGAACATATCCTTCAGGTTGCCGGCGATCGTAATCTCCTCGACCGGGTATTGAATCCTGCCGTTCTCGACCCAAAAGCCGGCCGCGCCACGCGAATAATCGCCGGTCACCATGTTGACGCCCTGCCCCATCAGCTCTGTTACCAGCAGGCCGGTATCCAGCGTTTTCAGCATGCCATTGAAATCCAGTGAACCCGGATCGATGATCAGATTGTGCACGCCGCCGGCGTTGCCGGTGCTCTTCATGCCCAGCTTGCGGGCCGAGTAGGTGCTCAGCACGTAGCTGCGGACAATGCCGGCGCTGACGATGTCATGCGGGCGGGTAGCCACGCCCTCGCTGTCATAGGTGGCGCTGCCGAGCGCGCCGAGCAGGTGCGGCTGTTCGTAAATATGGATGCATTCGGGAAAGATCTGCTTGCCGAGCGCATTCAACAGGAAGGAGGACTTTCGGTACAGTACGCCGCCGCTGATCGCGCCGATAAACGAACCGAGCAGGCCGGACGCTACCTCCGCCGCATACAGCACCGGACACTGCCGGGTGCTCAACGAGCGCGCGCCAAGCCTTCTCAGCGTGCGTTGCGCGGCTTTTTGACCAACATGAATCGCCGACTCCAGGTCCTGCGGATTTCTCGCTACGCTATACCAATAGTCGCGCTGCATGCTGCCGCCGCGTTCGGCCAGAACCGAACAGCTCAAGGAGTGGCGGGTGGATATGGATCCTTGCAGAAAACCCAGCGTATTGCCCAACACGTGTATGCCCTGATGCGTGTTGACGCTGGCGCCTTCCGAATTGCTGATTTCGGGATCGTAAGCGCGCGCGACATCCTCGCATTCGATCGCGAGCGCAATCGCGGCTTCGGCGTCTATCGGCCACGGATGGTTCAGTTGGAGGTCGGGGAATTCGGTCGCCAACATCTCCCGTTCCGGTAATCCTGCGCAGTCATCGATATTCGTATAGCGAGCGATACTGCAGGCCGCCGCGACGGTATCCTTAATCGCCTCGGGAGACAAATGCGTGGTGCTTGCCGAGCCTTTGCGCTGGCCGAAATAAACGGTTACGCCAAGTCCTTGATCGCGGTGATGCTCTATCGTTTCGACATCGCCCATTCGAGCCGACACCGACAGGCCGTTTTCCTGGCTGAGGCCCGCTTCCGCGGCGCTGGCGCCCTGACTGATCGCCTCATCCAGCAAGGATTGGACGATCGCCTTCAATTCGTGGAGTTGATCCTGATTTTGCAAAATATGGGACTCTTTAAGGCTTAAAGACCTGCCAGGTTTTCAAAACCTGGCAGGTCTCATTGTTCATTCAAAAATTCGTCTAAACGCTCGTTCCGCCGACAGTCAAACCGTCGATTTTCAAGGTCGGCTGGCCGACGCCGACCGGCACGCTCTGACCGTCTTTGCCGCAAGTACCGACGCCCGAATCCAGTTCCAGATCGTTGCCGACCATCGACACGCGCGTCAATACATCCGGCCCGTTGCCGATCAGCGTCGCTCCTTTGACCGGCCGGGTAATCTTCCCGTTCTCGATCAGATACGCTTCGCTGGCCGAAAACACGAACTTGCCGGAAGTAATATCGACCTGGCCGCCGCCGAAGTTTTTCGCATAGATGCCTTTTTCGACACTGCGAATGATTTCGTCGGGATTGTGCGGACCGGGCAGCATATATGTATTGGTCATCCGCGGCATCGGCGCATGCGCGTACGACTCACGGCGGCCGTTGCCGGTTGGCTTGACTCCCATCAACCGGGCATTCATTTTGTCCTGCATATAGCCTTTCAGAATGCCTTTTTCGATCAGTACCGTCTGCTCGGTCGGGGTGCCTTCATCGTCGATGCTCAGCGAGCCGCGGCGGCCCGGCAAGGCGCCGTCATCGACCACCGTACACAGCGGAGAGGCGACTCGCTCGCCGACCCGGCCGCTGAACGCGGAAGTGCCCTTACGGTTGAAATCGCCCTCCAGGCCATGACCGATCGCTTCATGTAGCAGAATGCCGGGCCAGCCCGGTCCCAGGACGACAGTCATATTGCCGGCCGGCGCTTCGGCCGCTTCGAGGTTCACCAAAGCCTGACGCACCGCTTCGCGGCCGTAACCGAGAGCTCGATCCTGCTCGATGAAATAGCGGTAATCGCTGCGCGCACCGCCGCCCATACTGCCCTGTTCGCGCCGGCCGTCCTGAACGACGATCACGGTCACATTCATCCGCACCAGCGGCCGCACATCGGCCGCTAACGAGCCGTCCTGTCCCGCGACCAGAATATGGTCGTGAACGCCGATCAAACTGACGATCACTTCTTCAATCCGGGTATCCAGCTTGCGCGTTTCGCTTTCGATCCGGCGCAGCAGATCGATTTTCTGCTGATCTTCAAGCGATTTGATCGGATCGAGCAGTGGGTAGTAAGACGGCCGACTGGGTGGCAAGGCCAATCCCATGCTGACATTTTGCGCCTGGCGCACAATCGCCTTCACGTTATTGGCCGCCTCCAGCAAGACCGGCAATTCGATCCTGTCGCTGTAGGCAAATCCGGTCTTGTCGCCGGATACCGCGCGCACGCCGGCGCCCTGCGCGATGTTATGGCTGCCTTCCTTGATGATGCCGCCTTCCATGACCCAGGATTCGGCTCGGGTGGATTGAAAGTAAATATCGGCCGCATCCGCCCTGGAGGACAGCAGCCGGCTCATAATCGTATCGATTTCGCTTTCGGTAATCCCCGAAGGTTTCAGGATGGCCTGTTTGGCCAGGGTAATTAATTCCATCAAAACGGTTCTGTTAGAGTTAAAGAACGCACGGGCAATAAAAATTCATCAGTTTTCTCGCAGATCATTTTTCAACGTCAAATAGATCGATCGCAACAGCTTATCGGCACCGTCGGCCGGTTTGTCCTCTTCGACTGCATCGGCGTCGTCCGCGACTTCATCATCATGATCCGTTCTTTTACGGAACTCCGCATCCTTGCCCGGCGCAGCGGCCACTGTCGTGGCAGAGCCTTGTGACGAAACCGTCAATACATAGGCCTGCTTGGCATAATCATCACTGAACAGGCCGAACGATTTTTCGATCAAGGAGCCATGTTCGGAAACATAACTATCCGCATCGTAGCTGACATAATACTTGCCCTTATCATGCTCGAGATCGGTCACTTCGATACCGCTTTGGATCAACGCCTGCTTCAGCGAGTTCCAGGCCATGTCGAAAGGCTGCTTGATCGCCAGCACCAAAGGCGGCGTCTCGCTGATCGAAACTACCCGGTCGCCCAGGCCTTTCTTGGCCTTTGGTTCATCATCCTGATCTTCATCGGAGTCCGTGGCGGCGTCTTCAGGCAGCTTATCCGCCCCAGCGTTTTCAGCCTCTGCGGCAGCCGCTTCCTGTTTCTCCGTCACCAATGTCGGCGGCTTCTCGAGTGCCGTGGTATCGCGATAACGGGGGTCGTCGGACGCACAGGCCGCCACCAACAAGCATGAAAACAGATAGCCGAAACGCAACCGCATGCCCTTACCTATATAAAACGACGGTGTTGTAGTACCGGAAACGCCGTCCGAACTTTTTCGAGACGTTCCAGATCAATGTCGGCCACGACAAAACCTCCGCCTGTTTTATAACAATCCAGCACCACGCCCCACGGATCGACAATCATACTATGCCCGAAGGTCTTGCGTCCGTTGATATGAAAACCGCCCTGATTCGGCGCGATGATGTAGCATAGATTTTCGACCGCGCGGGCGCGCAATAACAACTCCCAGTGCGCGGCGCCGGTCTCGGCGGTAAAGGCCGAAGGAATCACCAGGATTTCCATGCCCATCCGTGCCATCTCCCGGAAAAACTCCGGAAAGCGCAAATCGTAACAGACCGCGACGCCTAGCCGGCCGAACGGCGTATCGAAGACCAAGGGACGAGGGCCTGCCTCAATCGAATCGGACTCCCGATAGACTTCGTTGGTGCCCGGCACACTGACATCGAAAAGATGCATTTTGTCGTAGCGAGCCACCCGTTCGCCGCGGTCGTTATAAATAAGACAAGCGGCTCTGACTTTATGTTCGGCATCGCCAGCGATCGGCATGGTACCGCCGACGATCCAGACGCCGCATTTGGCGGCGGTCTCGGATAAAAAATTTTGAATCGGTCCTTGTCCGTCGATTTCCTTGATTCGGATCTTGTCCAGCTCGTGTTCGCCCATCAGCGCAAAATTTTCCGGCAACGCGACCAGTTTCGCGCCGGCTTTTGCCGCTTCCGCGATCAGCTTCTCGGCTTCCAGCAGATTGGAGCCGACATTGGGACTGGACGCCATCTGTATGGCCGCACACTTACTCATTCATTCCTCTCTCGTTATTTTTCATTTTTCAGCAGCGATGGAAAGTCGGTGATACCGCTCCAGGTTTTCTGCAGCAAGCCTTCTTTTTCATGCAATGTAATAATTTCCGCATTCTCCCAGCCGCCTTTGACCAGATATTGCGAGCCGAAAAAAAAGCCCTCATGTTCTGTTCCGGTGATCGTTTTATCGATTAACGCCGCGAACTTGCTCATAATTGTACCAGCAATAGGCACCGCATCGGCACTTTTTGGCGCCACGGTCACGACATGATCGACAGTCCGGTTCACGAAATCGGTTTCGCCCATGATCGCAATTTTGGCCGGCACCGCATCGACGATCAGATCATCGGTGAATGCTTTACCGTGCGCGAGAATAAAACGGCCCTTGATATTATTGAAAGTCAACCCTTCCTGGTACACATCGCTGAAATCGAGTTGCAGGCGCTTGAACCACTGCGCCATCGCCAGCATGCCGAGCACTCGCCCGAAGCCGGGCTCGATGCTCAGGATGCGTCCGCTCCTGAAATTGACATCCGCAGACCCCTTTATATCTGCCAATGCAAAAAGGTAAGGCGGCGCCTGCCAATTCAGATCGAAGTCGATAACGCCGCTGGTTTCGGTCAAGTCCTTGCTGATGCCGAGACGGGCTAACAAGGCGCCGCCTTTGATCAGTTCCAGACGGCCCTTGGCCCGGGTTTGAGTACGATTGCCCGCCGTCTTCCAATCACCGGTCAGCGTCAGTTTTTGATCCTTGCCCTGCAATTCGAAGCTGTCAAACAGTAAGCCGTCCGGCAGGCGTTCGGTACTCATCACAAAGCGGCCGAGATCGGCCTCTTTCCACAAGGTTTTAGCGCTGCGGACCGTCATCAGCGGGAAATAATCGGATGTAGTATCCCGAGTCTCCTTATCCATTTTGATTTGCGTCAAGGCGGACACATCCAGGAGGTCGAGGTTCAAGTCTATCCGGTCCGGCCCCTTCAAGTCGGCCGGCAACTTGACTCGGCCCTTAAGGATAGAATTGTCGACCCGGCCTTCCCAGATCGCTCCCGTTCGCCGCAAATCCAGGTCGAACCGCCCCAGGTCGGTATCCTGCCAGAAGCCCTGATCACCGTGCACCTTGAGCCGCCTGAAATCGATTTTATCTTCCTGTGCCGAGGACTGGGCGCCGGCCAGTCTGATCCAGTCTTGCAGCCGTAGTTGCCCACGATTGATTTCGAGCATCAAACCCGGCTCGCTGCGTTGCATGGCCGTCCCTGCGCCCAATAAAACATGGCCCGAATAGATATGCTGCTTATTCGGGTCGATTTTGAGTGCAGCACTGAAGTCGTTGCCGTAGCGCAGTTGGACGGGCAATAGATTCCGATCGGCCAAGTCGAATGTCACAGACAAAGGTCTCTGTTGTTTCGCGGGTTTCGCCAGCATATCGGGCAAATCCAGTTGCACTCCATTCAAATCGGACAGGACCGACAAGCTCGGTCCAGCGTCCGTATGCGGCAAAATCAAGGCGAGACGATACGCAGCCTCTCCTTGCGCAAAGCCGAGCCACGGCAGATCGAGTTTTGTACGCAGATCGCCGATGTCAACCCGCCCATCCGCGCGAATCTCGGCATGAAGACCGGCTTTTGTTTCAAGTATGATCTTGAGCGGCCGATTCAGGAAGTCCGCGGTAAGATTCTCCCCATAGGCCCCCTTATCATCGAATTTGACGTTTCCGGTCAGCTTCGCCAGCGTTAAATTTGGTGATTTCAGATGCAATTCGGCATCTTTGAATTGTGCGGTCACGTCGGTTCGATATTCTCCGCCGTTACGTAACGGGATTTCTAAATCGAGATTGAACTTGGCATCGCCTTGCGGCGTGGCCGCCCGTAAAAACGCATTCGCACGCTCGGCCAGCGGTGAGTTTTGCACAAACTCGAGCGCCTGGTTGATTTTGCCTTGCAGGTCGCCTGTGATTTTCAGCTTTTCGGCATCTTCCAGATTCTGAATTTCGACATTCGCCTGCTTTACGGTGACCCCGTACGACTTCCCCTGCTGCACGGTCGCATTCAAGCCATTTTGGTAAAAAACGACCTCGGCCGCCGCATCGGTCAAATTCGGCCAACCCGGTTGATAGGCGAGTTCCAGATTTTCGACATCGAATACGACTTCGAAGACTCCTTCGGCACCATTAAACGGAAAGTCGGCCGGGTTGCCATACAGCATGAAGCCGCCATTCGGAACGGTGCCTTTCACAAACGCATGATCGAGCCAATCCACCACGCCGGACCCCATGATCTTGGCCGGCAAATACTGGCTGACCACTTTGACGTCGGGACAGGAAAACGTGCTCTGCAAATCGATGAATGGATTGCCCCCCTGGTTCGGAGCGGAATAATGCATCCGACTCTGCATTTTGATTCCACGGGATTCCAGCATCAGCAACGGACTGTCGATGAACAACCCCTCGACCGTATGCCGCCATTGGGCAATGCCTTCCACACGGTCGAGCGGGAGCGGTGCGCGAAATAGATTCGGCGCGTTGAACACCGCATTTACAGTCGAAAGTTCAATCGCTCCCTGCCCGCGATTGCCGTGAATGTGCCCGGAAAGATTTTCGAATCCGGGCAGTTTGCCGATCGCTGCGATACTTGCATGAGTGAAATCGCCATTGACCGATACGGATTGCTGTTCGGTATCCGCAAACAGGGCAAAGTCCTGCAACTGGCCTTTCAGGTTGAAATCGCGTAGCGATTTGACCAAGGCCTCCTCATTCGGCAACAGAAATTTCCCTAACAAAGCGGCTTCCTGCAAGTCCAGGCGCTCGGCAAATAGCGCAATCTGCCGCGCGGTCTTGTCCGCATCGCCTCTCCCTTTGACGCTGAGTACCGCCTCGGGCCAGGTTCGGATCCCGTCGCCGCTACGGGTCGCCAGAACAAATTCCTTAAGATTCAACTGCCACTGCTTTTCGCTCAGACCCAGATAAAAGCGGCTTTGCAGTTGCTCGGCGCTGAGAGGGGCCACGCCGGGTCTGTGCAGATTCAAGTCATGGATATCGATCTGTGCGTTGAGCGCAACCATCTGCGTCCGGCGCCAGTCGCTCCAGATTTTGAGGTCGCCGCGCCCGGACGCCAACGTGATCGACAGCGGCAAGTCGCGAGTCACCCATTCCGGCAAATTCAGGTTCCGGCCTTCGAGAAAAGCCCGGCCCTGCAGGGATTTTAAGTCGAACAAATCCCCGTCAAAGTCCATCGACACGCGCAATGTTTCGCCGAATTTTTCGGGCAACTGCATTAGCACATTGATTCGATGATGGCCGCTTTCGTTAATCAATGCCATATCGACCGATTTGAACGTCAACGGCCGTCCTTGTTTCTGTTCATCCTGCCAGATAATGTCGCTATCGAGCACTTCATATTTGCCGGTCTCGAGCAGCCACAACGGATTGCCTTCACTCGCCTTCAAGCCGGCAATGCTCAATCTGCCGTCGACATTGCGCTTGACTGTCAGCTTCACGCCAACCAGCGTGACCCAGGACGAGGCCAATAGATCTCTTTTGAGTGCCGCCTCCAGCAAATGAACGCCCAAGCGGATTTCCTTCAACTCGATCGCATTGCGCTGACCTGAAGCAACCGAGGCGATACCGATACTATCCAGAACGATTTCAGGACTGAAGCCGCGCATGCGCGCGCCGAGCCGGCCAATTTTTACGGGCGCGCCGACCATCACGCCGATCCGTGCCGCCAGCCTGGCTTTATAACCTTCGACGCTGGACAGGGCCAGACGCACGCTGGTCATGCCCAGCGCAAAAATGATCAAGCTCCAGAAAAGCAGATGCCGGGTAGCTCGGGTAAGATGGTGGATCATGAAAAAAGCGGCTATAGGGAACAGGATTCAAAGGCAGTACAACGCGCCTTGAATAAAAGAAATTTTATTCGGTATTGGCATGGTCCGAATTATGCCACACGAACCGGCGCTTGCATTCTCTGAACCTTGAGCCCTGTTCCCAAGCCTTCTACAACAAAACCACATCGTATTGTTCCTGATTATATTCGGCCTCGGCGCGAAACTTGATCTGCACGCCGAGAAATGCTTCGAGTTCCGCGAGCATGTCGGCTTCTTCGTCGAGCAGCATTTCGACGACCTCATTCGAGGCCAGCACGAGCAATTGCTTGACCTTGTATTGCCTGACCTCGCGGATGATTTCGCGGAAGATTTCGAGGCATACCGTTTCCGGCGTTTTCAAAACACCGCGGCCGCCGCAGGCCTTACAGGGTTCGCAAAGTATGTGTTCGAGACTCTCCCGCGTCCGTTTGCGGGTCATCTCGACCAGGCCGAGCACCGAAACTTCGGTAATTTTGGTCTTGGCGTGATCTTTTTCCAGATGGCGTTCAAGCGCCTGCAGCACCTGGCGTTTGTGCTCGTCGCTCTGCATGTCGATGAAGTCGATGATGATGATGCCGCCGAGGTTGCGCAGCCTGAGCTGGCGTGAGATCGCCTGCGCCGCTTCGAGATTAGTCTTGAAAATCGTTTCTTCGAGATTGCGGCCGCTGACATAGCCGCCGGTGTTCACGTCGACCGTCGTCATCGCCTCGGTTTGGTCGAAAACCAGATGGCCGCCGGACTTCAGCTTGACCTTGCGATCGAGCGCTTTTTGAATCTCGCTTTCGACATTGTAGATTTCGAACACCGGGCATTCGCCGGTGTAATGTTCGATCACCGGTACGATTTCGGGCACAAATACCTCGGCAAATTCGACCAGACGGTGATACGTTTCGGTCGAATCGACCCGTACGCGGTCGATACCCTCCTTGTATAAATCGCGGAGCGTACGGATGCTGAGCGGCAGATCCTTGTGAATGAACTGCTTCGCCTTGGCGCCGGCGATTTTCGCCGAAATCGCGCCCCACAGTTTCAACAAAAAGGTCATATCGGCGATCAGCACCGGCTCCTCGACGCATTCGGCCGCGGTCCGGGCAATGAAGCCGCCGCAATTGTGTTCCTGCCGGAACGCATCCAGACAAACTTTCAAACGGACTCTTTCTTCTTCGCATTCGATCCGGTGCGATACCCCGGAATTGTTCGCATAAGGCATATAAACCTGATAGCGCGACGGAATCGATATCTCGGTCGTCAACCGGGCGCCCTTGCTACCGATCGGATCCTTCACCACCTGCACGACAATGTGCTGGCCCTCGTAAAGATAATGTTCGATATTTTCAGAGCCTTTTTTTTCGAGCTCTTTGCTGGATAAGTCGGACAGGTGCAAAAACGCGGCTCGGGGTAAGCCGATATCGACGAATGCCGCCTGCATGCCCGGCAACACCCGGCATACTTCGCCTTTGTAGACATTCCCGACCAGGCCGCGCTGGCGGGTGCGTTCGATGATCAATTCCTGCAGAATGCCGTTTTCGATGACAGCGACGCGCGTCTCGGGCGGCGTCACATTGATTAGGATTTCTTCACTCATGTAAAACTTGGATACCTTGTTGTAAGAGAAGTTCGGCTGTTTCAAAGAGCGGCAGCCCGACCACGCCGGAAAAACTGCCCTGAATCGACTGCACGAATACACTGCCGAGTCCCTGGATCGCATAACTTCCGGCCTTATCGGCCGGCTCGGATGTGGCCCAATAGGCGACTATTTCCTGTTCGCTGAGCGTTCGGAAAGTCACCTCGGTCACGCTCAGCGCCTCGCCGTGTTCGTTCCCGCGAAGCGAGACTGCACTGTAAACCTGATGGGTTTGTCCGGATAATCGGCGCAGCATGGCGAGCGCGTCCTCCTTGTCCTTCGGTTTGCCCATGATCCGGCCGTTCAGAACGACCGCGGTATCGGCGGCTAGTACCGGCAAACCGATAGATGCCGCTTGCGTATGGCAGACCGCCGACTTTTCGGCCGCGATTCGACATACATAGTCAGCCGGCGCTTCGTCCGGATGTGGCGATTCGTCGATGTCCACAGGACGAATATCATAAGCGATACCGATCTGGTCCAGGAGTTCACGCCGGCGCGGCGAGGCTGATGCGAGGATGATCCGGGCTTTCATCCGCGATGATAGGGGTGATTGTTCAGGATGCTCCAGGCGCGATAAAGCTGCTCGGCCACAATGATCCGCACGAGCGGATGAGGGAAAGTAAGATTCGACAAACACCAGGATTCGCGGGCCGTTTTTTTAACTGAATCGGCCAAGCCTTCCGGTCCGCCGATCAGCAAGGCGAGGTTCTGACCGCTCTCGAGCCAGCGCTTCAATGCCTGGGAAAGTTCGGACGTGGACCAAGGCTTGCCGGCCAAATCAAGCGCGACCGGATGGCAATTCGAGGGAATCGTAGCCAGCATCCGGTCGCCTTCGTCCTTCACAATCCGGACCACATCGCAATTTTTGCCCCGATTGCCCGGCGAAATTTCCTTTAAAATCAATTCGCATTCCCGCGGCAGCCGCTTAGCGTATTCGTCATAACCCTGTTGCACCCAGGCGGGCATACGGTTTCCTATCGAGATCAGATGTATTTGCATCGGTGCAGGATACCGAGAAGCCGCCCTTGTTGCAATGCAAGGCGTGCAATTACAGTCATTCCGGTAGATGACCCGATTCGGCACATTATGTTACACTGATTCCGATGACTGGATATATTGATCGAAATAGGATATTTTACAGCCAGTTTGATGAGATCTTAAACGCTTGGAGAGTCGAATGAAAAAAGTTAGCTCATTGGTTTTACTCTTGTCCATGACGGCCACAACGCCAGGTTTCGCACAAACGCCGCAACCGGTCGAGAGCGATGGCTATGATGTGATGATGGATGTTTTTCTGCGGCCTGTCGGTATCGTGGGCACAATCGTCGGCGCAGGCCTGTTTGTAGGTTTAAGCCCGATTACAGCATTGGCGGCTATCCCCTCTCCTCATGATTCATTTGAAAAACTGGGTAATACGATTGTCTGTAAACCGTTCAGATGGACATTCGAAAGACCGGTAGGCAATTATGAATACGATGGCGATTGCACCCGTAAAGCCCCCGCGCCAATGCCGGTCGTGCAACACTATGAGCCTCAACCAGTTATGACCCCACCACCGGTCGAACCACCCCGGCCGAACATCAACAAAAAGCTCGACGCAATTTTCAAGCGGGAAATGATGAAATAATATTTTGGGGTACAGGGTTCAGGGTAAAGCACAAAGTCCTGGACCTTGTCCTTAGCCCCATCTATTTTTCAATCAATACCACCGCCTGTACTGCAATTCCTTCCTTGCGGCCTTCGAAACCGAGTTTCTCGGTAGTAGTCGCCTTCACGTTGATACAGTCGATGTCGGTCTGTAAATCACCAGCAATATTCCGGCACATCTCGGCAATATGGGGAGCCATTTTGGGGGCCTGGGCGATAATCGTGATGTCCGCGTTGACCAGATTATAGCCTTTGGCCCGGACGACGCCGTAAACATGGCGGAGCAATACCCGGCTATCCGCGCCTTTAAACCGCGGATCGGTGTCCGGAAAATGTTTGCCGATGTCGCCCAGCGCGGCCGCACCCAGCAACGCATCGGCCAGGGCATGCAACACCACGTCGCCGTCCGAATGCGCTTCCAGCCCTTTTTCATAAGGAATCGTCACCCCGCCCAAAATAATGTGATCGCCCTCGTTGAAGCGGTGCACATCATAACCTTGCCCTACTCTGATCATTGTTGCTCCAGATAAAACGTTGCCAGCGCCAGATCTTCGGGCCGGGTGATTTTGATATTGTCGGGCCGGCCTTCGACGATTTTAGGCTTGAGGCCTATGAACTCCAGCGCACTGGCCTCATCGGTAATGAAAGGATTGCCCTCGGCTTCGATCAGCGCGGCTTTCAACATGCCGTAGCGGAACATCTGCGGCGTCAACGCGCGCCAGATATGGCGGCGGTCGAGCGTGCCGACGATTGCATCGCCCTGTACGTCTTTCAGGGTATCGTGCGAAGACAGCGCTAAAATCCCGCCCACTTCATCATCGGCCAGCGTGCCGATCAGCTTATGAATATCGCCTGAGGTGATGCAAGGGCGTGCGGCATCATGCACCAACACCCAGTCGTTGTCATAGGCCCGGCCGTGCAGGGATTTCAACGCCGACAGCACCGAATCGGCCCTTTCCTTGCCGCCGGACGCGGTCACCACTTGAGGATGCCGTGACAATTCGAGTTCGGGCCAGTAAGGGTCTTCAACCGATACGGCCACCGCGATCGCGGAAAACACCTCGGAACCCAATAAGCGGGTCAAGGTCTGCTCGATCACCGTTTTGCCGGCGAGTTCGAGGTATTGTTTAGGGCGATCGGACTGCATACGCTTGCCGACGCCGGCCGCAGGCACGACGGCCCAGAATTTGAGTGAGTCTGTCATCAGGATGGATTAAGTTGCGGCAGGGTAATGCACTAAAAAGCATTCCGCCGACGGATTCAAGCGATTATTTTTCGATCACCTGGAAAAAAGTTTCGTCTTCACGAATCATGCCCAATTCATCGCGGGCACGTTCCTCGACCGCTTCCTGTCCCTTATGCAGGTCCTTGACTTCCGCATAAAGCTTCTCGTTGCGCTGACGCTTCTCCTCGGCAAGTTTCTTCAATTCCGCCAACCGCTGTTGATAGGCGCGAGTTTCCTTCAAACTGCCGTCGCCAAGCCACAAACGGTATTGGAAGTGGATGATCAGCAGAATGATGATCGCAACGAGATATTTCATAGATTCAGTTTCAAGGCGCCAGGCTCAAGACGAAAACACCGAGCCAGCGCCTTGCTTCAAAGTTTTACAGCGATTTGAATGCGCTGCGGCCGGCGTATCTGGCCACGCCGCCCAACTCTTCCTCGATCTTCATCAGGCGGTTGTATTTGGCGACACGGTCGGAACGGCTTAAGGAGCCGGTCTTGATTTGGCCGGTGCCGGTGGCGACGACCAGATCGGCAATCGTGGTGTCTTCGGTTTCGCCGGAACGGTGCGACACGACGGCCGAGTAACCGGCTTTTTTCGCCATGTCGATCGCGGCCAGGGTTTCGGTCAGGGTGCCGATTTGGTTCACCTTGATCAGGATCGAGTTGGCGATGCTTTGCTCGATGCCGCGTTTCAGGATCTTCGGATTGGTTACGAACAGATCGTCGCCAACCAACTGGATGCGGCCGCCGAGTTTTTCGGTCATTACTTTCCAGCCGTCCCAGTCGTTTTCGTCGAAGCCGTCTTCGATGCTGATGATCGGGTATTTATTGACCCAATCGACGAAGAAATCGGCCATCTGCGCCGAGGAGTACTGCTTGTTTTCAGAAGCCAGATCGTAGACGCCGTCAGCATAGTATTCGGACGCGGCCGCATCGAGGCCCAAGTAGATATCAACGCCCGGTTTGTAGCCGGCCTGTTCGATCGCCTGCAGAATCACGCTGATCGCTTCTTCGTTCGAGGACAGGTTAGGGGCGAAGCCGCCTTCGTCGCCGACCGTGGTAGCCAAACCTTTCGATTTCAGCACCTTGGCCAGATTGTGGAACACTTCCGCGCCATAGCGGATCGCTTCGCGGAAAGTCGGCGCGCCAACCGGCAAAATCATGAATTCCTGCAAGTCGACGCTATTGTCCGCATGCGAACCGCCGTTGATGATGTTCATCATCGGCACCGGCATCACGAACTCGCCGGTTTTGTTCAGGTAGCGGTACAACGG
Source organism: Methylomicrobium sp. (assembly GCA_051061095.1). Taxonomy (GTDB): domain Bacteria; phylum Pseudomonadota; class Gammaproteobacteria; order Methylococcales; family Methylomonadaceae; genus Methylomicrobium. Next base: position 143,906 of record JBPFEE010000010.1, on the reverse strand, counting down.
CTGCTTGCTTTCCTGCGCTGCGGCATGCGCTGCCGCCATCGAGACTGCCAGCAACGCATTTGCGCCCAGACGCGATTTCGATTCGGTGCCATCCAGTGCGATCATCTTGTTGTCAATGCCTTCCTGGTCGGCCGCGTCCATGCCGATGATCGCCGAGCGGATTTCGGTCTTGACGTTATTGACCGCGTTCAACACGCCTTTGCCGAGGTAGCGGGATTTGTCGCCGTCACGCAGCTCGATTGCTTCACGTTCGCCGGTCGAGGCGCCGGACGGCACCATCGCGCTGCCGACCACGCCGGACGCCAGTACTACATCGGCTTCGACGGTCGGGTTGCCGCGCGAATCCAGGACTTCTCTTGCACGAATATCTACTATTGCAGCCATTAATGTTTCCTTAGATTGTTGTTTCTATCAAGCTTTGGCTTTTCACCGCCTGATCGATGGTTAATAAAACTTCAAGTAATTCTTTGATCCGGTGCATCGGCCATGAATTCGGCCCGTCGCTCTTCGCTTCGGCCGGATTCGGATGCGTTTCCATGAACAGGCCGGAGATGCCGACCGCGACCGCCGCCCGCGCCAACACCGGCACGAATTCGCGCTGACCGCCCGAACAACTGCCCTGCCCGCCCGGCAATTGCACAGAATGGGTCGCGTCGAACACGACCGGACAGCCGGTATCGCGCATCACCGCCAAGGAGCGCATGTCGGAAACCAGGTTGTTATAGCCGAACGAGACGCCGCGCTCGCAGACCATAATCTGCTCATTGCCGGCCGCCTTCGCTTTTTTCGCGACATTCGCCATATCCCACGGCGCCAGAAACTGGCCTTTCTTGATGTTGACCGGAATACCGCAGGCCGCGACGCTCTGGATGAAATTGGTCTGCCTGCAGAGGAATGCCGGGGTCTGCATCACATCGACCACCTTCGCGACTTCTTTGAGCGGCGTGTCCTCGTGCACGTCTGTCAATACCGGCACGCCGATTTCGCGCTTGACCCTGGCCAGGATTTCGAGCCCGCGCTCGATGCCGAGACCGCGGAAGCTTTCATGAGACGAACGGTTGGCCTTGTCAAACGACGACTTGTAAATGAACGGAATGTTCAGGGCCTGTGTTATTTCTTTTAAATAACCGGCGGTATCGAGCGCCAGTTGTTCGCTTTCGATCACGCAGGGACCGGCGATCAAAAATACCGGCTTGTCGAGGCCGACTTCAAAACCACATAATTGCATCAATGTTTCTCTAGTGTTTTAAATGCGTAGGGTACGCTGTGCGTACCTTTCAAAATGCCAAAGCCAGCGAACATCCCGAGAAGGTACGTACAGCGTACCCTACCCATGGCTATTTTCATTCGCGCTACACCGCGACCTTCTTATGCTCCGCCGCCGCGACCACGAAACCCGAAAACAACGGATGCCCCTTACGCGGCGTCGAGGTAAACTCGGGGTGAAACTGGCAGGCCAAAAACCATGGATGATCGGCGATTTCGACCACTTCGACCAGGCGGCCGTCGATCGATTTGCCGGAAAACCGCATGCCCGCCTTTTCGAGCTTGTCGAAATACTGGTTATTGAACTCGTAACGATGGCGGTGACGTTCGGTGATCACGTCTTTCTGATAGAGCCGGAACGCCAGCGAATCGGCCTGCAAACGGCATTGCTGACCACCCAGACGCATCGTTCCGCCCAAATCGGAATTTTGATCGCGCGTTTCAATCCGGCCGGCTTCATCCATCCATTCGGTAATCAGCCCGATCACCGGATGAGGGGACTTCGGCAGGAATTCGGTGCTGTGCGCGCCTTCCAGCTTGGCGACATCGCGGGCGAATTCGATCACCGCGACCTGCATGCCGAGACAGATGCCGAGATAAGGTATCTTGTTTTCGCGCGCATATTTAACCGTCGCGATCTTGCCCTCGACGCCACGTTCGCCGAAACCGCCGGGCACCAGAATCGCATCGACGTTCTTCAGGGCGCCGACGCCTTCATCCTCGATCGTTTCCGAGTCGATGTAATGAATCTTGACCTTATTCCGGGTCCGTATGCCGGCATGAATCAAGGCTTCGTTCAGCGATTTATACGCATCGGTATGATCGACATATTTGCCGACGATCGCAATGTTCACTTCATGCGTGGATGTCGTCAACGCGTCGACCACATTTTTCCACTCGGTCAAATCCGCAGCCGGCGCATTCAATCGCAATTTGTTCACGACGATATCGTCAAGTCCCTGCGCATGCAGCAATAGGGGAATCCGGTAGATCGTATCCGCGTCGACCGCCGAAATGACCGCTTTTTCCTCCACATTCGTAAACAACGCGATCTTGCGGCGCTCGTTGACGGGAATCGGTTGTTCCGACCGACAGATTAAAATATCCGGCTGGATGCCGATCGTGCGCAGCTCCTTCACCGAATGCTGGGTCGGCTTGGTTTTGAGTTCGCCTGCCGAGCGGATGTAAGGCACCAAAGTTAGGTGAATGAACAGCGACCGATCCGCGCCGAGATCGACGCGCATCTGCCGTATCGCTTCCAGAAACGGCAACGACTCGATATCGCCGACCGTGCCGCCGACCTCGATCAGCGCGACATCCATGCCTTCGGCGCTTTGATAGACGCGGTTCTTGATCTCATCGGTGATATGCGGAATCACCTGCACGGTCGCGCCGAGATATTCGCCCTTGCGCTCGCGGCGCAGCACGCTGTCGTAAACCTGACCAGTCGTGAAGTTGTTCTTCCGGGTCATCGTGGTCTTCAGGAAGCGCTCGTAATGACCTAAATCCAGATCGGTTTCGGCGCCGTCTTCGGTGACAAACACCTCCCCATGCTGGAAAGGGCTCATCGTGCCCGGATCGACGTTAATGTACGGGTCCAGCTTGGTCAAGGTAACTTTCAGGCCGCGCGCTTCCAATATGGCCGCGAGCGAAGACGCCGCAATGCCCTTACCGAGGGAGGATACGACCCCGCCGGTGATAAAGATATATTTGGTCATGTAAGATGTTTGCTTCGGATTGGAACAGATGACTGGTATCAGAAGGTTGGCTATTTTAGCACCAAATAGGCGTTATCGTCTTTAGCGATTTAGCGCGAAACGATCATTCACGGGAATGCGCCAGACGAAAGCACGGCTGCCCATCCGCACAATAGTAGTCGGCGCTGATCCAAAGATCGGCGACCGCGGCCAGGTTGCCGTCAAGATAGATTAGCGGGATCGCTGGCCTTTCCCAGGGCGGAATACCGATTTCCTGATAAAGATTTTTCAGATGATGATGCCCTCGGCGTCCGGGCAATGCGATCAGTTCGCCGCCGCTGCGAAATTTGACCGTCACCCTTGACTGTCGCCAAACCGCCTCAGGAATTCCGGCCGTCGAAGCTAACCGAGTCAGGGTCATGCGCTTACCGATCGTCAGTGACTGCATATCCTTCGGCCATTCGCATTCGATAGCCTGTAAATCCTCATTTTCCTTGTCTTGCAGGCAATATAGCTTTTGCCGGTAGCGGCGTATTTGATAACCCTGCCCGCAGAGCACCGGATCGCTGTTGGCGCCGGCGCCGATCACATGATCGGACAGCTCCGTCAAAAAGGCCTGGGACGGCATTTTCAGATTCATTTGCCTGAACCAATGCCGAATGATCAGCTGACGCCTGGGAAAGTCGAATGTGCCGAGCTTCTCGATAGCCAGGGTATTGTCGTCGACGCAGTACACGTCGGCGAACGTCTCGGAGGCAATGTCGGCCAGCAGTGCGTAAGCCTCCGCGCAATGTCCCGCCGCTCGGGCTACGGTCTGGTCACAGGACGGCCAGCGCTGCTTCAATAGCGGCAGGACCTGTCGGCGCAGAAAATTACGATCGTAAATGCTCTCGTTATTAGTCGGATCCTCAACCCAACTCAGCTGTTGCGCAGACGCATAGCGATCTATCAGTTGTTTTCGGATATGCAGAAACGGCCTGAGCAGCGTCCCCTGACCGAACGGCATGCTTTCCGGTATGCCGGCGAGTCCCAGCAAGCCGCTGCCCCGCAACAATTGCAGCAGGACCGTTTCCAGCTGGTCGTCCTGATGCTGCGCCACCAACAGCGCATCACCCGGCTTTATCACAGACTTCAAGGCCTCGTAACGAGCATTTCGGGCGGCTTCTTCCGGACTTTCGCCGGGCTTGGGATGCGCATCCACGCGCAACAGCAGGAATTTAACACCAAATCCGCGCGCCGTATTTTCGGCATGGCGGGCCCAGGCTTCGGCCTGCGCCTGCAAGCCGTGATGGACATGCACAGCCGTCAACCGGTTGCGCAGTTTTGGATCCTGGACGCACAGATGCAGCAGTGCATGCGAATCGACGCCGCCGCTATAGGCGACAAAGATATGCTTGGGAGACGCCTTGCACAATCCGAGCGAAGACTCGATCAGCCGAGGCGTCAGCATATTTTCAGAATACCGCGAGATGTAAGTGCCTGAAGAGTTTTCCGGCAAAACGAGAATTATTTAACCGGTTCTTCGATAAACGAACCGAAATTCATCAGGCGCTGATAGCGTTTTTCGAGCAGTTCATTGATATCTAGCCGTTTCAGCTCTTCCAGATGGCGCTGCAAGGCTTCCTTCAGGTTGGCGGCCACGCCGTGAAAATCCCGATGGCCGCCGCCTACCGGTTCGCGCACCACTTCGTCGAGCAAACCCTGCTCGCGGATGCGATCGGAGGTAATTCCCATCGCCTCGGCGGCAAGCTGCGATTTATCCGCGCTCTTCCACAAAATCGAGGCGCAACCTTCCGGTGAAATGACCGAATAAGTGCTGTACTCCAACATGATCAGCCGGTCGCCCACGCCGATAGCCAAAGCGCCGCCGGAACCGCCTTCACCGGTTACCGTGCAAATGATCGGGGTTTTAAGTTTTGCCATTTCGAACAAATTTTTTGCGATTGCTTCGCTTTGTCCCCGCTCCTCCGCGCCGATACCGGGATAAGCGCCCGGCGTGTCGATCAGACAGATCACCGGCAACTTGAAACGTTCGGCCATCTTCATCACACGCAACGCTTTCCGGTAGCCTTCGGGGCGAGGCATGCCGAAATTTCGGTAAATTTTCTCTTTGGTGTCGCGGCCTTTCTGATGGCCGATCACGACCACTGGCTGCTCATCGAAACGCGCCAGCCCGCAGACGATCGCCGGATCATCCGCATAAGCGCGATCGCCGTGCAGCTCATGAAAATCGGTAAAGATCAGTTTGATGTAATCGAGCGTATACGGACGGCCCGGATGCCGTGACAATTGCGAAATCTGCCAATCGGACAACGTTGCGAAAATCGACTCGGTCAGTGCACGGCTTTTCTCTTCCAGTTGCTGGATGGCATCGGAAATATTGATGTCATTATCGAATTCCACATTACGAAGCTCTCGAATTTTGGCTTCCAGTTCAGCAATGGGTTGTTCGAAATCGAGAAATTTTAAATCCATGGCGCCTTAATAAAATGATGGTCTATGTCTGTAAATAAAAATGACGACAGCCTGATAACGATACCTGCCAAAGGTGATTATACCCGATGCGGCAAACGAACCGCCAATAAATCCCATAGACTTTCATCAGTTTCGCTATAGCTCAGTCAACAATAAATCGGCAAAAAAAAGCCCTGCCGCAAGTAAATCGCGCCAGGGCCGGTTTGGGAAACCGAGGAAACTTATTTCTCCCCGGCTAAACGATTTTAACGAGGATATCCGTACTGTTGCTGTTGCGGATAGCCTTGCTGCGGATAACCCTGTTGAGGGTAACCTTGCTGTTGCGGATAGCCTTGCTGTTGCGGGTAACCTTGTTGTTGTGGATAGCCTTGTTGCTGAGGGTAACCTTGCTGTTGTGGATAGCCTTGTTGTTGAGGGTAGCCCTGCTGCTGGGGTTGTTGCTGAGAGCCTTGTTGTGCACCGGCATTGCTATTCGCGACAATCGCCAATTCGACACGGCGATTTTGCGACCGATTTTCCTCATTGGTATTCGGATATTTCGGCATTCTTTCGCCCATGCCCTGCTGCTTCAAACGCGAGGCGTTCACGCCATGCTGCCCCAAATAGCTGGATACGCTGGCCGCGCGCTGTTCGGACAAGCGCTGATTATAGGTATCCGAACCGATATCATCGGTATGACCGGTCACCGTAATCGTCGACTCCGGATATTGATTCAGTATATTGCCGACCGTATTCAATGCCGATTGCGCATGTGGCGTCAAAGTCGACGAATTGAAAGCGAAGGTGACACTTTCAGGCATATTCAGATTCAGCGTATTTTCGGCGGTTCTTTGCACTTCGATGCCGGTACCTTGCAAAGATTGCTCCATTTCTTTCTGCTGATGATCCATATAAGCCCCGACTGCCGCGCCGACAGCGCCGCCCGCCAAAGCCCCCCACCCGGCATTCTTCCAGTCATTGCCGCCGAATGCGGTGCCGATAGCGGCGCCGGAAGCCGCACCTATGCCGCCTCCCATCGCGGTCTTGCTGAGCGTAGACTGGCCGGTATAGGGATCAGTGACGCATGCTGTCAGCAATGCCGTACTGATCGCCGTAAGTAATATGATATTTTTCATGTTTGCCTCGGTCTTGAGTTGAAATTAAAGGGCCCTTTAATGAAGCCGATTAAACGCACTTCTTAGAAATTGCCTGATTCGACAAGAATTTCCGGAGAATTCTCTGGCGATTATACTAACAAATTCTAAACGAATGCTGAACAACCGCACCTGATCCCGAATGTGAAATTAATCGCATAAATGCGCCTAAATTAAGCTTATTTATGTTGTGACTCAGCCAGTTGCGCAGGCCATTTCCATTCGCGAATCTCCGGCATACCTTCCCCATGAATCCGAATATAATCCATGTGACCGATCAGTTTGCCTTTCAAATATTGCTTCAGGTAAACCACCCTATCTTTTAACATCGGCACTCTGTCGATCACATCGATTGCCAGATGAAAAAAGAAAAAGGCGCCCTGACCTGGAATTGAATTATACGAGCGGCTTACCGCGCGCCAGCTTAGGCAAATCGCCTGCAATGCCCATCGCATTACGCATAACCAAATTTTTGGCAGGCAAAACCCGTTCGGCCAGTCCCAATCCGAGATTGCGCAAAAACTTGATCGGGAACAGATCGTTGCTGAATATCCGGTAAAACGCGTCCATCACCGTCATCATTCTCAGATTTTCGTTGCGGCGCATTTTTTCATAACGCTTCAATACAGCGACATCGGCAATATCCTCGCCCTTTTTATGGGCGTCGAGCAACACTTCGGCGATCGCCGCCGCATCGAGAAATCCGATATTGACGCCCTGCCCGGCTAAAGGATTGATCATGTGGGCCGCATCCCCGACCAAAGCGACGCCGGGTTTGATATAGTGCTGGGCATGCTGGCGTTTCAATGGGAAGCTTGCCCTGCCCAGCACTCTGTTGACCTTACCGAGACAATCGGGAAAGGCATTTTGCAGTTCTCTTAGCAAGTCTTCGTCGGGCAGTTCCTTTAAACGGCTGACCTGATCGGGAGAATGGTACCAGACGATCGACCCGTAATGGCCGGTCAGCGGCAGAAACGCCTGCGGTCCGCTCGGCACGAAGCGCTGCCAGGTAATGTCCTGTTGCCCATAGGCGGTTTCGACATAAACCACCAGCGCATGCTGCTGATAATCCCATCCGGTTACGCCAAGGCCGACTGCCTGCCTGACTCTGGATTGCCCTCCATCGGCCGCGACCAACACCTTGGCCGCCAACATACGCCCGTCCGCGAGCTCGAGTTCGGAAGCCTGGCCGGGATGATAACTAATTTTTTTTACATTGACGCGATAGATAATCTCGACATTATCGAATTCCTGCAAGCGCTCCAATAATGCCAATTGAGTGACCCGGTTTTCGACGATATAGCCCAATTCGCGTTCGCCGATGTCATCGCTGCGAAACTCGGTGTCGCCGGCCGTTTCCCAGACTCGCATCCGCCGAAACGGGCAAAGCCGGCGAGTTTCGATACCCTGCCACGCGCCCACTGTCGCCAGGATATTTTTCGAAGCGATACTGAGCGCCGAAACGCGCAAATCGTGCGGTTGTTCCGGCGAGAACGGCTCGGGAGGCATGCTCTCGATCACCGCAATTTTTAATGCACTGCCGCCCAACCCGCAACCGACCGCCGCGCCGACCATGCCGCCGCCGACGACCACTACATCAAAATCTTCTTTCATAACAAACTTATCTGCATAATCTTAATCGATCGCCCCAAAACTCTATTCTGGAAACGTTTCTTTTCCTGCTTAAATCCGACTTTACAGCGGCATTAAGCCATTGTCCAATAAATATTTTACGCCAAAAATTTTAAGCCGATTCCCCGCTCGACAAGCGTTCGATTAGGTGATATAAGCAAAAAAAGAGCGCCCCCGACTGTCGACGCGCCGCAAATAATTTGACGGTTCTCCTTTCCTTAATAAAGCGGCGAATCGATATCGGATCAATGACAAACACGGACAAATCTGTTAGAATTGGCAGGTTTCGCTAAATGAATCCATTAACACAAATAGATGTCGGTATGACTCAATGCGCCGGTTTTTTGCCCGGCTCACTCTATCATGCATTGAAATAAAACGATTAATTATTGCCGCCGGCGCGGCATAATTAGGACGGGCTGAACTATGAAAAACAATTCCCGAATGAGCAACCAGCAACCCTTACTCTATGATGCCGATTTATCCCAGGACAGCTGTGGCGTAGGTTTCATTACCCATAAACAAAGCATACAGACGCATGACATTTTAGTCAAAACGCATCAGGCGCTGTGCACGATTCCGCACCGGGGCGGCATGAGCGCAGAAGGGATCGGTGACGGGGCCGGCGTCAATATCGATCTGTCCCTGAAATTTTTCCGTAAGATTACCGGATTGAATGATCTTGAACTGGGGCAATTCGGCGTTGCAAACTTCTTTTTCCCGGAAGATCACGACCATTACGATTCTGTCACGACGGAACTGATCGAGCGCCATTTTAAAATTGCCAAACTGCCGATTATCTTATGGCGTAATGTCCCGGTCGATAACTCAGCCCTGAATACTGCCGCCGTCAAAGCGCAACAACCGATCAAGCAGGTCGTATTCGGCCGCCCTGATCATTTGCAAACGGCGAGCCATGACGACTACGAAAAATATATTCAGGCCACATTGCTGGATCTCGAAAAGGAAGGTTTTACCCGTCCCGAACTGAACGGTTTTTATCCGTTGTCGATGAGTTCGCGCACCCAGGTTTACAAGGGCCGACTGAATTCTTTCGAAGTGATTCCGTATTTCAAAGACTTATACGACACGGATCACGAAGTCAATACGCTGTTTTTCCATACCCGTTTTTCGACCAATACCGCGCCGGCCACGATGATGGCGCAGCCGTTCCGTTACATGGCGCACAATGGCGAGTTGAACACCGACAAGAAAAACCGGCTCAGCGAGAACGCGATCGCGCGCCAGCACAACAAGCACATCTGCTTTCCGTGCGGCCAGTCCGATTCCGGCCGACTGGACCAGACACTGACACGCCGCATCAACGAAGACAACCTCGACATCGTGACCGCAGTGCTTGCCATGATGCCGCCGGCATGGGAAAACGACACGACCTTGTCGCCTGAAGTGCGCGCGATGTTCGAATATTTCAGCCTCTATGAAGAAAAGAACGACGGCCCGGCCGCATTGATCTTCAACGACGGCATCCGCGTCGGCGCCCGCCTGGACCGCCTGGGCCTGCGCCCGTTGCGGTCTGTCGAAACGAAGGAATATCTGGCCGTGATGTCGGAAGCCGGCCAGATCGACTTCCCGCCGAAGGAAGTATTGACCCGCGGCCGTATCGAGGCCGGCGGCATGCTGTATTTCGACCATAGCACCGGCGAAAAATACGACAGCCATCAGGTGATGGAGCGGCTGGCGAAGGAAAAAGATTACCAGGCCTTGCTGAAACAGCGCAGCCTGCATCTGTCCGATCTGCCGAAGGTCGAATTATCCGAGCTCGATGACGACCACGAATTGAACATCGATCAGCGCCATACCGCTTATTCGCTGAATCAGGAAAGCTTTAAATTCCTGCTCGATCCGATTTTGCAGGCAGGCGCCGAAAAAGTCTCCGCGATGGGCTACGGCCTTGCGCCGAACGCGCTGTCGAGCGCCGAAGGCGGCATGTCGCGCTATTTCAGCCAGCGCTTTGCACAGGTGACCAATCCGCCCCTCGATTCGATCCGCGAGAGCGACGGCATGACCCTGCGCGTCGCGCTGGGCGCAAAGCCGACCTTTTCCGACGAATACAGCAAGCAATTGGTGATCGACTCGCCGATCCTGCAGCGCACCCAGATCGAACAAATCCGCCGTCAGACGCAGGTCAGCACGGTGACCCTGGACATGCTGTACCGGCCCGATTTCAACGATGCGAAGCTTAATGAAAACGCACTCGAAGAAGCACTCTTGAATGTTTGCGCCAAGGTCGAACAGGCCGCCCGCAGCAACACTGGCATCATCATCCTGAGCGATGTAATGATCAGCCGCGAGATGGCCGCGATCCCCGCCCTCTTGATGATTGCCGCCGCGAACCAGCATCTGGTCAAGCTCGGCCTGCGTTTCAACTCGTCGTTGGTCGCCGAGACCGGCCAGGCCGCCAGCCCGCACGATGTCGCGACGATTCTCGGCTTCGGCGCCTCCGCGATCTGCCCGATCAGCGTACATAACCGGGTCCTCACCGATTTCGTAGCAGCCGACCATCAGAAAGCGCTGGATAAGTTCCAGAAAGGCGTCGAAAAATCGTTGATGAAGACGATGGGCAAATTCGGCCTGTGCACGGCCGAAAGCTATATCGGCGGCGAATTTTTCGAATCGAATTATATCGACACGGAAGAGCCGAAACTGGCGCCTTACTTCCCGAACATTCACGCCTCGGTCGGCGGCGCACGCTATGCCGACATCGCGGCCAGCGCGGCCGAATGGCACCACAAGGCGCTAAGCGTGCACGAAGAAAAGGATATTCCTTTCCTCGGCCTGTTCAAGGAGCGCCAGGACGGCGCCGGTCACTCCTACGGCAATACCGCGGTCCGCGAATACATCAACATGACCGATGAGCCGATCCTGTACATTCCGGAAGATAAGTCGCCGGAAGCCTCCGACACGGCCTATACCGATTTCGGTTACACCAAGCGTACGCCCGAGCAGATCGACAATTTCGGGATTACCCCGGCCTACCGCAGCTTCACGAGGAATCTGTACCTGGAACGCGATTCGCGGCCGGCCGCCCTGCGCGACATCATGGATTTTCCGGCCGATGTAACGTCAGCCGAAACCCGGGCCGATTTCGACCGGATACTGGGCAAGCAAAACCTGCGCGGCAACATCAACTATCTGATTCGCGGTCTCCAGATCTGCAAAACCGGCGAAGACAGCTATACGGTCAGTCTGAACGGAAACTCCACCGCACCGCGTTTGGAACAACTGGCTCAGCATTTCAAGCACCGTTTTGCCGATACGTCTTTCACGGTCGCAGTCGAAAGAACCGCATTGAAATTGAAACTGACTGACTCCGGCAGCCTGCTGGCGAATTACCTGAATACGATACAAATGGCCCGTGACCCGATCGCGTTGGCCGAAGTCCAGCCTGCGCATCAGATCACACCGACCCTGGCATCCGGCGCGATGAGTCACGGCGCCTTGCTGGCCGAAGCGCACGAAGCGGTCGCGCAAGGCTTCAACATCGTCGGTTCGCTGAGCAACTGCGGCGAAGGCGGCGAGCATTCGCGCCGTTTCAATACGCTGAAATCCTGCAACATCAAGCAGTTCGCCTCCGGCCGTTTCGGCGTCTGGGCCGGCTATCTGGCCGATCCGAACCTGCGCGAAATCGAGATCAAGATCGCGCAGGGCGCAAAACCGGGCGAAGGCGGCCAATTGCCGGCGCCGAAAGTCTCTGTCGAAATCGCAGCGCTGCGCGGCGGCACGCCGAGGGTCGAACTGGTCAGCCCGCCTCCGCATCATGACACCTACTCGATCGAGGATCTGGGTCAGCTGATTCATGACGCAAAAGCCGCGCGCGTGAAGGTCGGCGTCAAGCTGGTATCGTCCGAAGGCATCGGCACGATCGCGGTCGGCGTCGCGAAAGCCGGCGCGGACGTGATCAACGTCGCCGGCAACACCGGCGGCACCGGCGCGGCGGCAGTGACCAGCCTGAAAAACAGCGGCCGTTCGCCCGAAATCGGCATCGCCGAAGTGCATCAGGCGCTGTCGGTGAACGGCCTGCGCGACAAGGTAATCCTGCGCTGCAGCGGCGCCCATCAAAGCGGCCTCGACGTCGTCAAGTCGGCGATTCTGGGCGCGGACTCTTTCGAATTCGGCACCACTGCGCTGATGATGCTGCGTTGCGTAATGGCGAAAAACTGCAACATCAAGTGCCCTGCCGGACTCACGACCGCGCACGAGGAATTCAAGGGCGATGCGCGCGTGTTGGCGCAGTATTTAATGAACCTGGCGCACGAAGTCCGCGAAATCCTCGCTGTGCTTGGCTACAAGAGCCTAGCCGAAATCCGCGGCCAGACCGACTTGCTGCACCTGATCGAGCACCCTTCATTGATCGGTCAGGTCGATCTGACCAAAATGCTGGCCTATGTGGATGTGGTTAAAATCGCCAAGCCGGTGTACCTTGAAGCGAATTTCAGCATCGACGACAAGATCATCGAAAAGGTCAAGGCCGAACTGATCGAGAAAGGCCAAACCCAAATCGTGATCGAAGGCAGCGAATTCAAACTGAACAACCGCCATAAGACTGTCGGCGGCCAAACCGCAATAGACATCGAACGGCTGCTCGCTTATCAATTATCCGAGCAGCAAGCAGCGAAGGCCAGACCTATCTATCTGAACCACGGCAAAGGCCACAGAGTGGAAGGACGCCGCTATCTGGCGCCCGATACGGTCGTGATCCGCACCACCGGTTCGGCCGGTCAAAGCTATGCCGCGTTCATGAATGACGGGATGCGCATGGAGCACCTCGGCACCTGCAACGACGGCGTCGGCAAATCGGCCTGCGGCGGTCTGTTGATCGTCGAATCGCCCGGCGGCGGTGTCAAAACACCCGGCAACAATGTGCTGATCGGTAACTTTGCCCTGTTCGGCGCGACCGGCGGCAAAGCATTTATCAACGGCGAGGCCGGCGACCGTTTCGCGGTGCGCAACTCGGGCGCCATGGCGGTCGTCGAAGGTGTCGGCGATTTTGCCTGCGAATATATGACCAACGGCGCAGTGCTGAATATCGGCGGTTTCGGCAAGGGTTTCTGCAACGGGATGTCCGGCGGCAACGCCTATCAGTACGATCCGGAAAACCTGCTCGAAAACCTGTACGACAAATCATCCGTCGAACTCCGCCGCCTGGCCGAAGACAGCGATCTCGCGCGGGCGCATGAACAGTTCGTGCTGGCCATGCTCGAGCAACATGCCGACTACGCGAATTCGAGCAAGGCCAAAAATTTGCTGAATAACTGGGCAATCGAGCGCGAGCATTTCAAGTTTGCGCTGCCTTTGTGGCTGAATAAAACCCAGTCGGCGGTATTCCTGCAAAAAGCGATGGATCGCAAGGAAATGATCGAGGAATTGTCGGTCGAATTGGCGCGCCGGCAAATCGAGCAGGTCAGAGAGGCCTATCAGACCGCCAGCCCGCTGTTCGGCGGCGCGATTCCAGCTTACGGCTCGACCGATACAGACTTGACATTCAAGTTGGTCAACAGCTTCATGGTGCTCGAAAAGGCACAGCAGGCCGCGCAGGACATGCTCAAGCACCTGCCCGAAGCACAGCGCACGCAAACTCGGGTCGAACAGGCTGCCCGCAAGCTGATCATCGAGCGTCCACGCAAATTGCAGGATACCTTGGTCAAAGCCACCCGCGAAGCCTACAGTAACTATACGGACGAGCAATTGTCCTGGCTGTTGGCGGAAAAACGCCTCAACGACTATAAGACCGCGCTAATCAATCGGTCGGTGCAAAGCATATATTCGATCGGTTCCACCGCCTGGATCATCGAACAGGATCAAGTCAACAAAGCAGCGCTGGCCGGCATTCCTTCGATTGAGCAATATCTTGCCAGTCTCGCCGGTCTGAGCATCGTACAAGGCATGTTGAACGAACAGGCGGCCTGATCTTACCCGCACTTTATTTAGACCTGCATCCCCTCAGCCTCTGAGGGGACACGGATTTTTATTGATTCATCATTTAAACGGAAATGAAAACACCGCATATTCCCTTCGACGGTCCTTATAGCGAAAGCCAGCGCGCGTGGCTCAGCGGCTTCTTTGCCGGCATGCATACCCATATGATCCAGAGCGCGGGCACCGCCCAACAAACCGCGAGCCGCACGATCAACATCCTGTACGGCAGTCAGACCGGCAATGCCGAATCGGTGGCCAATGATGCCGCACAAGCCGCTAAAGCGCATGGGCTCAAGCCGATCGTCAAAGGCATGGACGAAGTCGAAGCGGAAGCGTTGGCAGGAATGGAATATCTGTTGGTAATCACCAGCACCTATGGCGAAGGCGAAATGCCCGACAATGCGCAGATACTCTGGGATGCGGTCAACAGCGAGGCGATGCCGCGGCTCGAAAAGCTGCAATATTCGGTGCTCGCGCTCGGCGATACCAGCTACGACCTGTTCTGCAAAGCCGGCAAGGATTGGGACGAAAGGCTGGCCGCACTGGGCGCTCAGCGCCTCTACGAACGGACCGACTGCGACGTCGATTTCGAAGAACCAGCCGATGCCTGGATCAAAGCAGTCATCCCGTTCATGTCCGGCGGCAACACCACGGCGACACTCGTCGAAAGCGAAGCCTCGGCGGCCGAAAAATCGCATTACAACCGGAAGCATCCGTTCCCCGGCAAAATGCTGGTCAATCGCCGAGTCACGGCCGCCTCCTCGTCGAAAGAGACCCGCCATTACGAAATTTCGATTGCGGGCTCCGGAATGACTTACGAAGCCGGGGACGCTTTATGTGTCGTGCCGACCAACTGTCCGGAACTGGTCAAGGATATCATCCAGGCCATCGGCTGCGGCGGCGATGAAGACGAGCCGGTCAACGGCGAATTTACATCTTTGTATGAAGCCTTGCGCACCCAGTTTGAAATCAAAACGCCGAGCAAGGAACTGGTCGAAGAAATCACCAGCCGCTCCGGCAACAAGGAATTGAATGCGATTCTCGAATCCGGCGATAAGGACAAACTGGCCGATTATTTATGGGGCCGCGATACCCTGGACCTGCTCTTGCAAAATCCCGGCTGCGAATTTTCCGCGGCCGAATTCATCGCCCTGCTGAAACCGTTGCAGCATCGCGCTTATTCGATCTCATCGAGCGGCAAAGTTTATCCGGAGGCTGTCCACCTGACCGTCGCGAGCGTGCGCTATGACAGTTTCGATCGCCAGCATAAAGGCGTTTGCTCGACCTTCCTGGCCGATCTGATTGAGGAAAACACCGAAGTGCGCTGTTTCTTTACCCCGAACAAAGTCTTCCGGGTTCCCGAAGATAACAGCCTGCCGATGATCATGGTCGGTCCCGGCACCGGTCTCGCGCCATTCCGCGCCTTTTTGCAGGAACGGCAGTACCGCAAGGCGACCGGCAAAAACTGGCTGTTCTTCGGCGACCGCAACGCCGCAACCGATTTCATGTACCGCGATGAAATCGAAGCGATGCAGGCGAGCGGCCTCTTGACCCGCCTCGATTTGGCGTTCTCCCGCGATCAGGCTGAAAAAATCTATGTGCAGGACAAGATGCGCGAAAATGGCGCCGAACTATTCGCCTGGCTCGAACAAGGAGGGTACTTCTTCGTTTGCGGCGACGCCTACCGGATGGCGAAAGATGTCGACAAGGCACTGCATGACGTGATTGCCAAACACGGCCACATGAGCGAGCAGCAAGCAGTCGATTATGTGAACCAGCTGAAAAAGGACAAGCGCTACGTGCGGGACGTTTACTAACATTCCGTGGGTACACGCCGCGTATCTGTTTAATGCGGCCCGCGCCTGGGGCCATTTTTCAGGTACGCGATGCGTACCCTACAACCCTGGAGCGATGCGAACCGCATTCCCATCTATGCTCTCAAGCTGCGCGGGCGCATGGGGAGGATGAATTTGAGTATTTACAAATTCTTGGTCGAACCGATGATCAAAATAGCCTTTTCGTTCTTTATCGCTTCGCTGATGCTGTTCCTGGCCGCAGAAGTTCTTGCTATATTGCCAACCCAAAACTTCAGCAAGGCTTTTTATCAGATCGGCATATCCGCTCTGCTTGCTTCGTTTGCCCTCCTGTTCATTACCCTGTCGCTGCTCGCCGGCAAACAAATCGCACGGGGATTCTGCCGTTACTTTTCCAGCCTCGAACGCAGACAGCGCCGGCTCTGGTTCATGCAAGGAAAACTCGACCAGGAGCAGCGCCTTTTTTTTCATCGCAGTCTGCAAACCCGTTATTTTCTTGAAGCCAAAAAACGGCGGCTGATGCGCGCCAACGACCGTAAACACAGCCGTTCGTTGGCGCAAGCAATCGACAGCGATTTAGCGCGGCTCAAATCGCAAGTTTCTGCGGAGCAACTTAAAGCGTGGAAGCAGCGGAATCGTGCCTATTGCAGGCAGGCCAACATTGAAGGCCTGATTGCGCTTCAACAAACGATCATTCCCCATCTCTAGCCATGCATTTATCCAAACGGCTTCTCGGCCTCGTCAATCTGCTGCACAGAATCAAGGAGAGGAACTTGCAATGGAACCGCGACAACCAGCCGCAGCAGGCGGAATTGAAGCAAAAGCGGATTCTGGCCGAAAAAGCACTTGAAGCCGAACTCAAAAAGCACAGCGTGCTACTGGAGCATGAGATCAATCTCTTGAAAACCCGCCATGAGGCGGAACTGTCGATGTACAAAACCCGCTGCAAGCAGGACATCAAGGATTATCAGCACTATCTCGACTCTCTCGATCAATTGAAACTGTCGATACAGAACAGCTATACGCATTTACCCGAGTCGGTCGCTTTGACGATCCACCATCATGCCAAGCACCTGCTGCACAACATGTGGGAGGCCGAGGATCATGAGCAAAAGATCCGCCATGAAATGCAATTGATCCAGTTCATGACCGCCGTCCATGAAGACGCCCGGTTGCATCTGGAGAATACCGACCGCAGAAAATTGCCGGAAAGTACGTTAAATCTGCTTCAGCAGCAGTCATCCAAACAAACTTAAGTGCAGCCTTCCCAAAAACCCAGCTCCGGGTTTAAACGAGATAGCGGCTCCAATTGCCGTATCGGTTTTCTATTTTGCCGCGAGGTATGCTCAACAAAATCAATGCGAGACCTGCCGCCGCTCCGGCCCAGTCCGCGATTGGACTGCCGCCCTCCAGCATCAAAGGCGCCGCCATTAATACGATAGCCAATACGATATTCAGAAAGCGCGCCGGCCGCGCCGATTCGGCAAGCGCAGTGACCGAGATCGTAATTACCAGGCAACCGATCAAATGATCGCTGTCGGCTTGGTCGCCTTCCGTCCCGAAAATCAGCCGGGTGCACATCAGCCAGACGCCGATCGCTATGCTCAACAGCAACGACCTGGGCAGATTGACGCCGCCGCCGAGCATTTCATTAATGATCAGCCAAGGAGAGCCCTCAAAAGTTTCCGGTTCGCTCTGATGCCCGCCCTCCATCGTGTCGCCGCGCAAAAACGCCAATATTACCGATTTGCCCTTGCGGTGGCGTTCCAGTAAAAACTGGCCGGTCGCGATCAGTTCGTCCACCGAATAAGGAATCTGGATCAGCATCGCGGCCGCAGCGACCAGGCAAAGCGTACACCAGGTGCCGAGCAATATCGGCTGGATTATAATGAAGAAAATGCTGACGGCGCCCAAGGGCACGATCATCACGCCAAACAGGACTACCAGCCAGGGCATTGTGCGCCAGCGCGCGCGGCCGCCGATGATCCCGGTCAATATTTCCAGCAGATAAGTGACCGCACCGAGTCCCGCATCGGGAACAGGCCAGGCTTTCGATATATAAGAAGTAATGATCCGCTCGGTGCCGTCACCGAAATATGGATCCCAGGCATTTCCGATATGCCCCAATTGATAAGCGGCAAGATAACGGGAAACATAAAGCCCGATGAAGGCCAGAAAAATGATCGGAATGCGCTGCATCCAGGAAGATGGAGAATAATCCCATCCGGGAGGAATATCCGGGCCTTTCATATCGGCAAGCAGCCCGACGCCCGGCATGGGAGGCACCAGAAGTGCAAAGCCGAACACCAGGCTGCCGACCAAGGTATCGTTCAAATAGGCCGAAGCCTCCGGCGTCCAGAACACCAGGGGAGCGAACATCAGCCATAACCCGGCCGCCGCGTTCGCGAACCGGGCCCAGGTCATGCGCGGCGACAGCGACAACGCGCCCAACAAAAACACGACAGCTCCGGCTATCATATCATTGGCGATCATCCGCGAATCCTGATAACCCAGAATGGGCGGGCTGGTGATCAGCCATGAACCCATGACCATGTTCAAGAAATGGGCCCATAAATTTTGCCGACGCTGACCACGCAGCATGCGATGATGTTCCTCGAACAAATGCTCGGCGGGCTCGGTTTGCGCCACCAGGGTTTCTACCCATTCGGGAGGCGTCAATTTGTTGCGTTTATACCAGTTCATGGGATCTGCCTTGAGTTCATTGACGATGCCAGGCAACGCATCGCGCAATGAATGCCGAGGCTCCCAGTCCAGCAGCGTATGAGCCCGTGAAATGTCCAGTTCATAATGATCATCCGCCAGATCGACCATGAACGGCTTGATAAACGGTTTTTCGCCTTTGTCGATCGAGTCAGGAATCACGATCTCCATCTGTTCCTGTAAGCGGGCCCCGGTCTTCGCCAATAGCTTCGGCAATATGTCGGTTTCCCATTTAATCGTGCCGTGGATCAGATAACCGATTTCATTCTGCAATGCTTCATAACCCATTGCCGAAGGTTCCCCGACCAACAATTGAAGATCCGTTGGCAAAACCGCACGGCGATCGACCAAACGCACGACCGCCTCGATCAAATCGTCGATATGTATAAAGGACTGTCCATGGGAAATAGTACCGGCAAAGACACGGCTGGAAAACTGATCTTCATAGATACGCTGGATTTGATGAGCCAGTGTCGGCGGTAAAGCACTGTCGGTATAGACGCCCGCGATGCGCAGCAATACATAGGGGATGGCGCCATGTTCGTTCTGTATGGCCTGTTCGGTTTGCAGCTTGGATTGCGGGTAGGCCCATTTGGGCCGCAGGGGCCAATCCTCCTTTATCGGCACCCCCGGTTCCGTCGGCGCATGCACGAGCATGGTACTGGCATAGATGAACTGTTCCACCTGAAAAGCGTGCAAGGCATGGAGCAGCCTCACCGTGCCTTTGACATTAATCTTTTCATAGAGAGGGTTCGATTCGCCGGTAAAATCGTAATATCCGGCCAAATGCACGACGGAGGCTATGTGATTGCCATAACGCCGGCTTACCTCTTCCACCGCCTGTTCCACTGAGCGGTCGGAACCGATATCGCAGGAAACAAAATCCGCCTGTTGCATATTACCACCGCCCAAGTCCAGGCTGACGACTCGATAACTTTTTGACAGAGCCTTACTGATCGAACTCCCAAGAAAACCGCTGCCGCCGGTCACCAATACAACTCCCTGAGTAATATTCGGGGCACGTTTTGTTTTGGGATGGAGCGGATCGTTATTCTGAACCGTATCGCTTTTATTTCCATACATCGTGATTCCCTCCCCGTCTCAATGCCTTAAAAATTTTTAAGGTTTTTTACGAAGCCAATCGAAGCATGAATAGTTGAAGATAGCCGTATCAATCCAATTAAAAGTAATTGTTTTCGAACTGGTTAAAGTGGGTCTTCTTCCCCTATATAGTTGATTTTAAGACTCGGCTTTGTTCAAAAAAGTCCAACCGAATTACTTATCTTCAAAAATTTTCCATTCTTAAAAAGAATGGAAAATAACATTATTTTTTGCTTACCCTATCAGTAATGTCAGGTTATTATCTTACCTGCGGTTATATAGGCAATTTCAGAAAGGAATTTGATCCGCCGTTAGCGGAAGAGATAGGCAATATCTGGTCCAAAAACTATCTCAAAGAAAGAACGATGCTTTTCAGGGGGTGAATTGCCGATGGATTCGGTCAATTTCCGAGGACGAGAGATCTCCCCAGTATTTGTTAAACGATTTCTTTGTTAAAGTTTTGTTACATTGAAAATTTGGGATGAACTGAAACCGGTATTCATGATCTAACGTGGTATGTTGCTTTTCGCAACATCACTGAAGTGCAATTCCAATATTATTGAATAAGCCTCGATCCGGTCTTTCGGGCCGTTGCTCTCGATCAAAATCACGAGCTATCGATTTTGAAAGGCAGGATTGATCATTTAGAACAATCAATGAGGAAAGCTATCATGAAAAAAATAACAACGCTTTGCGCCGCTGTCTTGTTTTTCTTTTGTTCAGCCGCTTTTGCCGAAAAACACGCCGCCGCCGCGCTCGAACATGCCCAAGCGGCCGTCGAACACGGTAAAGCCGGCCACGCTGATGTGCTGGTCGAACACGCCAACACAGCAATGGAACATGCGCTTGCCGGGGCTATCGTCGATAAAGGCGCACAAAAAGAGCATCTTGAAGCCGGCGCCGCCGAACTCGAAGAAGCCATCAATCACGGCAACATGGGCCATGCGGATGTCGCCACCCAGCATGCCGAAGCAGCGGTAGAGCATTTTAAAGCCGCACAATAAAATCCTGTTGAAAAAGAAACGGGCGGAATATCCGCCCGTTTTGTTATGAGCTAAATTCGCTCAAGCAAGCTTCGCCTTCAGAAAATCGATCAACTCCGCCATCGGGATTTCCTGATTCTCGCTCGCTGTTCTGGCCTTGTATTCGACCGTGCCGGCATCCAGTCCGCGGTCGCCGACCACGATGCAGTGAGGAATGCCGATCAGTTCCATATCCGAGAACATGAAACCGGCGCGCACCTTGCGATCGTCAAACAACACGTCGAGGCCGGCTTCTAGCATGTCCTGATACAGCTTTTCCGAAACTGCTTTCAAGCGTTCGGATTTATGCATATTCATCGGACACAAGGCAACCTGGAACGGCGCCAGACTGGTGGGCCAGATGATGCCCTTCTCGTCGTGATTCTGCTCGATCGCGGCGGCGACGACACGCGAAATGCCGATACCGTAACAGCCCATGATCATCGTGTGATTCTTGCCTGCTTCGTTGATCACAGCGGCTTTCATCGATTCGCTGTACCTGGTGCCCAACTGGAAGATGTGGCCGACTTCGATGCCGCGCGCAATCATCAACTCGCCTTGGCCGTCGGGACTCGGATCGCCCGCAACGACCATCCGCAAGTCGGCAATTTGTTCCGGCACCGGCAAATCGCGCTCCCAGTTGACGCTTTGATAATGCTTGCCGTCCTGATTCGCCCCGCAGACGAAATCGGCCATCGGCAACACGCTGCGGTCGGCAATGATTCTTATCGGTAAACCGATCGGACCGAGCGAACCCGGCTTGCAGCCGCACGCCTCGATCACTTCCTGTTCGCTTGCGAACATCAAAGGCTCGGCGATACCGTCGATTTTCGCGGCCTTGATTTCGTTCAACTCGTGGTCGCCTCTCAAAAGCAATGCCACTAGACCGCCCTCCTCGCCCCTGACGATCAACGTCTTCAGACACTGGCTAGGGTTGATCCTGAAGAAATTGCTCACTTCATCGATACTGTGCTGATTCGGGGTGTCTGTCAGCGTGAAAGCGGCGCCAGGCGCGGGCCGCGGCACCGTCGGCATCAATGCCTCGGCTTTTTCGACGTTAGCCGCATACTCACTGACCGTCGAAAAGGCGATCGCATCTTCGCCGGAATCGGCCAGTACATGAAATTCATGCGATACCGCGCCGCCGATCGAACCCGAATCGGCGATCACCGCGCGGAATTTCAGACCGAAGCGGTTGAAAATCGCGGTGTAGGCCCGGTACATCACATCGTAAGTTTCCTGCAACGATTCTTGATCCATATGAAACGAATAGGCATCCTTCATCACGAACTCGCGCGAACGCATCACCCCGAAACGCGGGCGAATTTCATCGCGGAACTTGGTCTGGATCTGGTAATAGGTGATCGGCAGTTGCTTGTAACTTTTGATCTCGTTGCGCGCCAGATCGGTGATGATTTCCTCATGGGTCGGCCCCAGGCAAAAGTCGCGCTCATGCCGGTCTTTCAGCCGCGCAAGTTCCGGACCGTATTTTTCCCAGCGCCCCGTTTCCTGCCACAATTCGGCCGGCTGCAAGGCCGGCATCAACACTTCCAGAGCGCCTGCACGTTCCATTTCTTCACGGGTGATCTTCTCTACCTTGCGCAATACCTTCAGCCCCAGAGGCAGCCAGGTATATAAACCGGCCGCCAGTTTGCGGATCAGCCCGGCCCGAATCATCAATTGATGGCTCGCCACCACGGCGTCCACGGGAGTTTCTTTAACGGTGTTGAGCGGGAATTGAGTCGTACGCATGGCCTATCGTCTGTTTGAATGAAAAAATGCTTATTTTACCGAATTTCGTGCAGGAAGAGTCATCGGCTTAACGATGCAACAATTTGCGCCGACGCAGGTCAAATCCGGATTGTTGCGCTACAATAACGGCTCAGATTGCCGGTAAACCCGATTACTTAATTTAATCCATTCTTCTTTGATGCAAAAAACCGCTCTGTTGGCCCTGGCCTTAAGCCTGGCCGTTTTTCCGGCGCTGCCGCATGCCGCCGATGACATTAGCAAAATCGAGCTCCCCGACATGGGCGACTCGTCCGGCACGTTGATTACCCCGGAAGAGGAACAACAACTCGGCGCCGCCTTCTTCCGCAGCCTGAATTCGCAGATCACTATCAATCAGGATCCGGAAATTCAACAGTACATTCAATCGATCGGTCAAAAACTGGTCACGGTCAGCGATCTGCCGGGGTATCCGTTTCATTTTTTTGTGGTGCTGGAAAATGATATCAACGCTTTCGCGGGGCCTGGAGGCTATATCGGCGTCAATTCCGGTTTGATTTTGACCACCGAAGCGGAAAGCGAGCTGGCCTCGGTAATGGCGCACGAAATTGCGCACGTGACTCAGCGGCACCTATACCGCGCCGCCGAAGCCGCAGGGCGCTTGTCGATTCCGACCGCCGCCGCGACGTTGGCGGCGATTCTTCTCGGCACGCAGTCGCCCCAACTCGGCCAGGCGGCCTTGCTGGCGATTCAAGCAGGCAGCATACAATTTCAGATCGACTTTACCCGCGAAAATGAAGAAGAAGCCGACCGGGTCGGCATGCATATTCTCTCCGAGTCGAAATTCGACCCGCGCAGCATGCCGACTTTCTTTGAGCGCCTACAGCAATCGACACGCTATTACGGACAGAACATTCCCGAATTTTTACGCACCCACCCGGTTACCGCCTCGCGGATTTCCGATACCCGCGGCCGCGCCGATCAATATCCTTATAAACAATATCCGGACACCTTGGGCTACCAGTTGATCAGGGCCAAATTGAAAGTTCTGAGCGGGACCGATAGCGCCGAAAACAGGAAATATTTTGCAAGCCGACTGAACCAAGGGACTGAAGAACAACGGACCGTCGCTGCCTACGGACTCGGTCTGACCGCATTGGCGCAACAAAAATTCAGCGAGGCGGAGCAGATTTTTCAGAAACTGTCGGCCGAATTTTCGAGCCAGCCGCAATATGGCGCCGCCCTCGCCCGCACTGCGCTCGAACAGCGCCAATTCACCACGGCGCTTTCTCTTTATGAAAAACTGAGCAGACAATTTCCCGAAAATGAGGCAATCAAGCTGGAATATATCACCTCCCTGCTGAAAACCGGACAAGCCGAAAAAGCCCGAAAAACCTTGTCATTGCTGAACGCAAACTCGCAGAAACTGCCGGTTTATTATCAAATGCTGGCCGAAACTTACGGCAAACTGCATCAGCCGGCCGAATCGCACCGGTATTTTGCCGAATATTACTATGCCATGGGACAAACCCGTGATGCCATTACCCAAATTCGGCTGGCACAAAAATCGAAAGGATTGAATTTTTATTTATCTTCGATTCTGAGCGAACGGCTGAGCTTTTTCCTCGATGAAGAAAAGAAAGCCAGAGAGACGCGTTGACGATTATTCTCCTAAAACGGAAGGGTCGGCTCTCGTACATCGAAAAATTTAATCCAACTGCGAATCGGGTTGATTTACAACGGCATTACAGGCCGGCAACAATTATGAAAAAAATCCCTTAAAAATTCCAATACATTGTTTTTGTTGATTTGTTTTTTTCTGATTAGCTTTCTTTTAAAAAAAATGTTTTTTTTGTAGACAACGCGTTTTCAATCGATTTAGAATACGCCCGCTCTTGAAGAGCAAAGCTGGGTACTTAACCAGCGGAGGAGAATAGCTAATATAGCTATGCTGATAACAATAATTAAAGTTAAATAGACCTGCTTGAGTAACGTTGTACAGGCCACAACTCAGTACAACAGCATCATAACAATAATAATAATAAAATGCTCAACATGCCCGCTTTATGCGGGCTTTTTATCGCCCGAAGAAACACGTTAACAGACAGAATCCGCCGATATACTCCTTCGTTTTTTTGGCTTTTCTTTGAAGGCAGCCGCACTCCGCCCCTTCCAAATCATTTTCTTGACTTTTATCACCGAATCTGTCCAATATCTACCTGTACGGCATCAGCATCACGTACAATTTCAACCAATCATCATAAACCAATAATTATAAGAGGAGTTGCCATGGGTATTGTTACGACAAGCGCCGGTCTGGAAATGCTTTTGCGGTGGGGGCATTTATTGGGTGGTATTACCTGGATCGGGTTACTGTATTATTTCAACTTCGTGCAGACTGAATATTTCAAGGAAGCTGAAGCCTCCGCCAAATCGGATGCGCTGCAAAAACTGGCGCCGCGTGCGCTTTGGTGGTTTCGCTGGGGGGCGGTTTTGACATTACTGACCGGCTTGGGGATGTTTGCAGTCAGCGGAGGAAGAATTGCGTCCATGGACATTTATATCGGCGCCTTGCTCGGGATCATCATGTTCACGAATGTTTGGCTAATCATCTGGCCGAATCAAAAAATCGTGATCGCTTCGGCAAAACAGGTGGCTATTGGCGGAGCGGCGTTGCCGAATGCGGCAGATGCGCTGGCGGCCGCTGGCTTGGCGTCAAGAACCAATACACTGTTTTCAATTCCGATGCTGTTCTTTATGGCAGCCTCTTCCCATTATCCGCACCTGACATTTAAACTTCTGCCTTTCATTATCGCCGTCGTAATTATTCTGCTGCTCGAATATAACGGCGCTTATCTGGCCCTAAAACGATTCGAAATCGTCAAAAAGCTACCCGCGGCTGGCAAGATGAAGCTTTACTCCAGCATAGCCGGAGTAATCCATTGCGGTTTGGCATTGACGGTGGCGCTATTCCTGCTATTGGACTTGCTGTAAATCAGCATCGATTTCCCGGTTGTATTGTCAACAGACAACCCGGCTTGACCCGGTATTTATAGGGAAAATTTTCTTTGTTATATGGGACTACTTTTGTTGCATCCTATGATTCAACAAAAGACTAAAGCTCAACATGATTTCAGCGCAGTCGTCTGTCGGATGGTCATTGCGCTGAAATCAATCGAAAATCTTCAGCTTGACCAAATGCACGCGGCGAGTGTCGGCCCTGATAATTTCAAAACGCATATTATCGACCGTCAAACTTTCGCCTTTTTTCGGCATGTGTTCCATTTCGTTGACAATAAAGCCGCCGACCGTATCGTATTCATCGGTCGCCAGATGCGTATTGAAATAATCGTCGAATTCCTCGATCGGCGTCAGCGCCTTGATCATGTATTCGTTTTCATTGCGCTGCAGAATGTAGCCTTCGTCATCCTGCTCGTCATGCTCGTCCTCGATCTCGCCGACGATCTGTTCGAGCACATCCTCGATCGTAACCAACCCAGCCGCCTGACCGTATTCATCGACGACGATCGCCATGTGGTTGCCCTTGGTGCGAAGCTCCTTCAACAGCACATTCAAGCGCTTGCTTTCCGGCACCAGAATGACCGGACGCATGATCTGCTCGACTTTCAGTTGCTTGTTTTCGAGCGAGTGCGCAAACAAGTCCTTCACTAATAAAATGCCGACCACTTTGCTGCGGTCTTCCTCGATCACAGGATAGCGCGAATGGCCGAATTGAGTGACCAGCGGAAACAAGGTGTCGAGTTCCGCATCCTTGGGCACCACCACCATCTGTACACGCGGAATCATGATATCCCGGACCCGCAATTGCGATACCTGTAATGCGCCTTCGATCATGCTCAAGGCGTCGGTATCGAGTAAATGATTTTCCCTGGCGTCGCGGAGAATTTCCAACAGATCGTCCAGGTCCTGAGGCTCCCCGGTCAGCAGCTGGCCGATTTTTTCAATCCAGCTTTTCTGCGAGGAGTGCCTACTCGGAGGCTGCCCTTCACTCATTTATGTATAACCTCTATGTATGGGTTTTCGATTTGCAATTGTTTTAGAATCGCGATTTCTTTGGTTTCCATTGCTTCGGCCTCATTCTCCTCGATATGATCGTAGCCTAACAAGTGCAAGAGTCCGTGAATGATCATATGCGCCCAGTGATCCGACAGCCGCTTGTTCTGTTCCAAGGCTTCCCGCTCCACGACCGGGGCGCAAATTACCAGATCGCCCAGTAAAGCGCCTTCTTCTCTCGTAGAAATATCCAATCCCTCTGGCCATTCGAACGGAAAGCTCAACACGTTGGTCGGGCCTAGCTTGTGCCTATATTGCGCGTTCAATTCGGCGCTTTCCGGTTCATCGACGATACGGATCACGCAGGCATAGGGTTGGCCGCTTTCCTCCAAAGCCGTATCGATCCATTTAACGATCTGCCGCCGGTCGGGCTGACCCGGCGACTTAAAGACGCGCTGTATAGCGATATTATGACTTGGACGCTTTGGCGGTTTTATCATAGGCTTCATAGGCGGACACGATGCGCTGCACCAAAGGATGCCGGACCACGTCGCGCACGCCGAAATAAGTGAAACTGATGCCTTCGACGTCTTGTAACACATCGAGCACTTGACGTAAACCGGACATTTTTTCGGAAGGCAAATCGATCTGCGTCAAATCGCCAGTCACTACCGCGGTCGAACCGAAGCCGACACGGGTCAAAAACATCTTGATCTGTTCGGTAGTCGTATTTTGCGCCTCATCCAGAATGATAAATGCATCGTTCAAGGTCCGTCCGCGCATGAACGCAAGTGGAGCGACTTCGATGATACCCCGCTCCATCATTTTCTCGACGCGTTCGAAACCGAGCATCTCGTACAAGGCATCATACAACGGACGCAGATAAGGATCGACCTTTTGCGCCATGTCGCCCGGCAGAAAGCCGAGCTTTTCGCCCGCTTCAACTGCCGGACGGACTAGGATAATCTTGCTGACCTTTTCGTTCTGCAAAGCCTCGATCGCGCAGGCGACCGCAAGATACGTCTTGCCGGTGCCGGCAGGGCCGACGCCGAAATTGATGTCATGGGTAACGATCTTTCTGAGATAATCCTGCTGATTCGCTCCCCGTCCCCGAATCAAACCGCGTTTGGTCTTGATCGCGACAACCGGCTGACTCGGCTCTTCGGGTGCTGAAAGGATCGCATCGATTGACGCATCCTGCATCGCCAGGTGAATCGTTTCCGATGACAGAACTTCCTTTTCGGTCGTTTCGAACAGCTTTTGCATCAACGCGCAGGCGGCTTTAACCGAGGTTTCGACACCGCTTACCTGGAATTGATTGCCGCGATTGGAAATTTCGACTTGCAGACGCGCCTCGATCTGACGCAAATGTTGGTCGAGTTGTCCGCATAAATTGGATAACCGGACATTGTCGGCCGGCGTCAGGATCAGTTCCTGAGAGGTCATGGACGGAAGATCAACGGTTGACGGCGATTCTTTCAATACTGGTATCAACGATTCGGCCTCGTAATGAATTGGGCAGCGCCTCGGTAATCAGCACATCGACAAACTGTCCGGCCAGCCGCGGATGTGCAACAAAATTAACGACCCGATTGTTTTCGGTACGGCCCTGCATGTGTAAGGGATCCTTTTTCGATTTACCTTCGACGAGCACGGTTTGCACCGTATTCACCATGTTTTGCGCAATCTTCGCCGCATTTGCATTGATGCGATTCTGGAAGCGTTCCAGGCGCTGCTTTTTCACTTCCACTGTCACATCGTCCGGCAAATCGGCCGCCGGCGTACCGGGGCGCGCGCTGTAGATAAAACTGAACGACAGATCGAAGCCGATCTCATCGACCAGAGCCAAGGTATCTTCGAAATCCTGCTCGGTTTCGCCCGGAAAGCCGATGATGAAATCGGAAGACAAATAAATGTTCGGACGCACAGCTTTAAGTTTGCGGATTTTTTCGATGTAGTCGGCGCGAGTATGGCCGCGTTTCATCATTTTCAGAATATGATCGCTGCCTGACTGGACCGGAAGATGCAGATGATCGACCAATTGCGGAATTTCGGCAAACGCTTCGATCAAACTATCGGTGAATTCGACCGGATGCGAGGTAGTGAAACGAATCCGTCCGATGCCGTCGATCGCGGCTACGTGGTGCAGCAGCAACGCGAAATCGGCGATATCGCCATCTTCCATCAGGCCGCGGTAAGCATTCACGTTTTGTCCGAGGAGATTGACTTCGCGAACGCCCTGTCTCGCCAATGACGCAATTTCGGCGAGCACGTCATCAAGCGGCCGGCTGATTTCCTCGCCGCGGGTATAAGGCACTACGCAAAACGCACAATATTTGCTGCAGCCCTCCATCACCGACACAAATGCCTTTGGACCGTCGGCGCGGGGCTCGGGCAGCGCATCGAATTTTTCGATTTCGGGAAAAGAGATGTCGACTATCGGCTTACGCTTATTGCGGGCCTGGTCGAGCAATTGCGGTAAACGATGCAGGGTTTGCGGGCCGAACACGATATCGACGAACGGCGCGCGTTTTTGGATCGCATCACCCTCCTGGCTGGCCACGCAACCACCGACGCCGATCACGACCTCGGGACGTTTTTCTTTCAGGATGCGCCATTTACCCAACGCGGAAAAGACTTTTTCCTGGGCTTTCTCGCGAATCGAACAGGTGTTCAACAACAAAACGTCCGCCTGTTTCGGATCGTCCGTAAATTCCAAACCATGCGAAGCATGCAGCACGTCCCGCATTTTATCGGAATCGTACTCGTTCATTTGGCAACCGTTGGTCTGAATATAAAGCTTCTGCGTCATATTGTCGAAATCATTTAAAATCGCTAAGTCTATGTTCCTAAAGAAATAACCCGCGAGATGAAATGATGCTCACAGCCTCCACTATATTAATGACTATGCTCAGAGTGATTATGTAACCCCAGGAAAGTTCATCAGGAAAGCGTATATTATAACCTGAATCATTACTAAACAAAAAACTGACGGCGAATTTCAATTACAATTAAAGTCACTCAGCTAACAATCGCCATATGGCCAATCGGCATAATTCAGGAGAAAAAATGAGACTCGAATTACCGCGCGCTTTTCGAAAAGATTTGTATCTGCAAGGCATGATTTTTTTGAACGGACAAGAGCAGGACATCGTCGTCAAGAATCTTTCCATTACCGGTCTGCTGGCTGAACTTAATCAACAGAAAGGCGCAGACAACGACATCAAGGATATTTTCAGCTCGCTTCAATTTTCAACCTTAGCCGATATCTTTATTCCATCAATGCGTCTGGCAGGCGAAATGGAAGTCATCAGGGCCGATATCAAAAAAGATAAAATATTGATTGCACTGGAATTCAAATCGGTTTCCTACGATGTTGAAGATTTTATTTATCGAAGAAAAATGTACCGCAAAAAAATGCCGGGGTCAGGCCGTATCCTATTAGATGAAACTTACCATCCCTTCACGGCGGTGAATGTTTCAGTCGAAGGTTTAATGATTCATCTGAATGAAAAAATTACGATGGATGACGCCGACACAATGGCGGCTCCTTTCGAATTTGAAAAACTCGGAATGCACGGCGAGGCACGCATCGTTTGGATCGAGCATCCACACCCGGAGGAGACGTTAATGGGGCTGCATTACGTACATCTGGAGCAGGGGGAACTCCACTCCATCCCGCGTTTCGCCAACCGCTAACCCGGAAGGCCCGCACTTCCATATTGGCCGCTTTTCCGGCGCGCTTTTTGATTGGGATCATTTCCCGCTTTACACTTCAACACCACAAAAACCGGCTCGGGTCCGGCCGGTTTTGGCTTGCTGAACTTTTCCCTCTTTCAACCATCCATTATAATCGCTGGATTTATTGTGTCGTACTTACCGTCAAGGAAGACTTCGACGTTCTAATTTGTTAGAATCAACAAGGTAATTATACTTGCGCCAACCGGAGCGAGTGTTTTATTCGTGTAGTTTTCCGAGGTAATTTATGCAAAAAAAGCTTCTTGCCATTCTTTGTGGCGCTCCCCTGCTCCTTGCCCCTGTCTGGAGCCAGGCTGCCACCGATCTGCCGCCCAACGGAAAAACCGAACTGGGCGCGGTGGAAGAAGTCTGTTCAAACTTCACCGACCCCGAATGGCGCAAACCCCAAGTAATTGACGGCGTCGAAATTCAGGAGTCGTTACTCTGCAACCCGGACAACCCTGCCGAAGTCGCCGCGTTTGTTAAAGGCACCAACGGTATTTCGATGGATACCCTGATGCAGACCCAACTCGCCGCCGACGCGATTACGATGTCGGACGACCTGGACGGCGACGGCGACCCGGACAAATATATCATCAAGCTCGAGATTGCCGAATTGAACGGCCACTCGCCGGACATGAAGGACCCGACCACCACTTTCGACATCGCACCCGGCATTCAACCGACGTTCTGGGTATTCGCGCCGAAAACCCGCGACATGTCGACGCTGAGCCTCTACGAACCGATCGCTAACCCGTTGCTGCGCGCGCCGTCGCCGGTGATTCGGGTCGAGCAGAACGATATTGTCTGGCTGGTGCTGGAAAATACCCATTATCTGCCGCATTCGATCCATCTGCACGGTATCGACCATCCTTACATGGATCACAGCGGCGGCGGCAACGACGGCGTCGGCCAGACCAGCGCGATGGATGTGATGCCGGGGCAAAAGAAAACCTATGTAATCAAGCCGCGCCAGGCCGGCACCATGTATTATCATTGCCATGTGCAGCCGCATGTGCATATTCCGATGGGCCTGCAAGGCATGTTCGTGATCGAGGAAAACCGCCCCAACAACTGGCCGCAAGTCTTCAACGTCGGCGCCGGCCAGGTTCGCCATCCGTCCGTCGCCATCCTCGAAAAATATGCATCGGAATATGACTTGCATTATCAGTCCGCGGACAAGGAACTGCATGAACTAGCGCGCTCGGTCAATGACCCGCGCCTGATCGGAAAGCGTCTGAATCTGGATTATGACGTAACCGAAGCGAAGGACGATTATTTCATGCTGAACGGCCGCTCATTCCCTTATACGCTCAGGGAATCACTGGTCGTTTTGGAGCAGGACCAAAAGGTCAAGCTGCGCGTTTATAACGGCACCCAGGAGACGATAGCGGTGCATTTACACGGCCATAAACCGACTTCGACTCATTACGACGGCGTCGACAACGGCCCGAATGCCTTCATTACCCGCGATGTTCATGGTTTGACGCCGGCGCAACGCCTCGATCTGGAACTTTCTGGCGTCGATGACGGATTGCACAGCTTCGGCGAGGGGGTATGGATGTTCCATGACCATGTCGAAAAAGCCTTTACGACCGACGGCGTCGGCGAAGGCGGCGACATCAGCCTGGTAGTGTATAAAAAATTCCTGAACGAAAAAGGCATTCCCTCTCTGCACGGAATGAGTCTCGCCCCTTATTTCACCAAGGAGTTCTGGCAGAAAAAATATCCGATCTGGCAGGACATGGATGACTGGCACAGCCTTGGCTTTCCTGACGTGAAGGCTGGCTATCAACCGGCTAAAAAAGCCGTACAGATCGTGCAACCGAGTTCCGTCGACACGCCCGCCAGTTCAACGGCTGCTTCAAAACAATCAGGCGTTGCCGCTCCTCAGGAAGAATCATCGGTACTTGGTAAGCTGATTTTCGGCCTGCTGCTCGGACTTGGCAGCTATTGGGCAGTAATCAAACGCGAATGGCTTTTGGGAATGGTTAGAAAACTGGTTAAAAATAATTTAACTAATTGATTTAAAACTGAAAGATATCGAATAACGGCGCAGGGAAGCGCCGAGTATTTTAATTCGTTATAATCGCGGCCTATTTACCCACGGTTCTGACACTCTGCTTTCAGCAACATTGGAACAATTTACATGAATTAATAGTAGCAGAATACGCTTTTGATTCCTGAGGATTAGCAAATCTCATCAGTGCGTTAATACAACTTTGAGAAACTCAGCATGGCCCTCGCCCTGCTACTTTATAGCCTTAAATAAAACTTTTCTCCGGCGCAAGAAGGCTTTTCTGATTTCCAGAACCGTTAACGGAATAAATCCCAGAGCCATCCAGACTGCAAAATGCTCAAAGGCAAGCGGCTTTGTGCCAAACAAGGATTGCAACATGGGGATTTGATGAATCAACAATTGCAGGGAAAAGCTTAGAGTAATGACCAAAAACAGCCAAATATTCGACAGCAAACCCACTTCAAATACGGTCTTGCTGTTGCTGCGCGCGCCAAACGCCCGGAACAGTTCCGCGCTCACCAACGTGGTGAATGTGGCGTCCCGCGCATATTCCAAGCTCTCCGTATGCAGATAAAACTCGAAAGCGAAGGCGGAAAGCGAGGCGATCGCGGTCAATAAACCGGCAAAAATGGTCGGACGGACATATTCCTCGTCAAGCAATTGCGCCTCCGGCGGCCGCGGCGGACGCTTCAGCACGTCGAAAGCGACCGGATCAATAGCCAGGGCTAGAGCCGGTAAGCCGTCGGTAACCAGATTGACCCACAATAATTGCAAGGGCAATAAAGGCAAAGGCCAGCCCAGCATTGCCGCGACCAGCATGATCGTCAATTCGGCAGCATTACCGGCAAGCAGATAAGCCAAGGTTTTGGCGATATTGTCATAGATACCCCGCCCTTCTTCGACCGCTGCGACGATCGAAGAAAAGTCATCATCGAGGATAATCAGATCGGCCGCTTCCTTGGTGACTTCGGTTCCGGTTTGCCCCATGGCGATGCCAATGGCGGCCTCCTTCAGCGCCGGCGCATCATTCACACCGTCCCCGGTCATCGCCACGACCTTATCGCCCGCTTTCCAGGCGCGCACGATACGAAGCTTGTCTTCGGCAGTCACGCGCGCATAGACGGCCGTGCTCTGTACGATTTCAGCCAGCCCCTCATCCGACATACGCGCCAAATCATGGCCGGTAACCAGTTTGTCGCCGTCGCCCAAAATGCCCAGTTCGCGGGCGATTGCTGTCGCGGTATCGGGATGATCGCCGGTAATCATCACCGTCTTGATGCCAGCGCTTCGGCAACGCGCCACTGCGCCCTTGGCCTCTCCGCGCGGCGGATCCTGCAAGCCGAACAGACCCAGGAAAATCAATTCTCGTTCGATGTCATCGGCCGTCCCGCCGCCCTGGTTCAGAGGACGCTGAGCGACAGCCAACACGCGCAAAGCGCCTTGAGCCATGATAACAGCCGATTGAGTAATGACTTGCCGGTCGACATCGGTTAGCGGCCTGAATCCGCCCTTGTCCTGGATATAAGCACAACGCGCCAATACGACTTCAAATGCTCCCTTCGTAAAAGCCTTGGCAGCGTTTGCCTCCTTACGCACGATCGTCATGCGTTTGCGCCCGGAGTCGAAAGGCAACGCTGCAAGCCGAGGCGAGGATTCTTCGATACTGTCGCGGCGGATGCCGCCTTTGGCTGCAGCGACCAACAGCGCACCTTCAGTCGGATCGCCGACGATGCCTTGGCCTTTGATTTCAGCCTCGTTACAGGCGGCAGCCGCATAAAGTAGCGCGTAAAGTTCGGCATCCTGCAATGGCAAGCTCTTCGTTTTATCGGAAAAAAACTCTCCTTCAATCATGTAGCCTTCACCGGTCACATCATATGAACGCCGTCCTGCAAGCAGGCGGCGCGCGGTCATCTCGCCGACCGTCAAAGTTCCAGTCTTATCAGTACAGATGACTTGCGCGCACCCCAAGGTTTCGACCGACTGCAGGCGGCGCACCAGCGCGTTGCGGCGGATCATGCGCTGCATACCCAGCGCCAGAGCCACCGTCACGACTGCCGGCAGTCCTTCGGGTATGGCGGCTACGGCAAGACTAATCGCCGAAAGAAATAATTCGAATGGCGGAATGGACCGCATCAACCCCAGCAGAAATACCAACGCCACAATGCCCAGGCTAGCCCATAAAAGGTAACGAGTGATTCTATCAAGCCGTTTTTGCAGCGGTGTTCTATCTCTTTCTGCTGTTTCAAGCAATTGCGCGATCAGTCCCAACTCGGTACGCATGCCGGTAGCGATAACCAGTGCTCGTGCCGAACCGAGCGTAATACTCGTACCAAGAAACACCATATTCCTGCGCTCAGCCAAAGGCGTTTCAGGGGGCAAACTGCCGATCGATTTGTCCACTGGTTGAGATTCGCCGGTCAAAGACACTTCGTTGGCGCGCAGAGAAGAAGCAGCAATAAGACGCGCATCCGCAGCCACCAAATCGCCAGCCTCCAGCAGCAACACATCGCCGGCCACGACCTCGGCAGCAGCGCACACCTCCGTATGGCCGCTTCGCATGACCCTGGCTTTTGGTGCGGCCAATCTCGCTAAAGAAGCGGCGGCCTTTTCGGCGCGAAACTCCTGGAAAAATCCGATCACGGCGTTGAGCGCAACAATCGAAATAATCGCGATGCCCTCGGCTTTTTCACCGAGATAGATCGATACCGCCGCCGCACCGATCAGAACCCAGATCACCAGACTGGCAAATTGCCTTAGAAAAACGGACAGAGCGGAAACGGGTCGGCTTTTTCGCAGTTCGTTTCTGCCGTCGCGCTGCAAGCGCCGCCTGGCATTCTCTGAAGTCAATCCTTTGGCTAGATCGGCTGCTAATTCGTCCGCCAAGGTTGTCAGGTCATAGTTGTGCCAAATCCGGCGAACAACGGGTTGAGGAAAACGGGAAGGGATTTTCCGCCAGCGCAGGAAAATATCGAAAATGATGAGCAAACCTGTGAATGCGCAAACTGCGGACAGGATCCAGATAATAGAAAAGGGCTCGCCGAAAATCATATGCCATCTTGACATAAATTATCCCGATAAAGACATTAACGTCGCCATTCACAAGCTAATACTTAAAAACGCAAAACCCTCCCTTTACAACATTAGTAATAAAAACAGCTACAATAATTCACCTATTTTGATCAATGCTTTTAGCGGCTTTCTTTAACCGGCCATTTCCAGTTTATAATTTTGCCTTCACAATTTGATAGATTTCCTCGGCTTCTTCTTCCGCGCCCCTTAGCACCGATTCCAATTCGTCCAGTTTGGCTTCCGCGAAAGTTCGATCTTTCAGACTGCCCGCATTGATATAGACATTCAATGCCGCGCTTTTTAACGCGCCATAGCCCGCCATGGCTGCGACGCCGGCGTCGCTGATCACGCCCGGATTGCCTTTCTCCGCCGCAATCCGGCTCAATTCGATCGCTTCCCGGCAGGCGCGCGCGCAGTCCAAGGGGACTCCGGTCGCTTCCTTCAACACTTCCTGAATCGCCGCGCTGCGTGCGGTTTTTTGCTCGTCGGTGTCTTTCGGCAAACCGTAAGCCGCCATCAGACGATTGAAGACATCGATATCGTCCTTGATCATCCCGGTCAGCCTCGCGCGCAAGGCTTCGGATTTTTCCAGCAGGGCCTGCATGTCGGCTTCGACTTCCGCGTATTTGGGCTTGCCGATCGTCAGATTACAGACCATGCTGGTCAGCGCGGCGGATTGCGCCCCCATCACTGCCGCCGCGCTGCCGCCGCCAGGAGTTGGGGCTTTGCTGGCCAGCTGGTCGAAAAAGAGTTCAAGAGATTGGTCTTTGATTTCGGTCATGTTGGGGAAAATTGCAGAGATGGAGATGTAGGGTGGGTGGTGCTTTTCCGCCCACCTTTTCCCGGCAGGATGGGCAAACGATAAAGCTGTTTGCCCATCCTGCATTTTTTATTTTAAAATCATATATTCAATCGTGCGGATACTATATTCGGATATGACGTTTACAGTCTGTAGGGTACGCTGAGCGTACCTTTCAGATAGCTATATTTATGAAATTTCTTAAATAAGGTATGCGCAGCGTACCCTACAGATAGGCTTTATCCTCGTCGCCAAGTGGTCATGCCGTTCGGCGCATCTTCGAGGATGATGCCTTGTTCTTTCAATTGATTGCGGATTTGATCTGCCAGTGCCCAATTTTTGGCTTTTTTGGCATCTAATCGTGCTTGTATTTGATGTTCGACAGCTTGCTCGGTTAATTCTAATACCATATTTACTGGAGCCCCGGTGACGTTGAAAGATGCGGGCTCTGCATTTAATGTATAAACCTTACCCTTTAAGAAGACATCGGGATCATCCTGCAAAATACCCAACAAGCCGCCGAGCCGCTTCAGACTCGCCGCCAGCACACCTGCCCGCTCAGGGTCGCTGCTCTTGTTTTTGTTCAATTCCCGTGCAAGGTCGAACAAAACCGAAACCGCAACCGGCGTATTGAAATCATCATCCATCGCCTGCCCGAAGCGGCTTTGATAATCGGCCGACACAGGTACATCGGAAACCGCCACGCCACGCAAAGCAGTATAGAGCCGGTTCAGAGCAGCCCCCGCCTCATTCAGCTGCTCGTCCGAATAATTCAACGGACTCCGGTAATGGCTCGACAGAATGAAGAAGCGGATGATCTCGGGGCGATACTGTTTGAGCACTTCGCGCACGGTAAAGAAATTGCCGAGCGACTTGGACATCTTTTCTTCGTTGACGCGCACGAAACCATTGTGCATCCATAGATTCACGAACTTCTCGCCGGTCGCGCCTTCGGACTGAGCGATTTCGTTTTCGTGGTGCGGAAACTGCAAATCCATGCCGCCGCCGTGGATGTCGAAATGATTGCCGAGACAGCAGGTCGACATCGCCGAGCATTCGATATGCCAGCCGGGGCGGCCGTCGCCCCAAGGGGACGGCCAGGAGGGTTCGTTCGCCTTGGCCATTTTCCAGAGCACGAAATCGAACGGATTCTGCTTGGCCGCATCCACATCGACGCGCTCGCCGGCTTGCAAGTCTTCCAACTTTTTGCCGGACAAATTACCATAATCCTTGAATTTTTCGACCGCATAAAACACGTCGCCATTGCCGCCGACATAGGCATAGCCTTTCGCGAGCAAGGTTTCGATCATCCTGATGATCGCATCCATTGACAGGGTCGCGCGCGGCTCGATATCCGGCGGCAATACCGCCAGCGCGCGCTCGTCCTCGTGCATCGCGTCGATGAAACGCGCCGTCAATTGGTTAAAATCCTCGCCATTGTCGTTCGCGCGCTGAATGATCTTGTCGTCGATGTCGGTAATATTGCGCACATAAGTCAGATCGTAGCCCAGATGCCGGAAATAGCGCGCCACCGTATCGAACACGACCATCACCCGCGCATGGCCGATATGGCAATAATCGTAAACGGTCATGCCGCAGACATACATGCCGACCTTGCCTTCGATGCGGGGCTTGAAGGTTTCTTTTTGACGCGTCAGGGTGTTGTAGATTTTCAACATGAACCGAGGATACCGTTATTTTTATGAGCGGAAAATTTAACCGCTCGTCTGCAAAACGGTACAATTTACCAAGCGTGCGCTTCTCTTTCAAGGCGAAAACACATAAACTTAACCGTTTTGTATCTTACCTAAGGAAAAAATTATGCGTATCACCTTTCTGAGTCTGATACTCGTTTTACATTCAACACTTTCATTCGCAACGGAAAACAAAATGTCTGAATCCCCGAAAGTTAAACTGACCACCTCGTTGGGCGCCATCGTCATCCAGCTCGATCCCGTGAAAGCGCCCGTTTCTTCGCAAAATTTTCTCGATTATGTGAACAAGGGCTTTTATAACGGCACCATCTTTCACCGCGTGATCAAAGGCTTCATGGCGCAAGGCGGCGGTTTCGACACCCAATTCCAGCAAAAAGCGACCGGCGCCCCGATCAAGAACGAAGCGGATAACGGGCTGCCGAACAAACGCGGCAGCATCGCGATGGCGCGCACCTCCGATCCGGATTCCGCGACCGCGCAATTCTTCATCAACTATGGAGACAATACATTCCTGAACCATACCAGCCCAACGCCAAGCGGCTGGGGTTATGCGGTATTCGGCGAAGTCGTCGAAGGCATGGATGTGGTCGACAAGATGGCCGAGCAAGCGACCGGCAACCGCGGCCCGCATCAAAACGTGCCTAAGACCGACATCGTGATCGAAAAGGCGGAAGAGGTTAAATAAAGCATTAGGTGAAAGAGTTTTTCATCCATCGTTCCCACGATCCGACGCACCCCGAAGGGTAGAAATGGGAACGATGTGTGCGCCGCTCCCGTGGCGCATGATGACACAGGAGCGTCACCGACTGCATTCCCACGCCGCCGGAGCGTGGGAACGATACAACATCGTGATGGGTTTCGCTGCGCTCTCGACGCTCCATGCGTTGCTCTAACTCCTACGTCCTTGTGGTCGCACCCATCCTGCATTTTGAATTATGATCCTGTTCATTTCCGACCTCCACCTGTCGCTCGACAAACCCGAAATCACCCGCCGTTTTCTGAATTTTCTGGAAAACCGCGCCGTTGGGGCCGAGGCGCTATATATACTTGGCGATTTGTTCGATGCCTGGGTCGGCGATGACGATCCGACGCCGCCGAACGGTAAAATCAAACACCAACTCAAAAAACTGACCGATGCAGGCACCAAGGTGTATCTTCAACCGGGTAACCGCGATTTTCTGCTCGGCCAACGCTTCTGCAATGAAACCGGCGTGACGCTGCTCGGCGATTACGCAGTGATCGACCTCTACGGCGTCCCTACCCTGCTCACGCACGGCGATCTGCTCTGCACCGACGATCTGCCTTACCAGGCTTTTCGCGCCAAATCGCATACACCGGAGTGGATGCGGTCGGTATTGAGTAAGCCGCTGCTGCTGCGCCTTTTGGCCGCGCGCTGGTACCGCTGGCGCAGCTTTCTGCATAAGCGCAAAAAAAGCCGGGAGATCATGGATGTGAATCAGGAAACGGTGATTCTGGCGATGAAGGAGCACGGCTGCTTGCGATTGATTCACGGCCATACGCACCGGCCGAATATACATGATATTCAGATTGACGGTCACGCTGCACGGCGTTTCGTGCTGGCCGCCTGGAGCAAGGAAGCCGGCCAGGCCTTATGCTGGGCATCTCGGGGATACGCTATTGAAACGGTCTGAAGCGGTGGCAAGCGCAGCTACTCCGATCAATTCGGACCAAAGTAAGCAAAAATAAAGTTGTCACAAAATCGCAACAGCATAATTTTTTTGCGCTTTCGCCTTTTGCAATGCGCCTTTTAGCCTTTTTGATATTGACTTTTTAGGCAAAATCCTTGAATCTACGCAACTGGAGTGAGCCTGTTTGACCATCAGAAAAACACTAATTCACCCAACAACTAATATTAGTCAAAATAAATAATCAGTATTTTGTAGCACAGCAAAATACCAGGAGAGAAAAATATGAAGAAGCCTTTTAAAAGTTGGCTGCTAGCTTCGAGTGTAGCTGCAATCCTGGCCGCACCCGCTATTGCAACGGCTAACAGCGACCTTGAACAACTTTCGCAAAACCCTGCTAACTGGTCTATGTGGGGCGGCAACTATTCAGGCAATCGTTACAGCCAGCTGGATCAAATTAACACCAGCAACGTGAAAAACCTGCAACCTGCCTGGTCTTTTTCTACCGGCGTTCTGCGTGGTCATGAAGGCGGTCCACTGGTCGTAAATGACGTTCTTTACGTCCATACTCCATTCCCTAACACCGTTTACGCAATCGATCAAAAAACCCAATCCGTCATTTGGGAGTACACTCCGACTCAAGACGCGGACGTCACCGTTCCAGTGATGTGTTGCGATACCGTTAACCGCGGTCTGGCTTACGGCGACGGCAAAATTTTCCTGCAACAATCCGACACCGTATTGACCGCTTTGGACGCCAAAACCGGCAAACGCGTGTGGAGCGTACAAAACGGCGACCCAAAACTGGGCATGACCAATACCCAATCTCCATTAGTCGTCAAGGATAAAGTCCTGACCGGCATTTCCGGCGGTGAGTTCGGTGTCCGCGGCTTCCTGGCTGCTTACGACATCAAGACCGGCCAGCTGGCATGGAAAGGCTACAGCATGGGTCCTGACTCCGACACGCTGATCGATCCAAGCAAAACCACCACCTGGAAAGACGGCAAAGTGGCTCCGGTCGGACCAAACTCAAGCACCAGCACCTGGGAAGGCGATCAATGGAAAATCGGCGGCGGCACCACTTGGGGCTGGTACAGCTACGATCCAAAACTGAATCTGGTCTATTACGGATCAGGCAACCCATCCACCTGGAACCCGGTTCAACGTCCTGGCGACAACAAGTGGTCGATGTCTCTGTGGGCTCGCGACGCGGACACCGGAGCGGTTAAATGGGTTTACCAAATGACTCCGCACGACGAATGGGACTATGACGGCATCAACGAAACCGTTCTGGTCGACCAGGAAGTCAAAGGCAAAATGCACAAAACTCTCGTGCATTTCGACCGTAACGGATTCGGCTACACCCTGGACCGTGAAAACGGCGAACTGTTGGTTGCCGAAAAATTCGACAAATCGGTCAACTGGGCAACTCATGTCGACATGACTACCGGCCGTCCGCAAGTTGTGTCTAAATATAGCACCGAGCAAAACGGCGAAGACGTCAACACCGAAGGCGCTTGCCCTGCGGCGTTGGGTTCAAAGAACCAACAACCGGTTTCTTACTCTCCGCAAACCGGCCTGTTCTACGTTTCCGGCAACCACCTGTGCATGAACTACGAGCCGTTCGAAGTTTCTTACACCGCAGGTCAGCCTTATGTAGGCGCTACTTTGACCATGATGCCGGCCGGCGCGGATGTAATGACCGGTCAACCTGACGGTTCCACCAACCTGGGTCAATTCACCGCTTGGGATGCAAAAACCGGCAAGATCGTATGGTCCAATAAAGAACCATTCTCTGTTTGGTCCGGCTCTCTCGCCACCGCCGGCGG
Organism: Methylomicrobium sp.; assembly: GCA_051061095.1. Lineage (GTDB taxonomy): Bacteria > Pseudomonadota > Gammaproteobacteria > Methylococcales > Methylomonadaceae > Methylomicrobium. The sequence goes on along the minus strand of JBPFEE010000010.1, from coordinate 102,550 downwards.
CGTAGTGTTCTACGGCACGCTGGAAGGCTATCTGAAAGCGGTCGATGCGAAAACCGGTCAGGAATTGTACAAATTCAAGACTCCATCCGGCATCATCGGCAACGTCAACACCTGGAGCTATAACGGCAAACAATATGTCGGCGTGCTGTCAGGTATCGGCGGCTGGGCAGGTATCGGTATCGCAGCCGGTCTTGAAGGTGAAACCGAAGGTCTGGGCGCGGTCGGCGCGTACAGAAGCCTGAGCTCGTTCACCAAGCTGGGCGGCACCTTGACTGTGTTTGCATTACCTAATTAATTCAATCGTTTTTTAGGTTGAACGCAAAGCCCTGGCTGATTTATCAGTCAGGGCTTTTTTATTTAACCGCCGAAATGAAATAAGAAATTAGTGATTTAGTCAAATTAACACTCCGACACAAGACCTGCAGGGTTTTTAAAACCTGACAGCTCTATAGTTCAGCAGGAGGTTATTTTTCACTCAATCTAAAGCAGCTATCCATCTCACCGTCCCATTGGAGGAAACATTCATGCGGGTAATATCCACCCTTTATCGATTACTGATCATCGCTGTGTTGGCCGGTGTCGCCACGTCGCTCCATGCCAAAGAAAAATTCAAAGTCTGCGCCGATCCGTTGAATCCGCCCTACTCAACTAAAAATAAAGACGGCTTCGAAAACAAAATTGCCGAGCTTTTTGCAAAAAAACTGGACCAGGAAGTCGAATATACCTGGTTTCCACAACGCATCGGCTTCATCCGCAACACCTTGAATGCGCCGGTCAATGAAAAAGACGTGGACAGCCAGGAATTCAAATGCGATGTGGTCATGAACGTTCCAGCCGATTTCGATATGGCGTTAGCCACGGAACCCTATTATCAATCAACTTATGTACTGCTGATCGCGAAAGGCCGAGGTTTTGACGACATCAAGGAAGCGCAGCAACTGGTCGACCTGCCCTTGGAGAGACAGGAGGCATTAAAAATCGCAATGTTCGACCGAGGACCGGGAACCGCCTGGCTGCAAAAACACGGATTGTTGGAGTTGGGTATTCCATACCAATCGATGTCCGGCGATGAGGCCAGGAATGTCGCGATGGAAATCGACGAAGATTTAAAAGCGAAAAAAATCAATATGGTGATTGTTTGGGGACCTATCGCGGGCTACATCGTTTCTCAGGGTGCCAAGAACGGTTATACGATGATACCGATGCGATCGGAACCCGGCATCCAGTTCGAATTCGCGATGGCAATGGGAGTCAGAAACAGCGATAAAGAACGGCAGCAAACATTGAACAAATTAATCGATGAGAACAAGGTGCAAATAAAGCAAATCCTTGAAAGCTACCATATTCCATTGACCGAGATCAAAAAGACGGCGAAGCCTAAGGATGATGATTGATTTCGCTCAGTAGGTCGGCTCGGGTTACGACTGCAGGGATGCAGAAGGTACGACCCCACGGATGTGGGAGGTAGAAGCGCGTCTGGAACAGCGATCGAGAGCAACGCCACCACGAGGGTGGCGTCTATAGTCGGAGCACTGATCGATGATAATCCGGCTCGTGCACATGCAGCTAATCCGTGCGTTTTCGATCAAACAGAGCGACCAGATGCGCCAACTTTCCCGCTCTCTCATCGGTCAATTGACCCCACTGAAAGCGCCAATTCCAGTTGCCTGTGGTGGTGCCGGGCGTATTCATCCGATGCTCGGTATCCAATTCCAGAATATCCTGCATCGGGATTACGGCAAGATTCGCAACCGAACTCAAGGCCGCCTGCATCAACGCCCAGTGCAGCGGAATTGAAGGAAAACCCAGATAATCGTAAATAAAGTGTTTTTGCTGGTGGCTCAATTTATATACCCAGCCGATGGTTGTATCGTTATCGTGGGTACCGGTATAAACAACGCAATTCTTGGTATAGTGGCTCGGCAGATAAGGGTTATCCGTATTACCGCCAAAGGCAAAATGCAGAATCTTCATGCCCGGCAATTCGAATTCATCCCTAAGCATTTCCACTTCGTGAGTGATTACGCCCAAATCTTCCGCTACTAGCGCTATCGCTCCGAATTCATTGTTGATCGCCTGCAACAGTTCTCTACCGGGCGCTTGAACCCAGGCGCCATTGATCGCGGTGTCTTCATGGGCGGGGATTTCCCAGGCCGCCTCAAATCCCCGGAAGTGGTCGATTCGTAAAATGTCGAACTGTTCCATCTGGGTGGACATCCGTTTGATCCACCAGTCAAAATCGTTTTTTTGCAATGCGCGCCAATCGTAATGAGGGTTACCCCAGCGCTGTCCGTTAGCAGAAAAATAGTCCGGCGGTACGCCCGCCACGACCCGCATCTCGCCCGCTTCATCGAGCTTGAACATGGCACGGTTGGCCCAAACGTCCGCACTGTCATAGGAAACGAAAATCGGCACGTCGCCGAATAACAACACACCCTTTTGGTTCGCATACTGCTTCAGGGTCATCCACTGCCGGTAAAACACATATTGCTCGAATTTGATGCAATCGATATCGCGCTTCAGGCGTCGCTGCATTTCTTTCAATGCTTTCGGCTCCCGTTCCTTATAACGGTCAGGCCAAAGATTCCAGCTTTTGCAGTCGAACTCGTTTCTGAGTACGATGAATAAGGCAAAATCATCAAGCCAAAAAGCTTTGGCTTCGCAAAATTGCTTGAAGTCTTCCTGATCCTGCTCGTTCGCCCGGTCGAGAAATCCGTAATACGCTTGCGCGACCAAACCGCTCTTGTTGTACTCACGCGATTCGCGTATCGCCGGTCCTTGTTCCGAAAAATTCAGCCAACCGGACTGCACGAGTTGATCGAGGCTAATCAGTTCGGGATTGCCCGCATGTGCCGACAAGCACTGATAAGGTGAACCATCGCCATGTGGCATGCCGAGCGGTAAAGTTTGCCATACCGACACGCCGCAATTTTGCAGAAAATCAACAAAATAATAAGCATTTCGACCCATATCGCCCTGCCGGTCATGCCCCGGCAGAGAGGTTATATGCAGAAGTACGCCTGCACGCCGTTGGTTCAATACATTATTCAAGCAATCATCTCAAGCAAAATGTTTAAAATCTATACGAGTCTTTGGGAGCCAAGGTTTGCACTTCCATGGTACAAAACTGAAAGGAGAGGATACGGAAATGCCATCCCGGAAAGAACTGAATGTGGAATCTCTTAACCGCGAGCATGAATATGTCTATTGAACAGTCATGGTTATAGTGCCGTGATCCATGTGTCGCGGTGCCAAAAAGCTGAACGGTAGTGCATGGCCAAAGCGGAAGGAGCACCGGGAGAGGCTCGATCCGGCCATTTGCCGAAATGGTCGTTTCGTTCGTTTGAAAAGAGCGCGCGAGTCGGTCGTCGGTTTTACGAAGCCGCGCTATTAAAGAACTCCTGGCGTAGCCTATGAAATGAAACAATATTTTGGAGCGCTTTATTTATTGAGCCAGATTAAACAATAATTCACCCGCCATTTCAAGGAATTTTGCCCCTCTCATCAGCGAGAAGATGGCGATTCACAATTAACTGTTTGACTTTGCTAGCAGTCAGGGTAGGAAAAAACGCTGTTTGAAAATTAAAGCCTCCGCCAAGTGCCGCAGGACTCATCTGCAACATTTGACGGCGACGCGAATAGGTTGAGCAGCTATCTAACGAAATGCAACTTCTGACCAAGCATGTCCGGGGTAACCAGGACAATGCCACCGGGACTGACATGGTATTTCTTTGCATCTTCGGCCGGATTTTCCCCGATTACGGTTCCTTCCGGAATTTCACAGCCCTTTTCAATAATTGCACGCTTGATCCGGCAATTGCGGCCGATATTCGCTTGCGGCAGTACGATGCAATGCTCAAGCGTCGTGAAGGAGTTGACGCGAACATTCGAGAACAGCAAGGAATGCCGGACCGAAGCGCCGGAGATGATACAACCGCCGGACACCATAGAGTCGACTGCATAGCCGCGCCGATTATCGTCGTCGAAAACGAATTTCGCTGGCGGTGTTTGATCCTGATAAGTCCATATTGGCCAAGTCTGATCATACAGATTCAAATCGGGTTTGACGCCGATCAGTTCCATATTCGCTTCGAAGTAAGCATCGATCGTCCCCACATCGCGCCAGTAGCTTTGCAAACCGCTTTGCATGTCCAGGAACGGATAGGCATTGACCAGATACTTATCGATTACCGCCGGAATAATGTCCTTCCCGAAATCATGGCTGCTGCCTTTAGTATCGGCATCCTTGATCAGTTGCTCAAACAAAAAGCGCGAGTTGAATACATAAATCCCCATCGACGCCAAGGCGCTGTCGGTTCTGCCCGGCATCACCGGAGGGTTGGCCGGTTTTTCGACGAACGCCCGCACCCTGCGGTTTTCATCGACCCCCATCACGCCGAAGGCGGTGGCATCTTTTAAGGAAACTTCGATACAGCCAATGGTCAGGTCGGCGTTGCGGGCAACATGATCCGCAATCATCGCCGCGTAATCCATTTTATAAATATGATCGCCGGCGAGAACGAGAACATAGTCGGGGTTGCGCGCCCGCAAAATATCGATATTTTGGAATACGGCATCGGCCGTGCCCTTGTACCAGGAATCCTCATCATGACGTTGTTGCGCAGGCATGATATGGACATATTCTCCGAATTCGCCGGTCAGGAACCCCCAACCCAACTGCAGATGCCGGATCAGCGAATCGGCCTTGTATTGCGTCAGAATCCCGATTTTGCGAATTCCCGAATTGACGCAATTCGATAAGGGAAAATCGATGATTCTGAATTTGCCGCCGAATGGCACGGCCGGTTTAGCACGCCAGTCCGTCATATTCATCAACCGTGAACCCCGACCTCCCGCCAAAATCAATGCGATGGTATTGCGTGTTAAATGACTCACTAAATGGTCTGGCATTTGATTCTCCTTCTAGATATAGATTCACATCTATTGTCGTGTTTGGTAACATTCACTGCAAATTTATTTTACTATGATTGAGGCGAAATCCAGTGACAAAACGCTCGAAAACACCGCAAGAAACCGATGCACTGAAGACCGTGACCGATCCCGCCGTCAATCCGGCGCCGTTGAGCGCCGAGGCTGAGCAAAGCAATGCCCTCGAAAAACCGGAAAATAATGAAAATTCGTTGATGCCCTCTATATCGCAACCTGCTATATCTCCTATGCAGACAGGCAGCGACAGCGGCAGTTCATCAAAAACGCAGGCAACCACTCCTCTCAAAACTAAAGCCAGAATGGATTCGTATCCGGCGCTCGATGACGATCATTTAAAAATTGCGAACGCCCGCCACCACGACCCGTTCTCGATTCTAGGCCGTCACCATAAGAATGGCGGCATCGAGGTCAAGGTCTTTATGCCGTATGCCGAATCGGTCCAGTTCAGCCATAACGGTAAAGCGCTCGAGCGAATCCCCGGTTCCGATTTCTTCGTTTACCAGGCGCAGGAAGACGATCTTCCCGCGCATTACCGTTTAGCCTGGAAAGACAAGAACGGTTACAGCCATGAGAATTTCGATGCCTATGATTTCGGCACGCAAATGCCCGAATTCGACCTGCACCTGTTCGGGGAAGGCAAACACTGGCATATCTATCAAAAACTCGGCGCGCATCTGCATCAGGTCGACTCCATCAGCGGGGTGCAGTTTGCGGTGTGGGCGCCGAATGCGGAACGCGTCAGCGTAATCGGCGATTTCAATCGCTGGGACGGACGCTGCCATCCGATGCGCTGCCTCGGCAGCAGTGGAGTTTGGGAGATTTTCATTCCTGACCTGAAAGCCGGCAGTTTGTACAAATTTGAAATCCTGAACCGCCAGAGCAACGAGATTCTGGTCAAATCCGATCCTTACGGGCAATACTTCGAGTTCCGTCCGAACACGTCGTCAATCGTCATCAAGGAAAAAACCTACCAATGGAAGGACCATCAATGGATGATGCAGCGCGCCAGCCACAACTGGCTGCATGAGCCGATGTCCATTTACGAGGTACATCTGGGATCCTGGCGGCGCGACAATCAAGGCAACTTTCTAAGCTACCGCCAGCTGGCCGTACAGTTGGTCGACTACGTCAAGCAAATGGGCTTTACGCACATCGAATTATTGCCGATCACCGAACATCCGCTGGATCTGTCGTGGGGTTATCAAACCACCGGTTATTTTGCGCCGACCAGCCGGCACGGTTCTCCGGACGATTTCCGCTTTTTTGTCGATACCTGCCACCAGAACGATATTGGCATCATTCTGGACTGGGTGCCCGCGCACTTTCCGAAAGACAGCTTTGCACTCGCCCGTTTCGACGGCAGCGCATTGTATGAGCATGAAGACCCCCGCAAAGGCGAACACCGCGATTGGGGCACATTAATCTATAACTATGGTCGCAGCGAAGTCAAAAACTTCCTGCTGTCGAGCGCGGTTTACTGGCTTGAGGAATTCCATCTCGACGGTTTGCGAGTCGATGCGGTGGCCTCGATGTTGTATCTGGATTATTCGCGCGAGCATAACGACTGGATACCGAACATGTACGGCGGCAATGAAAATCTGGAGGCGATCGATTTTCTGCGCGAATTGAATGCAGTCACCCATCAGCAGCATCCCGGCACCGTGATGATGGCGGAGGAATCCACCGCATGGCCGCAGGTAACCCGTCCGACCTGGACCGGCGGCCTCGGTTTCTCGATGAAATGGAACATGGGCTGGATGCATGACGTCCTCTCCTACATGAGCAAGGATCCGATCCATCGGATGCATCACCATGACCAGCTAACCTTCGGCTTGCTGTATGCCTTTACCGAAAATTTCGTGCTGCCTTTCTCCCATGACGAGGTCGTGCACGGCAAGGGCGCCCTGATCAACAAGATGCCCGGCGACGAATGGCAGCGCTTCGCGAACCTGCGCCTGCTGTTGACGTTCATGTTCACCTATCCGGGCAAGAAACTGCTGTTCATGGGCTGCGAATTCGGTCAGGGCACCGAATGGAGCGTCAGCCGGGCGCTGGACTGGTATGTACTTGACTATGCGCATCACCGCGGCATGCAAACATTGGTCAAAGACCTGAATCGCTTGTATAAAACTCATCCGGCGCTGTTCAAACACGACTTCGAATACCAGGGTTTCGAATGGATAGATTGTCACGACATTCAGCAGTCGATCATCAGCTATCGCCGCAAGAGCGAACTGGAAGACCTGGTGATCGTGCTGAACTTCACTCCAGTGCCGCGTGAACATTACCGGATCGGCGTGCCGAACGAAGGCGTCTACACCGAAATTTTCAATTCCGACTCGCAATATTACGACGGCAGCAACATAGGCAATGCTGCCGTCATGTCCGAACCGATTCCGTGGATGAATCTGCCGCACTCCCTGACTTTAACCTTACCTCCGTTAGGCGCATTGATTCTGAAGCAATAACCGGTCCATGAAAAAAATTTTATTTGTCACCAGCGAAGCGCATCCGTTGATCAAAACGGGCGGCCTCGCCGATGTGTCGGGCAGTTTGCCCAAAGCCCTGGCGGAATTGTCGCAAGACATCCGTATCCTGATCCCTTATTATCAGGCCCTCAAAACGTTCAGCAATGTGCGATTTGTCTGTTCATTGCGGGTCGATAACCGGAATGTGAATATTCTCGAAACGCGCATGCCGGAAAGCAATATTCTCGTTTGGCTGATCGATTATCCGACCTTTTTTAATTATCCGGGCAATCCCTACGTCGATGAACAGGGCAATGCCTGGCCGAACAATGCCGAACGTTTCGCGCTGTTCTGCCGGGTCGCGGTCGAGATCGCGATGGACCGGGTGCATCAGGACTGGAAACCTGATATCGTACATTGCAATGATTGGCAAAGTGCGCTGGTTCCCGCATTTTTGTCGCTCGAAGCTAGTCCTCCGAAGAGCGTTTTCACGATCCATAACCTGGCTTATCAGGGACTGTTTCCAGCCGATACGGCGGCGGCACTGAATCTGCCAGGCCAGTTGTTGAATCCTGAAGGACTCGAATTTCACAGCCTGCTGTCTTTTATCAAGGGCGGCCTGGTCTACAGCGACTGGATCACGACGGTCAGTCCGACCTATGCGACGGAAATCCAGACGCCCGAATTCGGCTACGGGCTCGAAGGTCTGCTGACTCATCGGAACCCTGTGCTGAGCGGCATTTTGAACGGCATCGACCAGGAACAATGGAATCCTGCCGGCGATCCGCTGATCGCGCGCAATTACACTCCCAAAACTCTGAACGCGAAGAAAGCCAACAAAACCGAATTGCAGAAACGCTTCTCGCTGCCGGCCACCGACCAGATTCCATTATTCGGCCTGATCGGGCGTCTGGTCGAACAAAAGGGCATCGATATGATTATGGATTCGCTGACGGCCATATTGGAGATGCCTTTGCAAATCGTACTGCTAGGCAGCGGCGAAAAAAGCATGGAACGCAAGCTGATGAATTATGCGCATCTGTACCCGGAGAAAATCGCCGTCACGATCGGCTATGACGAAGCGCTCGCGCATTTGATCGAAGCCGGCGCGGATGTGTTTTTGATGCCGTCTCGCTTCGAGCCTTGCGGCTTGAATCAGATGTACAGCCAGCGCTACGGCACCCTGCCCCTGGTCAGACGAACCGGCGGTCTCGCCGATACGGTGGTCGATGCGGTGCCGCAAACACTCACCGACAATTCCGCAACCGGCATCGTTTTCGACGAAGCCACGCCGGGGTCGCTGCTCGAAGCAATCAAGCGCGCCGCTATTTTGTACGGCAACACCAAGGCCTGGGAACAAATGCAGATCAATGCCATGAACAAGGATTTTTCCTGGGAACAAAGCGCCCGGCAGTATCTGGATTTGTACCAAAGCCTGTAACGGTTTTCACGTCCCCGATAAGGTTGCCCAAGTCATAGGGTACGCTGCGCGTACCTTTTTCAGGCTTCAGAAAAAACTGCAACTGTGAAAGGGTAAAGGTACGCGCAGCGTACCTTACCTTTCTCCTTGCCCTTTTATAGGTATCCGCGCCCCGATTACATCAATATGAGTGAAATCCAACTGCATTACGTCGAAAATGTCATTACCCGCAAAAAGGGAGGCGTAAGGCAGTATCTGACATTCTTTATCGTCGTAGAAAACCTGAGCTACCACAAGCAGGTCGATGTGCACTGGGCAGGCGAAGACGGTGTCTGGCATAACACGGCTGCCCGCTTTCACAGCATGCTCGCCCCGAACAGGGAATACTGGCAGGCGCATATTCAGTTCCAGCTCAGCGCCGCCGAATCGCTGCCGGGCAACATTACCTTTTCGCTGCGTTACCGCGCCGAAGAAGTCGAATACTGGGACAACAATCTCGGCAAGAATTATGACAGCCAGGCCGATTCCGGGATCCATGTACCGAACCGCCAGCCGGTACAGGTCATGAACTTCAGCGGCGCATTGCGCGAAAGCCGCAAATACATGCCGGTCACGGTCGCGGTCGACCGATTGCTGGCGGCCGAAAAAGTCACCGTGCACTGGACCACCGACAATTGGCTGCACCGGCGTCAAACCGCCTGCCATTTCAAACGGACCTTCTGGGACAAGGAGTTTCAAAGCAACGCCCGCAATCCGAACCAATACAACGCCCAGATATGGAAAGGCTGGCTGAAAACCGGCGATGCATTCCGCGTGCAGTATTCGGTCTCCGCCGAAAGCCGGGGCCAAATTTTCTGGGACAACAACCTCGGCAATAATTATGCGGCGAGCCATAAGCCGCTCAAAGTTCTGATCCTGAACCTGCATTGCTATCAGGAAAACGATCAGGATGAGAAATTCTCCAAAATCGCCAAGGCGATCGACGAACTCGATGTTGACGTGGTCTGCTTTCAGGAAGTCGCGGAATTCTGGAACGAAGGCCGCGGCGACTGGCCGAGCAATTCCGCCCACATCATTAACGGACGGCTCAATAAGCCTTATCATCTCTATACCGACTGGTCGCATCTGGGCTTCGACAAATACCGCGAAGGCGTCGCCATTCTGAGCCGCTTTCCGCTATTGCATCAGGAATCGCGCTATGTCTCGGAAAGCGATGCCCCCTACAACATTCATTCCCGCAAGGTTGTGATGGCGCAAATCAAGGCGCCGCATATGGGTCTGTTGAACGTTTTCTCCGCGCATTTGAGCTGGTGGGAGGACGGCTTTCAAAATCAGTTCGACCGGCTGCGCGAATGGGCCGCCAGCAAACATACCCCCCAGGTGATAGGCACTCTGCTCTGCGGCGATTTCAATATTGCCGCGGGGTCGAAAGGCTATCGCCATGTGATCGACTCACATGAATACGAGGATCAATTTCTGGCCGCAAATGCACACGGAGCGTTCGAAAAAATCTTTCGAGTGAATGACCCCTATTGGAGCAACTACCTGGCCGACGATTACCGGATCGATTATATCTTCTTGAACAAAAACAGCGGCTTGTCCGTGACCTCGGGCCGAGTCTTGTTTACTCCCGAGGATTACGGCCAGGTTTCCGACCATTGCGGCTACCTGATGACTTTCGAACCCCAACAAGGAACTGACCCCAGTACTGAAAAAAACTATGCCAAACAACAGATTTCACCGGCTTGATTTATTGATGGAGAACTTTAATGCAAATCGCTGAGCATTTTGCCATGCCTGTATTTGGAGAGTTGGGAGGCTTCTTTGCGCGCGCCAACGACTTCGGCGACAAGTTTTATATACGCTGGGGCAAAATCGAGTTTGACGTGCATTACGGCGTACAGGCTAATATCAAGGTGATCCTGAAAGTGTACCGCGAGCATAACGTCCGCGAGACCTATATCGTCGATACCGACCCTTACGACATCCACTGGGACCGCCATAAACGGCGCACACGGGATTTTTACATCCATCCTCAGTCCAGCAATTTCGGCCCTATCAATTGCGTCAAATTTTCGTTTATCTTGCATCTGCACGACCGTTCGATCGCCTCGCAAAACGATTATATTTACATGGACGGCCATCAATTGCAGGACGAACAGCCGAAACACCGCCACATTTCCTCGGAATGGGCGACCCAGAATACCTACCGCACTTACGAACTGAATGCGGGCGAATTGCAAAGCGACGTGGACTGGTACAATCACCATTTCGAATCGCTCCGGCTGACTCCGAAGTTTACCAAGGGCCTGCTCTATCATCCTTATCATCCGAAGCGCTTCATTCACGATCACATCGATAAAGTGATCCGCAGTAAGTATGAGAATCCTGATCGTTTGAGCACGATCAAAGTCAGCGTCGACTGCATCGACGACAGCGACTTCGTCACTCATCTGATCCACGCGCATCATCAGGGCGTTTGCGTACAGTGCGTCGTCGACTGGCGCAAGATGACGCTGACCAACAGCCAAAACTATGCGCGGCTGAAACGCTCCGGCATCGAACTGGTCGGCGTGTTCTGCACGACCAAGCATCACCTGATCGAAGTCGAACCGGACATGCACACGAAGTTCGTCATCTTCAACGACGAAGACTGCATCGTCGGATCGTTCAACATCACCTTCGACCGCTGGTGGGCGAACTGGGAATCGGGCATGACCTTCCATTCGCGCGGCGTCTGCCGGCTGCTCGATAATGTCTTCCAAAGCCAGCGCGGCGGGGTGATTCAAAAATACGGCATCGATCCGCTCAGCCATTTCAACATGCTGTACACGTTCGGCCGCCACACGATGCTGAACGGCCGGTATTACAAACCGCATCATGCGATCCTGGCCGAAATAAACCGCGCCCGCCATTCGATCAAATGCTGTTTGTTCCTGATCGGCGACCTGCAGGGCGACCACCACGACAGCGTGATCGACGCGTTGATCCATGCACATCATCGAGGCGTGTATGTGCATATCCTGTTCAACGGCCACCTGGCGCGCGAAGGCCGCATCGGCGTCGAACGCAGCATGAGCGAGGAACTCAGCCGGCCGCTGTTGCCGTCGGTGCAGCGTTTGAAGAATGCGGGCATTCCGATCGGCCTGGTTTACGGCCAGGACGATCACAAGGTGCCCTACTCGCCGATCCATTCGAAATATTGCGTGATCGACGATGCGATCGTAATCGAAGGCAGTTTCAACTGGTACAACACCTCGGTGTTCTCGCACGACTTGATCGTGATCGCGAACAACCGCGAAGTGGCCGGGCCTTATTTGTATGAATTCGACGAGATCCAGCGGTCGTTTCGGGTGTTTTATTAAAGTTGGGCGCGTTTGTGTAGAGGAATGCTCCGAATATATTGTGGACTAACATCTGGCGGAATACGATAAGCTATCCCGCCCTATGCCCCTACGATCCTTTCTAGTATCTTGTTGTCTGCCATACTTTCCCGAAACATCAATCCCATGTATATAGCGGCCTATTTGAATTCCCGGGGACTTTTCCAACGCACTGGCGGCTGGATGGTGCAACCTGGAGTGAATTCCCAATCGAGACACTTTGCAGTCTTGTTACAACGTGCGAGCCAAATTCTTTTTCATCTTGAACAATCTGAACAGCTTAAAGTATCTGCTACAGAGCAATTTGCAGCACACCTGCGTAATGAGCCATCACTTCCGGAATCTCTACATGCATGGTCGCCTATTGTTTCTGGTCTAATAATTGAATTATCTGGAGCCCTTGCTGCGCTGAGAGTTATGCAAAACGACGCATGGGGTCTCATTTCTGCGATAACAGGCCTACGTGACACGCCAACTTCCTACCGCGAAGCTTATACCAAATTTGTCCGTGACTACGGGAAAGGAAACAAAAAACCCAAATGGCTGAACGGCTTTGACGAGGAGATTCGAAAACTGCTCGTGGATTACTGGAAGTATTCGGGAGGCAACTTGGCCGATTACCGGGACGTCGATCAGCATTTTGATGTGTTGGCGCGGGGAGCAATTTATCTTCCGGAAAGAGAAGGCAGGGCAAGGCTATCAATCCAGTTACCTGATAACCCGGAGGTAAAATCAAGAGGACGTTTTACTTACATGAAATCTGTAGATGCTTCTGAGTTAGCACTGTCCGGCTTCCGTAGTCTTCATGGGCTTATTGAGCAGATCGCGGAAATTCGCGGAGCTCCTATGAGGCCATTGCAGCAGATGTGGGAGTTCAATCCACCTATTCAACATCAACCTGATGTCTCGTCTATAACAGCCATAACTTTAAATGATGTTCAGGGAGAAATGGGTTTTCTGCTGGGCCATAATGAAAATATGCAAGTTACTATAAAAGCAATTAATTTGTAGAGACAGCCCGCGTAGGTCCGATTAGCGAAGAGTAATCAGACCTACGCGGACTGAACTCAATCGTTGAGCATGTTAGTCCCGGAGGTTTATTGATGCCTACAATTTCTATGTTTTACGGGATATTGATCCTGATGTATTTCTACGACAACAAGAAGCATAGTGCTCCGCATATTCATGCAGAGTACGGCGAATACGAAGCGACTATCGCCATAGAAGATGGCGCTGTTCTCGGTGGTAGTTTACCGCCAGCAAAAATGAAGTTAGTACAGGCGTGGATTGAAATACATAGGGACGATTTGATGGCGGACTGGAAGTTGGCTGTTTCAGGAGAGCCGTTGTTCAAGATTGAGCCATTGCGGTAGGAGGCATTATGGACAAGATCGTGAAAGCAGTCCCCATGGAAAACTATCGGATTGAAATTCAGACAAGCAGTGGGATTTCCGGTATCTTTGATGTCAAGCCCTATTTGGCTGGAAGCGCATTTAAGGAGCTTTTGGACGAGTCCTATTTCCGCAGGGTTCGGCCGGCACATCATGGGATTGCGTGGCCGCATGAGCAGGACTTTAGCGCAGACACAATTGTCTGGGATATTCAAAATTCCCAACAAGACGCTTAACGCAACTACTTCAATCGCTGTGCTTCTTCGGCAGCAGGTTAGCGCCAGCGTTGGCCATAAATAAAAGTACCCGCGTAGGTCCGATAAGCGCAGCGTAATCGGACCTACGCGGGCTCGATGCTACCGCGCCAACGGAATACTCGCAGCAATCCGCATCCCCTGCTGCAGCCGCGTATCGATGCTGAATTCCCCTCCCAGACTCTGGATGCGCTCCTTCATCCCCCGGAGCCCAAAACCGGCCTTGAAGTTACCGTCTTCGCAGCCCCGGCCGTTGTCACGCACCTCCAGCCGCAGCCTTGCGTCGGGTTCGGGATCGATCCGGATCGTGATCGAGGCCCGGCTGGCCTGTGCATGGCGCACGATATTGGTCAGGCATTCCTGAACGACCCTGAAAATCTGGATGGTGATTTTTTGATTGAGGTCGTCCACCTGATCGGAACAATCCAGGCTCAAGTGCAGTTCCGGATGCCTTGCACTCCAATGGCCGATCAAATCCTCGATGGCTGCTTTCAGGCCCAGTTCGGTCAGGACCAAGGGATGCAATTGATGCATCATCGAACGCACCACCGCCATCAAATGATCGGAAATATCGGCGATCGCCTCGGTGGTCTGCTTGATGTCAGCTTTCTGGCGCGCCGCCGCGACCGCCATCACCTTGATCGCGGTCAGGGATTGTCCCAGCTCGTCGTGCAGTTCCTGCGCCAGCCGCTGCCGCTCGTCTTCCTGAATTTCCAGCGAATGCTGGGTCAATGCCCGGTTTTCCTGCTGCGCCCTGTTCAATTTGCCGGTCATGTGATTAATCGCCTTCGCGATGCTGTCGTATTCCAGCGTCGAAAATTCCGGCAGTTTCTGCCGATAGTCGCCTTTTTCGATGTTTTCCAGCGCATTCACTATAATCGCAATCGAATTCAATGCCTTGTTGAAGGCCAGATGCACCGCCAGGAAAGTCAGCAGCGTCAATAAAAAAAGCGAAACGAAAAAGGCCGTACTTTCCTCCCAGGCTTCCGTAATTTCGTCGAGCGGATTGGCTTGAGTGAGCAGCATGAACCGCTTGCCGTCAACCGTTACGATGGGTTGAACCGTTTGTGCGTGTTTGCCGCCGACCAGATCGGCAAACCATTGCGGCGGCCTCGGTTTGGCCGCATCCGGAGATGTTTGCGGAACACTGAGAAGCTGTCCGGACGGCGTTTGCAGTTGAATGGACAGGTGGCGCGTTTCTTTCAGCGAGTTAATGCCGCGCAGCCAGTCCGCTTCGTCGAAACGGCCTTGCGAAAAGCCGAATTTCATCAATTGCACAGTTAGGCCGATCGAAGCATCGATTTCCTCATTGACGGCCTGCCGCGCCTGCCAGACAGCAATGCTCCCGCCCAGCAGCAGAATACATAATGAGGAAAACAGGATTCTGATATTGATTTGGTATCGTAGAGTCATCGTTGGGCATATAAACCGGTGAACTTTTCCAGGGGATTGTCCGGAATGCCCGGCACTTGTCAACCGCATTCGTTGGGAGCCCTTCTGCCTCGAAATACCGTGCACGCTGCGCTTCAATATACTTGCCGAGTCCGGTAAGGATCGGTTTTAAGAACACCGTTTACGCGAGTTAAGCGGGTGGAAGCCGACCTAAACCTGATATAATGGCCGCTTTTTTGATTGACCGCGCATTGCCTCCCGACCCCACTTAATCCATGACCAACGTTAACACAGAAAAACTTTCCAGCGCCCGTTTTGCCGAGGCGACCAATGCCTTTGTCGAAGTTTTCACCGCTTCGGTCGATTTCGACAAACGGATGGCAGAGCAGGATATCCAGGGTTCGATCGCGCATGCGAAGATGCTCGCAAAGACCGGCATTCTGACCGATCAGGAATGCGCGGCGATCGAAAAAGGGCTGAACCAGATCGCCGGCGAAATTCGGAACGGCGAGTTCACCTGGTCGATCAAGCAGGAAGACGTGCACATGAACATTGAGGCGCGGCTGACCGACCTGATCGGGATCGCCGGCAAGAAACTGCATACCGGGCGCTCTCGCAACGACCAGGTCGCGACCGACATCCGCCTGTACCTGCGCAGCGAAATCGGCCAGATCGCGCAGCAATTGACGCGCCTGCAAACCGCGATCCTGGATCTGGCCGAACAGCATGCGGACACGATCATGCCGGGCTTCACGCACTTGCAGGTTGCCCAGCCGATCACTTTCGGCCACCATCTGATGGCCTGGTTCGAAATGCTGCAGCGCGACCGCGAACGCCTCCAGGACAGTCTGAAGCGGATCAATGTGATGCCGCTCGGCGCAGCCGCCCTGGCCGGCACCAGCTATCCGATCGACCGCGCGCTGACCGCCGAACTGCTCGGCTTCAGCCGGCCATCGGCCAATTCGCTCGATTCGGTCAGCGACCGCGACTTCGCGATCGAATTCACCGCCGCGGCGAGCCTGATCATGATGCATCTGTCGCGCTTTTCCGAAGAACTGATCCTCTGGTCCAGCGCCCAGTTCAACTTCATCGAAATCCCGGATGCCTTCTGCACCGGTTCGTCGATCATGCCGCAAAAGAAAAATCCGGACGTGCCGGAGCTCGTGCGCGGCAAGTCCGGCCGGGTAACTGGACATCTGGTATCGCTGCTCATGTTGATGAAAAGCCAGCCGCTCGCTTACAACAAAGATAATCAGGAAGACAAGGAACCCTTGTTCGACACCGTCGATACCGTGATCAACTGCCTGCGCGCCTATGCCGACATGATGCCGCACATCCAGGCCAAGAAGGACAATATGTACCGGTCCGCGAAACAGGGCTTCGCGACCGCGACCGACCTGGCCGATTATCTGGTCCGCAAAGGGATGGCGTTCCGCGACGCGCATGAAGTCGTCGGGCTGGCGGTGCGCCTCGGCTTGACCACGGGTCGCGATCTGTCCGAACTGACCTTGGCCGAATTGCAGCAATTTTCGCCGCTGATCGGCGCCGAAGTGTTCGAATCCCTGACTTTGGAAGGCTCGGTCGCTTCACGCAAACATATCGGCGGCACGGCGCCCGAAACGGTCAAACAGGCAATACAGACGGCGCGGCAGACTTTGACGGCCGGTTCTTGAATTAACGGAAACCAAAGGCTTTTGCCGGATTTATCATCAAGATAAGATTTGCGGCAAAAGCCTGCCGGCCTATGTGGGAAGCCCATCGTGTACTATACTAAGGCATAGATAACTTCCTAAAATGGCTTCGTGTCCGACCGACTTTCAATCACCCAATTTGGCGCTCCCGGGGAAGAGATCAGTTTCAGCGATCTTCACGCCATAGCGAATCGGTTTAAAAAACTCCATCATTTCAAACGCGAGCAGATCCGGCACACTTTGAATCCCCTTCAGCGGCAGTTTCTGGATGCGTTGCCGCTGATGCTCGACATAAACGATCCCGCCTTGCCCGGTTTCATTTCATCGGCGACGCCGGCCGGCATTTTTACTTATCGGCCCGACAGGCGGGCGATCGACGCCGCTCGGCAACTCAATCCAGGCTTTAACTATCGATCGCACAATCCCGGCAACAGCAAGGCGGCGATAGATGGCCTGTTCCTGATGGGCAGCGTCGGCAGCATCGCATTCACGATAGCCAGCGATATGGATGTCTGGGTATGCCATCGGACCGATTTAACGGCTCATGAATTCGACGAACTGCAAAAGAAGACTCAAGCGCTTGAAAATTGGGCCGCATCGTTGCATCTGGAAGTGCATTTTTATCTGATCAACAGTCAGCAATTCCTGCTTGCTCGGAAAAAGCCGGTTTCCGCCGACAGCTGCGGCGAAACCCAGCATTATTTATTGCTCGAAGAATTCTACCGAACCTCGGTCTATATCGCCGGCAAGGCCTTGGCCTGGTGGCTGGTGCCGCCCGAGCACGAATACGATTATCAGAATTATCTTGCTTATTTGCTGGAGCGCCGGTTGATCGACGTCAACCAGACTCTCGATCTGGGCGGACTCGCCCATGTCCCTGCCCATGAATTTATCAGCGCGACGCAATGGCATATCTATAAGGCGCTGCATTCGCCTTATAAATCCTTATTGAAGTTGTTGCTGATGGAATGCTACGCCAGGGAATATCCCAACATCAACTGGCTGTGCGTAGAAATCAAGCGCTCCGTTTATGAAGGCACGTTGACCGGTCTGGGGGTCGATCCCTATGTGCTGATCTACCGCAGATTGGAAGATTATCTGCTCAAAACGCAAAACCTCGAAAGGCTGGAGCTGATACGGCAGTTTTTTTACCGCAAGGTCAACGAAACCGGCCACAAGCCCGGGCAAACCGGCACCCTTTCTCCTTACGAGAATTACGTTCGGGATATTTCCGCAAGCTGGAACGTACCGGACCCTCTTCCGAATGCATCGAACAAGCGAAATGTATGGGATATCGAAAAATTATTGGCCGAAAATACCCGAATCATCAGCCAATTGACTCTTTGTTACAGCAAAATAATTCAATATACCTACGCACATATCGATTCCGAATTTCGGCAAAAAAACGATATGAAGCTGCTCGCCAGAAAACTGAGCGCTTTTTTTGAGCGAAAACACGGCAAGGTGGAAATCATGGCCACCGCCGGGAATGAGCTCCCGGTCAAACCCAACCTGTCGATCATCGAAGACCGATCCGATCCGGAAAACCCCGAATGGCGCTTGTTTTTCGAGAAAAAAGATCAGCATGGCGTAACGATTCAAGCTCCGCTTTATCGCCGTCAAACGCTGATCGAGCTATTATGCTGGTTAACCGTCAACAATTTTTACCATCCGGATGTGCCTGTTCGTTGTAACGCCGAATCACTCGATCCAACCCGCGTTGAAGCGAGCACGATCCTCAAACACCTGGACTCATTTTTCAAAAACCATTTCGATTTTTCGGATGCGCTCGGCAATTATGCAGGCTACAACAGCTTGATGCATTCCTTGCTGATCGTTAATATCGGCCAAACGCCGCCGCATACGGAAGCCGGCCCGTTTGCCCCCTCCCGCCGCGATAATCCGTTTAACCATGGCGAATCGCGCCAATGCCTGGTACGGACGGTCGACCGGGTTTCGATCAGCCATTGGAATGAAATCTTGAGCAGCCATACACAAGGGATAGAGGGACTGTGCGATTGTCTGACCGATATCGTAAACGAGACCCTGCAAGTCGGGGCGGCAAATCCTCTGACCGTGATTTGCCAGACGCCGGAGCATGCCGGCAGCATCATCCGACACATCGAAAAGCTGTTTGAGGACTTGCTGGCACTCCATCGCACCGATTCGGCCAATCCCGCTCCCCGTCACCTGATGGCAGGCGGCGACCGCTATTTCGTCTTTTCAAAACAGAACAACCATATACAGTATCAGCGAATCGACGATGAAGCGCAATTAATCAAAATGTTGAGCAATCCGCGAACGCGTTACGGGTCGGTGACGTTCGATATCGAGGTATTGGCGCAAACGCCAATACCGGCAATTTATCGGCACAACCGGCCGCACACCGTGCAATGCTTCATCCATCCGGAAAATGACGGCGCCAGCGTTTATATCCTGGATGAAAAAGGCTCTTTGTATATCCGCCCGCATTCTGACGCCACACCGGCCCAGCTCGTAAATCAGTACGCACGCTTCTTGCATTCCCTCATCTCAAGCAAAACGACTGAAGCCGCATCAATGCAATTTTATGAAATCGAAAAAAATGCCGCGGCCGACTGGTCATGCCGTCCTCTTCCCTTTCAACTGCCGAAAGATCATGAAAAAAACCCTCTCAGCATTTCCATTGCAAGCCTGGACAGCGCTGCCGTCATCACCGTTTGCTGGAACGGCGCGGAATTCACCTCATCCCAATACGGTACCCGCCTGTTTGAAACTGTCAGGGAACGGATTATCGAATTCAGGCGGAACGGACAAACTTATCCTGTCTCAATTACCGAACTCGATCTGTCGCCTTCGGCATTCGGAATCGCCGATACCGACCCCTTGCAAACGCTTCATTTTCTGGAATGCAAAGAAAAAATCGAAGCGCAGCTTAACGGTAAGCGATATTGAATTCTTTCCGGGCCAGGACGGCTGCATGGCTCAGCCGTCCTGACTCAATGGGGTTTCTTACTTATTACCTGCTTTCAGGTGTTCGACCGCTTCCTCCGCTGCTTTAGTGGCTTGCGGTTCATGCCCTGTGCCCATCTTTCCGTGCTCGATAGAAGTTTCCAGCGATTTAACCGCCGCATCGATATGAGTTTTGGATTCGCCTTTTGCGACTTCCGAAGCGGCGCGGGCATGCTTCAATGCTTCCGTCGCATGCTCCACCAATACGGACGCATGGCCGGCCTTACCATGTATTACCGCCTGGTTGGCGTGATCCAACGCCGCCGCGGCATGTTCCTCGGCAACAACGAAAGAAACAGAGCCCAAAAGCATCAATAAACCGGCGCCTAATAAAGTTATTCTGTTCATTTTCATCTCCTAAGCTAAAAAATGATTCATTTGCTTGGCAGGGGCAAAGCCCCGATGCCGGCAAACCCCTCTTTGGTACGTGTGAGAAAACTTCCAGAGAAGTGTATGCGTTTGACGCTTTTACAAATTGCCAGTTCCGGAAGAGCTGTTTAAACTTCGCCTATCAACAATCTTCACCCAGAATCCGCCATGGAAAAAAAACTCGCCTTACAGCAGTCTTCCGTCATCATTCTGGCCTGGATTCTGGCGTTTTGGGCATGCAGCCGGATACTGGTCGCGCCAGAGATTAAAAAGGAATTGGAAGCGTCCGCTTATTCGATCGAGAAGGCGCTTTCGCACTTGCGACATATCGCCGCCGAACCGCACCCGGTCGGCTCTCGGGCGCATGAGGCGGTCGCCGATTATCTGCTCGATCAAATCGCAGCGCTCGGTTACCGGGCCGAGGTGCAGGAAACGATCGCCTCCACGCAGTCTGGCCTCCCGAAACCGTTCGTCAACGCCGCGCGGATCAAAAACATCATGGTGAGGGTTGCGGGAAAAACGCATCGGGATGCCGTGCTGATCACGGGTCATTATGATTCGGCCGAGACCTCGCCGGGCGCCGCCGATGACGGCGCGGCGGTCGCCTCGATGCTGGAAGTCTTGCGGATTCTGACGCATACCGCCCCCACGAAAAACGACTTGATCTTTTTATTTTCCGATGCCGAAGAATTGGGGCTTTTGGGCAGCCGGGCGTTTGTCGAGCGGCATTCCTGGGCAAAGGATTGCAGGCTCGCGCTCAACTTCGAGGCGCGCGGCAACAAAGGCGTGCTTTTGATGTTCGAAACCAGCGAGCGCAACGCCCGGCTGGTCGAACATTACGCCCGTGCCGCGGAGCAGCCGGTTGCTTCATCGCTGATGTTTTCGATTTATAAAAAACTGCTGCATAACGATACCGATTTCAGCGTCTTTCGGGAAGCCGGCATTCCCGGAATGAATTTTGCATTTATCGAAGGTTGGACCGATTATCATACAAAGCTCGACAATTTGGAACGCCTGGATCCGCGTACCCTGGCGCTGCAAGGCAAAAACATGCTGCAGCTGGCCCGGCATTTTGCCGATGCCGATCTTACCACCCTTGGGCAGGGCGGCGACCTCGGTTATTTCAACCTGCCTTTCGGCAAATTGTTCCAGTTTTCACTGAATGGTCATTATCCCCTACAAATCGCCGGCCTTGCGTTGCTGTCTTTTACTCTGCTCGCGCTGATCGCCGGCTATCAGCGCCGGTGTGCGACAATGCAATACTTCATGCAACCGGTGATTTTTCTGCTGCAAGTCGGCTTGATTGGGGGCATCAATTTCGTCTTTCATGCCGGCCTGATGCGGATTTACGAGAATTATCGGTGGCTGCCGGAACCGTACAATGCGATGCTCTATTTTTTCGCGGCATGCGGCATCACCGCCGCCTCATTTACGCTGCTGCATGCGGGTCTGCGGCGATGGCTCAAGCTACGCGAATATTCGGCTGGCGTTTTGTGCATTTGGCTTGCGGCTGGTATTTATTTGGCTCTGGAATTTCCCGGCGGCGTATTTTTTGCCGTGGTCCCAGGTATAGCCATGGTAGTCGATTGGACTGTCGGCCTATTCTGGTCCGGCCTGCGGAAAGCCTCTATTTCTGGCATCTGTTCGGCCATCGTCCTGATCATTGTTGCGCCGACACTGTTTCTGGCCCATCATGCGCTCGGCTTTCATGCCGATTGGCTGGTGATGATCATTGCCGCGTTGACTTTGGGCTTGCTCTCTCCTGCCCTGGATATGCTTTATCAAGCGTTTGGCTGGAAGCTGCCGGCCATCTTCCTGGCCGTGACAGGTATTTTACTGATCCAGGCCGACCGTTCTTCCGGTTTCAGCCGGGATCGCCCCCGGCCCGACAGCATCGTTTATGCCTGGGATGGCGTCAGCAACAATACTGCCCGATGGCTCAGCTACGACGCCGAACCCGATGATTGGACCCGGCAATTCCTAACCGCGGCGCCTGCGACCACCCATGCCGGTATTTTTGAGGATTTCGTTCCTGTAGAGCGCATGCTGGTACGGGAAGCCACGCCAGTCCGGCTGGCCGCACCCGATGTCAATATCGTGGAAGAACGTATCGCGGAAGGTAAAAAATATCTCGGCATTAGTATTCGGTCGCGGCGCGATGCTCCGTTGATCCGTTTAAAGGCGGAAAATATCGACGAAGCGATCCGGATTTATGCGGATAATCGTTTGATTTATCAGAAAAACTCTGCGGATTCGCCGATCGAGTTCATTGAATTCCACGGGCTATCTGCTGAAGGAATCACGTTTACCTTTGTGCTGCCGGACACGCTTCGAATGAAGACGCTGGAGATCATCGAAACTCGTCGCGACCTGGACGAAGTCTGGCAGGCAAAATTCAAATCGCGTCCGGAAAATACCATCCCGATACGTTCGTCGTCGCTGATGCCGGTCGATGCGGTCATTTTGCGCCAATCCTATCCTCTTTGAATCCGCCTTCGACAATCTGCGTTCCTACCGCCCATAGAAAACATAAAAGTCTTATAATATAATAATTTATAAAATAATTTTTAAGTAAATTCTATACCTTGAGTAAAATTGATCATGGCCATTTTGAGCCGATAAATACCGGTCAAAAGTTTGCGCCTGCCGTCGTTATGCGATAAGCTGCAAGCCATGTTCATCCTCAAGCGAGTCTATCATCGATACTTTTTTCCTTATTTTTCCGGCAATTGTCATGACCTTTTGCCTGATATTGCCGTTCAATCCGGGGTTTGCCCAGCGGTGTGGCGCTGACGGCAGCATAACCCCTAAAAAACCAAGAGGCCGAATATGCGAACTCGAATCTTGCTGAAGCGCGCTTACCACGATACTGTTACCATCCCGATGCTGTTTTTGATTGGCGCCGGGCTAAGCCAACAACCTTCGCGGGCCGCTGTGCCGCCGTTGAAATTCGACACGATAGATTCGCATGAATTTCCTAACGAAGCAGTCAACCCCGATCCGAATAATCTAAAAATCAAGGCGTTGTCCGGCTACATCAAGGAACGTTTTAAAATTTCCGAACGCAAGGCGGCGCTGATCGTCTCCGAAGCATTTCGAAACGGCGTGAAACAAGGACTGCAACCGGAATTGATCCTGGCCGTGATTGCGGTCGAATCCAAATTCAAGGAAAAAGCGGTCAGTCCTGCCGGGGCTCGCGGCCTGATGCAGGTCTTGGCCCGCGCCCATCCGAAGAAAGTCAAAAAGCTCGGCGGCCTGCCCGCTTTGTATGATCCGCGCAAGAATATTTCGCTCGGCACCCATATCCTGGCGCAATACAAAGACGTCAGCAACGGCAATATCCGGCGCACCCTATTGCGCTATAACGGAAGCCTGGGCAAAGCCAAATCGCGCTATCCCGACAAGGTGATGCGTGTCTACAAACAGATGAAAACGACGGCTCGCCTGACCGAACAATTGCAATTGGCGCAAGCGGGCCGGACCACATTTCAACAGTAATCGGTATATTGGACGAAGCGTCCCTGCTGTATAAAATGCAAGGCTTGCCGGATGACCTGTTCGCGCCGCATGATGAACGTATGCGAGTAAGGCAGCACGATAAAATCGCGCATGCCCTCGACTTGTGTTCGGTTGACCGCAACCTTGCCGTCATTCGCTTCCTGGAAAAGCAGTGAGAGCAGCGGATTGACCGTTTTATCGCCGGCGATCACCCCGGCTTCGAACTCGACTCTGCCGAGCCGGTTAGGCAAACTGTCATGGTCCGTGCCGAGCTGTAACCCGGCCGGACCGTTGATCAGATAAAACAGACGCCATCCGCCCAGTTTATCTACAATCTCGCTGCCACGATTCGGCGGCGCCAGCATGACCACGCGCCCGAGCTTTTCGATCGGTTCGACCGAGAGGTAATAGCGGACCAGGATGCCTCCCAGCGAATGCGTCAGAAAATGAATCCTGCCGACCTCGGCGGCTTCGCATTCCCGCAACGCATTTCCGATGCATTGCAGCGCCAAGGTCTCCACGGCCTGCTCCGTCGAGGGATAGCCGACATTAATAATCTTATATCCATAGTCCGCCAGTACCCTGCCCGCTTTGTCCATACTATGGCGGGTACGCTTCAGGCCATGCAGCAATACGATTGCTTCGGAATCCTTTTCAATCTCGGTCAAGGTTAAGTCTTTCATTTGCTTTTTATTAGGCTGATCCTGTCAGTCCCACGCTTCCAGTTCGACACGGATTAGATCGAATCTTTGCATGATTTGCATTTTTTTCAGATTGAACCAGATCATGGCGCCAAGAATCATCATGCCCGCCCCCATCAATACGACAGCCTTGCCGAGCGCCTGATCGGGATAAAATCGAATCAACTGGCCGAACACATTCAGCAGCATGAAAGCAATGCCCGCATATAAAAACGCTCGGATGCGCAAGGCGATTCCGAGGACGACCCCCGCCAGGCTCAATCCGAGCGCCAGGACGAAGACGTTGAGGTCCGGCAACAGAAACACATCCAGCGTCGCGCAGGCGTAAATCGAACTGGTCGCGGCCAGCCGGGTCGACATCATCACGCTGGGCTTCAGTTCGCGCCGGTGCAGCTGTAATAGAATCAACAGGCTCAGCGCGGCCGGGATTACATAAATCTGCACTAGATGGCTTTGCTTGACGATGCCGGGTATCCATAAATAAAGCCCGACATTAAAGGCCAGCAGCGCCAGATAAAGCGGCAAGCGTTGATGCGTGTACCGGCGAATCAATAAATACAACAGGCCCGTCATCATCAGGGTAGCGCTCGCCTCGGGCGACTTCAGCTGCATCGGCACGGTGATCAACGCCGCAAGCGGCATCAACATCGCCATGCGCAGCAACGGCCTGGAAGGAAAAATACGCTGAATGAAAAACAATCCATAGGCGAAGACGATCAGGACACTGGTGTCCCAAAAACTAACCGGCGCAACGCCTACAAGGATCAGGCGGAGATAGCCTCCCAGCGCGGCGATGAGGAGAACGATGCCGTAGACCGGCGCCGAATCCGGCGCTTTGCGCGCCTGACGCATGCCGATAATGCATTGAATCATGCCCGCCGCAAGCGCCGCCAAAGGGTCCCAGAACGGCGACAGCCAGAGCACCTCCTGCCCCTGCTGCAACCGATAGACCGCCGCAATCCCATGCGCGATCAATTCGACAAAAGCTAAGGCATTCAGCAACGACTGGAGAGAAATGACAAGACGGCACATCGACAAGCGATCATTTATATCCGTCCGCCGTTCTTCCAGGCAGAGCGAACCTAGCGATATAAGGCCGGCCAGCAGGTACAGTTGCAGCGCATACCAGGGCAGCAAGGCGACGGCCTGTGCCGCATCAAGCAGCAAAAACGGCCACAGATGCAGCACCGCCAGCAATTCGACGCAGGCCATATAAAACCAGCTCGCGCGCCGCATCCACAAGCCTTGAAACGCCGTGATCAAGGTGATCGACAGCAAGGATGAAAGCATGCCCCCCAGCGTTTCGAAAGGGTGCAACAGCAACGACAGCGTCGCCAATGCCAGACTCAACCGGGTCCATACCGCCAACGCCTTTCCGATTGGTTGCTGGGATTCGCCGTGATAGAGCGTACACAGTGCTTCCACAACCGCCAATAGCAGGCACCACAAGGCAAGCCCCATGGGCAGCGGGATCGAGTTCGAACCAGAAGTCAGATAGGCATCTGCCAGCGTCAGCAACAGCGCTGACAAAAGTCCATGCAGCCGAAATCCGCTAACCTGCGACAGCAGCGCATGCAGGCACGACAGCATCAATAACAGGCCGACGAGCAAGCTACCCGGAGGCAGTGCCATACTCGCCGCATGAGGGCCATGCCAAAAAGCGGCCAGAATACGGACGGCATAAAGCAACAGCCCTCCGTTGATTATCAGCAGAGCGCCGCTTTCGAATGTCTTCGCGACAACATCCTGCCGCTGTAATTGCAGTTTCCGTGCAAACCAAACGCCTCTTTGCCGGCCGATTTTGACTATCAGCCATTGAAAATTGGCCCATGCCAACGTGTTGACCGTAAAAGCAAGGGGAAATATGTCGCCGGTATAGAACGCGGCAACGGAAGCAAAAGCCGGTTTTTGACTGAAAATCCAAAACAGATTTTCCGATAAGGCGCCGGCCGCTAAGCCCGCCAGGGTAAAGCTCGCGCCCGGCAACCAGGTAAACACACTTAACCGGCTGTAACGCAGCATCAGCACGCCATAAGCCGATAGCGCAAGAAAATAAACGGTCAGGTTAAATGCGCGGGGCTCAACCGGAAAAGCGGCGAATACACCCAACAGGCCCAGCCACGGCCAGCAAACCGGCTTGAAGCCCCAGGCCGGAAATCTTCGGCTGAAGGCGGGAACGATCCAACTGGCGGTCATCCACAAGAGAAAACCGAGAGTTAGTGAGCCGATCCATAACGGAGGAAAATGCGGATTGAGTTCCCAGGCGCTAAGAAAAGTTAACGCAAACAGAATCGAACCGCCGATATCCCTGATTAAAATACCGTTATCGCGATTTTCCGATAACGGAAAGAGCGCAAGGAACAGCGTCAGATAGTGCCACGGAAAAATTTCGCTTCCGGCGCTACCTAAACTCGACAACAAAGGTAATGCACCCAACAATGCCCAGGTCCCGCACAAGGCGCCGGCATTGCGCAGCGGCTTGCGATAGAGGGCTGCCGCTGCGGGAAAGCCGGGCGTCCATTTCGACAATACCGCATAGACAAAGGACGCCAGCGCCAGGCAAAACCAGATGTCGGGAAACCATTGCATACCCGGCCATAGATTGAAACCCGCACCCGGATGCAGCCATGCGCTTGCCGCCCATAAAGCGGCCAATGCCCACATCAAGAAAGCCGGCAAATCCAGCCATGACTTGCGCAGCAGCAGTTGATAGAAGGCCGCGGCCAGCAGCCAAGGCCATTCCAAAATCCAAACCGGTCCGCCTGCGAGCAGGCAGGCGTAGACCAGAATCAGGCCGATCCATGCTGGGAAGGCGGGATAAACCGCCAGCCCGGGCCAGCGATCGTTAATGAAGGGAAGCAGCCGTTGTGCCCATAATAACAAGCCAAATGCATAGACCGCTATACCCAAACGCAACAGATCGGTGCGCTGGATCACCGATAACATGGCGCATAACGCCGCCAACAGCAAAAGCGGCACGGTAATGCCTCGCATCCGATCGGCGTATCGCCAGCCCCTGAGCAGCAGGAACTGGCCGACGATCAGGATCAGACTGATGCCGAGATGGAACAGGCCCTTTTCAAAAGGCGCGGCTCCAAACGAGAAGATGGCGGCCAGCATGGCTCCTGTATAAGCGGTCGCCGCGGCAGCGTTCAAGGCGCGGGTATAATGTTCGGCACGGTCGTGAGCCTTCAGCCGATAGGGAATCGAGGCCAGCAACAGACTGATCGAACCCAGCAGCAGCCATTGGTCGGGAAAGCCTTCTCCCGGACGCAGGTCGTAGGGTTGGCCGAAATGCAGGATGAGATAGTCGAGCGCCAGCAGCGATTGAATCGCGAACAAAAACGGGAGCAGATCAATGCCCGGAAATCTCGAGAGGCGATTCGCCCACAGCAGAGCAATGGCCGCTAATGCCGGAATCAACACATCCGGAGGCCGAATCACCAAGCCCGACAACACGATCAGTTGCAGCGATTGCAGCCAGAAAGACGTTACCGCCAGCAGGGTCGCGGTAGTGCGCAGCGAACGCGCATAAATGCCGCGACCGGAACAAGTCTCGGAGCCGCAACCTCCTGTATCAGGCGAAAGCACAGATGCCAACGCGCACAGGACGATGCTTAACGAAACCAGGAACAGGCCGATCTGCACGTCGCTGCCGAAGGCGGCAAAACTGAAAGGGTGCAGGCTCAACGAAGTCGCTTCCGTCACCGCAAGCAGCGCAAATCCTATGACCAGGTAACTTTGCAATACCGGCTTGCCGATGCGCCCGCCAAACCAGAAAAACACCATCGCGCAAAGCAGGGTCAATAGCAGCGTCGCACTATGGCCGCCCTGCCCGGTCAACAACGCGGAACCCGTCAGTTGCAACCCCACGCTGACGGCGAGCATCAATAACGAAGTAAGATGGCTAACGGCCAGCAGTTTTGCGCTGTCGAAATCGGGCGCATTTTCCGACTTGATATTAAGCAGATCAAGCGCTTTCTTCAGCCATCCTCGACCTTCGGCATATCCCCAAAAACGCCAGGATGCCAGGGCATAAACCGCCTGGGCGAGCATCAGCCCGGCTTGCCCTACGCCGAACGATTTCAACAAGACCAGCACAGCCGCGAGGCCGCAAAGTACAGGCAGAAAAGAAAGTCCGGGCAGCCGGTAATGCACGATCAAATATACGGCCAACATTCCCGCCAATAGCGCCGTGAAGACCATCCCGACTGACAACTGAGCCTCCAGCAGGCGTCCTGTCAGATTGGCCATCCCGACTAGCCACAATAAGGCCAGCAATTGTTCGAGCGGCCGACGCACCATGTCTCTAAGCATCTTGTTCCGCTCCGGTTCCTGCATTGACGGGAAAACGCCACAGCAGTCTGAAAGAAGGCCTCAGGCTGGCTCGGATCGCTGCCTGTTGGCGCTGGACCGCTGCGGCCGGCAAGCGCTCCAGAAACTGAAAATATTTCAGAAACAGCCAAAGCCCCGTCGCCAACAGCATGGGCGTCAGGCCTGTCGTCGGCCAGGGGAAATAGGTCAGTTTGAAAATCGCCGCCGCACCGCCAAAGGCGCCGAGCACCAGATAAAACAGCCAGCGCACTCGGAGTTTGAGGCTGAACCACAGCATGATCAAACCTGCAAAGCCAAGCCAGAGCGCCTGTTCCAGCGGGTTCATCCAGAAAATCGACAATGCCGCGGCGGCAAGCGTCAGAAGGGCCGCATTGAATTGCCTTTCAAGATTTTGGACCGGGCCGGTAGGAAGCTGGGCCGCGAACTGTATCAACCCTTTCCCGCCCCAAAATCCTACGACCGGCAACGCCGTGAAAGCAAATTGCGTAATGCCGGTCCATCCAGTCAGCGGAGGCGCGTAATAAGCGGCCGCCGCGGCCAGTGCGGGCAGTAAATAAAACCAGGCGCTGTCCAGCAAATTGCGATAACGCGCCGAACCGAGGGGCTCCGGCATCTGTTCGCGCACCGTAAATAAATGTTCGGGTGCGGATTTAAGTGCAAAATAAAACAGCACTCCGGAAGCAACGGAAGATGACATCGCCAATATTCCCGGTTCACTCCATGCAAGACTCCAGAGCGTCAACAAAATAGCCAGAACATATAACACGCGGTAAACGATCAGCGCCAGATACGCGGAGCGGCGCTGGTTCATTGCCCAATAGGCAAGCCAAAAAAGCCCGACGAGCCCCGGCAAGGCCGCCAAAAAATAAGCGGCCTCGGGTACATGGCGCAGTACGGCCAATTGGTACAACCAGAAACAACAGCCCAAAAACAGGTACAAAGGCGTCAGGGTCAGATAGTTCCAGATCACCAGCGCATACAGCGCAACCGCCAGAACCAGCGTAATCAGGGCTGCGATTTGTTGCCCTGCGACCCAAAACAAGGCTAGAACCGACAAGCCGTAAATGAAGAAGCTGAATCGGCTCAGCGTGGGATTCGACCGGGTCCATTGCTTGAACTGCGCATCGACATAAAACAGCAGGCCGCACAAAGTCATCAGGAACGGCCCGTAATACCCGCCCGGCAGGGAAGTTTTGGCGGCGGCGCCGTAAGTCAGATGCACGAACGAGACCAGCGCCGCATAAACCAATAGGCCGGAAGAAAAATAAGCGATCTTCCGCTGATCGATAAAAATCGAATGCAGCCACTCATTCACGAAACGGTAGACGCCGATGCCGAGCAAGGCCAGCAGAATACCGTGGCTGATCGCCAGCAACGGCCAATAAGGAAACACATTCAGAATAGCGAGCAGCAGCTGCGCAAATGTCAGCGTCAAAAATAGTTTAGGCAGTCTGCCCTGCAGGCTTCTGTCCATCAGCGCCGAAACCAGCGTTGCCGCAAAATAAAACGCGCCAAATTGGACAGCAGCCAATAGGCCGCTGACGATTTTGAGCAGCAGGGTTTCCGAACTGATCAGCAGCCTTGTCACGGTCGCGGTGGTCAAGGGAATCAGGAGCAGGCTCAGAATCAGCACCACGTCGCTTGAAACTGAGAGATCGGGCCGTTTGCGGCGCAGCTGATAGCCGCCCCAGAGTAAAAACAAGGTAAACAGGAAAAAAGTCAGAAATACGATCAGGCTTTTCAGGTAGCCGGTCGAATACGAAACCAGAAAAACCGAGCCGGCGATAAACAGAAAAACCCCGATAAACCAGCCGATGTTCTGGACCAGAAAAGGCGCCGCCAACGCATGCCAGCCGGATACTGTCTTTAGCGTTTTCTCCAACAGGCCGGGCTCGTGGCGGTGCCAGGCGTAATTTTCGTCATCCGGTAGCGCTTTGACAGCCGGAAGCGCTTCTGTCTCGGCGTTTTCCAGCGTTAATTGGATTTTGGGCTCCGATAGTCGGGCCGCCGCCTCCGTGGTCGGCAACGCTTCTGCCATCGGTTCAAAATCCTCGGCGGGAATTTCCGGCTGCTCCTGCTGTTCGAAAATTGGGGGGATGATTTCTCCTGCATTGCACTGGAGTGCAGATTCTATCTCTTTGGACTGCCCCTCTTCCTCCGCAAGGCCTTGATCGGTAAAGGGCTCGACAGGCGCCCGCCAAGGCGCTGGCCCCAGCGGTTCATCGGCATAAGTATTGAGAGTATCCCAGGCGGCTTTCTTGCGTTCTTGCCACAGAGCATTGCCCGGAATCACACCATGATCCGCGAAAAAGCGGTCTTCAAGCCGATCAACTTCCAATATGAGTTGGCGATGGGTCTCCGGATCGATCTTTTCCGCCGCCAGAAGACGATTCAGCTCCCTGCGCAGCACCAGCAAATCGGCCAACTGGCCGAAAGTCAGGCCAAACAGAGAGGAAGGTAATTCTCGATCAATTTCCGGCCTTTCCTGATCGGGAATACCGGGAATCGCCGATTGGGAAAGCCGACGCGCTAACTGAAACAAACCGTATAGGATGAGGAGGGTAATGCCGACCGACGGCGTTTTAAAAAACAGCAGCGCGAGAACAATCCAGATCAGCCAGTTCATCGCTCCGCCTTATGCTTTCAAGTTCTACCTTGACTCACCCTTGCTCTTTTATCCTGTTCGCTTCACGAATTGCCGCTGCTGATCCTTGCTTTCAAATTCAGCAACTCCTGATCGATTTCGGCGTTGATTTCCATGTCCAGGAAGTCTTTCTCCAACTGCGAACGATCGTCCCGAAGCTCCATCATCGCCTCGGTTCTGGCCTCCATCGATGCGACTCTGTCTTCCATGCGCTCGAACTGGGTGTGCGCCTTGATGCCCGCCTCGAAATTCGACAACGTCTTATCCATCTGCTGCCTGGCCTCCGCCGCATGCTGGCGCGCCGCCAGACTACTGCGTTTACGCCGGGCTTCTTCGAGTTTCGCTTCGAGCGCCTTGAGTTGTGCTTTCAGATTTTCGCTGGTTTTTTTCGCCGATTGCCAGGAAGGCTCCAGCGCCTTGCAAATCGTATCGTGCTCTTTCTTACGCGCCAGCGCGGCCCGCGCCAGTTCTTCATTATTATGCTGCAAAGCCGTTTCAGCCTTGCTCAACCATTCGGCGGACAGCTTTTGATTATTCTCGAGTTCTTTTTGCAGGTGCTTTTCGCTCGCGATCGCATCGACAACGCTTTCTTTCGCCCGGCTGATGTTGTCTTCCATTTCGCGGATAATCTGCTTGATCATCCGTTCCGGATCTTCGA
Source organism: Methylomicrobium sp. (assembly GCA_051061095.1). GTDB lineage: Bacteria > Pseudomonadota > Gammaproteobacteria > Methylococcales > Methylomonadaceae > Methylomicrobium. The sequence continues at coordinate 70,405 of JBPFEE010000010.1, read as the reverse complement.
CCCGGTCGATCAGATCGTTGATATTCGCTGTAATCACATCGTTGATGCGTTTGAAAATGTTGGCCATAGCGCACGATCTCCTTACATTTTTGAGGTAAATCAAGTATTGATGATCACAGGCGCACTGTCAAGGTAAACTGATGAGTAGGAAGTCCGCCTGGAGTATGCGGATTAATACGGAAAAGAACCCAACGGTTCAGAGAAAAATTAAAACGGATGTTAACTTGAGAATTCAGTCTTGGCCATTGAGTTCTTTCGAACACTTGGCGCAGATACCATGAATTTCGATCGCTTTGCTATGAGCGATAAAATCCGCTTTGTGGATTTCGGACGAAAGTGCGCCCATCACTTCGGGCGCGGAGCGTTCTTCGACTTCGTGGCAATGTTTGCAGATCAGCAATAACTGTTCGTGCTGTTGGCCGGAATAGTGGCAGCCGATGAAAGCATTCAGGCTTTCGATCCGATGAATCAGCCCCTGCTCGATCAAAAAATCGAGCGCCCGATAAATCGTGGCAGGCTTGGCTTCCTGCTTCAAGGGTTTGATGCGGTCTAGCAGCTCATAAGCTTTGACCGCCTGGTGGCTTTCCCAGATCAGCTTCAAGACCTGCAGACGGATCGGCGTCAATTGCACGCCGCGCACGATGCAAAGTTGTTCAGCAGTGTCCAGAGCGGTGCTGACGCATTTAGCATGGTCATGTTTTACCGAGGCATGCGCGGGCACTGGGGAAGACGGGCTCATAAGAAGGCGGATAGAGTAACAGATGTGTGATAATATAACATAGTCGATAAATATTGTCCGTTTTCGATTGCGAATGCCACTCTGCCCTGATTCACCTCGCCTGACTAATGAAGCATGAAAACTCGCCAAATTGAATCTGTTAAAAATTATTTATTAAACCTGCAGGAGCAAATCTGCACCGCGCTTGAGCAAGAAGAGAATGGCGCGCATTTTGTCGAGGATATTTGGGAACGCGCTGAAGGCGGCGGGGGCAAGACGCGCGTGCTGGCGGCAGGGTCAGTTTTTGAACAGGCCGGGGTAAATTTCTCGCATGTCTCGGGTTTCAAGCTGCCGCCGTCGGCCACGGCCAAACGCCCGGAACTGGCCGACCGGCAATTTCAGGCGATGGGAGTCTCTCTGGTGATTCACCCGAATAATCCTTATGTGCCGACCTCGCATGCAAATGTGCGTTTTTTGATTGCCGAGAAATTAGGAGAGCCAGACGTCTGGTGGTTTGGTGGCGGCTTCGATCTGACGCCTTATTATCCGTTTCGAGAAGATGTGATGCATTGGCATCGAACCGCAAAAGCCGCCTGCGACCCATTCGGAGAAACGGTATATCCGGCTTATAAAAAATGGTGCGACGACTATTTTTATCTGAAACACCGCAGTGAAACCCGCGGCGTCGGCGGACTGTTTTTCGATGACTTGAACGAATGGGGTTTCGATCGCTCGTTCGCTTTCATGCAAAGCGTCGGCAATCATTACATTCCCGCCTATCTCCCGATCGTGCAGAAGCGCAAGAATACGCCTTATGGCGAGCGCCAACGCGAATTTCAACTGTATCGGCGCGGACGCTACGTCGAATTCAACCTGGTCTATGACCGCGGCACGCTGTTCGGCCTCCAGTCGGGAGGGCGCACCGAATCGATTTTGATGTCGATGCCTCCGGTTGCCCATTGGCGCTACAGTTGGCAGCCCGAAGCCGGCAGCCCGGAAGCGGTGCTCTACGACCAGTATTTGAAGCCGCAAAACTGGCTAGGAAATTAACCCTGCCATGCTTAAGTATTTTTGCAATTCAGGCTTGCGCACGATTTAGGGGCAACTTAAGATAAACCCTACGTTCAACCCGTCATCCCGACGTAACTTGTTGATTGAGACCTTCGCCTTTTATGAGAAGCGAAGCTTTTTGGGGAATAAAGGTAGAGGCGGCATGAATAAGGTTATAAGGAACGGTAGCGATGGGCGGCATAACTACCGTATTTTTATGGTGATCAATTCGGTCGGCTATGTCGGCATCGTGGTTCATCTCGCCCTCATACCGTTGTTTTATTGGCTGGGCTTCACCGGCTTGTCGCTTTTGAACATTCTCAGTTCGATCCTGTGGATTAGCGCGTGGCTGATGAACCAGCAAAATCGTTACAATCCAGCCATCCTGCTGATGACGATTGAGGTCATTTTGCATACTTTTTTGGTCGTTCCGACGGTAGGCTGGCAAGCCGGTTTTCAGTATTATCTGTTTGCCGCGGTTCCGTTTACCCTGTTCAACAATAAATTTGACGGTAAAGCGATCATTTTTATTTCGATCGCGCTTTGCGTAGAGTTTCTGATGCTCTGCATCTATACTTCCAACCAACCGCACAATCCGCTGCTCTCGGATGACTTGGTCAGACTGTTTGACCACGCCAATATCGTCATATCATTTACCGCCCAGGGAGTCATCAGTTATTACTTCCGTCTGGCGTCGATTTACCTGGAGCAGGAGCTCGAAAAACAGGCACATACCGACCCGCTAACCGGCCTTTATAATCGGCGCCGTATGATCGATTTTCTGATTCAACAAGGAAAATCGGCGATGCACGAACGCACTACGCTCTCTGTCGCCTTCGTTGATATCGATCATTTTAAAAAGATCAACGACAATCATGGGCATGAAACCGGCGACCAGATTCTCAGATTGGTAGCGGAATTCATCAAACGTCAGTTGCGTAAAGGCGATACGCTCGCACGCTGGGGCGGCGAGGAATTTCTGCTGCTGCTGCCGCATACCGATATCGGCGGCGCACTGGTGCTGGCCGAAAAAATCTGTAAAACGGTTGCAGAGCACACTTTTCAGATTGGCGACGAAGACCATGCGGTGACGCTGACGATCGGTCTTTGCGAACATCGAACCGAGCACCCGATAGAGGAAAGCATCAAATTTGCGGATATTGCACTCTATCGAGGTAAACAGGCCGGCCGTAACCGGGTGATGTGTTATTCCTGAAGATCCGGCGGACTTATCATTACGCGTATTAAGCGCCGGCCAGCGCCGCAGCGGCAAAAGTATGAACCCAAACGAGACCATCCGGATTCCATTCCATGCCGGGATGCATTCTGAGGATCAATCCTTTATAGGTTTCGAGATCCGGAAACCCTTCCGCCTGCGCATCCTGATCGGTCAGATCCCCCAAGCGCTGGCGGACCAGGCTGGTAATGACAAACGCCTGGCCGTCCAGGGTAAAAGTTTCGCCCGGCCAACCGTATACGCCATCCCGGCGCTGTTGGGTTTTGACGCCGTTTTTAGCGGCCTCGATCAATCTCGGTTGGGTCACCAGACGATCGATCGAACAGGTTTTTTTCGGATACATTTCCATGCGGGTTACTCTAAGTGTGCAAGTTTTGGGAAAACGATTACATGATAGTCTAACTCAGAAATTTTTCATTCCGTTATTGTTTCCGAAAATCATTCCAGCAAGGGTGAACTTGAAATGAACGACGATCGGTTACACGCTTTACGCGCCGCGGTCGATGCGGCCTATCTCGCCGATGAAGATAGGATGTTGGCGTCGCTTGCCCGAAGTTTACAAACTTATGACGCCCCCGCTGCCTCCAATATAGCAGGTAGACTCGTCGCCTCGGTCAGGGCCGACAGCGGCCGGCAGTCCCTGATCAATACGCTGCTGCATGAGTATCAACTAAACAGCCGGGAAGGCATCGTGCTGATGGAAATTGCCGAAGCCTTGCTGCGGATACCCGATTCCGCAACCCAGGATGCGTTTTTGCAGGACAAATTGGGCTCCGTCGATTGGGGACAGCATCGGGCAATACACGATACGCTGTTGGTCAAGCTGCTGACCCGCGCCTTGTCGATGACGGGCCGGCTTGAAAATTTGGGGAATGGCAATAATGGCGAGTGGTTGACGAGATTGAGCGCGCCGTTGATCCGTGCCGCGGTCAAACAAGGCATGCAATTGCTGGCCGGCCAGTTCGTTTTTGCTGAAACGATCGAAGACGCCGTTGAAACGCTGATCACGCAGCCCGGCGCCCGCTATTCGTTCGATATGTTGGGCGAGGCGGCATTAACGGCGGCGGATGCCGACCGCTATTTCCAGGCCTATCGCGATGCGATCGGACAACTTGCAAAAATTGCCGTCCATGACGATCTTTTCGCAAATTCCGGCATATCGGTCAAATTGTCGGCACTCTGCCCTCGCTATGAACCGCTGCAACAGCGCCGCGCCGTCAGCGAACTGAGCCTCAAGCTGCTCGATTTGAGCAGGCAGGCACGACAGGCAAACATCAGCCTGACCGTCGATGCCGAAGAATCGGAACGTCTGGACCTGTCGCTGGATATTTTTTCGGCAGTATTCGCCGATCCTTCGCTGGAAGGATGGGAGGGATTCGGCTTGGCCGTACAAGCTTACCAAAAACGCGCCTTGCCCGTCATTCACTGGCTGGCCGCGCTGGCGGACAGGCGCCAACGGCGGATTCCGCTCAGGCTGGTCAAAGGCGCCTACTGGGACGGCGAAATCAAACGCGCGCAGGAACTGGGGCTTGCCGGCTATCCGGTATTTACCCGCAAAAGCGCGACCGATGTCTCTTTCCTGGCTTGCGCGGAAACGATCCTGGCCCATCCCGAAGCTTTCTATCCGCAATTCGCGACCCACAATGCGCATACGGCCGCGGCGATTCTGACGATGGCGAAAACGCATATGGATTTCGAGTTTCAACGCCTGCATGGAATGGGCGAGCCGTTTTATGCGGAGCTGGAGAAAAACCATACCCTTCCCTGCCGGATTTACGCGCCGGTCGGCAACTTCAACGATTTATTGCCGTATCTGGTCCGGCGTTTGCTTGAGAACGGGGCAAACACTTCATTCCTGAATCGGATTGAAAATCCCTCCATCAGTCTGGATCAGATTATTGAAGATCCTGTCTGCAGATTGCAAAAAGCGCATGTCCGAGTGATAGAGCAACCCGCCGATCTTTTCGGCCGGGAACGCTTGAACTCGGTTGGGATCAATCTGAGCAATTCCAATGTAGCCAACGCCCTGCAAGCCGATCTCGATGCGCTGGCCGAACGGGTCTGGGGGGCGCAGCCTCTGATCGACGGCAAGCCTTATTCCGGTCAAAAGAATCCGGTATTCAATCCTTGCGATCATCGCCATCAAATCGGCCAAGTAATCTATGCAGACGCGAACGCGATTGGCAAAGCCGCCGCCGGCGCAATGCGGGCTTTTCCCGATTGGAGACTCGTGTCGGTCACTGAGCGCACCGCTTATCTGAATAAAGCCGCGGAGCTTTTGGAGTTGCACCGGCTTGAGTTAGTCTCGCTATGCGTCCGCGAAGGCGGCCGCACCATCCGGGACGCGCTGGCCGAAGTGCGGGAAGCGGTCGATTTTTGCCGCTATTATGCGGCCGAGGCCGGCAAACTGTTCGGCAAACCGGTCCGACTGCCCGGCCCCACCGGCGAAGAAAATTATCTGTCGCAAACCGGGCGCGGCGCGGTGGTTTGCATCAGCCCGTGGAATTTTCCGATCGCGATTTTTCTGGGTCAAGTCTCCGCGGCGCTGGCCGCCGGCAATACGGTGATTGCCAAGCCCGCCGCGCAGACCTCCCTGACCGCAATGCGCTGCATTCAACTGTTGCATCAGGCCGGCGTCCCGGGCGAGGTTTTGCAATTTCTGCCGGCCGAAGGCGGCTTGATCGGCAAGCACCTATTGGCTGTTCCGGGAATCGGCGGCGTCGTGTTTACCGGTTCCACCGCGACCGCGCGCACGATCAACCAAACCCTGGCGCAGCATCAGCCTGCCATCGTGCCCTTGATCGCCGAAACAGGGGGCCAGAACGCGATGATCGCGGACAGTTCGGCGCATGTCGAACAACTGGTCATGGATGCGATCGGTTCGGCCTTCAATAGTGCGGGCCAACGCTGTTCCGCGCTGCGGGTCCTGTATGTTCAGGAAGAAATCGCGGACCGGGTGATCGGGCTTTTGACCGGAGCGATGCAGGAAATGCGCGTCGGCGACCCGGCGCTGTTGGCGACCGACGTCGGGCCGGTGATCAATATCCCGGCCGCCGGTCAACTCGCGGATCATATTGAAAGCTTGCGGCGTCAGGCGAAAATTCTATATCAGGCTCCCTTGCACTCCGATTTGGATCAGGGGAGCTTCTTTCCGCCAACCCTGCTCGAAATCAGCGATATCAAACAACTCGAACAGGAAGTATTCGGCCCGGTCCTGCATGTGATTCGTTATCGCGCGGACAAATTGTCTCAGGTGATCGAAAGCATCAATGCGACCGGCTATGGCCTGACGCTGGGCATACAGAGCCGTATCAAAAGCCATATCCAGTTTATTGTCGAGCGCGCCAGAGTCGGCAACATCTATATCAACCGGAACATGATCGGCGCGGTGGTCGGGGTGCAGCCGTTCGGCGGGATGGGATTGTCGGGAACCGGGCCGAAAGCCGGCGGCCCCGATTATCTGCGCCGGTTGGCCTCGGAACAGACGGTCACGATCAACAGCGCCGCAATCGGCGGCAATGCGGCGTTATTATCCGAAGCCTTGTTTTAGGTGCCTTCTTCCTCCTCTTCTTCTTTTTGAATCGCCTGCAATGACAATGACCCGAGCCCGCCGCTCTCTGCGTCGCCGCTATGATCGGATTTGGCCGAAGCCGAGCCAATGCCCTCGCTCAGATTGATCTTGAGTTTCAGGTTATTCGGCGAATCGGAGTTCTGCAGCGCCTCATCGAGCGAAATCACGCCCGACTTGTAAAGCCGCAGCAAGTGGCTGTCGAAGGTCTGCATGCCGATATTCTCGGATTTTTCCATGGCTTCCTTGATGCTGTGGATATCGCCTTTTTGAATCAGGTCGCGGACCAGTTGGGTGCCCAGCAAAATCTCGATCGCGGCCGTGCGTTTGCCGTCGACCGTCGGCACCAGACGTTGCGAAACGAAGGCCTTCAAGTTCAACGACAGATCGAGCAATAACTGATTCCGGCGTTCTTCCGGGAAAAAATTGATGATCCGGTCCAGCGCCTGATTGGCGTTATTCGCGTGCAGGGTGGAGAGGCAGAGATGCCCGGTTTCGGCAAACGCCAACGCGTGTTCCATCGTTTCCTGGCTGCGGATTTCGCCGATCAGGATCACGTCGGGCGCCTGCCGCAGCGTGTTTTTCAACGCATCCTCGTAACTCAAGGTATCGACACCGACTTCGCGCTGGTTGACCAGCGATTTTTTATGCGGATGGATGTATTCGATCGGGTCTTCGATCGTGATGATATGGCCCGACGAGTTGGCGTTGCGGTGGTCGATCAAGGCCGCCAGCGAAGTCGACTTACCGGATCCCGTGCCGCCGACGAACAGGATCAGACCGCGTTTTTCCATGATCGTTTTCTTCAGCACTTCCGGCAGGCCAAGCTTATCCGCATTCGGAATGTCCACTTTGATATTGCGGATCACCAGCGCGAAGCTGTTGCGCTGCTTGAAAATATTGACCCGGAAACGGCCAATGCCGGGCTCCGAGATTGCCAGGTTCAGTTCGGGCACATGTTCGAAGGCTTTTTGCTGGTCTTCGTCCATCAGGCCGTAGGCGATTTCCCTGATCCGTTCCTTGGTCAATTTAATGTTTTCAATTGGCTTCAATGTGCCCTGAAATTTCGCCGCGGGCGGCGCATCGACCGTCAGGTAAAGATCGGAGCCGTCGTGTTGCACCAGAATTTTTAAATAATCTTTGAATTCCATAGTCGTTTAATCCGATAACAGTGAGATATAACCTGGATTCAGTTTAGGATAAGCCGCAGAGAAGTGAAGCCAACTTGAAAAATTACCGGTTATAATAGGCGTTTTTTGATTGAAACGAGATGAGCACACAACGCAAAGCCGTCGCGCTGATTTCCGGCGGCCTGGATTCGATGCTGGCCGCCAAAACGGTGATGGAACAAGGCATCCATGTCGAAGGCATCAATTTTTTCACCGGTTTTTGCGTGGAAGGCCATACCCATGCGATTCGGGAAAAAGACCGCGCCAAACCGAAGCGCAACAATTCGCTGTGGGTCGCCGAGCAGCTCGGCATCAAGCTGCATATCGTCGATGTGATCGAAGAATACAAGAATGTGCTGATCAATCCGAAACACGGCTACGGCGCGCATTTGAACCCCTGCCTGGACTGCAAGATCTTCATGGTCAACAAGGCCAAGCAATGGATCGCCGAAAACGGTTTCGACTTCATCATCACCGGCGAGGTGATCGGCCAGCGGCCGATGTCGCAGCGCAAGGATACGATGCCGGTGGTCGCCAGGGAATCGGGCGCCGATGACTTGCTGCTCCGGCCCTTGTGCGCGAAAAATCTGGCGCCGACGCTGCCCGAGCGCGAAGGCTGGATCGACCGGGAAAAACTGCACGACTTCAGCGGCCGTTCGCGCAAGCCCCAGATGGAGATGGCCGAGCGCTACGGCTTCCGCGATTATTCGCAGCCGGCCGGCGGCTGCTGCTTTTTGACCGACAAGAATTATTCGGCGAAATTGGTCGATCTGTGGCGGTCGCACGGCCACAAGGATTATGAGCTCGACGACGTGATGTTGCTGAAGGTCGGCCGCCACATCCGCCCTGCCCGCCATTTCAAGCTGATCGTCGCGCGCGAGGAAGGCGAAGGCCGGTTTTTACAGGGCTATCAAAAAGAGTTCATCAGCATGCTTGCTTCGAGTCATAACGGTCCTTTGGTGCTGATCGACGGCACGCCCTCCGCGGAGGATTTGTATCTGGCGGCCGGCATCACCGCCCGCTACGGGCAGGGCCGCGAGGCCGAACAGGTCGATGTTACGATCATGGACAAGGACGGTACGGAGCGAACGATTCAGGTCAAACCGTTCGGCAAGGACTTACCGCAGGAATGGTACATATGATCAGAGAGACCCTCAACGCACGGCGGCTGTTATGTCCGCTGCCGGTGATCCGCACCCAAAACAAGGTCAGGCAGATGCAGCCTGGCGAACAACTGGAAGTGATCTGCACCGACCCCGGCGTGATGCAGGACATTCCGGCATGGTGCCGGATTCACGGCCATACCGTGCTCGAAACGCAGAGCGGCAATCACGAATATGTGATCGTGATCGAAGTCGGTGGACAGCCGGATAAAACTTATTAAGCATCGTTCCCACGCTCCGGCGTGGGAACGCAGCCAGTGACGCTCTGCGTCACACACCGCCGGAGCGGTAATAACAGCATTCCATTTCAATGCCCTTTGGGTACGCAGAGCGTGGGAACGATACATTTTTTATTGAAGAGGAACTCTCCATGGCAGTAGGTCACTGCGATTTTCCGATCATGCCCGAAATTCCGGGCATTCGTTTGGGCACCGTTTGTGCCGGCATCAAGCAAAACGTCCGGGACGATCTGTTGGTTTTTGAAATGGTCGAGCACGGCAGCTGCGCGGCTGTCTTTACGCAAAATGCCTTTTGCGCCGCGCCGGTACAAGTCGCCAGGAAGCATCTGACGGCCGCGCCGCGCTGGCTGCTGATCAATTCGGGCAACGCGAATGCGGGTACCGGCAAGCAAGGCCTGCAGGATGCGTTGACCTCCTGCGAACAGTTGGCGCGTCTGACCGGCGGCTCCCCCGAACAGGTACTGCCTTTTTCGACCGGCGTAATCGGCATGCCGTTGCCGATCGACAGGATCGGCGCCGCACTCCCGGAAGCGGTGCGCCATCTGCATCCCGGCAACTGGGAGAAGGCCGCCCGCGCGATCATGACGACCGATACGTTTCCGAAAGGCATCACCAAAACACTCGAACTCAACGGCCGGAAGATCACTTTCAACGGCATCGCCAAAGGCGCCGGCATGATCCAGCCGAACATGGCGACGATGCTGTCGTTCGTCGCCACCGACGCGAAGATCGGCCGCGACCTATTGCAGCAATGCCTGGCGCGCGCCGCCGAGCTGTCCTTCAACCGGATCACCGTCGACGGCGACACCTCGACCAACGACGCGCTGGTCGTGATGGCCAGCGGGCTTGCGGACGCACCGGAAATCCTGCCGGACTCCGAACATTACGCCCGCTTCGCCGATACCCTGCTGGATGTCTGCAAAGATCTGGCCGAACTAATCGTCCGCGACGGCGAAGGCGCCACCAAGCTGATTCGGATCGCGGTCGAGGAAGCGCAAAGCGACGAAGAAGCAGTGCGCGTCGCGAAAACGATCGCGCATTCGCCGCTGGTCAAGACCGCGTTTTTCGCCAGCGACCCGAACTGGGGACGCATCCTGGCCGCGGTGGGGCGCGCCGGCGTCGAAAACATGGTTTTGGAAAACATCCGGATATATCTGGACGACGTCTGCATCGTTCGGGAAGGCGGACGCGCCGACGACTATACCGAAGAAGCCGGGCAACAGGTCATGGATCGCGAGGAAATCCGCGTGACGGTCAAACTGGGCCGGGGCGATGCCCGCCAGGAAGTCTTGACCTGCGATTTTTCCTACGACTATGTCAAGATCAATGCGGAATACAGAACCTGAACCGGGCTGGAAATCCAGGTGAACCATTTTCGCAAAACAGCGCAAAAGGCTTTGCAGGTCGCGGTCGGAGTCATCAAAGACAGGGATGGAAAAATATTGATCGCCCGCCGCGATGAATCTCTGCATCAGGGCGGCTTGTGGGAATTTCCGGGCGGCAAGATCGAAGCGGGCGAAACGCCCGAACAGGCTTTATTCCGGGAACTCAAGGAAGAACTGGATATTGAACCTATATCCGCGGCGCCGCTGATTACGATTCATCATTCTTATCCCGATCGGGACGTTACCTTGCGGGTATTCCTGGTCGACCGCTTTTCCGGCACCGCGAAAGGTTGTCTGGGCCAACCGATCCGGTGGGTCGAGCAAAACGAATTGGATCGGTTTAGCTTCCCGGCCGCCAACCGGCCGATTTTGACTGCCGCCCTGCTCCCGCCCTATTATGCGATCCTCGACGATCAGGTCAGCACCGATTTGATGGGGGATTTGCATAAACTCCTGGCGAAAGGCATCAAGCTGATCCACGCGCGATTGAAAACCTCATCGCGCGCCCGCATCGCCGAATTCTTGTCGGCGGCCTATCCGCTCTGTTCGGAATGCGCCGCCTCGTTACTGATTAACTCCGCTGCGGATTACGGGCAGGGCAAAGTTCACGGCCTGCACCTGACCGCCAAGGATCTGCTCTCTTTGAACGAACGGCCGCCGGGCTGGCGATGGGTGGCCGCTTCGTGCCACAATTTGCCGGAACTCGAACATGCCCAGAAGATCGGCGCTGATTTTGCGGTTTTGGCGCCCGTTTTATCGACCCAAACCCATCCTGAAACCGCAGCATTGGGATGGGATAAATTTGCCGCGCTCGTCGAGCAGATCAATATCCCCGCGTATGCGCTGGGGGGGTTGAAAAAAGAGGATTTAAACTCGGCCCGCCATGCCGGAGCGCAAGGAATAGCTGGTATCAGGGCGTTTCTCGACTCGCCATGACTTGAGATCAGTGATACGGAAAACCGTCTTCCGTTTCGTCCGAATCGGGCAGCTCTTCGGAAATCCGGTTTTCTTCGGCCGCCCAGGCACCCAGATCGATCAACTTACAACGTTCGGAACAGAACGGCCGAAACGGATATTCAGCGTTCCATTCCACCGAGCGCCCGCAGACAGGGCATTTGACTTTCAAAGCGGCGCGTTCCTCCGACATCAAAGCTGGCAACAGGATAAAGTGAAAGGCACGTCATCGCTGCTTTGCAACGGACGTTTTTCATCATTCGAAGGCACCATGAAGCGTACCGTGCAACGATGCTTGCCGCCGCTAATTTCGGCAAAATAATGCAGCGACACATCCAGACTGACTTTTACCAGTTGATAAGGCTGACTGCGGTCCAAAGAAATCTGAAAAAACCCGGCCTTGGCAACTTCTTCGGTTTCGTCACTGCTGTTGCGTATAAGGCTTAGAATCAGATCGATTGCATTTCTGATATTATTGAAAGGGCTGCTCCATTGCTGAAGATCTTTCAAACGGATCGATTCTTCCTGTTCCAGCCAATAATGAAACTCCGGCAAATCAAAAGAGCCGGTGCCACCGGGAATCGAACTACGTTGGGCAATACTTTGGAACAGGTCGCTTTCCATTACATGAATGCCGATTTTTCCGCTCGATGCGTAAAGATTCTTGCTGGTTTGGCTCACGTTACTGAGCAACTGATTCAGTTTTTCGGAGTCTACGCCCTGGCTATGGGCGAGCTTATTCAGGACTTTGCTGTGGCGATCCAGTTCTTTAAGCAGTTCCGACTTCAAATCGTTGCGGCTGAAGATCGTCATGATATCCAGCAGCACGTTCAGCGCGGCGCGTTTATCCCAAACGGAGGCTCCGTTTAAAAAATGGTTGAATTGTTTAAAAAGTTGTTCCAGCCTAATGAAAACCCGGATGCGTTCGTTGAGAGGAAATTCATAAGTGATTTTGTTGGTCACAGGTAAGTCTATGCTGACAGGGGGCTTAAAGAAAGGTATAAATTGTGCAGTTTTTTGACTTGTTCTGCAAGTGGATTGTCAGTCTGTGAGGTGTCCAGCAGATCGTCCGCATGTTTTCGTCGATAATCCCGCGAAATTTGACTAGCGATGATCGCCTGGATGATGTTGATATCTAGCTTGTCCCGTTTACTGACACGCTCTATTTGCAGTTCGACCGGACAGTCCACCACAAGGATTCGGTCGACGGCCGTCTCCATCTTCGTTTCGAATAATAACGGAATGCTGAGAATACAATAGGGAGCATTCAGCTGTTCGATTTTTGCATTCAATGCGGCAATAATCAAAGGATGCAGAATGGCTTCGAGCTTTTGTTTCTGTTTGGCATCGGCAAAAATCAGTTTTTTCAATTGCAGCCGGTTCAACGAACCGTCCGAATTCAAGATTTGCTCGCCAAATTCTTCACGAATTCGAGCCAGCGCCGGCTGCCCTTTGTCGGTTAGTTCACGCGCGGCCTGATCGGCATCCAGGACCGGAACGCCCAAGCCGGCAAACAGGTCGGAAACCGTCGTTTTACCGCAACCGATGCCGCCGGTCAAGCCAACTTTCAGCATGAATAAAAGCAATCAAAAGCCGATTGAGGCAAGATAGATCCGATTAATCGATTCCCCCCAGATCAGCGCAATCCAGCCTGCAATCGCCAGATAGGGCCCGAACGGAATCGGCGCGGAATGATCGCGTTTTGCGAAAATGATCGAAGCGACGCCTAAAACCGCGCCTGTCAGCGTGGACAGCAAAACGATCAACGGCAAACTCTGCCATCCGAGCCAGGCGCCGAAAAGCGCCAGCAATTTGAAGTCCCCAAAACCCATTCCATCCTTGCCGGTAGCCAGTTTAAACAGGTGGAATACGAGCCAGAGCGAACCATAGCCGGCTGCCGCGCCAATAATGCTGGAATGCGCATCGGCATAAAGCCCGAACAAGCTCAGAATCAGCCCAAGCCAAATCATCGGAAGATTAATGGAGTCCGGCAATAAGTGATGGTCGATATCGATAAAGGTCAAGGCGATCAAGGACCAGGTCAATAATAGCGCGAACAAGGTTTGCAGGGTATAGCCGAAATGCCAGGCCACCACGGCGGAGAGAACCGCAGCCAATAGCTCGATCGCAGGATAACGCCAGGAAATCGAAGCCCCGCAATGGGCGCATTTGCCCTTCAAAAACAGATAGCTTAATACCGGAATATTCTGATATGGCTTGATCGGCGCCTTACATGACGAACAGCGCGATAAAGGCAGGACCAGATTAAAAGGCTCTTCTTCGGTTAGCAGCATATTACCGGCGCTTTGGGAAAGCGGCACGGCTTCCGGAGCAAGCTCCAGAAACTCGATGCATTCCTTACGCCATCCTCCATACATCATGATCGGCAGGCGGTAGACCACCACGTTTAAAAAACTGCCGACCATCAGTCCAACTACAAAAACTATGTAAGGTAAAAAATCACTCAGTACTGTCATTTAATAATTAATATCCTTAATTGGCGAGTAATAATTCGCATTCGCTCGGATCCTAGCCGACCGCTGCGCCTAACTTGAAAATTGGCAGATACATCGCGATCAGAAGGCTTCCGACCAGCACCCCCAGGATGGCCATAATCATAGGTTCCATCAGGCTGCTTAAATTGTCGATCAAATTGTCAACTTCTTCCTCATAAAAATCCGCGACCTTGGCGAGCATCGCATCCATTGAACCGGATTCTTCACCGATCGCGATCATTTGCTGGACCATATGCGGAAATAAATTGCTCTGCTGCATCGCAAACTGCAGGCGCTGCCCGGTGGCGACTTCCTCGCGCATCTTGAGGACCGCTTCGGCATAGACTATGCTACCACAAGAACCCGCAACCGATTCCAGCGCCTCAACGAGCGGCACCCCAGCCGCCGACATCGTAGATAAGGTTCTGGCAAAGCGGGCTATCGCTGATTTATGAAGAATCATCCCGAACACGGGCACCTTCAGCATCATCCTGTCCAGATAGTGATTAAACGCATAGGATCGTTTCTTGAAGTAAAAAAATGTATAAACAGTGCCGCCGATCGATCCGAACAGTATCCACCACCAGTCTCGAAGCCACTTCGACATATTGATGAACATTTGCGTGAAAGCCGGCAAATCCGCACCGAAGCTTTGAAATAACTCTTCGAACACAGGCACAACGAACATCAATAAAATGACGGTAACAATCACGGCGACAATGATCACCGCCATTGGATAAGTCAGCGCTTTCTTGATTTTCTTCTTGATCGATTCGGTTTTTTCCTTATAGGTTGCAATCTTGTCGAGCAAAGCCTCCAAAACCCCGGCTTGTTCGCCCGCTTCGACAAGATTGCAGAACAATTCATCGAAATAAAGCGAATGTTCTCGCAAAGCCTGCGCCAGCGTGTTACCGCCTTCAATACTGGCCTTGATCGCCAATAGCATGGTTTGCATGCTCGGATTCTCATGGCCCTTGCCAATGATATCGAAAGACTGGACTAAAGGGACGCCGGCCTGGAGCATGGTTGCCAGTTGCCGCGCAAACACCGCAATATCGGCAGGGGTAATTTTCTGGACTTTCTTGAATAAGGGTTTCGGTTTTTTCTTGATTTTGAGAACGCGGAAGCCCTGCCGTTTTAAATCGGCTTTGGCGATCGTCTCGCTCAGCGCCGAGATAGGCCGGTTTTTGATTTTATTACCGGCCTTGTCGACACCGTCCCAGATAAAATCGATTTGTTCAGCTTGTTGTGCCATTGTTGCTTATTCCTTCGTAACCCGATCAATTTCTTCAATACTGGTAACGCCCTGACGTACTTTGTTCAGGCCGGACGCGCGCAGATCGTTGATGCCTTCCGACTTCGCCTGATCGGCCAGTTGCATTGAATTGCCCCCTTCAAGAATCAGCCTGCGCATATTTTCGCTGAGCGTCATCACCTGATAGATGCCGACCCGCCCCTTATATCCGTTGGTACAATGTTCGCAGCCGACGGGCTTGAATATCTGCAGCGCTTTCAATTCTTCTTCCTTGAATCCGGTCGAGATCAGCACCTTTTCCGGATAATCGGCCCGCTCCTTGCAATGCTGGCATAAACGGCGCGCCAGACGCTGAGCCATGATCAAATTGACCGATGACACGATATTGAAAGGCGGAATGCCCATTTGCATCAGACGGTTCAAGGTCTGCGGCGCATCGTTCGTATGCAGGGTGGAAAGCACCAAGTGACCGGTTTGTGCCGCCTTAATCGCGATCTCGGCAGTTTCAAGGTCGCGAATTTCGCCGACCATAATCACATCCGGGTCCTGGCGCAAAAAGGCGCGCAGGGCGCTGGCGAAAGTCAGCCCTGCCTTCACGTTCATATTGACCTGGTTGATGCCTTCCACGGTAATTTCGACCGGATCCTCTGCTGTCGAGATATTACGCTCGATCGTGTTCAGGAGATTGAGGCCGGTATACAGCGACACGGTTTTGCCGCTGCCGGTAGGTCCCGTAACCAGCACCAGCCCATAAGGCCGATTGATCGCTTCCAGGAAAAGCTTTTGTTGGTTGGGCTCGAAACCCAGTTTTTCGATGCCCAATTGCGCGCTGGTGGGGTCGAGGAGGCGCATGACGACTTTTTCGCCGAACAAGGTCGGGCAGGTATTGACCCGAAAATCGAGCGAACGGTGCTTGGACACGAGCAATTTGACCCGGCCGTCCTGGGGCACCCGGCGTTCGGCGATATCCAGTCTGGCCATTACCTTGATCCGCGAAATGATCTTGGTGGCTACCGAAGCCGGTGGACTGGCAACCTCGTACAGTATGCCGTCGGTGCGGAAACGAATACGGAAGTTTTTTTCATAAGGCTCGAAATGAATATCGGAAGCGCCTTTCTTGACTGAATCCAGCAGGATTTTATTCACGAAACGGACAATCGGCGCATCATCTATATCCGAACTCGCTTCGTTTTTAGCCGCCTCTTCTTCAATGCTGGAAACGGCCAAATTATCAAGATCTTCATCGAGCAAGGCAGCCATCGAAGTGTCGGGGGCTTCCAGGGCGATTTCGATCGCTTTGCTCAGCTTGTCTTCTTCAACCACGATGCATTCGGGGTGCAATCGGGTTTGAAACTTGATTTCATCAAGCGGCTGATGGTTCGTAGGGTCGGATACTGCGATAAAAATAGTCTTGCCGCGTACGAACAGCGGCAGGACCTGATGCTTACGAATCAATTTTTCGTTGATCAATTTAGTGGGCAGCGTCTTTAAATCGATCGCATCGAGCTCGAAAAAAGGCACGCCAAATTCGGTGGAAGCGACAGATGCAATTGTTCTGGCGCTGATCATCTTATTGGCGACCAGATAACTGACCAGGGAAACGTTTTTCTTTTCCGCGTCCTGCAAATGAGCCCGCGCCTCGCTTTCAGAAATAAAACCATTCTGAATCAGGCACTTGGCGATACCACTAAAGTGAAATTCGGTCGTTGGAGTAGCCATCGCTATATTGAGCATCAAATAGAGAGTTCGATACCAAATATAGATGATCGGCTAGCAACTACAAGGCAGACGCGAAAAAGAAAGCGGTTTTATGTCACAATTAATCTCTATTACAGACTCTGAATTTTCCGGCGCTGTTGTTCGAGATTATCCAGAGACGAACGCAATTCCGCGAGTTTTTGCTCCTCCTTCTTCAGTACCTCGGCCGGCGCCTTGCTCACAAAGTCAGGATTGCTCAATTTACCTTCGGCGCGCGGCAGTTCTTTCAGAATTTTTTGAATTTCCTTGTCCAGGCGCGCCAGTTCGGCGTCTTTGTCGATCAGCCCCGCCATCGGAATCAGGATTTTCAACGCGCCGACCAACGCAATCGCCGACTCCGGCGCGGTATCTTCATCGGCCAGCCAGGTTGCCGATTCCAGACGCCCGAGCTTATGCAGATAAACACTGCTGCTTATAAAATAAGCCCGATCCTGCTCGCTGCCGTTTTGCAGCAATATCGATAACGGCTTGCCCGGCGCGATGTTCATTTCCCCGCGGATCCGGCGCACGCCCAGAATGAAGTCTCTTACCCAGTCGATCTCGGCGACAGCGTCCGCATCGGCCAGTGCGGCATCTACCGCAGGATACGGCTGCAACATGATGGTTTCGCCCTGAATGCCCGCCAACGGCGCGACTCGCTGCCAAATTTCTTCGGTGATGAACGGAATGATAGGATGCGCGAGCCGCAACGCGGTTTCGAGCACTGAGACCAGGGTATTGCGGGTACCGCGCTGCAATGCCGCATCGTCGGATTGCAGCGAAATCTTCGCAAGCTCGAGATACCAGTCGCAAAACTCGTTCCAGATAAATTCGTAAATCGACTGCGCGGCCAAGTCAAAACGGTAATTGTCGATCGCCTGTCGGGTCGAGTCGGTAACCTGATTCAATCGGGCAAGAATCCAGCGGTCGACTTGCGTTAACTTGAGGGGTTCGCCTGATAATCCGTTATCCTGGCCTTCGGTATTCATCAATACATATCGCGCCGCATTCCAGAGCTTGTTGCAGAAGTTCCGGTAACCTTCGGTACGCGCCAGATCAAAGCGAATGTCGCGCCCGGTCGAGGCCAGCGACGCAAACGTGAAACGCAGCGCATCGGTGCCGAACGACGAAATGCCGTCCGGAAACTGTTTGCGTGTCGCCTGTTCGATTTTCTTCGCCAGATGCGGCTGCATCATGCCCGAAATGCGTTTGGCGACCAGACTCTCCAGATCGATGCCGTCGATAATGTCGATCGGGTCAAGCACGTTGCCTTTCGACTTTGACATTTTCTGGCCTTCCGCATCGCGCACCAGGCCGTGTATGTAAACCTCTTTAAACGGCACATCGCCCTGGAATTTCAGCCCCATCATGATCATCCTGGCCACCCAGAAGAAAATGATGTCGAAACCGGTCACCAGCACACTGGTCGGATAGTGGCGCGCCAATTCCGGCGTTTCGTCCGGCCATCCCAGAGTCGAAAACGGCCACAACGCGGATGAAAACCAGGTATCGAGCACGTCTTCGTCCTGGCGCAGCGGATAACCCGCCGGCAGGTGATGCTGGTCGCGGATCGCCTCTTCCGAGCGGCCGACATAGGTATTGCCGGCCTCGTCATACCAGGCCGGTATCCGGTGCCCCCACCAGATTTGCCGGGAGATGCACCAGTCCTGGATGTTGCGCATCCATTCGAAATAGGTGTTCTTCCAGTTGTCCGGCACGAACTTGATGTCGCCGTTTTCGACCGCCTGGATCGCAGGCTGCGCGAGCGGCGCTACCCGCACATACCATTGGTCGGTCAAAAACGGCTCGATCACCGCGCCGGTGCGGTCGCCGCGCGGCACCATCAGCTTGTGGTCGGCGATTTTTTCGAGCAGCCCCGCCGCTTCGAGATCGGCAACGATTTGTTTACGCGCCTCAAAGCGATCCAATCCCCGATATTTCTCCGGAATCAGTTCGTCTTCCAATACGCTGGCATCGCGGGTGAAGATATTGATCAGACCCCCGTGCGCCAGATTCTGGATCACCGAGTTCGCGCGGTGCCGGTTCCAGACTTCGTAGTCATTGAAATCGTGCGCCGGCGTGATTTTCACGCAGCCGGTGCCGAACTCGGGATCGACATAGTCGTCCGCAATCACCGGAATCCTGCGGCCGGTCAGCGGCAGCTCCAGAAACTCGCCGAGCAGGTGTTTGTAGCGCTCGTCGCCGGAATGGATCGCGACCGCCGCATCGCCAAGCAGCGTTTCGGGCCGCGTGGTCGCCACGATCAAATGCCCCTGCCCGTTCGACAACGGATAGCGGATGTGCCACATCGAGCCGTTTTCTTCCTCGGACAACACTTCGAGATCGGAGACCGCGGTATGCAGCACCGGGTCCCAGTTCACCAGCCGCTTGCCGCGGTAGATCAGGCCTTCTTCGTATAGGCGGATGAACACTTCCTGCACCGCATCGGACATGCCCTGGTCCATCGTAAAACGTTCCCGGCTCCAGTCGACGGACGAGCCCATCCGCCGCAACTGCCGGGTGATCATCCCTCCCGACTCTTCCTTCCATTGCCAGATGCGCTCGACAAACTTTTCGCGGCCGTAATCGTGGCGGGTTTTACCTTCGGCATTGCACAGGCGTTCGACGACCATCTGGGTCGCAATCCCGGCGTGGTCGGTGCCCACCTGCCATAAGGTGCTGTGGCCCTGCATCCGGTGATAACGGATCAGGGCGTCCATGATCGTATCCTGAAACGCATGGCCCATGTGCAAACTGCCGGTCACATTCGGCGGCGGAATCATGATGCAGTAGGACTCGCCTTCGCCCTGGGCGGCGAAATAACCGCTTTCTTCCCAGGTGTTATACCAGCGTTGTTCGATTGCGTGGGGGGCGTATGTTTTATCCATTAATCAATTATTATTTTTCGAAAGCAAAGAATGAAATGAGTGGAAGCGGTTTCAAACGTTGTGAGTGACAATCGCTAAACCTGACTGTTGATAACGGCGATAGCGCAGCCTGCCCTCCGATTTGATTTCCGGAGTATCGTCGAGAATTTCCAGGATGCGCTCTGACTGCTCGATGTTTTGGGGGTATCGGCTGGACAAATTGATGATGATCTTCTGCCAAGGCTCCGGCGGCTCGGGGGAACCGATCAAAATGACGTCTTCGAAGAGCGGCAATTCTCCGGCATAGCGTTGATGGGGAATAAAACTGCCGCGCCGAAAAGTCCATAATAAATCGTCGAGCTTTTGAGCCTGCTCATCGGTGTCAGTCAGCACATAGCAAAAACTGCCGTTCCGGTAAACCTTCTCGACGAGTTTACAGACGAACAGAAGCCGTTGCTGCTCGTCTTCGGAAGTCAATACATAGAACGCAACCTCGGGCATCGATCCTGAAACCGAAGGTCTAGGCCTTTTGGCTGCGGTTGATCAGATATTGGCACAACAGCGGCACGGGGCGGCCGGTCGCGCCTTTGTTCGAACCGGTACGCCAGGCGGTGCCGGCAATATCCAGATGCGCCCAGCGGAAATTTTCCGCAAAGCGTGACAGGAAACAGGCCGCGGTGATCGTGCCCGCGTCCTTGCCGCCGACATTGGCCATATCGGCAAAAGGCGACTTCAGCAGTTCCTGATATTCTTCCCAGAGAGGCAAACGCCAGACGCTGTCTACCGCGGTCTCGCTTGCCGCGATAATGTCATTGCATAAGGCGTCGTCATTGCCGAGCAAACCGCTCGGCACGCGCCCCAGCGCAACCAGACAGGCGCCGGTCAGCGTCGCCATATCGATCACGACGTCCGGATTGAAGCGTTCGGCATAGGTCAAGGTATCGCATAGAATCAACCGGCCTTCCGCGTCGGTATTTAAAATCTCGATCGTTTTGCCGGACATGCTGGTTACAATATCGCCCGGCTTGTTCGCATCTCCGTCCGGCAGGTTCTCGGATGAAGGCACCAGACCGATCACGTTCAGCGGCAGCTCCATTTCTGCGACGGCCTGCAATACGCCCAATACGGTCGCGCCGCCGCACATGTCGTATTTCATTTCATCCATGCCCTGAGCCGGCTTTAGCGAAATACCGCCCGCATCGAAGGTCAAGCCTTTGCCGATCAGCACGATCGGCTTGCTGTTGCGCTCGCCGCCCTGATAATCGAGCTGGATCAATTTGGCCGGTTGGCGGCTGCCGCGTGAAACTGATAACAACGACCCCATTCCCAAAGCCGCCATTTCGGCTTCTTCCAGAATATTCACGGTCAATTTTTCGAAACGGCCAAGCTCCAGGGCGTGCTCGGCCAGATAAGTGGGTGTACAAACGTTGCCCGGCAAATCGCCGAGCAATTTGGTCAAATCCATCGCCGCCGCGATTGCCTTGCCCTGTACCAGCCCCTTCTGAGCGCCGGCCTGCTCATTCTCCGGCGCGGTAATCGCGATGCTTTGCAGATGGGATTCGGCTTCCTTTTCCGCTTTTAAGCGGGTGAACTGATAGACTGCGTCATTGAAGACTTCCACGATCTGCCGGATCTTCCAGGTCGAATCGGCGCCCTTTACCTCCGCCTCGCCAAGACAACAGACGGCCGACTTGACGATCGTCTTTTTGAGGCCATTTACGGCAGACGATAAGGCTTTGCGATAGGTTTTGGCGGATAATGACTCTTTTTTTCCGAGTCCGACCAGCAACACCCGTTCGATATCGTCATGGGGCAGCGCATTGATCAGCACCGTTTCGCCATTCTTGCCGCTTAAATCGCCGCGGCCGATAATTTTTTTGACAAGTCCCTGGGTCAAGCCGTCGAGTGTAGCGGCGGCAGGCGTAAGCAGTCCGTCCTGGTAGATGCCGACGATCATACAATCACATTGCAGTTTTTCTATGGGCGCACTTTCTATAAAATAATCCATGACTTTTACATTTATTAATCGCGTTCGGGTCGTAATCCGCACCGGAAAATTCGCCCGAGCGGATAAAAATATGCAGCGATTATACACCACTTATCACGAATATGATTGAGGAGACGAGCTTGGAAGCAAATTGGCCGCAAGGCACTTATGCGGCGCGACGACCGCTATTCGGCGTCCTGGACAGGATGATTGTCGCAGACCTGTTCAAAACGATGATGTCGGTCTGGTCGGTGATCGTCGTGATCATCGTCAGCCGCAAATTCATTAAAATACTCGATCAAGCAATCAGCGGGCAAATCTCGAATGACGCGCTGCTCAGAATACTCGGCCTCAAAACGATTGTCGTCGGCGTGTCGTTTCTACCGGCCGCCACGTTCATGGCCGTATTGATGGTACTGGGCCGCATGTATCGGGATCAGGAAATGTCGGCTCTCCAATCCGCCGGCGCCGGCGCCGGCATGATTTACCGAGCGGTTTTTCAATTCGTGATCCCATTAAGCATTGCCGCGGTCGGCTTGTCGCTTTATGCCGCGCCATGGGCGGAAGCCACGACGGAACAACTGCTCAGCAAAGACCGGAAAACCGCCGATATCCGCGGCATCGCGCCCGGCAAATTCAGCGAGTACAGTCATGGCGACCTGGTATTTTATGTCGAGGATATCGGCAAGGATAAAACCATGCACAAAGTGTTTGTGCAACATCGGCAAAATAACGGCGCTCTGGCCATCGTAAATGCCGAAACCGGCCGCCTGGAAGACTTGCGGGACGGTCGTTACATGGTGCTTAAACAGGGAGAACGCATTCAGGGGCGGCCTGGTGAGTTGAATTATGTGATCGAAGAATTTACCGAATACGCGGTCAGAATCGACAGCCAGGAAGCGTTGGTGCGCGACCTGCGGGAAGCGGTACCCAGCAACCTGTTATGGGTTTCCGATAAATTGCCCGACATCGCCGAACTGCAGCGGCGCTTCTCGATTCCGCTCGGCGCCTTGCTCCTGAGTTTCATTGCCGTGCCGCTGGCGCAATTATCTCCTCGAGGCGGCGTTTACGGCAACATTCTGACCGGCTTTCTGATCTTTTTTATTTACGGCAACCTCGAACGCGTCAGTCAGGGCTGGATCATGAAGGCGGTCATTCCACCCTGGCTCGGTCCTTTCAGTGTATACGGCCTGCTGACTTTGATCGGAGTAATCTACCTCGCCCGATTCTTTGGCTGGAAGTGGTTAGTGTTCAAAATGAAGGAATTGGCATCCAAATGAATGTATTAACCGGCTACATGGCCAAAGAAATCCTGAAAGGCTCGTTTATCGCGATTCTATTCCTGTTGACCCTGTTCAATCTGTTCACCTTTACCGACGAGATGAAAGACCTGGGCAAAGGCAGCTACGGCCTCAAGGAAATCGCATTGTACCTGGCCTTAACCTCGCCGCGCGTCTTCTATGAACTGGTGCCTGCTTCGGCCCTGCTCGGCAGCCTCTTCATTCTCGGCACGATGGCCAACAATCGGGAACTGATCGCGATGCAGGCCGCCGGCTTATCGGTACCCGGCATCATACGCGCGGTAATGACCGCCGGCGCCATTCTGGTCGTTATTTCAATCGGTGTGGGAGAGTATGTCGCTCCGATCACCGAACGCAAGGCGCAACTGCTCAAATCGGTGTCGAAACACGATGCGATTCAGACGCATACTCTGTACGGCATCTGGCTGCGCGAAAACAATAAATTCATCAATGTGCGTAAAATCGAGGATAACGGCAATCTTACGGATATCAGCATCTATATGCTAAATGAGCACAGGCGCCTGCAGAGTTCCCTGCACGCCGATCAGGCCAGCTTTTTGGGCGACAAACAATGGCAATTGAAACAGATCAGGCAATCCCACATTTCTAAAGAGAAAACTCAGGCTGCCGCTTTCCCTGAGCAACGCCTGACTTCCGCGATCGCTCCCGACATCCTGAACATTACCGTGGTCAGCCCTGACAATTTATCGATACTCGAACTGGCCAAATATGTCGATTTTTTAAAACAAAATCATCAAAAATCCCAGGTCTTCGAACTGGCCTTATGGGGCCGCTTGATTAATCCTTTCGTGACATTCGTGATGCTGATGATTTCTGCGCCTTTCGTGATCGGCGTCAGGCGCGGCATCAGCGTTGGTGCGCGGATGATCATCGGAGTGATAATAGGCCTGGGATTCAACATTGTCGACAAAATCATCGGGCATTTAGGGCTCATTTATGAACTCAACGCCCCGCTGACCGCGCTACTTCCCAGTTTATTGACTTTCAGCGTGGCTTATTGGGCATTGCGGCGCAGTTATGTCTGAGTTCCGTTGGTTTATCTAACAGGTAATATTTGTTAACATCTGGTCAACGGGCGGAGGTCGCGTTCGTTACATCAAGCAACGTTTTGGACTTTCATCGGATCGCCTCCCCAATGAAATCCACTGAGATCATCACCGTCGAGGCGCTTTTAGGGGAATTACAATATGAATAAACTCACTGCACTTTCTTTTAGTATCGGCATTTTAGCCGGCGTCGCCACATTCTTTGCCGTCGGACCTCTCAGCGGATATTTTTTCATCTGGGCGGCAACAATTCCCTGGGCGGCGTATTTTGCACTCGGCGCCAATGATGCCGCCTTTAAAGGGGCGCTGATCTGCAGCATTTTCGGCGTCGTAATGGCCTGGGTCACCGCTTTCCTGCTTTTGAATGTACCCGCCGACGCGATACTCGGATTTCCGCTAATGGCGGCTTTAACGGTCACCGTAGCGGTCATCGTCATGTGTCTCGCCGCCACCATACCGCAATTATCCGCGATTCCAGCCAGTGTATTCGGTTATTCGATGACTTTTGCCTATCTGTTGCAGACACCGGATAAAATGACGAAAGATGTGTTGCTCGGAATTTCGTTCAGCAATCCGCTCGTGGTCATTTCAGTGTCGATTGTGATCGGTGTTTATCTCGGCAAATTTTCGGCGCAGTTGGCCGAAAAATGGACCACGAAATAAAGATCGTAAGTGCTTAATATTATCCGCCTCGACTTCTTGAGGCGGAATCCAGTTCAAATATATACGGCTCGATGAAAACACCAATTAATATCATAGAGTCAAATGATTAGTTTTTAAATGAGATGCGGTAAACCGAAATGAAAGAATATAAAGTCGTGATTTATCAGGAAGGCCTGCTCGGCTCTCTGCTGCTCGGCGCATCCAAAGTCGATCCGGTCCGCTTCAGCGAATTTCTGAACACCAATGCCCGGCAAGGATGGCGCGTGGTCACGATGGAGAAAGACATTCGCCGCATGCTGTTGCTGTGGCGGCGCGAGGCTTATTTGGTAATTATGGAGCGTGACCAATGAGAACCGGCGCGATTATTTGTCTGGCCATTTTCGTCACATGGGTCGTCATCGCTCTGCTGCAATTATGGTTCGATCTGTTGAGCGGGGAGATATTCCTGAAGCTGACGCTTACCGCCGGCGCACTCTTTGTGGTCGTGTTGGGTATTTCTTTGGTAGTGCGCGAGTATATCGACGAAAAAAAAATGAAGGATGACGGCTATATCGACAGTTAATGGCAACTCAATGGCGGAGATGGAATCGACGATCGGCATCTGCCATTAATGTTCAATCTTTTCTTTCTCGGCCCAATCCCTGGCTCTTTCGACGGCCTTCCGCCACTGCTTCTTGTGCGTTTCAAGCATTTCTGACGGCATCGTTCCCTTAAAGGAGCGATCGGCGCCCCATTTATTTGCAAGCTCATCCAAGGTCCAGATACCCGCGGCAATACCGGCCAAATAGGCCGCGCCTAACGCTGTCGTTTCAAGATGAGCCGGACGGATCACTTCGATCTCGGAAATATCGCTTTGAAACTGGGCAAGGAATCGATTGGCCGCCGCACCGCCGTCAATCCGTAATTGACTGACCGGCCTGCCGCTGTCCAGAGACAGAATCCGTAAAATATCATCGACTTGAAAGGCCACGCTTTCCAGGGCGGCGCGGGTGAGATGCGCCGCTGTTACGCCGCGGGTCAGGCCGAAAATCGCGCCGCGCGCCTCAGGATCCCAATAAGGCGCGCCCAGCCCAGTGAACGCGGGCACGAAATAAACGCCGCCGTTATCGCTGACCGATAAGGCCAGCGTTTCACTGTCGGTAGCCGAATCGAAAAAATGCAGCCCGTCGCGCAGCCACTGAATCGCCGCGCCGCCGACAAATATGCTGCCTTCCAGGGCATAGTCGACGCGGTCGCCGATCTTCCAGGCGATCGTGGTCAACAGTCGATGCTTCGATATGACTTTTTCGGCGCCGGTATTCATCACCAGAAACGATCCGGTGCCGTAGGTGCACTTGGCCATTCCCGGTTCGACGCACATTTGCCCGAACAATGAGGCCTGCTGATCACCGACGACGGCGGCAATAGGGATGCCGGCGCCGATCTCCGCATCGCGCGTCAGGCCATAGCATTCGCTCGACGATTTGACTTCCGGCAACAGGGCAGCCGGAATCCCGAACAGATCGAGCAATTCCTCGTCCCAGCCTAGAGTATCGATATTGAAAAGCAGCGTACGCGAAGCATTCGACACGTCGGTGATATGCAATTCGCCCCGGGTCAACTTCCATACCAGCCAGGTATCGATGGTTCCGAACGCCAGTTTGCCATGTCGCGCTTTATCGAGCGCGCCGTCCACATGATCGAGAATCCAGCGGATCTTGGTCGCGGAAAAATAAGGATCGAGCAGCAGGCCGGTTTTTGCCCGAACTTTTTCTTCCCAACCTGCCCCTTTCAAACGCGCACACTGCTCGGCGGTGCGCCGATCCTGCCAGACGATTGCATTATAGATCGGCCGGCCTGACTGCCTGTCCCAGATGACGGCCGTTTCGCGCTGATTGGTGATGCCGATCCCGGCAATATCCTCCGGACGAAGATTAAGTTGCCGCATCGCGTCGCAGCACACGAAAGCCTGGCTTTGCCAAATGTCTTCGGGATCGTGTTCGACCCAGCCCGGTTCCGGAAAAATTTGCCTGAATTCCTGCTGCGCCACCGCCGCCGCATTGCCGTCAAGATCGTAAAGGATACAGCGCGAACTGCTGGTGCCCTGGTCGATCGACATCAAGTAGCGCATGGGTTCAAGCGTTTAGCAGGGCAAGCGGCCGATCCAGGGCAATGTCGTGATATTCGATGCGGTTACGGCCTTTGTTTTTAGCCTGATACAATGCCGAATCGGCGGTATTGATCAAACGGGAAGCCGCCTCGGTGGCTGTCAACGGATTCTGTCGATCGGATCTGTAGGTGGAGAGTCCGATGGACAAGGTGACCGGTATGGTGATTTCACTAAAAGTGATTTTAAGCGACTGGACGTTTTTGCGAATCCGTTCGGCGATTTCAAAACCGGTAGATTGATTGATATTGGTTAATAGGGCGACGAATTCCTCGCCGCCATAGCGGGCCAGCACGTCATTGTTTCTAAGCTGGCCTTTAATCGTCTTCGCCACTGTGGATAAAACACTGTCCCCTGCCAGATGGCCGTATTTGTCATTGACCGATTTGAAATAGTCGATATCCAGAAACAGGCAGGTTAACGGATCGCTGCTTCTCTGGCAACGGGCAAGCTCTTCGCCGATTCGTTGTTCGAGATAACGGCGGTTATTGACGCCGGTCAAGGTATCGACATAACTGGTGCGGCGAATCGTTTCGATATTCAGACGATTTTCAAAACAGATGCCGACAACCATGCCCAAATGCGACAAGAAATCGTCCGTTATGAGCCCGAAAAAACGGCCGCTTTGGCGGCTACCCAGATTCAGCGTGCCCAGATACTCCCCTCTCCGGTACAACGGAATAATTGCAACATTCGCCAGAGGGATCTCACTGGGGGCGAAAAAATGCCCGAAATGCTCTTGCTCGAAGGATCCCAAATATGAATGTACGATATAGCCGAATTTCGTACTCAACAATGCCTTGTCACGGAGTAGAGTC
Source organism: Methylomicrobium sp. (assembly GCA_051061095.1). GTDB lineage: Bacteria > Pseudomonadota > Gammaproteobacteria > Methylococcales > Methylomonadaceae > Methylomicrobium. The sequence goes on along the minus strand of JBPFEE010000010.1, from coordinate 42,586 downwards.
AAACGTTGGTTATCAGCCAAACTGAATGATTCTTCGCCGAGTAACTGGCTTAGCTCGCCGGACTCGTCTAGCAAACAGAGCGTAACTTGGTCGAGATCGAAAACCTCTTTCGCGCTGTCAAGAATATAGCGGATCAGTTCCCCCAATGAGCTCTGATTAAACAAGTGCATTTCAAAAGACTGAAAGTCCTTCAGCATCGAACTGCCCTTCTTTATGGAATCGAACAGGCCACTAATGTGGCTTTCCAACACAATCAAATCTGTCGTCAAGTCGTTATCCAACATGGTCTCTCCGCATCTAGTCCGCAAGTTGTCACGAATACCGCGCAAGCTTAAAACTCTATTATCCTCCTACTTCGCTAGAAGTTTATTTCATATCGCACTAATTTGTAAATAAAAATTAAACTAACATCGCTAAGTAATCGGCTTCGCTGATTACTTTCACGCCTTTTTCCTTTGCCGCATTGATTTTCGCCGCACCGACATCGTCGCCGGTTACCAGGAAATCGGTTTTGCCGCTGACCGCACTGGCGACCTTGGCGCCCAGCCGTTTTGCGTCCCGGGTCATTTCTTCGCGCGAACCGCGCGTCATCGTGCCGGTGAACACGATCGTTTTGCCGGCGATCGGGCTTGCCGACTGCGCTTGCTCGCTGCGAAGCGGGGTCCTGAGCAGATTGAAGCCGAGCGCGTGAATGCGCATGAAATCATTCTTGATTTTCGCCAAGTTCGCAATCACTGCCTCGCCGGTTTTTTTCGCAAAACCTTCGATCGAAATGATGTCGTCCAAGGTCAGATCGAAAATCCCGAGCAGCGGAAAATGCTGCAAGAGCCGCTCGCAATTGCCGAGCCCCATCCGGTAAATGCCGAAAGCGCCGAGAAAACGCCAGTCCTCGATCGGATCGATACGGCTTCGGGCCAGCTGATCGAGCAGATTCTGCGAGGTTTTTTCTCCGAAACCAAGCTGTTGTAAATGCTTTATATCCAATTGATAGATTTGATAAACCGAGTTGATCTCCGCGGCATGCAGTTTTTCGATCGTTTTCTCGCCGAAGCCGTCGATATTGCCGAGCGTTCTGAAAAAATGCTCGATCGTATTTTCGATTTGCGCCGGGCATTGCACGGGATTCGGACAATATAAATAATCGCTGTCCCAGATCAGCGCCGTGCCGCAGCTCGGGCAGGTTTCCGGAATTTGCGGCGTTTGCGGTATGATCACCCGTTCGATTTTAGGTATCACCAGACCCGAGCGGATCAGCTCGATCACCGCGCCCTCGCCGATACCCATCTCCCTGACCATCTTGTAGTGATGCGCGGTCGCCCGGGAAATCATCGCTCCACTTAGCCTGGTCGGCTCCAGCTCGGCAACAGGATTGACTCGGCCGGAACGTGAGGTTTGCGGCGTCACGCGCAAGACTTTGACGACTGCGGTGTCTATATTGTTTTTATAAGCGATTTGCCAGCGGTGATGGTGGCGCGTCGCGCCCATGTACTGTTTGATCCGGCTATCGGTCACTTCGAAAATGACACCGTCCACGTCGTACTCGACCTTGGCCGGCACCATATGAACAATCGATTCGAACTGCTCCAGAATCTCTTTGGCCGACCCTTGCCAGTCCGGCAACTGCGCAAAGGGAAAAAACACCGCGGCATGGTTTTGAATCGCCGCCAGGGCGTGTTCTTCGAGTTCCTTCTCCTTGATGATGCTGGCCTGAAAATTACGCGCGTTTTCGAAATAATCGGCCAGATGCGTATTGAAATAACGTTGGTTCACCACGATTTCGCCGGCCCCCTGCCCGCGTCTGCCGTCCCCGCCGACGATCAGGCCGCGCTCGAACACCCGACTGATGTCGGTGCCCTTGCGTCCGTCGCCGCGCGTATAAAGCATTTTCCCATCATCGTAGGCCGCAAATCCGTCGAGCTTGGGCGTCGCGCGAAAGCGCAGCCCGCTCAATTCAATACCCAGTTCCATGGCCGCTTTTTCGATCCGTTGCAGCCACTTTTCGATGCCGTCCTTGGTGTAGGTTTTTTCGGTCGAGAGCATCATCTCGGGTAGCGTGACAGTCTTGCCGATAAATGCTTTCTCGGGTTCGACCGTTTGCAGATACGGATGCTCGGGATGACGCCTGCGCAACTCCTCGAGAAACACGAAATCGTACACAGCGTCCGAAATGATCGGCTCGCCGCGCCGATAATAGTCATTGCAGACCTTCAAAAACTCGAGCAATTCGTCGTCGGATAATCGGTCGGGCTGCGCCTCGGCGGCGATTTTGAGGATGGCTTCGGGAGGGGAATTTTTCGTATTCAAAGGCGCCAAACCGGTTTTAAAAATAAAGGGCAGCATGGCCGCCCTCAGGCGATAAATCCGCCTGTTACCAAACTATGCCAGTTTTACAAACTACGGCGTATCAACTCTACCGTTTTCTCGCTCAATGGTTTATGCTCATGATCGAGCACGGTGCCGTCGAGTTCGTTCGCTATAAACACAGCCGTCTGCACAAAATCATCGAATACCGACACGGCATCCTCCAGTTCGCCGGGCTGCATGAAAAAGATGATGCCCGGACAATAAAACGCCTCCAGATCTTGTTCGGGAAAGGTTCCGGGCGGCTGCATACTGGCTACGCCGAAATCCACCAGACGCTTTGAGTCGAGCCGTTCATAAATTTTCAGGTTGCCGTATTCGAGATCGACGATATCGAACGCATGCGCGAGATCAAGCCCGTTAAAGCCTTCATCCTGGTTCGCGATCACGCTGAACTGGATAATACTGGGCGCGGCAAAACGGGGTTCCGGCGCTTCATCATCCTCTTCATCGTCAAGCAGATCATCGATCTCGGGCTCTTGGTAGCGTGCCGGTTTGCTTGCCGACACGGCAGGCGCGATCTGCACCGCTTCGTCCTCATCCTCCTCGAACGTGTCGGGAAAATCATCCTCGTCAATCACTGACCTCTGCGGGCGTCCGGCATTCGGCGGCGTTTCGTCCTCGAAATCGTCCAGGCTGCGCCGGTATTTCGTATTTTTGACGAAGGCCCACGCCAACATACCGGTAATAATAATCAAACCGGTTGCAATAATCACAATTCTCAATAATTCTTTATCCATCAGGTTTCCGCCAGACTGACTGCTTCTTCTAAATCGACCGCGACCATCCGGGACACGCCCGGTTCCTTCATCGTGACGCCGGCCAGTTGGTGCGCGATTTCCATCGTGGCCTTGTTATGCGAAATATATAAAAACTGCACCGAGGACGACATTTCCTCGACCATTTTCGAAAAGCGCCCGACATTTGCATCATCGAGAGGCGCATCGACCTCGTCGAGCAAACAGAAGGGCGCCGGATTCAGATCGAAAATCGAAAACACCAGCGCCACCGCAGTCAGCGCCTTTTCGCCGCCGGACAGCAGATGTATCGAGCTGTTGCGCTTGCCGGGCGGCCGCGCGATGATGTTTACCCCCGATTCGAGCAAATCCTGGTCGCTGAGCTCCAGGTAGGCCTGGCCGCCCCCGAACAGTTTCGGAAATTTTTCCTGCAAGCCGCCGTTTATTTTATCGAAGGTTTCCTTAAACCGCAGCCGGCTTTCCTTGTCTATTTTACTGATCGCCAATTCCAGCGTTTGCAGCGCTTCCATCAGATCGGCATGCTGGGCGTCCAGGAAACTCATCCTTTCAGACTGCGTCTTGAACTCCTCGATCGCAGTCAGATTGATGGCGCCGAGCCGCTCGATCTGCCGGGTCAGTTCGTCGACCTTTTGCTTCCAGACCGATTCCTCGGCCTCTTCCGGCAAATGCTTCAAGACTTCGGCCGTATCGGCTTCGATCTCGTTCAACTGCTCATTGACAGTCTGCTGACGCACCCGGCTTTCCTGCAATTCGTAACGAATCTTGTCCAGCATGTCCTTGCGTTTTTCAAGCGCGTTTTGCAGACGCACTTGCTCCTGCGACGCGCGGGCAATATCCGCTTCGATTTGCTCCTGTAATTCGCGTTGCGTTTTCAACTGATTGTCGAGCCGCTCCCGGTCGAACGTCAACTCCAGCAATTGCTGTTTTTCCTCATCGATCGGCTGCAAGGTCTGTTGCAGTTTTTTCTCCAATTCGGTCTTGCGTTCGAGCAATTGCCGATTTTGCAAATCCAGGCGCTCGATCTGTTTCGACGTGTGATTTTCGGAAGCCTGCAACGACTCGATCTGGGATTTGACTGCAAAGAGTTTCTGCCTGGCGTCATGAACCGCCTGTTCCGCCGTCTTTTGCTGACCGTGCAATTCCTGATTTGCGCTTTCCAGCGTCTGCTTTTGCTGCATTTTTTGTTCGAGAATCTGCTCGGCTTCCTGCACCAGCTGAGCGCATTCGGCGATCACTTCGGAATTTTCGGCGATATGCGCGTTGATGTCGTCCAATTCGCGGCGCAGTTGTTCGATTCGGCGCTGTTGCTGTTCGAAACGAGCACTTTTTGCGCTGTGTTCGGCGCTGCGCATCGACAGCCGGCTCTGCACCGTTTTGTCTTCCTGCTGCAGGGTTTCACGGTTGCGTTCGGCCGTTTTCAAATCGTCCTCGGCGGCTTCGAGACGTTCCTCGAAGGCGGCGATTTCGGTCTGCAATTCCTCCTGACGCCGCTTTAACTGACGCAACTCGCGCTCGCGCTGCAAGACCCCGCTCTTGCTGTCCTGAGTACGAATGATCCGGACCCAGCCCGGTCCGAACCAGGCGCCGTCCCGCGTAATCACCGATTCATACGGTTTTATAGACGAAGCCAGATGTTTGGCCGCCACCGAATCGTCGGCGCAATAAACGCCGGTAAGTAACCCGCTCAAATTCCAGGGCGCGGAAACTTTGCTCAACAAGGGCTCGCCGCTCTGCATCGCTTCGGATTGCACGCCAACGCCGGTCTCAAACAGCGCGAGCGAATCGCCCTGCAAGCGGGGTAACTCCGGCACGACCACACCGGCATCTTCGATGCAAATCGCTTCCAGATAGCCGCCCAACACCGTTTCGACAGCGGTTTCCCAACCCGGCTGCACGTCCAGACATTCGGCCAGACGCTGACGCCCGTCCAATTGCACGGAGTTCAGCCAGTCGTTCAGTTTCTTGTTGTCCTTGCCCATCGCATGCTGCTGAAGCAACTCCAGCGAGGTAATCTTGCCCCGAACATTGTGCAGTTCCGCGCGTTGTTTATGCAAAGCCTCATGCAGTCCTTTAATCTCGTTGCGCCGCTCGTGAATCAATTGCTGGGCACCCTCGATCTTTTCGTGCAGCTCGGCGCGGTCCGATTCGAGCAGGTCGATCTCTTCGGCCAACGCCTCGATTTCGTCTTCCAGGTCGCTCTCGGACAATTCCTCGCGCTCGATCTGCAATTGATCGCGCCGGGCTTGCAGTTGGCGATTCTGGTTTTGCAATTGCTGGGATTTGACCCGTTCGACCTCGGCCTGTTCCTGATAGCGCGCGCTTTCGGTCCGATAGGTCTCCCACTCGGCCTGCCAGTCGCTCTGTTTCCGCTGCACGCTTTGCTGCAATTGCAGACTTGCTTCCTGCTGCTGCTCGGCGGCCTGCTGGGCCTCTTCCGCCAACAATTTCGCCTCCTTGAGCGTTTCCAGTTGCTGCCGGTCGGCGTCGATTTCTTCCTGCGCCTGGTCGGCCTGACGGGTTATCCGCTCGATTTCCACCTGGGTTTCCTGTTGCGTCTTTTCATTATGCCGGATCGCCTGCTCAAGGCTGCCCACCTCGGCGACTATGCTGTAATAATCGCCCTGCGCCTTGTTCAGGTTCTGCTGCTGATTTTTATGATCGCCGCGCTTGGTTTCGAGCGCCCCTTCCAGTTCGCGCAATTCGACGAAGACCCGATTATGCTCATTGGCCGCTTCCTGCATCTGTGCTTCGAGCGCAGCCGCGGCCTCCTGATAAGACTGCCAGCGCATCGCCAGTAATTCGAGTTTGAACTGGCGCTCCTGTTTTTTCAGTTCGGTATATTTCTCGGCTTTTTCGGCCTGCTTTTGCAGATGCTTCAGCTGTTTTTCGACTTCATCGCGAAGATCCTGCAAACGCTCGAGATTTTCGCGGGTATTCTGCATCCGCGACTCGGTTTCCTGCCGTCGTTCCTTGTATTTGGAAATGCCGGCGGCTTCCTCGATATGGAGGCGCAAATCGTCCGGTTTCGCCTCGACGATCCGGGAAATGGTGCCCTGTTCGATGATCGCATAACTGCGCGCGCCGAGGCCGGTGCCCAAAAAAATGTCGGTAATGTCCTTGCGCCGGCATTTCGAGCCGTTCAATAAAAACTGCGATTGCCCGTCGCGGCTGACCTGGCGCTTGATCGAAACGGTCGAATAACTCGCATATTCTCCGCCCAGTTTGCCTTCGCTATTGTCGAATACCAGTTCGACCGAGGCGGTGCCGATCGGTTTTCGGGTCGAAGAGCCGTTGAAAATCACGTCGGCCATGTTGCCGCCGCGCAAATGCTTGGCCGAGCTTTCGCCCATCACCCAGCGCACGGCATCGATAATGTTTGATTTACCGCAGCCGTTCGGGCCGACGATGGCGGTCAGATTGCCGTTAATCGGAATGGTCGTCGGATCGACGAACGATTTGAAACCCGACAGTTTAATTTTTTCCAGTTTCATTACGGAAATTAGAAGTCTAACGCTTATGGAAATAAGCGCCTATTATCGATGATTATGAGGCGGGCCGCGAGTGCTTTCGAGCGCAATAAGGACACCGCAAACTAAAAACCGGCGGCCTTGTCGCGCGCGGCTTTCGCGCCTTGAAAATCTTTTTGCAATTCACGCGCATGCGCAATCAAAAGCCAGCTGTGTTTTTTCAGATGCCTGTCCCCGGCGGCCAAATGCGCGGCTTTTTTCGCCAGTTCCTCGGCCAGTTTGGGCTTGGATTGCTTAAGGCGCAACAACGCCAGCTTGTAATAGAGGCCGGCGTTGTTCGGCTCGATGTTTCGCGCCCGCTCAATCGTCGCTATCGCGGAATCCAGATTGCCCGCCTGGCTATTCTGATTGGCGGCCGTCATCAGGGCGCCGACGGCCGGTGAAGATGAAGCAGACGGTTCTATCGGTTGAAAAGGGGTTGGCACAAACGTTTCCGGCGCGGGGACATTCAACGCCGCGCCTGGCGATACGGGTGAAGGCGCAATGCCGCCGGTTACGGACGGCACTTCGGCATCCGGCATGGGCGGCAGAAAGCTATCCGTCTCTCCGCTCATCGGTATTGGCGCGATTGGCGTCACCTGCTGATTGAATTCCGGAATCGGCGTCGTTTGCACCGTGGGTTCAGGGATCTGCGCCGGTGCCGGCTGTGGCGGAACGGCCACGCGCGGCTGCCTGTAAACGGGTGCTGGCGCCCTATAAACCGGAGCCGGAGATTGATGTTCGTAAAGCCCCGCGCAGCCCGATAAAAGCCCGGACAGGACAGAAAGTATTATTAAATGTTTTTGCATCACTGATTACTCATTTAACGCGGGGAATACGGAAAAAAGAAGCGTCCGCCAGCAAAACTCAGGCCATTTTTCGGCACGATCAGGAAACCTTTTCGCCATGATAATTGATCTTCTGCAATCGGTTCAGATTCATACGCCTGGGGTCGAGTTTCAACAGTTTAAAAATAGCCTGAACATCCATCATCCTGATTTCCTCAAGGGTCCCGAATCTTAACTTAAATAGACTATTTTTCCTACCTTCAGGTAAAAAGCTCATGATTCGAGCAATTTCATCATCGATGATATGCCGTGCCCGCAGCAACTCTTTCACTACATCGGAAGGAAGGTCAAACGAATTTTCCGATTCAACGGCAACGGCGGCAATATTCGGTTGAGTTTGCACCCCAACATTTCCACCGTTCAGCATCTCGCGAAAACGCCGGCTTTTGGCCGGATCGACAAGCATAGGGCTTTCGCTGATTTCCGCATAGGAAATTTCCGGGCCTTTTCGTTTTATATATTTGGGCATGATTTCGGCAAGCAGGGCGTCAATTGAATAGGCAGAGTTTAATCCGGCTCGTTAAAACAACAAGCATTCTAACGGTTCAATCGATATATCACAGGTGGCCCGAGTTGGTCGGACAGGGCGCGTTATTCCTGGCCTAGAGCCAAATCAAAATGAAGTCTTAAACAATCTACCCGAAGTAATGGCACTCTAGGCAAATTTCAAATGGAGGAGGGAAAAATCTGCGGAATATATTAGGCCGCCACTAATCATTAAAGGTTTTAAGATCAGTTAAGGCGGCCTAAATACTTAATGATAATTAAGCGGCTTGAGACAGAGACTTATGCCTCGTCGTCTGGGTGTGGAGCGAAAACCCATTTTACCAGAGCAAAGACTGCGCCAATAACAACCAACAATCCAACGATACCAGCTGGTGTTTTCAATGTCTCAGTTAAATCTAAGATGAACCCCATATTAGTCCTACCTATAATTGTAAATATTTTCTAGAAATTGCCAGGTTAGTAGCAAATGGAATGCACATGATACTTTAGGCATGTTTAATGTCAAGGGTTATTGACGCATAAACGGCCAAGCTCAAGTTTGCACCATTCTTTTTGCCGCGCAAGTATGACCTCGGATAACGAGTGTGGTATAGTTTAAATCCTGTGTATTTGATTCGGACTGAGGGGATAAATTCATGCGCCACTATTTATTATCATCGGTAGCTTTACTGGCGGCTTTTACCGCAAACGCCGATGTGCCTTTAAAGGATGCCAGTGATATTCTGGGAAAATGGACATTATATGCGGAAGCGGCAAAGCTGGACGGCGAGAAAAAAAATGTCAATATCGTGTGGGAGTTTGCGGAAGGCGGCATCCTGCATACGATTGCGACAGACTCGCTGGGACGTACCAATGAGATGAAAATCGAAGTAAAATATATGGTTGAGGATGGAGTACTAAAAAAAGAAGTGTCGCCGGGGCGCGGCAAGTTTGAGACATGCAAAGCCGTCGAAAAAACCGCCGATAGCATGACGCTCAAATGTTCTTTCAATTACTTTTTCCTAAAAAAATAATAACTAAGAAAATAATTAAGGTGTAACTATGATTGGTGGAATTTTAATGATACTTACCGTACTGTGGGTCTATCAGTCGGTAATCAAAGCAAAAGTCAATAACCCGTGGATGTGGGTCGCGATCGCGGCAGGCGTCTTTTTTGCCGTGCAAATGCTTCTGGTGCAGGCCAATGTTTTTATCCTGGAATCGATCCGGGGGGGCGAAGCCGACGCCAACTATGAAAGAGACATGCTCAGCATCGGCGACAGAAAAAACCAGGGCGGCTTCCAGGGAGTCGGCGGTTTTCTACTGTCGGTCTTTTTTGAACTGATGCCGCCGCTCGCCGGCGTGCTGGCGGTTGCGTTCGTTCGACTCAAGTTCATTACAAAAGAAAGTTTTTCGATTGGCAACCTGTTTGGCGGCATCAAAGAAATGTTTTCCAGCATTACAAAAAGCTTCAAATCTCCGGATTAAACACGGTAGGCATTCGCCTCACTAAAAAGCTCAAGCAATGCTTGAGCTTTTTAGTTTACGCCCCGTGTTTCCGTGAAGCACCCTTTATAATAAAGGGTCAACCCGTGACCATCCGCACCAGGAAGATGATCGCAGACACAAAAACGACCGTAAAAATCAGCCCCGCTATCAGGTAAATCGGCAACGAGCCTTGCGTAAAATCTTTTTGCCTGTTTTTTTCGCTTTGCACCCCCATTGCAGCGGATAATACACTTTTTATCACATCGATTATCGATGGCTTGGACATACGAACCCCCTCTGAAAAACATTAAATAATATAGATCGCTTCCCTTAATCGCAATTTTTCGGCGATCCAGCCTGACCTTTTACCTTTGCCCATGGACAAAACCAGCGTTTTAAAACAGATCCTCTCCCAGAAAATATTATTCCTCGACGGCGCGATGGGCACCATGATCCAAAGCTACAAGCTGGAGGAAAAAGATTACCGGGGCGCGCGCTTCGCCGATTGGGAAATCGACCTGAAAGGCAACAACGATTTATTGTCATTGACCCAGCCCGCGATCATCAAGGCGATCCATAGCGCCTATCTCGAAGCCGGCTCCGACATCATCGAAACCAACACGTTCAACTCGACGCGGGTCGCCATGGCCGATTACCGGATGGAGTCGCTGGTTTACGAAATCAATGTCGAATCGGCGCGTCTGGCGCGGCAGGCTTGCGACAACTATACGCTGAAAACCCCTGGCAAACCCCGTTTCGTCGCAGGCGTATTGGGACCGACCAACCGCACCGCCTCGATGTCGCCTGACGTCAACGATCCGGGCTTCCGCAATATTTCATTCGACGAACTGGTCGAAGCCTACACCGAAGCGACAAAGGGTCTGATCGACGGCGGCGCCGACATCATCCTGATCGAAACGGTGTTCGACACGCTGAACGCGAAGGCCGCCGCGTTTGCTGTCGATGCCTATTTCGACCGGATCGGCTACAAACTGCCGGTGATGATTTCCGGCACGATTACCGATGCCTCGGGCAGAACACTGTCCGGACAGACCGTCGCCGCATTCTGGCATTCGCTGAAGCATGTCGAACCGATCTCGTTCGGCTTCAACTGTGCCCTTGGGGCAAAAGAACTGCGTCAATACATCGACGAACTGTCGACGATAGCGGATACACGTGTCTCCGCGCATCCGAATGCGGGACTCCCCAACGAGTTCGGCGAGTACGACGAATCGCCCGAAACGATGGCGAAAGAAATCGCGGACTGGGCGCAGCAGGGCTATCTGAACATCATCGGCGGCTGCTGCGGCACAACCCCGGCGCATATCAAAGCGATCATCGAGGCAGTCACTCCCTACCCGCCCAGAATCATCCCGGATATTCCGAAAACCTGCCGCCTGTCCGGTCTGGAAGCGATGACGATCGGCCCCGACAGCCTATTTGTGAACGTTGGCGAACGCACGAACGTGACCGGCTCGGCAGCTTTCAAACGGCTGATCATCGCCGGCGATTACGAAGCCGCGCTGGACGTCGCCCGCCAGCAGGTCGAAAACGGCGCGCAGGTGATCGACATCAACATGGACGAAGGCATGCTCGAATCGAAAGACGCGATGGTGCGCTTTCTGATGCTGCTTGCCGCGGAGCCGGATATCGCCAAAGTGCCGATCATGCTTGACTCGTCGAAATGGGAAATTCTGGAAGCGGGTCTCAAATGCATTCAGGGCAAGGGCATTGTCAACTCGATCTCGCTGAAGGAAGGCGAAGCTAAATTCATCGAACACGCGAAACTCGTCCGGCGCTACGGCGCGGCAGTGATCGTGATGGCCTTCGACGAAGCCGGCCAGGCCGACACCAAAGCCCGGAAGGTCGAAATCTGTACCCGCGCTTACCGTATCCTGACCGAACAGCTTGGCTTCCCGCCCGAAGACATCATCTTCGATCCCAACATCTTCGCGATCGCGACCGGCATCGACGAGCACAACAACTACGGCATGGACTTCATCGAAGCGACCCGCGAGATCAAGGCCGCCTTGCCGCATGCCTTGATCTCCGGCGGCGTCTCGAACGTTTCGTTTTCGTTCCGCGGCAACAATCCGGTGCGCGAGGCGATTCACGCAGTGTTTTTGTATCATGCGATTCAAGCCGGCATGGACATGGGCATCGTGAACGCGGGCCAATTGGCGCTCTATGAGGACATCCCGGCCGAACTGCGCGACGCCGTCGAGGATGTCGTGCTGAACCAGCATTCCGGCGCCACCGAAAGGCTGCTCGAAATCGCCGAGCGCTACCGCGGCGACGGCTCGGCGGGCGCCGCTAAACCGGAAGAACTGGAATGGCGCAGCTGGCCGGTCAATAAGCGGCTCGAACATGCGCTGGTCAAAGGCATCGCGGACTTTATCGACGAGGACACCGAACAGGCGCGGGTGGAAGCCGAAAAACCGTTGCATGTGATCGAAGGGCCATTAATGGACGGCATGAATGTGGTCGGCGATCTGTTCGGTGCCGGCAAGATGTTCCTGCCGCAGGTCGTCAAATCGGCCCGCGTGATGAAAAAAGCGGTCGCCTATTTAATGCCGTTCATGGAGGCCAAAGAGGCCGGCGAACGTCAAACCAACGGCAAGATTCTGATGGCGACGGTCAAAGGCGACGTGCACGACATCGGCAAGAACATCGTCGGCGTAGTGCTGCAATGCAATAACTACGAAGTGATCGATCTCGGCGTGATGGTGCCGGCCGAAACGATCCTGCAAACCGCGCGCAAGGAAAATGTCGACATCATCGGACTGAGCGGTCTGATCACGCCTTCGCTCGACGAAATGGTGCATCTCGCGAAAGAAATGCAGCGCCAAGGCTTCACGATTCCGCTCTTGATCGGCGGCGCGACCACCTCACGCGCGCACACCGCCGTCAAAATCGAACCGAATTATGAAGGCGCGACGGTCTATGTCCCGGACGCCTCGCGCGGCGTCGGCGTCGCGAGCAGCCTGCTCAGCGCCGATTTGCAGGCCGACTACATGAACTCGGTGCGCGCAGAATATCGGGAAGTCAGGGAACGTCACAAAGGCAAGGAAGCGAAGACCCCGCAGCATCCGCTCGCCGAAGCCCGCCGCAATAAAGCCGCCTGGAACGGCTACATTCCGGTTAAGCCCACATTCCTGGGCGTGCAGGTAATCGACCGCTTCCCGCTCGAAACGCTGGTCTGGTACATCGACTGGTCGCCGTTCTTTCAAACCTGGGAACTGGCCGGACGTTATCCGAAAATTCTCGACGACAGTGTTGTCGGCCTTGAGGCGCGCAAACTGTTCGATGACGCCCAGGTGATGCTGCACAAGATCATCAGCGAAGAATGGCTGACCGCGCGCGCGGTGATCGGCTTTTTTCCGGCCAACAGCGACGGCGACGATGTGATCGTGTACGAAGACGAATCGCGCACAAAAGTCCGCGACGTGCTGCATCACTTGCGCCAGCAAAACGTCAAGGCTCCGGGCCGTCCGAACTATTGCCTGTCCGATTTCATCGCACCGGCAGGCCAAAGCATTGCCGATTATGTCGGCGCGTTCGCGGTCACGGCCGGCATCGGCATCGAAACGAAACTGGCCGAATTCGAACGCGACCACGACGACTACAGCGCGATCATGCTCAAGGCGCTGGCCGACCGCTTGGCCGAAGCCCTGGCCGAATACATGCATCAGGCCGTCAGAACCGATTACTGGGGCTATGCGAAAGACGAAAAACTCGGCAATAAACAGTTGATCGAGGAAGCCTATCAGGGCATCCGCCCTGCCCCCGGCTACCCGGCTTGCCCCGATCATACCGAAAAAGCCAAGCTATTCGAGTTGCTCAATGCGACCGAAAACGCCGGCATCGTGCTGACTGAAAGCTATGCGATGTACCCCGCCGCCGCGGTCAGCGGCTGGTATTTCGCGCACCCCGAGGCGCAGTACTTCAACGTCGGCAAAATCAGCAAGGACCAGTTGCAGGATTACGCCAAACGCAAAGGCATCGCCGAAGAAGTCGCCGCACGCTGGCTTTCCGCGCATTTGAATCATTGATAAAGAAAAAAGCACAAGGCTAAAAGCGAAAAATTTTCCGTAATTATTCAACAGCATGCAAACCAGTTCCTTCTCCCTCCGGGAGAAGGTTGGGATGAGGGGAGCTAAAAAAGCATTTTGACGTTTTGAATTCCCCTCACCCAACCCTCCCCCTCTGGAAAGAGCCTTTGGAGCTTTTCGCTGAATAGTTACACAATATTCCTTGTGCCTTTCTTGCTACTTTAGACCCTGTACATTAATCCTCTCCGATGTCATTGAAAGAAAAAACCGAGCACACCCTCGAACGCATCATGTACGGCAGCCGCTGGATTCTGGCCCCGGTCTACGTCGGCATGAGTCTGGCCGTCGCCGCGCTGTTCGTCAAATTCTTCCAGGAACTCTATCATTTCTTGCCCCATCTGCTGGAGATGAACGAATCCGATCTAATTTTGAAAGTGCTGGCCTTAATCGACCTGACCATGGTCGGCAGCCTGATCGTGATCGTGATGTTCAGCGGTTACGAAAACTTCGTCTCCCGTCTCGATATCGACGACGACGCCGAAAAACTCGACTGGCTCGGTACCCACGATTACGGCTCCTTGAAGATGAAGATCGCGTCGACCATCGTCGCGATTTCATCGATTCATCTATTGAAAGTCTTCATGAAGATCGAAGCCACCGGTAACGACAAAATCCTCTGGTATGTGGTCGTCCATCTGACATTGGTCGTCTCGGCTCTCTTGATGAGCGTTCAGGATAAACTGAGCAAACACTGATGCGCCTGTTATTGCTCGGCACCGAGGGCTGCCACCTTTGCGAAGAGGCACAGGAAATCATTTCCGCATGCATGAATAAAATAGCGCCGGATTTCCAGATTGAATCGATCGACATCGCCGAGCATCCGGAATGGCAACCGGAATTTGCGATAAAAATTCCGGTTTTGCTGGATCCCGTAAGCCGCTGCGAACTCGACTGGCCGTTCGACTACGGGCAGGCTGCCTATTTTTTACAGCAATTCGATAAAAACCTTTCGACTTAGGAACCATTGACGGCTTTTCTCGCACTGAAGACGTCGCCTTTTAGGCAAAATCTCCCATCGAGAGGATTAATTAAGGAAATGACTTGAATTTATCGACTCCCGCCCTCCCTGTTTTCCAGACAATTCCGGCATACTGACAAAACTGTTCCATTTCATGTAGTCTAATTCTTACAAATGCCATAAAATGCGGCTCCGTCGCTAAACCAACGCAACCTCAGGCATTGCATGGAAATACGCTACTTCCCGCAATTACGCATCGAGCGAATCATCATCGCCAGCCGGATCGTGTTAGTGGTTTTTTCGCTACTCGCGGTGGTGCTTGATCCGATTGACCCTCCGGAGCATGTCTTACTGGTCAACCGGATTCTCAGCGGTTTTCTCGCCTATTCACTAGCGCTCTGGGTGCTAATTCGGCTATTTCCGTTACAGGCGACAAAAGTCGGCATCGTTACACACATTATCGACATCCTGACTTTCACGATCCTGGTATTCCTTACCGAAGGCATCGCCAGCCCCTTTTTTTCCTATTTTGTTTTCACCTTGTTCTGCGGCGCATTACGCTGGCATTCGCAGGGCACCTTATGGACCGCATTGGCCTTCCTCTGCCCGTTCCTGAGTACGGGAGTTTACTTCGCTCTGCTAGAGAACGACGACGGCCAAGTTCACCGCCTGATCATACGCAGCGTCCATCTGCTCGTAATCACCCTGCTGCTGGTCTATCTAACGACTTACGAGAGAAACCGGCGCAATGAAGTCGGCATGCTCGCCAACTGGCCGGCTAGAATCGATGCCGCCGTTCCGCTCGACAAATTTCTGCGCGACCTGCTGGCCAACGTGTCCCAGGTGATGGATGCGCCGCGTATCCTGATGTTTTGGGAAGAACGGGAAGAACTCTACCACCATAGCGCCTATCTGTGCGCGGACCAGATTTACTATCAGAAGCTCAGAGCCGACATCTATGAGCCTTTGGTCCCCGCCAGTCTCGAAAAAGGCCATTTCCTCTGCAAGGATGCCGGCGCTCCCCAGACCCTCGTGCTTCGCGCGAACTCTCCGGGAATGCACTATCAGTCCGTTTCGCCCTTACATCCGGAGTTGAAGCGGCGCTACACGATCAAACCCGTCATCGGTTTGAATCTGCACGGACAAATGTGGCGAGGCTGGTTATTCGTACTGGATAAACCCGGCATGAACGCCGACGATCTCTCGCTCGGCGTCCTGGTTTCACACCAGGTTACCGCGCTGATGGATCAGCGTCTGGCCAGCGCCGGCCTGCAAAGAAGCGCGGCGACGGAAGAAAGAATCAAAATGGCGCACGACCTGCACGACGGACTCTTGCAGACATTGACGGGCATCGCCCTCCGGATAGAAACCCTCAAGCTCCTGCTGGACCGCGATGTTCAGGCGGCCAGGAATCAACTTGGCGATATCCAGAAACTGATCGTCGAAGAACAACGCGGCCTGCGGAATTATATCGTCAGCCTGAAACCGTTGACTGCCATCCCGGAAAATGATCAACAACTTCATTGCCGCCTGCAGAATCTGGCCGACACGATCCAGCAACTCTGGGGAATCAGGGTCACGCTGACGCTGCCTCCCTCCCTGAACTTGCGCCGCCTTTCGGAAGATATCTATAATCTCTTGCGTGAGTCGCTCATCAACAGCGCGCGGCACGCCCAGGCCACTCAAGTGCAGGCCTCGCTCGGCATTCGGGAAGATTTTCTCTGTCTCCGCGTATCCGACGACGGCCGCGGCTTCCCGTTTCAAGGAAGCTATGACCTCGCCGAATTGACGGCGCTGGGCTTGGGCCCCAAGTCTTTGGTTGAAAGAATCAAAACGCTGGATGGCCAGTTGTGCATCGAATCCGGCGCTTCGGGTTCATCGCTGACGATATCCGTGCCGTTGTACAATTGTGAAACGCCGCCGGCTTTACCATCCAAAGCGGGCTAAACCATGACGCGAAAAGGAAAGCAATGACGATCAAACTGGTATTGGTAGACGATCACCCTCTCGTATTGAACGGACTGGAGCTGCTATTCTCGACCGACCCGGAACTGAAGGTGCTGGCCAGTTGTTCCGATGGCGCACTGGCCCTGGAAATCGTTGCCCGCCACCAGCCCGACATTCTGCTGCTCGACCTGAAAATGCCCAAAATGGACGGCCTGAAGGTGCTGCGCGAGTTGCACAAACTCGCTCCGCACCCCAAAGTCGTCATCCTGACCGCCGCGCTCGACGAAGACGAAGTGCTCGAAGCGATTCAGTTGGGCGTCCGCGGCGTAGTGCTGAAGGAAATGGCGCCGGCGCTGCTGATCCAATGCATCAAAAAGGTGTATGCCGGCGGTGAATGGATAGAGAAAAACTCGGTCAGCCGCGCCCTCGAAAAAATGCTCAAACGCGAAAGCGAGAAACAGAATCTGCAAACGCTGATCGAACGCCTGACCCCCCGCGAAATCGACCTGATCCGGCTGGTCGCCAGCGGCCACAGCAACAAACAGATCGCCGAACAGCGCCATATCAGCGAAGGCACGGTCAAGGCGCATCTGCATAATATTTTCGACAAGCTGCAAGTCAAAAGCCGTGTTGCATTGACTTTGTATGCGCAGAATAATGGGCTGGTGTGAAAAGATCGGTTGGAGGTAACATGACTTCTACCGTTACCCCTTCGACACTTCCGAGCTTGCAGTTCGCTGGTTCCCAAGCTCCAGCTTGGGAACCCAAGCCCGGGAAGCGCCTGCTCCCCGACTCTCTCACTCCGAACCCTAGAGAACCCTCATGCCCCGAAGCCGCTACAAAGTCCAAACCAACCCCTCCCCGCATTTCCTCACTGCCACCGTAAATCACTGGCTGCCCCTGTTTACCCGCCCCGCAACCCGTCAACATCGTGCTCGATTCCTGGCGTTATTTACAGCGAGAAGCCGGCTTCCAACTCTTCGGCTATGTCATTCTCGAAAACCATCTCCATCCCATCGCCGCCTCGTCCGATTTGAGCCGCGACATGCAGCGCTTCAAATCCTACACCGCAAAACATATCATCGCCCTCTCGAACAAACCCGATCGACAAGGCTTCTGGAACTGCTAGCCTTGTTTAAACGCGCCCATAAAACGGAAACCACCTACCAGGTCTGAGAAGAAGGCAATCATCCGCAACTCGTCGAATCCGACGCAGTCATGCGCCAAAAGCTGGATTACATTCATCAAAACCCGGTCAAGCGGCTATGTGGACCGTCCCGAACATTGGCGCTATTCCAGCGCACGCAATTATGCGGGCCAGGCGGGTTTGATCGAAGTGACGCGAGCGTGGTGAGAGCAACGGGAAACCGGATTTGACCTGGTGGACCGGATGACCTGGTTCCCAATCCAGATTGGGAACCCCGTGCTGGAAGCTCCGGCTTCCCGAGTAAGGAAGGACTGGAAGCTGGAGCTTGGGAACGAGCAACCCGCCTCTATAACTTTGGTTATAAAAATAATATATCCCTCGGTTATAGAAAAATATAGCTTTCAGTGCATGTTTCAAACTCTAGCTCTTCACGATAATGTAGCCATGGAAACAGCCATGAGCCTTTCATCGAATCCTGCCATGAAGTCGAACCACCACCATCCGTACGAGGAAAAACGCGCGGCGACGCGCTACCCAGTCGCATGGTTCGTCGAATTCGAGAAAGGCAGTGGATGGACCCGCGATGTCAGCACCACGGGTGCCTGCATCGAAACCGACCAGCCGTTCGCCTGTGGTGTATCAATCCGGTTTTTTCTGAATCAGCCGGAGCCTCAGGGGTGGGGTAAAAAAGTGCAGTGCAGCGGCATGGTGGTCTGGGTGGAGCAGACTAGGGACGGTTGGCGCGTGGGGGTTTTCATGGACACGGTGCATTTTGGAGGATGAGAGTTAGGTAGAAGACGGCAGGCGGATAGGCTTCGGCAATCCGCCTTTTTCCGTTTCTCTTGCCCTCGCTCTGAATCGTCAGGAACTGCCAAAGAATAATAACCGGCTTCGGCATAATTTTAATGATGACAAGGGGAATCGATATGAACGTTGATCGAATTAAACGACGGAAGACGCACATTCTTAGCTCAGGCGCAGGCGCCTTGCTGTCGATGTTTGTCACATTTTGCGGCTTTCTGCCGCAGCCGGTAAGAGCGGCGGCCCCTTACGGATTCGAACTTACCATCGAAAGAAACGACCATACCGCTACCGTGCTGCAGGGCGGCAAAGTCCTGATCGTCGGCGGTCAATCCACAACCGGGACGCCTCTCAATAACGCCGAAATCGTCGATGTAACCAGTCCGTCCTCGGCCCAGCCTTCGGTTCCGTCGCTTCAAACCGCCCGCACCGGACATACCGCCACTTCGCTCGCCAACGGCGACGTGCTGGTAGCAGGCGGCAGCGACGGCAGCGCCCCGCTCAACTCAACTCAGATTTTCGATCATGCGACCCACACCTGGTCGGCCGAAACGAACGGCCTTCACCAGCCGCGCGCCGGCCATACCGCCACGTTGCTGGAAGACGGAGACATTCTGATCGCCGGCGGCGAAGCCAGCGGCAGCGCCGAAATTTTCGGTTCGTCGGCTTCCGTCGGCCCGTTGAATACGCCTCGCTCGAAACACGGCGCGGTTCGCCTGAATGACGGCAAAGTGCTGATCGTCGGCGGCGTAGATAACGACGGAGCCGCATTATCTTCGGCGGAACTCTACGATCCTTCGACATCAACCTTTACTCCGGTCGCCACTCAACTGGCCGTTCCCCGCGTCAAGCCGGATTTACGGCTGTTGCCGGACGGCAAGGTCCAGGTCGTCGGCGGCGCTAAAGACAGCACCTTTGAGCTGTACGACCCGGTCGTCAGCCATCCGAAGGCCGGCTTCAACGCCAAGGGCGAAGCGGTCAACCCCACCACTATCATCGACGATGTGCTTGACGCCCAGACCCGCGCTTCGGTGCTGTTCGACGGCAGCATCGTGCCCGGCGGCCCGCTCTCGGAGATTCTGAACCGCGACGGCTCTGCGGTGACCGAAATCGCGCAGGCCCCCGTGAACGGCCAGCCCCAACCGTCGAAAGTCCTGATCTCGGGCGGCAAGAGCGCTACTGCGGAAATCAACCATCATTCGGCTTATGTGCTGGACGGTTCCCCTGCGACGATAACGACCAATTGGACCGACTACGCGCCGGGCACCGATGTGCTGCTGAACGGCACCGGCTGGATACCGGGCGAGACCCTGGAAATGTCGATGCACGTCGTCAAGAATGGCGTGACGATTCGCGATGTCACGTTTACCATTCCGGTCGATCCGGGCGAAACCACGCCTAACGGTATTATCGAAAACGTAAAGATTTACTCACCGATCGCGCCAGATGATGTCAATGCGACATTTACGTTAACAGCGGTTGGGCAGCAGTCCGGGTTTGTGGCGCAGACGGCATTTACGGATGCCCGGAATCTGGTACTTACTTTTGCGGGTGCAGGCACCGGTTCAGTGACATTAACCCCGAGCATAGGCTTCATCAGCGCACCGGTCTCGTGCGGTGGAACAGGGGCGAACGCACCCTCTCAGACGGTTACAAGTACATGTTTGCCAAATATTACAACTACTGAAAATAGCGCAACGATAACCTTCAGCGCTACCCCAACCGGAGGCTCCACCTTTGCAGGCTGGAGCGTAGCGAGCAATCTTAGTTCCTCAAACTGCACAGGCACAACCAACCCATGCGCTGCAGTATTAGGGAGTAACCCTGCATTAACCGTTACTTTTAACGGCCTGACTGCTACAACAACCTCCGTTGCCTCAAACAATAACCCATCAACTTATGGTCAGCCGGTAACTTTCACGGCGACAGTAAGCCCATCAGCAGCTACAGGTACCGTAAATTTCAAAGATGGGACTTCATCAATTCCCGGCTGTTCGGCACAACCTTTAAGCAGTGGCCAAGCTACATGCACCACCAGTGCTCTGACTGTCGGCAGCCATAGCATCACGGCGGTTTATAGCGGTGGCGGCACCTATGCTACCAGCACTTCATCTACATTAACGCAGAATGTAAACATGGCCTCGTCCACGGTGACGGTGACCTGTACTGTCGGCGCGCCTTACACCTACTCCGGTTCAGCGCAGACGCCTTGTACGGCGGAAGCCACCGGCGTGGGCATGAGTCCGGTCGATGTAACGTCATCGTTGGTCTATGCGAACAACACCAACGCCGGCTCCGCGACAGCCGATGCCAACTGGGCCGGTGACGCCAACCACACCGGCAACACCGGCTCGGGCGGTTTCACGATCGGCCAAGCCTCGTCCACGGTGACGGTGACCTGCCCGGCGAGCGCGACCTATACCGGTTTGGCATTAACGCCGTGTACCGCAAATGTTACTGGGACGGGTGGCTTGAACCAATCATTGCCTGTTAGCTATATCAACAATACCAATCCAGGGACGGCCACGGCCAGCGCCAGCTATGCGGGCGATGCCAACCACAGCGTTAGCAGTGGTTCGAAGACCTTTACAATTGGCTTTGGGGTTTGCAGCGCCTCGGTGGGATCCGGCGGCGTGATTTTGCCCCCAATCAACAGTGACGGTACCAGTGTCTACCCTCGAAAGGGTGGAAGTACGGTTCCTGTCAAGTTCCGTGTATGTGATGCATTGGGTAATTCCATCTCTAATTCATCCGCGGTTTTTGCTGGCACTGGTGGAACTTTAACTATGTTAAGCAAGGTAAGAGCAACTGTTGATGGTGTTAATGAAGCAGGTATCAATGATATTCCAGACGTAGCGTTTCGTTGGGATGCATCAGGTAAACAGTGGATATACAACATGGGTACTACTAACCTGACTTCCGGGTATACGTACACATTCCGTATTAACTTAACTTCAGGAAATATCGTTTTTGTGGTAGGAATGAAATAATCCCCATCAAAAGAATATCTTGCAAAAAGAACTTTATTTACGAGATACTTCTCCTTGATGGGGCTCTGACGCTCTACGGTGTATTCTTACATAGTGTGTGATAAAACGCGCACACTGCCTTTGAAGGCGGTGTGCGCTTTTACTAAACCTACAGGTAATTAGTTGAATACAAATTACCGGGCGAATGCCAATATGAAAAAACTTGTGTTAATACTTGCGTTAATCGGAACAACGTCTTTTTTTGTAGCCACTACTGTTATGGCGTCAAACTCGGATGACAATGTCAAGGTCGACAACGATGGCAATTGTGACGATACAGATCGTGATGAAAATCAGCTTACTGCTGGGGGTAAAGGTTTCCTTTGGGTAAATTCTTCATCCTCGCTCGGAACTCTGACAGGCACTTGGTATCCGGCTGAACAAGAAAATATCAACAGTAATGACAGCATTGACGCTGAACTTGAATTTTCAGCCTATTGTTCGCCACCTTATGAATCGTGGTATCGTTATACGGTTCATTTCCCGCCTGACGGTAATTGGATAATCGAGGTTACGAACCAGAATGGAAATGTGATTGGTACAGACAACGCGACGTTCTATACCCCATAGTCAACTGGAACCCGTAAGATTGAATCATACAAGGTGGATTCACCGTCAGGCAATCCACCATCACGGAGCTATTCTGCCCGGAATCTTCCCGGCGGGATTTTCCCTGGTTTTCCCCTGATTCCCAAGCTAAAGCGGTATCCGATTCGGCGACGGTAGTTTGCCTAACGGCGAAACTGACCTACACTGCACGATTTTTCCATTAAATCGTTGAATGATAAAACTCCGACCCGGCTTTTGTGTATAATTCTCGCCTTTATTCCTCGTTTAACCACGAAATTCCTTTTCGCAATGCGGACGCCGGACTTCCCCAGCTCACCCATTCGCTAACCCTTTCATATTTACTCAATGGATATCAACAAGTTAAGAAACGTCGCGATCATCGCGCACGTCGACCACGGCAAAACCACGCTGGTCGATAAATTGCTGCAACAATCCGGCACGTTTGCCGCGCATACGAAAGTCACCGAACGGGTCATGGACTCGAACGACCTGGAAAAGGAACGCGGCATTACCATTCTGGCGAAGAACACCGCGCTGGACTGGAACGGCTACCATATCAATATCGTCGACACGCCGGGCCACGCCGATTTCGGCGGCGAAGTCGAGCGGGTATTGTCGATGGTCGACTCGGTATTGCTGTTGGTGGACGCGGTCGACGGACCGATGCCGCAAACGCGCTTCGTGACCCAGAAAGCCTTCGCGTTGGGCCTGAAACCGATCGTCGTGATCAACAAGATCGATCGGCCCGGCGCGCGGCCGGACTGGGTCGTCGACCAGACGTTCGACCTGTTCGACCGCCTCGGCGCGACCGACGAACAGCTCGATTTCCCCATCGTTTATGCCTCGGCCCTGAACGGCTATGCAGGTTTGGACGTAACCGTCACCGGCGGCGATATGACGCCCCTGTTTGAAACCATCGTCGAAAAAGTCAGCCCGCCGGCGGTCGATCGGGACGGCCCGTTTCAAATGCAGGTTTCGAGCCTCGACTACAACACCTATGTCGGCGTGATCGGGATTGGCCGCATTCAGCGCGGCACGGTCAAAACGAACATGCAGTTGACCATTGTCAGCCGCGAAGGCGTGGAGCGCAAGGGACGCATTTTGCAGGTCTTCGGTTTTAACGGATTGGAGCGGGTCGAAGTGCCGGAAGCGAACGCCGGCGACATCATTGCATTCACCGGGATCGAAAAACTCGAAATTTCGGATACGCTCTGTCATCCCGATGCAGTCGAAGCGATGACCCCGCTGACCGTCGACGAGCCGACCGTTACGATGACCTTTCAGGTCAACAATTCGCCGTTTGCGGGCAAGGAAGGCAAGTTCCTGACTTCTCGGCAGATCCGCGAACGCCTGGAAAAGGAATTGCAGCACAACGTGGCGCTCAAGGTCGAAGATACTGGCGATCCGGACAAATTCAAGGTTTCGGGCCGCGGCGAGCTGCATTTGTCGGTATTGATCGAAAACATGCGCCGGGAAGGCTTTGAACTCGGCGTTTCGCGCCCGGAAGTGATCCTGAAGGAAGTCGACGGCGAAAAGCATGAGCCTTTCGAAATGGTCACGATCGAAGTCGAGGAAATTCACCAGGGCTCGATCATGGAAAAACTCGGCGAGCGCAAAGGCGACTTGTTGAACATGGTACCGGACGGCAAAGGCCGGGTGCGCCTGGAATACATGGTGCCCTCGCGCGGCCTGATCGGTTTTCAAACCGAATTCATGACTTCGACTTCGGGTTCCGGACTGTTCTATCACGTCTTCGACCATTACGGTCCGATCAAAAAAGGCGAACTGGGCGCCAGAAAACGCGGCGTGCTGGTGTCGATGGCACAAGGCAAGGCGCTGGCTTATGCATTGTTTGCATTGCAGGAGCGCGGCGAACTGTTCCTGGTACATGCCGATGAGGTCTATGAAGGCATGCTGGTCGGCATCCACTCCCGCGCGAACGATTTGACCGTAAATCCGACCAAGGCCAAGCAGTTGACCAACATCCGCGCCGCCGGGACCGACGAAAACCTGATTTTGACGCCGATCCAGAAAATGTCGCTGGAGCAGGCGCTCGAATTCATCGACGAGGACGAACTGGTCGAAGTCACGCCGAAATCGATCCGGCTACGCAAGAAGCTGCTCTTGGAACACGAGCGTAAACGGGCTGCGAAAGGGTAATGACTACATCGTTCCCACGCTCCGGCGTGGGAACGATATAGAGTTTTTTACCCAATTCAGATCATGTCGGGCAGCTAAAAGCCATGACACACATCCTGCATTCCTTCCATCCGGTCGTTGCGCGTTGGTTTTTAGATCAATTCAAGGCGCCGACGGACGTGCAAAGCCAGGCCTGGCCGGCGATTCAGGCCGGCCAGGCGACGCTGATCGCCGCGCCGACCGGTTCCGGCAAAACGCTGGCCGCATTTCTCGCGGTGATCGATCAACTGGTCAAACAAGGCGTCGACAGCTTTTTGCCCGACCAGACCCTGGTACTGTATGTCTCGCCGCTGAAAGCACTGTCCAACGACATCCACAAGAACCTCGAACTGCCGTTGTCCGGCATCGGCATGGCGCTGCTCGAAGCCGCCCTGCCCGGCGTCGTGATCCGCGCACAAACACGGACCGGAGATACCAGCCAGGCCGAGCGCATCGCGATGAAACGCACCCCGCCGCATATCCTGGTCACCACCCCGGAGTCGCTGTACATCCTGCTGACCTCCGAGTCGGGCCGCGAGATGTTGAAAACGGTGCACAGCGTAATCGTCGACGAGATTCATGCCTTGGCCGGCAACAAGCGCGGCGCGCACCTGATGCTGTCGCTGGAACGGCTGACGCAGCTTACCGAAAAGCCGCCGGTACGGATTGGCCTTTCCGCGACGCAAAAACCGTTGACCACGATCGCGCGTTTCCTGACCGGGAACCGGGACGAACTCTGCACGATCATCGACACCGGGCATAACCGGCAGCGCGATTTGAAAATCGAAGTGACCGGCTCGCCGCTCGAAGCGGTAATGGCGAACGAGGTCTGGAGCGAAATCTACGACCGCCTCGTCGAACTGATCAACGACCATCACACCACGCTGATTTTCGTGAATACGCGGCGTCTGGCCGAACGCGCCGCCGCCGCCTTGGCCGAACGCCTCGGCGAGGAATTCGTGACCTCGCATCACGGCAGTCTCGCCAAGGAACACCGGCTCGACGCGGAAAACCGGCTCAAACAGGGGCGGTTGAAGGCGCTGGTCGCGACCGCCTCGCTCGAACTCGGCATCGACATCGGCGATGTGGATCTGGTCTGCCAAATCGGGTCGCCGCACGGCATCGCGGCGTTCCTGCAGCGGGTCGGCCGTTCCGGGCACAGGCTCGGCGCAACCCCGAAAGGCCGCCTGTTTCCGCTCTCGCGCGATGACCTGCTCGAATGCACCGCGCTGCTGAATGCGGTCGCGCACGATCAGCTCGATACGATTCAAATCCCCGATCATCCGCTGGATGTGCTCGCCCAGCAAATCGTCGCCGAAGTCGCCTGCCGCGAATGGCCCGAGCGCGATTTGTATGAGGCATTGATCAGAGCCTGGCCCTATCGGACGCTGACGCTGGAGCAATACGCCGCGGTCGTCAAAATGCTCGCGGACGGCTACCATACACGCAGGGGCCGGCGCGGCGCCTATCTTCACCGCGACATCGTGCACGGCATGCTGCGGCCGCGCAAAGGCGCGCGGCTGACTTCGATCATGAACGGCGGCGCGATTCCGGATCAGTTCGATTACGATGTGATCATGCAGCCGGAAGGCCTGTTCGTCGGCACGCTAAACGAAGATTTCGCTTTCGAAAGCATTCCCGGCGACATCTTTCAGCTCGGCAACAATTCCTACCGAATGCTGAAAATCGAACAAGGCAAGGTGTTTGTCGAGGATGCGCACGGCCAGCCGCCTAACATTCCGTTCTGGTTCGGCGAAGCGCCGGGACGCAGCCGCGAACTATCCGAAGCGGTATCCGATTTGTCCGAAACGATCGACCGTTTGCTCGAACGAGGCGGCGATGCCGCGCATGACTTTATTTTTAACCGGCTCGGACTGCCGACTGCCGCCGCCGAGCAGTTGCACCATTATCTTTCGACCGCCAAAGCCGCGCTGACCGCGCTGCCGTCGTTCAAAACGATCATCTTCGAACGTTTTTTCGACGAGACCGGCGACATGCATTTCGTGGTGCATTCGCCTTACGGCTCACGCGTGAACAAGGCCTGGGGGCTGGCGCTGAGGAAACGCTTTTGCCGGCGCTTCAATTTCGAACTCCAGGCCGCCGCGACGGAAGACAATATCGTGCTGTCCCTGGGGCCGACGCACAGTTTTCCGCTGCTTGAACCGGCCGGCTATCTGAAGGCCGCTTCGGTCAAAGAAATTCTGATTCAGGCTCTACTGGCCGCTCCGATGTTCCCGACGCGCTGGCGCTGGGTCGCGAATACCGCGCTGGCAGTGCCGCGCAACCGCAGCGGCAAAAAAGTACCGGCGCAGTTTCAGCGCAACGATGCGGAAGACCTGATTGCGATCATTTTTCCGGACCAGCTGGCCTGTTTCGAAAATATCGCCGGCGACCGCGATATTCCCGAACATCCGTTGGTCGATCAAACGTTATGGGACTGCCTGCACGAATTGATGGACATCGACGGCCTGCAGGCCGTGCTGCATGGCATCGAAAGCGGTGCGATTCAGGTCATTGCCCGTGACCTGACTACGCCTTCGCCGCTGGCGCAGGAGATACTGAATGCGCGCCCGTACGCCTTTCTCGACGATGCCCCTGCGGAAGAACGTCGTACGCTGGCGATTCAACAGCGCCGCTTCGGCAGTCCCGAGGATGCGGCCGAGATCGGCCGGCTCAACCCCGAAGCGATCGACAGCGTGCGACTCGAAGCCTGGCCGGAAGCGCGCGATCCGGATGAACTTCACGATGCCCTGAACGTGCTGGGCTTCATGACCGAACAGGAAGGCTTACGCATGCCTGCCGAACTGTTCGCGGACTTGCAGCAAACCCGGCGCGCCACAGTAATGCAATTGCCGCATGGGCAACGTCTGTGGGTCGCCGCCGAACGCCTGTCCGAATTGCAGGCGCTCTTCCCGAAGGCCGATCTTACGCCAAGCATTGACGCGGTGCCGCCGGATCAGGCGCTCACAGAAGAAGACGTACTACGCGACCTGATCCGCAGCCGGCTAGAAGGACTCGGTCCCGTCACCGCCGACCAACTCGCAATACCGCTCGCCTTGCCGATACCGCAAGTCGAACAGGCGCTGGCCGCTTTGGAACAACAAGGCGTCGCGCTGCAAGGCCGCTTCACGCCCGACGCATCCACGACCGAATGGTGCGAACGGGGTCTGCTAGCGCGCATTCACCGCTATACCCTGAAGCAATTGCGCAAGGAAATCGAGCCGGTCGCCCCTAGCGTTTACATGCGCTTTCTGTTCCACTGGCACGGCCTGAATGAACCGGGAGCAGGCGAAGCCGCGCTCGCGAAAGCACTGCAACAACTGGAGGGCTGCAACCTGCCCGCCGCCAGTTGGGAGCAAGATATCCTGACCCGGCGTGTCAAACCTTATTTCGCCTCCGAACTCGATCAGCTCTGCACTTCAGGAAAATTCATCTGGCTGCGGCTGAAAGCCCTCGGCGAAAGCAGTCCGAAATCCGCCGGCAAAAATACGCCGGTCGCCCTGGTCGCACGCGAGCATCTGGAATCCTGGCGAACTTTTGGGACATTTCCTGACATCTCAAGCTTGGAGCTTTCCGGAAATGCCTTGAAAGTGCATGCTGCAATCAAGGTATGGGGCGCCAGTTTCTTTCAGGAACTGGCCGCCGAAACCGGCCTGCTGAAAACGCAATTGGAGGAAGCGCTCGGCGAACTGGCCGCCTCCGGGCTGATTACCTCGGACAGTTTCCAGGGCCTGCGCACGCTGGTTACGCCGCAGAAGATCCTGCACCGGCGCGGCAAACGCTATCCAATTTACGATCCCTTCGCGGCGGCGGGGCGCTGGTCGCTGCTGCGCCCGTTGCGTGGGCCAAAGACCGAGCATTATCCGGACGTCGAACATATCGCCCGCACCCTGCTTAAACGCTACGGGGTGGTGTTTCGGAAGGTGCTGGATCGGGAAGAAAATCTGCCGAGCTGGCGCGAATTGCTCTACGTCTACCGGCGCATGGAGGCGCGCGGGGAACTGCGCGGCGGCCGCTTCGTGCAGGGTTTCGCGGGCGAGCAATTCGCACTGCCCGAAGCGGTTGCCTTGCTCAGGGACATGCGCAAGCCGCCGCTCACTCCCGAACTGACCGTGATCAATGCGGCCGACCCGCTGAATTTGACCGGGATCATTACCCCCGGCGACCGCATTCCGTCAATCCACAGCCAGCGCCTCGTCTACCGGGACGGCACGCCGATGGCCTACGGATCGGGCAAAAACGTGCATTATCTGCAAACTCTCGACGCGGAGCATCAATGGCAGTTGCAGTGGGCGATGCTGAACAAATAATACCGCCCCCCAATGCCGTTATCGTGAAAGTCAATTCTGTAGGATGTGGTGACGACTGCATGGATGCAGGAGGTAGAGCAATGCCGGGAGCGATTGCCGAGGCGCGAGCCGCATCATCCACGAACGATGCGCCCCCTGCGTCGGCACATCCTGCGGATCTTTCATCTGCCGCGATGACGGCCTGAACTTTATGGCATTGGCTCACCCTTATCGGGACAGGCACGGTGAAAAGCAAGAAATTTGGTGAATTTTATTGATGGCTGTCAATCAAAATGATCAATGATGATTAACATTTTGTTTCGTACCCGCCGGTTACATGCGCACGGCGGAATCGGCAACGCTTCCCGCCTTTTCTTGATCAAGGAGAAAAATCATGCACGCTAAATACTCTCTAGCCGTACTCTTCGTCCTCCTCGCCTCCGGCGCCGCTGCCCAAGACAAGCCGGGATCCGACGCCTGCCGCAAAGCGGTAAGCGAACTCGCCAAAGGCGAAATCGTCAAAATGGAGCTTGAAAATGAAGATGGGGTAGACCTTTATGAGATCGACGTCAAATCGGCAGACGGCGTCAAATGGGAGTTCAAGTGCGACAAGGCCACCGCCGTAATCCTCGAAAAGGAACAGGAACTGCCGAATGCCGATCATCCTGCATTTACGGCGTTGAAAAAAATCGACGAAGCACAAGCCCGCAAAATTGCCCTGGAAGCCCACCCCGGAACAATTACCAAAGTGGAATATGAAATCGAAAAAGACGGCACCGCTACTTATGAATTCGACATCAAAACGGGCGACGGGCGCGAAATGGAAGTCGAAGTCGATGCCGCTACCGGCAAGATTATCAAAGCCGAAGAGGATGAATAGCTCGTGGAAGCCGGCAAGTTAGCAATAAGTCAGAGGGTGCCTTCCGAACCCGTTCATTCCGGAAGTTCTTGCAAATGTTCATTCTTCAATTGAATATAATGCGCTGCAGAATATTCGAGAAACTCCTTTTCTGACTCGGTTAACGGCCGTTTTTTCTGGGCGGGCGAACCGACATACAAATGCCCGCTTTCGAGCCGTTTACCGGGAGGCACCAGGGCGCCAGCGCCCAGCATCACATAGTCTTCCAAAACCGCATCATCCATGATGATCGCGCCGATGCCGACCAGGCAGTAGTCGCCGATCGTACAGGCATGCGCGACCGCCCGATGCCCGATCGTAACGCCCTTCCCTATCGTCAGGGGATACCCTTTGTTCGTAAACTTGCCGTAATGCGTCACATGCAGCACCGAACCGTCCTGCACATTGGTGCCGTCGCCGATTTTGATGCTTTCGACATCGCCCCGAATCACCACCGAAGGCCAGATCGAAACATCGTCGCCAAGCGTCACCTCGCCGATCACCGTCGCATTCTCGTCGATATAAACGCGCTCGCCGACGATCGGCTGTTTACCTTTGAAACTTCTGACTGTCACATTTGCTCCTTGTAATATATTTTTCCCCAATGATGCCCATGAGATTACTCCCCCCATGAGCGGGACGCGTTAATATAACCTGTCCCAAACTTTTAGACCAAATATATGGCAAAGAACAATTCCCGGGTGCAAATACCCGGTGCATTGCAGCCGATGAATCGAGCCTTACCGCGTTAATTGAGCCCGCCCCGCCCTCCTGATTCTGTCGGTTGCAGCAAAGACTTATAAATGGCCTCGGCTTCCTCCAAAACAGCTGCAGCGCCGGAATTATCGCCCTCGCGGACCAGACGGCGGGCATTGGCGATGGCGCGGGAACCGCGTTGCGCCTTGACTTCGAATGAGCCGCCGGTAATATTTTTTGAAGACTGACCGGCCGCCTTCATATGTTCTTGCGCCGCATCCCCCTCATTCGCAGCGAGCGCTTTTCGGGCCGCTTCAAGATGGGTGACGACCGTACTGATCCTTTGGTCCATAAGGTTTCCGGCGGCTCCGGCTTGGCCGGTGTTTGCAGCGGAAAGAGAAAAAAACAGAAAACAGGAAATTAACATCGTTTTGATGGTATTCATCATTTTACCCTCCTAAGGCGAGGTAATCGATAAACCCTCGAAAAGGCGTTCGCGCCTCCCAAGAATCAACTCCTTTGAATCAAGTTTGAAGGTATGACAGCTATTGATGCGGACAAACCTCTCGATTTCCTACAGATGAGTATTTGACCTAAAAAAAATGATTTGATTCGATGCATACATTAAGAAGCAAGGTATTGCGCCGAATGAATTTACGCCGCTCCAAATCCATAGACCGGCTGTAAGCGTTCAGTCCCCCTCTTTGAAAAGAGGGGTTAGGGGAGATTTTCTAAACTAAATCCCCCTCGATCCCCCTTTTTCAAAGGGGGAGGTGAACGCTTAAGACGGCTTGCTTTCAATTATTACGGCTTGAACTAAACGGCTTTGAAATTCGGCTCAAAAGCTCCGTCCAAAGACTTAAACGTCCGGAACCGCCGACCTGTTGCCCCATGCCTTTCTGTTTGGCGAGCCACAGTCCGCTCGCGTTGAAGCTGTATACAGGCAATAAATCGATGCGTTCGACCGAGGGAACGATTCTCGGCACGATATTGTCGAGTACCAGATTGTCCGAGCCGCCGTCGCATTGATAATTCAAGACCATATGCGGCTTGTTCAATGTCAGCGATTTGACATACGTCAATCGCAGACACTGATCGGCGACGCCCAACTCCTTCAGCGTAAAATATTTGCCGATCGAAAAGTCCTCGCAATCGCCCCCGTTCGTAGCCAGGGTTTCTATCGGCGTCGCCCAATAATCTTCCCTATGCCAATGCACGGCGTCGTCCTCGAATTTCACCCGATTGAAAAACTGATTGGCGACATTGAGCTTTTCCAAAACAGGCCGGGATTGATTGTCTTCGATCACATGCCGCCAGGACTGAACCCGTTCGCGCGCTTCGACACCGTAACGCTCTTCGATGGCCTGCAATTCCTCCGATGAAATGCCGGGAGCTTCGGGTAATGTGCTGCAGGCGGGAAGGAATATTAAAAGTATGATCAGGACAAAAATAGGCATAGGGTCATCTCGGAGATTCAAAAGAACAAAAAGAAATCAAATGCTAGTCCGCTGATTGATAGAAACGGCTTTTTTCTGACTATTTTTATGAGCCTTTTCTATCAATCAGCGGCGCCGTCAACATCGCCGTAATAATCCCGACCGCCACGGTAAACCCGAACGCATGCACGATCTCGGTCGAGCTGACTGCGAGCAAGCCGAATGACAACAGGGTCGTAAAGCCGGACAAAGTCACCGCCAGCGAGGTACTGGTCCGCCTTTCCCCGGCCAGATAAAAGAACGCTGCGTAATCGACACCGATGCCCAACACGAGCAGTAGAGCAAACAGATTGAACAGGCTGAACAATTGATTGAACCAGCCGGTCATCGCGAGCGCGGCCAGCGCCGAAACAAGCGGAATCGACATCACGGTCAGCGCACCGCGCCAGCCGAATTTGAAACACAAGCCGGTCAATACCAGCGCGAATGCGGAAAACAGCAGGATACTTGCCCTGATCCGGTAGCGCGCGAACAGGGAAGAGAGCTCTTCGACATGGTCGACCCAGACGACGCCCGGCAATGATGGTATAGACGCCAACGCGGAGGGGTCCCGGATTTGGCTCAGGGCCACGATGCCGGAGCAGCGGTCTTTTGCGCAGCCGAGCCATAACGACTGTTTGCCTTCATCGGCCGCGGCGAGCCAGTCCTCCAGCTCCAGAATATTGCGTTCGGCCTCGGCGAAGGCTTTCGCTTCGGCGGCTATCGCGGCGCGGTCGAAGCCCAGTTCGGCCATATAGCGTTTAGCAAGGCCGGAATCGAACAGCGTCCGCTTCACTAGGCGGTAATTGTTGCGCTGGGTTTCGGGATCGGACCAGTAACGACTGAGGCCTTCGTAAGATTTCAGCGCCTTGCGCTGTATTAAAGTATCGAGCTTTTCGAGCAACCGTTGCTCGTTCAGATGCCATTCTCGAACATCCCTGCCCGAAACCAGAAAAAACTGGCTGTCCCTGACCTGCAACAGCTGCCGGATTTTTTCCGCGTTTTGCAGCAAGCCGGGCGACGCGGTCTGGAGAAGGCGCACATCGTCGCGCGGGGTCAGCTTCCAGATGCCGCCTGCGAGCACGATCAGCAGCAAAACGCCAAGCCAGCGGTGATTTTTAACCGCCCAGGCCGGCCAGCGCCGCTCCCACAACACCGCGATCTTCAGCAGCGCCGGTTCATGCGCGAACCGGAATCCGGTCAGCAGCAACGGAAACAGCAGCACGACAGTCAGCCAGGCGGCAAACAGCCCGACCGCGGAAAACAACGCGACCTCCTGCAGGCCCGGAAACGGCGAAAAGCCGAGGCCGGCATAGCTCAACAGATTGCTGACCAGCCCCAGAAACAGCGCCGGAAAAATTGCCGCCAATCCCTTGCGCGGATTCCACTCGCGCTCGCCGAAACTGTCGCAGAGATAATGCTGCGCGTAGTCGTCGACCACGCCGATCAGGCTCGCGCCGAACACCAGCGTGAGGATGTGGATCTTGCCGAACACCCAGACGCTGACGATCAACGCGGCGGCCAGACCGCTGGCGATCGCGGCAGCAGACAAGAGTAGCGGGCGGACACTGCGGAAGGTGAACCAAAACAACAAAATGATACCGATGCTGGAACCCACACCGACCGTCGAGATTTCCTGTTTGGCCGATTCGGAGCCATAGGCGGTGAATAGGGGCAAACCCGAAACCAGCAATTCGCCGCCGGACTTTTGCATCTCCGCCGTCGCGTTTCTGACCAGGCGCAACAGGTTTTCGAGCTTGTCCAGCGGCAATTGGCTGTTGTCGATATCGGCTTGCAGCAGCGCCCAAACCTTCTGTCCGTCCCGGAGCACTACAACGCCCTGCTCCAGATTCAGGCTGAACGGTTTTTGGGCGTTCAGGTAACGGCCGAACAGCAGCAACGGATCACGTTCGAGCATCGCCGCCTGCATCTGGCCGACGGGGCTATACAGCATTTCGAGGTTCCGGTCGAGCAATGCCTTGGGATTCGTTTCCAGCAGCTTGCGCGTTTCCGGATCGAGCAATTGATAACGGTGAGCGAAAAGCTGCTGGTATCGATTGACGCCCTGGTCCTGCGCCACCTTCAGCTTGATCCTGCCGAACAGTCCGCTGTCCCTCACCTGCCGCTCAAGTTTTTCGGCATTCGCGACCGCCGCCTCGGCGCTGGCCGCGCCGGTCAACCAGATCACCTTGCGGTTGATCAGTTGGTTATGGCGTTCGATCGCTTCGGCGACTTCCGGACGTTGTTCGAGTTTAGGCAGCAGCGCCAGAAAGCCGGTTTCGAGCCAGTCCCGGCTCAATGCCTGTATGCCAAGCGCGCCGAGCAGCAGCATCCCGAGCAGCCAGACACAGGCGCTAACGCGGGGATGATAAACGTTCAAAATCGGCTTCCTGTGCGGGCGTAAGAGTCTCGGGATGGGTGATCCGGTCGAAAGTGATGCGGGTGAAATTGCCGTTCGCCTCTTTGATGTCGATCCGTTGCAGTTCCTTCCCACCGGTCAGTTGCATGTCGACGATGATTTTTTGCAGCCAGGCGTCCTTCGGTTTCAATTGCAGTTTCCATGCGGTTTTATCATTCGTGCCGGAAATGTCGAATCCTTCCTTCATCGCTTGCACATCGCCGCCGAACATCGCGGTAAACACCCGGCCGAAAGCAGGCGGCAAGGCTTGTTCGTCATGCGCCGTCAACAACCTTGTCTGATTGACCAACAGCACGGAAGACACCGGCGTCAGCGTTTGCCAGATCACGCCGCGGCTTCGGTGATAGATAAAGGTTCCCGTCGAAATCAGCGGTTTTTTCAATACCTTGAGGTTTTTTTCCTGGCGGAAACGGCCTTCGGTAATCTCGGTTTTGACGATCCGCGCCCCGATGCCGGCGAGCGGATCGGCCGCCTGGCCGGTCCGCAGTGGAATCAACAATAAAAAGATAGCCAGCAGTTTCATGGCTGTTGCACTCCCAGTTTTTCGAACAACACCGGCGGCGATTCCAGGCACATTTCCTGGTTCCGCATATTCACCGCGACCTGGATCGTATAGCCTTTGACCAGTTTGACGCCGGTCAGCCCGTCGGTGATCAGATAATCGATCTTCAGGCGGTTTTCCCATTCGGCAATGGCGGCCCTGATCGTTACTTTCTGCCCGAATACCGCAGGCTTGATATAGCGAATGCGCAGATCGATAATCGGCCAGGCATAGCCGGAATCGCGCATCGCGAAATAGTTGTAACCGATCCGGTCGAGCAGCTCGCAACGGGCGATTTCAAAATATTTCGCATAATGGCCATGCCAGACAATCTCCATCATATCCGCATCGTGAAAAGGGATTTTAAGTTCGATTTCGGTGTGGTAAGTCGATTGCTGCACTTGGACATCCTGAATTAAGACTTCGGAATCGGGGGACTATTTTATGTCAATTCGCTATGCATCCGAAAGGAAACGTCTCGGCATCAACTTGCATGTTGTATGCCGTTGCGTTAGACTCCGAAAATTACCCCAAGAACTTTGGGTCACTACTCATCCCGCTAATTTAAAAGATAAACGCCTTCCCCCCGTGGGAGAATGGGCAGTTTCCCTTAACTTAGGGCACTGGGTTCCTTCCCGAACCCGGCCGCCGCAGCAGAACTGATAAAGGAGGTGTGTTATGCAATTTTTTCGGATGCAGTCACCACAATACAGTTCCGATAGCCAGGATTTATCGATCAACGGCAGTCTGGAATATGTTTACCGCTTCCCCGGCGTCAGCTGTAATGCCTGCAAGGCGACCTATGGCGGCAGCCGCATTCTGACGATTGAAGCACCGCCGCAAATCCAGCACGACCAGCGATTCAGAAGCCGCTGGCCGATTACCGAGCAGGAACATGCGGCGATGCAGCAGGAGGTCGCCGCCTATCTCGATACCGCTTTCGCGGCCTTCGAAACCTTCAGGCCGGGCGACAATTTCCAGCCGGCCTACTACGACAGTCCCTCGCTTCCCCACACCGATTTTTTATGGCCGAACATCCGCAGCTTCGTCGTGTCGGCACGGATGAAACAAATGGTGTTCGACGAACTGCTCGGGGATGTCGAAATCGTGCCGATCAGTCCCCGCAAAATCGGCAAACGCAACGGCAAAACTTTGCCGGCCGCTCTCGATTCGGAGAGTCCGGAAAACCATATTCACGGACCCGAAACGATCGAACCGTATTATCAGATTCTGGTGCGCTCGGAATCGGATTATCCAAGAGGCGGCTCGCCGGTTTCGGTATGCCCAGTCTGCAAACACGAAATGATCGATGACGAAAAAAGGGAACTGGCGATGCACGAAGATATGTGGCGCGGACAACCGATCTTTTTGCTCAGAACAACGCTGTATGTGGTCGTGACCGAAGCCTTCGCCGAAAAAATACAAAAGTTCGGCGCGACCAATGTGGATTTCGTGGCGATTTAAGGATGTTTCACCGCCGCCTGCGCCGGCGCCAGATCACAAAACCCGTTCCGAGAAGAAAGAGAGGCAGCACGATCAAAAAACCGAAGCCGATCACCGTGATGCTGGTCACCGTCAGCTTCAGACTCCGATCGGGCGCGGTTTTGGCAGGGATGTCGATGAAACGGTCGTCATGGATCAGCCAATTGATCATGCGGAGTCCCATATCGAGATTGCCGGCGTTACCGATATAAGTATTCGCGAGAAAATCGCCGTCGCCGACCACGACAATGCGCTGCTCGTTTCCGTTTTCCAGATTCCGCGTCAATGCATAAGACAGCGTGATCGGCCCCTGCTTCTCCGCGCTGTCCGGATGAAAACGGATGGTGCCGGCCAACGGACCGGTTTCGGTCCAGGACTCGGGACTGCTGTTCAATAAGGGGACGCTCTCGTAATTAATGTCCGGATCGATATCGAAACCGGCCGCCGCAGGATACACGGTCAGCGTCTGGAAGTTTCGGGTGACCGGGTGGCGATTGTATTCGCTGACAATCACGAAGCTCGGGTCATTGATACCCGCCAATCTAGCGGTCTTATCGACGATCTGGCCCGGCAATGGATGAATGCCGAGCATGGGCCAGAGAAAATCGAGAATCCGGTCGCCGGGATCGGTCAGCAGCAGCAGATTGCCGCCGCGTTGAATATATTGCTTCACGATCTCGATTTCGCCGGGCAACAGCGAAACGGAAGGCGAGGCGATCACCAGCAGCGCCGAATTGTTCGGTATCGAGGACAGCTTCGCCAGATTGACCATTTGCGCATTGATCTTGCGCCGCCTCAACTCCTTGCTGAAACGGTTCAGGTCGAAGTTCGCCTCGCCTTCGGGCGAACGTTCGCCGTGCCCGGTCAGGAAAGAAACCCAGCGGTCTTCCGCATGGGTCAATTGCAGCAAGGCATTGGTCAGCGTCGCTTCATCGATAAAACTGAGTTTTTCGCTACGGCCCTGATATTCGGCCACGACCAGGCCTTCCTCGCCGATATTCAGCTCGCGGGCTTTTTGCGGGTCGTTATTCGGATCGATGAAATCCAGTTTCAGGTCGGGTTTGAGGTGAGTATAGCGGTCGATCAAATGCGCGATTTGCAGCCGAATCGGCAAACCGGTCTTGATATAAGCGGTAATGCTGACTTTGCCGGGCATAGCCTGCAACAGCTTTTGGGTTGCCGGCGACAGCGTATTCGAGCGTGCCTGGGTCCAATCGACCTGATATGGGAAACGCGTACTCAACCAGGCGGCGCCGCCGACCGCACACAGAAACACCAACGTCAATAGCCGGTTTTTCAGACGAATTTGTTGATGCACATGGCGCGTCAGTTTCATTTTTGCAGACGGTCGTAATCGAGGCGGCGAATGCTCAGCACGAGGAAAATGGCGGTGAATAAAAGGAAATAGCCGATATCGGCGGTGCTGATCAGGCCGCTTTGCAGATTCTGAAAATGGCGCAGTATCGACAGATATTCGAAAACATACGCCCGCTCTTCGCCCATACCGGCAGTCCAGTCCAGAATCCACAGCAAGAGCAGCAAGCCGAAGGCGCTCATCGCGGCAATTGTGGGATGGCTCGCGATGCAGGAAGTATAAAGTCCGGTCGCCGCGAAAGCCGCGGCCAGAAGGGTCAGCGCCAATAGATTCGCGCCGAGCTTGCCCAGATCCAGATCGCCGCCGACCAGCAAGGACAACGGCATCAGCGCAGTCAACACGACCATCACCAACAATAAGCCGACGACGCCGAGATATTTCCCGACTACGATCTCGGCATTGGAAATCGGCGCGGACAACAGCAATGCGAGCGTTTTATTCCGTCGCTCCTCCGTAATCAGGCGCATCGTCAACAGCGGCGTAGCCAGCAGAAAAATGATGCCAGCATTGCCAAATAATGGCGTCACCACGATATCGGTCAGCCCCGGCGCATTGTCGAGCCCTGCCAGTTTCGGTTGCAGCATATTAAAGGTCTCGACCTGGGTCAAAAACAGAAAAGCCAGTATCGCCTGTAAAATCGCCAGCAGAGTCCAGGCCAGCGGCGATAAAAACAACGATTTAAACTCGCGGGCGGCGATCGTGAAGGCCATTTTCATTCCGAACCCGCCTCCGTCTCCCAGGTCAATTGAATGAATACGTCTTCGAGCGATTTTTTGACCGGCACCAGTTCCTCCAATCCCCAGCCGGACGCAACGATCAGTTCGGCAATTTGCTTGGCGGGGTTGTCATCGACGCCATGGTGAACGAGCAGGCGGTTGCCCGCCAGCGCCTCGACCGACAGCACCCCCGGCAATGCCGACAGCGCCTTCAGATCCGGCGCTATACGGGTAATCACTTCCAATGTGCAACTGTGCATGTGCCGCTGCAATCCTGCGATCGTTTCGTGCAGAACCAGACGGCCTTGATGAATAATCTGGACATGAGTGCAGGACTCCTCGACTTCGGTCAAAATATGAGTCGACAAAATGATGCCGTGTTCCCGGCCGAGCTCGCGGATAAGCGCCCGGATTTCGCGGATTTGCAAGGGATCGAGGCCGACCGTCGGTTCGTCCAGAATGATCACTTTCGGATTATGCAGAATCGCCTGGGCAATGCCGGTGCGCTGCTGGAAACCTTTTGAAAGATTACCGATCAGACGCGCCTGCATCTCGTCCAGACCGCAGCGCTCGCGCGCCCGTTTGACCGCGGCCGGAATGGCTTTTTTATCGACGCCATGCAATTCGGCGCAATAAATCAGAAACTCGTTGACCGTCAAATCCCGGTATAAAGGCGGCGTATCGGGCAGATAGCCCAGATAGCGTTTGGCTTCTTTCGGCCGGTCCAGCAGATCGACGCCGCCGATCCGGATTTGCCCGGTGCTGGGCGCCAGGTTGCCGCACAGCATCTGCATCGTGGTCGTCTTGCCGGCGCCGTTCGGCCCGAGCAGGCCGAGCACTTCGCCCTGTTTCAGCGTAAAACTGACGTCATCGACCGCGCAACGGCCTTCATAATAACGTGACAAATGATCGGCTTCGACAAGCACTGTCATCGCGGCATCAAACCTGCTTCAGCAGGTTTTCCAGCTCTTTCTGGATTTTTTTGCGGTAGAAAATGAATTTCCAGCGCGCGCCGCCGCATTGCTTCCACAAGATCACCGATCGGATGCCGGCCAGCAACAAGGCTCTGATCTTGTTCACGGTGTCGGGCCGCGACAGATAGACTTGATCGCCGTTGACCATGATGCGGGGTTGCAGCGTGCTGACCGTGCTGTGATAGACCTCGCCGAGATTGGCCAACACATTTTCATGCAGAACCCCGAAATGCTCGCTTTGCGCCTGGGCTTTTTCGATGCCGCTCCGAATTGAATCGAGCAGGTCCTTGCGCGATGACAGCTGCTTTTCCAGAAATACCAGAGTTGCCGCGTAGCGCGCCTGTTCCGGATTGTCTACGCGGTAACCGCTCATTTGCGACTGCAACTGCTTGAGGCCGAGATTCAAGCCGTTCAGGCCGCCGTAAACGTCAAGCACGCTGCCTGAATCGATTTTGAGCACACTGCCGATGCTGGCGTTCAGCGCTTCCTGATCGCACGTTCCTCGTGTCGCCAATTGCTGCACCAGCGCAGCCGCCTGCGCGACTCCCGCCAGCGCGATCGTTTGATTCGTTAGTGTTTTTAATTCCATGATCCGCACAAAGGTGATTCGCCAAGCAAACAGTAAGCCATGAGCCCTCTTCTGCTGGTTTTATTTATATCATGATTATCCAGTTTCAGTCGAGTATGATATAACGTGCGAATTTTGTGACCACGAGGAGAATGAACATGGCTGAATCCATTGAGTTGACGGTTACCGGAATGAAATGCGGAGGTTGCGAAGCGAATGTCAAAAACAAGTTGGGTGCGATAGAGGGCGTGCTCTCGGTGACCGCATCGAGCAAGGAGAAAAAGGTCAGCGTCGACTATGATGCCGCGAAGACCAACCTGGACGCGATCAAGGCGGGGATAACCGAGGCCGGTTTTTCGGTAGAATAACCTGAATTTATACAATTGCCGGAGAGACCTCATGAGCAAAGAAGAAACGGCAGATGAACTGCGCTTGTCGGTTTTAGGCATGAGCTGCGCCGGCTGCGTCAGCACCGTCGAAAACGCGCTGACCGGGGTGCCCGGCGTCACCGAGGTCAGCGTCAACTTTGCGGACCATTCCGCAACTGTGAAAGGCGAGGCCGATCCCGAACGGTTGATCAAGGCGGTCAAGGACGCCGGTTACGAGGCGGCGGTAATGGAAGGCTTTGAAGATCCGGCTATGCAGGAACAACAGGAGCTCGCGCGCTACCGGATGCTGTTGAAAAAAGCGGCGGTGGCCGGCGGCTTCGGCGGATTTCTGATGTTGCTCGAATATGCGGGCTGGCTGCCGGACATGGGCTCCAATACCGGACGCTGGTTCTGGCCGGAAGTGGCGATGCTGACCCTGGCAGTGCTGGTATATTCGGGCGCGCATATTTATCAGGGCGCACTGAAGGCTTTGCAAACCGGACAGGCGAATATGGATACGCTGATCGCGGTCGGCACCGGCGCGGCCTGGCTTTATTCCTGCATCGTGATCGAATATTACGGCAGCCTGCCCTCTCTGGCCAAGCATGCTTATTTCGAAGCCGCGGTCGTGATCCTGGCCTTCATCAATTTAGGCTCGGGCCTCGAAACCAGGGCGCGCGGCAAGACTTCTTCGGCAATCCGCCAATTGATCGGCCTGCAGCCGCGTACGGCCCGGGTCGTACGCAACGGCGCCGAACTCGACGTGCCGATCGAAGAGGTCGGCCTCGGCGAAACGCTCCGGGTCCGGCCCGGCGAAAAAATCGCGGTCGACGGCGTACTGATCGAAGGACACTCGGCCGTTGACGAATCAATGCTGACCGGCGAACCGATGCCGGTCGAAAAAATCGAAGGGTCCACGGTTGCCGCCGGCACGATGAACCAGACCGGCAGTTTTCTGTTCAAGGCGACCCGGATCGGGCGCGATACCGCGCTCGCGCAGATCATTCACAGCGTGCGCCAGGCGCAGAACAGCAAACCGGAGATCGCGCGTCTGGCCGACAGGATATCGGCCGTCTTCGTACCGGCCGTGATCTCGCTTGCCATTTTTACTTTTCTCGTCTGGTACGGCTTCGGGCCCGAGCCGGCCCTGGGATACGCTTTCGTTACCTCGATGACCGTCCTGGTGATCGCCTGCCCTTGCGCGTTGGGACTGGCAACGCCGATCTCGGTGATGGTCGCGGTCGGCAAAGCCGCGCAAACCGGGATCCTGATCCGCAAAGGCGACGCCTTGCAGGCTGCCGGCAAACTGACCTGCCTGGTTCTGGACAAGACCGGCACAGTTACGCAGGGCAAACCGAAAGTCGTGTCGATCAAAGGTGCCGGCGGTTTTTCAGAAGCCGAAGTGCTGCAGCTGGCGTCCAGCCTCGAAACCGGCTCCGAGCATCCCCTGGCCGCGGCGGTACTGGCGGCAGCCGGAGAAAAATCGGTTCAACCGCAAAAAATCACCCAATTTAAAGCGA
Source organism: Methylomicrobium sp. (assembly GCA_051061095.1). Lineage (GTDB taxonomy): Bacteria > Pseudomonadota > Gammaproteobacteria > Methylococcales > Methylomonadaceae > Methylomicrobium. The sequence continues at coordinate 1,076 of JBPFEE010000010.1, read as the reverse complement.
TTGCAGGCCACGGCGTCGAGGCAACGCAGGGCGGCCGCCGCATCGTATTCGGCAATCGGGCGCTGCTGGAGCAGAAGCATATCGATATCGGCAGTTATCAGGATACTCTCGCCAAACTGAGCGCGGAGGGACAAACCCCGATGCTGCTCGCGGTCGACCAGAATGTCGCCGGCATTATCGCGGTCGCCGATCCGATCAAAAGCGACTCGGCGGCAGCAGTACAACGGCTGCGCCACCTGGGTATCCGCGTGCTGATGCTAACCGGCGACAATCCGATCACTGCCCAGGCGATCGCGAAGGAAGCCGGCATCGACGAAGTCAGGGCGCAAGTCCTGCCGCAGGATAAGGCGGCTGTGATTAAAGAGCTGCAAGCGCAAGGTGAAACGGTCGGCATGGTCGGCGACGGGATCAACGATGCGCCGGCTCTCGCACAAGCCGATGTCGGCCTCGCGATCGGCACCGGCACCGATGTCGCGATCGAAAGCGCAGACGTGGTGATCCTGCAAGGCTCATTGTTGAAAGTGCCGGAAGTGATTCGCCTGTCGCAGCTGACCGTCATCAACATCAAACAGAATCTGTTCGGCGCATTTTTCTATAACACGATCAGTATTCCGGTCGCGGCCGGTCTTTTGTATCCGTTCGCCGGCATTCTGCTGAATCCGATGATTGCCGGCGCAGCCATGGCAATGTCGTCGCTGACCGTAGTCAGCAATGCAAATCGTTTGCGCTGGCAAAAATTGTGAACCTTGAGACTATTCTAAGGAACATATGCCGCCAGAACCGCGATTGTCTCATATAATTAAGCCGATTATCCTAGCGCCTAGCTGTAAACACACGAGGACAGTGTAAATTGCGGCATTGGAATCAAAGCACAAGGAAACTCATTGCCTGGGCAATCGCTGGGTATTGCCTGGGCTTGTGCCCGATTTTGGCCGGCGCCGCGGAGATCATCGTCAACGCTTCGGTGCCCGCGGCCCGCTATTCGAGGGCCGATGCCCGCGCGATCTTTGCCATGCACCTGAGAATCTGGCCTAACGGCGAACCGATCAAGGTCTTTACGCTGGCCGACGACGACC
>JBPFEE010000009.1:0-82972 GCA_051061095.1 Methylomicrobium sp. | reverse complement strand
GGTGATGCTGCCGTCGCCGATGATGGCGACCATCTGCTTGTCCTCGCCTTTCTGGGCGGAGGCGATGGCCATGCCCAGGGCGGCGCTGATCGAGGTGCTGGAGTGGCCGACGCCGAAGGCGTCATACTCGCTCTCGCTGCGGGAGGGGAAGGCGGCAATGCCGCCGAAGGTGCGGATCGTGGTCATGCGCCCCTTGCGGCCGGTCAGGATCTTGTGCGGATAGGCCTGGTGGCCGACGTCCCAGACCAGCTGATCCTCGGGGGTATTGAACACGTAGTGCAGCGCCACGGTCAGCTCGACGGTGCCGAGCCCGGCCGAGAAATGGCCGCCGGACACGCTGACCGTGTGGGTCAGGTAGTCGCGCAGTTCCTTGGCGAGCGGCTTGAGTTCGCTTTTTCTGAGTTTGCGAAGGTCGGCGGGAAGATCAATGGTGTCTAAAATGGGGTAGTGGCCTGAATAATTCATCTTTAACTCGATTCCTTGCGGGGGTCAAGGCGCGGGCTGTTTGGCAGCGCGCCGGTCCGCGTGTTCCAAGCGGAGTTGCCGGAAGGAACACGTAGTTGGCCTTGCGATTATCTGATTTAATTCCTTACTAATCAAGTTGGGAATCAATGATCGCGCTCGATTATGTAGAGCGACAAGTCGCGAAGCAAATCGGCTTCGCTGCCGAAAATGCTCAGGCTGTCGAGCGCTTTTTCATGCAGTTCCTGGGCTTTTTGTTTGGCGCCGGCCAATCCTAACAGGGCCGGATAGGTGGGTTTGTCGTTGTCTTTATCCTTGCCTTGAGTCTTGCCGAGCGTTGCGGTGTCGCTCTCTTCGTCAAGAATGTCATCCTTGACCTGGAACGACAGGCCGATGCATTTGGCGTACTGATCGAGTTTGGTCGCGGCAGCGGCATCGACGCCGGGTTTGGCCAGCGTCGCGAGATTCACGCTTGCGCGGATCAGCGCGCCGGTCTTGTGGATATGCATGTTTTCGAGTTCGGGCAGATTCAACTGGGTGCCGACCGAGGCGAGGTCAATCGCCTGGCCCCCGACCATCCCCATTGAGCCGCTGGCCCGGGCCAGCGTCGCGATCATTTTAATCCTATTTTCAGGGCTTGCCTTGATCGTCTGATCATGAGCGAGTACTTCAAACGCGAGCGCCTGCAGCGCGTCGCCGGTCAAAATCGCAGTCGCTTCGTCGAAAGCGACATGGCAGGTGGGTTTGCCGCGGCGTAAATCATCGTCGTCCATGGCCGGCAGGTCATCGTGAATCAACGAATACACATGGATGAATTCGACCGCACAAGCCGGTCCGTCGAGCTCTTCGGGCGCGATACCTAATGTCTTGCCGGTGCAGTAGGTCAGCAGGGGGCGCATGCGTTTGCCGCCGTCCAATACGCAATACCGCATCGCCTGATGCAGTTTTTGCGGCAGAATGTTATCGCTCGGCAAGCGCGCTTCGAGCGCCCGTTCGACGCGGTTTTGGCATAAGCTAAGATATTCTTTTAACGCATTACTCATCAGTAAAAGGCTCCAGGGTTTGCGTGCCGTTCTTTTCCAATAAAATCTGAACTTTCTGTTCGGCCTCCTGCAAGGCCTGTTGACAGGTACGGGTCAGAAAAACGCCACGTTCAAACGACTTCAGCGACTCTTCCAGCGAAATATCGCCCTGTTCGAGTTGGTTGACCAGCGCTTCGAGCTCGGCAAGCGAGTCTTCAAACAGCGTCGGACTTTTCTTTTTTGGCATCGGAAAAAAATAGGAATTAAAAATAAGTCGGTAAATAAACTCGCCATTATATACGAAAGCGGCCGCGCTTCGTTCCGAACTTGCCTGTTTTTGCACTTCTGCACAAATCCTGCACAGAATTTCGCCGCAATTTCAAATTGCCTTCATGCTAACTGCAAAGCGCTAGAGTAAAGTCATACATGACGATTAACTACACGAGGCATGACTCATGAAAAATAATTTTTATACGAAAATGGGCGTCATTTTCGGCTTGATTTTATTGCTGCTGATTCCGCGCGCTTATATCGGCGGCGTAGTCTACGAGCGGCAAGGGTGGCGGCAGAAGGCCTACGACAGCATCGGCCAAAGCTGGCCCGGCGTGCAAACGCTGGCGGGGCCGGTGTTGGTGCTGCCTTATGTGTTAACCTATCATACCAAGGAAAAAATCATCGATGTCAATCAAAACGAGAAGGAAATCGTCAAGGAAGCGACGCAGTCCGATGCGCTCTATCTGATTCCGGAACAATTGCGTGTTGCCAGCCAATTGAAGAGCTCCGAACGCTATCGCGGAATTTATCAGGTGCCGGTCTATGCGAGCCAGATCGATATTTCCGGCAAGTTCAACACTCAGCCGGTTCTGGAATTACTGGCACGCAACAAGGACAACGCAATCCGTTTTGAAAAGCCGCAGTTAAATGTATTGGTGCGCGATCAGCGAGGCGTGGTGGCTCCCTCTTCATTGACTTGGGATCAGTCCAGTCTGCCGTTCAAGCCGGGCGGTAATCTGCCTAAGGCGACGGCGGGGATGCATGCGGTCTTGCCCGATATGAAACTGGAGCAGCAAGCGCAGAGTCTGCCGTTTGCATTCAAACTGGAGCTCCGGGGCATGCGCGCAATGAATTTTGTGCTGCTCGCGGAAGATTCGGAAGTGACTCTGAAAGCGAATTGGCCGCATCCGAGTTTCACCGGCCAGTTGCTGCCGGAACAGCGCGAGATCGGCAAAGAAGGCTTTAGCGCGATCTGGCGCGCCTCGTCGTTCTCGTACGATGTCAGCGGCGCTCTGGACGCCTGCCGGAAAGGGAATTGTCTAGCCTTGCTGGACCGCGCGGTCGGGTTCGATCTGCTGAAGCCGGCCGATGTCTATCAGGAATCCGAACGCAGCATCAAGTATGCGGAACTGTTCATCGTGCTGACTTTTGTCGTGCTGATCCTGTTCGAGCTGCTGAAAAAATTGCGCGTGCATCCGATTCAGTATGCGCTGGTCGGCGCCGCGTTATTGATGTTCTATTTGCTGTTGATCGCGCTGTCCGAACATATCCGTTTTTTCAATGCGTATATAATCGGCGCTTTAGCTTGTACCGCGCTGTTGACCTGTTATTTCGGGGCGATATTGCGCAGCCGCAGGTTCGGCTTATTGCTCGGCTCAGGATTGTCGTTGCTGTATACGGTGCTCTATGTGATCCTGCAGGCGGAAGATTATGCGATGCTGATGGGCAGCTTGCTGATTTTCGGTGTGTTGGCCGGCCTGATGCTGGCGACGCGGCATCTCGACTGGTATCTGTTGACAGGGCAGGGGGATTCTAACCAGAAAGGGCAGTTTGCATCCCTGGAACAAGAGAAAGGCCATGCGTAAGATCGTCAAAGCGGCGATTTTGCTGATCATCGCGGCGGGCGGTTTTATTGTGCCGGAAACCTGCCGGATTCCGGTTGCCGGCGCCAGAACTACCGACTGGAACCCTCATTCTTTCTGGCATTATCCCTGGGGACGCTCGATCGTGCATAAGGGGATCGACATCTTTGCCAGCGAAGGGGTGCCGGTCCTCGCGGCCACCGGCGGGCTGACGCTGTACGCGGGCGACTTGGCGCGCGGCGGCCGTGTGGTCCTGCTGCTCGGCCCCAAATGGCGCTTGCATTATTATGCGCATTTGCAGCAGGTTGACGTCTGCGCCTGGCGGATCGTTCGCTCCGGCGAGGGTATCGGAACGGTCGGCGCCACCGGCAACGCGCAAGGCAGGCCGCCGCATCTGCATTATTCGATTATGAGCCTGTTGCCCGTGCCGTCCAACTACGGTTTCGGAATGCCTTTGGGGTGGCTTAGAATGTTCTATATTGATCCGCATGATTTTTTAACTTCCAAGGATGCCTGATGAGTAAACGCATACTCGTTGCCGACGATGATGCCCATATTCGGGACGTCATCGGCTTTGCGCTCGAAAAAGCCGGCATGCAGGTGCGGCAGGCCGAAGACGGACGGCGCGCGCTGGATGCGTTTCGCGCTCAGCCTTGCGATCTGATCGTACTCGATATCAACATGCCGGAATTCGATGGTCTTGAGGTCTGCCGCGAAATCCGCAAACAGTCCGACGTGCCGATCCTGTTCCTGTCTTCGCGCGATGACGAAATCGACCGGATACTCGGACTCGAAATCGGCGGCGACGATTATGTGACCAAGCCTTTCAGTCCGCGCGAGTTGGTCGCGCGGGTCAACGTGATCCTGCGGCGCGCGCAGGCCGCGCCGAAAACGGACGCGCCTGTCGCGCTGTTACGGCACGGCAGGCTCTGTATTTTTGTCGAGCAGCATAAAGTGCAGTGGGATGAAGTAACGGTCTGCCTGACCGCGACCGAGTTCGCTATCCTGCATCTGATGATTCGGCATCCCGATCGTGTGTTCAGCCGCGACCGGATCATGCAGGGCGCCTATCACGACAACATCTACGTCAGCGACCGCACCATCGACAGCCATATCCGTCATATCCGGCAAAAGCTCGGGGAGGCGGGCTGCAGCGCCGCGATTGAAACGGTGCACGGCGTCGGCTATCAGCTGGCCGCATGCGAGTGAATTCGACATTGCCTATCCTGCGCGGCCGGCTGTTCCGGTTGCGCACTATCTTGTTGTGCGTGATGCTGATGGTGCTGGTGTTGCCGTTGGGCGGGCTGTTTTTTTTCCGGATTTATGAAAACGAATTGGTTCAGCAAACCGAGCGGGAACTCATCTCGCAGGCCGCGGCCCTGTCGGCCGGCTACCGGCAACTGCTCCGCAATCTGCAAGCGAACGGCGAACCCTACGGACGGCTGCTGAAGGATAGCGCCGGCAGCCTGACCTATGCGGGAACCTATCCGCTTCCGCCAAACGCGCGCTATACACCGATTTTTCCGGAATTGAGCCTGTTCGACAGGATCCAGCCGCCGCGGCCTTCGGCGAAACCCGCGCAGGCATTAGCCGACGATGTGGCGAGGCGGACTGGGTTGTTGTTTCGCCCTATTTTGCAGGATACCCAACTGATAACTTTGTCGGGAATCCGGGTGCTTGATCCGAACGGCGTCGTGATTGCCGGGCGCGAAGAAGTCGGCATGTCGCTCGCGCATATCCCGGAAATCGCAGAAGCCTTGCAAGGGCGCTATCTCAGTATGATCCGCCAACGGATTTCGGACGAACCGCCGCCGCCTCTGTATTCGATCAGCCGCGGCGCGAACATCCGTGTGTTCATCGCGTTTCCGGTGGTCGAAAACGGCCGCCTGCAAGGCGTGTTTTATCTGTCGCGTACTCCGAACAACATTTTGAAACATCTCTACGCGGTCAAAGGCCGCGTACTGCTGGCAGGCGCCTGCCTGCTGTTGATCGTCGTTACGATCGTGATGCTGGTCTCCTCCGCGATCGCCCGACCGATCCGGGAGTTGATCCGGCAGACCGAAAAGCTCAAACGCGGGAAACAAAAAGTCATCGAGCCCTTGCAAAATCCGGTCACTATCGAAATCGCCCAGCTTTCCGAGAGTTTTGCGGATATGTCCCGTGCGCTTTCGGAGCGGACGGATTATATCCGCCGCTTTGCGACCCACGTCTCGCATGAGTTCAAAACGCCCCTGACCTCGATACAGGGTGCGCTGGAGCTGTTACAGGATCATTCCGAGACGATGCCGGAAGAGCGCCGGCAACGCTTTATCGCAAATCTTCTGGCCGATACGCACCGGCTCAGGCTGCTCGTCAACCGTCTGCTCGAACTCGCTCATGCGGATGCAATGTTGCCGAGCAGACAGGAATGCCATTTGCCGGAAGTCGTCGATCCGCTCAAAAGCCGCTACGCTGAGCGGGGCCTGCATATCGAATTGGAGACGGCGCCGGAGCAGCCCCTGGCCATCGCGCCGGAAGCGCTCGAAACGGTGCTGGTAAACCTTTTTGAAAACAGTCTCCAGCACGGCGCCAATCGGATGCGGATTCATTCGGAGCGGCTGGAGGAGCGCCTGAATATCGGCCTGCAGGATAACGGGACGGGCATTTCGCGGGAGAACCGCAACAAAATCTTCACGCCTTTTTTCACCACTCGTCGCAATTCCGGCGGCACCGGCCTGGGTCTGGAGATTGCCGCGTCTCTCTTGAAAACCTACGGCGCGGAAATCGAACTGGGGGAGTGCGCGCAAGGCGCGTTGTTTTGGGTGCGCCTGCCTGCCTCCAAACGCGCCCCGGTGTGAGTCCACAGCCTCAAAGTCGTCAGTTCATTCCTGCAACAATTCGAGCAGACGGCGTTCCAGCTTGGGAAAAGTGCCAAACTCGCTGGCGCGCAGCACGCCTCGTTTATCGACCAGGATTTGCGAGGGAGTCCCTTTCAACTGAAAGCGTTCAAAAGTCTCCGCCCGATAGCGGAGCGACTCCAGATAGCCTCGAACCTGTTCGGTGATCTGCTGCCGATAGGCATCCGGCTGCTGGTCGAAATTCGGCAGTCGGCCGTGAATGAAGTCAAGAATGTCTGTATCGGAGATTTCGCCCTGGCGCTCGATTAGTTGATCCATCGCCAACGGGAAAGGGATATGATATGGCAATCGACCTTGGTCGAGCTGTCCATGTTGGTTCAGCGCTTTCAATGTTTCGCCGACCACCTCATTGCGTTCGACCAGTCGTTGCAGATTTTCCAGGGTGTTTTTGTCGAAATCCTCGAACGCGGTCGCCACGCCGAGCACGGTCAAGCCGGCATCGCCATATTTCCGGTGCAGTTCAACCGCCTCGGGCAGCGCGTATAAAAAGCAGCCCGGACAGTTGACCTGAAACACTTCGACGAGCACCACGCGGCCCAGCAACCGGTCAAAATTGACCGGTGCGCCTTGCACCCATTCCGAGACCGTCAATAACGGCGCTTTTTCCCCTATGATCGCGAGTTTATCGTTCACCGCTAATCCTCTTGGGTAGCAAGCTGGTTTTCTGCTTGCCGCCGACGGTGTAATTGCTTCGCTTCGCGCTTCGCGATCAAACTTCTGGCCGCATCCGAGCCGATATGCGTTTCGCCGCGCTGCCCGGCCAGCTGGATCTGTTTTTCACGCTCGCTGAAGCGGATTTTTTGATCCTCTGTCAGTTTGCCGTGACATTTGGGACAGCTGACTCCTTTTTGATAGCGGGGATTGGCCTTGTCCGCCTCGGTGATCGGCAGGCGGCAGGCATGGCATTGATCGTATTGGCCTTTTTGCAGCATGTGATCGACCGTTATCCGATCGTCGAAAACGAAGCATTCGCCTTGCCAAAGCGTATTTTCAGCAGGTACCTCTTCCAGGTATTTCAAAATGCCGCCTTGCAGATGATAGACTTCTTCAAAACCTTGTTCCTTCAAATAAGCGGTCGATTTTTCACAGCGTATGCCGCCGGTGCAAAACATCGCGACTTTCTTGTGCTTGGAGGGGTCGAGGTTGTCCTTGACGAATTGTGGAAACTCGCGAAAGCTTTCGGTCTTCGGATTGACCGCGTTTTTGAATGTGCCGACCTGAAATTCGTAGTCGTTGCGGGTATCGATCAAAATCACTTCCGGGTCGGAAATCAAGCGATTCCAATCGGCGGGTTTCACATAAGTGCCTACTACGCGCCGTGGATCGATGTCCTCGATTCCCATCGTGACGATTTCTTTTTTCAGTTTGACTTTCGTTCGATTGAAAGGCGGCCGATCGGTGTAGGATTCCTTGGTGTCGATATTCGCGAGCCTGGGGTCGGTGCGCAGCCAGGCCAGCACCTTGTCGACCCCTTCGCGCGATCCGGCGACCGTGCCGTTGACGCCTTCTTGAGCCAAAAGCAGGGTTCCTCTGACGCCGTTGTTTTCCATTACCCGGTGCAAAGGCTGCCTGAGCAGCCAGTACTTTTCCAAAGTCACGAATTTGTACATGGCGCAAACCACGATTTGAGACATAAGGTTTCCTCGTTGTAAGCTGGAACGTAAATCCAGGACAAAAACGCACTATTATAGCCGGATAGCAATCGTGCGGGCTAGGCGGTCTTTGTCAAAACGACGCGGGTAAGCTACTGATTCGGAGAGGGTATGGCTGGGCAAAGGGCGTGAAGTTCAGATTTGGGATTGCAGATAATTCTGAATGCCGATTTTTTCGATTAATTCAAGCTGAGTTTCGAGCCAGTCGACATGTTCCTCCTCGCTTTCGAGAATATCTTCGAAAATCTCGCGCGAGATGAAATCCTGAACCGACTCGCAATAGGCAACCGCTTCTCTAAGCAGCGGAATCGCGGCCTGTTCGAGTTTCAGATCGCATTCGAGCATTTCCTTCGGATTTTCACCGATCAACAGTTTGTCGAGATTTTGCAGGTTGGGTAAGCCTTCCAGAAATAGAATCCGTTCGATTAAAGCATCGGCATGCTTCATTTCATCGATCGATTCGTGATATTCCTTTTCATTCAGTTTGTGGAAGCCCCAATTTTTGAACATTCGGGCATGCAAAAAATACTGATTGATCGCAGTTAGTTCATTGGTCAGCGCTTTATTCAGCAGTTCGATGACCTTTTTATCGCCTTTCATTGATGCTCCAAGCCTTCAACAGGCATTATAGACGGGTACCGGCTGCATTATAAATTGATTTTGTTTGCCTGCGTCAAGTAATTCCTTGACCTGCCTATTGCATTTTCCGCAGTCGGAGCCGACGCCTAAACAGTTAAAAAGCTCCCGTCGGGTACAAAGGCCGCTATCGATGGCTTTTTTGATTTGGGTATCGGTGACTGCTTTGCAGACACATACATACATGGGAACTCTCCTGACTGATCTGTTATGAATAATAATAACAATTCTCATTTAAAAAAACCAGTCAAAAGTATAGTTAATTTTTGCAAGCCGGTACGACTGGAGGGATTAACGATCCGTCGATAATTTTTCTTTCATGCAAAGTCGATAGGCGGCTTCACGGATGACTTCCTGTCTGAGTTCGGGACTTAAACGGTAGGCCACATTGATCAGATATAAAGCATCATCTCCGCTATCTTTCGATGTTTGTGCCTTGCTTGCGAAAGTATTTTTGATCGTATTGGCGATCATCTCATAGGAAAGTCCCGATTTTTTGAATTCATAACCGTTGACCAGAACGTCGGCATCGGTCTTACACAAGGTATCGAAGCGGTTTAATTCATCATCGGCTGAGCCGAAGGCCGTGCCCGAGGCTGCCATAGCCGTCAGGATCAATAAACAAACACTCGATTTATTCATCATAAACCTCTTTGAATAACACACCTTGTAAGTCATCAAGAAATGATCATGGCACTTTAACCTGACTAATACCTTCATTCGGCTAATCACGGTGTTGCTCCATCAAGGGACAATTTGTGCGACGGAGTAGCATAATTATAGCTAAGGATAATTATATTCTTGGACAGGTTCCTACACATAGGATAAAACAATCTTTTTCAAAGTCTATGAATCGGTTGGCAAATCACGAAGAGAATTGATTTGCCGGAAAGCTCTGTGCGCGGTCGCTGTTTTTTAATCCAAATCAATTAAATAAGTAATTACTCCCTGACCGGCCGTTTTTCGAGTTTGCGCTGTAAGGTGCGCCGATGCATGTTCAGCGCCCGGGCAGCGGCGGAAATATTGCCGTCGTGCTGCATCAGGATTTTTTGCAGGTGTTCCCATTCCAGACGCTTGACCGACAAGGGATTTTCGCTGATCGAAACGGTCGAGTCGCCTTCGTTTTTATGCAGCGCGGCCAGGATCTCGTCAGCGTTGGCAGGTTTGGTTAGATAATGAATCGCCCCGAGTTTAATCGCTTCGACCGCGGTGGCGATGCTTGCAAAGCCGGTCAGCATCACGCAGGCGGTATTCGCATCGAGTGAAATCAGCTTCTTGACCAATTCCAGTCCCGACTCGTAGCCGATACGCAAGTCGATCACCGCATATTCGGGCAGGTTTTGTTCGGCTAGAGCAATGCCGCTCTGCACGTCGGTGGCGACCAGTACTTCATAGTCCCGTTTTTCGAGAGCGGATTTCAATACCCGGCAGTAGGTTTCATCGTCGTCAACCAGCAATAGTCTCGGTTTATCCATTATCCGGATTCTCCTCTTCGTTAGGTTCGGCATGCAGCAGCGGCAGCGTAATGTCGACGCAGGCGCCGTGCGGTTCCACATTATAAAATTGAATGGTTCCGCCAAGACGGTGAATTGTCGAATAAGTCAGAAACAATCCGACTCCCAAGCCGTGTTTTTTACTGATCAACGGTTGTCTGCCCGCGCTGCCGACCATTTCGGGCGGGAAACCGGGACCATAATCACGAATTTTGATATGCATGAGCCGCAAGTCCCAGATGGCGTGGAATTCAATCCCTTTGCGATTATCGCCGCTCGCCTCGGCAGCATTATTCAAAATATTGATCAATGCATGTGTCAAGGTGCGTTCGGCGATGATTTCCGCTTCATCGACATTATCTGGATCGATAAAAAGATTCAGTTTCGCGGCTGACTTTTGGGTTCGCCAAAGATTGATCACATTATCGAGATAGGCGGTTACCCGCATCACGCTTCCCGATTCGGCGCGAATCTCGCCGGCCGAGGCGGACATCACCGATAACGCTTTTTTACAGCGATCCACCTGCTGCTGCATGATGTCGATTTTTTCATGCAGATCGGGAAAGCGGTGCAGTGGATATTCCTGCCGCAGTTCATGTGCGACGATCGCGATCGTGCCCAAAGGGGTACCCATGTCGTGCGCTGCGCTGGCAGCAAGCGTGCCGAGGGCAATGACGCGCTCGTCCCGCAGCGCATTTTCGCGCGCGATCGCCAGACTACGTTCCTGAACCTTCAATGTTTTCGCCAGCTCGACCACGAAAAATGCGACCAGGCCCGCACTGAATACAAACCCGAACCACATGCCGAACATATGCAGGTCATAATAATGCCTATCGCTGGCCGCATACGCATTCAGCAACATCGAATAATGCGCCATATCTTCGGCATGGAGGCGCGCGGGATCCGGCATGTGCGGCTCGATCGAAGGTAAGGGAATATTGTATGCGATCAATATCGTGTACATCGATGTGGTCACTATCACCATGTACCAGGCATAGGATTGCGGCAGCATGATCGCGGCTACGATCAAAGGCAGCAGAAATACCCAGATGATCGGATTCGATGCTCCGCCGGTCAGATACATGAACGCCGCAATGGCGAACACATCAACCGTCAGCTGCGAGAAAATTTCGAGCTCCGACACCGGATCATCGGTTTGCAGGCGCATGGAAGTATATATATTGACCGAGATGATCGATACGATCACCATCCAGAGCTGACCTTCCGGCAATTTGATGTTCAAACCATAAACCGAGATGATCAGCAGCAGCGAAGCGGCCGCGATCAGCATGTTTCTGAGGATAAACAGCCATTTCAGATTTTGTCTGGCGTTAAATTCCGACTTGGGTGTAACGTGGGTGAGCATTTTTCAAATTTAACCGAAAAAAGTGGTCTATATAAGCCTATGACGCAATTGTCGCTGATTTGCCGGGCATTCTGAACTGCGGCAATATGTCACATTATTCCTTATCATTCTGCTGCTATGATCTAATTATTTCCTGAAGCTCTTTCTGAGCAAGTAGATTGAAAAAGAAGGTGTTGAATTTTTTCTAACTAGAGATATTTATTTCCCAATCGCCTTTTTACTTGCGCCTCCTTCCGATATGACACTTGAGATTCCGGAAAGGTCGTTTGTCGTTTTTTTGGTAAACGTTGTGGCGGTGCGACAATTTGCCACATTTTTATTTGCCCAAACTGTTGCTATCATTACACTAACTTTTGAGGCTCTTCGGAGCCGTGAGCTGAAAGTTGCGTTGAAATCTTCCTAATAGTTCTCAGGCGGTTGAAAAAACCGCCTTTTTTTTGTCTTTCGTTTTTAGAGGGAAGTAAGCAAAAAGGTATGCAATATTTTGTCTCTTTTTGGCAATTATTGTTGCCCTGCGACAATTTGCCACATTTTTATTTGCCCAAGCTGTTGCTATCATTACACTAACTTTTGAGGCTCTTCGGAGCCGTGAGCTGAAAGTTGCGTTAAAATCTTCCTAATAGTTCTGAGGCGGTTTCCAAACCGCCTTTTTTTTGCCTGCTTATTGGCCGCCGTAACACACGCCTAATCCACCGAGTCCGCAATAGCCGCCGGGATTTTTGGCAAGATATTGCTGATGATAATCCTCGGCATAATAAAACTCCCCCGCAGGCAGAATCTCGGTTGTAATCGTCTCCACCAACCCTGCACTGATCAATTGTTCCTGAAAAGCTCGCTTTGAAGCGACGGCCTGTTCAAATTGTTCTTGAGCGTAGGTATAAATTCCCGAGCGGTATTGCGTGCCGATATCATTGCCCTGGCGCATCCCTTGGGTCGGATTATGGGCCTCCCAGAACAACCTCAACAGTTCGCCGTAAGGCGTTAATTCAGGATTATAAACCACCCTGACCACTTCGCTGTGGCCGGTCATTCCCGTGCAGACCTGTTCATAGGTCGGGTTGACCGTATAACCGCCGCTATAACCGACTGCGGTGCTGAAAATGTGGGAATGAGCCCAGAAAAGCCGCTCGGCGCCCCAAAAACAGCCGAGGCCGAACAGGGCTAGCCGCAAATGATCCGGAAACGGCGGCAGAATCGGATTGCCGTTCACAAAATGCCGATTGGTGACGCGCATCGGCTCGGGATTGCCGGGCAGTGCCTCTAAAGGGTCGGGAAGAGATAGTTTTTTCTTAGAGAAAATCATGATCGCACCCTCCGATATTCATCAGAACCCTAGGTTACACCGATTGCAGGTTATAATAAAGCTCTCGCTTTTCCGGAAAGACAGGATGGAAGAAGATATTTTACGCCGCTTTATATTCGAAGCATTCGGTGTGCGCGGCGAATGGGTCAAATTGTCAAGCAGTTGGCAAAATGCCAGGCGCAATCAGCACGGTAATGCGGTCGTGCAGGAAAATCTGGGGCAGGCGCTGGCGGCGGCGGTGCTGTTGTCCGCTACGATCAAGTTCAACGGTTCGATCATCATGCAGGCGCAGGGGGACGGCGCATTCAGAACGCTGGTCGCGCAATCGACGCACGACCGCAAGATCAGAGGTCTGGTCCGTTGTGCAGATGAAGTGCAAAGCGGACCGCTCGAATCGATGTTCGGACAGGGCCGGCTGGTGTTGACGATAAGGCCGGATAAAGGCGAACCGTACCAGGGCATCGTGCCGCTCAAAGGCGCTAATCTGGCGGCGGCCTTGCAGACTTATTTCATCCAGTCCGAACAGCTCGATACCCGGCTGTGGCTGTTTGCGAACGAACAGGTTGCGGCGGGCCTGCTGCTGCAGGAATTGCCCGAGCATAAGGATTTCAAAACCGATTGGGAGCGCATCGTGATGCTGGCCGATACGCTGACCGCGACGGAATTGCTGAACCTCGACAGCGAGTCCCTGTTGCATCGGTTATTTCATGAAGAAAAAGTCCGGCTTTTCGATGCGGAATCGGTGCAATTCGAGTGCGCCTGCTCGAAGCAGAAGATCGAATACGCTTTGCGTTCCCTCGGCCGGCAGGAACTTGAGCATATACTGGAAGAAAAAGGCGCGGTCGAAGTCGGCTGCGAATTTTGCAATAAACAATACCGCTTTGACCGGATCGATGTGCAAAAGCTGTTGGCCGACGATTTATCGGCTTATCAGGCGGATTCGCCGCGTTGACCGGGCTTCACTGCATGCGGACCGCCCGGAATCCCTGCTGTTTCAGCAGTTCAATCAGGCCGTCGGAGCCCAATAAATGCAGACTGCCGACCACGACCAATGCGCTGCCTTCATGATTTTCGCGCAGAAACGCGGAAATTTGCGGTACCCAGGCGCGGTTTCTTTCGCTGTTCAGGCGCCGGTAAAATTCGGGGATTTCATTGACCGTATTCTGGCGCAGTAACTGTAGCAAGCCCTCGGCGTCACCGTTGCGCCAGCGCTTATGCAATTCATGCAATTGCCGAGGGTCCTGCATATCTTTTAACGTCTGGTTCAAGAACAATTCCTGTTCCTTGGGATCCATTTGATCGAAAACCCCGAATTGCTGACTCAGGGTTTCCAGACCCGCAGTTTCCTTACGGGCGATATCGGCCATTTCCATATAATGCTTGTCCAATCCCAAATCAGGCAAATATCCGGCCTTGGCGATTTCCAGGCTTGCGATCGTCACCGCCGCCAGCCATGGTTTCATCGTCTGAAAAGTGTCGAGCGGCAACCGGTTTGCCTCACAATATTTTTGCATCCGATGCCAGGTTTCGGCTGGCAGACTTTGCTCAAGCGTTGCGCCCCCGGTGATAAATCCCGCCTTCATAATGGATTTAACCCGATCGGGATTGTTTAACTCGTCCGGTGAGACTTCGAAATAGATCTTTTCGGCATCGTCAAAAGCTTTATTGACGGCCGCCGCCAAAGGGTAATCCTCCGCCTTCAGCATGTGAAACGAACCCAGCAAATAGACGGTGTTATCTTCATCGCTGACCTGCCAGAGCAAGGGCCTCGGCGGTTCCGCCGAAGCCCTTGCCCAACACAGCAGTAACAGCAGCAGGTTTAGCCAGCGAGCCATTTCAGTGCCCCGGTCCCATTTCGAAAATGATCAATTCCGCAGGTTCCCCCCCGATATTCTCCACCGTCATCGATTGCCCGGTTTCCCAAAACACCTCGCCCGCCGAATAAATACCTGTCTTGTCGCCTTCAACCACTTGCAGTGTACCCTTGACCACATAACGCGGGCCAGGCCCTTCATGGGTATGGCGAGGAGTTTTCACGCCATTCGGAAAATTTACGCGAATCACTTTGCTATTCACGTTGGGACCAGGCAAGGTCACGTTGTGCTGTAATAAAACCGTTCTTTTGATATCCGAAGCTTCTTTTGCCGATGCCGGTTGCCCTAATGCCATCAGCAACGCGGAGGGAATCACTAATGCCGCTATTTTAATTTTGAATACCGATTTAATTAACATTCATTTTCTCCTTTAAATTTAGATGGTTAATGAAATAGAAAGTGCGAGATACCTTTCTTTTGGTGTATGTTGCTGCACCTATCCGCATTACACGAAATGTACGATGAATTAGCAAGTATTGGTTTCACGGGCTTTGAAAAAAAATCAGCGGATTGCGCCCGATAAATACTTTGGTTATCTTTTGGCTATCCGATAAGTATCAAATGGTCCTGAAACCTACAGACAAACAGATCCATTGCCGTTATAATTGTAGGCTATGGAGTTTTCATTGAAGGATTCTACCGATCTACGACAATGCTGATTAACTGATTATAAGATTAAAATACCAGTAATTATGATTAGTGTGCTACTCGTTGATGATCACCAATTGGTCAGAACCGGCATTCAGGCGTTGCTGAATTCAGACAACGAAATTCAAGTCGTGGCGGTCGCCGATTCCGGCGAACAGGCAGTCGAGATGGTAGGCGATCTGTCCCCGGATGTCGTACTGATGGATGTCAGCATGCCCGGCATCGGCGGGGTGGAAGCAAGTCGGCGCATTTTGCGGCAGAATCCCGCCGTCAAAATCATCGGCTTGTCGGCGTATAACGATGGCCCGATTCCCCAGCAGCTATTGAAGCTTGGTGTCCTGGGCTTCATCTCCAAATCTTCCTCGGCTGACGAAATGATTTGCGCGATTCGCAAGGCAATCGAGGGCAAGCGCTATCTATGCAGCGATGTGGCGAATAATCTGGCTTTTCAACACCTGCTCCATAATCATCAGTCACCTTTCGTCAAATTATCCCAGCGGGAGGCTGAAATTGTGACGCTGATCCTGCAAGGCAAAACGATACAGGAAATGGCCGAAATGCTGGCGATCAGCAGCAAAACGGTAAACACTTATCGCTACCGGCTTTATGATAAACTCAAGATCAAAAATGACGTGGAATTGACCCGTCTTGCGGTCAAATTCGGTCACCTCGATGGCTTGATCTGATTTTCGATCGGCGATCCGCACGCACAGTCAACTTTCAGCCGGCTGCAGGCGGCTTTCATTGATACCTTTCTGTTGTGATTCAAACCAAAAATTCCATTTACACCAGCCCGTTAGCTGAGATCGAAGCATTTAAATTCGACGCCAAAGTTGCCGACGTTTTTCCCGACATGATCCAGCGCTCCGTGCGGGGCTATCAGGCGGTCATTGCGGCAATCGGGTTGTTAGCCGGCCGTTTCGCGCGTCCTGACAGCGTTTGTTATGGTCTAGGGTGTTCGCTGGGGGCCGCGACCTTCAGCGCGGAAGTCTGGTTTCAATATTTCAATTTCGCCTCGATCCTCGCGTTGAAATGACCGCTTATCAGGACTTATATGCCGCGCTCAGGGAAGTCAAAGCGGATGAATGGGCGGATAGGCTGCCCGCACAAATCGCCGCCGCGCTGGACCCAGGCCGCCATGGCAATCTGCCGCACTGGCTTGGGTTGCTCGAGAGTTTGCCGCATTTGTCGCCTTCGCGGCGTTGTCTGGCCGAGGATGCGGTGCAAATCGGCAACGCCGAGGATATTACCGAGGCGGATAGGGAAAGGCTTTTGGGCACACTGCGTGAACTGATTCCCTGGCGCAAAGGCCCTTATGATCTCTATGGGATTAAAATCGACACCGAATGGCGGTCCGACTGGAAATGGAACCGGCTTAAGGATCATATCGCTCCTTTGAATCACCGGCTGGTGCTGGACGTTGGCTGCGGTAATGGTTATCACTGCTGGCGCATGTTCGGAGCGGGTGCAAAAAGGGTCGTTGGCATCGATCCATTGCTTTTGAATGTGATCCAGTTCCAATTGGTCAAATCGCTCTATGGAAGCGCGCCGGTTAATGTTTTACCCTTCGGAATCGAAGCGCTGCCGGCTGGATTGAAAGCATTCGATACCGTTTTTTCGATGGGGGTACTGTATCACCGGCGGTCGCCGATCGATCATTTGCTGGAGCTTCGGGACTGCCTGATGCCCGGCGGCGAACTGGTGCTCGAAACGTTGATCATTGACGGCAAACTGGGCGAGGCATTAATGCCGGAGGATCGCTATGCGAACATGCGCAACGTCTGGTTCATCCCAAGCCTTGCGACGCTGGAAAGCTGGCTTAAGCGCTGCCGCTTCGGCAATATCCGTGTGGTTGATGTGACGCCTACGAGTATCCAAGAGCAGCGCCGCACCGACTGGATGCCGTTTTATTCGCTGCCGGATTTTCTCGATCCGAATGAGCCGGGAGTAACAGTGGAAGGTTTACCCGCCCCGAAACGGGCAATATTACTGGCCAATTGCCTGTAGGACTTACCGATGAACATCGAAATTTCGGCTGGGTGGCGATGACTTTGCAAATGCTGTGCAGGCCGCCAAAGGTAGCGTAAACATCCAAGCCGTTTGAATTCCTTATTCCTTGAGGGAGAAGGCCAGGATGAGGGATCAGGTAACTTTCCTTGTTTTTGATACTCCTCTCCCAACCCTCTCGGCAACTGTTCCCTGCGCTGCCCTATCTCTGCATCCTTACAGTCGTCGGCAATGGCTCTGTCCATAGACCGCCTGTGGCGGCATTGCTCTAGATCGCTTATTCCCGGCGCGATCTACCCCCCACATCCATGTGGTCGTATCTCTGTCCCTATCCTTAGAACTCTTGCAGGGAACCATTCCTTAGCGATGGTTCCCTATTTCAGCATCAAAAAGTCATATGGAATGAGATCCAATGACAACTGCATTCAGAGTGAGTCGCGATTTGACTTCTCTTCACACGAGTCATTTAGCTTATTCTCAAATGATTTTCAAAAAATTTTAGGTAGCGTTTGGAAGCAGTAAAACTGCCATCCCGCATCAGGTTACGATGTCTATGGTTTCTGCTCGGCAGTAGCTTCGAGGGATATCTAGCCCTACCTCTCTGAGTCTTTCGATATGGTAGGTGATAGCCTCTTTGAGCGCCTCTTTGGCATTTTCCTCTGTTGCGCCTTTTGCAATATAGCCGGGTATATCCGGGCTATAAGCTGAAAAACCTTTATTAGTGGGTTCTATGATAGCTACATATTTCATCGAAAACTTCCTTAGTTACAATGTTTTCAGGAGCACCAACACTTTTCGCGAAAGCCGAAACCGGCTCCATCCGATTTCAGCCGCGAAAAATAAGCTGGCGGTTCTCGCCTTCAGCGGACTGTATTCATCCTGAATCCGCCACGATGCACAATTCCCCACCCTGTACCCCACCAATTGGCTTCCACCATGACTTGGACGACCTCTTGGACGAGCCTGTATTTTGACCGTGCTTTCGCTGTCGCTCCAACTTGGTCAAAATACCCGATCCCAAGGGTAGGAGGAGGCGTAGTACATCACTCCACTCGCGTTACGCTCTTGTACCACTTCCGGATTGGTGTATAAGCTTTCCTTGCTTGAGTGAAGCCATTTGCGCAAAATTTCCTTCTAATCTTCGCCAGCAGGTTTAGTTTATATTTTCAAGCAAAATCTTGTAAATCTATAAAAAAGGGTAACAAAAGGGTATTCAATGGATAGGGCATATATCTATCGTACAGATTGAGCTTAATTTATTTTTAACAGATAAATACAGCGTATTTTTTTGCAATTTATTAAATTATCCGCTTGAATATCAACGAATTTATAGCCCTTTGGAATAAAATTGGTTATAGATGACGGCATGACTGAGAAGTTTTTTTTCCGGTACTGTCGATATTATTACAAGGAGGCTCTGGTCCGTCTGTTAAAGGCAAACCCGGAATGATTATTCCTCAAGCCAAGCTCTTTGCTGCCACCTCATACACATCCTTCGAAATCGTCTCGGTCGAGATGATCCGCTCCAGTTGCCCTTTCATCAAACCCTGCCGTTTCTCGTCATAACGCCTCCATGAGGTCAGGGCGCCGACCATACGCGAAGCGACCTGGGGATTCAGGCTGTTCAATTCGAGAATCCGGTCGGCAAGGAATTGATAACCTTGGCCGCTTGCGGCATGGAAATGCAGCGGATTCGATTGCGAGAAGGCGCCGATCAAGGATCTGACCCGGTTCGGATTTTTGATGTCGAAGGCCGGATGGTCAAGCAATCCAAGTACCTTGTCGTAAGTACCCGGCATCGGGCTCATCGCCTGGGTGGCGAACCATTTGTCGATGACCAGGGCCTCGTGCCGCCATTGCGCGTAAAAGCCGTCCAGGCATTGCTGCCGGGCCGGATGCGGATGATTCACGATCACGGTCAGCGCGGCAAGCTGGTCGGTCATATTCTTCGCGCTGTTGAATTGTTGCGATGACCAATGTTGCACCCATTCTTCGTCGAGTCTGGCAAGGTAAGACAGGCAGGTGTTTTTGATGCGTCGGCGGCCGATCGCGCCCGCATCGAAGCGGCCGGATTCGTCGCGGTGGTATTGCAGGTAGAGCGCTTCGAGCGGTTCGCGCAGTTGTTCGGCAAGCGCCCTGGCGACTGCTTCGCGCGCATGATGGATCGCTTCGACGTCGACCACGCGCATTTGCTCGGTCAGATACAGCTCCGAAGGCAGCGTCATCAGCAGGGAGAAATAGGACAAATCGTCCCAGGATTGTGCCAGCACTTTCCGATAAGCCTCGATCAACAGCGGGTTGACGACTAGTTCCGCGCCGTCCTGATAGTCGACGATCAGCCCGGACATGACTTGCACGGCCAGCTGCTGACCGGCGTCCCAGCGGTTGAAGGTGTCCGGGTCATGGCTCAGCAGGAACGCGAGTTCATCGAGAGGCCGATTCATCGCCAGTTTGACCGGCGCGGAGAAACCGCGCAACAGCGAAACGGCCGGTGCTTCATCCAGACCGGAAAACAAGAAGGTCTGTTCCTGCTGAGTCAACTGCAGCACGACCTGCTCGGACGCTTCGCCGTCCTGTAACCGGCACAAAGCCGGTGTGCCGTCGCGCTTGATCAGGCCGGTCGTGACCGGAATATGCAGCGGCTCTTTCGTTGTTTGCCCCGGCGTCGGCGGACAGTATTGGGAGAGGGTCAGGGAAAGCGTCTTTTGCTCGACATCGAAGCGTTGCGCAACGTTGACCAAAGGCGTGCCCGCCTGCGCATACCAGCGGCGGAACTGGCTCAGATCGATCCCGTTCGCGGTTTCCATGGCGCTGACGAAATCGTCGCAGGTAACCGCCTGGCCGTCGTGGCGTTCGAAATACAGGTCGCTGCCTTTCCGGAAGCCTGCCGCGCCGAGCAGGGTGTGCAGCATGCGCACGACCTCGGCGCCTTTTTCGTAAACGGTGAGCGTGTAAAAGTTGTTGATTTCGATGTAGGCATCGGGCCGGATCGGATGCGCCAGCGGGCCTGCGTCTTCGGCGAACTGGCGGGTGCGCAGCATGTTCACGTCTTCGATCCGTTTGACCGCGCGCGAGGTGCGGTCGCCGGTGAATTCCTGGTCGCGGAAAACGGTGAAGCCTTCTTTCAGGCTAAGCTGGAACCAGTCGCGGCAGGTGATCCGGTTGCCGGTCCAGTTGTGGAAATATTCATGGCCGATCACGCCTTCGATATTTTCGTAGTCGGCATCGGTCGCGGTATCGGGCCGCGCCAGCACGAACTTGGTGTTGAACACGTTCAGGCCCTTGTTTTCCATCGCCCCCATATTGAAATGGCCGACCGCGACGATCATGTATAAATCCAGATCGTATTCGCGGCCGTAGACCTGCTCGTCCCAGGCCATCGCATTTTTCAGGGACTGCATTGCATGGCTGCACTTATCCAGATCGTGTTTTTCGACAAATATTTGCAAGGCGATATCGCGGCCGCTGACGGTCATGAAATGATCCTCGATGCATTCGAGCCGACCTGCGACCAGCGCGAACAAGTAGCAGGGTTTCTTGAAAGGATCTTTCCAGGTCACCCAGTGCCGGTTGTCCGAAAGGTCGCCGTGGCCGACCTTATTGCCGTTCGAAAGCAGCACCGGAAAGCGGTCTTTGTCGCCGATGATCGTGGTCGTGAACGCGGCCATGACATCGGGGCGGTCAAGAAAATAGGTGATTTTGCGGAAGCCTTCGGCCTCGCATTGCGTGCACAGCATGCCGTTCGAAAGGTACAGGCCTTCGAGGGCGGTATTGGCTTTGGGATCGATCGAATTTTCGATCGTCAGCACGAAACTGCGCTGCTGCGGCACATCGTGAATGATCAAGGAATCCGGGGTTTGCAGATAGTCTTCGCCGCCAAGCTCGTTGTCATCGTTCAACACGACCCGAACCAGTTTCAGGTTTTCCCCAGTCAGGGTCAGCGAAGTATCGCTCGATCGGCTGGCCGGATTCCTGCACATCGTCAGCCTTGACACGACGCGGGTGTTCTCCTCGTCCAGCGTGAAATTCAGATCGACATTTTGAATCAGATAGTCCGGTACGGTGTAGTCTTTTAAATAAACGGTCCTGGGATTGGCGTCACGCATGGTTATATGGGTAAAAATGATAAAGCCTGTGAGTGTAACGGAATCGTAAACAAACGCAACTTTTTGCAGTGGATAGTTCTCCGGGTGATTAGTTCCGGCAATAATGGCCGAACGGTTTAAAAATCCGGCGGCAAAAGCCGTTATAATCGGGCGAATGAAGGGAATGGCTCAATTTTATGATGAATCAATTTTTTAGTTTATCGACGAATTTGCGGAACGGCTTTCGGCTGGCCGTTTTCGGTAAATACCGTCTTGAATGTTTCATTTTCAACCGGGATCAGTTTTTGCTGCTTTTGATTCTGGATCTGCTGCTGGAAATCGGCACCGGTTACTTGCTGAACCAGCCGAAGCCGGAATTCGTGCTTTATGCGCTGCCGGTCTATACCTTTGATATGGCCTGCTTATTGATCGCGATCTACTTGGCTGCCAAAATCATGCGGCGAGAAAATGCCGTGTTACAGATGGGGATTGTGATTTACAGTCTGGCTCCGGTGTTGATCCTGCTGCATACGATGTCGCGCTACCTGGAGCAGCATGAATTTGAAAACTGGCCCGATCTCGCCTTATGGTTTGAACGATTGGCTGCCGTTTATGTGTTTGTTTTACTGGGCCGCGCTTTTTTACTTTTTTGCGGTCGGCCCCTGGCGATTGTGGCCAGCGTTGTGCTCGTGTTGCTGTCCTCCCTGCCCGCCGAATGGGGATTCGCCGATTACCGGGAATTTTGGTATCCCCGAGAAGAAGAGGAGGCGGAAGGCGGCGATCCTTATGCAAACTATCGGGAACTGGATGTAGAAACGCTGTTGTACCGGCAACCGGTACTGCTCGACGAAACCTTGGGCCGGCTGCGGCCGCAACGTAAACGTCACGCCGATCTGTTTTATGTCGGTTTTGCGAGTTTTGCGACCGAAGATGTGTTTTCGATCGAAGTGGACTATATCAAACGGTTATTTGACGAGCGCTTCGGCACCTTAGGACATTCGGTGAATCTGGTCAATCATCTCGATACGCTCGAAGACACGCCGCTCGCGTCCGCGACCAATCTTGCCATGGCCTTGAAGCGCATCGGCAAAATCATGGACCGGGAGGAAGATGTGCTGTTTCTGTATCTGACCAGCCATGGCAGCAGCGATCATAAACTGGCGGTCGAATTCTGGCCGTTGCCTTTGAATGATATTACTCCTCAGCAATTAAAAGCAATGCTCGACGAGGCCGGCATCAAATGGCGAGTGATCGTCGTTTCAGCGTGTTATTCCGGGGCCTTTGTCGATGTGTTGAAAGGTCCCCATACGCTGGTGGCGACTGCCGCGGCGCAGGATCGCACTTCTTTCGGCTGCGGCTCGGAATCGGATTTCACCTATTTCGGCGAGGCGGTGTTCAAGGAGCAATTGCAGCGTCAATTTTCGATGATCTCTGCATTCAAGTCTGCCGCGGTTTCGATCGCCGAACGCGAGCAGCGCGAAAAAATCGAAGCCTCCAGGCCGCAATTATGGGTAGGTAAATCGATCGAGCCCTATCTTGCCGACATGGAAAAATCGCTGACACAATTTCAATGTGGAGCCGTGCGGAGTAGAGCAAGGTGTGCCGAATGAGGAATTGATTGGCAGCTTATGTACGATTCGGCGATCGCGCGGTCCTTTCCGAACCGTTACAAGGACTGGCCGGCAGGATCGAGGAAATGCGGGAACTGCCGTCGAGCATTGCGGCAAACAATGTTACAATAACCGCCATCACAAACATGCCATCATCGCCTTCATCCATACCGGTTGCACTTTCCGCCATTCAAGCCGCCTTGCCGTCCGTATTGTATTCTGCGGCTTTACAGCGGCATTGTAGGAAGCACTGAAACTATCGATGACTTCAAATCAGACCTATTTCTCAGACCACGGGTTATGCCGCATAATGCGCCCGATACCGGCTAACATTCCCTGCTTCAGCCTCAACCGAGCCAGCCGCCTCAATGCCCCAGTCTAATTTGCGCAGGGATTCCTTGCCGTATTTCGCGGATACCGCCGCGTTATTTTCCTCGATCGCGGGCAAACCCTGGGCGGTTTTTCTGGACAGCGGTTATCCGGCCTGTACCCTGGATCGTTACGATATTCTTGCGGCCGATCCGCTCTGTACCCTGGTCACGCGCGGAGGCATCACCGAAATCACCCGTGACGGCCATACCGTGCAATCGGCGGCCGATCCGTTCGATTTGGTCAAGCATGAACTCGGCAAAATCCGGCAGGCGAAGAATGAACTGCCGTTCAAAGGCGGCGCGATCGGCTATTTCGCCTACGATCTGGCCCGGCGCATCGAACGTCTTGACAGCATCGCCGCCGATCTGGAGCGGATTCCGGAAATGGCGGTCGGCATTTACGAATGGGCGGTCGTTGTCGACCACCGCGAGAAAAAAAGCTGGCTGGCCGGCATTGAGCGTGATCCGGAATACTGGCAACGCTTGCTCGAACAATTCAGCGTGTTGCCGGACGCGCTCGAAGAGGCGCCGTTCCGCGTGCTTGGCGATGTCGAGGCCAATATGGACAAGGCCGGCTATATCCGGGCCTTCGAGCGAGTCAGGCATTATCTGACCGAGGGCGATTGTTACCAGATCAATCTTTCGCAGCGGTTTTCGGCGCCGTGCGAGGGCGAGCCGTGGACTGCTTATCGCAAGCTGCGCGAATTGAATGCGGCGCCGTTCAGCGCCTACATGAATCTGCCCGGGGTGCAGGTGCTCAGTTCTTCCCCCGAATGCTTTTTACGTTTGATAAACGGCAAGGTTACCACCAAGCCGATCAAAGGCACGCGGCCGCGCAAGGCGGATCCCGACGAAGATCGGCGGCAAATGGAAATCTTGAGCAACAGTCCGAAAGACCGTGCCGAGAACCTGATGATCGTCGATTTGCTGCGCAACGACATCTCCAAGACCTGTAAGCAGGGCTCGGTCAGGGTGCCGAAGATTTTCGCGGTCGAATCCTATGCGACCGTACATCATCTGGTCAGCACGGTCACCGGCCTGTTGGCCGACGGCAAGCATGCGATGGACCTGTTGAAGCATTGTTTCCCCGGCGGCTCGATCACCGGCGCGCCGAAAATCCGCGCCATGGAAATCATCGAAGAACTCGAACCGAACCGGCGCGGCCTCTATTGCGGCTCGATCGGCTATATCGGTTTCGACGGTAATATGGATAGCAACATTGCGATCCGCACGCTGGTGTATTCGCATGGCGAGATCCGCTTCTGGGCCGGCGGCGGCATTGTGTACGATTCGGTTGCCGAGGAGGAATATCAGGAGTGCTTCGATAAGGCGGCGGCCTTGCTCGATCTGCTCAGGCAGTTCTCGGACAAACGATGATCGTGATCAAGCTCGGCGGCAGTCTCGAGGCGGCCGGCACGCTGGCCGATTGCCTCGCGGCCATTGAGCGGAAATTCGCGGGCAGGGCGGTGGCCGTGGTGCCGGGCGGGGGCCTGTTCGCAGACCGGGTCAGGGCCGCGCAGCAGCATTGGCGGTTCGATGATCGGGTTGCGCACCGGATGGCGCTTCTGGCGATGCAGCAGATGGCGTTGCTGTTCCAGGGCTTGAAACCGCATTGGCCGCTCGCCGGGCAAATTGCCGACCTGCAAGGTAGGCCCGGAACGCACATCTGGTCGCCGGATCCGGACGAACTCGATCAGGCCGGGATTCCCGCAAGTTGGGACATCACCTCCGACAGTCTCGCCGCCTGGCTGGCCGGACAGCTTTCGGCCGAGGAATTGATCCTGGTAAAATCCGCCGGGATCGAGGCCGGCAAAAACCTTATGGAACTGGCCGAGCGTCAGGTTGTCGATAGAGCGTTTTGCGCGTATGCGGCAGATGCGCGTTTTAAAATTACAATCATTAATCAAAGTACATTGAATGGCTGAACCTAACAAATCGGCGGAAGGCGACCTGATGGCTTATGCGTTGTCGTTCATCCGGCGCCTATTTCTGAAACAAATCAAGTCGGTCTATTACAACGCCAGAGAATCGATCGGCGGCGATCACAAGCGCGCGATCGTGGTGCATCAGGTCGAGCAGGCGTGCGTGAACCTCAGGGAAACCCGCAACGAATTCGAGGACGCCCTGCAGCGCTTCAAGATGCTGGTGAATGTGAACGATGCGGCGCTCGAACACCGCTATCATCAGTTGAACCGGAAATACCAGTTCTGCCGAGCGAAGTCCGAGGCGGTCAGCGCGCGGATCCGGGCGATCGAAGAAGTCAGCGAGGCGCTATTCGTCGAATGGGAAAAGGAGCTCAACGAATACAACAACCGTACGCTGAAAAATCACAGCAAGCAGCAGCTCAAACTGGCCCGTCAGAATTACGCCCGCCTGATCAAGTCCCTGCGCATGGCCGAAGCGAAAATTCATCCGGTGCTGTCCGCCTTCAAGGATCAGGTATTGTATCTGAAGCACAACCTGAATGCGCAGGCGATCGCCGCGCTGCAAAATGAATTTATCGTGATCGGCATCGACATCGCGCAATTGATTCAGGCGATGGAGCAAACAATTGCCGAAGCCAGCAGTTTCGTGGCGATGTTGTCCGATCGTAAGGCGTTGCCGAGTCCGTGATTTAATAGGGTAGCAAAGCCCAAAATTAGGCTCATCCGAACAAAATATTTTTTTGCTCTTCCATGCCGACGCCGAAGACCTGCCAGGTTTTTAAAACCTGGCAGGTCTTCGATCGAAAGGTCTTTACCTAATCCTTAGCGGCAATTTTCCAATCCAAACCGGACGGTTTCTTTGTGGGAACGAGAGCCGCCGTAACTTAGTCTGATGTTTTAGTTGTTCCCTTCCCTGGCGTAATCATTGCTCATACATAATATCTGGAGAGATATAAACTCCCATTTATTAATTCCTTTCTCTTTGTATCATTCGCAGGCAACCATGGCTATCAGCGTCTTCGATATTTTTAAAATCGGCATCGGCCCTTCCAGTTCGCATACGGTCGGACCGATGCGGGCGGCGATGACGTTTGCGCACAAGCTGGAGCAGCAGGCCATCATGGACAAGATCGATCGGCTGCGGGTTGAGTTGTTCGGCTCGTTGGGCGCGACGGGAAAGGGACACGGCACCGATAAGGCAGTGCTGCTCGGCCTTGAAGGCGAGGCGCCCGATCGGATCGATCCGGCGATCATTCCGGAGCGG
Source organism: Methylomicrobium sp. (assembly GCA_051061095.1). Classification (GTDB taxonomy): domain Bacteria; phylum Pseudomonadota; class Gammaproteobacteria; order Methylococcales; family Methylomonadaceae; genus Methylomicrobium. Next base: position 56,501 of record JBPFEE010000009.1, on the reverse strand, counting down.
TTGGCGGCGATTCGGGAGGCAGGCTCGATTTGTCTGTTGCAGCGTTATCCGGTGCGTTTCGATCAGCAAGCCGATTTGCTGTTTCACCGCAAGGTGCTGCCTTATCATTCGAACGGGATGCGTTTTTCCGTTTTTGATAAGGCCGGCGCCGAATTGCTGCAAACAGATTATTATTCGGTCGGCGGCGGCTTTGTGGTGACCGGCCTGGATGCGGCAGCAAACAAGCTGACCCATGACGATACCTGTCTGCCGTATCCTTTCAAAACCGGTGCGACGCTGTTGAAGCTGTGTGCGTCGCATCACAGGCCGATCAGCGAATTGATGATGAGCAATGAAAAAGCCTGGCAGCGCGAGGAGCAAATTCGGCATAACTTGCTGAACATCTGGCAGGTCATGCAGGCCTGCGTCGAACGCGGCCTGCGCGAGGAGGGCGCGTTGCCCGGCGGCATGAAGGTGAAGCGCCGGGCCGCGAATCTTTATCGACAATTGATCGGCGAGATTCCCCGGCAGACGCCGGGCGTGCCGGTCGGAACGTTGGACTGGGTGAATCTGTTCGCGCTCGCGGTCAGCGAGGAAAACGCCGCCGGGGGCCGGGTGGTGACCGCGCCCACCAATGGCGCGGCAGGGATCATTCCGGCGGTCCTGCATTATTATTGGCGTTTCTGCGAGGGCGCGAATGAAGACGGCGTGGTTCGCTTCCTGCTAACCGCGGCCGCGATCGCGATTTTATACAAGGAAAATGCCTCGTTGTCCGGAGCCGAAGTCGGCTGCCAGGGCGAGGTGGGGGTGGCCTGTTCGATGGCCGCCGGCGCCTTGGCTGAAGTGCTGGGCGGCACGCCGGAGCAAGTTGAAAACGCGGCCGAAATCGGCATGGAGCACAATCTGGGCCTGACCTGCGATCCGGTCGGCGGACTGGTGCAGGTGCCCTGCATCGAGCGCAATGCAATGGGTGCGGTCAAGGCAATCAACGCGGCGCGGATTGCGCTGCGCGGAGACGGCACCCATTTCGTGTCGCTGGACAAAGTCATCAAGACGATGCGTGAGACGGGCGCTGATATGAAAACCAAATACAAGGAAACCTCGCGCGGAGGCTTGGCGGTGAATTTGATCGAGTGTTGAGGTTTTTTGGTTTTCCTGGATGCTTAAACAAACGGCAAAGGGAGACTTTGGATGGCAGCGTCAGCCGGTCCGAAGCGGCCGTTAGCAATCGGTCAACTTCCCCTCATGTGCTTGGCTTCAACAACCGATTGTTGAAGTTCCCCGAGTAGTGCCGTAGTTTCTTCATCGAAATCCAGGCTGCAAGCCTCGCTGATTTCTTGAAGAAGCTGCGAGTCGACGTCATCTAAACTGGTCGACAGTACATTCTCTTCATCCTCCGAAAAGGCGGCTTTTAATTGGGTAAATATTTCCTCGAAAGTCAATTTTTCGGGGTCGGGCGAAGAGGGCATGTCCCCGAGCTTATACATTTGCGGCGCCAGCTTCTCGACAATGATTTCCCGATGCAGAGCCAATTTATAGAGCAATATTCTATCTTGTTCATCATTGCTGGAATCTGCGACCCAGCGATAATGTTCGATCGATCTGCGGCTTGAGTTAATAACACTATCCAGTGCAGTCTGTTGTTCAGTTTTCAGCATTGCCGGATTCCTCTTGCGTAAAATACTCGTCCGGGACATAGACCTGCAAACTGTTCGGCTGCAGATCGAAATAAGCGGGAGTCTGGGAAATCAATTCGCCATCCGCATAGATGTCCATCGGCCGGGAGGTATGGATACTGAGAGTCTGGCCGCTACGCAGCCAGACGCCTTCGCGGCCTTTCAACTGGCCGCCCAGGATAACCACCGAGTGACTGAGAAGACTCCAGAAGCTTTGCGGTTCCAAACTAAAAATACGCAATTTATGGTCATCGACCGAAGCTTCCTTCGACAAAGCCATGCCGCCTCCGTAAAATCGGCCGTTGGCAACGGTGATGTGAATGGAGCGCACGCTGAATGCTTCTCCGTCGCAGACAATTTCCGCACGATACGGGCGCATTGATTTAAATGCGTCAATCAGACTTCTTGCATAACTGAACCGCCCCCAGCGGGATTTAAGGTCAGTGGTCAGGGTGCGGTTTACCTTGACGCCAAGCCCGATATGCGAGGCGTTAATAAACCAATGGTGATTAACTTTCCCCAAATCTATGCTATGCAGGCGTCCGTTCGCAATTACCGCAGCGGCCGCTTCGATGGATTCCGGAATTTTCAAGGTACGGGCCAGGTCATTGGCAGTACCCACCGGCAAAATCCCCAGAGCAAGACCGCATTCCGAGAGCAAACCGGCTGCGGAACTCATGGTTCCGTCACCGCCTGCAAGGATAACACTATCGATGTTGCCGCGGTTTTGCCGAATTAATTCATTGATGAGAGAAGGATCTTCAGATTTCTCCTCGATCAGGTTAATTTCCGAGGCTTTAAGAATCTCGACGGCGAGATCGAACTCATTATCCGCTTTGCCGCTTTTTGGGTTTGAAATAAAAAGCGCATTTCGTTTAGTCATTCATGCCATCCCGGTAGGGTAGAAAATTACTGCAAAATGATCGCTCCAGGGAATCAGTAGTGGTGTTGTATCGAACTTAGCCGCGGGATGAAATAATCGAGCAAGTCAAATCGATATACAACAAATAGACAGTTATTTTCCTAAAGGGTTTAAGCTATTTAACGGAGGTATGCTCGAAAGTTGCGGATGAAGGACGGAGGAAAGCGGGGAATTCTTGACAGTCTTTAAGGCCATCAAATGGCGCAGGCGGTAGGGCGGCATCGGCCGGATTGCAAAGCTCAGGTCAACATGCCGCCGCAGATTTTTGCTCCGGCTCCTGATTAATCATGTGCGTCGCCAGTTGCTGCAAGGCGTTCTGGATATTGGTTTTCAGCCGCGGATCCATGGTCATTTCATCGAGGGCCTTATTCATGCACAGCATCCATTGATCGCGTTCCGATTCGCCGATAGCGAAACGCAAATGGCGGGCGCGCAGCATTGGGTGGCCGAATTCTTCGATGAACAGATTAGGACCGCCCAGCCAGCCGGACAGATACTTGAACAGCTTGTCCTTGGCGGAGGCAAGATTGCGCTGGTGCATGGCGCGTATGCCTTGCGCCTCGGGCAGGATATCCATATAGAAGTAAAAGCGGTCGACTAAACTGAGGATGGCCTGTTCGCCGCCGATGAGGTCGTAAGGGGTGAGGGTCGTCATTGCTCTTTATTTTTTAAGGTGGGGATGGAGTTTATACTAGGGTTACCTGCGGCATTATTCAAGACGGCGAAACCAATGAAGGGAGCGGCTTCAAAGCAAACGAATCCTGCCGGTCAGTATTTCCCACCACATACGCCAGTCTCCGAGCAAACTGAGCCAGGGATACCTGAAGGTGGCGGGCTTGTTATGCTCAAAGAAGAAATGTCCAATCCAGGCAAAGGCGTAGCCTTGTATCAAGGCCAACGCCACCAGCCACCACATCGATGCGACGAAAGCCATGATAAGCAGCCCCAGGGCTATCGATGTGCCGACGAAGTGCAACCCGCGGGAAACTCGGTTGGAATGCTCGCTAAGGTAGAACGGATAAAACTCTTTAAACGTACGGTAAATCTTTGTTTCGTTCACGGCGATGCCTTCAAGTTGACGCTGTCCCATCTACGTATAATCGGTTTATGCGTAGATGCGCAACAGTGGATAACTTCAGTATGGATACGCGTTAAAAATTTTCACACTATGAATTTCAGGTTCCGGGCTATCCAGTGAGCGGGATCGTCTCCTGGAGCCGATTATTGGGCGTCGTTCATCGCCGTATCACATTGCCTTGGATTTGACCTGAGATAGCTTATTATGCTCCCGGCAGTCAGCTTGAAGGTGGGCGAGATGTCCAAGCCTGCGCTCCGAAGTCCCTTAGCGGTCCATTTGTTGCTCGTGTTCAGCAGATAGTATCGGCCTTCGCCGGCATAGAACTGGCTATCCCGGTAGATTCCTTTCGACAGTGCGACAATTTGGCCGGTTGATCGCCGAGCAAAGCTGTTGGTCAGGAAGATGTTGAGCGATGTCAACTCGGCCTCGGAAATGCAAATTTCCAGGACTTCACTTCCTGAAAAATACACGCGTGGGTCGATGGGGACTGCAACAACATGAATAACGGCGCCTTCCGACCAGAATATCGCCTGCAAAGCGAGTCCTATGGTGATGTCTTCAGCTTGATAGAAGCCTTCGTCCCCCCACCCCAGCTCATAGTAGTCCACGGAGCCGAAGCGTTCGGCTAGTTCCGGAATCAGGTCATTCAAATGGCGGGCGGGAATGATGAGCCCGGTGTGCCAGCCATGACTGGCTACGAACACCCGGTTTACGCGAGCGCCATTTTCATTGTGTTCTGCCTCAACGACATAGGGCTTTCCCGAGCACGCCATCAGCGCCAGCGCCAACAGAACGATGCGCCCGTGCGTCATGATTCTCTCATACGAGCCCAACGGTCACAATCACCAGGAAACGGGAGGCGTAAACTGTTGCGGCTCAGGTTCGCCAAGGATGGGAAGGCAAATCGGCAAGACCGATGACGTCGACGCCGGCTTTGGCCACCTGATGATCGTTTTCTACTGAGCTGCCGCTTACGCCGATGGCGCCGATCAATACGCCGTCCTGATCGACGATCGGCACTCCTCCGGGAAAAGTAATCAGTCCCTGGTTGGAATGTTCGATGCCGTAAAGCGGTCCGCCAGGCTGCGATAATTGGCCGATTTGACCGGTATTCATGCCGAAGAAACAGGCGGTCTTGGCTTTTTTGATGGCAATATCGATACTGCCGACCCAGGCGCCATTCATTCGGGTAAACGCCTTCAAATCCGCACCGGAATCGACCACGGCGATGCACATCTGCGTTCCCAGTTTCTTCGCTTCCGCAATAGCCGCAGCAATGGCCGTTTCTGCTTGTTCGTAACTCACGTGCATAGGCTTTCTCCCGATTTTTGCCTTTATGAAAAAATTATCCACTGCAACCCATCAATATACGGACCGGTTCGATTGTATTGAGTTCCGGGTGGCCGTCAGAATCCAGGCGACGCTTCAGGCAAAAAGTAAAAGCTCTACATTAACCTGAGTTCGGGATGAGAAAATCCAGCGGGAAAAATAGGAAGCCCGTATCCCGTACCGACTTTCATCATGGCTTATCCCGAGCTCGGGTTACATTAATAATCCGAACAAGTCCTTCGGATCGTCGGGTTCCGGCACCAGTTCCAGCTCCTGGCCCAAAGCATGTTCCGAAGCCAGTTCGTAAAGCAGGCGAAGTGCTGAATAATCTTCCAGTGCAAAGCCGACCGAGTCGAACAGCGTTATCTCTTGGCCGTTTTCTCGACCCGGTTTGCTGCCGGTCGCGAGCTCCCATAACTCGGCGTGGATGCGGTCAGCGTCGCATTGCTGGACTTCGCCTTCGATGCGCGATTGCGGCAGGTATTCGACGACGATTTTCGCGGCCTCGAGCAGTTCCGGCGGCAGTTCGGTTTTGCCGGGGCGGTCGCCGCCGATCGCGTTGACATGGGTTCCTGGCGCGATCGCTTGCGCTCCAAACAATTGGTGCCGTCCATTGGCCGCGGTTGCGGTAATCACGATGTCGGCTTGCCGGACTGTTTCCTGAACTGTGTGGCAGGAGTTCATAGCGAGGCCATAACTCTCAAGATTGCGGGCGAATTTGGCCATCGCGTGCGGGTCTTTGTCATAAAACCGGATTTTAGTAAGCGGAAATAGCTGCTTGAAACCCAAAACCTGAAATTCCGCTTGTGCGCCAGTTCCGATAATTGCCAGCGTTTCGGCAGTATGCCGGGCAAGATATTTGGCGGCCAATGCGCTGGTGGCGGCGGTTCTGAATGCGGTCAGCAACGTCATTTCGGCAAGCAGCAGAGGGTAACCGGTGACAGCGTCGCTGAGCTGGCCGGTGGCGATGACGCTGAGTTTGCCGATCGCGGTATTGCCGGGATGACCGTTGACATATTTGAACGCATAATAGCGGTCGTCCGCGCAAGGCATCAGTTCGATCACGCCCTGAGCATAATGGGTGGCATGGCGGGGAGATTTTCGAAAGTCATGCCAGCGGCTGAAATCATGTTCGAGTGCGCTGATCAGCCGGGTCAAAAAGCCTTCGATGCCGATCGTACCGATCAGTTTTTGCATGTCGCGAACGGTGATGACTTTCATGGAGCGCTACCTTTTTGTTCGCTTCGTTAGGGCTGACACTATAGGGATGTGGACTGATTGCTACCGGTAACGTGTAGGATCTTCGATTCCCGCGGCCGCAAAACCGTTTTTGCGCAACCGGCAGGCATCGCACAAACCGCAGGCGCGGCCTTCCGGGTCGGCGGCGTAACAGGATACGGTCTGGCTGTAATCGACGCCCAAAGCCAGGCCGGTTTTGATGATGTCCGCCTTGCTCAAGGCAATCAGCGGCGTATGAATCGTAAAATGGTCGCCTTCGACGCCGGCTTTGGTTGCAAGATCGGCAAGTTTTTGAAAGGCTTCGATAAACTCGGGGCGGCAATCCGGATAGCCGGAATAATCGACCGCATTCACGCCGATGAAAATATCACGCGCATTGAGCACTTCCGCCCATCCTAACGCGAAAGCCAGAAAGATCGTGTTGCGGGCCGGCACATACGTGGCCGGAATACCTTCTTGCGGCGTGGTCGGCACTGGAATATGGTCGTCGGTCAATGCCGAGCCGCCGATCGAGCCGAGACCTAACGGAATGATTTTATGATCGGCGACCCCGTAATGTTCGGCGATGCGCCTGGCCGCATTCAATTCCGCGTTATGTCGCTGTCCGTAGTCGAAGCTGAGCGCATGGCAAAGGTAATCCTGGTTTTGGGCCAGCGCCAAAGCGGTAATCGAATCGAGTCCGCCCGAGAGCAGAATAATCGCTTTTTTTTGCATGGAGGTTTACTTGCCGCGGGCGTCGGCCCACAGAAGCTTGTGAAGTTGAATCTGAAAACGGACCGGAAGCCGGTCGGCGAGAATTTTTTCGGCCAGATCGGTCGGGTCTTGCCGGCCCATGACCGGCGAAAACAGGATCTGGCAGCGCTCAGGTAGGCCGTATTCGTGCAGCGCCGCTTTCGACCAAACATAATCTTCTTCATTGCCGATCACGAATTTGATCTGATCCTTGCGATTCAGAAAGTCGATGTTTTGATACAGATTCCTGCCTAGCTCGCCCGAGCTTGGGGTTTTGAGATCCATCACCTTGATCACGCGCGGGTCGACTTTTGAGATGTCGAGCGCCCCGCTCGTTTCGAGCGATACGGTGTAGCCCTTGTCGAGCAGGCTGGTCATCAAGCCGAGGCAGCCCGGCTGCGCCAAAGGCTCTCCGCCGGTAACGGTGACATAAGGCGTACCGAAAGAGTCGACTTGAGCGAGAATCTCGTCGATCGCGACTTTTTTACCGCCGCTGAAAGCATATTCGGTATCGCAATAAACGCAGCGCAGCGGACAGCCGGTCAGCCGGATAAAGACGGTCGGCAGGCCCACCGTATTCGATTCGCCTTGCAACGAATAGAAGATTTCAGTAATGCGAAGTGAACTCACTGGCCGGAGATCGATTGCAGTTTCTTGGCCGCCATACGCGCCGCGTTCGTGTTGGGATATTCGCTTATGACGCGATTCAGATATTCGCCGGCTTTGGGCTTGTTGTTCAGATCGATCTCGATGTAACCGAGTTTCAACAACGCGTCCGGAACTTTAGGGCTGTCGGGATAACTTTCCAATACAGTGGTAAAAGCGGCGCGGGACGAACTGAAATCCTGATTGACGCGGTACGCTTCGCCGAGCCAGTATTGTGCGTTGCCGGACAAAGGTCCGGATGGGTTTCGGCTCAGATAAGCCTTGAATTCCTCGATCGACTGCGCCGTACGTCCATTTCTGAGGTCGTCGTAGGCCTGCTTGTATTCCTGGTCAGCGGAAACTGCCGCAGACGGTTCACTCGGAGGAGGTGGCGCGGCGGGCGGCGGATTTTCGGCAGGCGCCTGATCAGTCGGAGGAGGAGATGCTGTCTGATCCAGATCGGCAGGCTGATCATTGCTTCCTTGATCTTGCTCTGCCGGTTGCGCTTCGCCGGAAGGCTGCTGCATAGCATCCAGATCGGCCGGTTGACCACCGGTATCGCCGGTATTTTCCGCGGCCGGAGCTCCCGCATCCGGACTGCTGCCCGACACCTTGCTTTCGAGATTTTGCATTCTTTCGTCAAAATCCGAATACATCGTGCTCAGCCGTTTTTTCAGCTCGGCGTTTTGATAGGATTGTTCTTCAACTTTCCCGGTCAGTTCGCGCACTTCGTTTTGCAATTGATCGATGCGGCTCATCAGTTCGTACAGGGTCTTGCTGGATGCAGCCGCCTGTACGTTGGGATTTTGCGGCATCTGCGTCGGGATGACTGGATCGTTGACCACTGGAGCCAACGCACAAGCATTTACGGAGATACCGCCGATAAGAGTCGCCAGCAGTAGTGGACGTATATTCATTTATTTATAAACCAGTTCGACGCGGCGGTTGAGTTCCCAGGCGGATTCGTCGCTGCCGAACGCGGCCGGTTTCTCTTCGCCATAGCTGACCAGGTTAAGTTGGCCGTCGGAGACGCCTTGCGCCCGCATCAGGTTCGCGACCGATTTGGAACGGTTTTCGCCCAATGCGATGTTATATTCGCGCGAGCCGCGTTCGTCGGCATGGCCTTCCAGGGCAAGCTGTTGGCCGGGATGGCTGGCCAGATAACGGGCATGCGCGGCGATCACCGGCTCAAAATCCGGTTGGATCTGGCTGCTGTCGAGCATGAAATAGATCGTTGATTTGGACAGCGGGTTGTTCGGATCGGAAAACTCGGGTCCTAAACGGCTATTGCCATACCCCCCCGCGCCTCCCGCACCTAATTGCGAGCCGGAAAGTCCGGCGCCGTCATTCAGGCCGCCTGTCGCTGCATCGTTAATGCCGCTGGCGCCCATTTGCGAGCCGTCGGTCAAGGCTTGATCGGCTTCATCATCGCTGCAAGCGGTTAAAAACATGGCGCTTATTGCTAAAGCTAAGAGTGTTTTATTCAATTTCATCGTTAAGATCCCGAAAAATAAGGCATTAATTTTACAAAAAAAAAGGGTCTGTGCCAATCGCTCAATTTTTTAGATCATATCCCTGAGAAGCTTAAGGCGCCCAGGCCGGTTCGCGTACCGCATTGCTGTCGAAGATCAGCTTTTGCTGCATCTTGCCGTCGAGCGATACGGCCGCCAGATAGCCGCCGCTGCCGCGTTGCGAGGCATATAAAATCAGGTCGCCGTTCGGCGCGAAGCTCGGGGATTCGTCGGTAGGGCCGCTGGTCAAAACGTTAATCGTTCCGCTTGCAACATCCATCACCGCAATCCGATAGTCGTTCCCGTTGCCGTGCACCATGGCGATATTTTTTCCATCCGGCGAAAAGCTGGCGCGCGCATTATAGTTGCCCGAGAAAGTTATCCGTTTTTCCGCGCCGCCCTGGCTCGAAACCCGGTAAAGCTGCGGTTTGCCGCCCCGGTCCGAAGTGAACACGATGGTGCTGCCGTCAGGCGACCAGGTCGGTTCGGTATCGATTGCGGTGCTCTGCGAGACCTTCAGCAAGGAATTATTCTGCAAATTCAGCACATAAATATCGGGGCTGCCGTCCTTCGACAGGGTTAGCGCGAGTTTACCGCCGTCCGGCGACCAGGATGGTGCACCGTTGATGCCGGGAAATTCGGCGACTTTGACCCGCTGCCCGGTCGCGAGCGTTTGTACGTAAATTGCGGCGGTTTTTCTTTCGAACGAGACGTAAGCCATTTTGCGGCCGTCCGGTGACCAGGACGGCGACATCAACGGTTCCGATGAGGTCGCGATCGTTTGCGGATTGAAGCCGTCCGCATCGGCGACCTGCAAGCGGTGCGTCGCTGAAGCGCCCTGGCCGCTGCTGGTGATGTAGGCGATACGGCCGCTGAATACGCCTTTTTTTCCGATCAGCTTTTCGAAGATCAGATCGCTGATGTGATGTGCGGTGCGGCGCAAGTCCTGCGCGCTCGAAGTCATACGGTAACCCAGCAATTGGCTGCCGTTATTGACATCGAAGAGATAGAACTGCACATTGTATTGGCCGCCGCTCGGAATCGCCTGGCCGATCACGATGTAGTTTTGGCCGACCGATTTCCATTGTTCGAACTGGATCGCTTCAGGCGCCGTCGGCCGGCTTGGCATGTATTGTTCGCCCAGCGGTTTGAAATAGCCGCTGTGTCCCAGGTCGTTGCTCACGACGCTGCTGATGCTGACCGGAGCTGGGCCTTGCTGGGCGAACGGCACGATTGCGATCGGCAGCGCACTTTCAACCCCTTCGGTGATTTCGATGTCCATTTCGGCGTGCAGCAATGGCGCAAACAGACCTAGCAACCCGATGATGATGATTTTTTTTACTTTCTTCACGCGCAGACCTCTTAAAACACTTTCAAAATATTATTCATTTTTCGTTCCCACGCGCTGGCGTGGGAACGCATCCAGTGACGCGCCAGCGTCACGCACCGCCAGCTCGGTGCAAACGGCATTCCCACGCCGGAGCGTGGGAACGATACAGAGTTTTTAAGCGATCAATAAGCGCCCCGGTCCGGATCGAAAGTAAATGTAAACGACCGGAACGATTTCGCAAATACGTCCTTATCCTGAGGCACCGGCAACGGAGAAGCCTTATTGACTGCATTCTCGGCCGAACGGTCGAAAATTTCGTCTCCGCTTGAAGCTATAACCTCGGCCTCGATCACGGTCCCGTCGGACATCAGCCTGACCCGGATGCGACATTTCAAACCCGATTTTGTCGAAATCGGCCGGATCCAGCTGCGGTTGACCTTCAGCCGGATCGCTTTGATCGCGTTATTGACCGCGTCTTGCGAGGCGGCGGCTTTGGCTCGCGCGGCTTCCTGAGCGGCTTTTTCGGCGGCGGCTCTTTCCGCTTCCGCCTTGGCTTTTGCTTCGGCTTCGGCCTTAGCTTTCGCAGTGGCGGCTTTTTCCGCCTCGGCCTTGGCTTTCGCTTCGGCATCCGCTTTGGCCTTCGCTGCTGCGACCCTTTCCGCTTCTGCCTTGGCTTTCGCTTCAGCCTCGGCTTTAGCCTTTGCCGCCGCTTTTTCGGCCGCTAATTTTTTTGCTTTTTCGGCATCGGCCTTTGCCTTGGCTTCGGCTTCCGCTTTGGCCTTGGCGGCTTTTTCTGCTGCCAATTTTTTCGCTTTCTCCGCCGCCTTTTCCGCCTTCGCTTTTGCTGCTTTTTCCGCTTCGGCTTGCTCTGCCTTCGCCTTGGCGGCGGCTTCCGCTTTTTCGGCCGCGAGCCTTTTAGCCTTTTCTTCGGCGGCTTTGTCCGCGGCTAATTTTTTAGCTTTCTCGGCCGCTGCCTGGGCGGCTTCGGCTTTGGCTGCGGCCGCTTTTTCCGCTTCGGCCTTTTCGGCTGCGAGTCTTTTCGCTTTGAGGTTGGCCAGTTTTTCGGCTTCCGCCTTGGCTTTCGCGGCGGCGGCCTTTTCCGCTTTCGCTGCCGCTTCGGCTTTTTCGGCAGCCAACTTTTGCGCTTTCTCGGCAGCGGCTTTCTGCGCCTCGGCCTTCGCCTTGGCGGCGGCTTCGGCTTTCTCAGCCGCGAGCTTTTGCGCTTTCGCTTCGGCCGCCTTTTCAGCGTCGGCCTTCGCTTTGGCGGCAGCCTCGGCTTTTTCGGCCGCCAGTTTTTTGGCCTTGGCTGCGGCTTGTTCCGCTTCGGCTTTGGCTTTTTCCTCGGCTAATTTCTGTGCTTTGAGCGCGGCCGCTTTTTCCTCAGCCTTCCTTTCTTCAACGGCTTTTTCCGCGGCGGCCTTGGCTTTTGCTGCCTGAGCCTCCGCTATCGCGGCGGCTTTTTTCTGCATTTCGGCGGCATGATCGACCTCCGGCGCCGGCGAGGGTTCAGGCTTCGACTTGGCTGCCGGCTGTTCCGGAGGTTGTTCGACGACCGTAGCCTGGATGATTTCCGGCGTTGGCGGCCCCGCGTCGTCCGACATCTTGAACAGCGTACTGAGAATGAACATCAGCACGATAGAAATATGCAGCGCCAAGGCCAGTACGAACGGCCATGAGTACTTTTTTGTGTCCATCCCGCTCAGTTTTCTTCAGGCCGGGTCAATAAGCCTACATTCGGCACGCCGGTATTCTTTAGTCCTGCCATCATCGTGACGACGGTCCCATAATCGACGTCTTTGTCGGCTTCGATCAACACTTGCGTTTCCGGTTTTTCGGCCAGGATCGCCGATACCTTTCCGTCGACTTCTTCAGGTTCGATCGGTTCCTGATCTTTCTCGCAGCAGGTAATATAATATTTATAGCCTTCCTCGGATTCCTTATGGATCGTCAGCACCAATGGCGGATCGTTCTTTGGCTCGACGACCGCCGATTCGGCTTCCGGAAGATCGACCTTGACGCCGGTTTGCAACAGCGGGGTCGTAATCATGAAAATAATCAGTAATACCAGGGTCACGTCGATATAAGGAACGACGTTGATTTCTCCCATCGGCTTTCTGCGCCGGCTTTTACCTTGTCTGCTCATTTTTGGTGCGCCTGTCTTTGCAATAATACGACGAATTCCTCGACGAACAATTCGTAGCGGCCGATCAGACGATCCAGATTGGTCGAAAAGCGGTTGTAGGCGATAACGGCCGGAATTGCCGCGAACAGGCCGATCGCGGTCGCGATCAATGCTTCGGCGATACCCGGAGCGACCTGCGCCAGAGTCGCCTGTTTGACATTGCTCAATGAGCGGAAAGAATTCATGATGCCCCAGACCGTGCCGAACAAGCCGACGTAAGGACTGGTCGAGCCGACCGTGGCCAAAAACGGCAGGTGTTCGTCGAGCCGGTCGAGTTCGCGGGACAATTCGATGCGCATCGCCCGCTGCGCGCTTTCGACCTGCACCATCGGTTCGATATTGCCGGCCTGGCGCATCCGGGAAAATTCCTTGTAACCGGCCAAAAAGATTTTTTCGATGCCTTCGGGTTCGAAACCCTTCGCGGTCAGTTTGCGGTAGAGTTCCGCCAGGGCTACCCCCGACCAGAATTCGGCCTCGAATTCGTCTGTGATTTTTATCGCGCGGTTAAGTTCCTTGCGCTTCGAAAAGATGAACGTCCAGGAAGCGAGCGAGGCCGAGACCAGGAGCGCCATCACGAATTGGACAACGACGCTGGCTTCCTTGATGAGATGGAGGATCGATAAATCAGTGTTCATTTTGCAATGGTTCTAAACAAATGTTGAGGAATCGCTTTCGGGGTCATTGAGTTGGCATCGAGGCAGGCGATGCGGAATATCCCCTTACATAAAATATCATTATCGCGCGTGATCTCTTGTTCGAAGACCAGACTGACTTTTTTCGTTTCGGTGACTCGGGCGCTGGCGGTTAATAGGTCATTAAAACGTGCCGGCTTCAGATAATCGATCTGCGCCGAGCGCACGATGAAGATCATGCCGTAGTCCGCCCTCAATGCATTCTGTTCATGGCCCATCGAGCGCAGCATTTCGGTTCGGGCGCGTTCGAAAAAATTCAGGTAATTCGAGTGAAACACCACGCCGCCGGCATCGGTATCTTCGTAATAGACACGGATCGGCCAAATGAATGTATTGTTCGGATTATCGTTTTGCACCATGATAAGGTTAAATTTTAACGATTCAAGAGCGTTTTCGCGATTACTCAAATAAATCCAACGACGTGCCCATCGGTTTGGGCGGTTTCAGGCCGAAATGCAGATAGGCATTCTGAGTTACGACCCTTCCCCTTGGCGTACGCATGATAAAGCCTTGCTGCAACAGATACGGCTCCAGCACGTCTTCGATCGTGCCGCGTTCTTCGCTGATGGCGGCGGAGAGGGTGTCGAGGCCGACCGGCCCGCCGCCAAAGTTCTCTATCATCGTTAAAAGCAATTTTCGGTCCAAAGCGTCGAAGCCGTTATGATCCACTTTCAACATGTCCAGAGCCTGAACGGAAATCACTTCGGACACCACGCCGCCGCCTTTGACTTCGGCAAAATCGCGCACCCGGCGCAGCAGGCGGTTGGCGATCCGCGGCGTGCCGCGCGCGCGTTTGGCGATTTCCAGCGCGCCGTTCGGTTCGATCAGGATGTTCAGCAGGCTGGCGGAGCGGGTGATGATCTTGGCCAGCTCGGCGATCGTATAAAATTCGAGCCGCTGCACGATGCCGAAGCGATCGCGCAGGGGCGATGTCAACAGTCCGGCACGGGTCGTCGCGCCGACCAGGGTGAACGGCGGCAGATCCAGCTTGATCGAGCGTGCGGCCGGGCCTTCGCCGATCATGATGTCGAGCTGGTAGTCTTCCATCGCCGGATAAAGAATTTCCTCGACCGCCGGACTCAAGCGGTGGATTTCATCGATGAATAAGACATCGTGCGCTTCGAGATTGGTCAACAGTGCGGCCAGATCGCCGGCCTTTTCGAGCACCGGTCCCGACGTTTGCCGGATATTGACTGACATTTCGGCCGCGATGATGTTCGCCAGCGTGGTTTTGCCGAGGCCGGGCGGGCCGAAAATCAGCACATGGTCGAGTGCTTCCCGGCGCGCGGTCGCGGCCTTGATGAAGATTTCCATCTGCGTGCGCAGTTCTTCCTGGCCGATATAGTCGGCCAGCTTTTTCGGACGGATCGCACGGTCCTGGCGCTCTTCATCGAGCTTGCTGTGCGGCGCGATCAGGCGGTCCTTTTCGATCATCGCGCCGCACCTTGTAATGCCAGCCGGATAATGTCTTCGCAGCGTTTGTCTTCGCTAACGATATTCTGCACCATTTTGGCCGCATCCTGCGGTTTGTAACCCAAGGCGCATAAGGCGCTGATCGCTTCCTGTTTCGGCGAATTGGCGGCGGGGCTGATATTTATGCTGACATCCAGCGCGGCGCCGCCGAATTCGGGCAGACGGTCGCGCATTTCGATGATCAGACGCTCGGCCGTTTTTTTGCCGACGCCGGGCAGGCGGACCAGGGCATGCGTGTCGTTTTCGTGGATCGCGCGTTGAAATTGCTCCGCCGT
Organism: Methylomicrobium sp.; assembly: GCA_051061095.1. Taxonomy (GTDB): domain Bacteria; phylum Pseudomonadota; class Gammaproteobacteria; order Methylococcales; family Methylomonadaceae; genus Methylomicrobium. Next base: position 41,438 of record JBPFEE010000009.1, on the reverse strand, counting down.
GAGTCCGGACAACAGCGTCAACGCCAGCTTCGGGCCGACGCCGCTGACTTTGATCAGGCTTCTGAACAAGGCGCGGTCGGCTTCGCTGGAAAAGCCGAACAGAATATGGGCATCCTCGCGCACCACTAGATGCGTATGCAGCTTGACCTCGCTGCCGACGGCCGGCAAGTTGTAAAACGTGGTCATCGGCGCTTCGATTTCATAACCGACGCCATGCACATCGAGCAGCAGCAGGGGAGGGGCTTTATGAGCCAAAATGCCGTGCAGAAAGCCGATCATTGCAGGGTTCCCCGCTGGATGCGCAATGCGGTCTGGCGATAGTGCGAATGGCACAGGCACAGCCCCAGCGCGTCGCTGGCGTCGATTTGCAGTTCGCCTTGTATGCCGAGCAAAATTTTGACCATATGCTGCACCTGCGTTTTTTCCGCATTCCCCTTGCCGACCAGCGCCTGTTTGACCTGGCGGGCCGCGTATTCGAAGACCGGCAGGTCCGCGGTCTGCACCGCGCAAATCGCCGCGCCGCGCGCCTGGCCGAGCTTCAGCGCCGAATCGGCGTTTTTATGCAGGAACACTTGTTCGATCGCCATTTGCTCGGGATGATAGACTTCAATGATTTCGAGTACCGAATCGAAAATCTGTTTCAACCGGTCCGGAAAATAATCGGCCTTGACCCGAATGCAGCCGCTGGCAATGTAGCGGCAGCTTTTCGGCCCTTGCTCGATGATGCCGTAACCGGTCACGCGCGAACCGGGGTCGATGCCGAGAATCCGGATGCCCTGACTCTCTGTGTGGATGGAAGGCAAAGCCGGTCAGCCTGCGAACTGGGCAACGATTTCCTCGCTGATGTCCGCGTTCGAGTATACGTTCTGCACGTCGTCGAGATCTTCCAGCCGGTCGATCAGGCGCAGCATTTTTTCCGCATCTTCGGCGTCGAGTTCCGTCTGGGTCGAGGCCTGCATCGTGACTTCGGCATTATCCGGGGTGAAGCCGGCCGCGATCAGCGCCTCTTTGACGGCAAGATAGTCTTCGGGCGAGGTCATCACATCGATCGAGCCGTCGTCATTCGTGATCACGTCGTTTGCGCCGGCTTCGAGCGCGGCTTCCATCAACGCGTCTTCATCCAGACCTTCCGCATAGCTGATGATGCCAGTTTTGGTGAATAAATAGGCGACCGAGCCGTCGGTGCCGAGGTTGCCGCCTGCTTTGGTGAACGCATGGCGCACGTCGCTGACCGTGCGGTTGCGGTTGTCGGTCAGGCATTGGACCATCACCGCGGTGCCGCCGGGACCGTAGCCTTCGTAGCGCACTTCTTCGTAATTGGCGCCTTCCTGAGCGCCTGAGGCTTTCTTGATCGCATTGTCGATCGTGTCGCGGCGCATGTTCGACCCGAGCGCCTTGTCGATCGCGGTGCGCAAGGTCGGGTTGCTGGCGGCATCGGGACCGCCGGATTTGACCGCGACGGTGATTTCGCGCAGCAGCTTGGTGAAGATTTTACCGCGTTTGGCGTCCTGTCCGGCCTTGCGGTGCTTGATGTTAGCCCATTTACTGTGTCCAGCCATTATCTTACTCTAATAACGAATCTCTTAATTAAATAACAATCGTAGGGTACGCTTTGCGTACCTTTTTGAGCCTTTCGGGCGCGGGGTAGCCTTGTTTAAGGTAGGCGATGCGTATCCTGCAAGACTATAAACGAATTTCTGATTATAACTTTGGCAACGATTTTCGGCCAGATTGGGGGCGATCACGGAATACGTAATGTATCGCGTACCCTTACCGGACGATCCCTGCCGGAAAAAATTCAAAAAAGGTACGCGCAGCGTACCCTAAAGGATGTGCGTCAGCACCGATGCCAAACTCGGTCCTTCGACAAAATGATCGGCCAGTTCGCGGACGATCGGCCTGGCCGCGACGCCGCCGAAGCCGATCACGCTGACCCCCTCCTGCCTGGCTTCCATGTCGGTCTTGCCGTCACCGATCATAACCAGCGGACTGCCCGGCCGCTTGAGATCCCGGCAGATCTGCGCCTTGCCGCCGGTTCTGGCCAAAGGCGAAGTCTGGTCGAAATCGCGGTAGCTGCCGTCGGCGTTGAAATAGATATCGACCGCATGCACATGATTCTCGGAGACGCCCAGAAATCCTGCGAGCGGCAGGATCGCCTGGCGCAGGCCGCCGCTGACGATATGAAGTTCCTTGCCGTGCGCGGCGAGTGCGGAAAACACATCCGCAACCCCATCGACCATTTCGGCGATGTACAGCCCGGCCAGCCAGTCGATACTGTCCGCATCCGGCCGAATCAAAGACAGCCGTTTTTCATAGACCGCTTCGAGCGGCACTTCGCCGTTCATCGCCGCATCGGTCAGCCTGGCCATCGCTTCGCCCAGACCGACGCGTCCGGCCAATTCGTCGATGCCTTCGATCCGGCTCAGCGTACTGTCGCAATCGAAACAGATGACGCCGAAACTCATAAATTGATTTGGGTGACCTGTTGCACCGGCGGTACATCGTGCAACTGCTGAAGTATATCGGCGCCGACCGGTTCGGTCACGCTGATCACCGCCATCGCCTGCTGTTGGCCGTCGGCCATGCCGACCTGCATCCGGGTAATGTTGATGTTTGCATTGCCGAGTACCGCGCTGATCGCGGAAATCACGCCCGGCCGGTCGTCGTGCCGGGTAATCAGCAGGGTGCCTTCAGGTACAATTTCAATGTCGAAATGATTGATGCTGATCAATCGCGGATGGTGGCCCCCAAGCAGTACGCCCGAGGCGCTGATGCTTTGATTCGCGCTGTGGCCGGTCACCTTGATCAACGAGACATAATCTTCGGTTTCCGCTGTTTTCGATTCGATCAGCGCAATGCCCTGACGTTTGGCGATGTTTTCGGCATTGACCCGGTTGACGGGAGTCGAAAATTGATCAACCAGCACGCCGACCAGGGCGGCCACAGAGATCGGACGCGTTTCGACTTCGGCGGCGCGGCCAAATACGGCGACTTCCAGTTTTTCAATCGGCTGGGTGGCAAGCCCGACCACGACCTTGCCCAGTTTGGTTGCAAGATTCATATAGTCCTGGGATTTTTGCAGTTCTTCCGCGGATACTCTCGGCAGGTTGATCGCATTGATCGCTTCGCCGGTCTGCAGGAAGGTAACCGCCTGCCGGGCAATTTCGACGCTGACTGCGACCTGCGCTTCGGTGGTGGAAGCGCCCAAATGCGGCGTGAAGACGATGTTGTCGAGTTCGAGCAGGGGAGAGCCGGCCGGTGGTTCGTTTTCGAATACGTCGAGCGCCGCGCCGGCGATTTTGCCGTTCTTCAGCGCATCATACAATGCGCTTTCGTCGATCAGACCGCCGCGCGCGCAGTTGATGATCCGCGCGCTCTTTTTCATCATGCCGAATTGCGCGGCGCCGATGATATTCTTGGTTTTTTCGATCAGCGGACAGTGCAGCGTCAGATAATCGGCGCGGCTGACCAGCTCGTCGAGGCTGACCGCTTCGACGCCGAGATCGGCGAAGATTTCCGGGGCGACAAACGGATCATAAGCAATCACTTTCATTCTCAGCCCGTGACCGCGCTGCGCGACGATGCGCCCGATCGTGCCGAAGCCGAGAATCGCCAGGGTTTTATGCGCGACTTCGGCACCCACCAGCTTGGAACGTTCCCATTTGCCGGCGCGTACCGAACTGTCGGCGGTCGGCAGCCTGCGGCTCAGCGACATCATGTGCGCAATCGCGAGTTCGGCGGTGGTGGTCGCATTCGCGTCCGGCGTATTCATCACGATCACGCCCATTTCGGTCGCGGCCGGAATGTCGACATTGTCGACGCCGATGCCGGCGCGGCCGATCAGCTTCAGACGCTTGGCGGCCTGCAAGACTTTTGGGGTGACCTTGGTGTCGCTGCGAATCAATAGCGCATCGAAATCTCCGATTAAGTTACACAAGCCGTCTTCGTCGAGCCCGGTTTCGATGTGAACCTGGAGGCCGGATTGCTCGTTCAAATAATTGATGCCGGCTTCGGATAATTTGTCGGAGATGAGGATTTTTTTCATGTAGATAGTGACCGCATGGATACGTGCTTAAAAGCCTTTATTTTAACAGATTTGCTGGCTTCCCGGTATGGGCTTTAAAGCGAATCGCGAAATTCAGGAAGCGATTTGCGCTGGGTTGCGCTGTTTTGCGCATGATTCTAAGCGGCATTTGTTTTGAATCAGTTAACAGGGTAAAAATTAGTTATTAATTAATATAATTTTAATGTCTAAATGGTAGAGTTTGCGCCAGCGTTCAATTAAGAGAAAATTAAAGTATTTCGGCGTAAAATTAAGGAAAAATTAATAATAGTTATTAACTTAATTTTAAAAAAAATATTGGGGAATTTCGGCGGGAAATTTGCGGTTTGAACTGCAAATTAATGCGTTATGATTTTTAAATTGCGTTTTTTTAATTAGTGTAACTGTATGACTTAGTAGCCGCTCGGCTTGAAGTGGGGCAAAATCAAGAAGCCTGATATAAAGCTGACGAGTGACTCATTTCTCGAACCGATCTTCAACTTTTAATAATTACCTTCCATAAAAACATATAGTTAAAATTAATTTAAGATTATTGTCCCTTTAGGTGTCCGTTAACTCAAGGTCAAGAAGTTCAATTTTTTGAATGGGTATAATAAGAAAATGAAGCACGCCAGCCTGGAAAAAATGGTAATTATCATCACTGGAAAAAGACTATATGAGCAGGTTTCCAGAGGACATCCGGGGCCTGCAACATTTATCATGGCCGAGGAGACGGAACCGTTAGCAAAAATATTGATTAGCTATAGCGGGGCCATCATATTACTTGATTTATCCTTGTTTAATAATGATCCCACCCACCCGACGTTAAGGAATGTTTTTAAGCATGCCTCCGGTCAACACATCATTGTTTTGTCAAGCGAACAGAATCAGCCTCTATGGTATGAGTTTTTGCAACAAGGGGCGCAAGGATTTTGCCAACTATCGATTGCAGATGAATTATTAACGAAAGCGATACAGACTGTTAAAAACGGAGAACTCTGGGTAGGACGGCAATTTGTCAGCTATCTAATGAGCAGACATCTGGTTATTGAAGAAAGAAAAAATAAAGTTTCCTCCGTTCACGCGCCAATTAATTCGAATCTGACGCCCAGGGAAGAAGAAATTGCCCAGCATGTGGCTCAAGGAAAATGCGATAAACTGATTGCCCGCGATTTGAACATTTCCCCTAATACGGTTAAAAACCACCTTGGTAATATTTTCAAAAAATTGCAGGTGGCCGATCGCTACCAGTTAGCGCTTATTTACCATGGACTCACGACGCAGTAGTTTTATAAGGTCGTTTATGAGGCTTTTGGTAATTAGCACTCCGATGCAATCGGTTTTTGGTGATTTAAGCTTAAGGATATGATTTTCAGTTAATAAAAGGGAGCCAAAATGAATTGTGAAGACTTTGACCCTGCGACCATAATTTTAACCGGTAAAAGACTTTACGATCAGGTTTCACGCTGTTACGAAAAATCGGCAAAGTTCATTCTGGCTGAAAACCCTCAGACCTTGTTATTAATTTCAAAAGATAATCTCGGTGCGACACTATTTCTGGATTTGACGCTATTTAACGACGATGTCGCCCATCCCATGCTCAGAAATATCCTTAAAAAAGGTTTTGAGCAACGAATCGTCGTGATGACAAATGAACAGGATCCGGCAAAATTATATCCATTGATGAAACAGGGCGTGCGCGGTTTTTGCGGTCCCATGATCAGCGATGAGCTATTAGTCAGAGCGATTCAAGCCGTCAATGATGGGGAGCTTTGGATTGGGAGGCAGTTTATTTGCTATCTGATCAGCAAACTGATGCTGGATCAATCCGGAAAGAGCCTCGACGAAAAAAACATAAGCTTAAACCGAGCTTCGCTGACGCCCAGGGAAGCGGAGATTGCCCAGCATGTGGCCCATGGAAAATGCGATAAACTGATCGCCCGCGATTTGAATATTTCGCCCAATACGGTTAAAAATCATCTCGGCAATATTTTTAAAAAACTCCAGATTTCCGATCGTTTGCATCTGGCGCTGATTTATCAGGGAGTCATTAGCCATTAGAGTTACCGTCATGGCGGTATAAACCGCCGTTCGACTGCATCCTTGCAGTCTTGGTTTCCGGCAATCCTTGCCGAAACGACGTTTTTTAGAAATGCCATTGCCTATTTTGGGCAATGGCAATTAACAAGCGATATGCTCGGGGGATGTTATTGTTCTATGATTTCGGCATCAATCACGCCGCCTTTGGCTGCACGGACTTGCTGAACCGTTACCATGGTTTTATTAATGATAGCCTTGGCAGTTGAACTGGCGCTGACGGTGCCGTCGGGATCATAAAGCGCGCAATCGGCTGCAGAGTCGCAGATGTCAACCTCGGCATGCCCGCCGGTTGTGAATACCGCCTTGATATCGTAAACGCCTTGCGGCAGATCAGGCAAAACGAAATTGAAGTGGTGCGCCGCGGTGGTATCTTGAAGCAGGCCGATTTGTTCATCGGTTACCACGCATTCGGTGGCGACATCGATAGTTCCGTCAGTTGCGTCCGGTTCTCCATCGCCGTCGGTATCCACGGTAACAGAATCGGTACAGCTCTGAATCACCCCGCCTAAAGTGGCGGTCAATGCTTGAATCCGCTTGGACAAAATGATTTTGCCGGGCGCGGCTTCTGCGCTAGGTCCTCCCGATTTAGGCACTGCAAACACGGTGACATAGGCTTCCGCACCGGCCGTTGCAGTGGCGGTGCCGCCGTTTTTGCCTTTGACCGAAGTCTCGGTCACCAGGCCGATTTCTGCGGAAACTCCCACCAACAATTCTTTTTGTTCGGGAACTTTGATGGTCGCCAAGGTGTAACCTGTTTTACTGTCGGTTACGACTTGATCCGCGGTCGCATCGGTAATAACGGCTATCGATGCCAGGGCTGGTGTGTCCGTATAGGTGGCGGCGAACTTGGCCGACGGAGTGGCTGCAAAAGCCGCAGTTGAAGCAAGCGTGGTAGCCAAGACTGATGCTGCAAGATATTTTAATTTCATAACAAACTCCCGGTTTCTGAAAAAATTAGGGCTTCGCCAAATGACATTTCGCTTTCGTTCGGCTCGGAAGAAATTATCTGTAAGACAAGCATTGCTTTATATAGTCCATTAGTACTATTAGTACATTAGCACTAGCGCCGTATAACGTAATTGTGCGCCCATGCATATGTAATGATTGGCCTATGCTTCGATTCAAAGCCTATCCTAAAAATTTGCTGATATGCCATATGTCGTGAAAACTGCCCGCGAAATGGGCGTCCAGTGCCAAAGACGGCAAGTTTTCGCATCTCCGAAGTCCCCCGGATCCGGCCACATTCTTAAACAAGATCAGCCCGGCTTCGAGCCGATTTGTTATAATCGGGCTTTCTGAATAGTAAGGGGCCTGTGCATTTCTCAGAATGGATGGGCGCTGAAGGGGTTGTGATTGTCCAGGGCTAAAATTTTATCTGCGCTGCCGGTATTCTCCTTAGTGATATGGCTCGCCTGGTTGGCGATGCCCCGGATGCTCGGAGCGGCGCCGGATATTACATTCACTACGATCACCGGCAAAAAAATCGCCTTGAAGGAATGGCGCGGCAAACCTGCGATCGTAACCTTTTGGGCGACCGATTGCCCGTCGTGCATGCTTGAAATTCCGCATTTGATCGATTTATTCCGGCAGTTTCATCCCCAGGGGCTCGAAATAATGGCCGTGGCGATGGCTTACGATCCGCCCCATCATGTGGTCGCGATGACACAGAGCAGGCAATTGCCCTATGATGTCGCACTGGATCTGAATTCGGCGCATGCACTAGCGTTCGGCAACGTGCAATTTACCCCGACGACTTTTTTGATCAGCTCCAAGGGCAAGATCGCCGAAAAATCGGTGGGGGTTTTCGATTATTCAACCTGGCAAAGCCGAATTGCCGCGATGCTGAACAAAGGGTGAGCGATGCTCTGGTTAAAAGCGTTTCATTTGATATTCATGGTCACCTGGTTCGCCGGGCTGTTTTATCTGCCGCGCCTGTTCGTCTACCATACGCTGAGTTCGGACAGCGTCAGCCGCGAGCGCTTCAAGATCATGGAGCGCAAGCTGTATTACGGCATCATGACGCCGGGCATGCTGCTGACATTGCTGTTCGGCGTCTGGATGCTGGCCGATTATGCCTGGGAAATCTACCGGACCAGCGGCTGGCTGCATGCGAAACTGACCTTGCTGGCCTTACTGGTCGGCTACCATGCTTTATGCGGCAAGTGGCTCGCCGATTTTAAACATGACCGCAACCGCCATAGCCATGTCTATTTCCGCTGGATGAATGAAGTGCCGGTGCTGTTCCTGTTCGGTATCGTGATTCTGGCCGTGGTCAAACCTTTCTAACCGTTATTGTTAAATCCATGAAACACATCATCACCCTGTCCGGCGATATCGGCAGCGGCAAGTCTTCGGTCGCGGCGGAACTGCAAAAACTGACCGTGTACGACATCATCGGCACCGGCAAAATCCAGCGCGCGATCGCCGAACGGCGCGGCCTGACCACGCTCGAACTGAACAAGATTTCGGAAACCGACCGCAGCGTCGATGACGAAATCGACAACTATGTGATCGAAACCGGCAAAACGCAGGATCACCTGATCATCGACTCGCGTCTGGCCTGGCATTTCATTCCGGCCGCGTTCAAGGTGTATTTGTCGGTCGATCCCATGATCGGCGCGGAACGGGTTTTCAGCGCCGGACGCAGCGACGAGAACAATCCGTCGCTGGAAGCGACGCTGCAAAACAATCTGAAGCGCCAAAGCTATGAGGATCAGCGCTTTTACAAATTGTACAACGTGCATTTCCGGCTTTACGATAATTACGACCTAATCGTCGATACGTCTTATACGGCGCCGGAAATCATTGCGCGGAAAATTTATGACTGCTTTGAGCAACGGAATCAAGGCACCCGGTTTCCCGAGCTTTGGCTGGACCCGCGAAGACTGTTGCCGACCCAGGCTATGGAGCCCGAAGCGGCCGGGCAGACAAAAGCGGCTTTCGATTTCAGCCAGCCGATCTCGGTGTTTGTTTATGACGGCCTGATTTATATCGCCGAGGGTCATAAAAAAGCGCTGGCAGCCCGCAGGGCCGGCCTCGACCTGATTCCTGCCCGCATTCTGACTGAAGACGCAACGAACCCAGAACGCCGGTTTAGCGAACTTGTCGAAGCTACATCCCCATTAATCCGGCAAGCCTGGGAAGCGGAGATGGGCGTCAGCGCTTGATTTTGACTTAATTTAGTGCGGCTTTAACTAAAAGCTTGGCGTAATTCGGGCTGAGGATACTTCTGTTTTCCTATCTGTATCCGACTGCGCGGAAAAGGCGATTTTAAATGCCTTTTCTTTTAACCGCCGGGCTTTTTCAACATTTTCCGCACTTCGCCCAGATGCATTTCTTCCTGCGCAATCAATCTTCGGGCGTACTCTTCAAGCAGGACGTGATGTCCGCTGACCAGATCAAGCAAGGTGTTGTAGGCCGACAGCGCCAGCATTTCATGATCGAGCGACTCGCGCAGGATATCTCCGATGTCGTGCTTATGGGTTTCGAGCAGCGGTCCGATGCCGAGCGAGGGGTGGGCATCCAGCAGGGTGATCAGTTCGCCCGCTTCGTTCGCGTGCTGCAATGACTCGACGGCCTGCGCCCGCATCCAGCCCACGATCGGAATGCGTCCGTAGCCGAACACCATCAATGCATAATGCGTATAACGGACCACGCCGGCCAATTCGGTTTCCAGAATCTTGTTCAGCACGGTGATGACTTCGTCTTTGTCGAATTCAGTTTGAGCCATGACTGCCTCCAAAGCAAATTGAAGAAAACCTTACTATATCGGGTTTAGCGGAATTTTGCGACTGCGGCCGACTCTGTATAATCGGGATTTATCGAAATTTTCCGCCGAACCGGTGAACGGGACTCCGGCGTTGACTTGTGCGCCGATCATGTTATAAACCGAAGTTTTATACGATAGGGTGTTCAATGAACGATTCACGCTATTATGTGCTCGCTGTGCAATTGAACGATCCGGGCCATTTCCGCGCGGTATACGGTTCGGCGGTCGTAGAGGTCGCACATACGGATTTAACGCGCGGCATCGAGCAATTTTGCGGGCTGCTGTTGAGCCGTTATCAACGCGATGGCGAGGTGGTTTCACCCGAGTTCGGCCGCTGGCATTGCATATTCGCAGTAAAAGAGTCGGTGATGCGAACGGACATGCAGGAGCAGTTGCCGATATTACGGGAAACGGGCGCCGTGATGATGCGCGATTTGTTAGTCGGCTGCTTCGGCCACGCCACCGGCTGCCGCCAGGGCTTCAATCTGGTCATCGCCGAGACGGAGGCGACGGATCCTGAATCGGTCAATCGAGCCGTGGACCGGGCATTGCGGGTGGAGACCGGAGCCAGCCTGTTGCGGGCCGATGTCTCGGAGGATTATTTACGGCAACTGGTCAACGGCGGCGAACTGTTGAGCTATTTTCAGCCGATTGTCGAACTGCAAAACGGAAATACGGTCGCCTACGAGGCGCTCACGCGCGGCCCGGTCGATTCGGCCGTACATCTCGCGGATGGGTTGTTCGGCTCCGCCCGTTTTTACCGGCTGACCGAAGCGCTGGAGTTGGCTTGTCTGCGAAGGTCAATAAGTTGGTTGAATGCCATCCCCGAACCGTTATGGATTTCGGTAAACCTAGGGCCTGCGTTGCTAATGTCGCCCGAATTCGGTCGATTTATCCGCGAGCCGGAGATCGAACCGTTATTGCCGCGCGTGGTGTTCGAATTGACCGAGCATGTGCCGGTGGCTTCAGTGGCTGGGCTGCACGATGCGGTAACCGCTTTATTCCCTGAGGGTTTACGGTTGTCGCTCGACGATACCGGATGCGGTTTCTTCGATTTGACCACGGTCGAAGCGATGCAACCCGAAATCGTGAAACTCTGCATCACGGTAATCAGCAGAATAGGCCGCAGCCCTGATGTGGAGCGCGAAATGCAGAAGACCATTCAGGCGGTTACCCAACTGGGCGCCCTGATTTTGGGTGAGGGAGTCGAGTACGCCTATCAGGCCGAAGTTCTGCAACGCAGCGGCGCGGCGTTGGCGCAAGGCAATTATTTCGGTCTTCCGAAGCCCGCCATTGAACTTTTTCCCTTGTAATCTCAAGCGTTTGTTTATTGCATTTCAGCCGCTCTGATCTATTCTTCTGATGGCGAAGTGTTTGCTGAGACCAGTCCTCTTTCTGGCGTTTTTTCTTTACTGAATTTATTTTGGATATCTCCCTATGATTGCGATATTTCTCGGAATCCTGCTGTTTTTGGTCCTGATTTTTGTTTTACTGTATAACGCATTGATCGCGAAGAAGAATGCGGTAGGCAACGCGTTCGGCACGATCGATGCGATGTTGAAAAAACGTTACGACCTGTTGCCGAATCTGGTCGAAACGGTGAAGCAATACATGGACTTCGAGCGCGAAACGCTGACTAAAGTCACCGAGCTCAGAAGCCGAGCGGTCGATCCCGGTTTATCATCCGATGAGAAGATTCAGGTCGATCGGCAAATCGATCAGGCGATGCGCGGGATTATGGTCCAGGTCGAGAATTACCCCGAGTTGAAAGCCAATCAGAACTTCATGCAACTGCAAGCCGCCTGGAATGAAATCGAGGAACAGATTTCTGCGGCGCGCCGAACATACAATGCTGCGGTGATGATCTATAACAATGCATGCGAACAATTTCCCACGAATATTCTGGCCGGCATGATGAATTATTCGCTCAAAACCTATATCGAAATTCCTGAAGAAGAAAGGAAAAATATCAGCGCCAGGGAGTTGTTCAGAAGCTGAACCCGATCTGCCGCCCCGTAACATATTAATGCCTATGAATTCGGCCGACGATTTTATCAAACTTTATAGTAATAACCTGGCGCCGATACTGCGCGACCTGGAACCTGAGCGGAAGGCATTGCTGGTCTTGTTTTGGACCGGTATTGCGTTTTTGTTGGCGAGCGCACCCGGATTCGTGTTGCTGTTCCGCACCGGCCTGCTGGTTTATTTATTGGCGGCGGCGCCGTTTGCGATCGTTGCGATCTATCAATTTTATCGATTCAGCCAAAAGAAGCAGGAGTATGCAGCCGAATTCAAGAATTGCGTGATTCGCGAGTTAGTCGCCTTGATCGATCCGCACCTCGATTATTTTCCCCACCGCCATATCGACGAAAACGATTACCGGGAATCGGATATTTTCAGAAACCGGATCGACCGTTTTCAAGGGGACGATCTGGTCGAGGGCGCGCTCGGAGCGACCCGTATGCGCTTTTCCGAGCTGATGCACCAGGAAAAGCATGAAACGACCGATTCGAAAGGGCGCAGACAGACGCGCTGGGTGACCATTTTCAAAGGCATTTTCTTTATCGCCGACTTCAACAAGCATTTTCTGGGTAGAACTTATGTCGTGCCCGATGCGAGAGGGAGTTTTCTCGGCATCGGCAAACTATTCGAAAAATGGAGCTTCGGCCGCGGCGAAATCGTCGAGCTGGAAAACCCGGAATTCGAAAAACTGTTTACCGTATACGGCACCGATCAGGTCGAAGCGCGTTACATTCTGACGCCGTCGCTGATGGAGCGGCTGGTCAATTTCAGGAATAAAGCCGATACCCGAGTCCATATTTCTTTCATCGATTCGAATTTGTATGTGGCGCTGTCGGTCGACCGGAATCTGTTCGAACCGAAGATTTTTTCGAGCGGCGTGCAGTCTGATTATTTGCGGGATTATTTCCGCTATCTGGCGCTGGTCGCGGGGATCGTGGACGACTTGAATCTGAACCTGAGGATTTGGGGAAAGGTGTAAAGGCTGTCGTTCCCACGCTCCGGCGTACCCCGAAGGGCATAAATGGAAACACAGCTTGAACCGCTCAGCGGTTCGGGACGCGGAGCGTCCCTGGCAATGTTCCCACGTCGGAGCGTGGGAACAATTCGAACGGAGTAATTAAACGGCGTTTCTAATCCGCTCCAGCGCTTTTTCGAGATTCGCCATGCTGGTCGCGATCGAAATCCGGATGTGATCCGGTGTGCCGAAGGCGGAGCCAGGCACCAGCGCGACGCCGGCCTTCTCGATCAGATATTCCGAAAACGCCAGATCGTCATCGATGCCGTCCAGGCGCGCCAGCAGTTTCTCGATGTTCGGGAACACGTAGAAGGTGCCGTCGGTCTCGATGCAGTCGATGCCGTCGATCTTGTTGAATTCGGCCACCACATAATCGTGGCGCTTCTTGAATTCGACGCACATGTCGTTGATGAAGCTCTGATCACCGGTCAGCGCGGCCTCGGCGGCGACCTGCGAAATCGAAGTCGGGTTCGAGGTGCTTTGCGACTGTACGGTGGTCATTGCCTCAATCAGGTCGGCGGGACCCGCCGCGTAACCAATCCGCCAGCCGGTCATCGAATAGGCTTTAGAGACGCCATTCATCACCACGGTCCTGTCATACAGGTCGGGATGCGCGTTCAAAATGTTTACGAACGTGCCTTGTTGCCAGAGAATGTGCTCATACATATCGTCGGTCGCGATGATGATGTTCGGATAGTCTTTCAGTACATCGCCGAGCGCCTTCAGTTCGTCGAGCGTGTAGGCGATGCCGGACGGGTTCGACGGGCTGTTGATGAAGATCAACCGGGTCTTGGGGGTGATCGCGGCGCGCAATTGCTCCGGCGTGATCTTGAAGCGCTGCGCCTGGGTCGTTTCGATGATCACCGGCACGCCGTCCGCGAGCAAGACCATGTCAGGATACGATACCCAGAACGGGGCAGGGATGATCACTTCGTCGCCCGCATTCAAAAGCGCCTGTGTCAGGTTGTACGAACTCTGTTTGCCGCCGCAGGACACCAGAACCTGTTTCGGCTGATAGTCGAGCCCGTTGTCCTTTTTGAACTTATCGATGATCGCTTTCTTCAAACTCGGGATGCCGTCCACCGCGGTATATTTGGTGAAGCCTTTCGCCAACGCCTGCACCGCGGCCGCCTTGATGTGTTCGGGCGTATCGAAATCGGGTTCGCCCGCGCCGAGTCCGACGATATCCTTGCCGGCCGCGCGCATTTGCGCGGCCCGGGCGGTAATCGCCAGGGTCGGAGAAGGTTTGACTGCCTGAACTCTGTGGGATAGTTTGATGCTCATGTTCCGCCGTGTAAAATCAGTGTCTGAAAATGCCGCAAATTATACTCTATTGGCCCATTGACAAAAAAACGGTTTTTAAGTTTTCGTAGGCTGGGCTGAGGAACGAAGCCCAGCGATTCGATAGCTTCCTGCTGGGTTTCCGCAAGGCTCCAACTCAGCCTACATCATAATTTATCCGTTACCGAAAAAACGGTTTTTGAGAGATATCGAGTGAAGAAAGAATTTAAAATCCACAGCCGCTTCCAGCCGGCCGGCGACCAGCCGGCCGCGATTACGCAATTGTCCGAAGGACTGAACGACGGCGAGGTGCATCAAACCCTTCTCGGCGTGACCGGTTCGGGCAAGACCTTTACGATCGCGAACGTGATCCAGAAATCCCAGCGCCCGGCGATGGTGATGGCGCCGAATAAGACGCTGGCCGCGCAGCTTTACGGTGAGTTCAAAGAGTTTTTTCCGGAAAACAGCGTCGAATATTTCGTCTCATATTACGACTATTACCAGCCGGAGGCCTATGTGCCGGCGTCCGACACCTATATCGACAAGGACGCCTCGCTGAACGAGCACATCGAGCAGATGCGGCTGTCCGCGACCAAGGCGCTGATCGAGCGCGAGGATACGATCGTCGTCGCGACCGTATCGGCGATTTACGGTTTGGGCGAGCCGGAATCGTATTTCAAGATGGTATTGCATCTGGTCAAGGGCGACATGATCGATCAGCGCGCGATCATCCGCCGGCTGACCGAAATGCAATATACCCGCAACGACGTCGACCTCCGGCGCGCGACTTACCGGGTGCGTGGCGACGTGATCGACATTTATCCGGCCGAATCCGACTCGCAAGCGTTACGGGTCGAACTGTTCGACGACGAAGTCGAACGTCTGTCGCTGTTCGATCCGCTGACCGGTGAAATCCTGCGTCATGTCGCGCGCTATACGGTCTACCCGAAGAGCCATTATGTGACTCCGCGCGAGCAATTATTGGAGGCGGTTGAAAAGATCAAGGTCGAACTGAGGCAGCGTCTCGAACAACTGCGTTCGCTGAATAAACTGGTCGAAGCGCAGCGCCTTGAGCAGCGTACGTTATTCGACATCGAGATGATCATGGAGATGGGCTATTGTTCCGGGATCGAAAACTATTCGCGGCATTTATCCGGCCGCGGTCCCGGCGAACCGCCGCCGACGATGTTCGATTATCTGCCCGCGAACGGGATTATCGTGATCGACGAAAGTCATGTCACGATTCCGCAAATCGGCGCGATGTACAAGGGCGACCGCTCACGCAAGGAAACACTGGTCGAATACGGCTTCCGCCTGCCTTCCGCGCTCGACAACCGTCCGTTGACCTTTGACGAATTCGAACTGAAGTCGCCGCAGCGGATTTATGTGTCGGCGACGCCGGGACCTTACGAAAAGGCGCATTCCGGCGCGATCGTGGATCAGGTGGTCCGGCCGACCGGCCTGCTCGATCCCGAAGTCGAAGTGCGCCCCGCGACGACCCAGGTCGACGATCTCTTATCCGAAATCAACAAGCGGGTCGATCGTCAGGAGCGGGTGCTGGTCACCACATTGACAAAAAGGATGGCGGAAGACCTGACCGAATACCTGACCGACCACGGCATTCGCGTACGCTACCTGCATTCCGATGTCGAAACGGTCGAGCGCGTCGAAATCATCCGCGACCTGCGCCTCGGCCAGTTCGACGTGCTGGTCGGCATCAACCTGCTGCGCGAGGGATTGGACATTCCAGAAGTATCATTGGTCGCGATTCTCGACGCGGACAAGGAAGGCTTCCTGCGATCTACCGTATCGCTGGTGCAGACGATCGGCCGCGTCGCCCGCAACGTGCATGGCAGAGCGATCCTGTATGCCGACCGGATCACCAAATCGATGCAGCAGGCGATGGAGGAAACCGATCGCCGCCGCGACAAACAGCGTTGTTTCAACGAAACGCATAATATTACGCCGGCGACCATTTATAAATCGGTCACCGATATTCTGCAAACCGCGATACCGGGCGCCGGCCTGGCGATTCCCGGCAACCTAAAACGCGTTGCCGAACCGGTCGTGCCTTATAAACCGCTGACTCAAAAGCAGCTGGCGAAAAAAATCAAACAGCTCGAGGAATCGATGTACCAGCATGCGAAGGATTTGGAGTTCGAGCAGGCGGCGAAAATTCGGGACGAGCTCAAGCTGTTGCAGGAGCAATTGCTGGTTTAGAAGGCTGCGTAGAGCGAATTTATTGCGGTATGTTACCCCAGGGTATTTGCCTGCGCAGCTTTTATGATGGATGGGATGCTGCTAACCGAATCCTATGCCTGAAAATCGGCATGGCTTCGATATTCTTTAGCAAATCACAAGACTTTAAGAACGACCATCGAGACATCGTCGGCGAAGGCGCTGCTGCCGGAAAAGATTTGCAGATCCAGGGCAATAGTATTGATGATCTCTTGCGGTTTCCTGGCCCCTTGGGTGGAGAAAAGCCGGGTCAAACGCTCGGTGCCGAAAAACTCGCCTTTCGGGTTTTGCGCTTCGGTGATGCCGTCGGTATAGAGGAGCACAAGGTCCCCGGTTTGTAAAACGGTAGTTTTTTCTTCGAACACGATTTCCTTGGTCACTCCGAAGATGATCCCTTCGGCATCCAGTTCGCGGCAAACCGTTTCGCCGGCCGGCAAAAGCAGCGGGCGGTTATGTCCTGCATTCGCGTAGCTCAGCTTTCGGGTAGCGGGATTGTACTTCATATAGAACATGGTGATGAAAAGTTCCGCCCTGCTGAGATCCTCGTAAAGAAGGGCGTTCAGGATGCGCAGGATGTCGCCCGTTCCGGCTTCGTTTTCGAGCTTGCCAGACTCGGGGTGAAAGTGCAGGGTGCGCAGGGCTTCCGCCTTTAAGGTACTGCGCGTTTCGGCCATGATCAGCGCGGCTCCCATCGAATGGCCCGAGACGTCCGCGATCACGATGTCGATGGCGTCCTGGCCGTAAAAGTAATCGAAATAGTCTCCGCCGACATGGCTCGCCGGCAGGCAATAGCCCGCGATTATGACACCTTCGACGTGTAGCGGTGAACCGGGCAACAGGGAAAGCTGAATCTGTTTGGCGATTTCCAGTTCATGGCGTTCTTCCTCCGCGCGCCGCAGTTGGGTCACATCGGTCTGCACGCCGATGTAATGCGTCAGATTGCCCTGGCTGTCGCGCACCGGCGAGA
This sequence comes from Methylomicrobium sp., assembly GCA_051061095.1. Classification (GTDB taxonomy): domain Bacteria; phylum Pseudomonadota; class Gammaproteobacteria; order Methylococcales; family Methylomonadaceae; genus Methylomicrobium. The sequence continues at coordinate 24,004 of JBPFEE010000009.1, read as the reverse complement.
TGAACAGTTCGTTCCAGAAAGTCGTGCCGTTTTTGCGGTAATTCTTTAAGGTGATCAGGCAGGGCTGTCCTTCCCGCAAAGCCTGACGTATCGTCTCGATGGCTTCCGGATCGGTCTCCGGGCCTTGTAGAATGCGCGGATTGAGTCCGAGCAGTTCTTCCCGGCTATAACCGGTCATCTGCGAAAACGCGGGATTGGCGTAGATGATCGGATTATTTTTATTTCTTGCATCGGTAATGATGATGCCCGCGCTGGATGCCTCGATCGCGCGCTCACGCAACAACAGCCTCTCCTCGTAGCGTTTGCGCTCTATGATTTCCGCCTGGAGGTCGCGATTGACGTGCGCCAATTCGGCAGTGCGGAGTTGAACGCGCTGTTCCAATTCATCGCGGGCTTTCTGCAGCGCCGCTTCGGCGCGTTTGCGCTCATCGATTTCATTTTCCAGCATTTCGTTAAGCTGGCGCAGTTCATTGTTGGCAGCGCGGTAGCCGCGATGCGTCATCTCGAACGGTGCGAGGCTTTCTGACCAGAATTCCGCCGCCATCCCCACCGCATGCAGGATCTGTTCGGTGCTCGATAATGGGTGCAGGGCGGATTCCAGCGCCTCCCGAAAAATCGTTTCCATGTCCAGCACGCCCATGTCGGATTCGACGGCCTGACGACCGATTTCATAGGCGCGCTCGAGAAGCGCTTCGCCTCCTTCGGCCAGGTAGGCTGCCAATTCCGCGGTATACAGTTTGGAAATGTTGTAAAAGCTGACTTTCATGGTGCTGAACCCAGATAGCGAATGACGAGGACCACCGCATCATCGGTCGTTTTACCGAATCGGGCCAGAATGCGATCGGCGATTTCCTGCACCGGTTGGTGACGTAACAGCGGATCGGCGGCGAGAAATTGCTTTCCGTAACCGCTATTGATGCCGTCCGTCGTGAAAATCAATAAGTCGCCGGCACTCAGGGTAAGCCGATAGGCGCGCAACGGCGGCAGTTGATAGCCGACAACGCCGCCGCGTGTCGACAGCGTTTCACGGCTGGGCGGCGTACCGAAAATGCGGAGCAGCCGGCCGTCCACATTGCCCACGCCCAGCCAGGTCATTATGCCGTCGGAAGCTTCGATCGAGGCCAGACTCATCGCCACGCCGCGCGTGCCCTTGAGCATCTGATGACAGCGCTCTACCAGAACAACCGGATCGTCCTCGGCGTGCAGTTCAAGCGTGGCAGCGGCGAGCTCTGCCGCTGCCGCTGCCGCTTCGCCATGGCCCAGGCCATCGATGGCCGCCGCCAGTACCCCATGCGCAAAAGGTTTAACCAAAGCCCGATCCCCGGAAATGCGTTCGCCCGACAATGTCCGGGCGGCGACACCATGTTCGATCAATGTACCCATTTGGTTGCCTTGACTGTAGTGCCTTGACCCATGCAGGAGGTGATCTCGAACTCATCCATCAGTCGTTTGGCACCCGGCAGTCCCAAACCAAGCCCTTTTCCTGTCGAATAGCCGTCCAGCATGGCGCGTTCGATATCGGCTATTCCGGGGCCGTTATCGTGGGCGATAATCGTAAGGCCTCGCTGCGCCCCTTGACGGATTTGGCTCAAAATGATTTCTCCCTGCTGGGCGTATTCGACGATATTGCGCGCCAGCTCGGAAAGGGCTGTTGCGATCAAGGTCAGGTCGCTAGACGAGAACCCCAGTTCTTTTGCCAGCATGCGCGCCTGTTGGCGCACCATTACGATATCGGCGTCGGAGCGGATCGCTACCTGGATCACGTCAGTCACGGCGCGTTCTCTCATGTTGTTGGCGATCCAGGACCGCGAGCGCTTCTTCCAGATCCAGCGCAGTGTGCACTTTGGACAGGCGTACGTCCAAACCCAATTGCACCATGGCAAATGCGATTTCGGGCCGAATGCCTACGATGACCGTTTCGGCGCCGCGCAAACTGACCGCCTGGGCAATGTTGCGCAAGGTGCGCGTTGCGAAGGAGTCCATCACATCGAGCAGGGTGACGTCCAGAATGACTCCGCGCGAGCGGAACCGGCCCACCTGTTCCACCAGGATCTCCTGCAGTTGCAGAAAATCCGAATCGGACTGCTCGGCCTGGAGGGAGGCGATCAGATAAGGGCCTTGCTTCAGAATGGGAGTATTCATAAATGCGTTTGATCGGAGCGATTTTTTTCGCCCATAGGGATCAGCCGATAACCCAGCAATCGTTCCGCCTCTTCCAGGCCGCTTTGCAGATCGACCGTCGTTTTGACCTGGCTCAGGTCCACCCCGATCGCCACGAGCGCCTGCGCGATTTGCGGCGACAAGCCGGTCAGTATCACGGTTGCCCCCATGAGCCGGGCCGCGCTGACCGTCTGCAGCAGATGGTTGGCCACTCTCGAATCCACAATGGGGACGCCGGTAATGTCCACGATCGCGGCCTTGGCGCGGGTCGTGCTGATGCTTTCCAGCAACTGCTCGGTCAGCTGGTGGGCGCGATACGATTCGAGCACGCCGACGACCGGCAATATCAATAACCGTTCGCGGACTTGCAGCACCGGCGTGGGAAGCTCGCGCATGGCCTCCTGCTGCTTACGGATCAGTTGTTCGCGGCGGTTGATATAGGTATCGATGGCCAGGCCTATGTCCAGAAAAACCACTTTCAACAGCGAGAGATAAGCGCGAAGCGCTTTGCCTGGTTCACTTCTATGCGCATCGAAAAGGCGGTTCGCGACATTGCGCACATAGAAATTATACATCCCCAAATAGGCTTTGACGGGCAGGCCGATGCGTTCGTGCACGGCGCCGATTTTGAGGCGGTCTTCGATATAGGCTTTATCGTAATTGCCTTGGGTGAGCCTTGCAAAATAAGCCTTCTGGGCATGCTTGACGCGCTCGAGAAGATTTTTATCCTGAAAAAATACCCGGGTTTCCTCGAAAGCGAGGAGATGCTTGTAAAAGTCTTCGATGACGGGGTCCGCATATTTTTGAGCGATGGGATCGATGCTCATCAGCTCCTGTATGTCCTTGTCGCCTAACTCCAAAAACGCGGTGCGATTGGCGATTTCCCTGTCGGTAATGCCTATTTCCTCCATGAGCGACTTTTTTGAATCCTGATTCGTATGTTCAGCCATCTGGGTTTCCTCCTGCTCATGAGGCCGACCTTCGTCAGCATGAGGTCATTGTGGAATAGGTCGTCAATAGTGGGTTATTTTTTCGAATTTACTTCTTATCCTCTGCCTGTCGAGCAAAGATTCAAGTGAAAAGTCGCTGGATTTAGGACGTTTGTAGACTGTAGATCATTGCCGTCCGGAATTGTTCGATTTGTTTTCCTGGGCCTCGATTCAGTTGTCCGATGGCTTCGAGAACCCTACAATGATCCTTTGCTCAAAGGAGCCGGAAATACGGGGTTGGGTTTCTAGAACGACCCAATTAGCCGTTTCACGGCGCTTTATTATTGGGAAAACACCATGATTTCTTGCCTTTTAATAAAACCATGAGATTAATCATCGCCTTGGGCGGCAATGCGTTATTGCGCCGAAATGAAAGGCTAACATCCGAGAATCAGCGCCGCAACATTCAAATGGCGGCGGCAGCCCTGGCGCCGCTTGCCTGTCAGCATGAACTGATCGTCACGCACGGCAACGGTCCTCAGGTCGGCTTGCTGGCGTTGCAAAGCGCCGCCTTTCAGCCGGACGAAAGTTATCCCCTGGATATTCTCGATGCCGAAACGGAAGGCATGATCGGCTATCTGATCGAGCAAGAGTTGATCAATTTACTTCCTCCGAATCGGCTTTGCGCCACCTTGCTGACGCAAATCGAGGTGGATCCGAACGATCCGGCTTTTGAGTCGCCGAGCAAGCCGATCGGTCCTGTCTATACGAAGGCCGTGGCCGAACGATTGGGGCGGGAGCGCGGCTGGCGGATCGCGAAGGACGGAGAACATTATCGGCGAGTGGTGGCATCGCCCGCGCCGCGGAAAATTCTGGAAATCGATGTGATCAGGCTGCTGCTCGCGCGCGGCGTTGTCGTGATTTGCGCGGGCGGAGGAGGCATTCCGGTCGTGCGCGACGATCGAGGCGATTTGCAGGGCATCGAAGCGGTGATCGACAAGGACCGGGCCAGCGCGCTGCTCGCCCGCGAGCTTGGCGCCGACCTTTTGATGATGCTGACCGATGTCGATGCGGTGTACCGGGATTGGGGGACGCCTGAGGCTCGGGCATTGCGCGCCGTTTCGCCCGGCAAGGCCCGGCAGATGGCTTTCGCTTCGGGCTCGATGTCGCCGAAAATGACGGCGGCCTGCGAATTTGCGGAAACTGGCGGCACCGCCTTTATCGGGCAGTTGCAGGATGCGGCCGCGATTCTGGCCGGGAGCGCCGGCACGCGCATTTCATCGGAGGACGATGGTATCAGCGAGTGGGATTGATATTTCGTGACAATAAAGCCGAAAATTTTCGGGTGAAGATGCTCAATTCCCTCTGCACCAGTTGGTGCTCATGCCCATGCCCATGCAGCCGTCTATATTATGCAGGTCTAACGACTTCTCTGTTTTGGAGCGGTTCAAATCGACCCAAATCAGCCATTCCTGTCACTCAGAGCGAAATGACTGCTTTCAGATACCCATTAGACGTTAAAATGCTAATTAGCAAGCGAATGTTTTAAACTAAAGGCTCCTTTCCTACCAATTCGAAAATTAATGACATATACACGCCTTTCCGATGTTCATCCCGAGCTGTTCCACTACACCAGCAATGAGGGATTATTCAGCATTCTTAAAACACAATACCTTATAGCCACAGATTGGCGACACCTGAATGATATTAGCGAGTTGATGCATTTTTCCGAATTACTCCCGCGCCTTTTTAGGCCTGAACTTGTTCGGAGAGCAACCGAGATCGCTTCGGAGAATAGCGAAGCCCAGCAGTTCATCACTCTTCAGGGGGGTGTAGATACATATTGTGCTGAGCAAGCTAAATATATAGCTGAGAAAATGTATAATTCATTGGGACTCAATGATGAAAATGAAAGATTACTTGAGTTCTACATAACTTCATTCTGTACCCCGGAAGGTGCCTTTGCTGAAGTCCGAAATCATGGCTTACTTAGCCAGTGGCGCTACTATGGTCAACAAGGTGGATATGCCCTTGTCTTTGATACTGCTGAGTTAGAACACCTCATGAAACTTGAGCATTCACACTGGGATTGTCGAATCAGTTTTGGAGAGGTCGGTTACTCGTCTGACTCTCCCGATGTCTTGGAAAAACGTATAGAATCCCTCTCTGTTTTGCGTGAAGTTTTAAGGAAGTGTCAGTTTGATTCATCGGAGGCATTTATACCACTGCTTCAACCTTTTCTAGATTGTTGTATCCACTATAAGCATTGGGCATTTGCCGAGGAGAACGAGGTTCGGTTAGTGGCGGTACTCAATGGCCCAAGAATGCTCCGAGAAGATGAAGAAAGGAGAGAGCGCAAGCGTGACTGTTTCACCAACAGAGAGAACCGTGAGGTTCCTTGTTTAAATCTCTTTGAAGGGCTTGAAATAAACCGCGCCTGCCGACTGCCGATTCGAAAAATCATCGTTGGGCCTGGGCCGAATCAGAAGCAGAATGAAACAAAGCTTAGGAATTTTTTGCAAGATGCTGGTTACAACATTGAAGTCACTTGTTCGCATATCCCCATACGCTTTTGAAAATAAAAAGCAGAGAAACCTAATTGCGGCTTCACAAATGTCAGCTACCCGGAGTTAAACAGCTATTTAATCCAACTATATCTCCCTGCTCTGAATGACTACTCGTGGCTGGTTGCCGTCGGCTACCCAGTTTTTTGTAAGGCTACAGTAGCAGGTTTTTACGGCTTTATTATCACAAAATCATTAATCCTTGCGGGCTGAACCGGTTCGATCGGAAATTAGATTTTTGTCTTTCAAAAACTGGTCGATCAGTCCGCTCAACGGCGGTTCGCCTATTTCAGCGAACTCATAACTGGCGCGAACCACCGGTTTGTCGATTTCGATCAACGCGGCCAGATCGCACGGCGTCGCGGTCACAACCGCATCGACCGGGGCGGCATTGATGGTCTTTCGTAAGGCCTGCAATTGCGGCGGATGATAGCCCACCGCCGGCAACACCTTGCCGATATGCGGATAACGGCGATAGACCTCGGCGATCTCGTCCGCCGCGAAATCGCGCGGATCGACAATCTCCGCGGCCTGAGCTTCCACTGCCGCAACATAGCCTGCGCCATAGGCCATATCGCCGTGTGTAATGGTGGGGCCGTCTTCGACTACGAGCACTCGTTTGCCGCGCACCTTGTCCGGCTCGCTCAATTGTACGACCGATGCGCCGCGCAAGACGCGCGCGCGCGGATTCAGGCGCCGCACGGTTTCGCCCACTTTTTGCACGTCCGCCTCCGCGGCCGAATTGACCTTGCCGATCAGAATGATGTCGGCCATCCGCAATACCGCTTCGCCGGGATGATGCGAGGCTTCATGGCCGGGCCGCAAAGGGTCGGCCAGAACGATCAGCAGATCGGGGCGGACGAACGAAAAATCGTTATTGCCGCCGTCCCATAGAATGATATCGGCCTCGGATTCGGCGCGCGCGACGATCTCGGCGTAATCGATTCCGGCGAACACCGTATTGCCTAAAGCCAGATGCGGTTCGTACTCCTCGCGTTCCTCTATCGTGCAATCGGCGACATCGAGATCCGCGCGGCGGGCGAAACGCTGCACCGCCTGTTTTTCCAGGTCGCCGTAAGGCATCGGATGCCGGATGACGGCGACTTTCAGCCCGTGCGCCTTCAGCAGTTTGGACAGCCAGCGCGTCGTTTGCGATTTGCCGCAGCCGGTGCGCACCGCGCAGCAGGCGATCACCGGCACCGACGCTTTCAACATCGTCCTGTTCGGCCCCAGCAGGATGAAATCGGCGCCCTGCGCGAGCGCAATCGATGCCTTATGCATCACCTCGCTATGCGGCACGTCGCTATATGAGAAAACCACCTGGCCGATCCGATGCGTTTTGCATAGGGATTCAAGCTCCGCTTCCTCGACGATAGGAATGCCCTCGGGATACAGATCGCCGGCCAGCGCGGCCGGATAGTGCCGCCCCGCAATGTCAGGAATCTGCGCGGCGGTAAACGCGACGACTTCGCTGGCCGGGTCGTCCCGATACACGAGATTGAAGTTATGAAAATCGCGTCCGGCCGCGCCCATAATCAGCAGTTTTGTGCGTTGTTCGGGAGTGTTCATGGAATTTTAGCCAGTTTGTCGGAAAGCCAAGCAGGGAAATTTATATTTTCATTATAAGTCCAGGCCGGTTATGGGGATGCTTAAAATTCGGCCAAAGGGCTATTTCAACCCAGCGGTCATGATCAATCCGGTCTTCTTCCGCTCGTCCTATGAGGGCTTGGCAGAGCAGGAGTTAGATGCCCGGCAGGCAGGACAAGACACAGGCCAAGCAAAATTTCGCCTTTACCATTAAACAAATGACAGATAGATGGATCAAAAATTTATCAACAGGGAGAATGTTCAATGGTCGCATACCAACACGATTTATACGGTTTGACGTGGGAGCTGGCAGAATTTTCGAGAGCGGGTACTTACCGCGTCAGGATGGGCGTGTTTGCAGGCGGGAGGGAAGTTCATGGCGAGCAGTGAAAAGCGGGCGCTGGAAAATCGGTTGACCCTATTGCTGGCGCATCTTCTTAAATGGAAATATCAGCCGGCACACCGCGGCCGCAGTTGGCAAGCGGTCATAGAAAGCCAGCGCCTCAACGCGGTTTACATGCTGGAAGATAATCAGAGCCTGAAATCCCAGTTAGGCCAGCTGCTGCAACGTTGTTACGCCAAGGCTTGCATCGATGCCGCCAACGCGACAGGAGTCGATAAGGCCGTCTTTCCTCCCAAATGTCCGTGGGAAACCTCTAAAATTTTAGATCTGGGTTTTTATCCGGATTAAAGTCAAAAACTATATGAAAGAGACTATCAAATGTTTTGATCTGAACTTGGTGAACATGGAGTTCTACACCCCGGAAAAATGCTTCATCATTGAATTATCCAATACGCCGAATGATCCGGAGGTATCGATCGCCCGGGCGCGGGTAGCGCCCGGAGTGACTACGCGCTGGCACCGGATCAAGGAAACCGCTGAGCGCTATGTGATTCTTGAGGGGAGAGGACGGGTTGAGATCGGCGATCTGGCTCCGCAGGAGATCGAGACTGCCGATGTCGTGCTGATTCCTCCTTCGTGTCCTCAGCGTATTACCAACATTGGGCACGAGGATTTAATCTTTCTTGCCATTTGCAGTCCTCGTTTCACGAACGAGGCTTACGAAGATATCGAGGGTGAAAAAGATTCAAGCGGAAAACGTTTCAAATTGCCGACCTTACCGCCGCCGGAGTGAGCCTGCCGAGGCATAACTGGGCTTCGGCAGGCTTAAAGTTAAGAGTAAAGCTTAATCACGCAGCAATGCGTTCCTGCTGTCTTCCTGATGCAGAACAGGCCCCGCAATCCACATCTGATACATTGACACAATCCACATATAGGCGAACGACATGGCCATCCCGGTGCCGGCCAGCACGACAAAGATCGCGAAATGCGGTGAAAGCTTGGTCAGCCACCAGGAGGCGATGTCGACCAGCAGGAATATGTAGGGCATTACGATCGCGGCGTATTTGTATTGCTTCGGCACCCCGGTGCTGAAACTGAATATCAGGCCGACGAACATGAAGATGAAGCTGATCCCGAAGATGTGGATGTGCGAAACTCGAACCAGCGCTTCGAAAGTCGCGCCGGTATCGGTATTCGCGTATTTTTTCAAGTTCTCGAAATTGCTGAAATCGGGCAATGAGCCGGAACTGACGTTATGGCACATGACGCAACGCTCGTCTATGATCGGCTTGATATAAACGGTATATTGCTTTTCATCGGCGCCGTCCCGCACCCATTGAATGATCTGGAAGCGTTCCGTATCCGTCGCCTTGTCTTTCATCGAACCGTTCAGTTTGCCCTCCAGGGAGGAACTGGTCCGGTCGCCATAGTAGCTGTACACGATATCTTCGAACGACAGGCCGAATTTGCCGTCGGCCATCCCGTGCGTAAACAGAATCTGCGTCAGCGCCATCAGATAGCCGACCGCGACAGTCGTCAGGTAGCCGCTGAACAACAGTTTTATCGAGGTCGAAAAACTGACCAGATTGAGTCCTTTGAGAGGATGATCGTGGGCATGGGGTGCATTGTTGGTTTCCATATATCGGGTCCCTAGGGTAGTTAAAAAGCTGGTCGAGATTTCGCTGGATGAGAGCGGGAAGCGTAACGTGCATGCCTGGAGAAAATCCCGGAGATGGGAGGAGGGACGGTTATTATAGTTTTTATGCCTCTATCCAACTCACTCGACATTCGTCGCGTTACGATGCGGATCCGAGAGGAGTGATTGGCCGGAGTTTTCCAAGGGCGCACAGGCGAAGCTGTCGTCTTGGTTCTGGCGAAACAAATTAGTCGTTCACGATTTGATCAAGAATTTTGTCTTTTATAAGGTTGGTTTTAATCCTAATACAAACACGGCCCAAATTTATCCGAGACCAAACCTGAGTTGCCGGCTTTTATCATACACAATGAATCCATTAGAGAAAACAAAAAGATGTAGGCGCTGTTAACCCAGGTGTTCGGATTCGGTTCGATCCGGCAGGAGGCAGCACGAATGAGAATCGCCGAGCCTGATAAAAAACTTGGGTAAAACAGAATTCCCCCCGGCCGCGTCTTTTCCGATTTTCGAGAAAGGCAATTTGGCATAACCATGCAATAAGCCCTCAGGGGCTGAGACTGCCAGGCTATTTTTCCGCGGTCATCACTTCCCAGCCGCCGCCCAGGGCTTTGTAAACGGCAACCAACGCCGTCGCCACAGCGGTTTCACTCTGCGCCAACTGCCGCTGATCCTGCAACAACCGTAATTCTGTATCCAGCACGGTTAGAAAATCGGCGATTCCCTCCTCGAAGCGTAAATGAGCCAGCTTATGCGCATTTTCGCTGGCTTGCGCCGCCGAGGCGAGCAGCGCCCGTCGGCTGCGTTCCCGGTTATAGGCGACCAGGGCGTTTTCGGTTTCCTCCAACGCATTCAGCACGGTTTGCTCGTATTGGGCCAGATTGGCTTCGGCATTCGCATCGGCAGCCTTGATGCGGGCATAGACCCGACCTAAATCCAGCGCTGGCCAGCTGATACGCGGCCCCGCCGAATAAGCATCGGAGCCGGCCGCGCCGAGGCCGGATAGTGTACTGGCTTCGAGAGACAACGTGCCGACGAAAGTCACGCGCGGGAACAGATCGGCAGTGGCGACCCCAATGCGGGCGGTCGCGGCGGCCAGCGTGCGTTCTGCAATCCGGATATCGGGGCGGCGGCGCAGCAGTTCGGTCGGGCTGCCGATATCAATGATGTCCGGCAGCTTCGGGATCGGCGCGGGCTGCGCCAGTTTCACGGTAAGTGCGGCCGGCATCTGGCCAGTAAGCACGCCAAGCCGGTGTATGGCGCCTTTGATCCCAACTTCAATCAGCGGAATGCTCGCCCGTGTCGAATCCAATTGGGCCGAAGCCCTGGAGGTATCCAGCTCGGTGCCGCGGCCGATTTCGAGTTTGGCGAGGGTGATTTCCAAGGTTCGGGTCTGGTTGTCGGCGTTTCTTCGGGCGACTTCGAGCTGATTCTGCAGGCCCCGTAACTCGAAATAATTTCGGGCGACTTCGGCGATCACGCTGACGCCGAGATCGCGCAAGCTGGCTTCCTGCGCCTCAACCTCATCGCGGCTCGCTTCGATATCGCGACGCACGCGGCCGAAAAAATCCACTTCCCAGAACGCATCGAAACCGGCACTATAGAGCTTCAGATCGCGCGGCACGAAACTCCGGTTGTTCAACGAGCCGACGCTGCGTTTCTGATCGGTGTAGTTGGCATGCGAAGTGATGATCGGCGCCAGATTCAGACCGGCTTCAAGATACAGCGCCCGGGCTTCGCGAAGATTAGCGAGCGCGCTTTTCAAATCGTAATTATGCTGCAGGGCTTTGTCGATCAACGCGTTCAACTCGTCATCCTTGAATAATTTCCACCAGTCTTTTTGAACCGCCTGTGCGGAATATTCGTGAGGTTGCGCGTTGGCGAAAGCGGGGGCCGTGGCGGTCGCCGGTGTCTCATAATCGGGACCGACGGCGCAGCCGGCGAGCGCAATGGCGCCGGCCAACGGGAACGCGAAAAAGCCTCTTATGATGCGTTTCATGGAGTGAGAGGTTGGGATAGGCGAAATCATGAGTCTGAGCCGGAGTAAGGTTGATCGGCCGGGGCAGGGCCGGATTTACGTCTTGACGAGGACAGCCGCTGCGCCAGACCTTGCACCGTGACGTAAAAAACCGGCGTCAACAACAGCCCGAATAACGTGACGCCGGCCATGCCGCTGAATACCGCCGTGCCCAAAATCCGGCGTGATTCCGCTCCCGCGCCTTCGGCAATCACCAGCGGGAACACGCCCATGATGAACGAGAACGAAGTCATCAGAATCGGGCGCAGCCGAATTCCGGAGGCCTCGATAGCGGCCTCGAACCGGTTCAATCCTTCTTCCTGGCGCCGTTTCGCGAACTCGACGATTAGAATGGCGTTTTTACTGGCCAGGCCCACCAGGACAATGAAACCCACCTGAGTAAAGATATTGTTGTCCATGCCGCGCAGCCAGACTCCCGCCATCGAGGACAGGATACACATCGGCACGATCAGAATCACCGCGAACGGCAGCGACCAGCTTTCATACTGGGCGGCGAGCGCCAGGAACACGAAAATCACGCTGAGCGGAAAAACCAGCATCGCGACGTTTCCGGCCAGCACCTGCTGCAGGCTGAGTTCGGTCCATTCGAAGCCGAATCCCGGCGGGAGCTCTGCATTCAAGACCTTGTCCATGACCTCGATCGCCTGGCCGGAACTAACGCCGGGCAGCGTGCTCCCGTTGATCTCGGCCGCCGGATACATGTTGTAGCGCGTGATTTTGTCCGGTCCGACTATCGGTTTCACATCGACCAGCGACCCGAGCGGCACCATGCCGCCCTGAAGATTGCGGGTCTTCAATTCGGCAATGTCCGACGGTTTCATCCGGAATTCGGAGTCGGCCTGGGCGACAACCTGATAGGTGCGTCCGAAGGCGTTGAAGTCGTTCACATAAAGCGAGCCCAGGTAGATCTGCAGCGTATCGAATACATCTTTCAAAGGTACGTCCATGGACTTGACGCGCGTGCGGTCGACATCCAGGAACAGCTGCGGCACGCCGGCCCGGAAAGTCGTGAACAACCCCGCCAGGCCGGGTTGCTGATTGCCCTTGGCCACCATCTCGACAATGACCTGCTGCAATGCGTCAATGCCCGCGTTGGTCCGATCCTGAATTTGCAGCTTGAAGCCGCCCACCGCACTCATCCCCCGGATCGGCGGCGGCGCAAACACCGCGATATGCGCATCCTGAACGGCGCCGAGACGCTCCTGAAGTTTTTTAACGATGGCATCGGCATGAAGATCGGGATGTCCGGCCCGTCGATCGAAATTGTCGAGCCGGGCGAACATCGTGGCGACATTGGATTGACTGGAACCGCTCAGCAGGGAAAAACCGGCATAGGCATTTAAGTGTGTGACGCCTTCGGTATCGAGAACGATGCGTGTGGCTTGCTGCACCACGTCTTGGGTGCGGGCCAGCGAAGCGGCGTCGGGCAATTGCGCATACAGGATCAGATAGCCTTGGTCCTGCTGTGGAATGAAGCCGGTCGGAACCTTTTCGAAAGCCAGGAAATTCAGCCCGTTGAGCCCGACGTAAAGCACCAGCACAACGGCCGTCATTCTAATTAATCTGCCGACTAGACGCCCGTAGCCTTCGCTGAACCGATCGAAAAACCGGTTGAAGCCGGCGAAGAACCAGCCGAACAAGCGATCGATGATTTGCGTCACTTTATCCTTGTCGCCATGCGCCCTATCCAGCAATAGGGTGCATAAGGCCGGGCTCAGGGTCAGGGAATTGAATGCCGAGATCACCGTCGAAACCGCGATCGTCAGCGCGAACTGTTTGTAGAAAGCGCCCGAGACGCCGGTGATAAACGCGGTGGGCACGAACACCGCGACCAGTACCAGCGCGGTCGCGATAATCGGCCCGACCACTTCCGACATCGCCTTGCGCGCCGCTTCCCTGGCTTTCAGGCCCAGGGCGATGTGGCGTTCGACGTTTTCGACAACGACGATGGCGTCGTCCACGACAATACCAATCGCCAGCACCAGGCCGAACAATGACAATGTATTCAAGGACAGCCCCATCGCGGCCATCACGGCGAAAGTCCCGATCAGGGAGACCGGCACCGCCAGCAGCGGAATGATGGCGGGACGCCAGTTCTGCAAGAATACCACCACCACGATCACGACCAGCAGCAAGGCCTCGAACAGGGTCTTGATCACCGCGTCGATGGATCGCTGCACGAATACAACCGTGTCATAGACCATGTTGTATTCCAGGCCCTCGGGGAAACGGGTCTTCAGTTTTTCCATCGCCTCGACGACGGCCTTCTTGGTATCCAATGCATTGGAGCCCGGCAATTGGAAAATCGCGAGGCCGACGGTGGATTCTCCGTCCAGGAACAGCCCCGAATTGTAATCCTTGGCGCCCAGCTCGATGCGGGCCACGTCCTTCAGCCGGGTCACCTGGCCGTCCGCGCCTTTTTTGATCACGATATCTGCGAACTGTTCTGCCTCCATCAGCCTGCCTAAAGTGCTGACCGTGTATTGGAAGTCGGTGCTCTCTTTCGTAGGCTGCTGGCCGACCACACCGGCCGCCACCTGGATGTTCTGTTCGCGGATCGCATTGACCACATCGCTTGCGGTCAGGCTGCGCGCGGCGACCTGCTCGGGATTCAGCCAAAGGCGCATGCTGTAGTCGCGGGCGCCGAACACCAGAATTTCGCCGACGCCGGGAAGCCGCGCCAGAATATCCTTGATCTGCAGCAGCGCGTAATTGCTCAGGTAAACGCTATCATAGCGCTTGTCCGGCGAAAGCAGGTTGACGACTAGGCTCAAGTCCGGGCTGCGCTTTTTGACGCTGATGCCTTGCCGCCGCACTTCCTCGGGCAGCTTGGGTTCGGCGAGCGCGACCCGGTTCTGTACCAGTACCTGGGCTTTATCGAGATTCGCGCCCGGTTTGAAGGTTACCGTCAGCGACATGCTGCCGCTGTTGGTGGACTGTGACGACAGGTAGAGCATGTCTTCGACGCCATTCACTTCCTGCTCGATCGGCGTCGCCACCGTTTCGGCGACGACCTGGGCATTCGCTCCCGGATAAACCGTGCTGATGACCACGGTGGGCGGCGCGATCTCAGGATATTGGGCGATAGGCAGCGCGATCAGCGCCAGTCCGCCGACCAGAACGATCAGAATGGATAATACCGACGCGAAGATCGGCCGGTCGATAAAAAAATGGGTGAATCGATCCATAACCTAGTGTCCTTGTTGCGGTTCGGCGACGGAAATTCGCTCGGGATTGACCTCGATGCCGGGTCTCAGCTTTTGCAGGCCTTCAGTGACGACCCAATCTCCGGCGCTCACCCCTTTCCTGATCACCCGCGACTGGCCTATATGCGCGCCCAATTCGATCTTGCGGTATTCCACCTGGTTGTTCTGCTTCATCACCCAGACGAATCGCTGCGCCTGGTCGGTGCCGATCGCCCGGTCAGGAAGCAGCAAGGCGGAATAGGGGGCGCTGGCACGCACCCTCAGGCGGGCGAAAAAACCGGGCCGCAAAAATTCGTCGGCGTTGGCGAAAACGCCGCGCAGCGTGATGGTGCCGGTGGCCGTATCCTCGCGCGGCGCGATGTAATCGAGAGCGCCCCGGTGGGGGAAATCGGCCTCATCGGTCAGCGCCAGTTCTACCGGCGTGCCTTCGAGGCTGGCATCATGCCGGCCTTGTTGCTGCATTTGCCGGCGGTATTTCAATACGGCGCGTTCGTCCGCATCGACGTAGACATAGACCGGATCAATCGATACGATCGTCGTCAGCAGCGTGTCGTCGCTTTTGACCAGGTTGCCGGGGGTGATCAGTTCCCTGCCGATGCGCCCGTCTATCGGCGCGCGTATCTGGGCGAATTCCAGGTTGAGCCGGGCGGTCACCACATTGGCGGACGCCGATTCGACCGCCGCCGAGGCTTCGCGCAGCCCTTTCTGGCGGGCATCGAACTCTTCCTTGGATATCGCCTTGACCCTGAACAGTCTCTCGGCGCGCGCCATATCGTTGACGGCCAGCTCCTTCTTGGATTTGATCCGCTCCAGTTCCGCCGTTGCATAGTCCAGTTGAGCCTTGAACGGACGGGGATCGATCACGAACAGCAGATCGCCTTTTTTAACTTTTTCGCCGTCCTTGAAGTTGACCTTGTCCAAATAGCCGCTGACCCTGGAGCGAATATCGACCGATTCCATCGCCTCGATACGGCCGGTGTATTCGTCCCATTCGGTTACGGACTGGTTTAAAGGCTGGGCTATTTTGACGTTGGGCGGCGGACCTTGAGGCGGTTTGCCATCCGGAGAGTCGGCGTTATTGCAGCCGCTGACGATAGCCATGGCGATCACAGCCACTCCTGCCAAAGACGCTCGGCCTACCTGCGCTCTAGAGAAAAGGGTATTGCCGGCAAATGCCGTTGAAGACGAGGGTAGAGACGGAGCTTCGTGATGAACAATAGCCGGTCTGCGAGAGTTCTTTATCATCCTTTTACTGTCCGTGACATGTGAGTTCAAAAAATGGTAATTTATATTACCATTTATTCTAGGTTATGATGATTAAATTACTAAGTCAATTGATTTTATGAGCACCACTTTATGATCAAATGCGGGCGTCCCGCCAAGGGCAACGAGCTTTTAAGCCGCGACCGCGTGCTGGATACGGCGTTGACGCTTTTCCTGGAACACGGCTACGGCAATCTCAGTATGGAAGCCATCGCGAAGGACGCGCGGGTATCCTTGAGGACGATCTATAGCCAATTCGGCGGCAAGGCCGGTTTATTCGGCGCGCTGATCCGACGCTGCAGTGATCAATTCGTCGGCACATTATCCCTACAAGGGCCGCCGGATGGCGCGCTCGTCACTTTCGCCAAAGAATTCCTGTTCCGCATCACCCGGCCCGACGTCGTGCGCATGCGTTCGATTCTGATCGGCGAATCGCCGCGTTTTCCGGATCTCGCCACGCAGTTTTACGAGCAGGGACCTCAGCGCACACTTGAGCATTTGACCCAGTTTTTTGCCCGCCAGCAGGAAGAGGGGCAGTTTGTTGCAATCGACCCGCATGTCCTGGCCGACCAATTCCTCAGTGCGCTCCGTAGCGAACGCTTACAGAAATTGCAGCTTGGACTGGAAACCACCCCGAGTGAAGCGGAAATCGAGGCTTGGGCGCATCAGGCTACCCGATTATTTCTTTATGGTTGCGCAAGAGAGAGAAAATGAGGAGAAAGAAAGTTAGGCTTTCGAAGCATTTGTAACTGTCCCCCCTGAATATTCAGACTCCGGCGGCATAAATTAGAGGTCCATGCACTTTGCCGAAGCTTTAGTTTGAGTAGCACTGCGCCGACTACTTTCCTTAACGGCATTGCCCGAATGCCCGCTTGCCCAAATTCCCGTTTTTATACCTACTGAAACTTGAGTTTGAATCATCCGAGCCAATTTTGCTGCGGAGTCTTCTTTCTCGTCTCGTTAGAACACGATCGATTATAAGTCCATAACGTCAAAATTTTCAGCTCAAAGTGTAACAAGACCCTAGATGGTGGATAACTTTTATATCTATTTGCTATCCGGCAGGTATCATTATTTTAATGTTTTACAATGACTTATTAACAAATAAAATTTAGGCTGCAAGTAGATGTTTTTTTATAAAAAACTCACAAATAAGTAATTAAAAAACAGTAGGTTTGGGCTGGCGCAATATGTAGTAGCTATATTGACATTTTCTTTATGTAATAGTAGGAATTTCAGTAATAAAACATTTAAAAATAGACTATTCGGAAGTATTTATTGAGCTCCCTTATTTGCGGCAATGAAGTTTCGTATAAACCATTATTTAAGTAAGTTAAGGAATAATTATGAAAACCATCAAGTTACGTCGATTCACGCATTATTTCGCAATAATTATGGCGGGATTGACTATTCAAAGGGCAGCCATGGCGGATGATATCCATCAGCGCCCTATTGATGATTTCGTTAACGCTCAAGGCGCTCAGGCCGGTTCTGCTCCATACGATTATGTCGGCTGGCTCTCGATTGCGGATAAGCAGCCGATCTTGTTTGCAATGGTGGATTATGCGGGAGTCACAAATAAAGCATTAGGGCTGGGTGTTGGCACGACATTCAGCGGCTCAATTACAGAACGCCCGTTATCAGACGGACGCGCTGAGGTGGTAGTCACGCTTCAAACCAAAAATGCATTGACTTTGGTCGTGGATCTTGATGAGGTTTTTGACCCGTACGAATATCAATGCACCAACTGCAAAGTACTGTTTGGCACTATCGGCGCTGATGTCAAGGATGAAGCGGCGCCGGCTCTAGGCGATTCATTTCTGCAACTCGTGCTGAAAAACACCGCTATCGGAGCGCCGCTGCCCGATATTTTCTCGACATTCGTTACAGGAAATACTTACCAGGATGGACAAGAACTGATTTCTGTTTCCTTCCATGCAGAGGCGTCCGGGCTGCTGTCAAATGGAGAGAAAGGAGAGGTGACAATTGACCAGAGCGGTCGAGTTGCAATGGTTGGCCAAGGGAATGTATTTCAGGATGAATTCGAGATAGAAAAGGTTGAAGTGAACCCCGTCGATGTTAACGGAATTTCACTGTAACACTGAGCCTATCGCTATGGACTTGGCAGAAAGTCAGTCTGTATTGAGAGCTAATACCCGCTCCGATTTCATCGATGGCTTTTTCAAGCTCGTACGGCGTAGCCGGAGAATGGCAGCGGCTCGTATTTCATTTGCCTTTTTCATCAATGCCCTCAAAAAGTCGAAAAAACCTACCTCATTCAGGGGTGCCGCAGTTTGCCCGTCCCCGCTTTTCTCGCTAACCGCAAAGCGCCAATGACAGTCAGTCGCTGCGCCTCTGCCGCATAAGCCAATTCAATTCCATCCGCATTCACATGTTCGATCAAAGTTTCGATCTCGCGCCGGGCAGGATCGAAGCGTTCGGCATCGCGCTTATAGCGTGTCCGCTTCCATCAGAGCCCTAATTGTTTGAGCTCGTATTGTAAGGCCGTTGGCACACTTTCGACTTGCTATTAAGCTTTAAAGGATAGCAAAATGAAAATAGTTAAATATTGTTAATATTATGAAATAATTATGAAAATGATGTAAAATATGAATATATTCATATTTATCCTCATGCTGCGCCCGTTAGGCTCAGTCGGTCAAATCTGAAAAATTAGGGCAACTTTTCGGGATTTGGGGGGTCTCCTAGCTGTTCAATTTGAAGGGAAAAAGCATGGTTAAATTATGAATATATTCATAATTTAGGTCTCTTTTTCAGTACCTTTTTAGATATTTTTAATTTGGCAAATTTATTAGAAAAGCAGCGGCGTGCGGTTAGCGTGGTCCGAACCGCGCTGGACGGCATAGGGGTCCATGACCGTGCCGTCTGCGCCGGCGGCGATAGCGAGGCGCCATCGTCGGAGGACGTCGAAAACTTCGCTGTTTTCGTATCGGCCCCGCCTGGTGCCGATATCGAGCCGTATTATGAGACAGGCAAAACCCTTACGGAAGCCGTCAGAAAAATACTTGCCACTCTCAAAGGACATGCAAAGAAAAACGGCGCAAAAACGGATGATCAATCCGAAGCAGCGCCGTTTTAAGAGGCTTTTGTGTGGGGTAGGGTAGCTGCCCTGAATTACACGTTTCCAATGTATTCATACATAAATATTAGGAGGGTTCAAATTTTGATAACTCAACCAGAATATATTCCGCTTACCGGTTCGGCGCGCTAAAACTTTGGGTAATTACCAATGCGAACCGGTCCTCAACACTTCTTATTCCGAAAGAATTTCAGAAATTACGACGAAAAGGGTAGCCCCGATTCCGCCGTTTCTTAACCGCACAGTAGCGTGGATTTGTTATGCAATCAACATCTCAAGCAGTGGTTCCTGCCACAATTCAAAAACCGACAGAAAACGGAACGGCTGTCATAACCGCTAATCCGCTCGATTTGCCGGCGGAAACGTTCAAGGAAGGTCTGGAACGTCGCAAACAGAACCGGGCCGCGCTGATGGCCTGGGTGCGGGACGCCTTAATCGATGGCCTGGATTTTGGGAGAATCCACGTGGCCAACAGGAGATGCCAAGCCGGCAAGGACTGTCAGAATCCGGCCCATTTCAGCAAACCGAGTCTATTTAAAGCCGGCGCCGAGAAAATTTGCGGCATGCTGGGCTTAACGGTCCGCTATCCGACGTTGCCCGACTATGAGAAAGCCGCGTTGAACCGTACTCAATTAAGTCAAATCATTATCCGCTGTGAAATCCTTGATGCTTCCGGCCACGTCGTCGCCGACGGGGTAGGGGCAAGAATCATTTCGCAGGATAATGGCGACATCAACAAGTCCTTGAAAATGGCTGAAAAGTCTGCCCATATCGATGCCACGCTGCGAATGGCGGGGCTTTCGGAGGTATTCACGCAGGATCTTGAAGACATGATGGAGTTGCGTAAAGCGGAAAGCATCCAAAAAGCGGAAATCGTGCTTAATAACGGCTTTGAAGGCATCAGCAAGGAACAGCTTAAACACCTGGAATCCAGGATAAAGGAACTCGGACTCGATCGCAAACGGGTCAAAGCGTGGATGGCCAACGCTTCGCATCAGCGTTTCAGGACCTTTCTGGATTTGAACCAGGAGTTTTACCATCGGCTCTACAATAAACTCGATCAATTCGCGGGAGCGTAATGTGCACAAATTAACGCTGTATCAGTTGAGCGCCAATTATTTACAAGCTCTTGATGCATTGACCGATCCGGATACCGATCTGCCGGCTGAAGTGATCAACAACACGCTGGAAGCTTTGGCCGGGGAATTGGAAGACAAGGCTGTCAACGTGGCCAAGTTTTTGCGCAACATGGAAATCATGGCCGAGGCGATCAAAGTCGCCGAGACGGATATGGCGAAACGCCGGAAAGCATTGGAAAATCGGGTGCAATGGCTAAAAGACTACTTGAAAAATAACATGGAACATAGCGGTATCACGAACATCGAATCCCCTTACTTCAAGCTGTCGATCCAGAACAACCCGCCGGCCGTCGATATTCTCGACGAAAACCTGGTTCCGGCCGAATACAAGGAGCCGGTCATCAACTGGAAGATCGATAAAACCGCGATCAAGAAAGCAATCCAGGCAGGGCAATACGTCGCCGGCGCCAGCCTGACCAATGGCATGCGCCTGGTAATCAAGTAAAAACGCTGTCACTGACAAAATGGGCCGTTTATACGGCCCATTTTTTTTGCGATTTTTTGGACGGAGTATGAATATATTCATATAATGCTGAGCTTATTCTTCAGTAGGGATGCCGTGATGCGAATAGGCGATATATTAAAAAATAAACGGCGCAGCCTCGGCTTGACCCAGCAAGAGCTTGAGAACCGGTCCGGCGTTACCCAGTCGATGATCAGCAAGCTCGAACAGGGCCAGGCAGAAAACATTTCCATCGACGCGCTGCGAAAACTCGCGCAAGCGCTCAGCTGTCTCACGGTCGATCTGCTTCCGGAAAAGGACAAAATCCGGAAATAGTCTTAGTAAAACCGGATTAGATAATCATGTAATGTATTTATATATAACAATTTAAAAATATTATGAGCGGGTTGATTTTAATTTGCTAAGGTTTTATTATTGAAAGACATGAAGGCTGAGTAATGAGGCCATATCGATTTAACTGATGATTTAACGTGGATTTCAGTTAATTGGGTTAATCACATGATTATTATAATCCGATCACTGACATTTACAGTTATCTGCTGCGACCTTATCCCGCTCTGGAATTAAAGGTATCAGTCTTAGGATGGGTTGGATTACCCTCTTTACAGCCTTGTTGGGTTCGGCTTGTTAGTTTTAACCTCATAAATCAAGCGTCTAGCCTCGTTATTGACTTCGTGAAAAGGAATTGCACACCATGGAATCAGAAAAATCCCTTATATCGCAAAAAAATCTTATAAAAGTACAGGACGAAGTTTTCCGAAAGATTGGCAGAAATCTGTTGATCTTTCAGAAAATAGAACTCATGCTCAAGTACTTGATCGACAATGGCAAGGTATCCGGCTATCTCAGGGAATTGAAGGAAGACCAGGAGCGACGGGCAACGGCAGCTGTCAAACGAACGATGGGGAATTTAGCGGGCCAATTTATGGAAACTGCTTTCCAAGAGCAAGAAGAATCCCTTCGAGAACCGCTTGAAGTAAAAGAACCCTATATCTCGTTTTCCTTCACGGTAAGAGCGGATTCCGACTTTTACGAGAGTAAAAGGCAATCATTGAAATCTCTGGTTGATGATCGTAATAATTTCATTCATCATCTGCTGCCACGATTTAATCCGGACTCAATGGAAAGCTGTCTGGAGATTGATCGACACCTTGACCAGCAGCGAGAAAAGCTTATACCGGAACATAATTATCTCAAAT
The DNA here is from genome assembly GCA_051061095.1 of Methylomicrobium sp. Lineage (GTDB taxonomy): Bacteria > Pseudomonadota > Gammaproteobacteria > Methylococcales > Methylomonadaceae > Methylomicrobium. The sequence goes on along the minus strand of JBPFEE010000009.1, from coordinate 2,362 downwards.
CGTTAATCGAAAGTTTCGAAGAGGCCAAAAAAGCCTACATGAAATATTTTGAGTCCGAGGAAGGCAAAAGGCAGTTTGACTTGTCCCTCCTTCAACAAAGCCCCTTAGTTACATTGTTGCTCAATGTTTCTCTCCATCAATCAAGATTTGACGGTTGGACATTATTGAATGTGGCAGGGCAGAGGGTACGGCAGATTCTGCCCGGAGAAATGGAGCAACTCAAAAGCAAATGGGGATATAAATCCCTTAAGGAACTGGTACTTGCTTGTGATCTTTTTGAAGTTATCGAAGAGCCTACGGAAAAAGGCGGAATTCGTGTGCTTTATCGCCAAAAAGCCGAGTCGGCACCGGGTTCAACCGCTGTTTGATTCGCCTATTCCATAAAAAGCTTAGGCAAGGCGTTAACCATTTTTGGGTGGCGCTTCAGCAAACGCGTCTTGTTGTCCGGCTTGCTCTCGTCGACCGGGCAGGTATTTAGAATGCAGGAAAGTCTTATAGGATGCGCATCGCGCACCTGCACGGCTTCCGGTATGCCTTGAAGCTTTAAAAAATCAAAGGTAATAAAAAACGCGCCAGGATATTATCCTGCGGGTTTTTTGGAATTTATGGGGGCGGCGGGAATTGAACCTTGGACTATCTTAGACAAATCAATCATATACTACTCCCTAGTGCAATAATTGTGGCATCATTAAGATTTTTATAGTTTTAAAGATTTTGTTGTTCAATTAAAATTTTAAACGCCAAATAAATTTATAAAATAAAGTCAATCTCTAAGCTTCTGGTACAGATCGACTTTGAATCACAGAGATTGAAAACGACGAGCAATAAATTAATCTATTTGTCAAAATAATTTAAGATGCTATCAGGTATTCTTTGAGCCCATTTATCGGTTTCAACATGAAAACCATGCCATTGCATTTGTGGATTATGGCCTTCATAAAAAAATTCAATAAAAGTATCATGGCTTACATCAAAGTTAAACAGGCGGTTATTTTTATAATTGAAATCAGGAATAGCTGTATTTAAAAGTTCTTGTGCTTGCAATCTGCTACAAAGAAGTACCGATTCATTCGGCCAATTTCCATGGCCATTTTCACCATGCTTTGGAGATAAATTGAATCTTCTAGTAGGGGAGTTGCTATTTATCCAATTAAGTAAATTAGTAACATCACTTAAAACAGGAAAATTAATTAGCTCAAAACAAGATGAACTTTTAACAAATAATAAGGTGGTGGTATCTATTGAAGAAGTAGAAATTACCGCGTTAGTATTATGGGGTGTTATAATTGAGATAGCAGAGTTATTAATGTAGTTTAAAGAAGTGCTTTGAGAAGCATAGCAGACTTCAAAAAAATAGCCTTCATCGGTTTTATCAATCGCATTTTTAAATATTACTCCGAATGTATTTCCGTAAGATTGAGTAAAATCTTCATCTATATCGATATATTGCTTGATTTCTTGTATTTGATGTGGATTATAAAAGACTTTGGAATTATGCTGATAAATTATATTAATAAGACTTATTAATTTATCAAAGTATAATCTTCTATTTTCAATAGCCTCATCTAAGTCAATATTTACATAAAAATGCAAATTTTGATACATTTAAAACCCCATTAAAACTTTACGATCATTGGTAAATTGATCAAAAAATCCTATAGGTGTGTATCGAATTCGACCATTCTCTTCAATTTCAATTTTTTTTGCCTCACTACATTGCTCTGCAACATTCCGGTCAAAATGATAAATAGAAACGTTATCTCTTGAGATTCCTTTTTTCGCTTCTTCTTCAAATTTCTTACATTGTATCAAGATACCATTAATAATATGATCACTATGGGTTTCAATTACTATTTGAATGCCAGCTTGAGCGGCATAACAAATCAACTGTGCTAACTTAGCTTGGCCGGCAGGATGTAAGTGTGCTTCTGGGTTTTCAATTAGTAATAGAGCTTCTTTGTCAGCAGAGAGTATAGCAACAATAACTGGCATAACATAAGTCAGTCCAAAGCCAACGTTATTTGCCTTGAATTCATCAGTTCGTCCTTCTTGCCTACTAGTGTTGAAGGAATATTTTAGCTCATAACCTAATTGTCCTACATCTTGTACAGTGATATTTATTCCTTCACTAATTTCTCGTTCCCATGCAATTACTTGACTAAATAAATTCTTTTCCGCCTCATTTTCGCTCAGTAACTTATTTAATACTTCTTTTTTTCTATTAAGTAATCACGCAAAACGGATTTTATAAGTTGAGCCGATGCTGGCCATGAGGTTTTGTACTTCCTCGAGCAACTGTTCTTTTGTCCAGGTAGCAAACCGGCGCCAGTGGTATTTGGCTTGCTTCCACACGATTTCGATC
>JBPFEE010000008.1:0-18787 GCA_051061095.1 Methylomicrobium sp. | reverse complement strand
CATACCGGTGATGAAGAGAAAGCGCTTGCAGGGTAAGACGTTCGGCGGTGTTGAGTTCCAGGTTCATGATACGTGAGCGTTCAGCGTTGAAACCCGGTTAGGCTATAAGACTACAAATGAGTTGCACGTTTTTACTTAATTATTTATTCAAACTCTCTCAATACATAATGGAAAACCCTTACAGGCATTTCGATTTCAACTTTAGGAAATGTGCTGTTCTAGATCATAATGCAGTTGCCTTACTGGGAGGATTGGCTAGATATGTAGATGCTCATAATACCTTTGCTAATACAATTCGCTATGGGTCAATCCTTCAAAATTGTGGTGTAATGTTTGAAGTTGATAGTATGAGTCAGCTTATAAGCAAACATTTAATTGAAAATAATTTCTTATCGTATTTTAGTAAAGAAAACTTTGCAGGGTACCCAGATGGCGATTACATAGGATATAGGCAGCATATGGAATATCTTGATGTAAATGAGATTGCTCTGCATTTGAATGATCAGTGGTTATCGGATGATAAAATAAGCTTAAGCAGGGAACTGAAAAGAGCTATCATAAGTAGAATTCTCGAAATATTTATGAATGCTTACGGTCATGGGGTAGCAAATAATAGTAAAGTAGGCTTAGGGGTTACTAGTTGTGGTCAATACTTCAAAAAAGAAAGACAATTAAAACTAACGGTTGTAGATTTTGGATGCGGAATTGTCGAGAACGTCAAGAGACATTTGAAAACAGAAATTAGCAATGTAAGTGCTATGCAGTGGGCACTTGAAACAGGTAACTCAACAAGAACGGATAGTATATATGAGAATATCCCTCGTGGCTTGGGTTTTGGACTATTAAGTGATTTTGTATTATTAAATTCGGGAGAGCTGAGTGTATTTAGTAATTCATGCTGTGCGAAAGTTGTGAATAATAGCAATTATATAGTTTCAAAAATGAAAATACCTTTCAGTGGAACAGTGGTTAATATTGTAATCAATTGTGACGGGCGGCATTATAAATTTATTTCTGACCCCTCTGGATCAGAGCAATTTTTTTAGAGGTAAATTATGAAAATAATTGCGAAGGATGTAGTAGGAAAGAATGCAATATCGATGCAAAGTGGGCAAAATCTCTACGAAAGAATTTCAAAGCCTTTAATTTCAGGCAATGAAGTCGAAATTGACTTCCTGGGTGTAGAACTGTTCGCCTCGCCTTTTTTTAATGCGAGCATTGGTTACTTAATTAAAGACATTAATGTTACTGACTTAAAGCAAAGGCTTAAGATAACAAACTTAAGTGAGGTTGGTCGTCAGCTATTGAATCATGTCATTTCAAATGCAATAAAGTACTACGAGAAGAAAGATAAGGCAGAAGATAATATGCAAATATTTATTAAGAATGCCGAAGAGCTCTAAATGTCTCAAATATTAGATTTAAATTCACACCAGCCTATAAAAGGCGAAAGATATTTTATCGACACAAATGTTTGGTTTTGGGCTACATATGTTGCTTCTAAGTCCATAGTATTGCCTCAACAGCCTGATCAGTATCAATTAAACGATTATCCGAAATTTTTACAAAGAGCTCTGGATGATGGAGCAAGTCTTTGCCATTGCCCACTTACACTGGCTGAGTTGGCGAATGTTATCGAAAAGACTGAATTAGATATATACAGGCAGCGAATAGGTAATAATTATTATGAAAAGAAAGAATTTAGGAGAATAGAAAGTGAACGCAAGGCTGTTCTAAATGAAATTGAAGTTGCATGGAGTTCGATAAATGCGATGTCAAAATGTATAGACATTAAACTAGATTTAAAATTTGTCGAGTTGGGGCGCAATATTTTGGGAGAAGGAACTGTCGATCCTTTTGATGCCTTTTTTATTCAAATAATGCGAGATCACTATATCGACTATGTGGTCACTGATGATCGTGATTTCACCACAATTCAAAAGCAAATATTAATTACTGCAAATCCAAAAGCAATAAAGAAGCCATGTTGACAACTATTCTTATAAGCGGTTCACATAACGTTCGTTAGTCATTGGATTGTATATATTCAATGATTTACGACATTCAAGGAATGCAAATCGAATTCTCGTTCTCCACTTATCGGGTAATCTATTAGCAGTCTGTATTCATTTTTCAGCATACAAGATAGTCGTGGTGCACGATTACTCATGATTCGGCTGTATGTTTTGTTCACGACACTATTAGTGAGCTGGGCCGATAGTACCAGTTTGATCCATGTCCACGCCTTCCTTCCAACGCACGAACCATTCGGTCAATTCATGGGTATCGCCCAAACTGCAGAGACGGCGGCCGATGGCGTCGTGATTGCCCCACACCACCTCGGACCAGGCGCCGCCGGCCACGCGTGATTCGATGTCTTTGCAGTAAAGCCCCTTGTCGCGCTGGACGTAAAACCCATAGGTGCGGCATGCCACTGGGCGGTGAGCATAAACCCGGCAGGCTCCCGCCGACTGATCCAGGAGCGGACAGACAATCGGGCGCAATGTCTGCCCGGTCAGCGCGGCGATGTTCCGGCCGATTTCCCGGAGCTGCTCCGGGGGCAGCGCGGCCAGTCCCTCCCGCAGCAAGTCCCATTCCGCCGCAGTGAGCCGTGGGATTTCGGCAAGTCGCCGGCAACAGCCGTCGCAGCCCATTCGGCATAGCCAATCGGGATGGTCGCCCCGAATAGTCTGTACGCGCGTTTCGATATCGGCATGGAGTTGGGCGAGTGTATTCATCTTGGTATTGAGCGTGTTTTGAAAAAGCCTTTATTAAGGGTTCATCTCGTTCCCGCGCGCCGCATGGGAATGCCGGCTAAGACGCGCCGGCGTCGCGATTCAACCATGCCATTCGGCATCAAATTTGCTCCTGGTCTACGCACGCCGGTCCTCAACGCCACTACTTCGCGGAACGGGACGCTGCGCGTCCGCCCTTGGTTACCACGCGGCGCGTGGGAACCAGATAAACCATCTGAGTTTAGTTAATCGCTCAATTGCTTGATTGTGGCGTGAATCGCCCAGGTCAGTTGTTCAAGCTGGGGTTCATCAATGATGTAGGGCGGCATCGTATAGATCAGGCGCCCGAAAGGGCGCAGCCAGACGCCGCCTTCGATCAGCAATTTCTGTACGGCCGCGACCTTAACCGGCGCGGCCATTTCAACTACGCCGATCGCGCCGAGCACTCGGACATCGGCCACTCCCGGCAACTCCCTACAGGGGGCAAGACCTTTTATCAGTCCTGCTTCTATGCCGGCGATTCGGCTTTGCCAAGCGGAAGACAACAGCAGATCGATGCTGGCCGAGGCGATGCTGCAGGCGAGCGGATTGCCCATGAAGGTAGGGCCGTGCATGAAGCAGCCGGCTTCGCCGTTCGAGATCGTTTCGGCGATCCGGGCCGTGCATAATGTGGCGGCAAGGCTCAGATAGCCGCCGGTCAAGGCCTTGCCGACGCATAGGATGTCGGGCGCGATGCCCGCATGCTCGCAGGCGAATAAACGGCCGGTGCGGCCGAAGCCGGTCGCGATTTCGTCGGCGATCAGCAGCACCTGATAGCGGTCGCACAGTTCCCGCGCGGCTTTCAGGTATTCGGAGTGGTAAAACCACATGCCGCCCGCGCCCTGTACGACCGGTTCGAGGATCAGCGCGGCGCAGTCGCCTGCGTGCTCTTTCAGCAGGGCTTCGAGACTTTCGGTTTCGCTGCCATTCCAGGACTCACCGAAGCGGCAACCGGGGCGCGGGGCGAAATGGTGTTTCGGCAGCACTGAGGTAAATAGATGATGCATCCCGGTCAGCGGATCGCAGACCGACATTGCGCCGAAAGTATCGCCGTGATAACCGCCGTTGAGGGCAATGAAACGGTTCTTTTGGCTCATGCCCTGCGCCTGCCAGTATTGCAGCGCCATCTTCAACGCCACTTCGACGCTGACCGAACCGGAATCGCAGAAGAAAACCTTGTCCAGGCCAGGCGGAGCGATCGAGAGCAACCGCTCGGCCAGACCGATCGCCGCCGGATGGGTCAGGCCGCCGAACATCACATGCGCCATCCTGCCAAGCTGGTCGATGGCGGCTTCATTCAGGCGGGGATGATTGTAGCCGTGAATCGCCGCCCACCAGGACGACATGCCGTCGATCAGTTCCCGCCCGTCCGCGAGTTTGAGCATCGCGCCGTTGGCGGAGATGACCGGGTAAACCGGGTCCGGCGCGGTCATCGAGGTGTAGGGGTGCCAGATGTGATCGCGGTCGAAGGCGAGCGCCGCTTCTAAATTGAAAACATTGTCGGCCATACTGAAAGATGAAAGACATAGATGTAGGGTACGCTCCGCGTACCTTTTGGGAGATTGAGCTTACCGGAGTGCTTTGGAGGGTAGGCGGTGCGTACCCTACTCATGACACCGAACATGCAGGCACGGTCGCCTTGCGCAGCCGGTCATTCACGGCATGCCAGGTCTCGCCTTCGGGCGGTTGCTCAACCACGATCCTATCGAGTTGAAGATTATCCAATTCCCGCAGCGCGGCATAAAGCGCCTGTGCGTAATCATGCGGATCCTTCGGCATTTGTATGACATGCATCCGATGTGTGGAGCGAAGGCTGGATTGATAGACAATCAGACCGATGCGCTGCCCTTGCCGGGCAAGCCGACCGGTAACCTGTTCCAGGTCTTCCGAGTCGCAGAGCAGGGCCTGCGTGTTCGGCGCATAGTGGACGGCCATCAAACCGGGCGCGCGAATATCGAGCTCTTCGGTTTTCGCCGCCAGGACCAGTTTGACGCCCAGAACCTCTTCGATCTGAACCTGGGTGATTCGGCCGGGCCGGAGCAGTCTCGGTTGTGCGCCGCTTAAATCGATGATCGTCGATTCGACGCCGACTTCACAGGAGCCGCCGTCAAGGATCAGATCGACGTTGTCGCCGAGTTCTTCTTCGACATGCTGGGCCGCGGTCGGGCTGATCCGGCAGAAACGGTTCGCCGAAGGCGCGGCAATACCGCCGCCGAATTTCCGGAGCAGACGCAAAGCGACCGGATGGCTGGGCACGCGTAGTCCTATGGTCGGTTGGCCGCCGGTCACCGCATCGGGTACATGCGGCTTCTTTTTCAGGATGATCGCCAGGGGGCCCGGCCAGAAGCGTTCGGCCAACCGCCGGGCGGCATCGGGCACGGTCTCGGCCCAGTCATCCAGACAGCCGGCATCTGCGATATGCACGATCAACGGATGATCGGCAGGGCGTCCTTTGGCGGCAAAGATGCGGCCGACCGCCTCCGCATTCGAGGCATCGGCGCCCAGGCCGTAAACGGTCTCGGTCGGAAAGGCGACCAAGCGGCCCTGGCGCAGCAAATCTACGGCCTGATCGAGCGCGGCATCGTCCGCAGTTATCGGTTTTGTCATTTATTCAAATTATTGAGGAGTGATTTCTATCAAGACTTCGTCAGGGTTGGCGGGTTCGCCTTTGACTACATGCACAGCCTTCACGACGCCGCCGATCGGCGCAGTGACCTCGGTTTCCATTTTCATCGCCTCGGTGACCAGCACGGCCTGGCCGGCTGTGACCTTCTGACCGACCTTGACCGGCACCTCCAGCACATTGCAGGGCATCCGCACCCCGACATCGCCCGGTTCGGTCGGCCGCCGGCGCTTGCTGGCGATGTTGCTCTTGACCGCCCCTTGGGTGCCGCCGTCGAGCACGATTTCATCGAGCGTTTCGACGACGATTTCTTCGGGCACCCCATCGACCATGAAATAAAAATGACGCAGCATCTGGTTCTTCGGGCCGGCGCCTGTGACTTTGACATGGTAGGACTCGCCGTGCAGCGCGACATTGAATTCGGTCGGCGCTTTCTTGATTCCATTAGTGGCGGCGGGCTCGATCTCGAGCGGCTCGGGCACCAGACTGCCGGATGAGCGTTGTTCGAGAAACTGCTTGCCGACTTCCGGAAACATCGCATAGCTCAGCACGTCCTGGTCGTTCAGCGCCAGATGGCCGATCTCCTCGCGCAGATGTTCGAGTTCGGGTTTCAGTAAGTCAGCCGGACGGCAGTCGATCGGTTCTTCGCTGCCGATTGCGCGTTTTTGCAGGTCCGCATTGACCGGGGCCGGCGCCTTGCCGTAGCCGCCTTGCAGATACCGTTTGACCTCGTTGGTGATCGAGTCGTAACGCTTGCCGGTCAATACATTGATTACCGCCTGCGTGCCGACGATTTGCGAGGTGGGGGTAACCAGCGGCGGATAGCCCAAATCCTTCCTTACCGCGGGAATTTCTTTATAGACTTCGCCGATCCGGTCCAGCGCGTTTCTTTCTTTCAGCTGGTTGGCCAGATTCGAGATCATCCCGCCTGGAACCTGAAAAATATGGACCTGGGTATCGATGCCGGTAAATTCGCTCTCGAAACGGCGGTATTTTTTACGCACTCCGGCAAAATAATTGTTCGCTTCCTGTAGCCGATCGAGATCCAGGCCGGTATCGTAAGGCGTGCCTTTCAAGGCGGTAACCAGGCTTTCGGTCGGCGGATGGCTGGTGCCGCCGGCCCAGGACGACAAGGCCGTATCGATATGCCGGCAGCCGGCCTCGATCGCCTTCAACTGGCACATTTCGGCAAGCCCCGAGGTCGCATGCGAATGCAGGTGCAGAGGCAGATCGACAGCATCCTTCAGCGCCTTGACCAGTTCGGAGGTCGCATAAGGGGTCAGGAGGCCTGCCATGTCCTTGATCGCGATCGAATCGCAGCCGAGCGCGGCCAGGTCCTTCGCGAGCGCGACGTAGCTCGCGGTATCATGGACAGGACTGGTTGTGTAGCAGATCGTGCCCTGCGCATGCTTGCCGCTGGCTTTGACAGCTTCGATCGCGGTTCTCAGGTTGCGGACATCGTTCAATGCGTCGAAGATCCGGAATATGTCGATCCCGGTTGCGGCCGCCTGCTGCACAAACGCCGTGACCACGTCGTCCGAATAATGCCGGTAACCGAGCAGGTTTTGGCCGCGCAGCAGCATTTGCAGCGGGGTTTTCGGCAGTGCGTCTTTCAGTTTGACGAGACGTTCCCAAGGATCTTCTTTCAGGAACCGCAGACAGGCGTCGAAGGTGGCCCCGCCCCAGCATTCGAGCGACCAGTAGCCGATCTCGTCGAGCATCGCGCAGGCCGGCAGCATGTCTTCGGTGCGCAAGCGCGTCGCGATCAGTGATTGGTGCGCGTCGCGCAGAATGACGTCGGTAATATGTACTTTTGGCATCGTTGAACCTTATTGACCGTTGATTACAAACCGGTATGCGCGGCCATCGCGGCCGCGATTACGCTGGCCAGCACTTCGGGCCGGGGTTTGTGCGAATAATTGACCAGTTCCGGGTGCTTCTCGACAAAGCCGGTATTGAATTGTCCGGAGCGGAATTCGGGGTGGCGCAGAATTTCGAGATAATAAGGGATCGTGGTTTTGATTCCGAACAGGCCCATGTCGCGGAGCGCCCGTTCGCCGCGCTTGATCGCATCCTCCCAGTTCAGCGCGCTGACGACCACCTTCGCGAGCATCGAATCGTAAAACGGGGGGATTTCGTAGCCGGTATAGATCGCGGTATCGGTGCGAACGCCGGGGCCGCCCGGCGCGTAGTAGCGCGATATGCGGCCGAAGCTCGGCAGGAAATTGTTCTGCGGGTCTTCGGCATTGATCCGGAACTGGATCGCAAATCCGCGCCGGCGAATTTCTTCCTGCCTGAAGCGTAAAGGTAAGCCGGCCGCGACCCGAATCTGTTCCTCGACGATATCGACCCCGGTGATCGTTTCGGTAATCGTATGCTCGACCTGCACGCGCGTATTCATTTCCATGAAATAGAAGCGGTCCTGATCGTCGAGCAGAAACTCGACCGTGCCGGCGTTCGTATAGCCGACCGCCTTCGCGGCGAGCACCGCGAGCCCGCCGATATACTGGCGCTGCGCTTCGCCGAGCTGCGGCGAAGGGGCGATTTCGATCAGCTTTTGGTTGCGGCGCTGGATCGAGCAGTCGCGCTCATACAAATGGATCGTATTGCCGTGATGGTCCGCGAGTACCTGCACTTCGATATGGCGAGGATTCACGATGCATTTTTCGAGAAACACATCGGCTCGGCCGAACGCCTTGCCGGCCTCGGAGATGACGCGGGCATAATTGCGCCGGAGTTCATCGGCCGAATCGCAGCGGCGAATCCCCCGCCCGCCGCCGCCCGATGTGGCTTTCAGCATCACTGGATAGCCGATCGTTTCGGCAACATCGAGCGCTTCGTCGACCGTATCCAGATTGCCGGCGGAACCCGGCGTAACCGGAAGTCCGGCCGCGATCATCGCCTTGCGGGCTTCGGTTTTATCGCCCATGCGTTCGATGACTTCGGCCGAAGGGCCGATGAACACCAGACCGCGATCGGCGCAGGCCTTCGCGAATTGTGCGTTTTCGGAAAGAAAGCCGTAGCCCGGATGAATCGCGTCGCATCCGGTTGCGGCGGCCAGATTAACCAGCCCATAGACATTCAGATAACCCGCGACCGGCTCGCTGCCGATGCAGTAGGATTCGTCGGCTTTCTTGACGTGCAAGGCAAATCGGTCTGCTTCGGAATAGATCGCCACCGAGCGGATGCCCATTTCGGCGCAGGCGCGTATGATGCGCACCGCGATTTCACCGCGGTTCGCGATAAGAATTTTTCGCAGCATAAAAGGGTTTGAGGAGCGGGGAAACAGTTGTTATCGAAGCAATTTACGAGGCCTTTGGCGACAGGCTATCAATATATCAGATAATTGACTGGTTTGGCTGCCGATAGGGGTTTCCTGGGGATCATTCGCTCAGCACAACTGAAGTTGGGTAACTCGATGAAACCCTCAGCTGGTTACCCAGAAATACAGGCCAAACATGCTGGCCGCGCATCCGGCCAAAATCTTTATCCGTTTACGGCCGGGCATTTCGGCCCAGAGCTGTTTGCCGTCCTTGATCAATTGCTGCCAGGAAGCGCGAAGGGAGGCGATGGCAGATCGATAAAGCCTGGGCGCTATCCGCCATGTTTTATATGCCACACCCGCAACGATTGCGACTTGGGTATAGAACAGAATCAGCTGGCTGTCGTATTTACTCAAGTGGAGGCTGTGTCCGATCAACTCTTCCAGCATGAAACACAGTCCTTCATAAAAAATATGCAGGAATTCGAGGAGGTAGTGCCCGCCCGCCAAATAGAGGTCGGGCAGCAGAATGAAGCTGCCGATCAGGAATGAACTTGCATAAATTTTAATGCGTCGTGAAGACATTTGCCGAATTTTCGTAAAAAAATCAATCAATTTTTTCATCGGGTAGGCCTACTTGATTTGTGAAACGGGACTGCTCCCGACGGTTTCAATGGTTTGATTTATCAGGTTCTTTTCAAGTCAAAACAGCATTCGAATCGGGAAGTTTCCCGGAAACGTTCTGCGCTGTTTTTTGTTAATACTCCGGAAATGCGGCTTAGCGGATAGCGGCGCATGTGTCCGAACCGGAAACTTAATATTAGTTTAAATGCAGGAAACTGTCCCGGTCGTCTCGTGCTAATGGAGTAATAACTTATCTTTTCCTCTTGCCGTTGAAAAGCAGAATATCTTTGATAAACTAATCGAAAAAATCGATGTATTATAAAAAACTAGTTCTATATAACTTGGCTATAACGGCATAATGATCGACAAAACCGAATAGTTTCGAAACGATATTATATTAATTTCAAGATTTTATAGCGTTAGAAAACTACCCATAGGATTCATTTTGCGGAATGTAAAGGCCAAGACATGATCAACTACAAACACTTGCATTATTTCTGGATGGTCGCGAAGGAAAAAAGCATCGTCAAGGCCAGCGCGCAACTGCATTTGACCCCGCAAACGATCAGCGGCCAATTAAGTTGTCTGGAAGAAGCGATGGGCGTGACCTTGTTCGAACGGATCGGCCGCCATCTGGAACTGACCGATGCCGGACGAATGGTGTTGTCTTATGCGGATGAAATTTTTTCGCTGGGCAGCGAACTGCAAAACGCGGTGCGACACCGGCCCAAGAAATCTTCACTGGCATTCAAGATCGGCATCGATAATGTGGTGCCCAAATCGATTGCGTACCGTTTATTGGAGCCGGCGCTGCAAATACCGGATGCGATTCATTTTTCCTGCCGCGAAAACGATCTGGATGCCTTGCTGACCGAATTGCTGCTGCACAAACTCGATCTGGTCATCTCGGATAGCCCGATACCTCCCGATCTCGATTTCCGGGGCTATTGCGACCCCTTGGGCGAGTCGGGCCTGAGCATTTTTGCCTCCGCGGCATTGGCTCAACGCCTGCAGGGAGAATTTCCTTATAGTCTTGATAATACGCCGCTATTGCTGCCGGCTTCCAATACGGGTATCCGGACGCATTTGCAGCGCTGGTTCGACAAATGGCGCATCCATCCGGCAATCGTCGGGGAATTTGAAGACAGCGCGCTGATGAAAGAGTTCGCTCAGGCTGGCGTCGGCTTGATTGCCGCGCCGACCGCCATCAAGGCCGAGGTCGAGAAGAAACATGAATTGATCGCAATCGGCACGGTCGAAGAAGCAATCGTTCGATATTATGCGATTTCAGTGCAGCGTAAAACTCCGCATCCGGCCGTTGCCGCGATTACGGAAAAGGCAAGAGAATGGTTGTCCAAAGAGAGGATATAATGAGGGTGATAAAAATTTTCTTTATAGTATCGAATCGAAACAAGATATACTAGGCATTAGAGCCTTATTGCCTCGTCCTTAATTCAAGGAGTCAATCCAATGATACACAAACACTTCAAGTACTATACCAGCCATATAAAGGGCGATATCCCTGCCGGTATCGTGGTCTTTTTAGTGGCTTTACCTCTCTGTTTGGGCATAGCGCTCGCTTCGGGCGCACCGCTGTTTTCGGGCCTGATCGCAGGCTTGATAGGCGGGCTTGTGGTGGCATGGTTTAGCGGTTCCCAGCTCAGCGTTTCCGGACCTGCCGCCGGTTTGACGGTGATCGTTCTGAATGCGATCGAAAAGATCGGCAGCTTTCAGGGTTTTCTGACAGCTCTTGTGATAGCCGGCTTTCTGCAATTGGTGCTGGGCTACCTGCGAGCCGGCGTTATAGGCGCGTTTTTCCATTCCGCCGTGATTAAAGGCATGCTGGCGGCGATCGGGTTGATTCTGATCATCAAGCAGCTTCCGCATGCAACCGGTTACGACGCCAATTTCGAGGGCGATGAAAGCTATATGGCCGATACGGCCGGATCGAGCATATATGCCCTGGTCAATGCGATGAAAGCCATTTCGCCGGGCGCGGTCGTGATCAGTTCGGTCGCGCTGCTCATCCTGGTCATTTGGGAGTTGCCTTGGTTCAAAAAACGCAAACTTTTCAGCCTGATACCCGGACCGTTGATCGCGGTGGCCTGGGGCGTCGCTTATAATCTGACGGCGATGCAGTTTGCCCCGGATTGGGCGGTCAGCGCCAAACACATGGTCACGCTGCCTGTTCTGGACCACCCCACGGCCCTTTTCGATCAGTTTATCTTTCCGGATTGGCAATTTCTTACTAATCCTGCCATCTATACGATCGCGGTGACCATGACCATCATCGCTAGCCTTGAGACCCTGTTGAGCCTGGAAGCGGTCGATAAACTCGATCCGTTGAAACGCATTGCCCCGACCAATCGCGAACTGAAAGCGCAGGGCATCGGCAACATGATCAGCGGCATGCTCGGCGGCCTGCCGATCACCGCCGTCATCGTGCGCAGTTCGGCGAATATCAACGCGGGCGGCAGAACAAGAGTATCTTGCTTCGTGCATGGCGTGTGCCTGCTGATCAGCCTGCTGTTCTTTACGCACTACCTTAACTACATCCCATTGGCCTGCCTGGCCGCGATATTGCTGCAAACCGGTTATAAATTGGCCAAGCCGAAGCTGTTCAAGGAATATTACCGGAAAGGTTTAAGTCAGTTTCTCCCCTTTGTGGTGACGGTCGGCGCGATTCTCGCCACCGATTTATTGCTGGGCATGGCGATCGGGATGGCGGTCGGGATGTATTACGTGATCAAGGCGAATTATCATGCGGCAATCTCGATGACACAGGATGATTCGCACTATGTAGTTTCGCTGAACAAGGACGTTTCGTTCCTGAATAAGGCCCTGCTGCGCCAGTTTTTCCTGAAAATCGAAGAAAACAGCACCGTCCTGATTGATGCCGGCAAAGCGCAGTTCATCGATCATGATATCCTCGAAACGATAGAGGACTTTTTGGCCGCCGCCCCCGACGACAATATCAAGGTCAAGGTCGTCGATTTGTACGGCAAGGAAACGATCAAAAAACACGAAGCCATGATAGTTCTCAATGGACGCTCGAAAAAGCCGCAATCTGTGACCTGAGTAAGCGGAAAAACCGAAACCGGCGACATATCCTCCGACTTTCTACAGAATGAAGTCGGTGTCGGGGGGGAGTTTATTGAATACCTCATCGCTCCGCCGGACGGCGGCACGCTGGATGATTTCAGATAAACCGGCCACCAAAGGATAGTCGTCGATTTTTTTGAGGTCTATCCAGCGCGCCTCCGAGACATCGCTTGCCGCACAGGGAATATTTGCGCATTCGTCGCGCAATTCGACCAGAAAATCGACGATCACATAGTGGAAGTTTTCGATGCGCCGTTCGACCACCGCGATAAGCGACACCACGTTGACGTCGAGCCCCGTTTCTTCCCGGATTTCACGGCGGCAGCACTCGGTCAGTCCTTCGCCGGCTTCGAGTTTGCCGCCCGGCACCGACCATAAGCCTTGGGCAGGGGGTTTGTCGCGCTTGATCAACAGCACTTGGTTTTGCCGATTGAACAAAAGCCCGCCGACTCCGATCATCGGTTCCGGATATGAGAGATTCGCTTTTTCCTGCACTATGCTGCGCCTGCTAAATGTTTTAATTTATTAGGTACGGATACTAGTTGTAAGTCAATGTTCAAAATGGTATGTTGCCGAAGAGACTTACAGAGCGTTCCAGAAACTGGCGAAAGGTATTGAAAAACCTGTGGTTCGGTTATCAATATTCCTCCAGAGTTAATTCATATAAACATTATGAGGTAGATTATGTTTTCACTAAAGCATTCCCTGTCTGTATGTGTTGTTCTGGCTTCTTCTTATGCGCTTCCGACGTTTGCGGCCGATGCGGCGGCCGGCGCCGAGAAAGCGGCGATATGCGCCGGCTGCCACGGCCCGAATGGTAAAAGCAGCAATGCGCAATGGCCGAATCTGGCGGCGCAGCAATCCGCTTATCTGGCCGCGCAACTGAAAGCGTTTAAATCCGGCTCCCGCGCCAATCCTATGATGCAAAGCATGGCCGCCAATCTGAACGATCAGGATATCGACAATCTCGCCGCTTACTTTGCGAGTCAACCGCCCGCGAAAGCCGGAGGCGATCCGGCGCTGGCTAAAACGGGCGCGGAAAAGGCCGGTATGTGTCTCGGCTGCCATGGCGATCAAGGCCAAGGCAATGCGGAAATTCCGCGACTGGCGGGGCAGCACCCTTCCTATCTGGTGACCCAGCTGAAGAATTTCAAATCCGGCGCTCGTCAAAACAGCCATATGCAGGCGATGGCAAACACGCTTTCCGAAGACGACATGAAGGCGCTGGCGGCTTATCTCGGCTCGCTTTGATTTAAATTTTCGCGGGTAGAATATTAATCCTGACAGATCCATCGGGCCTGGGGCGCTATTATCAAGCCGTTCGCTCCGGCTTAATTTCATAATGAGCGTATTATTGAAGAGGATTCTTATGGCAATTGTTAGATCTTTTATGATGTTTGGGGCTGTTTTCATGCTCGCCGTTTCCGGCGGTGCTTATGCGAAACAAAATAAAAATGTCGGTCAAGGTCAGAGTGGAGGTTCGGAAGCGAGCGAAGTCAACACCAACAGGCAATTGAGAACCGGCGAGAATGTCCGTGGCAGGGACAGAGCCGAAGAACGCCAGGGGCTCCAGGATACGAGAGAACCGGGTTCTTCATCGAGTGAGATCAATAGCAACAAGCAAATGAAGACCCAAGCAGACATTCGCGGGGCGGACAGAGCCGCCGAACGGCACGAACTGAAAGACACTAAAGCCCCGGCTAAAGCTCGGAAAAAAACCAGGGCAAAGGTGAAAAAATATCCCCGCGCTAGTCAATAATCAAGGCTGACAGCAATGTTTCATCTATCAGACGTGGTCTTTTAGCGGTACGGTTTTTGATTATTTATACGGATCGATCTATAACTTTTTACCGTTAGTTCGAAAAAAGATCATGAACTGGCAGGCGCTTTCCGATCGAATCGGTCTCGAAACAGATCGGCACTTCCATTTCGCCGCCGCCCACCCATTGGGCGGCGGCGATATCAACTCGGCCTACCGTCTTCAAGGTAGCGACCGGTCTTATTTCGTCAAACTGAACCGCCGCGAACTGGTCGATATGTTCGCGGCCGAATTTGCCGGCCTGGAGGAAATTGCCGAAACCGGCGCGGTACGTGTACCGAAACCGGTTATTTATGGCGAAGCCGGTTCGCAGGCTTTTTTGGTGCTTGAATTCATGGAATTCGGCCCCTCGAATCCCCAAGCGCAACGGATGCTTGGACTGCAGCTTGCCGAACTGCATCGGCAAAAGCAGCCTTATTTCGGCTGGCATCGAGACAACACGATCGGCAGCACGCCCCAGATCAATCAACGCAGCGAAGACTGGATCGTCTTTTGGCGCGAGCGGCGGCTTGGTTTTCAGCTGCAACTGGCCGGCCGGAACGGTTATCTCGGCCGTTTACAAACCCAGGGGGAACGGCTGTGCAGCGCATTGGACGGCCTTTTCGACGGCTATCGGCCGCAGCCGTCGCTCCTGCACGGCGATCTGTGGGCCGGCAATAGCGCGACAGATAAACAGGGCCGTCCGGTCATTTTCGACCCGGCCTGTTATTACGGCGACCGCGAGGCCGATATTGCCATGACCGAACTGTTCGGGGGCTACAGCAGGGATTTCTATCAAGCCTACAATGACAGCTGGCCGCTCGATCCCGGTTATCCGATCCGCAAGACGCTTTATAATCTCTACCATATCCTGAACCATCTGAATCTTTTCGGCGGCGGCTATCAGCGCCAGGCCGAGAACATGATCATGCAATTACTGGCTGAGCTCGGCGCTTAACTGCCGCTCCCCGGCGGCATAAGGTCCGATTGCAGCTACACATGAGTATCCGCCAACGTTATAATGGTTAGTTTTCTGGACCCCTAATAACCATTAATTCTGTACGGTATTGAGATCATGAGTTTGTTAATCAAATACTTGGGGCTTTGCTGGTTCCGCAATAATCCCCTCGATTTAACGCCAAACAAATCATTCATGTGGAAAACGGTAATTTTTTATCTGGTTTCAGGAATGATTGTGGAGGGCCTGATCGCCGATCCCGCGGACGGCTCATTGGAAGTCATGCTGCGAACCATGATGGCCTTTTCCTCGATCACCATCCTGCTCCTACTGCTCAAAAAACGGCAGTATTTCTATCAATTGTTTACCGCAATTTTCATTTGCGAAAATTTCATCATGACGCTGGCGACCCTTACCGAAGCGCTGTATTTCTGGATGGTGATGACCCATCGGGAAAATGCGGAAGAAATTTCGATCGGTATCGGCGCTTTTCTGGTGATATGGTACCTGGCGCTGGTTGCCTACATTTTACGGCAGGTTTTTGCCTATGATCGCGCCGCAAGCCTGGTCTTGGCGTTTGGCTATTTCGTCGTAACTTACGGATTGCCGATGATGTTCATGGATATATAAATCCGACACGGCAGGGCAGAATGCTTCCTTAAGGACCCTTGCCGTATAGAAGTTCTGATTTATCATTATTTGCTCTTATCCGGCCAATGCCATAAAGGCTCGTCCAACATTTCCTGACCGGCGACCCGGGTCTGGCCGAAACTTTTTTCCAGTCTCAGTGAATTGCAGATTTCCGACTGCCCAAGGGCGTCGATGAGTTGGCCAGCATGCGAAACCACCCAGATTTGAGTGGATTCGGCCGCACGGATGATCAAGCGCGCAAGCGACGGCAGCAGATCGGGGTGCAGGCTCGTCTCGGGTTCATTCAGCACCATCAAGGGAGGTGGCCTCGGCGTCAGCAAGGCCGCGACCCAGAGCAGATAACGCAAGGTTCCATCCGACAGTTCCAGCCCGGATAACGGCCGTAGCAGACCTTCCTGATACAACTCCACGGCGAAGCGCCCGTCCTGTTGTATCGAGATGTTCAAATTCGCGCCCGGAAAGGCATCCGAAATCGCTTCGTCAAGCGCTTCCGCATCACCGATTTCTCTAATGGTTTGCAATGCGGCCGCCAGATCCATGCCGTCATGATGAAGCACCGGCGTGCGCGTGCCTAACTGGGGCAGCCTTGCCGGCGCTTCGGCATCGGTTCTAAAGTGATCGTAAAATCGCCATCCCCGTATTTTTTCTCTCAACATCACGACTTCCGGCGTTCTGGCGGGGTCGGCAACCTGACTGAAAATACTGTCGAAACTCGAAGTATGCTGCGTAATCACATCCCATTCCCGATGTGCACGCACTTTGATAACCGCGCCTTCCCGGTCGACCAATACGCTGGCCGGCCGATAAGCGTTCCCCGCCCAGATACATTCGCGTTTGATTTCGGGGTCGAGAGAGAAGGCGGAACGCGAAGGCGTAGGAAGTCCCAACGAAATGGCATAGCCGAAATCGTTGCCGGAAAACCCCAGACGCAGTCTCGCCATTTTTTGCTTCGGGCCGCCCTGAACGGGGATCTCGCCTTTACGCATGCCGCCGGATAGTTTTTCCGGCCCCGCCCAGAATGTCGAACTGAGCCCTCCTTCCCTGGCTAAGGAATGAATGACTCCGCCTTGCGCGGTTTCCGATAATAATCGGAGCGCCCGGTACAGATTCGATTTGCCGCTGGCGTTGGCTCCAGTAATCACATTCAAATTCCCAAGCGGAATGACCAGATTGAGTAAAGACCGGTAATTAGCGATTGCCAGCGTATTTATCATAATAAAATGAAAGAATTTAAATCTTATTTACTATAATTAGTCTGAAAAAATGTTGTGGTTAAGCCAGAATAAGGCTTAATTATCAATAAATTATTCTATGTAGCAAACTGTCGCTAAAGCAGCCGCCAATTTGTTGACGGATTGTGGATAAGTTTACGTGCAATTTTTTACACAACCCTATCCACAACAAGCCTAGCCTTATCCCACAGAATTATTCACTGAGCGCTTTCAGATTCGCGAGGCCTTCCTCATATTTTCGGCCGACCATCTTGTCCATGCTGCAAAAAATGCCCATCAGCCTGGAAATGAAAGGCGACGGGCCGTACATCGCTTGAGTCACCAGCGTGGAATCGCCTTGCGGCACGAGCGTGAATTCGATGGTATTGTGAGCTTCAAACGGTTTGATGAAATCGATTTTGAGTTTAATTTTGGAAGGCGGCAATGACTCGACGATTTCCATTCGGCCCTGGCCGATATTCTTGTTGCCGCTCCATTCATAGACGGCGCCTTTGCCGCTGGCGGCTCCGCTATAGCTGCGCTTTACCGCGAGATCGATTTTTTCCCAGGGCGACCAGGGCTCCCACTTGCGAAAATCGTTGATCAGCGGAAAGATTTTATCCGGCGGCGCGTTAATGATTGCCGAGCGTTCGACGCGGAATGTATCGGGCCGAGTGGCGGCATAGATCAGGAGTGAGGCGATCAGAACGGCAACTACGATAACGAGGGATGCAATCATTGATTTTCTCCCGGAATGAATGGTTATGGGTCAAATTCGATGTCGACATGGGTAAACGCAGGTTCCCGGCAGATAAGGTCCTTGATGAATTGGAAACAAGGATCTTCTTGAGCCATCTTCGCTCGGCCGAAAAGCCGCTCCTTAAGGCTTCGATGCTTCTCGAACTGCAATACCCATTCGTGATTTCCGTCAGGCTCGTCGTAGGCGCAGGCGCCGATCAAATAATTTCGGC
Organism: Methylomicrobium sp.; assembly: GCA_051061095.1. Taxonomy (GTDB): domain Bacteria; phylum Pseudomonadota; class Gammaproteobacteria; order Methylococcales; family Methylomonadaceae; genus Methylomicrobium. The sequence continues at coordinate 813 of JBPFEE010000008.1, read as the reverse complement.
CTTCCCAAACCAGGAATGAGTACCACCCCCAGTCTTCCGCATCCGGTTCGGTCATCGAGAGTTCCGCAGGCAACTGCTCTTTCAGCCATTGCAGAAGGGATGAGCCCCGAATAGGGTTGATGGGATTTTCCGGTTCGAGCGAGAGATCGAATCGGTTGGAATTGAAACGGATGACCGGATGCATCTTGATGGGCTCCAGTAAGTTGTTATTTAGATCGGCTTTCTTTACGATTCGAATGGCTAATTTGATTAATATTATCAGCCGAACCGTTCTGCTTCAATCTGCTAAAGCCACCGTAGTACGCTGCGCGTAACTTATTGGGAAAAAAGTACGGAAGGATAGGCTTCGTGCCTCAGTCTATCCTTCATACGGTCTTTAAAATAAGTATACATAGCATACCTACAAGGCTTATTGTTTTAATTTGGCATTAGATTGCGGAGGTATATATGTAATACTTTTTACCTCTGACAGAGGAACTTCAACAAACAACCCTTTACTGTTTTTCCCAATAAGAGATGTTGTTGTCCTTATTGCTAGGTAAAATTCTTCACGATTTTCATTTGAACCGAATTCGACTGTAATTGGAATGTCACCGCCATAGCCGATCAAATGAAGAAATCCTTTATGTTTTTCGATGTTGAAAAGAGTTCCAAGAGACACCATATAAAATGCTAAGTAATCACGCAAAACGGATTTTATAAGTTGAGCCGATGCTGGCCATGAGGTTTTGTACTTCCTCGAGCAACTGTTCTTTTGTCCAGGTAGCAAACCGGCGCCAGTGGTATTTGGCTTGCTTCCACACGATTTCGATC
>JBPFEE010000007.1:0-23335 GCA_051061095.1 Methylomicrobium sp. | reverse complement strand
GATCGAAATCGTGTGGAAGCAAGCCAAATACCACTGGCGCCGGTTTGCTACCTGGACAAAAGAACAGTTGCTCGAGGAAGTACAAAACCTCATGGCCAGCATCGGCTCAACTTATAAAATCCGTTTTGCGTGATTACTTAGGAACCAAAATTTGTTTCTTATAACTATCTTTGTTTACATTTCGAGATGGTTGAAATTTATATTCCTTATCTTTAATTAATCTGAATAAAGCTGATTTTCCTGTACCTCGTTCCCCAAGAACAATATCTTTATTTCCTCTCAAAAACTCATCAAATGCTGGGATAAAGCAGAGACATTTACTTAGTAAAGCATCTTCCTTTGCATCAGGTTGCCCAAAATCAAAGTTATCTAGCCATTGCAAAATAAATTGCTTAGGCAAATTTATAATCATTATTATCCTTTTCTTAGTATATAGTTGTTATTTTTTTCAGGGTCTAGCCTTTATAATCTTTGGAGTGTCCCAAAAATCATTCAGCCTATCAAGTTTCGTTTCTATGCTGCCTTTTTCAAGACATATAGATTGAGGCTACAAATTGAAAAATAATAACTCCCAATGCTAAAGCTGTTACGACTACTTTCAACTTCTGTCTTCGCTAAGAAGCTGATCTACAGAGTCTCAGGGTGCTATAGTATTGACTGGGATCAAATGAGGAACATTGCTCTAATCTACCGCTCTTGGGTTTCAGAGCAAACTAAGGGTAAGGTTAAAATAAAAGAGGGGAGGGAGGTCTCTATTGAAGAGAATCTATTCTGGAATCTTGCCACAAATTTCAGAAAGGGGCTGTAGGATGTGCTGAACAGTGAAGCGCATCGGTCGCGTTGATACCCCAGATGGCGTAAGTGCCGCCTCCTTAGGTCGGCATATCCATATATCTTGATTCTGAGTTTCTAAAGGGTCAGAATTACCGAGTGATCATCGGGAGTGTGGTGGGAAAAAGAAACCTGAACTTGATGCTTGTCCGGTCTTTTACGAGTCATAGCATTTCTTCTCCTTGCTGTGACGCCGGCGTGACAAAGGAGTTTTAAATGGTTTTTCTTAATGCTACGGGATATAGAGAGATTAAACTGAAACACTATCTTGATTGAACTAATTATAAAATTTTAATTCAATTGTAATAGTTTATTTTGATGTCCATAGTTAAGGATTAACTATGGTGCCGAGGAGAGGACTTGAACCTCCACGAGCTTTCGCCCACTAGCACCTGAAGCTAGCGTGTCTACCAATTTCACCACCTCGGCAAGGGGATGATTTAACTTAGTTGATCCCGCGCATTATACGGATCGATTTTGGCCTTGTCAAACAATCCAATAAATTTTAATCTTCTGTCGTTGGAAGAGTCTTGGGATTTCAATGGCTGGGAGCAGATTTTTTATCCTGATTATTGACATTTTCAAATTCCCGGTCTAGAAACGTGTATCATATGAACAAGTTTTGCATCCAGGATTTTTCGATACGGTCAAATCCTTCGGGCAAACGTTCCGAACATCATTCCCTTCCCATTCTTTAGTCATCCTAAATGCCATCCAAGTCAAAAAAAGTCGTTGACTTCAATTTAACTCATGACCCCTATGCGGCTCGCGAAGCCGAAAAATACTCCCGCCCGATTCCCAGCCGCGAGCTGATCCTGGAATATATCGAACATACAGGCAAACCGCTCAAGCGTTCGGAAATTGCCGAAGCCTTCGCGCTGGACGACGACGAACAACTGGAAGCTTTGCGCCGGCGTCTTAGGGCAATGGAAAGAGACGGGCAGTTATTGTTCAACCGCGGGCAAAAATACTGTCTGGTCAATAATAAGGATTTGATTGTCGGCCGGATTCTCGGCCACCCTGACGGTTACGGCTTTCTGCGGCCCGACGACGGATCGGACGATCTTTATTTATCGCCGCGCGAAATGAATGCGCTCTTGCATAATGATCGCGCGATGGTGCGGGTTTCCAGCATCGATAAAAAGGGCCGGCGGGAAGGCGCGGTAGTCGAAATTCTGGAACGGAATACGCAACAGGTCGTCGGCCGCTTCGTGAAGGACAGTTTCAATTACGTCGTGCCCGACAATAAAAATATCGCACAAAACGTGCTGATTGCGCCGGGAGAGACAGGCAAGGCGAAACAAGGCCAGATCGTGGTCGTCGACATCACCGAGCAGCCGACCAAGCTTCGGCAGCCGATCGGGCGCGTTGTGGAAGTGCTCGGCGATCATCTCGCCCCCGGCATGGAAATCGAGATGGCGATTCGTTCGTATGAATTGCCTTTTCAATGGCCGGAGGCGCTGCTCGAAGAAATCAAATCGTTCAGCGAGGACGTGCCGGAGGAAGCGAAGGCAAATCGCGTCGATTTGCGCGATACGCCTCTGGTGACGATCGACGGCGAGGACGCGCGCGATTTCGACGATGCGGTATTCTGCAAAAAAACTTCGAAAGGCTGGAAACTTCTGGTTGCGATCGCGGACGTCTCGCATTACGTTCAAATCAATACCGCGCTCGACCAGGAAGCGAAAAACCGCAGCACCTCGGTGTATTTTCCGGAAAAGGTCATTCCGATGCTGCCGGAGATTTTGTCCAACGGCCTTTGCTCGCTCAATCCGCATGTCGACCGCTTGTGCATGGTCTGCGAACTGGTGATCGATGCTCAGGGCGAGGTGATCCGGTCGAGCTTTTTCGAGGGCGTGATGCGTTCGCATGCGCGCCTGACTTATACCGAAGTCGCCAAAATGCTGGTCGAGCATGACAAAACGCTCGCCAAAAAACATAAGGCATTGCTGCCGCATCTGGAGGAACTTTACGCGTTATACCGGGTGATGCGGCTCAGCCGCGAAAAGCGCGGCGCGATGGATTTCGACACCCAGGAAACGCGGATCATTTTCGGCAAGGACCGTAAAATCGACAGGATCGTGCCGTTGGTGCGCAATGACGCGCATAAGCTGATCGAAGAGTTCATGATCGCCGCGAACATGGCCGCGGCGCGTTTTTTGAACAAGAAGAAAGTCCCGAAACTGCTGCGCATTCACGAAGGCCCCAGTGCGGACAAGTTGCTGGGGTTGCAATCATTTCTCGGCGAAGTCGGCCTGAAGCTGGGCGGAGGTTTAAAGCCGACGCCGCTCGATTACATGCATCTGATGCAGTCGATCAAGGAACGAACCGACGCGCATCTGATTCAGACCGTACTGCTGCGCTCGATGTCGCAAGCCGTTTACAGCCCGGACATTAAAGGTCATTTCGGCCTGGCGCTCGATGAATATGCGCACTTTACGTCGCCGATCCGCCGCTATCCCGATCTGCTCGTGCATCGCGGCATCCGCCATGCGCTGTTGGGCAAGAAGCCTGAGAGTTTCATCTATAGTCACTCCGACATGGTCCTGCTCGGCGAACATTGCTCCGCGAACGAAAGGCGCGCCGACGACGCGACCCGCGACGTGGTGCTCTGGCTCAAATGCGAATATATGATGGACAAGATCGGCGAAGAGTTTTCCGGCCTGATTTCGGCGGTGACTTCATTCGGCTTTTTCGTCGAACTCGAAGAGATTTATGTCGAAGGGCTGGTCCATATCAGCAATCTGGGGCAGGACTATTTTCATTTCGACCCGGTCAGCCGCCATCTTCGCGGAGAGCGGACCAATACCGTTTTCCGTTTGGGCGACAGCGTCAGAGTCCAGGTTGTGCGCGTCGATCTGGATGAGAAGAAGATCGATTTTGAGCTGATCAAAAAACGCAATGCCGCCGCCAAGTCCAAAACAGGAAGCAGGGCGTCGAGAAGGAAAAGAAAGAAATAATTCGACCCGGCCTGAAAGCCGGGCCGAAGTAGTTAATTACAGACCTGCCACTCTTGTATCGTTCGGCGTATATTGCTTGAAATAATTGCGCACGCCGTTGAAAATCGCCAGCGCGATCTTCGCCTGATGATCCTCGCTGTTGAGTTTGCGCTCTTCGCCGGGATTCGAAATAAAGGCCGTTTCGACCAGAATCGACGGGATATCCGGCGATTTCAGGACGAGGAAACCGGCTTTCTGCACGGTCGAAAAATGCAGTTCGCCGATATTTTGAAAGCTTTTCAGCACCTGACCGGCGACATTGTTGCTGGCCTCCAGCGTCGCGGTTTGCGATAAGTCCAGCAATACCGACGCCAGCACTTCTTCCTTGTCGTCGAGGCGAACCCCGCCGACCAGATCGGCCGCGTTTTCGGTGTCGGCAAGCCAGCGCGCCGCTTCGCTTGAAGCGCCGCGGTTCGACAACGTAAATACCGAAGCGCCCTTCACGTCGGATTTCTGGTAGGCATCCGCATGCACCGAGACAAACAAATCGGCATTCGCGGCACGGGCAATTTCCATCCGCCTTCTGAGATCGACGTAATAATCCCCTTTACGTACCAATACCGCGCGCATGCCGGGCTGGCGGTTGATCAGCGCCGCCAGTTTTTTTGCGATGGCAAGCACTACGCGCTTCTCTTCGGTGCCTCTCGGTCCATGGGCGCCGGGGTCCTCGCCGCCATGCCCCGCATCGATCGCCACAACGATGTTTTTGTCCGGGCGTCCGGAGGGAGCCGTTTTATTCGCCGGTCTGCTCGAATTACCCTCTGCGGATGCTTTCTTTATTATTTTTGCGGGAATTGGCGTTTTAACCTCAGCCTTGACAGTGCGGGTAAGCGGTTTCTCCACAGCGGCACTGCTATCCGGGAGCGGTCCTTTATCCAGCAGATCGATTACCAGGCGATGCCCGTACATTTTGTTCGGATTCAAGGTAAAACTTTCATAGTCGATCCGTCTTTTCAGATCGGCGACAATCCGTAGGGTTTTCTGTTTCTGGTCAGAGCGGATGCGGGAAAAAAAAGGATGCGATGCTGAGGGTTGGGGCAGCTTTCCCTTCAGGCGAGCGTTTTTAATATCGATCACCAAGCGGTCGGGTTGGCCGATCAACGAAATGCTATGTGCAGGAATGGCGGACACGTCAATCATCATCCGGCTTTGCTTTGCCGAACTCCAGAAGTGCAAGGAATTGACGTTCACCTGTCCCGCCAGGACGAGGCTCGAAAAAAGTTGTAACGCCAGCAAAAAGAATAATTTAGCGAAATGTCTCATGGCCGTCGCTCGGAAAATGATACTTTCGTTTAAATTATAGCAATATGTAATTGTTTTATATAGATGTAAATAAAATTTATTGAAAGTAAACAGAAGGGCGGCGAGGGAATGCTTCGAAATGGTTACCGAAATTGCTGGCGATGGAAATGGAAGAGGCGGGGTTTAAAGGAGAAACTGACGACGACTGCATCCGTGTAGTCGTCCGGCAGGAGAGGGCGCTTGTGTTCTTAACTCAACGGCATTGAAGGTAAATTTCTTATCATTTCAATGCAGAACTTTCCATTACCACGACCGATTTCGGATCGACGGTGTAAAACTTTCGTTTATAGCGTTCCTGAACTTCGGGAGCGGCCGCGTCGCACGGTGCCAGCTTGGCGGTATCTATCGCCATATGCCAGTTCATGTTTTTGAGGGGGGGCAGTTCCATTTCGACCTTGCTGTCCGACATATTCAGCATGACATGCAAATGTGCGCTGCCTACACTGACGGCGGCCAACGTAAATGCCAATACGCGGGCTTCGGGGTCGTTCCAGTTGGGCTGGTCGATGCGCACGCCATGCCAGGAAATGTCGGGCAAGTTATCTTCGTCGTGTTTCTGACCGCTCAAGAAGCGGCGGCGCATCAGCGAAGGGTTGCGCTTGCGCAATGCGATCATGGACTTCACGAAACGCAGAATCTCGCGTTTGTCTTCGCTGATGTTCCAGTCGAACCAGGTCAGTTCATTATTCTGGCACCAGCCGTTGTTATTGCCGTGCTGGGTTTTCAAAACTTCGTCCCCGGCCAGGAACATCGGTACGCCCTGGCTCAACAGCAAAATCGCAAACGCATTTTTGACTTGTTTGATTCTGAAGGTGTTGATCGCAGGCTCGTCGGTCTGGCCTTCGATGCCGCAATTCCAGCTCAGGTTATGGTTGCAGCCATCGCGGTTGCTTTCTCCGTTCGCCAGATTGTGCTTGTCGTTGTAACTGAACAAGTCGAGCAGCGTAAAACCGTCATGGCAGGTGATAAAGTTGATGCTGTTGATCGGCAGGCGGCCTTCCGGGTGGTAGAGGTCGCTGCTGCCGCACAAGCGTGTCGCCAGATCGCCGATCAGTCCTTTTTCGCCGCGCAGGAAGCGGCGAATCGCATCGCGGTAGATCCCGTTCCATTCGGCCCAGCGATAGCCCGGAAAACAGCCGACCTGATATAAGCCTGCCGCGTCCCAGGCTTCGGCGATCAGTTTTGTTCTGGCCAGCTTTTCGGATAATTCGATGGCCCACAACACCGGCGGGTCGCGTAGCGGCATGCCGCCTTCGCCGCGCGCCATCGCGCTCGCGAGGTCGAAGCGGAAGCCGTCGACATGCATGCTTTCGACCCAATATTCCAGGCAATTGACGATAAAATGGGATACCCAGGGATGGTTGGCGTTGACGGTATTTCCGCAGCCGGTATAGTCGCGAAAAATGGTTTTGTTCAGGGCGTCGATGTGATAAAAAATTTCGCTGTCGACGCCTTTAAAATTGATGATCGGACCGCCCGCGCCGCCTTCCGCGGTGTGATTGAACACCACGTCGAGAATTACGCCGATGCCGGCCCTGTGCAGCGCTTTTACCAGATCACGGAACTCCTGGATATGCGTGCCCTGTTCCGGCGTCACGCAATAGCCGGGATGCGGGCTGAAAAAACTGTGCGTGCTGTAGCCCCAGTAATTCTGCAGACCCAGTTCCGCGGTGCCGGGAGGAACGTCCTGTTCATCGAACGCCATCACCGGCAGCAACTCGACATGCGTGATGCCGAGCTCCTGCAGGTAAGGGATTTTCTCGATCAGGCCGGAAAACGTGCCCGGATGGCGGACGCCGGAGCTCGGATGACGGGTAAAGCCGCCCACGTTCAGTTCGTAAATGATGGCGTTCTCGCTGCGTATCGCCAGCGGAATATCGCTTTCCCAGTCATAATTGTCATCCACCACGATGCTGCGCATCGAATGGCGGATATTATCTCCCGGCAGGCAGGCCGCTTTCCGGTCCCACAGTTTTTGGCTGACCGCGCGGGCGCAAGGATCGAGCAGATGTTTGTCCTTATCGAACATTTGGCCCGATTCGCGGGTATTGTTCGGCCCGTCCATGCGCCAGGTGTACCAGATGCCGGCGGGCAGATTCTCGACAAACACATGCCATGCGTAAAAGGTCCGGTTCACTTGCGATTGCAATTGAATCGACTGAAACGGCTCCAGGCTTTCGGCGGTTTCGAATAACAGCAATTCAACGGCTGTTGCGTGGCGGCTGAAAATTGAAAAGTTGACGCCGTTTTGATTCGCCGTCGCACCGGCAGGATAAGGATAACCTGTCTTGATATTAAAAATTTCGGCCAATGATTTTTACCTTCTATAATTTGCGGTAACGCAGTAGTTCAACACGATACATAAAGGTGAATGCTAAGTCATTTGTATTTTATGGGATAAATTAAGCGATTTTCCCTTGTAAGAATAAGGCAACGCGACCTATCCCCAATGCCATTTAGTTAAGGATTTCACCGTTCACCTGTCCATGGCCAGCCTTGTGGTGGAGCTCGCCTGCCGTGAGCTCGTCGAATCGGTCGAAGGGCGAACGGAGAAATCCGATGCTTCTGAGTTAAGCCATTCATGCTTCGACAGGCTTAGCACGAACGGCTTAACTTAACGGCATTGGACCTATACCTAACTATAGTATAAGCAAAAAACAAACCAAAATGATTAAATTGGTGTAAAAGCAGCGGCGAGGGCGGGAATGAGCGTCTAAGCCCATAAATCTACACGGAATGCAAAGGCTTGGCAACGATAGTGATGGAACTATCGGCAATGCAACGAAAAAAATAGGATATAAGCTCCTTTATTACTGTGGTATGGTTTATAAGCGAGCTTCTTGGCAGAATCAGCCAACAGGTATTTCAAATTTATTACCAGCCGTCTATACAAGAGATCATTTGCCTTACCAGGCTGGATCGGATATTCAGAGGCTTTTTAGCGCATTGCCTTTGTCAGGAAGGGGCCAACAAAAGTGAACATCAGCAAGATGGCGTATAAGCGCCGCCCACGGCCTCAGAAGCATTTAATTATTCCGTGGATTCTCCTGGTGCTCGCGGCGGGGTCCGTGGCTTTTCCTCTGCGCGCCGGCGAAACTCCGCTGAAAAAAGCCTCGCTGATTCCGCTGTGGACTCCACAGGCCCAATTTGCCGGGTTTTATGTGGCTCTCGACAAGGGGTTCTATATCCGCCACGGCGTCGACCTTAATATCCTCAAGTCCGGACCGGGATGTTCTCCGATTCGGTTACTGGAGGAAGGCAGGGCGGATTTCGCCGTTGTCTGGCTCACTACCGCACTACTGCATCGCGATGCCGGCAAAAATCTCGTTAACCTCGCCCAATTAAACCAGCGGTCGTCGCTGATGCTGATTTCAAAAAAAGCTGCCGGCATTCGCACTCTTACCGATATGAAGGGCAAAAAGGTAGGGCTGTGGGAGGGAGACGTGGCAATTCCTCTTCGAATGCTTTTCGCCAGGCACCGCATCAAGGTTCGGGAAGTTAGGCAGTCCTATACGATCAATCTCTTTCTGCGCGGCGGCATCGACGTGACTTCCGCGATGTGGTTCAACGAGTACCACACGATCATCAACGCCGGCCTCGATCCTGAGGAATTGAATACTTTTTTCCTGAGCGATCAGGATATGAATTTTCTGGAAGACGGCATCTACACGCTGGAAAATACTCTCCGCCAGGATCCGGCCCTCGCAGAAGCCTTCGTCGCGGCCTCGCTGGAAGGCTGGCGCTACGCCTTCGAACATCCCGACGAGGCGCTGGATATCGTGATCAAATACATGCGCGAAGCCCGGTTGCCTGCCAACAGAATGCACCAGCAATGGATGCTCGGACGGATGAGGGACCTGATGATGCCGACGGCTCCCGAGGCCGCCCTTGGACAACTGCGCGCGCAGGACTACGAGGCGGTGGCGCGGACGCTGCAAAAGGACGGCCTGATCCGCAGTTATCCGGATTTCGCCGCCTTTTCATGGAGGCCTGATGCCGGGAAAGAGTAGCATCGTAATTAGGCTCGTTCTGGTCATCACGCTCTTCAGTGTTATGATCTTTGCGGTGACGCTCGGCTACAACTATTACCGGTCGCGCGTGCTCCTGCGACAGGAGCTGGAAAGCAATGCGCGCAATCTTGCCTTGTCCTTGGTCAACCGGGTGGAAACGCAATTGACGGCGGTCGCCAAGGTAACGGAAGGCGTAGCCCGTGCGCTGGAGACGGGCAATTATCAAGAAAAGCCGCTCCATGCCCTGCTCAGATCGGCCGTTGAAAACAACCCCGAAATTTACGGCTCAAGCATCGCTTTCGAACCCTATGCCTACAGTTCCCAAACCCGCCTGTATGCGCCCTATTTTTATCGGCAAAACGGGAAGATCGCTTATGGCCGCCTGGAAAATTCCTATCAGTACGTGCCTTACCTGTTCTGGGACTGGTACCAGATTCCGCGCGAACTGGGCAAGCCCGAATGGAGTGAACCCTACTACGACGAAGGCGCCGGCAATGCTCTGATGACGACCTATTCGGTTCCTTTCTACCGGGAAGTCAACGGCAAAAATCAGCTCAAGGGAATAGTGGGAGCTGACATTTCGCTCGACGCTCTGACCGCCTTGGTTGCCTCGGTCAAAATACTCAGGAGCGGCTATGCGGCGGTTCTTTCCAGAAACGGGATGATACTGGCTCATCCCTTGAAGGAGGCGATCATGAACGAAACGTTTTTCAGCATCGCGGAGGCGCGCAATGAGCCTTTCCTCAGGGAACTCGGCAAGAAAATGGTCAGGGGCGAGTCCGGTTTCGTGAATTATAAGAGTATCGTCGGTTTTAAGAGCTGGATGTATTACACGCCTATCCCTTCGGCGGGCTGGACGCTTGCCGTCGTATTCCCGGAGACGGAATTGCTCGAGAATGTCAGGAAATTGAGCATGACCATGGCGGTGATGGGGTTGACAGGGATACTGTTATTGATCGTCGCTGTAGTATTTATTGCCAGAGCCATCATAAAACCGCTTCAGATATTGACCGCGGCGACCGATCAGATCGCTTCCGGTAATTTTGATGCGGTTCTGCCGGCGATCCGTTCGAATGATGAAGTTGGCATTCTCACGCGCGATTTTCAATCGATGCAGGCTTCGCTGAAGGAGTACATCAGGAATCTGACCGAGACGACCGCCGCGAAGGAGCGGATCCAGAGCGAGCTCAAGGTGGCGACCGAAATTCAAGCGAGTCTGCTGCCGCGTATCTTCCCGCCGTTTCCCGATCATCCCGAATTCGATATCTATGCATCGATGGTGCCCGCCAAAGAGGTGGGGGGCGACTTCTACGACTTTTTTTTCATCGACGAAAAAAATCTCTGCTTTCTGATCGCGGATGTGTCCGACAAGGGAGTTCCCGCCGCGCTTTACATGATGGTGGCCAAAACCCTGTTAAAGACCGAAGGCCAGCGCTTGGGCGAGCCCGATAAAATACTTTTCTCGGTTAACAACATTCTCGCCGCGGACAATGAAAGCTGCATGTTCGCCACGGTGTTCTGCGCTATTCTGGATATCACCACCTGGGAAATTCGTTTCGCCAATGCCGGACACAATCCCCCGCTGATTATCGATGCGCAGGGCGTGCGTTATCTCGCACCGAAACCGGGGTTGATGCTGGGCGCGATGACCGGTACCGTCTTTGCAGCCGAGCGTCTGGCCCTGGAGCAGGATGCCGTCCTCTTTCTCTATACCGACGGCGTGACCGAGGCAAAGAATGCGGAGGATGCGCTGTATGGGGAGGAGCGCTTGCTGAAAGCGTTGCAAACTGCCCCCAAAAAAGATGTAGTAACCATGATCCATTACATCAGATCGGAAGTGGCGCATCATGCCGACGGCGCCTCGCAATCAGACGATATCACCATGCTGGCGGTAAAAATATCTAAGAAGGAGACGGTTTAGAATGCAAGGAGAGAGTATGAAAAAGTCGGTATTGTCTTTATTGTTCTTGCTGACATTGCTCATTTTTCCGGCCGCTTGCAAAAAAAGCGAAACCCTCATTGCCAATCTCGATGACGCAAAAAATTCAAGAATCGGCGTAATGACCGGTTCGACCGGCGAGGCCATTACCCTCGCCAGATTTCCGAAAGCTCAGGTCAAAAGTTTCGACGATATCATGGATGCGGTGGCGGCGATGAAATCCGGCCAACTGGATGCTATTGTGACCGCATTTCCTGCGGCGCTTCAGGTCTCCAAAAAAAATAAGGATTTGGGCCTGCTGCCGGCGCCGCTGGCCTACGAAGACACCGCGATTGCGGTCAAGAAAGGCAATGCCGAACTGCTGGCGGCTTTGAACGGGATCATCTCCGAACTGAAGAGCGACGGCACCCTGGAATCGATGAAAAAGCGCTGGTTCAAGCCGGATTTGACCCCATACGAGGAATTGAACATTTCTCTTCCGGACGCAGGAAAACCGCTAAAAGTAGGAGTCAGCGCCACGCGCGAGCCGTTCAGTTTCGTGGATAAGAATGGCAGAATCAGCGGGCATGACGGTGAGCTGGCGAGGATCATTGCCTCCAGGCTACAGCGGCCTGTCGAATTTTTCAATATGAAATTCATGGCGCTGATACCGGCCCTGCAATCGGGCAAGGTCGATCTGATCGTCACCGGGATGACGGCGACCGGGGAACGCAAAAAACATGTCGATTTCACCCAGCCCTATTACGCCAACGCCCAGGTGATGCTGGTCAGGAAAAGCGCGTCTGCAGCGCCGGCGCCATCGCCAACCGTGCAAGATAGCGTTGATGACGGGATTTCGCAGCTGGCGCATATCGACGGCAAAAGAGTCGGCGTCCTGGGCGGTTCGGCCGGAGATCTGGCTGCCCGCAAGCACTTTCCGAACGCGACTTTTCAGGTATTTGTCGCATCGGCGGATGCCGCCCTGGCGGTAAAGACCCGCAAGGCGGATGCCTTTGTCTATGACAAGAGCGTGCTGCTGAATCTTGCCGAGAAAAACCCGGAATTGGTCATTCTGGACGAACCGGTGGACAAACTGGAAGTCGCGGCGGCGGTCAGAAAGGACAATGCCGCCTTGCTTGCCGAGATTAACGGGGTGTTGTCCGAACTGAAAAAGGCGGGCACACTCCAGCACCTCAGAACCAAGTGGATCGATTCGAAATATAAAGTCACGCCGCAGATGGCGGTAATCCAGGGCGCGGCCGGCAAGGGCGTGCTGAGGATGGGGACTTGCGCGACCATCGAGCCGTTTTCGTTCCAGGCGAACGGAAAACTGACCGGTTTGGATATCGAGCTGAGCCGGTTGATCGGCGAGCGCCTTAGCAAAAAAATCGAGATTGTCGACATGAATTTCGAAGGCCTGATTCCTGCGCTGCAGGCGGGCAAGATCGATTTCGCGCTGTCCAATTTCAATGTGACCGAAGAGCGCAAAAAACTGGTCAATTTTTCGCTGCCGTATGTTGAAAACGATATTTCGGCGCTGGTGAGACGGTACTCGACGACCGATGCCGGGGCTAAACCCGAAGCCGGCGGCAAGGAAGGCTCAAAACTTACCTCGGCGGCGGACCTGAAAGACAAGCGTATCGGCGTGCTGGTGGGCTCCGCCCACGATACCTATGCCGCTAAAAACTTTCCCGCGGCGACGATTCTCCAATACCAGTCTCCCGCCGATGTCGCCCTAGCGGTCAAGACCGGCAAGGTCGACGCTGCCCTATTTGATGCCGAGCCCTTGCGCGAAATCATGCGCCAGGACGATAGCTTCGGCCTGTTGGGGGATTCCCTGTTTTCGTTTTTCGTGGGGGTCGGGTTTGACAAAGACAATCAAGCCCTTCGGAATCAATTCAATCAGTTTTTAGCGGAGATCAAACAAAACGGCGTCTATGACGGCATGGTCCGGCGCTGGATGGAATTACGCGACACGCGCATGCCGGCCATCGAAAGTACCAAATCGAACGGCGTGCTAGTCGTCGGGACCAGTGATGTCGGACTTCCTTTTACGGCGCTCAAGGACAACCGATTGGTCGGCTTCGACATCGAGCTTTGCGAAAGATTTGCCGCGTATCTCGGCAAAAATGCCAGATTTGCGAACATGGATTTCGGCAGCCTGATCGCTGCCGTGTCCACCGGCAAAGTCGATCTGATTTCCAGCTCCATCTACATAACGGAAGAGAGGCAAAAACAGATCCATTTCTCCCGTCCCTATTACGAGATGGGCACGCGGGTGTTCGCGCTCAGAAAGAACCTTGCTGCCTATGACAGTGAAACAAAGCCGGCGCTCCGGTCTTCCTCATTCCTGGCCAGAGTCACCGACAGTTATTACAGCAACATCGTCCAGGAAAACCGGTATCTGCTGATCTGGGACGGCTTGAAGACGACCGTAATCATTTCGATATTTTCGACTTTCTTCGGCACGCTGCTGGGGGCGCTGGTCTGTTTCATGCGGATGTCCAGGCGGAAGGTTCTGAACCTGCCCGCCAGGCTATATATCAATATCCTCCGTGGTATGCCGGTTCTGGTGCTGTTGATGCTGATTTTCTATGTTGTTTTTGCCTCCGTCGACATCAATCCGGTGCTGGTCGCGATCATCGCTTTTGGGATGAATTTTGCCGCCTACGCGTCCGAGATTTTCCGTTCCGGCATCGAGGGGATAGACAAGGGCCAGACCGAGGCCGGCATCGCCATGGGCTTCACCAGGGTCAAGACCTTCGTCTACATCGTGCTGCCGCAGACCGTGCGGCGTATTTTGCCGGTCTACCGGGGGGAATTCATCTCTTTGGTCAAGATGACCTCGATTGTCGGCTATATCGCCGTCCAGGACCTGACCAAGGCCAGCGACATCATCCGCAGCCGCACCTTCGACGCGTTCTTTCCGCTGATCATGGTCGCGATTCTGTATTTCCTGATTTCGTGGATTCTGATGCAGTCGCTGGAGTCTCTGGAACGAGTGACCGACCCGAAATACAAACGGCACAAGGCGGCGAAAGCATGATCAAGATCGAGCATCTGTCTAAAAAATTCGGCGACCTGGTCGTCTTGAAGGACATCACCACCGAAATCAAAACCGGCGAGGTCGTCTCGATCATCGGTCCTTCCGGCACCGGCAAGAGCACCTTGCTGCGCTGCCTAAACCTGCTCGAAGTGCCAAGCGGTGGATCCATTCAAATCAATGGCGTGGACATGCTGGACAGGAAAACCGACGCGGCGCAAATTCGCCGGAAGATGAACATGGTTTTCCAGTCGTTCAATCTGTTTTCGCATCTGTCCGTGCTCGAAAATCTGACTCTGGCGCCGATCAAGCTGAAAGGGGTCAGCGAAGAGGCCGCCCAGTCCAAAGCGCTCGATCTGCTGCGGCTGGTCGGTCTGGCCGAGAAGGCCGACAGTTACCCGGACGAGCTTTCCGGCGGCCAGCAGCAGCGTGTCGCGATCGCGCGCTGCCTCGCGATGGACCCGGAGATCATCCTGTTCGACGAGCCGACTTCCGCGCTCGATCCGACCATGGTCAGGGAAGTGCTTTCGGTTATCCGCCGCCTCGCCAGGGAAGGCATGACCATGGCGATCGTGACCCATGAAATGGATTTTGCCCGCGACGTCTCCAACCGGGTGTTGTATATGGACGAAGGAATCATTTACGAAGAAGGGCCCCCGGAACAGATTTTTGAAAATCCGCAAAGGGAAAAGACGCGGGCTTTCATCAACCGGATCCGCAGTTACACCCGCCGGATCAGTTCCCCGGATTACGACCTGTATGCGATGAATGCCGAAATCGAGGCGTTTTGCGAAAAACAAATCCTGCCGAAGAAAATCCGCTACAACCTGCTGCTCCTGGTCGAAGAGTTGCTGCAAATCTATAATCCGTATCTGCGCACGGCCGTTCTGGACATGACCATCGCCTACTCGGAAAAGGACGAACGTCTGGAGCTGATCTGTGAAAGCACCGGCGAGCAGGCCAATCCGCTTGAGAGCGAGAATCTGGCCGACGAACTGGGGCTGATGATCGTCAGGAATTTGACCGAAAGCATCGATTACCGGTGGCTCGACGGTAAAAACCGATTACAATTCCGGCTTAAAACTAACCTTCCCTAAGAAAGAACCTTCATGGATTTGCAGACCAGAACAGAGAACAACGCCATCGTCATCACAATCAGCGGCAGGCTGGATGCGGTGACGGCGCCGGAGTACGAAAAAAACATACGGGAATTGATCGGCGGCGGAAATAATTTTTTTGTGGTCGACTTTGAGCCGCTCGACTACATCAGCAGTGCCGGGCTGCGAGCGCTGCTGCTGATGGCCAAACTGCTGAAAGAGAAAGGCGGCAAGGTGTGCTTTGCCAACGTAAAGGGCAACGTCCGCTCGGTATTCGACATGTCCGGATTCTCAGCCTTGTTCAAAATCGAAAACTCTGTCGCCGAAGCACTGCTGGCGCTCGCCTGAAAAAAGGCTGACCTCCTTACTCCGTGGTTCGCCGCTGCAAGCGCTTGCGCAACACGATCGAATTGCCGGCGCCGTCGTAGGAAGCATGGGCCTCGTCCATTATCGTTTTCACGATATGCACGCCGAGGCCGCCGATCGGGCGTTCGTCGATATCCAGGTCCAGATTGGGTTTTGGGGCTTGCATGAACGGGTCAAACCGAGGGGCGTCGTCCTTGATCACAATTTCCAGCCATTCGTCCGACAGGCTGATCTGGACATGGACGAAGCGGCCGGAAGCACCCTTGAGGCCATAGAGAATAGTATTGATGATCAACTCTTCCAGGCATAAGTTGGCGGCAAAAGCCTGATCTCGATCGGGCAGCGCCTGATTGACAGCCTCGGCCAGTTTTTCGATTTCTTCGAGCCGTGCGGGTACCTTGTAGTCCAGCAAGACCTTCTTGTCGTGTCCGCCAAGGCGGGATTCCCTGAACCTGGCATCCTGAATCTGGGCAGGTTTGTCGGATTCCGCCATATTAACCCCGCGTCTTAAAATTGTATTTTAGCGACTGCCCGGCCGTTTTTATAGGTTTGTAAATTATCAACCTTTATTTAATCGCGATAATAAATACCGTTACCGGAGGGAAAACCATGATTCACAGACATACACCGCTCGGAAAACCGGCTTCGTTATTTGTGTCACTGCTTTTATTGCTTCTGTCGAGTCCTTTAACTCATGCTTTGGAACTGCCAAAAGGATTCGATTATGCCGATAGGCATATTCCTGGACTGATTACCGACCTGAAATATTTTTCAACCGATAATTTTGTCGGGCAACCGATCGAAAGCTATCATGTTAATCGCGCCATCCTGACTTTGCCGGCAATCAAGGCGCTGGCCAAAGTTCAAAACGAACTGAATTCGTTCGGTTTGGGTCTTAAAATTTATGACGCCTACCGTCCCCAACAAAGCGTGAATCATTTTGTCCGCTGGAGCCTGGATGAGGCGGCAACTCAAACCAAACCGAGTTACTATCCCAACGTGGCCAAAAATGAGTTGTTCAAGTTGGGATATATCGACAAACGCTCAGGCCACTCACGCGGAAGCACGGTGGATTTGACCCTCGTCGACCTGCAAACGGGAGAGGAACTGGACATGGGCTCGGCCTTCGATCTTTTCGACCCGATTTCCTGGCCGAATGCCGCCGCTCTGGCACCGAGGCAGCGGGCTCATCGTTTGTTGCTTTCGGCGATTATGCAACATCACGGATTTAAGCCTTACCCTAAGGAATGGTGGCACTTTACGCTGGTAAGTGAGCCGTTTCCCGATACCTATTTCAATTTTCCGGTGGAATAATGCGGATGCCCGGGCTGCGCCGGTCGTTGATCACAACGCTTGGCGGTTATGCCATTATTTTATAAGGTTTATGCAAAACCAAACAGCGCCGCCTGGGTCCAAATCCTGAATGGGCGGGCGGCTCAGGGGCGAATTCCTTGAATAAAGGCATCGCCTATGCTGGCGGCGTTACGAACCGGCGAGCGGCAAGAACAAATACCGCCTTCGAGGGAAAAATTGTTGGCGGAGAATTTCAAGCCTATATAAATCAAATCGTCGTAATAAATGTTTTATTATTGAGTTCATTGCGTTAAAATTTAGTTTCGATTCGAAAATAATAAAAATTAGGGGCCGCCCTAGGAGGTGCATCATGAGACACAAGCTGCTTGATTTGCTGAGTATAATGCTATTCAGCCTGATTGGGATCAGTGGTATCGGGGTTGCCGGCACGGAATCCCCCGATTTTGAGCAACTCAAGAAGAGTTATTATGATTCACATCCAGGCAAAGGCTCGCATGGTTCCTATTGGGAGCCGATTCCGATCCAGAAATACTGGAATCCCAAGGATTTCTATAAGCCGCCCAAAACCGTTCAGGGCGAATTCGGCCGCAACGACTGCGTTACTTGCCATGAAGCTTCCAGTCCGGGCGCATTCCATGCCTGGAAAAACAGCGTGCACAGCGATCTTGCCGCGATCAGGAATCTGCCTGACAACGATGTGCGCGCCTACAAGAAAGAAAAACTGGTCGAAGTGGAAGCCAACCTGGAGAAACTGGGCCTCCTTGAAAAAGGCCAGCAACTCAATCAGGTCGGCTGTATCGATTGCCACGGCGGCGTCGGCAAGGAAAAGATCAATCACGCAGAGAATCTGGTCATGCCGGACCGCGTCGCCTGCGGCACCTGCCATTTGAATGAATTCGTCGAAGCCGAGTCCGAAAAAGACCAGGAATGGCCGCAAAAACAATGGGGCAAAGGCCACCCTTCCCATGCGGTTGACTGGGAAGCCAACGTCGAAAACACTGTTTGGGCGGCCATGCCCGAACGGGAAGTGGCGCAAGGCTGCGACATGTGCCATTACCAGCAAAACAAATGCGACGGCTGTCATACGCGCCATACCTTTTCGGTCGCCGAGGCCAGGCAGCCGGAGGCCTGCTCCACCTGCCATAACGGGGTGGATCACAACGAATTCGAAAACTTCATGATGTCCAAGCACGGCACCCAGTATCAAACGCAGGGCAAAGCCAAGTGGAATTTCGAAGCGCCGCTGAAGGACGCCATCGCCAAGGGCGGCTATACCGCGCCGACGTGCCAGCTCTGCCATTTCGAATACCAGGGCGGTTTTTCTCATAACTTGGTGCGCAAGGTTCGCTGGGCTTTCAACCCGACGCCGGCCATTGCCGACAACCTCGGCCATTCCTGGTTCGAGGACCGCAAAAAGGCGTGGGTCGATACATGCAGTCTGTGCCATTCGGCCAGCTTCGCGAAAGCTTATCTGGACGCCGCCGATAAAGGCACCATTCAGGGTCTGGCCGTAGAGCAGGAAGCCCGGAAAGTCGTCGCCAAACTTTACGACGACGGATTGCTGGTCGGACAGAAAACCAACCGTCCTAAACCGCCGGCGCCGGAAAAAGACGCGCCGGGCGGATTCTTCCAGCTGTTCTGGGCGAAAGGCAACAACCCCAGCCATGTGGAGCGCATCCATGCCGATATGTGGGAGCATGATTTGATCAAGCACTATAAGGGTATTTTTCACGCCAATCCCGGCGGTTTCACCTACACCGAAGGCTGGTCGGAATTGCTGAAGGACTATACCGAGATTATGGATGAAGACACACGCCTGCGCGAGGCGGCCGATAGGGCGGCGCCCGCGCCGGTAGCCGCTCCCACGAGGGAAGAAGGCGGCGGCAACGGCCTGCTCATCAGTGGGCTGCTGCTGATCGTGTTCGGTCTGGTTGTGGCTTATAAGGTTCTTGGTCCGGTGGGCTTTAAAAAGTCAGAGGTTAACGAGCAGAACGAAGAGTAATGTCTGAAAAAATAAGGAAAGGACTGCTACTGATGTTGAGTATCGTGCTGCTGGCGGCAGGCGGCACGATACTGTACCGGCAACTGGGTTCGCCTTCAGCGGTGAAGACGGATGGGGAAGAGGACGGTGATCGGCTCACCGTCCGCCATATCCCGGAAGCGCCAGCTGATGTGCAGGGGCGTTTCCCTGCGCAGTCAGTCGAGCGCCATGTTTTCAGCCAGGGAGGCAGGGGGATATTTGACCTGCTCGTTGCCAGGTATCAGGATCATGAAGGTATTCAACAGAGCGCCGTGCTGTTTCCGAAGGACGCGCAGAAAATTGCTTCGACCCCAACCGGATTGCGCCACGATATCTGGCAAACCGCCGCCGATATCATTGTCCGTAAAGCGCCGGAAAACGCCCTGTTTTTGAGCTGGTGGGACGATGGCCAACGCATCCGTTTTCTGAGCGGCAAGGACTCCTGGCTGCGCAATCCCTCCCCGAAGACCTTTGTCAACCCGGTATGGAAGGCGTTGAAAGACAGCCTGCCGGCAGCCTCGGACGAGGAGAGCGCGCGCTTGACGCAAATGGCGCGCTGGCTGACCCTGGACAGCGATAAAGCCATCGCCGAGATCGCCGCGAATTTCGGCACGTCGCGGCCGGTCTATCTGCTGGTCAACAATGATTTGCTGCTGCATCTGGCAGAGCTTAGCGCCTATGGCGGCACGCCCTTGCGGCTCGATTCAAAGAATATCCCTGCAGGGAATGATCTGCACGGAGACATAGCCAGGGTCAAGCGCTGGGCTAATGAAACCGGCGACGGCAATTATCTGGCACAGAAAGAAGGAACTTATTACCGCGTTTGGTCTACGCGCGATGAAAAAGTCAAAAACACGCTATTGGTGAGACTGCTGCCTTTCGTAGAGTCGCTCAAGAAATTGCCCGAGGGCGTCAGCCTGGTTTACCAGAGCCATTGGGGCGGTTTTTTGGCTATTTACAAAATTGATGGCTGACATGGCATTAAGAGTGCGGACGATTGATAAAGCCTGCTTTTTCATCAAGCCGGGCTATATTCCTTTTGGCTATAAAAAGTCTAGTATTATTCTGATTTGAGTGATTTATACAAATCTAACGCTTTGTTCAGTTCATCTGTCGCACCTTTTATATCCCCCTGATTTATTTTGATTTGCGCCTGAATAATGCTGGCGTTGGCGTTTTTGACGATATCCGGATTTCCCGTTACTTTCTCGGATTCCGCACGCGCCGCTTTTATATGCTCGCTGGGTGGAACGAAATCATTATGCATGATTTCGACCTTGGCCTTTTCAAGATGCATAATGGCTTCATTTGGACTGTAAACTGAACTTTTAGCGGTCTCTTCTGCATTAGCGATAACGCTGATTGAGCCTAAAGAGAAAGCCAGGAATAATATTAATGCCGAGTTTTTGATAATATTCATAAAATAGATCCTGTAATGGAATTCACTTTTCATACTAAATTATTAAAGTTATCGCGCGTATTTTAAAGAGGCAAAAAAGTCGTCGTTTTGGGGTTTTTTTTGTGTTTCAATCTCTAAAATTCCTATTTTGGAATAGTTTTTTATAGACTCCAGCCCTAGTTCTTCTCGGCTGTTTATTTGATTCGTGACTGTAGCTTTCAGGGCCTCTAGGGCTTTTTCTGCTGTCGAATCATGAGCAATACAGCCGGGAATATCTGGGCAATAAGCCGAAAAACGTTTAGTTAAACCTTTATAAGTCGGTTGTACTATTGCTACTAATCTCATATTCAACTCTCTCGATTGATGTTAATTTTTCTATTTCCTTATCTTAAGGGAATAATGATATGTGTTACGTTCTATTAAAGGTATAATTTTACATTTCTAAGAGAGGTGGTGTAAATTTCAAATAAATGATAATGTATAAGCATAAAATGGATAATACGAATATCTATTCATAAGGTTATGTTAGTTGTCTAACATAAAGGCTATTTTGTATGCCTATTTCATCGTTAGCCTGCTCATGTTTACTCGGGAATAACGATCTAAAGGGCGCCCTCGAATTTCATTTGGCGCCAGAGCATTTCTGTACGATTCACTTCGGTTCTGTAAGGCGGATGGCAGAAAAATGTAGTCGTCCAAACTTTATGGATTCGGCCCTTGGCTGTTTGAAACCGTTCGCCTTCAGCCCGGGCAAAATTAAAACTTCATCGGGCCGGAGCCATAGATTCGCGGTAGTTCAATAGTTATCTCTAAATGATGGGTGAATAAGTCACAAGATTGGCGTGAAAGGGTCACACGACTGCAAAGCCGAAAGCGATACACTGGAATCGTACTGAAACACCACCACACCACCACGAGGATAAAATTATGAAAACTACCTACACCGCCACTGCTTTCGTTCTGATGACCCTTGCTGCCGGCAGCGCCTGGGCCGAAGGCTCCAAAATTGAAAAATCCACCCTGATCAACGCGGCGCAAACCACCAACTCCTTGAACGCGGCGATCGGCGAGAACGCCTCCGCCAACACCGGCGCAATCAGCATCAAAGGCTCCAAGGTCGAAAAATCCACCGTGATCAACGCGTCGAGCACGACCAACTCGTTGAACGCGGCGATCGGCAAAGGCGCCTCCGCCAACACCGGCTCGGTTGACATCAAGTAATATCGGCTTTCGGTTCAATATTCTCAAGGAAACTTTGCATAAATCCTTCGACAAGATTAAGTCGGACGGTAACTCATCGATTCCGCTAGGGTTCGACAAGCTCACCCTGAGCGGAATCAGCTTTTTGAGCTTCCTTAACTATTCAGGAAGGATATTCTCGTTCCGGTAGGCCCCAAATGACACCGGGTTTGACGCGACCAGAGCCAGAAGCGCTATGTTTATGTCTGCCGACGGCTGCTGCAAAATGAAAATTTAACCCCAGGCATCGCATAGATGCGCTTCGCTTTGAAGTCTCTTTATTGTTGGCGTAAAACACGAAATGTTTGCGCCGATTTTTTAAAGAACTTAGCCTAAAGTCCAATAGCATCCGATTAAGATTCCCGCTAGATTAACGACATTTAATGCCGAGGGGTGGAGGCTGATCAAGAGCCCGATTTGAGATCAATTTTTAACCAAACCATGAGAAATTAAACTATGAATCTGAAAAATTTTGCTCTTATTGCCTCGATTTGCTGGTCTGTCAGCGCTTGCGCCGGGACGCCGTCAAAAGGCGGTTCCGAAAGCAGCGCCGATGCCGGTACGGTTAACGCTATAGGCGAACAAGATCCAGTGGAGACTTTTATGCAAGGTTGCAAAACCGAACTGGAGTCTTATTGTAAGGATGTGACGCCGGGCGAAGGCCGTATTCTCGCGTGCATCTATGCTCATGGAGACAAAATTTCCGGACGCTGCGAATATGCAATGTTTGATTCGGCGGCACAACTCGAGCGGGCCGTGGCGGCCCTTTCTTATGCCGTCAACGAGTGTGGCGATGACCTTGAGAAATATTGCTCCTCGGTTGAGGCCGGGGAAGGGCGGCTGCTGTCCTGCCTGGAGCAGCACGATAAAAGCGTCAGCGGACGTTGTCGCCAGGCGTTGAAGGATGTTCAATTGAAAGAATAGCTTTTTATTCGATGCAGGGAGTCAATCTGAAAAAGTTGAAGCCCTTGCTTCAGATCCACGCCAAGCCGAAACATGGCAAGGCGGCTTGTCTAACTAACGGATAGTGAGGAGAACAGAATATGTTACATTCAAAACGATTGGCAATATTATTGATAAGTTTGATGGTTCTTGCCGGCTGTCAATCCACCGGCGGTTCAAGAATGTCAGGTTCCGCCGCGGAGATCGACCGTGACGTCGATTATGCGTTACAGAATCTCTTGGAGAGTAATCCCGCCGCCAGAAATCTGGCGGCGCAAGCGAAAGGTATTCTGGTGTTCCCGAGCATTGTCAAAGCCGGCTTCATGGTGGGCGCGCAATACGGCAGAGGCGGCGCTTTGCGGGTCAGGGGCCAAACCGTAGGCTATTACAATAGCGTCGCAGCCTCTTATGGCATGCAAGCCGGGGTCCAGTCCTTCGGTTATGCGCTGTTTTTCATGAATGACGCCGCGATGAATTATCTCAACCGGAGCGAAGGCTGGGAAATCGGCGTTGGTCCAAGCATTGTTATCGTTGATGCGGGCAGGGCCAGATCGTTAACTACCACAACCGCGAAAGACAATATTTATGCGTTTATTTTCGGACAGAGAGGGTTGATGGCCGGCATGGGTTTGCAGGGCTCCAAAATCACCCGTATTTATCCCGAATAGAGATGTCAGTGGGTTTTATTATTTTTCCGGATTGAGTCTTTCCTTGTTAAGTAAAAACGTGCAACTCATTTGTAGTCTTATAGCCTAACCGGGTTTCAACGCTGAACGCTCACGTATCATGAACCTGGAACTCAACACCGCCGAACGTCTTACCCTGCAAGCGCTTTCTCTTCATCACCGGTATGCA
>JBPFEE010000006.1:0-4390 GCA_051061095.1 Methylomicrobium sp. | reverse complement strand
TTCAGTGTCTTAGCTGGCATCAGAAGCGAGACAGAAGGCTTGATCTACAAGACAAGGTTGATCCTTAAGGGTACGCACAAGCTCTTTCTGTCTCAAGTCATGATAGCTAATCACGACCGGGATAAAGATACAAGGGTACGCACCTCCTGAGCGGGACGGAATATGTATCCCGTCCTAAACGTTATCTGATCCCGAAGCAGATTAAAATGTTACGGACGGGTTTTTAAAACCCGTCCGGCTCAGAAGGGATGCGAAGTAAAATGCGACAACGATAGGAACCGTATCCATTTCGAACGATGCAGTTTGTTCCTCACCACATTACTTCTGCCGAACGGAGTTATGCAACCCGTTCGTAGCGTTTTGTGCCATGTTGTAAACGCCGTTCAAGGTACGAAACCTTACGTGGGGGATGGACTGGCCGATTTAAGCCGATCAATTTCAGCCAAGCGCGTATCATTTTTCACAGCATTCAGATCGATCCGCCTCAAATTAAGGTACGCGCTGTGCATCCTTATCTTCACAGCTAAATTCTACGGCCTTTTCTGCTCTACCCGCTTGAGCAATTCGAACAGATCGCTGTTGGTCGACAACACAATTGTGGCGTCTTCATTCAGAATTTTGCGGTAGGTTTCCATGCTCTTCGAAAATTTGAAAAATTCCGCCGCTTCCGGCTTTTGCGTATAGGCCTGGGCATAGATTTCGGTCGCCTTGGCGTCGGCTTCGCCGTGAATTTCCTGTACTCTCTTGTAGGCGGCCGACTCGATTTCGTTGATGTCGCGCTCTTTCTTGCCGTTGATCCGCGCGGCTTCGCCCTCGCCTTCGGAACGGAAGCGCTGGGCGATTTGCAGGCGCTCGCTGATCATCCTTTGATATATCCTCTCCAGAACTTGCTGGTTGTAATTAATTCGCTTGAAGCGCACGTCGAGCAGTTCGATCCCGAATTCGGCCAGTTTCGGCTGGGCCGCCCGAAAGATACCCTGTTCGATCTGCATGCGCCCCACTCTTATCGGACGCAGCACTCCCAAAGTGCCTTCTCCCGCCGCGCCGGTCAGGGTTTCGTCCAGCATCGGCCTGCGCGTCTTGTCGGTACGCACGACTTCGATCAATTCATGCCGGGCAATGGCGGTGCGCGCCTCGCTGCCCAAAATATCCTCGAGCCGGGATTGCGCGCTGCGCTCATCGCGAAGACGCAGGTAATAACGCATCGGGTCGGTAATCCGCCAGCGCGCGAAAGTATCGACCTGGATGTAGGTTTTATCCTTCGTGGACATTTCGACCATCGGGCCGTCCCATGCCAGATAGCGCTTGTCGAAGCGGTTCACATCCTGGACGAACGGCAATTTGAAGTGCAGTCCGGGATCGGCAATCGGAGCGCCGACCGGCCTTCCGAATTGCGTGATGATCACCTGTTCGGCCTGATTGACCGTATAGGCCGAGAGGAAAAGCAGAATTAGCGCAATCGCCGCGCCAATATAAATCAGTGTCTTGGAATTGATCATTTTCCGGCCTCCAGCGGCGCTGTCGGGAAAGGCAGCATCGGCAGGATCTGCTGCACCGTATCGTCGACGATAATTTGCTGACGGGCCTGGGGCAGAACGAGACCGAGCGTTTCCAGATAGATACGGGTCCGGGTGACCTCCGGCGCCTTGATGTATTGCTCAAGCACGGAGGTGAAAGCCCTGGCGTCGCCTTCGGCTTCATTGATGCGTTTGAACCGGTAACCCTCGGCAGCCTGAATGCGTTGATCGGCTTCGCCGCGCGCTCGCGGCACCACTTTGTTGTATTCGCCGTTCGCGATGTTGATCATGTTCTCGCGGTCCTGCTGCGCCCGGTTCACTTCATTAAACGACGGCTGCACCGGCTCCGGCGGATTCACGTTCTTCAATTGCACCTGATTGATCGTCACGCCGAGGTTATAGCGCCTGGCCAGATCGCGCAAACGGATCAGCACAGTGTCCTCAATTTCCTGCCGCCCAATCGTTATGATCTCATCGACGGTGCGGTCCCCCACGACCTCGCGCATCATGGATTCGGAAATATCGCGCAGCGTCAGACCGGGCTGGCGCACCGAGAACAGATAATGTTCCGGCTCGGTAATCCGGTACTGCACGATCCATTCGACCAGCGCCGCATTCAGGTCGCCGGTCACCATCGACTTTTCGAGTCCCGGTTCCTCGCCCGCTTGATCGGGATTCGTGTAATTGGGGGAAGAAAATCCGAATTCGAGTTTTTGCTGCCGCTGCGTCGGCACTTCGATAATGCCGTCAACGCCGAAGGGAATCTTGAAATGCAGTCCGGGAGGCACTTTTCTGATATATTCGCCGAAGCGCAGCACGATACCTTCGGACTCGGCCGGAATCGTGAAAAAAGACGACCATAGCCCAATCAACGCGAAAATAATCAATGCCAGAAACGGCAGCGAGACCGGCAGTTTGGGTTCCGGCAGACGCTCCCAGACGGTGTTCGAATATTCCACGACGGTTCCTCATAGATGAAAAATCAACGTCCGGTTAAGCAAGCAATAAACTGCAATTTGTTACACTTTAACCGGAAGCTCAAGTATAGAGTTCTGCTATTTAAAAGCGGGCTAACATTACACCCTAACGATCTTGCTCGGCAACAAGATTTACTCTCGCCGGCAAGGCAAAATCCAGAAAAGGATGAACAATATCAGTGTTTGGACTTTTCCCCCTTTCTGTTTTTCTGAAAATACCAACCCGGATAAATTCTCTCTGGAAAGTCGCCGGCTTTCATTAAAGAGCTGCGGAGAGCGTACGAAAGCACCCAAAGAATTCCAATTTAACCCACCCAGACATGACAATCGAAAAAGATTCTGTGAGGGAATTGATCAACCGTTTGCAACTTAACGAACAGAGCTCGGAGCCTTATTACTTACAGCTCAAACGCCAGTTGAACGCGATGATAGAAGGCGGCGATCTCAAATCAGGCGTGAACCTGCCTTCCGAACGGACGCTGGCGGAAGCGATGCAGATCAGCCGGACCACGGTCAAACGGTGCTATGACGAATTGCGCTCCAATCAGTTGTTGAGCACGCATGGCCGCGGCGGCACCATCGTGCAGGCGCCGCCGCGGGTGAGTCCGACAATGGGCCGGTTGAAAGGGTTTACCGAGGAAATGCGTGAACAGGGTAAAGTCTCTTCGACCCGCGTGCTGCAATGCGAAGTAATTACCGAGCGCATGATAGCCTGTATGTTCAATAAGCCGTCGGTATCGCCGTTTCTGCGTTTGGTGCGCGTCCGGATGGCTGATGGCATGCCCATGACCCGCGAAATCGCCTGGTATGATTTATCCGCAGCGCCCGCGTTGGAAGACTGGGACACCAGCGGTTCGGTCTATGCCTTTCTTCAGGAAAAATGCGATATTCAGCTCGTACGCGCCGATCAATCGATCGAAGCGGTAATGAGCACGCCGGCAGAATCGAAGGTATTCGGTTTCAAACAATCGAGCCCCTGCCTGTTGTTGAAACGTCATACCTATTCGTCGGCCGATCAATTGATCGAATATTTCGAAGGGACCTTTCGCGGCGATGCCTACGTTTATAGGACTACCCTCGGGACTCGATAAAATCCGCCCCGTACCCGCCGCCGAGTGCGGCGCCAGGCAACATGGGCGACTTCAAGATATTCTTTCGCGTGCAAGGCCAATATCGCATCGACATCCTTCTCGATTCAAATGGGACGGGATAGATTCTTACGCGCTTGCCTCATAATCGGTCAATAAGCCGACGACGATGATCGTTACGCCCATCACAAAATAGAAAACGCGGGCGACGCCTTCGAATCCCAATACAAAAGGCAGCAACAGTAAAACGGGACCGACGATTCTTTCGACCCAGCCGTGAAGGCGAAAGGGAACAAGTTTGCTGACACTCAAAGGAAAATCGGTGACCAAGGTCATCGCCAGATGAATGACCGCCAGTGCATAGGCCAACGTCCCGGCCAGACCGTCCAAACCCAATAAAGAGGGCGCGAGCAAAAATACAACAACGGTAAAATAATCGAGATAACCGTGGATAAGCGGATTGATGATCGGTTTCATGTTCTGTCTCCTCTTGTTATTATCGAATATGCATGGCCTGCCGTGATACTGTCGCCACACCGCGCAACCTTAACAATCAAGCCGATGCGATGGTCAACGCAAGAATCCCTGTGCCGGTCGCGTCCATTCGTAAATACACCCCCTGTGTCTTTATTACTGGCTCCCTATGATAAAAATCCTGAACAAACATTTAAGTACTTATGCAAAATTAACCTGGTATTTGCTGCCCAAATTTTCGAAGATTTCATTCAACGCGGAGCGCAGGGTTTCAAAGCATTGGTAAGCCGCCCAGGGTAACCATTCATATTTAATTTTCTTCCATAAGATCTCG
>JBPFEE010000005.1:0-35928 GCA_051061095.1 Methylomicrobium sp. | reverse complement strand
TCGCCGATCGCCGCGTTCAGCGAGTTGGTGGTTTGCGAAGCGTTGATCAGCGTCGATTTTTCGATCTTGGAGCCTTCGGCCCAGGCGCTGCCGGCGGCAACAGTCAAAGTCAGAGCGGCAACGACAGTGTGTAATGTTTTCATAGCGGTATCCTCGGTTGTTTTTGTTAAGTACAGCATTAGTTTATCTGACTGGGATTTTAATTCTGTAAACTATTAACCATTGGAGAGTGACTTTTTCACAAAGGAAGAAAGCAAAAAGATTGGAATCATGGCATTGAAAAAAACCTCCCGCGTGAATCTGGCACAATAGCTGACTACAATAACCAAGGCACGCCTTAAGATTTAAAAAAGGTTTATTTGAATCGCCGAGACAATCAAAAACATCATCAGGACGAGCCGGAAAATGCATTTAAAGGCCGCTATTTCATTTTTACCTTATTCTCTTAATCATACCTTTGATGTTATGATCATTAAAGTGATTTTTAGCAACCAGCTTGAGATTGAATATTACTACAAAGAGTGCGGCGGTATCTAATTAATGGACAGTATTGAAATTCTGCGTAGCAGTGAGCTTTTCAGCGAGCTTGAAGAAGAACAAATTCTAGCCATTTCGGGTTTGATAAAAAGACGCTCAGCCCCCAAAAACACGCTCATTATTCACGAAGGAGATACATCCAACTCATTGTTTATCATTAAAGAAGGCAAGGTCAACGTCACCCTGTCAAATGAGCAAGGAAAAGAAATCATCCTTTCCACCTTAACCAAAGGCGCTCATTTTGGCGAACTGTCGCTCCTCGACGACGACCCGCGTTCTTCAAACGTAATTGCCGTTGAAAAATGCGAATTCTTGATCCTGCATAAAAACGATTTCGTCTTATTAATGAGACAGCACCCGAGTATTGCATTCGGTATTATCAAATATTTGTGCCGGCAAGTGCGATCGATCACTCAAATCGCCGAAAGATTGGCTTTGATGGACGTCTATCAACGGTTAGTTAATTTATTGACGGATATGGCTCATCCCAATGAGGCCGGCAAACTTGTGATAGAAACACCGCTTACGCATAAAGAAATCGCCATGCGCGTGGGATCATCCAGGGAGATGATCAGCCGGATCATGAGCGAACTGGAAAAGGGCCACTATTTATCGACCGAAAATAAAAAAATAACGGTGCATAAAAAACTCCCTTTGGCTTGGTAAATTAAGAGCATAACGACCCTCCACCGATTATACGACGGTCATGTAGACTGCTTCATAGCCTCGCAGCGCCTTATTTTTCATCAAGTCGCCAAACTCCGGATGGATCCAGCAAGCCCCTTGCCTGCCATTGCAATAACGTAGCTTTATCTTTAGCGAAAATTTCGGGGCAATTACTGCCGGCTTCCCTGCCTTGCTCCAGATCGCGCAACCAGTCATTCCACGCCCTGAGCTCCTCGATGCCGAAGCGGAAGTCGTTTAAATACCCGACCGCATACAAGATTTCAGGAGCGCTTCTGCCTTTCACGCACATATTGCCTAATCTGCGCACTCCATATTGCAGCGACTCGGCCGCCGCCAAGAACTCGCCGGTAATAATGATTTCCGTGTTGAAGCAACGGGTAAGGCTTTCAATGCGGGAAGTCAGATTCATCGGATCGCCGAGGATGCCGAACTTTCTAACGCCGTTCTTGGGGCCAAGATCGCCCATGACTACCTCGCCTGAAGAAAGCCCTATGCCGGCATTGATCACCCGGCAGATTCTTAACAGAACCGCATCATCAAATCGGCCTTGATAGCGCTCGAAGACCGAGGTAAAAAACCGTTTTTGTAAAGTGGAAAGCTCGAGGGCGCCCTGCAAGGCATTACGGTAAGCGGCCATTTGGTTATCGGAATGAAATGGCCAGTAATAGCAAACCATATCGCCGATATACGATTCCAGCCACCCCTGATATTTATCCTGCAAGACAAACGAAGTCTCGCTCAAATAATCGTTCATTAATTGTAAAACATGGCCGGGCTCATTCAGAATTTCGGTCACCGTGGAATAACCCGCCAAATCGCTCATTAACACGATAGCCCGGTGGCGGCGGTTTCTAAAGCTTTCATTTTTTTTAAGGCCGCTGAGAAGATTATGGATTTGTTTTGGCATGTATTGACTGATGAGATGCCCCTCGCGAAAGCCGAAAATCAAATGCGCCGCTAACGTTTCTCCGGCTCCGCACAAAAAAATCACCATCGGCGCCGTTACCGGCCAAAGCTGCATGGTAGGCATGAAAAAACATAAACCGCCTAAAACCGCAACCATTCCCACCCCGGAAATCCACAGATAAAAATGGGGATAATAAGCGCCAAGCCCAACGCCAAGAGTCGCAGCCAGCAAAAATACCAGGTATTTGATGAAAGCAGGCGGCGGTCGGGGATGATCCTGATTCAATAGGGTTTCAATCGCATCGACAAGATACTGCGCCCCCGGGGTTAATACATGCGGACCCAACCAGGCGGTGGACATCGGGGTAATAATGGAATCGGTGGATTCGGTGGGCGCCGTCATTTGCAGAATTACGACCTTGCCCTGTGCTTTAAGCGCAGCCCGGCGCGATATCTGACTATCGCATGACGCCAACTGGCTTACAGGAAGCACCAGCCTATCGCCCGTCGTCATAGGGCTAAAAACAGGATAACTCAAGCGTATTCGCCGGCAAGGCGTGCCTTGATCGCAAACTTCATTTTCGAATCCCGCCTCCGAGCGGGCCGCTTTCTCCGCATCGAACAACCGCGACATGACTAGCACCGCATGATTTCGGCTCATATCCATCCAGCGGGCGATCGGGGTGTTCTTGGTAATTAAACGGTCCAGAGCATTGATGCCTTCCGGTGGTATAACATTTTCCGCCTCCCAGTCATACAATAAAAAATCAGGCAACTGATCCTGACCGGGAAGATAGGGAGCGAGTCTGAAATAACGAAAAACCTCCGGTTTCATTTTCAGCGGCGCGGTACCGAGCGCACTGCTCGCGATTCGGCATTGCCGATTGGTCGTTTGGCAGGCGGGCCGAGACCATTCGACATTACCGTCTTGCCGAATACAAACCGCGTAGGGCATGACGCCCTCCAATTCCTTGGGTATTCTCGCATCCAAAAAAACGCCTTTGGCACCTGCGTCAACCAGCCGTTCCGTCGCCTTGGCAAATAAAGGCAACGCCTGTTTACGGTCTACGTTGATAGGAACGCCGTCGTCCAAAACCACGACGGCGGTGTGCCGCCAGACGGTTCTCGCCTGATAGACCACGGCCGCATCATGGATCCAGTAATCGACGGCATTGCCGATCCAAAACTCCAGAATCCCCCCTGCCAGCAGCGCGGCAGCAATGAAACCGACTAGCCATTGGTTACCCAGCCAGAAACTCGCCTTCATGAATTAAAATCGATAGGAGAACGGTAAATCCTCGGCTAGGGATGGATACTGAAAATTTTTAACGGCATCGAAAACGCACGCGACAAATTCATTATCGACGACTGGCTCTCTAAGAATGGGTTGAGAAACGCCGCCTGTCGCTTTAATGACCCATTCGATATGCAAACTTTCCCGGTTCTGATAGGCATGGCGGCACAAATCGATTTCCGGCTTTATCGATGCCGCTAATTGTTCGGCCGTATTCGATACCGGTAGCGGAGCACCTTGAGAATCCGCATCCAACCCAACGCTTCTCATCGTCAGGGAAGTATTGCGCTGAATGCCTTGGAGCTTTTCCGGTGGGGTAGTCGCCGCAATCGCGCAATACAAAACATCCTGACTATTGTCCGCGTTCTTACACTCCATCTTGTTTTCGATCCACCGATTACAAGCGGAAAAACCGCCTGCCTGAATCCAGGGAAGCGCAAATCCCGTCACACTGACCTTTGAAACTTTAGCGGATTTATTGCGGCAAATCAGTTGGTAAAGCGTGGAAGAGTCGGAATCCTTTTGTGTTTTAAGCCAAAGCCTGCCGCCCGGATGCAACTGGAAAATTGCGCCGACACCCGCCGAATGTTCGCTCAAACAGGGATTGACCAGCATATCGGACATTTGGCTCTTTTCCGGAAGGAATTCGAGGACCGAGCACTCTCCGCCATTGGCTGCCCAAGGAATTAGCCCGCAGCCAATGATGACGGAGCGGCAAGCGATCAAAAAAAACCTGACAAACTTTGAGCTAGCCATAAAATTCACATAGATCGATTGTTGAAAACCCGTTCGAGGATAAAACAAGTAATTTCCGAAATCAATTTTTAATCCTATCGTTTTCCGGAAATAGAAGGCTCGTCAAAAAGTAGAATTTTTCCCGTAACTCCAACGCAAGAAGCTCTCTGAAGGCAATCCGGTAAAATTTTTGTGCGGGTTTGTTTTCTTCGTCATCCCGATAAGATAGCATAGCATTTAGGGTGTTCACGCCGTTGAATTACAGACTACCCTCAATCAAAACCGGCTGGGATTTTTCGCCAGTATGTGTTGAGCGCCTTTAAGGAGGCTTCAGGCATGACGACTAAAGAACATGAGCGTCTTGGTGAAAACAGAGGGGATGTTCCACCCTGGCGGCGGTGGGGGCCCTATGTGAGCGAAAGGGCATGGGGAACCGTGCGCGAGGACTACAGCGAAAACGGTGATGCCTGGCGTTATTTAACGCACGACAAAGCCCGCAGCAAGGCCTATCGGTGGGGAGAGGACGGACTCGCCGGCCTTTGCGACCGCTATCAGGTATTGGTTTTCGCAATCACCCTCTGGAACGGGCGCGATCCCATACTGAAAGAGCGCCTCTTCGGTCTTGACATGTGGGAAGGCAATCACGGCGAAGATGTGAAGGAATATTATTTTTACCTGGATAATACGCCGACGCACAGCTACATGCGTTATCTCTACAAATATCCGCAAAAAGAATTCCCCTATCGGGATTTGATCATCGAAAACCAGCGGCGGTCCGGGAAAGGGCCTGAGTATGAACTGATCGATACGGGCATCTTCGACGGAGACCGCTATTTCGATGTCGATGTCGAATATGCGAAAGCGTCACCCGAAGATATCTGTATACGCATCACGATCAGCAATAGAGGCACTGAAACGGCGCCGCTGCATTTATTGCCCCACCTGTGGTTCCGCAATACCTGGGCATGGAGCGAACCGCGAGGCGCCGAACCGGTAATCAGCGTCTTCGGCGATACGGCAAGCGCTGCGCCTGCCGATCCCTTTACCTGTTTATGCGCCGACAGCTCGAATGTTTCCCCCTTGCCCGGCCTGCTGTATCCCTATCGGCTGGACCGTCGGTACCTGTATGCGGAAGGGCACTGTAGCCCGCTCTTTACCGATAACGAAACCAATATGCCGCGCGTTTATGGTCCGGCTTCGCCGAATCATTCGCCCTATCAGAAAGACGCCTTTCATCGATTCCTTATCAACGGCGAGGATTGCGTCAATCCCCGCCGGCAGGGCACCAAATCCTGTTTGCACTATTATTTTGACATTCCGGCGGGCGGCTCGATCGAAGTTCGACTGCGCCTGACGGATACTCCCCGGTCCTTCCCGTTCGCCGACATAGCCGGCGTGATCCATAAACGCAAGGCCGAAGCCGACGCTTTCTACGCCGCAATTTCCCCGCCGCACGCGACGCCGGAGGAGCGGCTCGTGCAGCGGCAAGCGCTGGCCAATCTGTTGTGGAACAAACAGGTTTATTTGTTCGATGTCCATAAATGGCTGGACGGCGACTTTCCAAGCGCGCCGCCGCCCTCATCGCGCAAAACCTCGCGCAATCGGCACTGGCGGCATCTTAATTCGATGCGCGTCCTGCTGATGCCCGACAAATGGGAATATCCCTGGTTTGCAGCATGGGATCTGGCGTTTGCTGCCGTGCCCATGGCTTTAATCGATCCGGAGTTTGCAAAGGATCAATTATGGTTGATGTTGTTTCAGCAATTTCAACATCCAAACGGCCAAATTCCTGCTTATGAATGGGATTTTTCCGATGTGAACCCACCCGTTCACGCCTGGGCGGTTTGGCGCGTCTACAATATGGAAAAACGCTTACACGGCAAATCGGACCGGGAATTTTTGGAGCGCTGCTTTCATAAGTTGTTGATCAATTTCAGTTGGTGGGTAAACAAAGTCGACAGCCACGGCAACAATGTTTTTGAGGGAGGCTTTCTGGGTCTCGATAATATTGCGGTCGTCGACCGGAGCAATACCTGGCCGGGCGGCCAGGTATTGGAACAATCCGATGCGACCGGCTGGATGGCGATGTTTTGTTTGAACATGATGCGGATCGCTTTGGAATTGGCCCATGAAAATAGCGTTTATGAAAGCCTGGCGACTAAATTTTTAGAGCATTACGTCCATATCGGCGCCGCGATGAAGCAGATGGGCGATCGCGATTATCAGCTATGGGATGAACAAGACGGATTTTTTTATGATGTCCTTCGGCATCCGGATGACAGATTCGACCAGTTTCGCGTCCGTTCTTTAGTCGGACTGATTCCGCTCTATGCCGTCGAACGTTTGGAAGCCGAATGGATTGAGCCCTTTAAATCGTTCTCGGCGAATTTAAACTGGTTTCTGCAAAATCGAAATCTTTTCGCCCAATTGTGTTGTTATTCGATGCGGCAAGACAATGGTTCGACCTATCTATTAAGCATCCCCAGTCAAACTCAATTAAAGAGATTGCTGACGCGCGTTTTCGACCCGGACGAATTCCTTTCGCTCTTCGGCATACGGAGCCTTTCCAAATTCCATGCCGAATCGCCGTTCAGATTCGGCTTGGATGAAGTGCGCTATGAACCGGCGGAAGCCGAATCGAAAATCAAGGGGGGAAATTCCAACTGGCGCGGGCCGGTTTGGTTTCCCACGGTATTCCTGATGATCGAATCGCTGCGAAAACTGGATAAAGCGCTTGGAAGTTCTTTTCAACTCGAAGTGAGATTAAATGGGAATTGCGGGAGTGCTGTTATGACCTTGGGAGAACTTGCCGAAGAAATCGCCAATCGCCTGATCGGGCTTTTTCTGGCCGATACCCAGGGACGGCGGCCTTTTGCAGGCAATGAAAACCGATTTCAAAACGATCCCTATTGGAAAGACTATTTGCTTTTCCATGAGTATTTTCATGCCGATACCGGGCAAGGCTTAGGCGCCTCGCATCAGACCTGGACAGCATTAATTGCCTGTCTGATCGATGAATGGCGCCGGTAAGCCATGAATGGCCAGCATTGCGAATCGAGTAGCAATTTGCTTTTGATCGAATTACTGAATTTTGGTATAAGCTACCTTTTAATCGAGGTATTTTTGAATTGCAAAAAAAATCTTATCCTTGATATTTTGGATTCTAAAATTTCCAACAAGACCATGTTATACCGTATCGACCTCACCTGAATGATATTCACCTATAATTAATTCCGCATACCGATCAATATCATTTATTTTACGCACAGTAAAAATAAACCGGATAACCTAAAAATCGCCAGGTATATCGCCATGTCATCTGTTCTCTTTTCCAAAAAACCAATCCGCAAATCCACCTTTTTATCGCGAGTCAGCGGTCCGGTGGTAACGGTGTTTTATATCGCTTACGGATGTTTTTTTGCCGGGTCGACTGCCCGAGCGAATGATGAGCAACTTTTGGACTATTTGGACCAAAACTGTTCGCAGCCGGCTTCAGCGGAAATCCGCAATTTGTGTAGTTCATTAAGCTGGGGCAGCGGCAGCAACGGCGGCGCAAACGTTAATTCAATGACCGTTTCCGCGCAAAGCCTCTCGGCTATTTCCGCCGCGCAAAACGCCAAAAAATCAGTTGAAGACCGGGTTGAAAAACTGAAAAAATGCCAGAACGGCAACGGGTATAAAAAAGGGTCGAAAGAAGCTAAAGAATGCGACGAACTAAAAACCGGCGCCAGCGCCGATGAACTCGTCAGCAATCTAGGCTTTTTCTTTAACGGCATGTACAACGAAAAAGACCGTAAGCAGATACGCGAAACGGGTTTCAAATCGGAACTCGAAGGTTTTGTCGGCGGTTTTGATTATCGATTTACCGACTGGTTATTAGCCGGATTTGCAGTCGGGCATTCCACCGAGAATGCTGATTTCTACAATAACGCGGGAAATTTGGACACGGACAGCTGGAACTACAACCTTTACAGCACGATTACGCCGATGGAGAACATGTATGTTGATCTCTACGCCGGCTATTCCGATATCGAGCACGACAGCTTGCGCAATTTTTCGATTACCAATCCGGCGGGCACGGTATTTACGGGCACCGCCTTCGGCCAGACCGAAGCGGATTTGTATTTGGCCGGATTTACGGCGGGTTATTCCTGGAACTGGCAAGGTTTGAGCATCGACCCCCGCATCAAACTCGATTACTCCTGGACCGATGTCGATGGTTTTCAGGAAAGCACTGACGGAATTGCGCTGAACCTGGCATTGCCCGAGCAGCACAGACGGTCGTTAACCACCAGTTTCGGCTCGCAAATTTCTTATGCTTTAAGTTTTCCCGGAGGGGTTTTTGTGCCTCAGGCGCGCGCCTATTATGTTCATGAATATAAGAACGATGCGCGGACTTTAACCAATTCATTAGTCGTGGCGTCGGACAGTATTTTTACAGACCTCACTGATAATCCGGATCGGGATTATATGATCTGGGGGGCAGGCGTTGTCACGGCACTTCCGCATGGCATTCAATTATTTGCCGACTTCGAGCAAATCGCGGCGCACCGCTATCTCAGCAGCTGGACGGCCACGGGCGGCATGCGTCTTGAATTTTAAGTGGCAACCGATTTGATAAACAATAGGTCCTGCTCCCGCTTGAAGGCAAGAAAATTGAGCAGATGCAGAGTGCGGCAGATACGATCGAAGAGTACCAGACCGCCCGTCACATCAATGTAGAGGAAGACAAACTTGGGCTCGACCGGAAGAGAACCAGAATAAACACCGATCACAAGCACCGGCAGGCTTCCCGATTTACTCCGAAAAAAAAGGCGGGGTCACCCGCCCGGAGAGCACATAACAAAGCTAATGGGAATCGATCGGGGTATTGGCTTGAGACAATCTTAGCGAGGTTTGGCGGTTTGATAAAACGATAATAGTTGAGGACTATATCTGTAAATTACGCAATATACCCTTCGGTCTCTGTGCAGCACTTCTCCCTAACGCAGTGGATTCATCCCCTCCTCTCAGAGTAAAATACCGTTTTACTAAGTTTTTAAGATTGGCCGTGGCATCGCCGATTCGGAACCATTTCCCTCCTATCCCATTTACTCTATACAAAGTCCATCACAGAGGAGCTCTTCCCGATGTCTGGTTTTTTTTCCAAGCAACGCATTACTGCCTCCCGAGGATATAACCGCTGGATGGTGCCGCCGGCCGCTTTGTCGGTGCATCTCTGTATCGGCCAAGCCTACGCCTTCAGCGTGTTCAATGATCCTTTGAGCAAGGTGATCGGCATTACCGAATCTACGCCCTATGACTGGAAATTGACGACTTTAGGCTGGATTTTCAGCTTGGCGATCGTCTTTTTGGGCCTTTCTGCCGCCTTCGGCGGCAAATGGCTGGAAAAGGTCGGCCCCCGGTTGACGATGCTGGTCGCCGCCTGCTGTTTCGGCGGCGGCTTCTGGATCTCCGCGCTCGGCGTGTATTTGCACCAAATCTGGCTGATCTATCTCGGCTACGGCGTAATCGGCGGCATCGGGCTCGGCCTCGGCTATGTATCGCCGGTGTCGACGCTGATCAAATGGTTTCCCGACCGGCGCGGCATGGCGACCGGCATGGCGATCATGGGCTTCGGCGGCGGCGCAATGATCGGCGCGCCGTTGGCGGTTCTGCTGATGGACCAGTTCAAATCGGCGGTCTCGGTCGGCGTGCTCGAAACCTTCATGGTGATGGGCGGCGTATATTTCGTCTCGATGCTGATCGGCGCCCTGACGATACGGATTCCGCCGAACGACTGGAAGCCGGAAGGGTGGACGCCTCCGGCCGTCGAGAACAAGATGATCACGAAAAATCATGTGCATATCGACCGGGCCTTGCTGACGCCGCAGTTTTATCTGCTGTGGCTGGTGTTGTGCCTGAATGTGACCGCCGGCATCGGGGTATTGGGCCAGGCCTCGGTGATGATCCAGGAAATGTTCAAAGGCGCGGTTACGCCGGCGGCGGCAGCCGGCTTTGTCGGCTTGCTCAGCCTGTTCAACATGGGCGGCCGTTTTTTCTGGTCGTCGGCCTCCGATTTCTTGGGCCGCAAAAATACCTACATCATTTTTTTCGCGCTCGGCGCGGTACTGTACGCGACCGTCCCGACGATAGGTCAGCTCGGCAACATCGGCCTATTCATCCTGTTGTACGCTATCATCATGAGTATGTACGGCGGCGGCTTCTCGACGATTCCGGCCTATCTGGCGGACATTTTCGGCACCCGCTATGTCGGCGGCATCCATGGGCGCCTGTTGACCGCCTGGTCGACCGCCGGCGTGGCGGGTCCCGTGCTGGTCAACTATATCCGCGAGTTTCAGATCGAACAGGGCGTCGCGAAGGCGGATGCATATAATGTCACGATGTACATCATGGCAGGCATTTTAGTGGTCGGCTTCATCTGCAATATGCTGATCCGGCCGGTGCATGAAAAACACCACCTGCGGCATGACGAACTCGATGAACTCGATGGCGTTTTTCCGCGCCAGGCCGCGTCCGATGCGCACTGAACCCGTCCGGTTTTTAAGGAGACTTACCATGAAACATCCCGATCAACCGAAATCCGCCCCGTTGGCGTTGGTGATACTGTTTTGGCTATATGTCGCCACGCCGTTGACCTGGGGCATTTGGTCGACATTGAAAAAGGCGATGGCGCTGTTTAACTGACTCTTGTTGGGTAGGCTTAGGATAAAAGGTACGCACAGCGTACCCTACCCTATTACGGCAACGGTACCGGATGCGTAAATACCGAATCGCTGTCCTTGACCTGGTCATGGCAGGCCAGACATTCCTGCACAAAGGCAGCATCGTTGCCATACGGCTTCTGTTCCATACCGAGCCAGCGCGCAAATCCCCAGCCGCGGGTCTTCGCGTATTTTGCAGAATCCTTGATCATGAATTCTGCATGTACGAATTCGCCGGGCACAGTGGCCGCGGACCATTTCGGATGAATCCGGTCCTTCCATGCCAGCTTGCCGAGAATACTGCCTTCCGGCCAGGGATTCGTGTTGCCGGCTCTGGCCGCATTGACCGCCGTATCGTTGCCGACGATGACCCGTAGCGACTCTTTATCCTGACGATGCGATACGCCGATCACCCGCCAGTTCTTGTAATAGGCCGGCAGTTCGATGCCGTTCGGCGCCGGCGCCGGCTTCTCGGCTGCCATGACAGTGCCGGCGGCAAGGAAGGCGCCAAAGATTAAGGTATGGGTCAATTTCATCGGTTTCTCCTCGGTATAGTTGGGCAATGAGGGTCGAGGCGACGAAACTGGTTTTTTTGACTGCGCTTGCCGCCTTCCCCCCTTATTTCGATTATACCGGATTGCCATCGAAAGGATGAACCTGGGGAAAACGAAAAGCGATGGATTAAGATCGTCAAAGTGGTTTTTCAGGCCGACGCGGTTTTACTGGACCACTCTCTGACCGCCTTCGGCCACCTTAACCCAGGAACGAAGAATTTCCGCTACGCTCCATGCCTGAGCGATACAGCCGCGCGGGGTAAAGACCCCTTCGGCATCAAAAACCTCGCTGACGGAACCGATACAGGCTTCATGCAAATGCCTTTCCAATAATTCATTCAGAAAGCCGCCCGCCTCTTTGCCTTGGTCAGGATAAACGCGCAGCCAGGCATCGATATAAGGCCCCACCAGCCAGGGCCAAACGGTGCCTTGATGATAGGCGGCATCGCGGGTACGAAGATCGCCATGGTAGGTGGCTTTATAGTCGGGATGGTCCGGAGATAAGGTCCGCAAACCTACGGGGGTCAACAAACGCGCTTTGACATTCTGGAATACCGACGTCCAATGCGTTTGCTCCAATACCGGATGGGATAGCGACAACGCAAACAATTGATTGGGCCGACAGGCCGGATCGTCTTGACCGTCTTCGCCATCGACTACATCATACAGATGTCCAGTTTCTGCATTCCAGAACCGCTGATTGAAACTTTGCCGGGCAAGATCCGCAAGTGTGGTAATTTTGCCCACAGGCGCGCTTACGTTTTCCTCTTGCAGCCATTTTTCCAGCAAGCGCAGCGCGTTATACCATAAAGCATTGATTTCCACCGCTTTGCCGCGGCGCGGCGTAACAATCCAATCGGGTAGTTTGGCATCCATCCAGGTCAAGGCGAAGCGCGGGTCGCCCTGGATCAGGAGGCCATCGCCGGGATCGCAGTGAATTCCGAAACGAGTGCCCTGAATATGATGTTCAATGATATCCAATAGCTTGTGCAGCAAGTCTCTGAGTAAGTCCCTGTCTCCGGTAATCTCGGTATAACGTTCCACCGCGTGAAAAAACCAGAGCGTCGCGTCGGCGGTATAATAGACGCCCTCGCTTTCACCTTCCGGAAACAGGTTGGGAATGAGGCCATCCCGCAGGTAATGGGCAAAAGTACGCAGAATAAGCCCCGCCTCGATATGACGACCGGTGGCCAGCGTTAAGCCTTCCAGGCTGATCATCGTGTCCCGCCCCCAATCGGTAAACCAGTGATAGCCGGCAATAATGGTCCGTACATCGCCGCCGGTGGCGCGGATACGCGCCGTTTCGGCCACCCGGTCGGCTGGCGCGACCACAAACTGATCGGCCGCCAGCACCAACTGCTTGGCCAAGACTTTATCTATTTCCGGACGCGCCGATCTCAGTAAACGGGTACGCCTTTCCAATTCTGCCTGAAGGGCCTCTGCCGGAGACAGCGCCATAATACTTTCCCAATTTTCGGTCGATGCGATTAAGGTAACCGTCTTGCCGGCGCGGAGATCAGCACGAAAATAACCGGGGCTCCACAGATTGCCATGCGCCTCATAGCCTCTTTGCTCTTCTATACGGTAAAGAATATCGCTAAAGCGTCTGGCTTCAATTGTGAACGCCGGATTCTCGCCGTCGATGTAGAGACATAAAGGCGGAATTGCAACCTCATGTATTTCAAGCCGTCCGGCGGTGGCTTTAAGATCGTACAACTCCAAGGGAAGTCCTTCGGCCAAAGAAGTATCATGCCGGCGAAAATGCACCGCTACGCGAATCTTGAGCCGCACCGGCCCTGGCCCCGAAACCAAGCGGTAACCCACATGAACGGTATTACTCATATGCGGCATTAAAATCCATTTCTCGATTACATGGTCCCCCAGCTCATAGCGCCATACCGGCATCCCGGAGTCCAGGCGAAATTCGCGCAGAGTGGACATCCCGTAGAGATCCAGGGCTCCGCTTGTCAATTCGATACCGCCTATTTTTTGGGTGCTGCCATCCGGAAGCCGCACCAGTTCACTCAGCTGGTTGAGCATCACGTAGCGGCCGTGGGGTTCCGGAATTGCGGCGGTTAACAGGCTATGGTAACGGCGGGTAGGCACGCCCGAGATCGTTCCTGACGCATAGCTGCCCAACCCATTTGTGACGATCCATTCGTGCGTCAGCAGCGATTCCTGTTCGGCAGGCTCCCCGGTCCAATTCGTGCGAATAACAATATCACTAATCATGATCAACAGTATCCTTTGGTAGGTGGGTGACAGGATGGAGAACGACGGCGGATTCGCCCTGAAGATACCAATTATCATTGACAGGCCAGGGCGGCATGCCCATACCGCCATAACGTGGGTCCTCGCTGGACCACATGGCATCCCAAACACAATCCGCAGGAGGAGCCAGGAGCGGTTCCGGCGCGGGAACGAGATGAATATCCCGGCTCAAATTCACCAATAAAAGGCGATCCTCCCCCGGTTTTTCTCCAAAAAAACGGATGACCCAGGCATCCGGACTTAACACGGCGCCATCAATTCGCTGGCTTTGCTGGCTGGCGCGAAACACCGGATCCTCACGGCGCAGGCGCAGCAGGTCGCAGTGCAAGTCATATTCTTCCTTATGTACATTACGGTCGTTCAAGTTCAATCTGGAGTGTGTAAACGTTACCGGATCACCGGGATCCGGCAGTCTGGCCTGCATTTCCGGGGTTGCCAAAGAACGAAATTGGGCCAGAAAATCGGAGCGTCCTCGCGCCACCAAATAGGCAATTTCATCCTTGTGGTCGGCAAAATAAAAGAACGGGCTGGTAGCGGAGAATTCCTGCCCTTGAAACAGCATAGGGATCTGCGGAGCCAATAAAAACAGAGCGGTTAAAGCCCGATAACGGTTAGGGCTGGTCAATAAGTGGACACGTTTGCCGCTGCCGGAATTGGCCAATTGATCATGATTTTGGATAAAATTGATAAACTTGGCGGGGGGCATGTCGAGTACCGGCGTTCCGCGCGTTTTATGCTGCCAAGAGTACCACTGGCCTTGATACAAAAAGCCCCGTTTCAATGCGGAGACAAATTCCTGAGCGACACCTCGGTAATCGCTATAGTAGGCATCCGCCCTCCCTGTCATCGCTACCATTGCAGTATGGTGAAAATCGTCGTTCCATAAGGCATCGATGCCGAAGCCCCCTTGTTCCGGCGGCAAAAGCAATCTTGCGTTTTGCGGCTCATTTTCGCCGATCACAAAGGTTTTACGCGGCGCCCCTGCGCTGCGCACCGTCTGTACGATCGCGGCGATAATATGTTCGGGGGAACTGTCGAAAATCTGCTGGGTTGCATCAAGGCGTAAGCCGTCAAGGTGGAACTCTTTAACCCAGTATGCCGCATTGGCGAGCACATAATCACGCACCGGCTCTGAATTCGGCCCGTCAAAATTCAGGGCATCGCCCCAGTCGCATTCATAGCGGCTAGAAAAGTAATCGATCGAGAACTTCCCCAGATAATTCCCGTCCGGCCCAAAATGATTGAAGACCACATCCAGAATCACACCGAGCCCGACGGCATGAGCCTCGTTAACGAAATAGCGGAATTCGTCCGGCGTTCCGTAAAGCCGCGTAGGCGCGAACAGATTGACACCGTCATAACCCCAGCCGAATCGTCCCGGAAAATCGGCTACCGGCATGATTTCCAGGATAGTCACTCCCAATCTAGCCAGTTCAGGCAGTTCTTTCGCTGCTGCGATCCAATTGCCTTCATGAGTGAACGTGCCGATATGCATCTCATAAATGACTTCACCTTCCCCCGCTATTCCGGGCCATCCCGCATCCGTCCATTCAAACGTGGAAGCATCGACCACTTGCGAGGGTCCGTGCGGGCCCTGGGGTTGAAAACGCGAGGCAGGATCCGGATACGGTTGGGGGTCGTCATCCAATAAATAGCGATATAAGGCGCCTACGCAAGGCTCTTGCACACTGACCGAAAAATAGCCGTTTTCTTCCTTTTGCAGTTCAAGCTCGACCGGCCAATGAAGAGGATCGATATCTGCGCCGTGAGGGTTCATGACCAGTTTCACTGATTTTCTTTCAGGCGCCCAGACACGGAAATGCGTTCCTTTGCCGAGCACTCTCTCGGCGCCCACGGAAAAGCGGCGGCTATTGACTAATTCGGTAATTATCTCTTCGCTCATATTTATTAATCCAACTAAGCCATAAAAATTCAAACATTGCTCATTCGAATTTTTTATTGCATGGCGCTAAGTGCTGCGAAACGCAGAAACCGAATTTCTCTTTCTTTTCGGAAAGATATAAATCCCAAGGCTAAATAAACTCACATTGCGCGAAGTGTCGGCTACGGCGGCGGAGCCTTGCTCTTGAAACCGATCCAGCCTGGGTATTTTGAGATAATCCGAAGATCGAAGCCGCACGAAGCTTACAAGGGTTGCAAACGGCAACGCACCGCTCTTTTTAGAGGGATAGGGCTATAGAGATGTGAGTTGGCTAGTTCTACGGTTGCTTGCCTGCCGTCCCCGGAAATTCCGGACTTCTCAATATCAATGTTCAGCCAACCCTTTGGTCAGTTGCTTTAAAATCCCGTAATCAACAACCTGATATTCGTTCTTATTTTCGGCCGACAGCCTGTCA
Organism: Methylomicrobium sp.; assembly: GCA_051061095.1. Classification (GTDB taxonomy): domain Bacteria; phylum Pseudomonadota; class Gammaproteobacteria; order Methylococcales; family Methylomonadaceae; genus Methylomicrobium. The sequence continues at coordinate 19,883 of JBPFEE010000005.1, read as the reverse complement.
ATCAATTCACCGTGGCGGTCATTTTCATCTTCTTATTAAGTGCCGGCAGTCCGGCTTCAAGACCCGCACACCCCAAAACTCCGATTAGCTTTCTAGTTTGTTTATTCTAGCGACGCAAAACTTGCCTGGAGAACAAAGAGGGCGAACGCGTAAGTCAATAAAACAACCTCCGCGTCCGCCCTCCCCTTCGGTGTTCGATCAAGGATTAACGCGGTAGAAACGATTGAGTTCCTGACGCTGTTGTTTCCATTGTGCTCCACTGGCAGGCCAATGTTCTTCGTCAAATCCAGGAGCGTTTTTCAATGCTTCTTTATCCATATTAAGAACGAAATAATCCTTATCGGTCGACCAGCGCACCGCTGACCACGGAATCGCAAATAGCTTGTCGCCCATTCCCAGAAGCCCTCCATAGGAAACGACGACATAGGAGAGACGGCCACTCATAGGATCAAGTACAAGATCCTTGATGTCGCCTAAGTCTTCTCCCTTGGAGTTTTTCACATCCGTACCGATTATCTTGCTGGCCCGGCTCACCTCTTGCATCTCTTCATTGGCCTCTTCCCTGAGATCCCTTTGCTTTTCTCTGACATCTTCCTGTTCTTCTCTCACTTCCTGACGTTTCTCTTTAACGTCAGCCGCATAAGAATTGCCTACGAGTAACGCACTCATAATGGAAACAGCTGCAATCGGAATTAATGATCTCATATCTATGCTCCAATTTCATAAAGTGATAATTTTCTCGAATAAGTTACGAGAGTGGCTGAATACGTTGTAACGTTTCATAAGCCCGAATTTAATCTATGCACTAGACGCTGTCTGTACGTTAACAAACATGCATGGCGATGGGCGGATGACCGATGAGGATTCGGCCAATTCATAGGCAAGTAACAGGGGGGACAGGAGAGTGATTGCCGAGTCGACTCGGCAAGCCGGACACCGTTCGATGCAGGAAGCTACTCTCCGGCAAATAGCCGTCGATTACGCGTACCAAGTCCGATATGTCCGCGCTCATCGGAAGATTGAAAGACGTTAGAGCTAATATTAATTAGCTGGCCTGCCCTAACCGTCACTCACCCCGGATTAGCTTGCGCTTTCCGTTCCGACTGATGGATCAGATCGCTTAAAGTCTGATCTTTTAAGACAGACGCCGCCGCCTCTTCGATATGATTCGTTAAAGCCCATATGTTTTCGGCGCTTCCGGAATTCATGGGGTTCATTTGCTCTTGCCCATCGAATGCCCGTAGCCGGGCGTAAATTTCCAGCAAGCCGATCGTTTCGGGGGCTCTGGCAAGAAGATAGGCGCTCGGCTCGGCCTGGATCGCGATCACGAACCCGGCCTTTTCCAGACCCTGTAAAATGCTTCGGATCGCCTCCCACGGCAGTTCGATTTCATCAGCCAAAGCGTGCACAGACCATGGGGATTTACCTTCATAATAGGCTCTGCCGATTAGAAATAGGATCAGAAAACCGTAATATTCCTGCTGTCTATGGTTTAGATCCGGTTTTTTGTTTTTGTGCAGAAGATAACGCGGATGTTGATGCAGAAACGAAACCACGCCGCCCAACAACACGATCAGCCAACTGACGTAGAGCCAGATCATCGACAGTAGAATGATGGCAAAACTCGAATAGATTGCATTGTAGCTCGTCGATTCTGCGACAAAGATGCCGAACAGTCGGCCTCCCATCTTCCAGGTCAACCCGGCCACGATGCCGCCGACCAACGCGGAACTGAAATTGACACGGGTATTCGGCATGAAGATATAAAGAAAGGTCAGCGCCGCGATAATCAGCACATAAGGCAAAATCAGCCCTGCCAGATAATAGAAGCTGCCGAAAGGCTCCAGCGCAACGATTTTCTGCACCAGGGTGTTATTTGCCATCGATGCCATCACGCCAAATGCGGAAACGACCAGAACCGGCCCGACCAGCAACACGCTCATGTAATCGCTGCTGCGGTGAATCCAGTTTCTCGACGTTTCGACACGCCAGATGCGGTTGAAGCATTCCTCAATGATATTCAGCAGCGAAATCACCGAGTAAAGTAAGAACACCATACCCGCTGCGCCCAACACGCCGATATGGATATTTTGAACATAACCGATGAACTGGCCGGCAAGCTCCGCGCCTTTTTCGCCTAACGGCTCAAGTAGGCCCAGCAGCAACGGCATCAGCTGATTATGCACCCCGAACGCCTTCAGCACCGAAAAGCTGACGGCCAGCAGCGGCGCCAGCGATAGCAGGGTAGTATAAACCAGCCCCATTGCCCGGTATTTCAAATCATCCTGGGTCGCTTCCTGAACCATAATCAGCACAGCGCGTAGAATCCCTGCAATCCTTTTGGATAACCGGGAGCGCGATTCGACATTTTCCTGCCAAATCTTGACCGTCAGGTAGTGTTTGATCGCATCAATTTTCGGCATCAAAAAAATTTCCTTATCGGGAGTTTGAATAGCAGCGTATCCGGCCGAATAGGACGGCCCTCACGCCGCTTTAAATAAAACTTGTTTAGCCTTAAAAAAGAAAATGAAATAGACCGTATAGGGGCGGCGCCACTAATAGATATACGGGGATGTTGAAGAGAGCGGATAGCGCCGGCTACAAAATTTTGTAGCCGGCGCTATCCGCGCAAAGAAAGGATTTTAAGATTTAATCGTCGCCGCCGAAAATACCCAGCAACTGCAGCAAACTCAGGAACAAGTTATAGATTGAAACATAGAGCGAAATGGTCGCCATAATGTAATTGGTTTCCCCACCATGAACGATTTCACTGGTTTGGAACAATATCATGCCGGCCATCAACACGATGAACATTGCGGAAACCGCCAGCGACAAGGCCGGAATCGTAAAGAAAATCGCACCTAACCCCGCCAGGAAAGCAACCAGTACCCCGACCAGCAAGAATCCGCGCATAAAGCTGAAATCTTTACGGGTGGTCAAGGCATAACCTGACAAACCGAGGAAAATCACGCCGGTACCGCCTAATGCGGTCATCACCAACTGACTCCCGTTAGTGAAGGCTTGCAAATACATATTGATAATCGGCCCCAGGGTCAACCCCATGAAGCCGGTCAAGGCAAAGATCGACAACAAGCCCCACGCGCTGTTGCGCAGCTTTGTAGTCAAAAACAGCAGGCCGAAATAACCGACCAGCGTAAGCACGATGCCCGGATGCGGCAGATTCAGCAGCATCGAAAGACCGGCTGTCAGTGCGCTGAACAGCAACGTCATGGACAGCAGCATATAAGTGTTGCGCAGCATTTTATTGGTCGCCAATACTCCCGATTCGGAGCGGACGATCACAGTATTATTAGTAGTCATCGAAAATATTCCTCGTGAAAATGAATCACAAACAAAGAGACCTGTTAATCTTACAAGAGTTTCAATGCGCAAATAAAGTAAAAGTTTGCAACGTTGATAGGTCCGACACACACCGAATCAATAAACCGCCGGCAGAACATCTCATCGCCCGGCTTTTAATTTACGGACTTATTCCGAAAGTACAGGAGGATAACAAGAAGGGAAAGACCTTCCGCGCAAACGCGCAGAAGGCTTCGAATCAGGAAAAATTAAGCCGCGAAATTTGCCGCCGCGAAGTCCCAATTCACTAATTTCCAGAAGGCTTCCAGGTAGGCAGGACGAGCATTGCGATAGTCGATGTAATAGGCGTGTTCCCAAACATCGCAGGTCAACAGCGGCTTTTGCCCCGCAGTGAGGGGACAACCGGCATTGCTGGTGCTGACCAGAGCCAAACTGCCGTCGGCATTCTTAACCAACCATGCCCAGCCCGAGCCGAAAGTGGTCACTGCGCATTTGGTGAATTCTTCCTTGAATTTCGCGAAAGAACCGAAAGCCGAATTGATCGCATCGGCCAGCGCACCGGACGGCTCGCCGCCGCCATTGGGCGACAGACTGTTCCAATAAAAGGTGTGGTTCCAGACTTGCGCGGCATTGTTAAAGATCCCGCCTGAAGATTTCAAAATAATCTCTTCCAGAGATAAACCTTCAAATTCGGTGCCAGGAGTCAAATTATTCAAATTTGTAACATAGGTTTGGTGATGCTTGCCGTAGTGGTACTCCAGGGTTTCTTCAGAGATATGCGGCACCAAGCTATTTTTACTATAAGGCAAAGCAGGAAGTTCGAAAGCCATTTAATAGAATCCTTAATCAGTTGAACATATTGAGACCCTACACGCGGAATTCCCACGTATTTAGTCAACTAATACTTTAACATTGCTTGCGTTGCAAACAAAGCGTAAGTGATAAATCAAATTACCCGTTCCATCGGACACTCTTAAACAGCTTTGCGTTCCCATTGCGATTATTTTAAGTTTGTTTTTGCGATTGTTTTACAATAAGCACTCAGTTCAATTCAACCGATTTTTCCAAGGAAAGGCATATGGCATTAGAAATCGAACACAAATTCTTACTCGCGAATGAGGATTGGCGGCAAGAAATTGATCATTCAGAAATATTCAGACAAGGCTACTTGAGTTCGCAGCCGACCAGTTCGATTCGGGTCAGAATTTGCGAACAGCGGGCCTGGTTGAATATCAAGAGCGCAACAATAGGCACTCACCGACTTGAATATGAATATGAGATCCCTGTCGCCGATGCCCAGGAAATTCTGGACCAGTTATGCAATAAACCCCTAATTGAAAAAACTCGGCATTATGTGCGGCGCGGAAATTTGCTCTGGGAAATCGATGAATTCGAAGGCGCCAATCAAGGCCTGATCATAGCTGAAATCGAACTCGATGAAATCGGTCAGTCCTTTGACAAGCCGACCTGGCTAGGCGCAGAAGTTACAGACGATTTGCGTTATTACAACAACAATCTGGCGATTCATCCTTATTCCGAATGGCGCAAGGCTAACTAGGCCATTGCTGTAAAATTTTTGATAAACTAATTTCTAAGGCCGGATGCCTTATCTATACCATTGTTCCTTATCCAGTTTTTCTACCTGCTATTCCATATTCCGGCACCTCAGGGTCTTTGAAAATTTTTTAATAAAATGATTGAATTGCGGCGAAGATTCCTCTATAGTTCGCTGTATGAAAAAAACCACTTTTGTTGCGCTATTGATACTTTCAAACCAATGTGTTGCCGATACACTCAGCAACACATTGCAATCGATTGAAAGCGAATGGGCTGCGATTTACTATAAAATCCCCAAGGCAAAACAAAGCAACGCCTATCAGAAATTGCTGAACAAAGCAGCGCTGCTGGAAAAACAGCACCCTAATGCGGCTGAACCCATATTTTGGGAAGCTGTTATTAAAGCCACCTACGCCGATAACCAAAGCGCAATATCGGCGTTATCTTTAGTTAATGAAGCGAAGGATCTGCTGCAAAAAGCGATCGCCATCAATCCTAACACAATGGATGGATCGGCCTATGTTACTCTCGGCACCCTTTATTACATGGTGCCGAAATGGCCTATCGCATTCGGCGATGAAGGCAAGGCCAAACATTTGCTTGAAACCGCACTGAAAATCAATCCGCGGGGCATCGACAGCAATTACTACTATGGCGACTTTCTGGTATCCGTGGACCGCCCGGATGAAGCGAAGAAATATTTCGAGAACGCCATCAATGCGCCGTCACGCCCTGAACAAGTTTTTGCCGACAGCCAATTAAAGGCGGAAGCGCAAAAGGCTCTCAACAAAATCCAAGGATCGGAAGCAAGCAAAAATGTAATTGCTTCATTCACCCATTCATCACATGCCCGCTATTGAGCATGGCTGATTTTTCTTTCCAGCTAACGCATCTGCTTGATTCATAACCTCACAAAATTTTTGGGGTATTCTATCAACACCCAGTTTCTGGTATCATAGCGCACCCAAAACGACGATAACTCGACAACTTTTCCGGAAATTATTATGACTTTTGTAGTCACAGAAAACTGTATCAAATGTAAATTTACCGACTGCGTAGATGTTTGCCCGGTCGATTGTTTCCACGAAGGGCCCAATTTTTTAGTGATCGATCCCGATGAATGTATCGACTGCACACTCTGCGAGCCTGAATGTCCGGCGAATGCGATTTTTTCTGAAGATGAAGTTCCCGAGGACCAACAAGAATTTATCGCACTGAACGCGTCGCTATCCAAGGAATGGCCAAGCATCACCGAGGTCAAACCTGCATTACCGGAAGCCGACGATTGGAACGGCAAAGAAAACAAGAAACAATACTTGGAAAAATAGTCCATAACTTGCTTGAAATTCGTACCGGGAACGGCTCGAATTTCAGCAAAAAAAAGCCGGGTAACCCCGGCTTTTTTTGGCTTTTTGATCAGACCTTATTGCGGTCTGTCAACCAGTTCAACATAAGCCATTGGTGCATCGTCACCGGCTCTGAAACCGCATTTCATAATGCGCAAATAGCCGCCCGGTCTACCTTGATAACGTGGACCCAACTCATTGAACAATTTAGTTACGACATCGCGATCGCGCAATTTGGCGAAAGCCATACGGCGCTTGGCCACACTGTCATCTTTCGACAAAGTGATCAAAGGCTCTGCATATCTTCTCAATTCTTTAGCTTTAGGCAAGGTGGTCTTGATAAGCTCATGGTTGATCAAAGAACATGTCATGCTGCTGAACAGCGCCTTGCGATGGCTACTGGTGATGCTGAATTTTTTACCGGATTTTCTGTGTCGCATTTTATTGGGACCTAGCTATGTGGATGTTAATTGCTTGAATGAATGTGCTCTGCCAGACTATCCGGCGGCCAATTTTCCAGGCGCATACCAAGCGACAGCCCTTTCAGCGCCAAAATATCTTTGATCTCGGTCAGAGATTTTTTTCCTAAATTCGGTGTTTTTAATAATTCAACTTCAGTACGCTGAATCAGATCACCGATATAAAATATGTTTTCGGCTTTCAAACAATTCGCCGAACGCACAGTCAGCTCGAGATCATCCACCGGACGCAGCAAAATCGGATCGAAGTTGTCTTCCGGAACATGAATTTCTTCAGTCGGCTGTTCCGTGACTTTTTCGAAATCGACAAAAACCGATAATTGATCATGCAAGATCGTTGCCGCTAATTTAATCGTTTGCTCCGGATCGACGGTACCGTTGGTTTCAAGTTCGATGATCAGCTTATCCAGATCGGTACGCTGCTCGACACGGGTGCTTTCGACAGCATAGGCGACCCGAACGATCGGACTATAAGAAGCATCCACATGCAAAGCACCGACGGCGGAAGAGCTGTCAGTGCGCGATCTACGTACGCTTACCGGTTCATATCCCCTGCCACGACGCACGCGAATTTTCATGTTCAAGACCCCGGACTGAGTCAAATGCGCAATCACCAAATCTGGATTGACGATTTCAGCATCATGCGGCAGCGAGATTTCTGCTGCCGTTACGGCGCCTGCGCCTGTTTTTGACAGGGTCAGAACAGCCTCATCCCGCGAATGAAGGAGAACAGCCAACTGTTTTAAATTCAGCAGTATGTCAATGACATCTTCCTGGACACCTTCGATCGTGGTGTATTCGTGCAGCACACCGTCAATCTCGACATCGGTTACTGCGCATCCTGGAATCGTCGAAAGCAAAACACGACGCAAGGCATTGCCAATCGAATGACCAAAGCCGCGTTCAAGCGGCTCAATGACGATCTTTGAATGATTCTTCGATTTACTAACAACCTCAACGATACGAGGCTTCAACAAACCAGAAATTGAATTCTGCATTTAATTCCCTCAGAATGGTAATTATTTTGAGTATAACTCTACAACCAACTGTTCGTTGATATCGCTGCCCAAGTCGGCGCGATCCGGCAATGAAGCAAAAGTACCGGTCATCGTTTTAGAGTTAACCTCAACCCATGAAGGAAAGCCATATTGCTCGGAGACCGCCAAAGCATCGATAATACGCTGCTGCTTTTTGGCTTTTTCTTTCACAGAAACAACATCGCCGGGAGAAAGCTGATACGAAGGCACGTTAATTGTAGCCCCATTAACCAGAAACGCCTTATGACTAACCAATTGACGCGCTTCGGCTCTAGTGGAAGCGAATCCCATTCGGTAAACGACGTTATCCAGACGTGATTCGAGCAGATTCAGCAGATTTTCACCTGTTGCGCCTTTTTTCAGGTCAGCAGTTTTATAATAATTGCTGAATTGTTTTTCCAGAACACCGTAGATCCTGCGCAGTCTTTGCTTAGCACGCAACTGCATCGCATAATCCGAGTTACGGGTTCGCTTGGTGCCATGCTGACCGGGTCTTTGATCCAGCTTGCATTTGCCCTCCAGGGATTTGCCCCGGCTTTTTAAAAACAGGTCAGTGCCTTCTCTGCGGCTTAATTTGCAGGTAGGTCCGAGATATCTTGCCATGATTTACAACTCCAGAAACTATACGCGGCGTTTTTTGGGTGGACGGCATCCGTTATGAGGAATCGGAGTGACGTCGATAATATTGGTAATTTTGAAACCCAAGTTGTTCAAGGAACGGACGGCGGATTCACGACCGGGACCTGGGCCCTTAATGAACACATCCAGGTTTTTCATGCCGTATTCCTGCGCAACAGTACCGGCCTTCTCGGCTGCAACCTGCGCTGCAAACGGGGTACTCTTACGTGAACCACGAAAACCTGAACCACCGGAAGTAGCCCAGGAGAGCGTATTGCCTTTTCTGTCTGTAATCGTAATGATGGTGTTGTTAAACGAAGCGTGAACGTGCGCAATGCCGTCAGCTACTTCTTTCTTGATACGTTTTCTGGTACGAGCGGGACTAGCCATTGTTAAACCTCTGCCGGGAATTATTTCTTAATCGGTTTGCGGGGACCTTTACGAGTACGTGCATTCGTTCTCGTTCTTTGTCCTCTAAGCGGCAAACCGCGGCGATGCCGTATCCCGCGATAGCAACCAAGATCCATCAAGCGTTTGATATTCATCGACACTTCACGACGCAAATCACCCTCGACGGTCATCTTTGAAATGATGTTCCGCAGCGTATCCAACTGCTCTTCGGACAATTCCTTGATTTTTACCGATGGCGTAATCCCTGCTTCAACACAAATATTTTGTGCTGTCTTACGGCCGATTCCATAGATTGCGGTCAATGAAATTTCCGCATGCTTATGATCTGGTATATTTATCCCGGCAATACGTGCCATGTAGATATTCCCCTGAGTTCTGTTCTTGAGTTAAGCGCCGAATTATAACACTCGATTAGAGACGGCACAAATAATAATTAACCTTGCCGTTGTTTGTGAGTGCCGTCCGCACAAATCACTCTAACGACGCCATTTCTTTTTACAATTTTGCATTTTCTGCAAATTGCTTTTACCGAAGCTCGGACTTTCATTGGGTTACTCCTATTGGAAATTTAAATTAAATTTATTTTTTTAAATTGGCTTTTTTCATCAGACCTTCGTACTGATGAGACATGATATGGGTTTGCATTTGCGAAATGAAATCCATAACAACGACCACGATAATCAGGAGTGATGTACCGCCAAAGTAAAAAGGTACGTTCCAATAAAGAATCAAAAACTCAGGCAGCAAACACACCAAGGTGATGTAGAAAGCACCGATCAATGTCAATCGGGTCATCACCTTGTCAATATACGCGCTTGTTTGAATGCCTGGCCGAATGCCGGGTAAAAAGGCACCGGATTTTTTCAAATTTTCGGCGGTCTCTTTTGAGTTAAACACCAAGGCGGTATAAAAGAAGCAAAAGAAAATAATCGCGGCCGCATAAAACATCACATACACAGGCTGGCCTGGCGACAACATCGTCGCAACATCGCGCAGCCACGTCAAACCTTCACTGTTACCGAACCAGTTCGCAACAGTGGCCGGAAACAGAATGATGCTCGATGCGAAAATGGGGGGAATTACACCCGCCATATTCAGTTTCAAAGGCAAAAAGCTGTTTTGACCGGCGTACATCTTGCGCCCCTGCTGTCTTTTCGGATAATTGATGATGATCCTGCGCTGACCTCTTTCGACGAAAACGACGATTGCAGTCACCGCGATCGTAATCAGGAACAGCAAAATGATGAACGCGCCATTCATTTCTCCGGTTCTAGCCAGTTCGAGGGTTCCGCCTATCGCTTTCGGCAAACCGGAAACGATACCGGCAAAAATGATCATCGAAATACCGTTACCGATACCACGTTCAGTCACCTGTTCACCTAGCCACATCAAAAAGATCGTGCCGGTAACCAGGGTAATCGTGGTGATAGCGATAAAACCGATGCCCGGGTTGATCACTACGGAAAGACCGCCGGCAGTCTGATTCTGCAGCGCAATCGAAATACCGATCGCCTGGAACGAGGCCAAAGCCACGGTTCCATACCGGGTATATTGGGAAATCTTCCGTCTGCCGGTTTCGCCTTCTTTCTTCATCTGCTCGACCGCAGGAATGATGATCGTCATCATCTGCATGATGATCGAAGCAGAAATATAAGGCATGATGCCAAGAGCAAACAAGCTTAACCGCATCAAAGCGCCGCCCGAAAACATGTTGAACATGTCCAGGATCGATCCGCTTTGTTGTTCGAACATGATCTGCAGTGCTTTTGGATCGATGCCCGGCACCGGTATGTGCGAACCGACCCGGTATACGAAAAACGCGCCCAAAACAAACAGAAGCCGGGATTTCAGCTCCGACAAGCCGGCGGGTTTATTGGCTGATTCGTCTCTTGACATACGAGTTTATTCCTCTACTTTGCCGCCGGCCGCTTGAATTGAAGCCAGCGCACCGCCTGTCACTTTCAAACCTTTAAGGGTAACAGCCCGGCCGATTTCCCCGGATTTAATCACCTTCACAGTTTTAGTGAACACAGGCACGATGTTGCCATCGATCAAAGTTTGAACGTCGATGACATCAGCCTGCAAGCCGTTCAATTCATTGAGACGCACTTCGGCGGTAAACATCGCTTTACGGGATTTAAAGCCGATCTTCGGCAAACGGCGCTGCAAAGGCATCTGACCGCCTTCGAAACCCACCTTATGGAAACCGCCGCTTCTGGCTTTTTGGCCTTTATGACCGCGTCCGCAGGTTTTGCCCAAGGTGCAGCCAATACCGCGACCTACGCGCTTGGCTTTCTTGCGCGAACCTTCGCTCGCTTGAATCGTATTCAAAAACATTACCGCTCCTCGACTTTCAACATGTAAGCGATTTTCTTGATCATGCCTTGATTTTCGGGAGTATTCAGCACTTCAACCGTTTGGTTGATCCTGCTTAAACCCAAGCCTTTCAGACATGCCTGGTGATTTGGCAAACGGCCATGTTTGCTTTTGATCATCGTAACGCTGAGTTTATTGCTGGCCATCGTTATTGTCCTAAAATCTGTTCGATCGACAAACCGCGCTTCGCAGCAATATGATTCGGATTATGCATCGAGGTCAATCCGTTAATGGTGGCTCTCACCACATTGATTGGATTGCTGGTGCCGATGCATTTCGCCAACACGTTATGAATGCCGACGACTTCGAATACCGCACGCATTGCGCCACCCGCGATGATACCGGTACCTTCGGACGCCGGTTGCATGTAAACCTTTGCAGCGCCGGTCGTGTTCATGATCGGATATTGCAAGGTGTCGCCTTTCAAAGGGACTTTGCGCATGTTTTTACGCGCTTGCTCCAACGATTTTTGAATCGCGATCGGCACTTCACGCGCCTTGCTGACGCCATAACCGACGCGGCCTTCGCCATCGCCGACCACGGTCAGCGCGGTAAAACCGAAAACCCGTCCGCCTTTAACGACTTTCGCAACGCGTCTGACTGAGACGAGTTTCTCCTGCAGACCGTCTGTGCTGCCTTGTGTAGGTGCTGCTGCCATTGTATTCCCCTAGAATTTCAAACCGGCTTCACGCGCTGCATCAGCAAGCGCCTTTACGCGGCCATGATATTTAAAACCAGACCGATCGAAAGCGACCTCGGTAATGCCGGCGGCTAATGCGCGCTCGGCAATCGTTTTTCCGACTTCGGCGGCAGCTTTCATATTGCCAGTGCCGCCAACCGCAGCCTTGATCGCTGCCTGATTGGTCGAGGCGCTGGCCAAGGTTTTGTTGCCATCACCGCTGATGATCTGGGCGTAGATATGCTGTGAGGTTTTATGAATCGACAGGCGGGTTGTGCCTAGTCTCTTGATTTTGCTGCGCAGTTTTAATGCGCGCTTCATACGGCTGTTCTTCTTTTCCATCACGCTACCTTACTTCTTCTTAGCTTCTTTTCTGGCGACATTTTCGTCCGCATAACGAACCCCTTTGCCCTTATACGGCTCGGGTGGACGAAATGCCCTGATCTTTGCCGCAATCTCGCCAACCAGCTGTTTATCGTTGCCTTTAACAAGAATATCGGTTTGGCTTGGCGTTTCGACGGTAATACCGTTCGGCACTTCAAAGTCGATCGGGTGCGAATAACCCAGCGCCAGATTCAAAATATTGCCTTTGGCCTGCGCTCTGTAACCGACGCCGACTAATGCCAATTTTTTCTCATAACCTGCTGATACGCCGACAACCATGTTGCTGATCAGAGCACGCGCTGTTCCGGCTTGTGCGGTAGCGACTTTGTCATCTCTGTTCCATTCCATTTGAATGGTTTTGTCGACAATATTCACTCCGATTGCGGAATTGAATTCATAAGACAATTGACCCTTGCTTCCTTTAACGGTCAGATTGTTTCCATCGAGTTTGACGTCCACGCCTTGTGGAATCGTCACTGGAGCTTTTGCAATTCTTGACATATCAGGCCTACATTAGCAAACGGTACAAATCACTTCACCGCCATGGCCAATTGCACGAGCAGCTCGATCAGTCATTACACCATTGGATGTTGATACAATAGCAATACCCAATCCGCCAAGAACTTTCGGCAGCTCATCTTTAGATTTATAGATGCGCAAACCGGGTCTGCTAATTCTTTTGATATTTTCGATTACAGGCGTGCCCCTGTAGTATTTCAACACGATCGTCATCTCGGTGTGGTTGCCGACGGTTTCGGTACTGTAATCGGTAATGTAACCTTCTTCTTTCAAAACTTTCGCAATTGCGACCTTCAATTTTGAAGAGGGTTGTTTAACTATTTTTTTGCCAGCAGCTTGACCGTTTCTGATCCGGGTCAGCATATCTGCAATAGGGTCTGTCATACTCATTTTTCAATCTCCAAACATGATCCGGCGGATTACCAGCTGGCCTTAACCAGGCCTGGTACATCGCCGCGCATCGTGGCCTCTCTCAGCTTATTGCGGCTGAGACCAAACTTACGGTAGTAACCATGCGGGCGGCCCGTCAAATTACAACGGTTACGCACCCGGGAGATACTGGAGTCTCTCGGCAGTTTTTGCAGTTGCAGTTGCGCTGCTTCTTTTTCTTCGAACGTAGAATTTGGATTTCTTATCGCTTCTTTCAAAGACTTGCGTTTTGCGCTGTATTTTTGCGCCAGTTTTTTACGCTTGTCTTCACGCGCGATCATTGACTTCTTCGCCATACCAATATCGCCTTAATTCTTAAATGGAAAATTGAACTGCTTGAGCAGCGCCAGACCTTCTTCATTGGTCTGGGCTGTGGTCGTAATGGTAATATCCATACCACGCAGCATGTCGATTTTGTCGTAATCTATCTCAGGGAAGATGATTTGTTCTTTCACACCCATCGAATAGTTACCGCGGCCGTCAAAACTTTTTGAGTTCAAGCCTCTGAAGTCGCGGATACGCGGGATAGCGATATTGATTAAACGATCGAGGAATTCGTACATTCTGTCGCTGCGCAAAGTAACCTTGCAGCCGATCGGCATATCGTCACGGATCTTAAAACCCGCGATCGATTTTCTCGCCAACGTAATCACCGGTTTTTGGCCGGAAATCTTTTCCATATCGGCAACGGCGGCTTGCAGGATTTTCTTGTCTGCAATCGCTTCGCCGACACCCATGTTCAAGGTGATTTTGGTAATGCGGGGCGCCTGCATGATCGACTTGTAGCCGAACTGCTGCATCAGCGCAGGCAAAATTCTTTCTTTGTATTCTGTTTGTAGTCTAGCCATGATATTACACCTTACGCATCAACAACTTCGTTTGTGGATTTGAAATATCTGACTTTTTTGCCATTATCCAGAATCCTGATGCCGACGCGATCCGCTTTTTTGGTCGCTGGGTTATATAGTCCGATATTGGAAATATGGATCGGCATGTCTTTGGTGACAATACCGCCCGTAACTCCCGCATTCGGATTTGGCTTTTGACTCTTTTTGACTTGGTTGATGCCTTCAACCAGGACTTTATCATCTTTCAGAATCTTGGTTACGCGACCGCTTTTACCTTTATCTTTTCCGGTACGAACGATTACGTCATCGCCTTTTTTTATCTTTTGCATCGTCAAACCCTTCCTTATAACACTTCAGGAGCCAGTGAGATAATCTTCATGAATTTCTCACCACGGAGCTCACGGGTCACCGGTCCGAAGATACGGGTGCCCAGCGGTTGCAAGTTATTGTTCAGGATGACGGCGGCATTGTCGTCGAAGCGAATGACCGAACCATCGGATCTACGCACGCCTTTACAGGTTCTGACGACCAATGCGTTGTAGACCTCGCCTTTTTTTACTCTTCCGCGCGGAATCGCATCTTTAATACTGACTTTGATAATATCGCCAATATTCGCATAGCGTCGGTGCGAACCGCCGAGTACTTTGATACACATGACCTTTTTTGCGCCGCTGTTGTCGGCGACGTCAAGGTTAGTTTGCATCTGAATCATGATAAATTCCCAGTTTTTTCAAATAAGGTGGGTGCTAATTATTTGTTAGCACTTTCTAACACTTCTACCAGTTTGAAGGTTTTATGTCTTGACAGTGGACGGCATGAAGCAATCGATACCACGTCGCCTTCCTGGCACACGTTGTTTTCGTCATGCGCCATCATCTTGGTCGATCTTTTGACGTATTTGCCGTAAACAGGATGTTTGACAACCCGCTCAACCAAAACGGTTATGGTTTTGTCCATCTTGTTGCTGACGACGCGGCCGGTAATCGTCCGAACCTTGGTTTGATTTTCGCTCATACTTATGCGCCTGCTTTCTCGTTCAATACGGTCTGAATCCGGGCCATTTCGCGACGTACACGTTTCGCTTCAGAAGGTTTGGACAATTGACCGGTGCTTTTTTGCATTCTCAAATTAAAACGCTCGCGCGCCAAATCGAGCAGTAACGAATTCAGTTCGTCTTTGGTTTTTTGGCGTAATTCTGTTGCTTTCATTACATTATCGTCCGCGCGGTAAACAGTGTTTTCAATGGCAATTTTGCCGCCGCCAGGGTAAACGCTTCCCGCGCCAGTTCTTCGCTCACTCCTTGAATTTCATAGAGCATCATACCGGGTCTGACTTGAGCAACCCAATATTCTACACTACCTTTACCTTTTCCCATACGAACTTCTAAAGGTTTTTTCGTAATCGGCTTGTCCGGGAAAATTCTGATCCAGATTTTACCGCCCCGTTTGACGTGACGGGTGATCGCCCGACGGCCGGCTTCGATTTGCCGGGCTGTCAAACGGCCGCGGGTTACCGATTTTAAGCCGAAGTCGCCGAAGCTAACTGATGATCCACGCACAGCGACGCCGTTATTTCTGCCTTTGTGCTGTTTACGAAATTTGGTTCTTTTCGGTTGAAGCATGTCTCTATCCCTTCAACTATTTCTTGGTTTCAGAATTGATCGCGGCAAGATGCGCGTCCATATCGAACACTTCACCTTTGAAGATCCAGACCTTGATGCCGATTACGCCATAGGTGGTTTTCGCTTCCGCGGTTGCATAATCGATGTCGGCGCGCAAAGTATGCAGCGGCACACGGCCTTCGCGATACCATTCGCTGCGCGCAATTTCAGCCCCGTTCAGGCGGCCGCCGACATTGATCTTGATGCCTTCGGCGCCCAAACGCATGGTATTGGTTACGGCACGCTTCATGGCTCGGCGATACATAATCCGCTTTTCAAGCTGCTGGGCAACGCCTTCCGCGACCAATTGGGCGTCGAGCTCAGGTTTTCTGATTTCTTCAACGTTGACCTGGACCGGAATGCCCATCATTTTTGAAACTTCCTGTTTCAAAACTTCGATGTCTTCCCCTTTCTTGCCGATCACGATACCCGGACGCGCGGTATGAATCGTGATGTGCGCATTGTTGGCCGGGCGGTTGATTTGAATCCGGCTGACCGAGGCATGCGCCAGTTTCTTTTTAATAAAATCTCTTACCTGCAAATCCTGATGCAGAAAAACCGAATAATCCTGGTTATTAGCAAACCATCTGGAATTCCAGTCCTTCACAATGCCCAGGCGAATGCCTACTGGATGTACTTTTTGACCCATTGTCTACCCCTACGCGTTCTCTGCGACTTTAACTGTGATATGGCAGGTTCTTTTCAGGATATGGTTCGCACGTCCTTTAGCTCTTGCCTTAAATCTTTTCAAGGTCGCCCCTTCATCAACATAAACGGTAGACACTCTTAAATCATCAATATCGGCGCTATCATTGTTTTCAGCATTCGCGATCGCGGACTCGAGCACTTTTTTCATGATCGCCGCGCCTTTCTTGGAGCTGAATTTCAATACGTTCAAGGCCTGATCGACCGGCAGTCCGCGGATCTGATCGCCAACGAGCCGAGCTTTTTGCGCCGACAACGGCGCATTACTTAATTTTGCACTGGTTTCCATCTCTCACCTATTTGGATTTTTTATCGGCCACATGGCCTTTGTATGTTCGAGTTGGGGCAAATTCGCCAAGCTTGTGGCCAATCATATTCTCGGAAACGAGAACCGGAACATGAAGACGTCCATTGTGGACCGCAATGGTTAAACCCAACATTTCGGGCACTATCATCGATCTTCTGGACCAGGTTTTAATTGGTTTCCGATTATTGCTGCTTACCGCATCTTCCACCTTCTTGATAAGGTGGTGATCAACAAAAGGACCTTTCTTAATTGAACGTGGCACGCTAATTCCTCACTATTTTTGCTTACGGCGTCTGACGATCATGTTGTCAGTCCGCTTGTTTTTTCTAGTCTTGTAGCCCTTGGTCGGCATACCCCATGGCGAAACCGGATGTCTGCCACCGGAGGTACGGCCTTCGCCGCCGCCGTGTGGGTGATCCACCGGGTTCATGACCACACCGCGAACGGTCGGTCTAACACCGCGCCAGCGAGTTGCGCCAGCTTTACCCAAGGAAGCCAGGTTATGTTCCGAATTGGACACTTCGCCAATCACCGCGCGGCAATCGGCCAGCACTTTACGCATTTCGCCGGAACGCAGCCTCAAGGTTGCATGAGCGCCTTCGCGGGCCACCAATTGCGCCGAAGTACCTGCGCTTCTGGCCAGCTGGGCGCCCTTGCCAGGCTTCAGCTCAACGCAGTGAATAGTGGTACCCATCGGAATATTACGCAACGGCATGCAGTTTCCCGGCTTGACCGGAACGGTTTCGGAAGAAAGCACTTCCTGCCCGACAGTCAAGCCCTTGGGAGCAATAATGTAGCGGCGTTCGCCGTCTTTGAACAAGACAAGAGCGATATTCGCGGTCCGGTTCGGATCGTACTCGAGGCGTTCTACAACGGCTGGAATGTCGGTTTTATTTCTTTTAAAATCAATAATACGGTAGTGCTGCTTGTGACCACCGCCGACATGACGTGTTGTGATACGCCCTTGGTTGTTACGACCTCCTGTTTTGCTGTTCTTATCCAGCAATGGTGCATACGGCTTGCCTTTATGCAGATCGTCTGATTTGATCCGTACTACAAACCGTGAACCTGGTGATGTCGGTTTTGACTTTACAATCGCCATGTTAACTACCGTTTCCTAATTGATCTTTCTGTCTATTAAATTAAGCCGCGGAAAAATCGATGTCGTGGCCTGGTTTCAGCTTGACATACGCCTTTTTCCAATCCGATTTTTTCCCCAAGGTACGGCCAAAACGTTTTTGCTTGCCTTGCACATTCAGCACATTGACGTTGTCGACTTCGACATTAAACATCAATTCCACTGCGTCCTTGATTTGTTTCTTGGTGGCTTGCTTCAGAACTTTGAACGCGATAATTTTATTCGCTTCGGCCTGCAGCGTGCTCTTTTCGGAAATGATCGGCGCGCGCAGGACTGTGGTTAAATAATTTTGATTCGTGCTCATGCTAAGTGCTCCTCAATTTTTTTCAGCGCACCTGAAGTCGCAATTACCTTTTCTGCCGACACCAGCAGCACGGGGTTCAGATTATTCGCTTCCACCACTTCGACATAAGGGATATTACGTGAAGCCAGCGCCAGGTTTTGATCGATTGCATCGACCACAATTAGCACGCGGCGCGCATTCAAGCCTTTCAGCTTCTCGACCAATTCCTTCGTTTTTGGCGTCGCCGGAAAAATGTCGTTAGCCACAACCAGTCGATCTTGCCTGAGCAATTCAGACAGAATCGAACGAATGCCGGCACGGAACATCTTCTTGTTCAGCTTTTGCTCATAGTTGCGAGGTCTTGCCGCGAACGCAACACCGCCTGTCCGCCAGATTGGGCTGCGGGTCGAACCGGAACGAGCACGACCGGTGCCTTTCTGCCGCCATGGCTTCATACCGCCGCCGCTCACTTCGGAGCGGGTTTTTTGCGCCTTGGTGCCGGCTCTTCTGCCCGCCAAAAAGCGCGTCACGATCTGGTGAATCAATGTTTCGTTATAATCCCGGCCAAAAACAGCCTCGTTGACATCGACCTTGCCGGCCGTGTCTTGATCATTCAATGCAGGTACTTGCAAACCCATAACTTAACCTTTATTTTTCATTTTCGAGGCGGGCTTGATCACGACATCGCCGCCTTTCGCGCCTGGCACAGCGCCTTTAACCAGAATCAAACGCTTCTCGGCATCAACGGCATGAATGGTCAGATTTTGTACGGTGGTTTTTTCCGCACCCATATGACCCGCCATTTTTTTGCCTTTAAATACGCGGCCCGGAGTTTGGTTCATACCGACCGAACCCAATACACGGTGCGATACGGAGTTACCGTGAGTCGCATCCTGCATATGGAAGTTATGACGTTTGATTGCACCGGCAAAGCCTTTACCGATACTGGTTCCCTGAACATCCACGATTTGACCCGGGGTGAAAATATCCAAAGAAAGCTCGGAACCGACAGACAGACTATCGCCTTCGCCGTCTTCGAGTCTGAACTCCCAAAGACCGCGACCCGCCGTCACATTGGCCGCTGCAAAATGACCGGCCATTGCTTTATTGACCCGTGATGATTTGACGTCGCCTACAGTCACCTGAACAGCGCGATAACCATCGCTTTCGATACCTTTAACCTGAGTGACCCGATTGGAGTCGATCTGCAGTACGGTTACCGGTACAGACGAGCCATCTTCACAAAAAACCCTGGTCATACCGCACTTACGACCTATAAGACCTATTGACATCTGCCAATTCCTCTATCTTTTAATTCAACTTAATTTGAACATCCACGCCTGCCGCAAGATCCAGTTTCATCAGTGCATCAACTGTCTTGTCAGTAGGTTCTACAATGTCCAGCAATCTTTTATAGGTTCTTAATTCGTATTGATCTCTGGCATCCTTATTGACATGCGGAGAGATCAAAATCGTGAACCGTTCTTTTTTAGTAGGCAATGGAATCGGTCCTTTAACTTGGGCGCCGGTTCTTCTTGCAGTTTCTACTATTTCACCAGCCGATTGATCGATCAATTTGTGATCGAATGATTTCAAACGGATTCTGATAGTTTGATTTGACATTGTTTATTACTCGATAATAGAAGCCACAACGCCCGCACCGACTGTACGGCCGCCTTCGCGAATTGCAAACCGCAAACCGTCATCCATCGCAATCGGCGAGATCAGGGTGATGTCCACCGCGATGTTGTCGCCCGGCATCACCATTTCCACGCCTTCCGGCAAT
>JBPFEE010000004.1:0-11354 GCA_051061095.1 Methylomicrobium sp. | reverse complement strand
CCGCATACCGATGATGCACAGAAAGTTCTTGCAAGGTTAGGCGTTCGGTTTCGTTTAATTCCAGATTCATGACACGTGAGCGCTCAGCGTTAAAACATAGTTAGGCCCAAAGACCTCAAATTAGTTGCGCGTTTTTACTTATTATATTAATCAGTATATTCGTCAAAATCATTTAGCCGGGCAACCAAATCGTTAAATTTTTCTTGCCCAATATTTCTTGTTCAAAGTTGTGGTTTTATATTATATAAACCAATCAGTTTTTCCTGCTGAAAGCAGTTGCCCAGCCTAGCTATACTTCTTTAACACCCAGCATATTAAAGCCAATACTCTGGGTTCCAATAAACGCCATATTTTTTTTCGCTTTCCTCTGGGTTGTCCCGCGCGTCGGGGTTAGCTAAACCTCCATGACTATGAGGACCGTTAAAATCAAGACCGAAGCGTTTAAAGTGCATATAACCGCTATTGAGTAAATCCTGGTCTAAGATATACCGCAAAGGAGAAATATTTGCCCAGCGCCCTAAAGTACGATCTGCTATATCCGCAGGCTGAGTAAAGTTAGTATCAATCCATTCCAATAAGCTGCCAGATGGAGCCGCACCATACCCATTCTCTTCGGTAGCTTCAGCATAAGGATGAAGGGAAAGATTAAAAAAATAGAAAGGTTTACGCTTCGCTTCATCCGGATTGCCTAGTACTCCAACTTTATCTCTAGCGCAATCATTGGCGTTTATAAGCGTTTTTTCCCCTTGTTCCTTTAGTACTCGCTCTTTCAGAACCCGCTGCACACTCTTGGAAAATTCTCTAACACTGACTGCTGCGCCCATAAACACAACATTTCGGTAAGGCAGATCAGGGAATGCATTCACTGCTTCGCTAGCCACTATGGCGCCCATACTGTGGCCGATAAGAGTGATTTCCCGATCCTGCAACTTTTCATTGATAATTTTAAATAATTTATATGCCGGTCCAGCCTCGCAGTTTCCTTTAGCCCAAACATCATCTTTGCAAGGTTGCCGCATAGCAAAACGGGTACGACTGATCATGCTGTTCCAATCCCTTTCGCCGAGGGGATCGATTACTGGTACGGATATCAGTTTCAGAGGACTCAGAAGTATATTCTTCAAGCGCCAAAAATCGCCCGCCTCTTTTGCCGACGTTTTCACGCAACTATAGCCTCGAGGTGGATCAGCCTCTTCACAAGGATCGTTTGTTGGATTTCTTTCATCACCGTTCTGATTTCTTTGACCATTGGTAGGCTTTATTTCGGCAAATGCCGGTTTATTCGGATTTGGCCCACAATAAAGAGGAAGAAAGCCTCGCCAATACTCATTAAAGCAAGTCGATCCCA
The DNA here is from genome assembly GCA_051061095.1 of Methylomicrobium sp. Taxonomy (GTDB): domain Bacteria; phylum Pseudomonadota; class Gammaproteobacteria; order Methylococcales; family Methylomonadaceae; genus Methylomicrobium. The sequence continues at coordinate 10,006 of JBPFEE010000004.1, read as the reverse complement.
ACAAAAGGTTAGTTTGTTTACCATAGCTCAGCACGGAGCGGGTTCCCACTTCAGCAAGGTCGGTGGCAGCCATAAAGGGAACGCTCAAAAAATATCCTCTATGATCCCAGCTGCCTTGGTAGTAATTAGCAATCGAATCTCCATAGGAATCAAACATCTCGCTTGGCCAAACGACAAAAATCGGATAAGTATCGCGGTCTTTCATCATCTTAGGCAAGTCTCGCTCTACACGTTTCAAACTACTCTTGTAACCGTTCATTCCTCCATGTATGAAGATCAGTAACTTTTTCCTGCCGGAAACGCGTACCGAATTAACAATATTGTCGAGGTGGATATCGAGGTTAGTTGCGGGATCGCATCCGTTTTTGATATCAGTTTTGGAGTCCTTTCTGTCGTCGTCTGGGATTGTAAATTTAACAGGCGCGAACCTCCCTCGCTTGTCAATTGCGACTACATGTTGAGTCCAATCTACACAGGAAAGCTTTTGCTCTTCAGTGGGGTTGTTTGGCTCATTAGAAAGCTGTGATAATTCGTATTCAACAGTTCTTTGGATTTGGCTCGAGCATCCAGAAAGCAAAATTAATAATGCAACAAGATAAGCTAGATTTTTCATGGAGGAGTCTATTTATTGTTTTTGTTATTCCGCAAGAACAGCTTGATGCTGTTCTTGCGGAATTTAATTTGTTATGTCTCTGAAGCGCCGCTCACTTTTTTTAGAGTAAGAGTGGGCGCAATGGTCCTCAATTGATTAAGCTTCGTAGTTACCGAATAATTGATTCCTGTGGCATTAGCGCTGAGCTTGTCTTCAAATTCCTCCTTTTTAGTATTGCTTGGCACAAGCCCTAATTTAACTGCTTCAGCTAAGATAGCGTTTTTATCAGCCGTATCGGCCTTGAACGTCTCTTTAATTTCGCCGATCAAGTCACGGTTTAAGCTTTCGGCTTCGCTTTTTGCCGCATCAGGTGCCATGTTTTGAAACGCTACTTGACGTACGGAAGCCCTTTTGGCGAAGGCTGAGGCAGCTTTGCCGGTGGCAAAGAATTGGATATGTTTGTCTTCTGCATTTTGAAATGTTTCTAGCGCACTCGCATTGTCTATAGACGCATAAAAAGAAGGCAATTTCACATTCCAGTTTTCTTGCCTACCATTACAACCCTGATCGACAAAGATTGGTGGAGAAGCAAATTCTTTACGGTTGTAGCCTAACTTCAAAGAATCGGGATAAGGCCCGCCAGTGCCACTCCAGGCAACCTTAAGACCATACGCAGTATCTGTCGCAAAATAAAATATGCGGGAATCTTTCTGATGTTCTAACTGATACTCTTCCAAAGAAGTATTTGTCAAAGAATGCCATAGTTTTAGAAGCCAGCCACGGGTATCCGGAGGGTTTTTCATACATAGAGATGAATCGACAGGATGCTCATTGTCTTCCGAGGGGTCTTGTGCCAAATATAGTGCCGCATCGCCTCCAGCAAATTGCCCCGTAATTCTCGGATTATAAAATTTTCCTTGCAAACCGAACGAAGCCAAAAGCGGCAGAGAAGTTTCTTTTCCCTCAAAGATTACGGTAGCAGGACCTTGCACGGTTTTTGTTTCACCCTCTTTTAATGCTGTCTCCTTATCCTCAGCGATTATAGTAGCGGGGCCATCTACCGTTACCGTTGCTCCCTTCTCTAATATGAGCTTCTCCCCCTCCGCGATTTCTTTAACATCTTCCGTTTCAGTAGCAACTATTGCAGTTGACTTTTTTGAACCGTTACGGTCAGCAGCATCTTTTCCTATCATTTCTGGAAAAACGGGCTGTATAGCTAGTTCTCGCCTCGCAATGGTAAGCTCGGCAGTAGGTGGTTTATTATCGACATCGAGCCCAACATTGGTTTTGGTTGCCATTAGGACTCTATCCTCTGCACAACCGGTTATGGCAGTGCCGACTAAAACCAGAGTTATTTTGGAAATCAAGTTATTTTGCATAGTTTATATCTCCCCTTTTATTTATTATTATTGCGATCCAAGGATATTAACCCAGACGGTTGTGCACCAAATTTAAATAGAAAGAAATTATCGTCTTCAGGCCGTTGAATGGCGATTGCAGTATTTTCGTCGTAAATTGCGATCCTTTCTCTTTGATCCCAGCCAACACTTGTGCCTACAGCGCCCTCTTCTAAGCCAAATGCGATGCCTGCCAGCGTCGCTTTGCGGATGACTGCTTGCTTCCCATTTTCGGGGGCGGTAACTTTGGTCGCTAAATGACCAATTCCCCAAATATGCTCGGCGCCGGTTTCCTCGTCCCGGTAATAAATCCCGCAACTTGAAACGGAAAGAATGAGTATTATTAAAAAAACTAACTTTATTAGATTACCCATTATTGTTCTTCCTATTGTCAGCCCAAAAACATCGATAATCGGTGACAGGTTAATGATAAATTGTTGTCGTTCAATCCGATCGGGGTGGTAGGCAATAAAGGCTCGAAAGTGTAAATTCAATTGCTATAGAGCGCTATCAGCCATCATCTGTCATTTGTCTGTTACCACTGAGACTGGTCAAGCCTTAATCCTGGCGCTGGTATAAAGGCTCAGGATTTGCGCCGCGTTGGCGAGCATCATCGAAAGAATTTAACAAAGTTTGAGTAGCTTCGGTATGCTGAATAAGGTTATTCACCCTCAGAATGCGCCAAGCCAAATTCGGATGAGAATAACCGTTATCGAAGTACACGCCAAGCTTCCCTACAGCGAAGGATCCGAATTCATCAAATGCCCGAAAAGCTTGCATGTTCCATCTCAGCTTCGATAATTCGTTTACAACCCAGTTTGCTTCAAGTGATGTATTGTTCGCAGACGTTTGCCTTGAGAATTTTCGCAGCAAGTCTGCGCGAATTCGTCAGCGTCCTCTTCGTTGGCTTTGGCCTTAGTAGGATCAATGTTCAACTGGTTCAGAACTCCTTCTTCGAACGCGCCAGAGGGTGTGTGTTTTGCGATGTGCCCTGCCTCATGGAGCAAAACATAAGTCAAAAATAACCTCGGTCGATTGACATTCGTCCAATTCCCTTTGAATTGTTGGCTGTCCAAGACGCGAGCAGTTTTGGGTTTACGAAGATGCAACGGCAATCTTCAGGTACCAGAGCAGGAGTTGTCATATCCCCGTCCTGCGCTTCCACCAGGTAGACCAACACAACATTCTCTTGAGGACTGTACTTTCTGGCATTGTTCCACGATGGAGATAATCGAATGTTCCTATCCTTGAGAAAGAGATTGGCACGTTCGATGGCCTTGGTAAATATCTGCTGGTCTTGACTGGTATGTCTAAGCCCGCGAAATATGACGACATCCTTAATGTTATTGATCACAACAGCTTTACATGTTGAAATTTGTAGACAAATAATAAGTACTAGGCCAAAGTAAGTAAACTGATGGAACATAAATGTCTTAAATGGTATTTTAACATTACTTATATTCTTAAGTGATACACCGTCAATATAAGAGGAAAGACTATGCTACGTCTGATCTTAGTTTTTTGTTTAACGATACTCTTTGCTCAATCGGTTGTATATAGCGCGGAACCGGCTAAACCGCCTATACCGCCCAAAGTTGTTCCAGATTTGCTACCGTCAAACCAACGGTGGTATGCATTGGTTGCCCTGAGCCATTCGACACCGCTACTCACAAAAAAGTGTTAGAAGGTCTGGTCAATAACTCTTACATTGGGGAACTGCGCAAAGCATTATACCTACAGGATTCATTTCATCAATTCGAATCCAAAGCCCACTTCGATAACTGCGATTTTGATGGGGCCATTGCCTATATCGATTCACTGCTCGAAGAGGTAAACGAACATGTGAATGACGCGCAAAAAGCGAAAAATGCTGGCGATCTTGCTATAGCTAAAGCCGCTGTACATGAGGCTTTTTTCGCTATTGGCCAGGCGCTTCATGCTGTCCAAGATTTCTATGCACATTCGAACTATGTCGAGTTGACCGAGAAAAGCGTTAATCGAGTAACCGATTTGGAAGTGATAGTTCCATGGCGGTCAGCAGGAAAGACACGTATCAAGCAACTCCGCCAGAATGGTGGGAAAGATGGTATCTGGATACGTTTTCTGGGGTTTCCCTCAACTTTGTCCATCAGGCTCGATTTCTCATGCTGACCTTGCGAAGGACAGTGAAACAACGTAAGCGCTCATTTAACAGCATCTGGTAACGGCTGAGAGAAAGGAGAGATGATAGTGTCCACGTACAAGAAGGTGGACACCTATGAAAGAAAATAAGATGATATTGTCACGGTCGTTGATCGTGGGACACAGACGGAATGGAAGGCGTTGCTACGATCCGGAAGCGAAACGGGAGTTGGTCGAAGCGTGCCTGCAGCCTGGGGTATCGGTGGCAGGGATGGCGCTGGCACATGGCCTCAATGCCAACTTGCTGCGCAAGTGGATCGACACCTATCGGAGGGGAGCCGCACCGGTCCCGACAGGCTCTCCGGCCGCATTACCGGCCTTTGCCCCTGTAGTGCCGATCAAGGCATCTGAACGGACGGCCTCCGTCCTGAACGTGATTTTACCCAACGGCGTCAAACTGGATCTGCGCGGCATTGGGTCAGCGGACCTCCCGCTCTTGCTGACCTGTCTGGCTGGGTTGCCATGTTCCGCTTCGAACCCGGGTTAAAGGTCTATCTGCACCGCGAGCCGGTCGATGGCCGCAAGGCGATCAATGGCCTGGCGCTTCTGGTCGAGCAATCCCTGGGATTGGATCCTTTCGCTCCGGCGGTCTTCGTGTTCAGCAATCGCCGGCGGGATCGGATCAAGCTGCTGTTGTGGGACCGCACCGGCTTCTGGCTGATGCTCAAGCGACTGGAAGCCGATCGTTTTCGCTGGCCGAAGGACGCTGCGGTCGTCGAACTCACCGTGGAGCAATTGCACTGGCTATTGGCGGGCATTGACTTGGCGGCCATGCGGCCGCATCCGACGCGAACTTATACCAAAGTGGGCTGAAGCGATGTCATAAATCCGGTAAAATAGGCGCATGACGACGACTATCACCGTTTCCGCCGACGAATACGATGCCTTGCTGGCCGAGCGAGAGCGTCTTGTTCAGCAACTGCGTGTCACCACGGTCGAACGGGATTTGCTGAAGGAGCGGCTGGATGCGTTTTTACGCCGGTTCTTCGCGGCCAAGTCCGAGGCGCGGGCGTATCCGGCTCAGCGTGATCTGTTCCTGAACGAAGCCGAAGCCTTGGCGCCCACGGGCGCACCGGTTGCCGAGGAAACGACCCCCGAAGGGGTTGAGGTGGCCGGTTTCATTCGCAAGAAGCGCGGCCGCAAGCCGCTCGATCCCCATCTGCCGCGCGAGATCGTGCGCCATGAATTGCCTGAATCCGAACGCGTTTGTGCCCATGACGGCACGCGCCTGGTCGAAATCGGCGCCGAAATCAGCGAACAACTCGACATCATTCCGCAACAGGTTCGGGTGATCCAGCATCACCGCGTCAAGTATGCCTGTCCGTGCTGTGACGAGAGCATCCGGGTCAACCCGGCGCCGGCGCGGGTGATTCCCAAGGGCTTGCTCACCGAAGCGGCGCTGGCCTGGGTGGTGACCGCCAAATACCAGGATAGTCTGCCGTTGTATCGGCAAGCGGCCCTGTTGGGCCGTTTCGGCGGCGATCTGTCGCGCAATACGCTGGCGGCCAGCATGGTCCGCGTGGGTGAAGCCGTCCAGCCGATCATCAATCTGCTGCGCGACCATCTGCTCGATGCCGATCTGGTGCTGGGCGACGAGACCGTCGTTCAGGTCCTCAAGGAATCCGGGCGATCCGCCCAAAGCAAAAGCAACCTGTGGGCGCAGATGACAGGTTCCGGGCCGCCGATCCGGTTGTTTACCTACACGCCCGGGCGCGGGGGCAATCATGCACAGCCGTTGTATGAAGGCATCAAGCCCTGCGTGGTACTGATGAGCGACGGCTATGAGGTGTATAACGCCATTGCGGCTGCTCGGGGTGCGATCCATCTCGGCTGCCGAGTAGACAGGGACGTTTCCATCCCTGCCCCTCACAGACCCGGACGTGCGGGATTACCGCATCCGGTTCCTCATGTTATGCATTAGCTCGCACTGGTGTAACAGTGTACGATTTGAGGCCGAGGCAACGGTAACATCTTCAGCAGCAGCTGAAAGTTCCGCCACGGGATATGGCTCTTGCGAGACCGGCGGCACAGCCATTTGTGCCAGTAACGTTCCACCTGATGATGAACTACGCGCAGTGCGCGACCGTTACCGGTAATACCAAAATAGCTGTAATGCCCCTTCAACATCGCACTCAATCGACGCTGTTGCTCCCGTATCGGATCATGGCGCATCAATCGGCAACGTTCATTGATTGCTTTCAGAGTCCTTGCCACTCTATCCTTCGCCGTCCGCTGCAGCACAATCCATTTGCCGCGTCGGGACTTACTCCAGACATGCGTAAACCCTAGGAAATTGAACGTTGTCGCCATATCGCTGTGCCAGCCCTGTTGCTGTGGCCTGCGAAAACGGAAATCGATCAGTCGAGTTTTCTTGGGATGGAGTTGCAAGCCGAAGCGTTGCATTCGTCCTTCCAGGGCTTTCCATACTCGACTGGCATCGCTAATGCTTCTGAAGACCATTACGAAATCGTCCGCATAGCGGGTCAGACTGGCGTGTCCTGCCAGTCTCGGTTGCACCGCTTTCACAAACCATTCGTCCAGAGCATAGTGCAGGAACACATTCGCCAGCAGAGGAGAGATAACGCCCCCTTGCGGCGTACCCGAGGCCGAATAATGCAGCCGTCCCTGTTCCATGACACCGGCCTTGAGCCACTTATCGATCAGCTTCCTGATCACACCATCTACGACTCGTTTGTCCAAAACTGCCCTAAGCTTGGCGTATTCGATGGAATCGAAATATTTCCGTAAATCCACATCGAGTATCCAAGTCCCCGATTCATCCATGATGTGATTACGCAGGCTTCTCAATGCTTGATGCGCATTACGCTGTGGTCTGAATCCGTAGGAACAATCATGAAAGTCTTGTTCGTAGATCGGTTCCAGCAGGAGGACCACCGCCCGTTGCGCCACTTTATCCTCAAACGTCGGGATACCCAGCGGACGCTGCCCTCCATCGCCTTTCGGAATATAATGCCGTCTCACCGCCGGCGCTTGATAGCGACCGGACTTCAACCTTTCCAGAAGATCACGCAGGTTTTCTTCGAGATTGGCCGCATAGTCGGCGGCGGTTTGACCATCAATCCCTACCGCACCGTCCTTGCGGGTCAGCTGGTAGGCATAGAGCAGCCATTCGTAATCCAGATAATGATTTAACGACGTAAACGCCAAGTCAGGATGGATTCTGGCCAATTCGGCTATTCGCTCTCGTTTCGTTGACACGCATAAAGGTTCCAATGCACCCTCCCATGTTTCATTAAAGCGATTTCATAACACGACTTCTCCTTCCCTCGTTTGGGTCCCTGCGAGCCAGGTTCCCCACTGTCAACGGTACTATGAGAAGCTACGACTTCCCGCATGGAATGGCCGCTTGCTTATGGATTCGCTCACGGCTTCCCGTCCTTGCTCGACGTTCGCTCTATTCGGTTTGAGCGGACCGAATAGCCGGGCCCCTTTCAGCCAAGGCGCCCATCAGGCTGATTTGACGGGTCAAATACGGGATCTCTCCGGTTTCCGGGAAATCCATCCTGTATCTTTGCTCTGCTCTTAGATCCCGGCCGACCCGCTCCTTGCTCGCCTAAACGCAAGTGGCGGTGCTGTCCCCATAGCCCAACACAATGAAGACGTCAGCGATGACATGATTTCGAGACTCAATCACACAGCTTTAATACCCACTGTCTACGCTTCACGAAGCCTGTTACCAGACCCCATGCAAGACTCGTTTCCGGCTGGCTGGCTAACCTTTACCGGGAGGGAGTCGAACCCTTTGGATTTCAATAAAAGGTTTCAGTTATGTAACATTCTCCTTTTCCGGACTTATCCGGACGCAAGCTGGGCCCACACACGCCGTTACTTCGTCGAAGCGGAAGCTGCCATTCCCAAGGCGGCACGCGGACCGCAGCAACCTGCGACGCAGTTTATTGCGGCCATAGGAGAACTGTACGCCATTGAGTCCCGGGCGAAAGAACTGAGCTCCGAGCTGCGCGGACAACAGCGTCAGGCGCAAAGTCGGCCGGTGCTGGCCCGCATCGAAGCGCTGCTATTGCAGTATCTGCATGCGGTAACGCCCGGCAGCTTGCTGGGCAAAGCCTTGCATTACCTGTCGTCACAGTGGCCCAAACTGATCCGTTTCGTCGAGAACGGCGCCTGGCCCATCGACAACAACCTTTGTGAAAACGCGATTTGTCCTTTTGTGGTGGGTCGCCGCAATTGGCTGTTTGCCGACACCGTTGGCGGAGCCAATGCCAGCGCCAATCTCTATTCCCTGATCGAAACCTGCAAAGCCAATGGCATTGACCCGTATACGTATTTAGTCGACTTGTTCCGGCAACTGCCCTTGGCCAAAACCGCCGACGACTTCGAAGCCTTACTGCCCTGGCGCCTCATCAAGGCGCCCTGACCCCTGCCAATTTCCTACCATTTTGTTCCAACATCCTCAAGGTCGTCCTTTAAAGAGCGCTTACAAATCAAGTGCATGCCAATGGCGCGCTTTCAGCACAGCATCCACCAGTGGGGTAAGTTCACCCAGATTTTCCCACAGCTTGGCATAGTCATCCTGACGATTTCGGGCTGTTGCTCGCAGATGGTGAGCCTTAATAATATCGGGTCCACTCAGTCGTACACCCCCAGTGTTTTGGGTTTCAAAAAACCGATAGGCGTCATCTTCACGTCGGGTTATCACCAAGGTGATATTGATGCGACTAAGATCAAGCCAATTCAGATCATCTCCGTAATGTTGCTTCAGGAACAATAGATTCAATTGAATTTGACGCTGGCTTTCAGGTGATGAATACCTTAGTTTCGGCTCGCTGCATGAACGATTTAGCCAGGCGAGCAAACCCAATGTAGTAAGCCGTTGCTGGCCATCTATGATATTCAGCCGCACTTCTTTTTCTACTTCCTGTTGATGCAGAATAATGCTGCCAAGATAAAACTGATGGGAGGCTGGCTGCAAACCAGGCTCTGGTTTAAAGTACCTGTGAAGTTCATCCAGCAAGCGTTGAAGTTGAGCCCCACTCCAACAATAAGGACGCTGATATTCTGGCACGTGCAGTACGCCTTGAATCAACGAATTATCACTTGCTTGAATCGACTGGCCAGTGAACAACTCGGCCAGCGTACTGCTCGCTACTACAACACTCATCCTAAAATTCCTTTACATCCCAAGATCATACGTTATTCACATTCCCTTTTTTAATTCTGCCAACAATACCGATTCAGAATAAACATGCCATAATCATTAACTAGTCTTCTTTATAAATTGTTGTCACAGTGCTATAGAATTGATTTTTTGCAATCCCATAATCTGTTTTAATTGTTACTAAAACAGAAAACTTAATTCAGATTTGCGGTGTTCTCGCCCAATTTATTCAAATCCCTCTGTACACGACAAAAATTTAAAACTCCGGCTCTCCCTCATATTTTGAGAGCCACGACTTCTGGATTCTGCCCGCTGACCGTGATCATTTCCGGCGGGCATAAAAACAGCAGCAACAGCCTGAACCTGTCTTCCATTTTCTGGAGCCCCTGTAACAGGCTATTGGTCAGATAATCCAAGCCATAGCGAAACAAACTCTGCTCCGGTCGGCCATGCTTTTTCGTTTTCAAGGGCCTGACCGCCTGATGTTTCCATTCTCCCGTCTTATGCGCCCAACAAAAGGCCAGGGCCAATAACGCCATCACCTTTTTGATCCGAAAATAGCGGGTCAGCCGTGTCTCTTCCAGATGAAAGCCTCGACCTTTTAGGCATTGGAACAGATGCTCGATTTCCCAACGCAAGCCATAGACTTCCAGTGGCTGCGGGAAACGGTGGTTGCCTGCTAAAATCAAGAGTTCGCCA
>JBPFEE010000003.1:0-38117 GCA_051061095.1 Methylomicrobium sp. | reverse complement strand
TCTACCAGTCCGTTACCGTGACTGAAGCAGAACAGGAATTGGAAGCCTTTGCCGCGCAATGGGACGGCCAATACCCCTCCATCAGCCGCTCCTGGCGCAACCACTGGGCCAACTTGATCGCCTTCTTCGATTACCCTGACGCGATCCGGAAAATCATTTACACCACCAATGCCATTGAATCGATCAATAGCGTGATTAGAAAAGCCATCAATCAACGGAAACTGTTCCCCAATGACGATGCGGCTATGAAAGTCATTTATTTGGCAATCGAGAATGCCTCTAAAAAATGGTCCATGCCATTGCGCGATTGGAAGCCGGCTATTAATCAGTTTATGATTATGTTTCCAGACCGAATGCCCAATTAAATTTAACCGCGGTTTACACGGATTTTTTTACACTCTCGAGAACGGCCGGGGTCCGCTCATACTTTGTTCTTAGGCTCCGGTTTTACGCGTTGTTAATCCTTTTTTATAACACTGATAGTTCCATCGTCTTCCATATAACTCTGCTTCACGTCTTCCACTTGCTCCACCCCTTGCGAGCGCAATTTCCCCATCAATTCTTCTTCGGTGATCATTTCCTGCCTCAGGTTCCGCCTCTGGAACCGCCCGTCCTTGACCAGCAATATCGGGCTGGGGCGGAGCAAACGCTGCATGAAGGGAAACCGATAGCCGAGCCAATCGAGGAAATAATCCCAAAAAGCCAGCGTCGATACGAGGATAAGCCCTTCCGTTATCGTCTTGTATTCGTTAGCCATGGCGTTCTGCGCCGCATCTGCAATCAGCACGACGACAAGCAAGTCGGAAATCCCGACCGAGCCGGACTCGCGCCTTAAAACGCGGAAAATCACGAAGAGGGAAAGGTAGACGATCGTTCCGCGCAGGAATATCTCTCCGATTTGAAGAGAGGACGGCACGAAAATCGATTTCCAGTCGATTTGGTGAAATATATTCATTTCGGTTCGCTCCATAATCCTTTACAAACCGCGCCGATACTGTCGATTTAGCGCATGTAACCGGCGCACAAATATTGATTGAGACACCGGTTAGAGTGAAAAACTGCCTGCAAGTGCGACTTTATAAATAAGAAGTCCGGCTTTCCGAAAATGGGCGACGCAAGGCTTATAACAATCCCTTGAGCCGGTACAAAGCTTCCAGCGCCTGCTTCGGGCTTAGTTCATCCGGATTTATGTCTTCGAGTTCGCCGACCACCGGATGGCATTCCGGCGCGGAAAACAGGTCCAGCTGATTGACGCCCGATTCGGCCTGCTGCTCGATATAGGCATTGTTTTCGAGATGCGCCAGTTTCATTTTGGCCCTTTCGATCACCGCACGCGGCACGCCCGCCAAGGCGGCGACCTGAAGCCCGTAACTCTGGTTGGCCGGTCCGTCCTTCACCGCATGCAGGAAGACGATCCGGTCGCCGTGCTCCATCGCATCCAGGTGCACATTGCGGACCGATTGGCGTTCCTCGGCCAGCGTGGTCAGTTCGAAATAATGCGTCGCGAACAGCGTGAATGCCTGAGTCACTTTCGCCAGATGATCCGCGCAGGCCCAGGCCAGCGACAGGCCGTCGAAGGTGCTGGTGCCGCGGCCGATTTCGTCCATCAGGATCAGGCTTTGCGCGGTCGCGTTATGCAGGATATTCGCGGTTTCGGACATTTCGACCATGAATGTCGAACGGCCCGAAGCGAGGTCGTCCGACGCGCCGATCCGGGTAAATATCTTGTCGACCGGTCCCAGGTCCGCCGACTTTGCCGGGACGAAACAGCCGACATGCGCAATCAGCACAATCAAAGCCGCCTGCCGCATGTAGGTCGATTTACCGCCCATGTTCGGGCCGGTGATCACCAGCATCCGTCTGTCGCCGGTCAAATTCAGATCGTTCGGCACGAAAGGCACGTCGGACACCTGCTCGACCACCGGATGCCGGCCGCCTTCGATCCGAATGCCGGGCTCGGCCCGCAATACCGGCCGCGAAAGGTTCAGCGTCTCGGCGCGTTCGGCGAAGTTGGCCAGCACGTCGAGCTCGGCCAGCGCCGCCGCGCACAGCTGAAGCTCGGTCAGAGAACTCGCAATAACGTCCAGCAGTTCGTCGTACAAAGCCTTCTCGAAGGCCAGCGATTTTTCCCTGGCGCTCAGCACCTTGTCCTCGAACGCCTTCAGTTCCTGGGTAATGTAGCGCTCGGCGCCTTTCAGGGTCTGCTTGCGGGTATAGTGGACCGGCACCTTGTCCGCGTTCGCGTTCGAAATCTCGATGTAATAGCCGTGCACGCGGTTGTAGTTGACCTTCAGGTTGTTGATCCCGCTCGCCTGCCGCTCGCGCTGCTCCATATCGATCAGAAACTGGTCCGCGTTCTGGCTCAGATTGCGCAGTTCGTCGAGCTCTTCGTCGTAACCCGCCGCGATCACGCCGCCGTCGCGGATCAGCATCGGCGGGTTGTCGACGACCGCCTTGTTCAACAGTTCCAGCATCGCCGGATGCTCGCCGATATCCGCACGCAGCTGTATCAGATGCGGATCGCCGACCGCGTCCAGTTGCGCCTGAATGACCGGCAAAGCCGCCAGCGTCGAACGCAGCACCAGCAAATCGCGGGGCCGCGCCGATTTCAATGCGACCCGGGTGCTGATCCGTTCGATATCGCCGACCTGCCGCAGCGTTTCCTGCATCGTCCGGTACAGCTCATCCTGAAGTAAGGCCTCAATGCAGCCGTAACGTCGGTTCAATAAATCCTGATCCCTGAGCGGCCGGTTCAGCCAGCGCCGGAGACAACGGCTCCCCATCGCGGTCGCGGTCTTGTCCAGCACGCCCAGCAGTGTGTATTGCAGTTGCCCGGTCGGATGGGTGTCGATTTCGAGATTGCGCCGGCTCGATGCATCGAGCTGGATGCAATCATCGCTCGTTTCGGTGCGAATGCCTTGAATATGCGGCAGCACGTTCTGCTGCGTGTCGCGGACATATTGCAAGAGGCCGCCGGCCGCCGCGATCGCCGCGGTCAGCGCTTCGCAGCCGAAGCCTTTCAAATCGTGCGCCTTGAACTGCTTCAGCACCAGCAAACGTGCGCTTTCCGCTTCGAAATGCCAGGGCGGACGCCGGCACAGGCCGTTGCGCTGTTTCAGGCCGTCCGGCAGCGGCCAGCTCTCGCTGTACAGGAGTTCGGCCGGATTCACCCGGCCGACTTCGCTGAGCAACAGGTCTTCCGACTCGACTTCCTGCAGCACGAAACGGCCGCTGGTCAAATCCAGGCTCGCAATCCCGTAACGCGCCTGTAATTGGCAAATCGCAACCAGCAGATTGTCCTTGCGGTCTTCGAGCAGCCCCTCGTCGGTCACCGTGCCGGGCGTGATGATCCGCATGACCTTGCGCTCGACCGGCCCCTTCGAGGTAGCCGGATCGCCGATCTGTTCGCAGATCGCGACCGACTCGCCGATCCGGATCAACTTAGCGATATAGCCTTCGGCTGCATGATAGGGGATGCCCGCCATCGGTATCGGCAGGCCCTGCGACTGTCCCCGGCTGGTCAGCGTGATGTCGAGCAGGCGCGCGGCCTTTTTCGCATCGTCGTAGAAAAGTTCGTAGAAATCCCCCATCCGGTAAAACAGCAGGGTTTCGGGATAGTCTGTCTTGATACGCAGATATTGCTGCATCATCGGAGTAGGTTCTTTTTGCTGGCCTTCTCTATTACCCTGATTTAACTTGTCTTTCATTCTCATCTTATTGATAGGAGCTCTGTCGATGGACGTATTCGGCAAGTCGCTATAGGTCATTGGCCGGCCATGTCCTTTCCAGCCGCTATTGTCGCTTGGGAAGCCTTGAAAAACCAGCGCGATTCAGGAAGTGATCCTGCGTTGTCCACCAAACAGGAGAAGATCGAGGCCAAAGCATTATAAAGGACTTGCTAATCGGTATCGTCTTCATTACTGTACACCTCATGCTGTATGCCAAAAAAAGTATTAGAAACGGGGAACGATTCCTCTCGGTTTAAGCGAGGAGAAAGGCAGTGGAAAACCAATAACCCTACACTTTAACCGGGAGCTATCCGACACTCTTTACTGGAAACTGTTCAACACTGTTCGACACTAGCGTGCTGGAGCAACCAGACGGTCTCCGTTGATGCGACTTTTCCCTTCAATCCTCCCGCGACATTCTTACTTTCAACTGCCTTTAATTGGTACATAGCGCCATAATGTTGCATTACTTCGTTCTCGGTAACTGAAAACGGAGGGCCATCCATCAACCGTTGGTCGTATTCATAACAGATCAGCAACTGCGGCGCTGCGCCGGTTATGTTCATCAGATGTGACGTATATCGCTCTCGTATGCTGGAAGGCAAGGCGACTAAAGCAGCGCGATCGTATATCGCGCTTATGGGCCCAAGATATTCAGCAGACACATCAAAAATATCGCCCACTAATATGTCTATATCTTTAGCACTGTAGCGGACCAACTCCCCCGCTTTAAAGATTTGCTGCTCTAACCCAAGTTCTTTAAACAACTCGTTAACGGCGAGTTCGCTCAATTCGGCGCCAGCCACTCGATAACCGCAGCCAAGCAGCCAGGAAATGTCTCGTGTTTTGCCGCATAAAGGCACAAACACACGGGAACCTTTTGCCAGCTTTAATTTTTCAAAATGGGCTATCAGAAATGGGTTTGCTTCGCTTTCATGAAAAGCAATCTCACCGCGCTCCCATTTTTGATGCCAGAAACTTGCTTCCATATCGACTCCTTAAATCGTTCAAATATAAAAATCACCACAAAATTATTGCTTCAGCGTTGTATCAAGTGATGTTCAGGGCTAGGATACAAGTTCAAGTCAACTTGAAGTCAAGCATTCATTACGACGGGTGAAATAATGGATATAACTGAGGTCGCAAAGGCAACTGGCTTACCCGCTTCAACGTTACGGTTTTATGAAGAAAAAGGACTGATCCAGTCTACCGGTCGCTTGGGTTTGCGTCGGCTATTCAGCGCCAATGTCATTGAGAGGTTGGCTTTAATCGCTTTGGGGCGTAACGCTGGTTTCTCGCTCGATGAGATTGGTGAAATGTTTACTCCCGAAGGGCCTGACATCAATAGAGCGCTGCTTTTGGCCAAAGCGGATGAGTTGGACAGCAAAATTAAAGAACTGACCTCTATGCGAGATGGACTCCGCCATGCAGCGGTCTGCAAGGCTCCAAACCATTTTGAATGTCCAAAATTTCTTCGTCTCCTCCGTGTTGCTGGCAAGAATCGGTTTAGGCGGCCAAATAAACTCAAGGAAAACAAATCGTAAAAAATGTTCCATGGAACAAGGGTAAGTTGATGGGTCAGCTTCTTCCATGCCGCAACTGATGAGTAACCCAGCGATTCGGATGCGGCCGTACGGTTAACCCAAACGCTGGTCTTTACCATGGTAGAATGATTTAATGCGCTTTACGATTCGGCGGCTTCTCGCCAAAACCAACCTGTACATGAGCGACTTTTAGGGCCAAGAGCGTGTTAAACTCGGGGCCATGTGACGCGGTAAACATCAACCCGTTTGAGCTTAAATTCTGCATGAAAAAGAACAAGAAAAATAAAAATCTTTGGCTGAAAGAATCAGAGATTGCCGTGGGCGATTTGTATTTCACCATGGCAAATCAATATCGCGCGGTCCTGGCAATGAAAGGCGATTTTTTAATCTATGCGCCAAGTTCGGAAGGCATGGAGCCTTTGAGTCCAGATTCAAAAATGCCATTCGATAATTCTCCGGCTAAGAAATGCCAAATCGCTACCTTTGCTCAAAAGGAATACCAACCATTTGAATGGCATCGTGTTACAGCCATCAAGCATCAATTAAATAACACACAACTCGCCGAAGCCATCGCTCAATGTAATGCGAAGGCCGCTATTGAAGCCCTGTTAGCCGAATAAAAGTTTAGAGCCGTTCAACGCCAGACTTTCCAACTGGTTTTTTGTTTATGGAAAACCGTTTGAAAATTAACACCCTTTAACTGATGGTCTCTATAAACCGTTGTTGTTCTTTGATTCTGACAGAGCAGGTTCGGCCAGGAAGAGACATTGCCGTAACAACATAGTTGCAGCACTGGGGGCGTCAGGTCCGCTTTCAATGGCCGACATTCATGAATTAGCGGCTGCGACATTTGTCGCCTAATACAGTTGCCTGGATGTTGATATATTCTGCATGCACTGTTAATGCAGCAACGTAATTTAACCTGTAATCATTGGTTGTGATCGGTCATCCTGAAGACTCATATGCTCCAGTCGCCATTGTTTGAGCATCTCACGCTGAGCTACGGTGATGGCGTTATCTGACACAGGATCGCAGTACAGAAGACAAATGTTCTGCCAGCCAGCTTCTATCGAATGAAATGCGGTGTTGAAATGCTTCTCCAAATCCTGAGCTGCCTTTTCCGCTGCTGTGGCGGCGGTAGACTCATCCTTAGTGCTGTCATACAAGACGACAATTCCCAATTGGTAAACATCACTGGCAGTTTTACGCTCGATGCTTTTTCCATCGTCCAAATCGAATAGGAGAGCACGAATATGTTCGCCGCCATCACTGAGAATGCTTTCAATCTTTTTCAGGAAAGTACGTCTGCCAGGAATAACAGCAGCACGCAGGCGATCCTCAAAAGCTTCGGGAAACGCGGCACGGTGGTAACGCGCCGCGAGCCAACGCTGGAGAATTCCAATTCCTCTACCGTCCAGCCAAATATCGTTCCGAGGAACGAAATCGAACAGCTTCTGCTTTTCGATAGGCTGTTTGGCGGTGGCCGCCAACTCGAGGGTAATTGGGCCATTCTGGGTCTGATATTCAATATGAAGTCTCCGGGCAGTTTTTCCGTAGGAGTCGCTGCCCAGCTTTTCGATGCGCAGACCAACTATCAGCTCAGCAACCGGCTCCTTTTCTACCTCGGCAGTCATATCGCAGTCGTGGGAGATAACGACGACGAATGTGGCGTCAACATTCTCCGGAGCACAGTAGCCGATCGCTATCGCTGCTTCGCCAGTGAGCACATCACCCTGACGCCATGAGAATTGCCGAACGGAGCCTGCCATCTACAAACTCCTTAAACATCTTCGTTGAGATGGGGCGCCCCAAACTCAGCGGAAGACAATTGTTGCTTCTGGCGGCCAGCCAAGCGGGCGGTAAGCCGCTTCCTCTGCTCAGACTCTCGCTCCAACGTGTCAACTAGTTGTCGCGCCAGATCGATGGCATTTCCATCAGTCTGAATTGCTTCCAAAATCGACATCCCGCCGCTGACTTTGCGGCGCAGCGTCTGAGGTGAAGCCTCATTGCCAGAGATAAGGAGAACATCAACAGCCTGTGCCAACTCAGAAATGCGCTGAGCGTTTTTCTTTGAGAGTGGCCCGCCTTTGATCCACTCGTATACTGCTTGCCGGGATACACCGCACACATGAGCAAGCTCAGTAACAGAGATATTCGTGGTTTGCCTGATGTGCGCGATTTCTTTTGCAGTGGCAGATTCAGGACTCGTGATCACCGTGCACGAGCCATCCACCTCAATCTGATTAATAGTCCAATTCGATGTCGCTGTACTTGCCTGTACATAGGCAGGCCCCAAGAGGCCGAATGTTCCGGCGACGCAATAGATCAACACCCGTCCGCCGATATGCTCGCGAATGGTTGATGAATGCTCTTCGAAATCACTAGAGGTAACCGTGGTTGCACGGGTAAGTTGCCGAACTGACGCTGTTGCCTGATATTCCGCATACATGACTACTCTCCCGGCCTTAACTATTCCACGTGCCCAAGGCAGACTGGGTCACGATAGCTTTGAATGCCACGCCAATACCATTTTTCAGTGTTTTCAACTGATTTTTTAATGTATCCAAATTCAACGCAAAGCGCCCTTCAATAGAGGCATCGGTATCGATGATCGCATGGACGCCGTTAATCTTTTGAAATCGGTCGGCGATCTTAACCCCGATGGGTTGAATGTCCATCGGGAAGCCCAGCGGTCCAGCTTGAATGATGGTTCTGGCCAATACAGCGCACTCGTTAGTTCTGAAATGTGTTTCAGCGAAGGAATGCGTTACCAGAACATCCTCGGGCAGTTTGCTGCTAAGACCAAGAACTCCAGAAGCCAAAAAATCAGGCAGCCCTTCCTCTCCGTTAGGTGGAACAACTGCGTCCAAATATCGCAGACCTACCCTCTCGGTATGGGCAAGTGTTACGCAATCGTGAACAATGCCGACACCCTTCATGAATTCGTCAACGAATACTTCGAAAGTATCATATTCTGTTGTGTAAAACGAAATCGCGTTCTGTTCGACGATGAATCCCTGAGTGTTGTCAGAGTTGAAAAACATTAGACGCTCTACTCGTTCCACAACAGGCTGCTGTGCCTGCTGTTCCTCGCCTAATTGCGACATCAGCGAGAAGGCCATAGCCACTCCTTTCTTGAAGTCAGGGTAACCAATCTTTCGCATCCGATCCTGAATCTCATCGGCATATGCGCCCAAGCGTAACACAGGGTTGTGCCGAACTTGAGCGATGGTGAAGTACACCGGCGGGTTCTTCATCTTCTTACCCATGACACTCTCCAATTAACAGTCAGTATATCAGTTTACACTTTAGTTGACAGATTGTGAAGGTGCTAGTTCAGTGCCAAAGGAGAGAACTGGATCAATCCAAGTTCGATAAGTTCTCGTGAACAGCATCTTTTTGCCGAAGCCCCCAATGCTCGCAAGTGATTATCGAGAGTCAGCTCTACCTCACATAGCTGACTTACAGTCCATTGAATGACGCATGACTCTTTTGGGTCGTTTTTGCCCATTGCCATCTCTCAAAATGGCCGTTTTTAAGAATATAGACAATGTACGGCAATTTGCCGCAATATAGGCTTATGAGAGGTGATTCCTATGAAAAATGATACTGCAAACAAAAATGCTCGACTGGAGGCACGAATTACGCCCGATATTCATGCCCTGATAAAGCGAGCCGCTGAACTTCAGGGGCGGACAGTATCCGACTTTGTCGTATCGGCGGCACGTGAAGCCGCAATACGAACCATTGAACAAATCGAGGTGATCCATTTATCTCAGGAAGATCAAATCCGTTTCGCCGAAGCGCTGATAAACCCCGCACCTTTAGCACCGGCAATGGAGCGAGCGATGGAAGCCCATAAGAAACTGGCAGGGTCTTTTGAGTGAGCTTCCATTTACGATTGAACCTCTCGGACCGCATGACCGCGCCGGTTTTTCATGCGGGAGCGCCCCGCTCGACCATTATTTTGAACGGCAGGTGTCTCAGGATATTCGCCGCCGGATAACCGCTTGCTATATCGCAGTTTGCAATGCTTCCAATCAAGTGGCTGGCTTTTATACGCTGTCCGCCGCGCAAATTTCCGTCACGCAATTACCGGATCGTTTCCAAAAGAACTTACCCCGCTATCCTTCTGCACCGGCGGTCAGGATCCGAAGGCTTGCAGTCGATATAAAGTTTCAAAGGCAAGGGCTGGGAAGCACCCTGCTTATCAATGCCATTTATCGCTCCATCCGCGCGGATATTGCCGCTTATGCCATCATTGTGGAGCCAATTCCTGGGCAACCGAGACTGGGCGCTTGAAGATATCATGTGATTGGAATCCTGCCGGCGGCGTTCCTGCGTCATTTGTTGTCGTGTTCCGCAACTTTTCGCTTCAATGACAAGATCAAACTCATCGGCTGGGTCGGTGAAGCCACGAAGCCATGATGTTCATAAAAAGCCTTGGCTTCACCGGAGAGGGCGTGCACCAGAAGGCCTCGGATGCCGAGAATTTCACTCGCGTGGAACGTACGCAACACCGCGTCTTGCAACAGCGCTACGCCCACGCCTCGACCTTGCCACGCTTGATGGATGGCCAGACGGCCGAGTATGGCGACCGGCACGGGATCGGGCATATTACGACGCACTAAAGCCGGCGCATCATTCAAGGCCAACGCCCCGGAGGCCAGGCAGTAATACCCAACCACCTGAGTGCCTTCGGCGACCACATAGGTGCGTGAGGCGCCGCTTACCTGATTGGGGCGAGCGCGCCGCTTAAGCCAGTCGTCCAGACTATCGACTCCGCAGGCAAAGTCATCCAGCCGATGTTCCGCCGAGAGCGGAGCCGGGGCGGACAGCATTATTCCTGCCAAGGTTTGGCCGCCGCCATCAGGCGTTCAAAGCCTTCACCGCTTGGCGACTGATCCAGCACCTCGAGAAAATGGTCATAGGTTTTTTGATCGACGCGCACGAGGGTTTGATCGAGCAAGGATTCTTCAGCGGCACGGCGCGCTGCATCAATCATAAAGTCAGAGCGTGTCTTACCCTGAGCCTTGGCGGCTCTGTCAATCAAGGAACGAATGTCACTGCGCACCCGTAAATTGACTGCCTGGGTTTGCGTATCTTGGGGTGTTTGGTGCTTAGGGGGCATGGCAACCTCTTTCATCATCTTTAGAGATGAATCCTAACATAGTAGATACACAATGTGTATCTAATTTTGATCAATCAAGCCTTACTGCCATCCGATCTTCGTAGCCGACGCGGATTCGTTTTGGAGAAGACTGCCGGCGTTTGAGGGATTCTGCACGTATTGGAGCGCTTCATCCTCACTGTCGACTACGGTGACGATCATTCGTCCTTTGCCGCCAATCCGTTCGTAAGTCGTTTCCACGACCCAGTTGCCGAAGAGGTCTTGGCCATAGGCAATCGAATAGGCACGGTGAATATTCCGGCTGGCATCCTTCGCTTCGAGATAAGCGACCGGTGTCAGCATGGTTCAGTCTCTTGGCGCGTGCCTCGCCCTCCCGGCAGATGGCGGTATAACGTAGAAGGGGCTACCCGGAGGCGCTTGGCCACCTCTTCCATCGTAATCTCCGGATCGGACAGCATCGCTTTGGCGGCCGCGAGATCCTTGGCGACTAAGGCCGGGGGACGACCCCCTTTTTTACCGCGGGCACGGGCCGCCTCCAGGCCGGCTTTGGTGCGTTCGCGGATAATCGAGCGTTCAAACTCGGCCAGGGCACCGAACACATGAAAGATCAATTTCCCGCCGGCGGTGGTGGTGTCGATTGCTTCAGTCAATGAGCGGAGTCCAATCTCGCGACTCTCCAGTAGCACCCCCGTTTCTATCAGTTGCTTCAGCGAACGGGCCAAACGGTCGAGCTTCCAAACCACTAGGCTATCCCCTGCCCTGAGATAGTCCAGCGCCGCTGACAGCTCTGGCCGATCGCGTTGCGCGCCGGACGCTTTTTCGACAAACACCTTTTCACAGCCTGCGGCTTGGGGCGCGTCCAGTTGCAGCGCGGGATTTTGGTCTTGCGTGGAAACGCGGGCATAACCGACGAGCATAAAGCCTCCGAAAACTCATCCGCAGCATGAGTTATTCAGAGACAAGTTTCAAGAGATAGTTATAAGAATTAGATGGATAGCCGAAAGTTAGCGTTTTTGTCATTTTCAGAAGTCGATTGCACAAAATGTCAAAAGTCGATTGCACGACTATAAATGGCCTCGTTCGGTAGCACTATATGAGGTTAGGCGATCGGCTTAGAGCCAACCATAAAACAGTGAGTGTAATATATCTCATGGCGAAATAAAGCAATGTTATATAGACAATCAAGCACTCAAATCCGTAACTCTCCCTGTTATCTGACCTATATGCGTTAAATCTGATCCTCCATTGAAGAAATACCCATTTCAGATAGCAATGCTTGGGTCCTTTGAATGAATTCAGTGGTCCAGCATCCTAACGTAAGCGCGTTGAACAGTGCGTGGGCGGTTTCCGGTTTATGTCGGGCAGAGGCAACAGCTTCTTCCGCGGCGGCCAATGCCATTTCCCAATGATTGGGCTGTTTCGTTGACAAATGACCCTCATCGATCTTCTTAGAGGGTTCGGGCCGCAGCAGTTTCGCCTGCTCGCCCTGAGCAATCAGGCGCCCAGTTTCAATTAGGTGCATGGCAGTGGCCGCCGCTTCCAGCATTTGAAGCTGTATGTCTAAGGTCAAGGTTTCGTAGGGTTGCCAAATACGTCTCCCGGCACGAACAGGATAGCCGCTGCTTTCCCAAATAAAACGAATATCTTCTGCTTGTGATGAACACCGGGAAAGCGGCGTATTAAGTTCCTCCAACACCTTACGGAGTAACCGGAACCAGAGGCCGGCATGTATGGATCGGTTTGGTAGCTTAACCTGCCCCAAGGATAATGCTTGCCAGGGGCGGCGATCCATCTTTTTAATCTTCTCACTGGCGGAGCGGGGTAATTTCTCCGTTTCCCAGCCAATAAAGCCGTTAGATACGCCAAAACAAGGCTCTAGCCAGCACCCATGTTGCGGGCAGCTGAGTAGCAGCGGCAGTTGCCACATCAGTAGCCAAATTTTATTTTTTGACTGGGCGATACATTCCGGACAAGCTCTTCGGATCGCCTGCTTAGTACTACAGTTGTAAATTGACTGCCTTGATCCGTGTTGACAATCTCGGGTGTGCCGTACCGCCTGAACGCATCTTGAAGGACATCGACGGTATGTCAGGCCTCCAGCGTGATCGTCATACCGCGCAACAAATAAGGGTAGATTTTATGTCCCAGCAGCTTCTTACTGGTGTTGGGTTTGCAGTAGAGCGCCTCGATCCCCATCCGCTGCACTTGTGCCCTGAGGGTATCAGGGTTTTGACACGCTTGCGACCGGCCCTGATGCCTTGTTCATGCAATTGATCGCGCAACATCCTGACCCCCATGAACGGGCGTTTCAAACGCAGTTCATCCAGTCGCCGCATGAGGTCCAGATCACGCGCCGAAACCGGCTTGGGCAAATAATAGACGCTCCCTCGACTGAGTTTGAGTAACTCTGCCTGACGACTGATCGACAGTTTCGAATCACGGTCTATCATCGCTTTACGCTCAGCAATCCCAACTGGTTGAGCGCGCCTTCTAAAAAATCATTCTCCAGTGTCAACTGGCCGATCTTGGCATGCAGCGCCTACAGATCGACCGCGGGCGATGCCGATTCTGTGGGTTTACCAAAGACCTCGGATGCCCGCTCCGTCAGTTGCCGCTTCCCACCACAAGGGTGGTCTATGGACACTCGGTAATCTGGTTCGGGTGAACTTCGAATTCCTGAGCCAGCTGCGCCAGGGTTTTATCCCCCGCCAGCGCCGCCATGACAACTTTGGCTTTGAAAGCCGGTGAATGTTTTCGTCTCGTTTTGAGTGACATCTTCTGCTCCGTTTTAGCGTCCTTCCGGACATTCAAACCTTGCAGGTGTTTCACTTAACCGGCTGTTCAATTTTTCGGCACCACCTCTACACCGGAGCGATTGCGCACAACCAGGGTAACGCCAAGATAGGCTTCCAGTCTCTGTATGCGTGTGCTCACTGTCGATTGGGTAACATGCAGTCTATTGGCCGCTTCCAGAAAGCTGTCATTGGCGACTACGCCCAAAAAAGTTCTAATCTGATCAATGACTATCGTTTAATATCGGATATGCCGATACTAATGTCCAAAAAGTATCGTTTGTCTTATATGACTATAAGCTGTTGAATTAACAAGTACGGAGAAATAAATCTCTGTTTGATAGACAGCTATTGAATGGGTTGACAATTAATGTCTTCGTATCATAACGAAACCATCAACTTAAGGAGACGAAAATGGCTGATGAAATGACGGTAGCAGGGGAAAAACCGAAAACGATGGAATGTTCTTTGTTGCCCACGGGACCCATACCCCGGAAAATTGTCCAGGCAGGAGTAAAGAGGGTGCTCAAATGCTCATTGACTTCTGGGCTAAACGCGAGGAAGCCGCAAAAAAAAGAGTCAAGATTCATGAGGCCTATGTTGGAGCAACAGAGCATGTCTATTACATCATCGTGCAGGCTAAAGACTACCAGAGCATGCTTGAGCTCTTTGTACCCCTTATCTTCACGCAGCAAGGGGCCATCAATCCAGTGACAACGATGGATGAGTGGACAAAGTTTATTCAACCGGGAGATTAATAAGACTGATTATGATTTAAGAGAGGTAACCATGAACAAAATATTTCGTAGTAAAAACAAAATTATACCGGTCGCTGTTATGATTGGCGCTTTTGTATTATTCCCCATCCAGCATGTCTTTGCACAGCCCCTTTATAAGGTCGAAGGGAACCGTGTCGATAAAGCTACTTTCAATGGCTGGAATATTTACAGAACGGAAGCTTGCGGAAGCTGCCATCAATCAACTGGAGAGGGCAACGTCAGTAATCCGAATTTACTCCACAGCATGAAAAACCTGACTAAAGAACAGTTCCGGCGGGTACTTGTTCAGGGCCGTGGGATCATGTATTCGTTCCGTGGCAACAAAATGGTGGTCGATGGCATTGACGACCTATATGCCTATCTTAAAGGCCGTTCCGAAGGGGCTGTTCCAGCGGGCGACTTGACGGAAATGAAGTAATAGATATAGCTTGGAAATGAATAACTGAGGTCGGAATTAACTCAATATCTGCCATAGTACTCAACCGGAGCGCGGCCATGCGGTCATTTCTCATTTTTTGGCTTTCCGGGTCCGCGCCCGGTTGGTTTTACGTTCAGCCACTGCGCGCAGTGTTGTGTACGCAATATTTTCCCCAAAAATAAGGAGAATTACGCCATGCCCAGCTACAAGGTCAAACTGAAATGCAAACGGGAAATCGCAGTGGGAACGATGGCGTTCCATTTTGAAAAGCCTGAAGGGTTTATCTACAAAGCCGGCCAATTCGCTAACTGCACCCTAATCAACCCCGCTGAAACAGACGCCGAGGGCAACTCACGGATATTTTCATTGGCGAGCGCCCCTTACGAAAGCGAGCTTATGGTGGCGACTCGGATGCGTGACACGGCGTTCAAGCGAGTATTAAAAACAATGGAGCCGGGCACGGAAATGACGCTGGATGCTCCCCATGGCTCGTTCACGCTTCACAACAATCAGAGCGTTCCAGCTGTTTTCCTCACCGGCGGCATTGGCGTTACGCCGGTGAGAAGCATTGTTCGTCAAGCTATTCACGATAAACTTTCTCACCGAATCATAGTCTTTTATTCCAACCGGAAGCCGGAAGATGCGGCGTTTCTGGACGATTTGAGAGAATCCCGCACTGCAAATCCAAACTATACCTTTGTCGGTACGATGACGCAGATGGAAAAGTCCAGCCGCGAGTGGCATGGGGAAACCGGGGTTATCAGCAAAGCCATGCTTCTGAAATTCATGGATGATTTGACGCATCCTATCTACTACATCGACGGCCCACCCGCTATGGTGAAGGCGATGCGGCAAATACTGAGCGAAGCGGGTGTTGACGATGACAACATCCGCACGGAAGAGTTTTCAGGCTACTGATGACGAACTTAGGTGCTTAATAAAGGAGAACACCATGAGTGTCGCCGCACAACCCTTGACTACAGAGGACCATGCGCTGTCTCCCTGGTGGCTACGCACAGTATTGATCGTGATGGTGCTGGGCTTTTCCGGCCTGATCGTCATCACTTCACTGGCCTACCGCAACGCTCCGCCGATCCCCGCACAGGTGCTTGATGCGCAAGGTGTTCGCCTGTTTACCGGTGACGACATCAGCGAAGGCCAGGCAATTTTTCTCAAGTACGGGTTGATGAACAACGGCAGTATCTGGGGACACGGCGCATACCTGGGGCCCGATTACTCGGCCGAGGCATTGCACCGTATCGGCGAGGAGACCGCAACGGTCATTGCGCAGCAGCAATACCAACAGCCGCTGCCTGCCCTGACGCCTGGACAACTGGCGGCCGTGTATGCGCAAACCGCGGTCGAGTTAAAAACCAATCGTTATGACGTTGCCAGCGCAACGCTGCATCTGACCCTGCCGGAAACTGCCGCTTACCACCGACAGATTACTTACTGGACTGATTACTTCCTTGATCCCGCCCGTAATGGCGGGCTCAAGCGTGGACTGATCCGCGACCCGACTGAATTGCAGCAATTTTCCGCATTCGTCACATGGACGGCATGGGCATCCGTGGCCAACCGTCCCGGTGAGAATTATTCCTATACCAACAACTTTCCGTACGATCCCCATGTTGGTAATACGCCGATACCCGACGCACTGCTGTGGAGTGCTTTGAGTCTGATCGTGCTGCTGGCCGGTATTGCCAGCGTGCTGTTGATGTTCGGCAAGTTCGATTATCTGGGCTGGATTAGCACCGGGCGCCATGTACATCCTTATCTGCTGCCCGGTCAAGCCAGCGCCGGCCAGTTGGCCTTGGTGAAATTTTTCGTGGTGATGGCACTGGTGTTTCTTGCGCAGACTTTGGTGGGTGGTGCGGCGGCGCATTATCGAGCAGATCCTGGCAGTTTTTACGGCTTCCAGCTGGAACGGCTATTTCCCAGCAATCTGATGCGCGCCTGGCATTTGCAAACCGCGGTTTTCTGGATCGCTACCGCTTATGTTGCCGCTGCCTTGTTTCTCGGCCGTTCACTGCGCAATGATGAACCACGCGGGTTCGCTGGCTGGGTTCATCTGCTGTTCGGTGCTTTCATCGTGGTCATAGGCGGCAGCCTGTTGGGTGAGTGGGCGGGTATCTCGCAAATGTTGGGTCAATGGTGGTTCTGGCTTGGCAACCAGGGCTGGGAATACCTGGAGCTCGGCCGCCTATGGCAGTACTTGCTTATCGTCGGTCTGCTGGTATGGTTTGCGATATTATTAAAGCTGGTGCGGCCGGATACGTTGAGCGAGCCGGCCTCGAAACCTTTGGTCAGACTGTTCCTGCTGGCTTCCCTGGCGATTCCTGTGTTCTACATGCCGGCACTTTTCTTTGGCGCCAAGACCCACTTCACCGTGGCGGATACTTGGCGCTTCTGGATCATTCATCTATGGGTCGAAGGTTTCTTCGAATTCTTCGTAACCACGATGGTGGCGCTGATGTTTTATCAACTGGGTCTCACCCAGCGCAATGTCGCGCTTCGAGTGATTTACCTCGACGCCATCCTGTATTTCGGAGGTGGCCTGATCGGCACCGGCCATCACTGGTATTTTACCGGCCAGAGCAGCTTCAACATGGCGCTGTCGGCGATGGTTTCGGTTCTGGAGGTGGTGCCATTGACGCTGCTGACCCTGGATGCCTGGGATTTCGTCCGCACCACACAAGCGGATTGCGATGTCTGCCGCGAATCGGTAGCAATACCGCATCAATGGACGTTCTACTTCTTGATGTCCGTGGGCTTCTGGAACTTCGTCGGCGCCGGCATGTTCGGCTTCCTAATCAACCTGCCGATCGTCAGCTACTATGAAGTCGGCACCCAACTGACGCCCAACCATGGCCATGCCGCGATGATGGGGGTATTCGGCATGCTGGCGCTTGCGCTGATGGTATTCGTGTTGCGCCAGACCAGCACCGATGCACGCTGGTCCGACATCGAGAAATACGTTAAGGTCGGATTTTGGGGCACCAACGTCGGCCTGACGCTGATGTTAAGCATGAGCTTGTTCCCTAGCGGAGTGTTACAGGTCTGGGATGTAGTCCAGCATGGGTACTGGCACGCGCGCAGCCTTGATTACATCGGTAGCGAGCGATCGCGACTGCTCGAATGGCTACGGCTGCCCGGTGACCTGGTATTTATCTTATTCGGCGCCATACCATTGGTAATCGCATCCATCAAAGGCTGGCTGGATGTGCGTCGGCAGCCGATGGACTGACGTTCTTTCCATTCAACACAATACAGCGATGTGTGGATAGTTTTATCAGGCGTTTTGAAGTCATAAACCCTATCTATATAAAGGATCGGTAGCAAAATCCGTTAGTCGGATGAAGAGCTTACCCTTTTTGGGAGGATTGGAAAATCTTAATGATCGGTTCGAAAAAGTAGCGACCCTTTCTTTGTCACTGGCTTATTAACTTGTGTTTGATAAATTTAAACTTCCTAGGAGATATTCATGGCCACACATCACCCATCACCAGGTGAAATTGTTGACTTGGCAACCTGGGCGCAAGACGTCCCAAATGAAAAAACAAAAGTCATTGCGAAAACAGATGAAATGGAGCTGGTTCGCCTTGTTCTTCCGGCAGGTAAAGAATTTGCTGATCACAAAGTATCAGGGCCGTGTGTGATTCATTGCATAACCGGGGAAGTTGAGTGCCCAGCAATGGGAACAACACAAGCATTAACATCCGGCCAACTGCTTTATTTAATGCCCGGTGAGCCGCACGCTGTTAGAGCTGTAGTTGATTCGGTTGTTTTACTCACAATTGTCTTTAAAATTTAAATCGTTAGTACTATACCTGATAAATTATTCAAGCATGACGCGGCGCGATACCTCGTGATTACCTTTAACTCAAATGACGAATTCAACACATAAATGCAACAGCCAGAAAATTATCGGTTCAGGATTAAAAGGGTATATGAACTACCGGACAAGCATGACGGCCGGCGTATCCTCGTGGACAGGCTCTGGCCGCGCGGTTTGACAAAGAAAAAAGCAAGCATTGATCTGTGGCTCAAAGATATCGCTCCCAGTACGGAGCTCCGGAAATGGTTTGACCACGACCCGGGCAGGTGGGAAGAGTTCAAGGAACGGTATTTAGATGAGCTCAAGGGCAATAGCGAGCAAATCGAGCTCTTAAAGCAAGAACTGGACAAGGGTATCGTGACGCTCGTCTATGGAGCAAAGGACGAAGAGCATAACCAGGCGGTTGTGATCCAGGAAAACAGCTGGCTATTCCGTTAGTTGGAGAGAGAACGATATGCGAGAACAGGCGGGAGATGGGTGCAATTAATTCGAGAGGAAGTCAGCGCCCAACAGCGACCGAGCCGGGCGAGGCTCTGACCTCCTATAGCCAGAGCTTGGGTCACAAGATTCCTTCGCTCCGTCTTCCAGAAGCGGATGAGTTTGGTTATTCGCCTGTCACGAGGAACGTCACCCCATGAATTCATTTGCATCTTTGCTAGCCGAGGTCCGCGCTTGCACCCTTTGTGCGGCACATTTGCCACATGGGCCCCGTCCCGTTCTACAGATACACCCGCAGGCCCGGCTATTGATTGCAAGCCAGGCGCCAGGAAGAAAAGTTCATGAATCCGGTGTGCCTTTCGATGATGCCAGCGGAGACCGTTTACGCGAGTGGATGGGAGTAACGCGCGAAGTCTTTTACGACTCAAGGCGGATAG
The DNA here is from genome assembly GCA_051061095.1 of Methylomicrobium sp. GTDB lineage: Bacteria > Pseudomonadota > Gammaproteobacteria > Methylococcales > Methylomonadaceae > Methylomicrobium. The sequence continues at coordinate 19,012 of JBPFEE010000003.1, read as the reverse complement.
CTATTCTGCCAATGGGCCTTTGTTTTCCCGGCACCGGTAAATCCGGTGACCTTCCGCCACGGCCTGAATGCTTGCTGGCATGGCACGATCTACTTCTCGGTCAGCTGCGCCATCTTGAAGTTACGTTGGTTGTTGGGCGGTATGCACAGACATATCACATGAACGAAGAACGGTCATCACTTACCGAAACGGTTCGGAATTGGAGATCCCATTGGCCCAAGATTGTCCCCCTTCCGCATCCAAGTCCGCGAAATAATATTTGGCTTAGCCGAAATCCGTGGTTCGAGAAGGAGCTAGTCCCTATCCTTAGACGGCGAGTGTCCGAAATACTTGAAATATAAAGGAGAAGCTACCTTACCCTTCTTTTCGGTATCGTTGCCTTATTTTGCTTTAGACAAAATCATTTAATCGACTTTCATTAACAAATTCACCCAGGAGAATCATCATGTCCGATTTTAAAAAATATCAGTGCAGGGAATGCGAACATATTTATGATGAAGCAAAGGGTGACCCTGATAGTGGGCTTGCTCCCGGAACCCTTTGGTCCGATGTACCGAAAGACTGGTCCTGCCCGATCTGTGGAGCGCCTAAAGATTTTTTTACACTGATGGAATAAGTCGTCATCACTTCATTCGTGACAATTTTCGCGTTCGACGAAGGACAAGGCCTGAGCGAACATACGGCACCCTTCGATGCCCTCGTGCATGTGTTCGAAGGCGAAGTGGAGGTCATCATTGCAGGCAAACCAAATCACTTACATGGAGGGGATATGATTCTCATACCCGCGCAGCAGCCGCACAGTCTTAAGGCGCTAAAGCAATTTAAGATGATCCTTACGATGATTCGGTCCTAAATCTGAATTACCAGTAGGGTGAACGCAAGGATTCTCATCAAAATGGGCAATCATAGATAAGGCCATGTGATTTTTGCATCTTTTGATTCAAAAATCACACGTTAAGTCGGGATAGAACAAGCAGTCTAGTCACTGGCGACCTTGGCCTAACCGTTTAGACATCATGTATTGACCTACCGCACCTCAAGCGTCGAGTGTCCAATAGATCGGGGCACAAAATCAAAGTATCTTAACTTGGAGGATATTTAACTATGGCAACTAACACTTTCCCATATTGGAAGCTAGCACCCAATGCCTTCAATGCATTAAATAAACTTACAGAAACTCTTGAAACTGGAAGCATAGACAAGAAACTTCAAAACCTGATCTACCTGCGCGTATCGCAGATCAACGGTTGTGCATACTGCACCCAACTTCATGGGCATGATCTACGTCAGGACGGTGAGACACCAGAAAGAATGGATACACTGGCGGCGTGGAAAGAAAGTCCACATTTCACTCATGATGAGCGCTTAGCGCTGCGCTGGGCCGAAGCGGTTACCTGCCTTAAAGATCAACAGGTGCCTAAAGAGCTATTCAATGAACTGAAGACCCGCTACTCAGACACACAAATTGCAGAACTGACCTTTGCTATTGCAAGTATCAATGCATGGAATCGTATAGCGATTTCGATGCACCGGGCAGTTTAAACACCTTATCAAATGTGAGTAGCACTATTGCCATTGATAGACGTATTTTCCCTTATTACGCTCTTTTAAATGCTGCAAACTTGTTAGCTGCTATCCATATCACACCAAACAACCACAGGCTTTTAGCCGGTGGTTGTTTGGTCCAGGTTCATGACACGTAAGGACAAGGACTCGGCGTTAAAACCCAATTAGGCCACAAAACTTCAATTGAGTTGCGCGTTTTTACTTAAGGAAACTCTGATTAAGTCCTTCGACGAGCTCAGGACGAGCGGTAAGCTGTTGATTCCGTTCATGGTGAGCTTGTCGAACCATGAACGGAATCAACTTAATCAGAGTTTCCTTAACAGGTAATGGCGCCTCGTTTGCAACCGGAAAATGTTATATCCCGCGAATTCATTGAACACGAATGAAATCCCTTTACAAATATCACGGCTTAATCAGTACGTCAGCATGATCTTGACGACATTGGCTTAAAAAATCATCGATCAGGGCCCAATTATTTCCTATATTCTCCATGAGAATGCCATGCCGATTGGATGCTATCGGGTACAACTTCTTGTACGATGAGCCAAGTTTATTGAAAACGATTTCAGCACTTTGCGGCGACACCACGGGATCCTGATCGGCATACATCACCAGCGTCGGCGCTTCGACCTTAGGCATTAGCGTTTCCAATTGTTGAATCAGACGGCGCAGTTCGTACAAAGCCCTGACCGGCGTATTCCAATAGTTGATGTCAGGATGTTCGGGCGTATTTTCGATAAAAGGCTTGACGCCTTCGAGCGATGAAACCCAGCGCACCAACACATTCGCGTTATATAGCAGCGGTACCAGCATGAAGGCAGGATTGACGAATTTTATTGATACCGATACACAGACCAGCCCGATCATTTCGGCAGGCTTTTCCGCGGCCAGTTTCATCGCCAGTGCGCCGCCGGTCGAAAAACCGATCGCGAACAGCCTGGAACTATAAACCTTTAAAATATTAAAACCCTTTTGCACGCTTTCAAACCATTGCTCGAAGCTGGTATCGCGCAAAGCATAGGGCGAAGTACCATGACCTTTAAGCCGAACGCCCAGCACAGTATAGCCATGACCAGCCAGATAACGGCCGTATTCCCGCAATTCGGCGGGGCTGGCCAAAAGACCGTGTATTAATAATGCCCCAAAACCGTTTGGCTCTTTCGGCTGGATAAAAAATGGCGACGGATCGGCAGTGGCCGTTTCCTGCTGCTTCATCGCTCCGTTATGCCGGGCGCTATAAGTTTGGCGCTCAAAGGCCAGGCCCATTTGTTCGTCTTCAAAATGCCATGCGGCCAATCGATAGGGATTAATGCTTTGGCTTTCTTTGTCGGCCGCAAGTAAAGCATCGCTAACCGTGCGCAGCGGCGCCGCTTCGTTGTTATAGACGGCAATTGGATTTTCCAGTCGTATCCTGTCGAAATCGTAATCCTCGCAGAGTTTGGGTAAAAAATGATAGCAACCGTCTCGTTCGGCGATCAGTTCCGCCTCCTTGGCAGAGCAGATAAATTGATCGAAACGGGTGCTGACGCCATGCGGCAGACCGCCGTAATCGTCGGGATTCAACAGACTACTGTGCAAATGAATATCGGTGTTTTTTTGTAGATTTTTGATCGCCACATAGAGCAGCATGTAAAACCGACATTTATCAATTTGCCGCCTGTTGGAGCCAATCAAACTCATAATCAAAGTAGAAGCCAGATGGCTGATGTTTACCGTGAGATTAGCATAAATTTCTTTCATGTAGCGATCGCGCACGCATTGCGCATTTTTGATGAAATAATGCTCCAGCAGTCTCTCCTTCCAGTTTTTAGCATCCGTCCTTAATTTAAATACGTGCTCTAATTTTTCAATATCGGGCACCACTTTGTTCATGATCAAATGGGTACGCCAGTCCCAGACGCAGCAGGGATTGACCGGTTTTCCCATCCGGATATCCATATCGGTGTCTTTGAGGAGGATGTTGCTTTCGATCAACAATTCTTCTGATTGGCGTAAGCTCAAGCCGCCCGAGATCTGTTCGACGCTTTTGAACAACAGGTTTTCCGAAGCGCGGATCGGGTAGAACGTAATGTTGGCAGGTATAATCAGCGTCGGCTTGTGTGCAGCAGCCAACAGTTCATTTAGATTGTCGAATTGCAGTTGCTCCTGCCAGCGAAGCAAAGGTTCGATCCGGTTTTCATTAAAGGCATGGCGTATGGCCGCTCTGATCACTTCCACGCCCTGCCCCAACACAGCGGCTCCGGTATGCAGTTTGCGTCGGTTTCCGGTTATGCGCGAATAGATGGTGTATTCGCCTGTCTTATCGATGACACGGTGGTCTTTGACCATTTCCCCTTCCGGAAAAATAATGACTTTGCGGCCGCGCAATATCTGTCCAGCCAACATCGCGAATAACCGTGGATGATCGTGCGGATAAACGCCAACATGTTGAAGATAGTTCGACAGAATATTCTTTTCCTCGAAAAACTCGCCCGAGGCGACCGCGCAACTGAAGGCTCCGGTTTTTTCGTAAATCAGAAACTGTGGAATAAAAGTTTCGAAACGAGAGAAATGATTGAATAGAAAAATATCGCCTTGCAGTACTTTCGTGTCGGCATACAATTCTAGCTTGACGCTTAGCAAGTTTTTAACGGCGCTGAACAGTTTGACCGAGTGGAGATAAAGCGGCTTGTCGATATCCGGCCAGTCCTCCGGATAAATTGGAGAGCTCATGGTGCCTCACTTGCTAAGATTGATTCTTCGATAGGGAGCCAGTCCATGGCGAGTATCATTAAGTCACCACTGGCTTAGTCGCCGCCGCCGATAGGAAACATGAGGTCTCTCACCGCCATACCGATACTGCTTTACTACGATCCAGTAAGTAAATTGCCTGAAAGTTCGTCGGCTTTAAAATAAGGCAACGACTCATCCGCTGAAAGTTCATAAAACCACTGATTTTGACTGGCCACAAAATAATAAATTCCAAGGCACGGATGTAAGGGGTTTTGTTGCATAAATCCGAACAAGTAAGCGCTTAGCAATAAATCAACAGGTATTTCTCGGTCAACAATTTTTTGCTTGTTGGGTTCGACAGAAAACAATACACGTAGCATTTTTGTTAGACGCCCTTATGAAAGCCTGCTTGCCATTTATGAGCGGGCATTCAAGTTGTTTATTACGGAAGGCAGGTAAGGGTCGATTGTGTTGAAAAAGTCCGTTTTGGACAGAAAACCCTTTTCTGCTCAAATTTCTTTTTATAAAAACAAAGAGTTATAGATGGCGCTATTGGTTAAATCGGTCTAATATCTACAAAAACCGACTTTTTCAACACAATCGGTCGTAAGAAGCCGATCAGCTCCCCGAATCGCGTCAATTCTGGATGGCCTAGAGCCAGGCTTTCATTTGCAATTAAAGTGAGCCCGCGAAAATGGATTGCGAGCCGGTTTCGGAAAGATGAACCCCCATAAATAAACAGGCTCAAACCAGCAGGGGTAGTCATTTTTGGCGGCTCCGGTGACTTCATCTGGCGGAAACGCGTGCCGGTCTTATTTGACCTCTCCCGAGACCCAATGATCTCTCATGATTTTTTGTTATCGTGGCGGATCGCTTTGACTTGACCGGCAAAAAGCTGCACTGACGTCTCCACGACGGCGTCAAAAAGTTCTCGTGCCAAGGAAGGGTGAAACCCGCGAATGGGGTGAGTTTGGTGGGCACAATGAGAAGAAAAAGGAAAAGGAGCACTAAGATGGGCAATTCACATAGCCGCACGACGCCGGCCGATACACTGGTGATCTTTGGGATAACGGGCGACCTCGCTTACAAGATGATCTTTCCCGCGCTCTACGCAATGGCCAAGCGCGGCGTTCTCAATGTGCCGGTGTTAGGTATCGCTGCCCAGAAGTGGAGCCTGGAGCAGCTGCGCCTGCATGCGACGGATAGCATTCAACATGTCGGCAAAATTGATGATCGAGACGCTCTCGACCGCCTTCTTTCCAGACTCCGGTATGTGGACGGCGATTACAACGACCTGGGTACGTTCAAAGCGCTCAAGCAGGCGCTGGGCGATGCCCGGCGCCCGGCACACTACCTTGCCATCCCCCCGGCGCTGTTCGCCACGGTTATCAAAAGTCTCGGTGTCGTAGGTTTGACTGATCAAGCACGTGTCATCGTCGAAAAACCGTTCGGACGCGACCTGGCTTCAGCGCGTGAACTTAATCGCATTGCGCTGTCGGAATTCGCAGAAGACTCGATTTTCCGTATCGATCATTTTCTTGGAAAAGAGGCGATCATGAATATCCTCTACTTCCGTTTCGCCAATTCGTTCCTCGAACCGATTTGGAACCGTAACTGCGTGGCCAGCATACAGATCACACTGGCCGAGGATTTCGGAGTGAAGGGGCGTGGCGCATTTTATGAAACTGCCGGTTGTCTGCGCGATGTCATCCAGAACCACTTGTTTCAGATCGTCGCGTTGCTGGCCATGGAGCCTCCTGCGTATCAGGGCTTCAGCGCCGTCCACAGCGAGAAGATCAAGGTGTTTCAGGCCATGCGGCCGCTAACTTTGGACGACGTGGTGCGCGGTCAGTACACGGGCTATCGCAAAGAACCGGGGGTGGCGGCGGAATCGGATGTCGAGACCTTCTGCGCTTTGCGTCTCTTCATCGACTCCTGGCGCTGGGCGGGGGTGCCGTGGTACCTACGTTCCGGGAAATGCCTGGCTACAACAGCAACCGAGGTTTTGGTGGAGTTAAAGCCACCACCGCAAAAACTGTTCGACGATTCAGCGCCGGCAGGCGGGCGAGCCAATTATCTGCGCTTCCGGATTTCCCCCAATTCCGCTGTCGCTCTTGCCGCACGCGTCAAACGCGAGGGCAAGGAGTTCGTTGGCGATCAGCGCGAGCTATTTTTGCTGGACGAGTATCCGGGAGCGGAACTGCCGTATGAACGGCTGTTGAGTGATGCCATGGCTGGCGAGAGCGCGCTCTTTACGCGGGAAGCGGCGGTCGAGGCTGCTTGGGCCGTAGTCGATCCGGTTCTTGATACGCATCACCGAGCTCATCCCTACCAGCCCGGCAGTTGGGGACCGAAACAGGCGGACGCACTCATCGCTGCGGACGGCTGCTGGTACAACCCCGAGGTTTACTGATGCCACTTCCGATTGAAGACTACGCACTGATCGGCGATTGTCATACCGCGGCATTGGTCGGCCGCGACGGCTCCATTGATTGGCTTTGCTTTCCCCGGTTTGACTCGGGCGCGTGTTTTGCGGCGTTGCTGGGAGAGCCCGGGCACGGGCGCTGGCTGATCGCGCCCGCCACAGAAATACGCAGCATTCGACGCAAGTACTGCGATGGCACCCTGATTTTGGAAACTGAATTCGAGACGGACGATGGCGCAGTGCGAATCATCGACTGCATGCCGCTCTCGACTGAGCGCTGGGATGTCCTGCGTATCGTTGAAGGATTAAGTGGGCGAGTGACCCTGCGCATGGAACTTATCATCCGTTTCGATTACGGCTCTATCATACCCTGGGTGCGGAAATTGGGCGATATACGCTTGGCGACCGCTGGGCCGGATACACTGGAATTGCGCACAGAAGTCGCCGTCCACGGCGAAGACATGAAAACCATGGCCGAGTTTCAGGTATGCCAAGGCGAACGCACGACATTCGTGCTCACTTACCGTCCTTCTCACGAAGCGATTCAGCAGGCCTTCGACCCTGAGCAGGCATTGACGGCAACCAAAAATTGGTGGCGTCAATGGTCCGGGCGCTGCACCTACCAAGGGCGCTGGCGTGATGCCGTCGTGCGTTCATTGATCACGCTGAAGGCCCTGACCTATGCGCCCACCGGAGGGATCGTTGCGGCGCCCACTACTTCACTGCCGGAACAACAGGGAGGTAAGCGCAACTGGGACTATCGTTACTGCTGGCTGCGTGATGCGACGTTCACGTTGAACGCGCTATTGCTCGCTGGCTATCACGAAGAAGCGGTTGCCTGGCGGGAATGGCTGCTCCGCGCTGTAGCGGGTTGCCCCGGCGATCTGCAGATACTCTACAGCGTCACCGGTCAGCGGCGTCTGGATGAATACGAGGTGGGCTGGCTTCCGGGCTATGACGGCGCGGTTCCGGTGCGCGTGGGCAATTCAGCATCGAGGCAGTTCCAGCTCGACGTTTACGGTGAAGTCATGGATACGTTACATCTGGCGCGAGCCGCTGGCCTGGAACCAGAGTCTCATGCCTGGGAAATCCAGATGGCCTTGCTGAATTTCCTGGAGTCGCACTGGCAGTTGCCGGATGACGGCATCTGGGAGGTTCGCGGACCGCGCCGCCATTTCACCCACTCCAAGGTGATGGCCTGGGTCGCCTTCGATCGCGCGATCAAGGACGTTGAGGCCTTCGGGCTTGATGGTCCGGTCGAGCGTTGGCGTCAGGTGCGTGATGCGATCCACGCGCAAGTCTGCGCCGCGGGTTTTGATGCGAAAATTAATGCATTCGTGCAGTCCTATGGCTCGCCGCATCTCGATGCAAGCCTGCTTTTGATTCCCCAGGTCGGTTTCCTCCCGCCCGACGATCCGCGTGTGTGCGGTACGGTCGATGCCATTGAGCGCAACCTCGTCGTCGATGGACTGGTGCTGCGCTATTTGCCCACCGCCGATGTGGACGCGCTGCCGCCTGGTGAAGGTACGTTTTTGCCGTGTTCATTCTGGCTTGCCGATAGCCTTGTCTTGATGGGGCGACGCGAAGAAGGCGAGGCTGTCTTCGAGCGACTGCTTGCATTAAGCAACGACCTTGGATTATTGGCGGAAGAATATGATCCCCGCGAAAGACACATGCTCGGAAACTTTCCGCAGGCGTTGACGCACATGGCGCTGATCAACACAGCCTGTCTGTTGTCCATGCCCGTAAAACACTCCAAACGCGCCTACGAGAAAGGCGAGCACCCTGTTGTCGTGACTCAAACATCATGAAGCACGCTCAAAATAGCACGAGGCAGCCGCTAAAACTCTTAAGAACAATGCGACTGACAAGTGATACAATGGATTACTTTCTAGCTAATACCGGCAAAATCCATGCCGGTTTTTTTGCCCCCTCAGATAACCACTGTCATTCGGATTTATGTAACAAGTAACCGAAAGGGTCAGGTCGGTTTTGCCTGTAGCTATCTCTCAAAAATGGCCGTTTTTGATCTGGTCAAAATGGCCTGGCGGCTTAAAACGAAGGCAGGACGCAAACACTACGGTCGCCGTAAATGCACGGTCGAACCCGTGTTTGGGATCATTAAACACGTCATGGGCTTCCGCCAGTTCTCGCGGCGCGGACTTGATGCCGTAGCCGGCGAATGGAAATGGGGCACTTTGGCCTTCAATCTGAAGCGGATGCACGTGCTCTCTTATGCTTGAGCGAGAAGATACGGGGCTGGGACGCTTAAACGGCTTAAGCGCTCGATCAAACGATAGCGGAACGCTTTCAAGGACAAGAAAAGCGCAGACGAAGCCTGAAAAAAATGGCGGGGGCAAAGGTTTGCCCACTATAGAGCGGACTCAAGTCCGACAGACTCCTAGGCAATTGACAGTGCTATGTTGACCGGCAAAGCGGGATTGTACTGATGCAGCCTGCAGGGGCCTGGTTGATAGTTGGGAGCGGCGTAAAGGAGACGAGAACGAGGGCATGATGGGCCTCCAATAGAACTCAATGCTGTCTATGGTACGTCATTCAAACTCAGTTGCCAATACCTGTAATAACCTGTAAAACTCTGGATTTGAACTGGCGACATCAAAAATTAGTTAGAATAAAATCTAACATTGACAGGCAAAAGTCGAGCCTTTGCTGCCTGTCGCCCTAAGTCATCGAAAGTCTGCTCAACATCAGAAAGCAGACTCACGATAGTTGAGATAAATTGACGCTCTTCGTGTAGAGCCAGCCAGATGCTCTCCATAATAGATAAAGCCGTCCATCATTTATCGTCACGACTGATTCAATTTTGAACCCTTGCTTAATGTCTCCGATTATTCGATTCGATCAGGTCACGGTCACGGCCCTGGACAAAATAATTCTTTCCAACATCAGCTTCGTTCTCTTGCCCGGACAGAAAGCTGCGTTATATGGTAAATCCGGCGCCGGCAAAAGCAGTGTGCTGAGAACCCTCATGGGGCTTCATACCATACAATCTGGAACGGTTTACTTTCAGGGCGAACCCTTAACGTCACTCTCTGTTCGGATAATCCGAAACTGCACCGCTTACATTGGTCAAGAACCGATGCTGGGGGCTGAAAGCGTAAGAGAGGCCCTTCTATTACCTTTTCAATTTAAAGCGCATCGCCATCATCGACCCACGGAAGCTCAACTGATTGCTGTTTTGCATCGACTGCGGCTACCTGCGGCTATTTTAAATAGTAAAAGCAGCCGAATATCCGGTGGTGAAAAACAACGTATCGCCCTGGCACGCGGTCTATTATTGGATAAAAAAGTGTATTTGCTCGACGAGGTCACCAGTGCTCTGGACAGAGAAAGCAAACAGGCTGTTTTCGAGGTTTTCTCTGACCCCCAACTGACCGTGCTTTCGGTCAGCCACGATCCTGAGTGGATGGAACGCTGTGATATCGTTTTTGAAGTGGAAACCGGTATTCTGAACAAGATAGAGCACCATGGAAACCCTTGATATTGCACTGCCACAGATGGCGATTCTCTATGCCCTTTGTTTGATACCCTGGTTATTGCTCTGGCTGATCGGTTTGCGCCTAAGCCGGGATCTCGTCATCGGCATCGTGCGGATGACTATTCAGTTATCCCTGGTGGGAATCTATTTAAAAGCCCTTTTCGATCTTAACGATCCCTGGTTGAACGGACTATGGATCCTGGTCATGTTGATTGTGGCGGATCTGAGTATTCTGCGACGCGCCGGCATTAAAGCGCGATATTTTGCGTTAGCCACCTTTACCGCAATAGGTTCAAGCATACTGTTCTCCACCGTCTATCTGGTGGCGCTGGTGATCCAACCGGCGCATTTTTACGATGCCCGCTATGTCGTGCCCCTGGCCGGCATGATTCTGGGTAATTGTCTGCAAGGCAACGTCATTGCGCTGGAACGCTTCTATTCGGCACTTCGCAAAAATGAAAATGAATATGCGACTTTTTTAATGCTCGGTGCCACACGCCGGGAAGCTGTTCGTCCTTATTTTCGAGATGGCGTTAAAGCGGCGATCAACCCCACCCTGGCCAGTATGGCCACAATGGGCGTGGTCTCTTTACCCGGCATGATGACGGGACAAATTCTAGGCGGAAGTGAACCGTGGCTGGCGGTGAAATATCAAATCGCCATCATGATCTGCATTTTTACCAGCTCTACCATCGCCACCATCATCAACTTGAAACTCAGTCTGGATATTGCATTCAATGAGTTTGATGTGTTGAGGGATGAGGTTTTTGAGCGGCATTGACAGGCTCATAGCGACCCTTAACGGGCTCTGGCAGTTAGTCGTATATTTGGCTGCTGGCCAGCATTTATTGCCTAGAAAGTGGCAATCAGGGATGATAGACCAATACCCTATAAGACTTGTTATATGGTCCAATGAGTAAAAGAAGAATATGAATCGAGAAATTAAACGCCTTGATAGCCGGTTCGCCATTTATCCTCTTTGCTTGGTCCTCTTCGGGGCTGCGCTGTGGTTGATACTCTCAGTTGGCTCGGCCGTACAGCCGAGCCTTCCCACTCCAACTATCGCTGCGGCCGCAGTTCCAAGCTGCTTGAGTGAAGAGCTTTATAGGAATATGCGCAGCCCGCTCGGTGTTTTGCTGCTTCAGATCTTGGTCATTATCGCCTTCACCCGATGCTGCGCAAAAGTCATGCGGAAATTCGGCCAGCCCGGGGTTATCGGCGAAGTCATCGGCGGGATACTCTTGGGTCCCTCCGTCCTGGGCTTGCTCTGGCCTGCCGCCGGTGCCTTGCTGTTCCCCGCGACTTCCCTCGCGAATCTTGGCCTATTGAGCCAGATCGGATTGATCGTTTTTATGTTCGTCGTCGGAATGGAGCTAGATACCGAAGTCCTGACAAAAAAAGTCCGTTCAGCAGTGCTGATATCTCACGCGAGCATCCTCCTGCCCTTCCTGCTTGGCTCGCTGCTCTCGCTTATCCTTTATCAAGGCTATGCGCCTGCCGGGGTTCCTTTCACTCCATTCTGTCTTTTTATGGGCATCGCGATGAGCATCACGGCTTTCCCCGTTCTGGCCAGAATGCTCCATGAGCTAGGTTTGAGCCGATCCCCTCTCGGGACCGTCGCGCTCACCTGCGCGGCGGTCGATGATTTGACCGCCTGGTGCGCTCTGGCCGTGGTAGCAGCGATCTCCCGGCAGGGTACAATCGCCAACTCCCTGAGCGTGACCGCGCTCTGCGCCCTGCATATCGCGGCAATGCTCTTTGTGGCCCGGCCCCTCCTGGAACGTTTGATAGAGGGCCGAGCCACCGAGAACGCTCGCGAAAAAGGGGCCATCGCGGCCGTCTTGTTCACGGTATTTTTCTCCGCTTTCATAACGGAGGCCATCGGGATCCACGCGCTCTTCGGCGCCTTTCTGGCGGGCATCGTCATTCCCAAGAAAACGGCATTCCGTGAGGCTCTCGCGGTCCGCCTCGAGAACTTCAGTACGATCATTCTGCTGCCCCTCTTCTTCGCCCTCAGCGGCCTTCGGACCCAAATCAACCTGCTCAACGATTGGGCATCGTGGATTCTCTGCGCCGTCATCATCCTGGTGGCGATCACCGGGAAGTTCGTGGGCAGCGCCGGAGCGGCGCGCTGGTCGGGCTCAACGTGGCGCGAATCGCTCGCGATCGGGGCGCTGATGAATACCCGAGGACTCGTCGAACTCGTCGCTCTCAATATCGGCTACGATCTCGGCATCATTACTCCAGCGATATTCACGATGATGGTCCTCATGGCGCTCGTCACGACTCTGATGACCGGCCCTTTGCTCGGTCTCCTCATGCCGGAAGCTCGCGCCGCCTCCCACTAAAAGCCGGCCGCGGATGCATAAGGCCGCGTAACCAAACGCTTCTTGCCGACGCGCGCATTCTTTAAGGCGTTTCAATAACGCGTGCGGCAGAACGTAACATTATGAAAGACCACTTTCCAAAATTGACCAGCCATACAGTTGCCAATTTGACAGTCGGCTCCTGGCCGAACAAAGACCGTTAGTATCAGGTTCAATCCAAAATGCTGGATAAATCTGCCCGATCAAACCGAGAGTTTTAAAAAAACTCAAATTCTGCCGTTACCTCAAGCCCAGAGTATTTCCCTTTTTTCACAATTGATCTATGACACAAACTTGGCAGGTTGGCGGAAACTTGCTGTTGTAGATAACGATATGATCACCATGACAACTTTTACAATAATGCAAGGCTGCGGAGCCGATTTTTAGCGCTTGCGCGACGACCCAGGCTTCGCTGAAATTGGCGGGACGCACTTTGCCATAAGGCCTGCGTTCTCGAACATGGTTAGGAAAAGTTTCGCAAAAAAAGTCCCAGGCAAAAATAATGGCGGACACATCCATTTCAGCCCTGATATCGACCGGACTGGCACTTCGATAAAGGGATGCAAACAGAGAGATGTACAGCATAGACTCTCGGACTTGGGGAATGGCTTCGATAGCAGGAAGCAATCCCGAACTCGGGCTCTCGCCTTGGTGAATCGAGCGATGAATATCCCGAATTTCCGGCAAACTGATGCTTTTAATCAGTTGGCTGACATAAGATGTGCGGAGTTTTCGTTTGAGCAGTTGATAGGCTAATTGGTAGTTTTGCAGCTGTTCCTCATAAGACAAGCCTTCAGCTATCATGACTGGCTGCCTGGTTTGCTTAAAAACATTCTCAGACGGAGGGCGCGTTGTTCAAAAGGCTCGCTCACCATGGGTTCGTTACGCAAAAACGTCCGCCAGGAATTGACGGGAAACCGGGGAGCAAAACTGAGCACATCGCTTCGCGCCAGCACTTTCAATTGATCGACCGGCATTTTAGCCAAAATGGTCACCGCTTCCGGTGTTAAGCCGAGACGGACCATGGCTTGTTGTTTACGGCCGGACTGGATCAACTCATGAGCCAGAATCAAATAATCCAGATTCAGGTTGTAGATATTTTCATCCATAAAGCACGCGATCAGAGCACTGCCCTGATTTGATTCGCCACCGCCAGCACCCTGCGTCCATAGCTCACTGCGGCTTCGGTATTTGGCAGGGAAATGGTTGGAAACTTTTGAACTGACCGGAATGATAGCCCTTTTGGGTAAAGATGCCGTTTCAAGCGCCTTGCATGTCTGGCCCAAAGAAATGAGCCCCAAACCAAGAATTGTCACCGCAAGAGCTTTAATTTTTTGTCTAAACCCCCGATTAGAACAGAATCCGGAGAGATGTTGAGCCGATAACTGACGACAGCTTCGTAAATTGATGGGTAACATGACAGATGAGCATCATTTGTAGTGATGAGGCGAGTCTACCTCGTGTTCCTAATTTCTCTATGTCGGAAAAACGACCGTTTGGGGCTTTTCTAAGAAAAAATCGCTTTGGCGCCAATCTAACTGGGTCACAGTTAAGCATCACTTCTTCGACAACTGCGAACCAGAAAACCGAGTAGTCTAAGTTAACTAAAAATCGATTAGGACGGCACTGAGCTGGCAAATTTGCATGTTGCAGTATTCCATGTTAATGGATAATACGTGTTGACATTGTGATCACAAATGAATAAAAATAGCGCTTACGACTAAAATCCATGGAGGCCTCATCAATGCAGCCGTCAGCAACCAAAGCGAATAGCCCCCGCGACATCAATATCAACATCAGGGCCAAAAGAACGCAACGTGACTTGATCGACCAGGCCGCCGAGATGCTTGGCAAAACTCGCTCGGATTTCATGCTGGAAACAGCGTGCCGTGAGGCCGAAGAACTGTTACTTGATCAACGAATTTTCCATTTGGATGCGGAAAGATTCAAGCAATTTCAAGCCTTGCTGGATACGCCACCGACTGCCAATCCCAAACTACGCGAACTGATGTCAAGCAAAGGACCTTGGGAAGACTAGTTTGGCCAGTTCGGTAAAATGGAGCCTGCCCTCACCGCTGAAAACAGAACATGACTTTACAGCGTTTGCTTGCGGCGAAATCAGTCTTGATCATTGGCTCAAAAATCGTGCCCTGCGTAACGAGGGTCGTGGCGCTTCACGAACTTATGTCGTGTGTGTTGACCAACCTCGCGCCGGAATCATCGTTGCCTATTATTGTTTGGCTACCGGATCAATTGCCTGTGAGCTCGCGCCTGGAGGCATTCGTCGTAACATGCCGGATCCCATTCCCGTCATGGTGTTGGGCCGACTCGCCGTTGATATAAACTGGCAAGGCCAAGGGATTGGCAAAGCGCTTTTGCGCGACGCCATACTCCGTACCCTTCAAGTGTCCGAAATCGTGGGTGTCAAAGCACTTGTGGTTCATGCACTTTCGGAACAATCCGTCCATTTTTACGAAGAACACGGTTTTCAAAAATCGCCGATGGACTCCAATACACTTTTATTGCCTTTATCTCACGTCATTTTCCAAGGTAACGCCGAATAACGCAACGATCTTATCTCCATGACCCACGTTGTCCATCTTTTTTGGGCCCCCGATACCACCGAAGCTTTCATTCAAGCCGGCCACTTTTATCTTTGGGTGGAATCCGCGGCTCAAGCCGCAACGAAATCCGGCAAACGCAAAACCCCATATCATCCCAACCACCTGGATGCCGAGCGCTTGCGAGACTGGTTGAAATCGTCCATCGGTGTCACATCACGGGAGTCCGATTTTGTGACCTATCCCGTGCCACTCCCGTCGTCCCAAGGCAGCCCCCTGCCCTGTCCCGAATTATCGACCTCTCTGGATGCCGAGGCGTATGTTTGGAATGAGGCGGAAATCGAGACCTGGCCCATCAGCTGTTTTTGTTTCAATAACCGCGCCATCAACCTGATCAACGACATCCATTTCCGGTTGATCTTCCAGGGGGAAGACTTTAAAGCCGGCAGCGATTTTCTGTTTTGGTATTATTTCAGCCAATCGCTCCGCGGCATCCTGCTCAAAGACCAGTATATGCCGGCTTTGCGCTACCGTGCCTGGAAAACCGGCAAACACCCTTACGAGGTTTATACCGGTTGGGAGTTTTTATCTCCGAATTACGAATGCCTGATAGAGGAAGCGGCCGAACGGCTGCCGCCGGCCGCCGCACCGAATTTTGAACCTGCCACCGTGTTGCGCCATTGTGCCGAAGTGTTGCTCAGGCAGGCAGCCGGGAATTCGCGCCTGACGCAAGCCATGGAGAAACAACTGGCCGATTCGTGGCTGTTGCCGGCCTGCCGGCCGACTCTTCAAGAACCCTGGTTGACCGCCGGGGATCTGACGATTGGCAAGCAGTGGGCCACCTGGCGAAAACAGCTTTCCGGCGCGGCCGGCGAAACCGGCTTCCAACTGGGTCTTCAACTGCAGGAAGCATCCATAGAGCAGCCCGAGTCCTGGCGCCTGGAATTCCGTGTAATATCGCGCCGCGACCCTTCGCTGCAACTGCCACTGGCCGATTATTGGCAACTTACCGGCACTGCCCGGCAACACTGGGAAAAGGAAAGTGGGACCGATTTTGAGCAGCGTTTATTGATCGATTTGGGGCAGGCCGCACGTGTTTATCCCGCGTTGTGGAAGGGCATGGAAACGGCAGAGCCGTCCGGCATCGATTTGTCGCTGGAAGAAGCGTTCGCTTTTTTAAACGAAACCGCCTGGGTATTGGAAGATGCCGGCTTTCTGGTCAGCGTGCCGGCCTGGTGGACGCCAGAGGGCCGGCGGCGCGCTAAATTGCGCCTGCGTCCGGCGGCAACCGCGAAAAAAGCGGCACGCTCGGCGACGCAAAGCCTTTTGAGTCTGGATCAATTGCTCGAATACCGTTACGATCTGACGCTGGGTGGTGAAAAGGTCGGCGCGGAGGAATGGATGCAATTGGTCGAGACGAAAACGCCGCTCGTGCAATTCCGCGGCCAGTGGGTCGTGCTGGACCGTGAACGCATGAAAGACATGCTGGAGTTTTGGCGGCGCCAGGGCGAGGCGGAAGAAAACCTGGACATGCGCGACTGGCTCAAACGCACCGCGGATGAGGCGGACCTCTTCGAAGTCGACCCGGAATGCGCCTTGGCGGAGATGCTGGAAAAGTTGCGTCATCAACAGCACTTACAACCGATCAAGGACATTCCCGGCCTGAACGCCGAGCTGCGTGAATATCAAAAACGCGGCGTCGCCTGGCTGGTGTTTCTGGAACAACTCGGCCTTTCCGGTTGTTTAGCCGACGACATGGGCCTGGGTAAAACCCTCCAGGTCATCGCCCGGTTAGTGATGGCGCGTGACGAAACCGGTCACGGACCCGCGCTGCTGATCGCGCCGACTTCGGTGCTCGGGAATTGGCGCAAGGAGATCGAGCGCTTCGCACCTGGTGGGGACAACGCTTTATCCAGGCCCTGGAATCCTTCACTGATTCGGCAAGGCTGGCGCGGGGACGCGCCTATGCCAATAACGACCGCATTCGCAGCTGGCAGCGGCAAGGCGGCGTGGTCAGCGCGCAGATTCGAGGCAACGTTAATCCTTATTACGGTGTTTATAAAGAGCCTCTCTATAAAACCACGATCGCCTTCCAGACGATCGATGCCGCTCAGTGGCAGCAATTAATCCAAATGCTCGGCAGCCGCGCCGCGTTCATTTCCCGCCTGTTGCTGAACGAAGTGCCGGATACGATCGAAGACGTGTTTCGGACACTGAAGCTGAACTTGCTTCCTTACAGCCGCAAAGACCTGAAAACCGACTGCTCCTGCCCGGATTACGCCAACCCATGCAAGCACATCGCCGGACTGTATTATTTCATCGCGGCACAACTGGACCGCGACCCGTTCTTATTGTTCGAATTGCGCGGCCTCGAACGCGACGAATTGCAAAATCAACTGCGAAAAACGCCGTTGGGCCAGGCTTTGGCGGCGGCCATCGGGGAACAGGACGCCGGTTTTGACAGCGTTGACAGCTACTTCACGCGCGCAACAACACAACCGCTTGCACCACGCATGACGCCCGGCGGCTTCTGGCATGGCCGCAAACGTCTACCGGAGAACTTACCGCCGGCCGTACCGGCCGCCATTCCGGCGCTGCTAATCAAAAAAGGCGGTGACTTTCCGGCCTTTTGGTCAAGCGACCATTCTTTCATCGATGCGATGGAAGCCATTTATCAAACCATCCGCAAGCGCGAAAAAGACTGGTGATATTCTCGTTCTATGGCAAAGAAAATTCTGAATTTTAGGTTAGGAAGATGGGAATATTTTCTTTTGTTTTGATAGCCAGCTTCAGCTCCGATTTAATGCCCTTCTAGCCATTCAAAAATCGCAGGTCATACACTTTTATCCGGCTGCCTAATTTTCGGCGTCCTCTCTGTATCATACAGGCCCGACATAAAAGCCTATCCCCCGTTAAAATTTGAGTAGAAAATCATAATCACTTGATTTACATTTCTAGCTAGACTAGACTAACTTTGTTTTTTGTGGAGAATACCATGCATACCGTAAATATGTTGCAAGCCAAGTCGTCTCTGTCCCGCTTAGTGGAGGCTATCGAGCAAGGACGCGAGCGTGAAATTGTGATTGCCCGGAATGGCCGCCCGGCTGCCAAACTGGTTCCGATGGATACGGTGCCCTCCGGGAATCGCATTGGTGTAGCAAAAGGCTTGTTCGTGGTGCCGGACAGCATCGATGCGCACAACGACGAAGTGGCGCAGTTGTTCATGGGTGAGGGGCAATCTTGAATCTGCTACTGGATACTCACGTTGCACTATGGGCCATCACGGATAGCCCAAAATTACCGCAAAAGGCGCGTGATTTAATTGCATCACCCAAGACGACCGTTTGGGTCAGCGCGGCGAATGTCTGGGAAATTGCGATCAAGCACTCGCTAGGTCGTGGCGATATGCCGGTTTCCAGTCAAGACGCCATGCGATATTTTCAAGAATCCGGTTATCGTTTCCTAGCCGTCGAGGCGGAGCATGCGAGTGCCGTCGAAGGTTTGCCTGCGCACCACCAAGACCCGTTCGATCGTATTCTTGTGGCTCAGGCACTCGTAGAGCCGATGCGTTTAATGACTCACGATCCCTTAGTAGCGCTCTATAGCGACACAATCATCAAAATTTAATGTAGTTATCTGTGACCGGGCGGAGTTGATTGCCCACTCCTGTGGAACGTAGCACAAGCCGGGATTATCTCAAATAGCCATCAATTAAAGTGAGTTCTTAGTGTAGTATTTGGCGTAAGTAGGTATGCATAAAAAACCGGGTAAAATCAGACTATGTGATGGCTGGTTGTAGAGAGACAAATGAAGTATGTGAAGGGCTTGAGCGAAGCGGAACAGCGCACCCTGCTGGAAGCTTCCCGCTATGCGCCTTGGCCGC
>JBPFEE010000002.1:0-99507 GCA_051061095.1 Methylomicrobium sp. | reverse complement strand
CCGCATACCGATGATGCACAGAAAGTTCTTGCAAGGTTAGGCGTTCGGTTTCGTTTAATTCCAGATTCATGACACGTGAGCGCTCAGCGTTAAAACATAGTTAGGCCCAAAGACCTCAAATTAGTTGCGCGTTTTTACTTAGTAGTCGGCGACCTCCTTATCTCAGGACCAGAAAATCAAGAAAAAAGCACAGAAATTCCGGTATTAGGTAATGTGGCTCAAGTCTTTCCGGTAGGCTCAGGTTGGTCAATTACAGGCCTTCAACAAAAGGTCAATGTGATTGCGAATAATTGTGTGATTGCTTGGGCTGGTAGCCAACTCGCTGCATCACTGATTATTAAAGAGCTCCGTGATATATCATCCAAAGCACCTCTTTGTTTTGACAGCATTTCTGAGTATTTCTCAAGCTTCACGCCAGATCTTCTAAAATTCGACGTTAGTTTCGTTGGATGGGTACAAGAAACTAATTAAATTTCTTTGGAGGTGGTTATGAGATTGCTACCTTTGTCGGAGACAAATTTTCAAAGATCGGTGATATCACTTTCGTTTTTTGGATAGCAGAAGTCAAGGACTCTTCAATTAATTTGAACCTTCCTTGTCTAGCTTTAAAGCAGGATTATCTCGAAGACATATTGCTTATCCGATCAGTACGTATTAAATATCCGAAAGGCTATTCTGAGCTACCACATCTTGAAGAATCATTTCACGCGATTTCCCCTATCTATCAAAATGCCACGCAGGACCAGTTAAATAAACTTACTATTCCTGAGATGAACTCAAGGTTTACCTGCCATTACATTTTAGTTCAGTCGGATGGTCCAGCACAGGTGCTGGGCAGAGTGGAATATCGCGGGAACAGATCACCCACCAGTATCGTCTTTACTGATAATCCAGGGCACATCCTTTTCTCAATTAGCCAAGACTTTATTTCTGGCTTAGCGCAAAGCATACAAAAGCAGTATCAATGTAATTTTGACACTCCTTAAGCAACGCCCTATCTTTGCTATGCGTCCCTCAGACATAGCGATTATCGAAACTACAATCCTATAAGCCCATGCGAAACCTGAAAAAGGAGCCAAAGAAGGGCGGGTTCCGGTTAGCTTGAACGTTGAATGACTGTTTTCAAACTTTTATCAGACCTTCATAGAAATTGTTGATAGACCGCTTTTGGCCCCTAGGAGCCGCCAATTTTTGTAAAAAGGCAATTGCTTGGTAGAGCATCGTCGAATTGCCGGGTTGGCAAAGCCAGTCAGCCTCACTTCAATCTTTCCACGTCATTACTTTTCAGCAAGGCATCGGCCAATTGCCTACTGAATTCCTGTAAGGCCTCGCTAAGTGCTTTGACCGCATCTGCCTGGCTTGAACCGGTTTGATGGCGGGTAATTCTGGCCTGGCCGTGTTTGACCAGGCGTAGGGTTTTGTCGTCCATGATCGACCATTCTGCCGCCAGTTCGGCGGTTTGCGCGGCGGTCGATTCGAAGCGGACGATGTCGATGATGATGTGGACATCCATCTCGCCATAGGCGCTCCACGGATAGGCTTTCACGATGTCGTTCGGCAACTGGGTGGAGAGGTTTTGCGCCAGCGTTTCGGTAATCGCTTCCTTCAGGGGCGAGGCCCATTGGTGGAACTCGCTGGACGCGATGCTGTTGTCGCCGGTGCGGGTCATGATCTGCTTGCGTCCGAGCAGCGCGGGGACTGTTATCGGGCCGACGCCGATTAGCCGTTTAGGGGCTT
The DNA here is from genome assembly GCA_051061095.1 of Methylomicrobium sp. GTDB lineage: Bacteria > Pseudomonadota > Gammaproteobacteria > Methylococcales > Methylomonadaceae > Methylomicrobium. The sequence continues at coordinate 97,770 of JBPFEE010000002.1, read as the reverse complement.
CGGCCGATGCGGACTGCGAGTAGGAGGCGCTCAGCGGGCTCAATACATAAAAATGCGTTTCCGGCGTCGAGGTACAGGCCGCCAGCAGGCAAGCGGCGAATAGGTTTAAACGGTAAACATATCGTAGGGAGGATAAGCGCATCATCTTATTCATCGTCTTTACCGCGTAATAAGGCTTCCGGATGCTGTTCCAGATAATCGGTCAGCTGCCTCATGGAACTGGCCGATTGATTCAGCTCCATGAGCAGTTTGTCGAATTCGTGGCGCGTCGTCGAGCCGGGTTCCAGCAGGCGTAAGAGATGGTCGGCCGATTGCAGCGTCTTGTCGGCATTGCGCATCGTTTGCTCTGTGCCGGCGAGCATGCCGTTCGCCGCTTTGGAAGTGTCTTGGAGCGATTTGAGCGTGTTGTTCACTTCGCCGGTAAGTTGCTCCAGCGGCAGTTTAGCGATCTTGTCCATGATCGTTTGCGCCGAGTGCGTAAACTGATCAAGCGAACTCGGGATGGTCGGGAATTCCTGATAGGGGCTGTTGTTGGCGTGCAAGGTGACTTTACTGTTTGGATGAAAATCGAGATCGACCAGCAGTTGGCCGGTTAACAGGCTGCCGGTCCGGAGTTGCGCGCGCAAGCCCTTGTTAACCAGGCGCGCGATCATGTCCTGGTTGCTGATATTCGGCTGCTTGTTGATTTCCTTGATCCGGTCCGGTTCCAGATCCACGGTGACCGGAATCCGGATGTCCGCAGTCTTTGCGTCCAGTTCCAGGCTGATGCCGGTTACTGCGCCGATCGGTATGCCGCGCAGTTCCACCGGTGCGCCTTCGGTCAGGCCGCGCACCGAGCCGTTGAAATACATGACATATTTCAATGTATTACGGTACTCGATCTGGGTCGATTGTTCGTGGTTTTCGTAAAGATGGAACAGCGAATATTCCGGCTTCACATCCTTGATCGTATCGTCGGGCGGGGTGCGAAAGGCAATGCCGCCGCTCAACATCGAAACCAAAGGGCCGGTCCGGACCTTGAAGCCGTCCGCGCCGGCCGATAAATCAAGGCCGCTGTCTTTCCAGAAACGGGTGTTTTTGCGGACGAATTGATCGTAGGGCGCCTTGATGAAAATAACCAGACGAATCGAGTCGGCGTTGACCGAGAGTTCCTGGCTCAACACTTCGCCGACCGGAATCCCGTGAAAATTGATTTGGGTGCGGGGCCCGAGCGAACCCAGATTTGCGGTTTCGAGAACGAATTGCTTGCCTTTGGCCTCAGTCTTCAGCACGGGCGCGGTGGGAAGGCCGACAAAATGATGTCCGTGCGGGCCGTCGCCGGGTTTGACTTCGATGTAGGCGCCGGAAAGCAATGTATTCAAACCCGAAATACCGGCCAGGCCGACCTGCGGGCGCACGACCCAGAAACTGGTGTTCTGTTTCAGATAGTTCTCGGCATCGCGTTGCATCTGCGCGGTAACCTTGATCGTTTTCGAGTCGTCATTGATGCTGATGTCGGTGACCTTGCCGATTTCGACGTCGAGGTAACGGATTTTGGTTTTATCGATTTCGAGGCCTTCCGCGGTCGGAAAATCGATCGTAATGACCGGGCCTTTTTCGGAAGCCGATTTATAGATCAGCCAGCCGCTGACGATGAATGCGCAAATCGGCAGCAGCCAGACCAGCGGCAGCTCGGGTTTCTTGTTCAGCGCCGTTTCTTCGGTTTCGTAAGCAAATTCGTCGTTCATCAGTTATTTTGGTTATCCCAGATCAGGCGAGGATCGAAACTTTTGGCCGCAAACAGCGTGATCACCACGACCGAGGCAAACGCGGTCGCGGCAGGACCTGCCAGAACGCTGGCGACGCCCCCGAGATCGACCAATGAAATCAATATCGAAATCATGAAAATATCCAGCATCGACCAGCGGCCGACAAAAGCGATAATCCGGTACATCAACGTCCAGCGGCGCGCATTGACCTGCCAGCGGTAAAATACGCACAACCAGAGCAGAGTCAGGCCGAACAGTTTCAGCAGCGGCACTGCAATACTGGCGATGAAGACCAGGATCGCGATCGGCAGCATGTCGCTTTCGATCAGCGCCAGAATGCCGCCGAGTATCGTATGTGGTTCGCCGACGCCGAATTGGGTCACGGTCATGATCGGGAACATATTCGCGGGCACATACAGGGCATAGCCGCTGAGCAGAAACGCCATCGTGCGCCGCAGGCTGTTCGGAATGCGCGCATGCAGAGGGCTGCCGCAGAGCGGGCAGGGCCGTGATAGCGCTCCGCGCTGCGCGAGCGCCCCGCAATCATGGCAGCGGATCAGTCCTTGCCGCAAGGCGCCGGGCCGCGACTTCATGCCGGTTTTCCGAGCAGGGCGTCGATGCGCCGCCAGAACAGCGCCCGGTCGAGGCTGCCTGCCAGTGTGACCGTGACCAGGAGCAGGCCGACAAACGCATACAGGCCCAAGCCGAAGCGCAAGTCGGCCATCGAGGACAGTTTGACGCAGGCGACGATGATGCCGAGCGTGTACACTTCCAGCATCGCCCATTCGTCCAGATGTTGCAGCCAGCGCATCCAGTGCGTCAGATAACGGTTGGGGCGATTCAGGTAAAGATGGGCGCTGATAGCGAGACTCAGCAAAATATTCACGAGCGGAAACAGGATGCTGGATAGAAACACCAGCGTGGCGACCGCCCACATGTTTTCGGCATAGAGCGCCATGACCCCGGAAAATAGAATGCCGTCTTTGGTATTGCCTAAAAATTTGATGCCGAGCAGCGGCAGGCTATTGGCCGGGATAAAGAGCAACAGGCCGGTGATCGACAAGGCAAGGCTGCGCTCGATGCTGTTCTTTTGCGCACGCTGCAACAGGAAGCCGCAGCGCGGGCAATGCGCCTTGTCGCCGGCGTCGAGCGCTGCCGGTTTCAGCAACGCATCGCACTCGGGGCAGGCTTCCAGTTGCGGTCTAGGCTGGGCGCGCATTGTCGCTAGGCAATGTTACCACTGCGATTCGCCGGTCTCCGGATCGTACATTTCATGAAAAATCTTGTGCCGGTTCGCTTTGAGTTCCTCGATCGTCGGTGAATTGCTCATCGCGCGCGAAATCGCCAGCTTCATCGCTTCATAATTGGTCCGATACAAATCTTTCCGGTCCAGATCGGGATTGGTCGCACATTCCGGCGCAATCCAGAGCATCGCGATGATGCACAGATCGTTGACCTGATCGGCCGGCAATACGCCGTCGATTACGCTGTCCAGCACCGCATCGGCAACCGCCGACTGCACCGGGCCGCCGAGCAGGTTCACATAGGCGGATGATTTGATGGTGACTTTAGGCACCATCAAGGTGGCCGGGCGTACCTGTTGATTACAGGCGCGAATCGCGAACATCCGGGTGTGCCCTTCGGTTTGCCCCATCAAGTTGGCAAACGCATGACCGGCCGGTCCCTGCACATGACCGATCAGAATTTCCGGCATCGCGTCGGTGCCTTGGCCTTCGCTGGAAAAAACGGTGGCTTCGCCGGTTCTGAACCAAATTTTATCTGACATAACAAATCCGCTAAGTGTTGAGCTAAGAAAAAGATCATTCTATGACGTATGGGTAAGGGCGGCAATACAGGATGAACTAAACGCTGTCATTCTTTTCGTCTATTGTCCGTCAATGGACTTTGGCGGAGGACATAATTGGATGTGATAAGATAATAGGTTCATTTTCCGTTCAGTCTTCCCGATCGATACTCTCGTATCTGCCCATTTTTGCCCGATCATGTCCTACAAACATTTAACTCCGCTATTTTCGACCATCTTTCTCTATCTGGCGTTTTACCTGATCAGCACATTCAAGTTCGATGTGCAGATCAAGGCGGTGGCGATCCTGTACGACTTCCTGTTGCAATTGTTCGTCGCTTACATGCTGTTTGCGTGGTCGCGGCGCCTGTGGATATTTTTGGTGCTGCAAACCTTGCTGACCGGCGTTTTGTATATCGGCAATGCGGTCAAAATCTCGTTTTTCGGCGGTCCGATCATGCCGGACGATGTCTACGCGCTACGTTCGCTGCTGTTGATTCTGGAAGGCTGGCGTTTTTTCGCGGCGGCGATTCCATTGGCGGCGATTGCCAGCCTGTTCCTGTTCAATTTCACGATGCGGCACTGGAGCGCTTACCTGGCCAGTGTGGCCGCGATTCTGATCGGGATGACGATTGTTTATCAGCCGGCGATGATCGTGGAGCCGCTCGACAAGCATTTCGGCAATTCGGTCTGGGATCAACGTTCGAATTATCTTTGGCACGGGGCGACGATGTACAGCCTGCAGGAAGGCTCGCGTTATTTCCTGATGGCCGATGTGGCGCCGGACATGGACGAGGCGCAGGAAGCCGCCCGGAATCTGCTGGCCGCGCAGATGCCGAAGCCAGCGGGCAAGCCGTTCACGCCGCGTAACGTGCATTTGGTGCTGCTCGAATCTTTTTGGGACCCGAACGGGCTGAAAAAAGCGCGTTATAAACAGAATCCGTTAGCGCCGGAGTTTCGAAAGCTCTGGAAAAGCGCTGATTACGCGCATGCGATGGCGCCGGTCTTCGGCGGTTATACGGCCAATTCGGAATTTGAAGTGTTGTGCGGTTTTCCGGTGGTAAAGGACAATGTCAAATTCGAGCGTCAGTTACTGAACGATACGCCTTGTCTGCCCCACATTCTGGCCGACAAAGGTTATAAAACCACTGCATCGCATCCGAACGTGCCGGTATTCTGGAACCGGGTCAATGCCTACAAACGGATGGGCTTCCAAACCTATTGGTCACTCGCCGATTTCGCGCAGGACGACATGAACCGGGAATTCCTGTCCGACGTTTCGCTCTACCGGCAAGTGCTGGACAAAATCCAACCCACGCTGGAAGCCAAGCAGCCGATACTCGATTACATCGTGACTTATTTCGGCCACTGGAATTATCCTTTGAGCGAAAGCCGTCCGTTCAAAGTCTCCTCGCCGTCGCCGGTCGAGGAAGTCACGACCTATGCGAATACGGTGTATTACAAATCGCGGGAATTGATGGGTTTCATCGCCGAGATGCAGAAACGCGACCCGGACGGTATTATCATCCTGTTCGGCGATCATCTGCCGTTTCTGGGCGAGAACTTTGCGGGCTATGTCGATTCGGGAGTCCTGGCGACGAACCGCAGCGAATTTACCCCGGAGATGTTCAAGTTTTATGTCAGTACGCCGATGCTGGTCCTGAACGGACGTAAAGGGCCGGTCAAAGTCGGCAGCCTGCCGCTGTATCAGGTGCCGGCGCTGATTCTGAAGCTGCTGAATTACGACGAGCCTGCGATTATGGATTACACGCAACCGGTGCAGGGTATGCGCATTCGTCCGTTGCCGGGTCTGCATTTCGATCTGCTCGACGACGGCAAGATCGAAGTCTGCAAGGAACCGCCTTATAACGAGGTATGTCAAAAATCGGCAGAATGGCTGCGTAATGTGAATATCGTCAGCAACGATTTGTTTATCGGCCGGCAGGAGACTCGCCCTCAGTATTCTTCTCCGCCGGTTCAGGATTTTGTCGGCCCGCCCGAGAAAGCCAACGCCTTCGACTGACTTCTTAAAGCAGAGGTAAAGCCTCACGAATCGTTATCGGACAGTGATTTTTGGGCTTTGTCCCGGCATATTGGTTAATCATCAGGATAAGCCGGCAGTTTTAAGGACTTCGATTTCTTTCCGGCAGGCTTCCCGATTGTCTCGGTTGTTCCGTCTAGTTTGCTAAAACTGGTTCTTTGCGCGTTCTCATTTGTTATATACTATGTGCCCTTTAAAGACGAGGTCTGCGGCTCCGCTATCTGTTAAGGCGATTTTGCAAATAGGACGGAACCTTAGGGGGAATCTCCCTGAAATGTATCAATTTTACTCGTAACGAATTCAAATACCACTCGCTAGAACAGGAACATAGAATGGCCAACAATTTAATTTCAGAAATTACCGGACAGAACGACATCGATCCGGCTGAAACGAGGGAATGGATTGAAGCCTTGCAGTCCGTTCTGGAAAAAGACGGCAACGAACGCGCGCATTTTTTGATCGAGCAACTGGTCGCGGTGGCGCGTCATTCCGGATTCGATGTGCCGTTCAGTGCGAATACCGCTTATCTGAATACCATTCCGGTTGCGAGACAGGCCAAATACCCCGGCGATCAGGACATCGAGCAGAAAATCCGCGCCTACGTGCGCTGGAATGCGATGATGATGGTGCTCAGGGCGAACAAACATACCAACGTCGGCGGCCATATCGCGAGTTTTTCCTCAGCGGCTACCTTATACGAAGTCGGCTACAATCATTTCTGGCATGCGCCGTCCGATCAGCACGACGGCGATCTGATCTTCACCCAGGGCCATTTGACGCCTGGCGATTACTCGCGCGCGTTCCTGCTCGGTCGTTTGACCGAAGAGCAACTGGACAGCTTTCGTCAAGAAGTCGGCGGCAAGGGTCTCTCGTCCTATCCGCATCCTTGGCTGATGCCGGAGTTCTGGCAATTCCCGACCGTATCGATGGGGTTGGGGCCGATCATGGCGATTTATCAGGCGCGTTTCATGCGCTATCTGCAGGGTCGCGGCCTGGCCGATACGACCGGGCGCAAAGTCTGGAGCTTCCTGGGCGATGGAGAAACCGACGAACCGGAATCGCTCGGCGCGATCGGTTTGGCCGGACGTGAAAAGCTCGACAATCTGATCTTCGTGGTCAACTGCAACTTGCAGCGTCTTGACGGTCCGGTGCGCGGCAACGGCAAGATCATCCAGGAGCTCGAAAGCGAATTCCGCGGCGCCGGCTGGAACGTGATCAAGGTCGTCTGGGGCCAGCGCTGGGATACCTTGCTGGCGCGCGACAGCGAAGGCCTGCTCGCGAAACGGATGATGGAATGCGTCGACGGCGATTATCAGACCTTCAAGGCGAAAGACGGCGCCTATGTGCGCGAGCATTTCTTCAACACGCCGGAACTCCGGACGATGGTGGCCGACTGGTCCGACCGCGACATCTGGGAATTGAATCGCGGCGGCCATGATTCGGTGAAGGTCTTTGCGGCGTTTCAGGCGGCGGTCAATCATCAGGGCCAGCCGACCGTGATTCTGGCGAAGACGATCAAAGGTTACGGCATGGGCGAGTCCGGCCAGGCGCAAAACATCACCCATCAACAGAAGAAGATGAGCGAGAGCTCATTGAGCCATTTCCGCGACCGTTACAATCTACCGGTCAGCGACGAACAGTTGCATGATCTGCCTTACATCAAATTCCCCGAAGGCTCTAAAGAACTGGAGTATTTGCAGAAGCGCCGCGCCGAACTGGGCGGGCATTTGCCGGCCAGAAGAGCGAAATCCTATGCGCTGGACGTGCCTGTGCTGAGCGATTTCAAGGCGCTTTTGGAGGCGACCGGCGAAGGCCGCGAGATTTCGACCACCATGGCGTTCGTCAGGCTGTTGAACATTTTGACGAAAGACAAGAACATCGGCAAACGGATCGTGCCGATCGTGCCCGACGAATCGCGGACCTTCGGAATGGAAGGCATGTTCCGCCAGCTCGGTATCTGGTCGCAGGTCGGCCAGCTCTATACCCCGCAGGATGCCGATCAATTGATGTTCTACAAGGAAGACAAGCACGGCCAGGTGTTGCAGGAGGGCATCAATGAGGCAGGCGGCATCTGCGACTGGATCGCGGCGGGCACTTCTTATTCGACGCACAATGTGCCGATGATTCCGTTCTTTATCTATTACTCGATGTTCGGTTTCCAGCGCGTCGGCGATCTGATCTGGGCGGCAGCCGACCAGCGTACCCGCGGCTTCCTGATGGGCGGCACGGCAGGGCGGACCACGCTGAACGGCGAAGGTCTCCAACATGAAGACGGCCACAGCCACCTGATGTCCGCCACCGTGCCGAACTGCATCAGTTACGATCCGACTTATGCCTATGAACTGGCGGTGATCATTCAGGACGGCCTGCGCCGGATGTATGTGAATCAGGAAGATATTTTCTATTACATCACCGTGATGAACGAAAACTACGAGCACCCGGCGATGCCGAAAGGCATCGAGCTGGATATTCTGAAAGGGATGTACCTTTTCCGCCAAGGCGCGAAAAAGAAAGGTCCGCGCGTGCAGTTGCTGGGTTCCGGTTCAATCTTCCGCGAAGTCGAGGCGGCGGCGGAATTGCTGCGCGGCGACTGGGGCGTCGAATCCGATTTGTGGAGCTGTCCGAGCTTTACCGAACTGGCGCGCGACGGACGCGACGTGGAGCGCTGGAGCCGCCTGCATCCGGCCGAACCGGCCCGCCTGCCGCATGTGACTAACTGCCTGGCGAATCAGCAGGGTCCTGTGATCGCGGCATCCGATTATAACCGCGCCTTTGCCGATCAGATTCGGCCTTATATTGCCGCGCCGTTTACCGTATTGGGCACCGATGGTTTCGGGCGCTCGGATACTCGCGAGAATCTGCGCCGCTTCTTCGAGGTGGATCGCTACCATGTTACGATCGCGGCATTGAAGAATCTCGCGGATTTGGGTCAGTTCGATCCAGGAAAGATTGAAGTGGCGATCGCCAAATACGGCATCGATCCCGAGATCAAAGCGCCCTGGTTAGTTTAAGCGGAAGGAAAAAGATGACGAATTTGGTTGAAATTAGAGTGCCTGATGTCGGCAATGTGACCGACATCGATGTGGTCGAAGTGTTGATCAAGCCGGGCGACGTGGTAGCGATGGAACAGACAGTCGCTTCGCTTGAAACCGACAAAGCCGGCATGGATTTGCCGTCGAGCGCGGCAGGTACTGTTAAGGAAGTTTTCATCAAACGCGGCGACAAGGTTTCCGAAGGCACGCTGATTGCGACCGTCACGGCGGAGGCGGGCGAAGCGGCTGCCGCGAAGGCGGAAGAACCGAAAGTGCAACCGGCGCCTGCCGAAACGCCCCAGGTTGAAAAAGCTCCGGAGCCTGTTTCCGCTCCTGTTCCTGCCAAGGAGGCTCCTGTCGCGCCTACCCCGATCACTGAAACCGGTGCCGGATTAATCGCTCACGCGTCCCCCTCCGTGCGCTTGTTTGCGCGCGAGTTGGGCGTCGATATGGCGAAAGTCACGGCCGGCACCGGCCGCAAAGGCCGCATCCTGAAAGAAGACGTCAAGGCCTTTGTCAAAAAAGCGTTGGCAGAACCTGCGCTTGCGGCCGGCGGCGGCATTCCGGCCATCCCTGCTGTCGATTTCTCGCCGTTCGGCGAGACCGAAACGGTCAAGTTAAGCAAAATCAAACGCCTGACCGGGCAAAACCTGAGCCGGGTCTGGCTGAATCTGCCGATGGTGACCTACCATGACGAGGCCGATATTACCGAACTGGAAGCGTTCCGCAACCAGATCAACGCCGAAAAGAAGAACGGCGAGGTCAAGATTACCGGATTGATGTTCATCATCAAGGCTGTAGTTGCGGCGATGCAGCAGTTTCCAAGCTTCAACGCGTCGCTGTCGAGCGACGGCGAGAGCCTGATTCTGAAGAAGTATTACAATATCGGCATTGCGGTCGATACGCCGAATGGTCTTGTCGTGCCGGTGCTGCGCAACGTCGATTCGAAAAGCATCAATCAACTGGCGGCCGAACTCGCCGAGAAAAGCGAGAAGGCGCGCCAGGGCAAGCTGATGCCGGGCGACATGCAGGGCGGCTGTATGAGCATTTCGAGCCTTGGCGGCATCGGCGGCACCGCCTTCACGCCGATCGTGAATGCGCCGGAGGTTGCGATCCTTGGCGTGACCCGCGCGAAAATGCAGCCGGTCTGGAACGGCAATGAGTTTGTGCCGCGCCTGATGCTGCCGCTGGATCTGACTTACGATCACCGCGTAATCGACGGCGCGGAAGGCGCGCGTTTCATGGCGGCGATCAAAACCTATCTCGGCGATCTTCGCCGTCTGTTACTGTGAAATCCGGGAGACTCATCGCGATATGAACGACGCAATATTACATACGGAAGTTTTGGTTTTAGGCGGCGGACCCGGCGGCTATACGGCGGCGTTTCGCGCGGCGGATCTCGGCAAGCAAGTCACGTTGATCGAACGCTTTCCCGTATTGGGCGGGGTATGCCTGAACGTCGGCTGCATTCCTTCGAAGGCGCTGCTGCATATGGCGCAGTTGATCCATGAAGCGGAAGAAGTGCAGAGCCACGGCTTGAAATTCGGCAAGCCCGAGATCGATATCGATAAAATCCGCGCTTGGAAAGCGAGCGTCAGCAAGTCGCTGAATGACGGTCTGGCAGGGCTGGTCAAGCAGCGCAAAATTAATTTCGTTCAGGGCGCAGGCCGTTTTACCGCGCCGAATAAGGTCGAGGTGGAGACTCCCGAAGGCGTCAAGACGATTACTTTCGATCAGGCGATCATCGCGGCCGGTTCGTCGCCGACCCAGATTCCGACATTTCCGAATGACGATGAGCGTCTGTGGAATTCGACCGATGCGCTGGACCTGAAACAGATTCCGAAAAAGCTGCTGATCGTCGGCGGCGGCATCATCGGCCTCGAAATGGCAACCGTCTACCATGCCTTCGGTTCCGAAATTCATGTGGTCGAACTGATGGATCAGATCATCCCCGGCTGCGACAAGGATCTGGTGACGCCGCTGCTCAGACGGATCAAGAAGCAATACAAAAACATCTGGCTCGAAACCCGGGTAACCGCGATCGAGCCGCAAAAAGACGGCCTGAAGGTTTCGTTCGACCGCGCCGGCTCCCTGCCGGCTAGCGGTATACACACCATCCCTGGCGATAAAGGCAAGGGCGCGCCCGCATCCGAACTGTTCGATGCGGTGCTGGTCGCGGTCGGCAGGCGGCCGAACGGTAAGCTGATCGGTGCGGATGCGGCGGGCATCACGGTCAACGAGCAGGGCTTCATTCCGGTCGACAAGCAGCAGCGCACCAATGTGCCGCATATTTTTGCGATCGGCGATATCGTCGGCAATCCGATGCTGGCCCATAAAGCCTCACACGAAGGCAAGGTTGCGGCCGAAGTCGCGGCCGGCCATAAAGCCGGATTCGATGCGTTGACGATTCCTTCGGTCGCCTACACCGATCCCGAAATAGCCTGGATGGGGCTGAGCGAGAATCAAGCCAAGCAACAAGGCATCGATTATGAAAAAGCCGTATTCCCGTGGGCGGCCAGCGGCCGTTCATTGAGCCTCGGCCGCAAGGAAGGCGTGACCAAAATTCTCTGCGACAAGGCAACCGGCCGGATACTCGGCGCGGGCATGGTCGGGCCGAACGCCGGCGAGTTGATCGCGGAAGCGGTATTGGCGCTCGAAATGGGCGCCGATGCGGACGACATCAGCCTGACTATCCATCCGCATCCGACGCTGTCCGAAACTTTCGGTTTTGCCGCCGAAATGATTAACGGTACGATTACCGACCTTTACGTCAAGAAATGAAAAGAACACTAACGATTTTGTTAACGTTGACCGTACTCGTACTGGTTAATTTCAGTATCTGGAGCTACATCAACAACCCGCTGCAATTGAGATCCTGGACCAAAACGACCATGGGGGTGACTTTCGATCCGCGCCGGAAAGAATACACTCAGAAAAACGGTCAATTTCCGACCGAGGCCGAAATCGATCAGGATTTGGGCGTGCTCGAAAACAAGGTCCATGCGGTGCGAACCTATAGCGTCTTGAAAGGCTTGCACAAAGTCCCCGAATTGGCCGCCAAGCATGGCTTGAATACCACGGTCGGCGCCTGGATCGACGGCGATCTGGAAAAAAACCGCCAGGAAATCGAGACCTTGCTGCAGGTCAGCAATCAAAACAATAATAAAATCGTTCGTGTGATGGTCGGCAACGAGGTGCTGTTCCGTAACGACATTCCGGTACAGCAATTGATCGATTATATCCGCGAAGTCAAGAAGCGCACCTGGCGCCCGGTCAGCACCTCGGAAACCTTCGACATCTGGCTCAAGCATCCGGAACTGGTTGCCGAAGTCGATTTCATCGGCGCGCATATCCTGCCTTACTGGAACGGTATTGCGGTTGAAAATGCGGTCGATTTTGTATTCGAGAAATACGAGGAATTGAAAAAGGCTTATCCGGACAAGCCGATCGTCATTACCGAGGTCGGCTGGCCATCGGACGGTCAGCCGTCCCGGCATGCGACCGCTTCGCGCACTAATCAGGCCTTCTTTTTGAGGGAGTTCCTGAATCGGGCCGCCGAACAAAAGATCCCTTATTATATCGTCGAGGCGTTTGATCAGCCCTGGAAGATGGAAATTGAAGGTTCGGCCGGAGCTTACTGGGGTATCTTCAACGCCGATCGGCAGCCGAAATATCCGATGGAAGGTGCGGTATTGGCATTACCCAGTTGGCGGGACTGGGCAACCGGAGCCGCTGGCGTCAGCGCGGTGCTGATGGGCCTGTTTTTATTTACGCGGAGGACAATGGCCCTGCCGGGCGTCGTCTTTTTCGGGGTCATCACCAACTTGGCCGCATCGTTTATTTTCTGGACCGTATCGATCGGCGCGCAGCAGTATCAGACCGAATTGACGATCGTGTTCTGGGTGTTGCTGGTCCTGATGCAGTTGCTGGCATTGACGATTCTGTTAATCGAAACGATGGAAATTGTCGAAGTCGTCTGGCATCGACGAACGACGCGGACTTTTCAGCCGCTGACGCCGTCGCCGGATTTTCGTTATCCGAAAGTATCTATACACTTGCCGATTCACAACGAGCCGCCGATGATGGTGCGGAAAACGCTCGAAGCGCTGAGCAAGCTCGATTATCCGCACTTCGAAGTCCTGGTGATGGACAACAACACCAAGGATCCTGAAGTTTGGGAGCCGGTGCGCGACGATTGCGAACGGCTGGGCGAAAAATTCCGCTTCTTCCATCTCGAAAACTGGCCCGGTTTCAAGGCGGGGGCGATCAATCACGCGCTTGAGCAGACCGCGCCGGATGCCGAAATCATCGCGGTGATCGACAGCGATTATATTCTGTCTCCGGACTGGCTCAAGTGCATGGTGCCTTATTTCGATAACGAGAACATCGGTTTCGTGCAGTCGCCGCAGGATTATCGCGATGGTCATGTGAACCTGTTCAAGCGCTTCTGTTACTGGGAATATGCCGGCTTTTTCAATATCGGCATGGTGCAGCGCAATGAATACAATGCAATCATCCAGCACGGCACGATGACGATGATCCGTAAATCCGCGCTGCTCGAAGTCGGCAAATGGTCCGAGTGGTGCATCTGCGAGGACAGCGAGCTAGGCCTGCGTCTTTATGAAGCCGGCTACGATTCGGTCTATGTGAAGGATTCGTTCGGCCGCGGTTTGATGCCCGATACGATGTCCGGTTATATGACGCAACGCTTCCGATGGGTTTACGGCGCAATGCAGATCATCAAGGCGCACTGGAAAAGTTTCAAACCGACCAAAAAGTCGCCGCTGACCTCGGCTCAACGCTACTATTTCGTAGCCGGCTGGCTGCCCTGGTTTTCGGATGCGCTGGCGTTGGTATTTACGGTCGCGAGTCTGGTCTTGACCGGGGTGATTTTCCTCGATCCGATTCACACCGAATTGCCGGTCAATGCATTCCTGTTGCCGACGATCGGCTTGTTTACGTTCAAGATTTTGCGCAGCCTCTGGCTCTATCAGGCCAAAGTGCCATGCTCGCTTTGGGAGTCGATCGGCGCGTCGCTTTCCGGCTTGGCGTTGACGCATACGGTTGCACGCGGCGTCTGGCAGGGACTGTTCGTTCCGGGCAAACCGTTCATGCGCACGCCGAAATACGAAAAACAGGGGCCGCTGTTCGCGGGTCTGATGGTAATCCGGCAAGAGTTGTTTCTGCTCCTGTTGCTGATCGCAGGCATTGTGGGAATGAACTCGCTGGAACATTTCGACAACCTGAGCGGCAAGTTGTGGATGGGCGTATTGGCAGTGCAGGGCGTGCCTTATCTGGCGACCACGATTACCTTGTTGATGAGCGTATTGCCGCATTACCGGAAAGACTCGGCGTTGACGATCGACGAGATTGACGACGAAATCGTCGCTTCCTCCGAAAAATCCAAATAATGACCCTGATAAAACAAGACGACTTTGTTCAAAGCATCGCCGATGCCTTGCAGTATATTTCCTATTTTCATCCGCTGGATTTCATCCAGGCGCTCGAAGCGGCTTATCAGAAGGAGCAAAACCCGGCCGCGAAAGACGCCATGGCGCAAATCCTGATCAATTCCAGAATGTGTGCGGAAGGTCGGCGGCCGATTTGCCAGGATACCGGAATCGTGACGGTATTTTTGAAGATCGGCATGCAGGTCTCATGGGAGGCTGGCATGAGCATCGCCGACATGGTCAACGAAGGCGTCCGGCGCGCCTATCTGCATCCCGATAACGTCCTGCGCGCGTCGGTTCTGGGCGATCCCGCCGGCAAGCGCTTCAATACCAAAGACAACACCCCGGCCGTGATTCATATGGAAGTCGTGCCGGGCGACAAGGTCGAAGTGAATATCGCGGCGAAAGGCGGGGGCTCCGAGGCGAAGGCCAAATTTGCGATGCTGAATCCTTCCGACAGTATTACCGATTGGGTGCTCAAAACAGTCCCGACGATGGGGGCGGGCTGGTGTCCGCCGGGGATTCTCGGCATCGGCATCGGCGGCACTGCTGAAAAAGCGATGCTGCTGGCCAAACAGGCCTGCATGGAGTCGATCGATATTCAGGAATTGATTGCGCGCGGCCCTTCCGATGGCCTGGAGGAATTGCGGCTCGACCTGTATCAAAAAGTCAACGCGCTCGGCATCGGCGCGCAGGGGCTGGGCGGTCTGACCACCGTGCTCGACGTTAAAATCCTCGAATATCCGACCCATGCGGCGAATCTGCCGGTCGCGATGATTCCGAATTGCGCGGCGACCCGGCATGCGCATTTCGTGCTGGACGGCACGGGCCCGGCCGAATTGCTTCCGCCGCGTTTGTCCGAATGGCCGGCGATCAGCCGGGAAGGGATGCCGGCTAAGCGCGTCGATCTCGATACGGTGACCCGCGAGGAAGCCGCAACCTGGCAGCCCGGCGAGACGTTATTGGTCAGCGGCACCTTGCTGACTGGCCGCGATGCCGCGCACAAACGCCTGACCGATCTGATCCGGCGCGGCGAATCTATGCCTGCCGGCGTCGATTTCAAGAACAAATTCATCTATTACGTGGGCCCTGTCGATCCGGTGCGCGAGGAAGTAGTCGGTCCCGCAGGACCTACGACCGCGACCCGCATGGATAAATTCACTGAAACGATGTTGGCGCATACCGGTCTGCTGGGGATGATCGGCAAAGCCGAACGCGGTCCCGAGGCGATTGAATCCATTAAAAAGCATCAAGCAGTTTATTTGATGGCGGTCGGCGGCGCGGCCTATCTGGTCTCCAAGTCTATTCGAAAGTCGCGCGTGGTCGCGTTCGAAGATTTGGGCATGGAAGCGATCCATGAATTCGTCGTCGAAGACATGCCGGTCACCGTCGCGGTCGACACCCGAGGTGTTTCAGTGCACGAGACCGCGCCTGTCGTTTGGCGGGAAAAATTCGCTAAGGCGGAGGTTTAATATATTTTTAGCTGGCTCACTTACTTCGACTGAGTTTCTTCGCAGGCATATTACGGTTTCCAGCCCTTGCTCAGATAGCGTAAAGACTATAGAGTTAACCGAAGGAGTTTACTATCGGCAACCTAGCTCATAGCCTCCTGCCATTAAAACAAAGTTCAGATTTCACTCCTCCCTTTTAGATTTCCTTGCCAGTTTTTCTATAGCCGGCGTACTATCCGATTTTATCTTTCGCATTGCGGAATTAATAGTTGGATCTTTTATCATATCATTCGTATTTCCAGATTTCTTTGGACCATGTTTAAGTATTGACGGTAATACCGAATGAACTTTAGGCGATCCAGAACTCAAGCGATTATCCAGTATTTCGACGCGCAGCCCTATTTGTGGCGCTACGGCTTGGCGGTTCTGGCTGTCGCTATCGGGACTGCGGCGACCTATGCGATTCCGGCGATCGGCGAACGGGCTGCGTTCCTGTTATTTTTTTTCGGGATTATTCAGACCGCTTTCTGGCTAGGACCGAATCCGGGCATTTTTGCGATGATCTTATCCTTAATCGCAGTTAATGCCTTTGTTTTGTTTCCGGCCGGGATAGGCGCTTACGATATAGTCATGTTGAACGCCGGTTTTTGCTTTGCGTCTGTCTCTACGATCGCCACCACCAACTTCTATCGGAGGGCCACTGCGGCATTGCGGGAAAGTCGGCAGGATTTGGACTACGCCCAAACAGTCGGACAAATCGGCAGCTGGCGTTTGAATGTGCAGCGTAACGAATTGCGCTGGTCCGACGAGAATTACCGTATTTTCGGCATTCCCAAAGGCACGCCGTTAACCTATGAGACTTTTCTCTCCATCGTGCATCCGGATGACCGGGAATACGTCGATCGCATGTGGCAAGCAGGCCTGCCTGGAGAACCTTACGAAATCGAACACCGGCTGATCGTGGCGGGCGAGGTGAAATGGGTGCGCGAAAAAGCCGTGTTGGAGTTCAGTAAAAAAGGAAATTTACTCGGCGGATTCGGCACCACACAGGATATCACCAGCTACAAGCGCAACGAACTGGCGCTTCAGGAAAGCCGGCAGCGCTATGCCGGAATTGTTGAATCGGCTTTGGATGCGATTATCACTATCGACGCCGATCAACGTATTTCTCTATTCAACGCGGCGGCGGAAAAAATGTTCGGTTATACGGCGGAGGAAGCCATCGGGGAATCTATCGAACGATTTATTCCCGAACGCTTTCGTGCTGCTCATAACGCGCATATTCGCGCTTTCGGGAGTTTCGGCGCCACAAGCCGTAAAATGGGCGAGTCGGCTTTTGTTTCGGGCCTGCGCGCCAACGGCGAAGAGTTCCCTGCCGAGGCGACCATTTCCCAGTGGGAGATAAATGGCGAGAAATCGTTTACCGCCACCCTGCGTGATGTGACGGAGCTAAAACGATTCGAAGACTCGTTAATGAAGAGCCAGGCTCAGCTTCGGACCTTCATCGAGCAGGCCCCGCTCAGCATTGCGATGTTCGACCGTGAAATGAATTATTTGGTCACGAGCCGACGCTGGATCGAAGAGTTTGGACGGGGGTGCGATGACCTCACAGGGCATAATCATTATGCGGTTTATCCGGATATCTCCGCAGAATGGAAGCAGATTCATGTTAAAGCACAAGCCGGGGAGTTTCTGAAAAACGACGACGACTTATGGATCCAGGCGGATGGAAGCCGTCGCTGTTTACGTTGGGCGGCTTATCCCTGGACGAACGAGGAAGGAGAGATTGGCGGTATTATTATTTCCTGTGAGGATATCACGGCGCGCCGAACGGCCGAGGAAGAATTGCGTACTGCCCAGACGCGGCTCGCGCTTGTCGTCGAAGAGGTGAAAGCGGGTTATTGGGACTGGGATCTGAATACGGACACAGTTTACTTATCACCTGAATGGAAGCGGCAAATCGGCTTTGAGGATGACGAATTGCTGAACCGGCGGGAGGAATGGGAATGCCGCTTGCATCCCGACGACCGGGCATTCGTATTGGCAGCAACTGAGAACTTTATCGCGGGCCTTCTGCCTGCCTTCGAGCTGGAGTTCCGCCTGCGCCACAAAGATGGCTTGTACCGCTGGGTTCACTCTCGCGGCGGATTATTGCGTGACCAAGATAACCATCCTTGCCGTATGCTGGGAATGAATCTGGACATTACCGACTACAAGAAGCAGAAGGAATTGAGGGAACGGCGTGATAAAATGGAACAATCGGTCCGGTTATGTGTGGTCACGCAGACGGCGGCAGCGATAGCCCACGAACTGCACCAGCCGCTTGCGGCGATCTCATCGTATTCCGAAGTGGCGTTACATATGCTGCGAGCCGGCAACCAGAACCCGGAAAAACTCCCGCCTCTTATGGAAATTTGCGCCCAGCAAGCACAGCGTGCCGGCGGCGTCATACGGCAATTGATGACGGTATTGCATAAAGACGAGACTCAAAGTGAGTTCATAGATATCAACTCTTTGGTCCAGGAAGCACTCGATCTGGTCAAGGCGGACGGACATTTAGAGCCTTTTAACATAAAGCCGGAGCTCGCGGCGGGGATGCCGCCGGTTAGGGGTAATAGCCTGCAAATCGAAAAGGTGATAATCAACTTGTTGCGCAACGGACTGGATTCCATGCGTGAAAGTGGAATAAGCGCAGGAACGATCACAGTAACCACGCTCAGCACCGATGACATGCCGGCCATGGCGCAGGTGACGGTGCGCGACGCCGGAAAATGCGTAAGGGACAGCGCCATCTTGAAAAACATGTTCCAACCCTTCTACACGCTCAAACCCGACGGTTCAGGCATGGACCTGGCGATCAGCCGCGCCTTGATCGAAGCCCACGGCGGAAAAATGTGGGCTGAGCAAAACGCCGACATGGGCATCAGTATCCACTTTACCTTACCCTTCGTAACATGAGTATTCAACCGTGCGTATTCATTGTCGAAGACGAGTATCCGGTACGCCATAGCCTTGGGTTGATTATGGAAACCGCAGGTTATGCTTACCAGACTTTCGAGAGCGCCGAGGACTTTCTTCAAAACTATTGCCCGGGCCAGCCCGGCTGCCTGCTGCTCGACGTCAACTTGCCGGGCTTGAATGGGGACGAATTGCAAGCCGAACTCATTCGCCGCAAGATACACTTGCCTATTATTTTTCTCACCGCTTATGGCGATATTCCGATGACGGTCCGCGCCATCAAGGCCGGAGCGGTCGATTTTCTGACGAAGCCGGTTCCAAGGGACCTGTTAATCGAACGGATACAGGCAGTGTTGCAGCACGAAGCTCAGTCACACGAGCGGACGGCGGATCAAGCGTTCTGTATGAGCCAACAATACGGTCTTACTTCCCGTGAAATGGAAATCATGGCTTTGGTTGTGGAAGGGTATTCTAATAAAGAAATCGCCCGGCAACTCGGCATCAGCTATCGTACCGTCGAAATTCACCGCGCACGAATCTTGAAAAAAACCGGCACGACTAATCCCCTGGAACTGGCTCGCCTGTGCGAAGCTTCTAATTTCCCCCCCCCCCTCAAGTCCTGAGTTAGCCGGTCCTGGTCTTGCAATCATGCCAATGAATTGCTTGCACCGGAATATTTAAGCCGCACCTTAATTTTCAATCAGAGGCTTTCTTCCATTTGTATGGGCGTCGGCAAAAGGCTGAATGCCCTCCATTCTCATTGCTGGCCTTGAATACGTGATACTACGTACGCGCACGCACGTATTTTATCTTTTGCTAATATCCGTTTTAATGTGTCCCCAATGGCGGAGCCCACTCGTCCCAAGGAGAATAGAAGATTTTTAACCAAACCCATATTGAAGTTACCAAAATGAAATTAGCAGCAGTGATACAACCGACTTACCAAGGTTTAACAAAACGTTTTTCGGCTTATTGCCCGGATATTCCCGGTTGCATAGCCCATGCCCCGACGGCGGACAAGGCCCTAGAGGACCTGAAAGCCCGCGTCATTCACCAAATAAAAAGCCGGGAAGAACTCGGACTTGCCTCCATCAAGAACCATTCACAAGTGCAGGTTTTAGAGATCTAAATTCTCAACACGCTAATGAGTATTCAGCGTAAGACTTCTTTAACGCAATAAATATTGTTGCTTAAAAAAACAGCCTGCCAAAATTTTATTAAGAGTGAGGAGGAATCAGTAACATGAAGACTATCACACAAAAAATCGAAGAAGACATTGCCTCTCCTTTCTGGGATATAGATGTGCTAAATGTAGTCGTTCATCGTCTAGCCGTGATCTATGATGAAGCACGGCTACCCGGCTATTTATTCAGACGCGGCGATTATTTCGTAACCGATGGTTCCGGAACCTGCGTTTATCGTCCCGTTAATGCCGACTATGAGAGAGTGTGGGCCGGCGGCGAATGGGCTCCGCCTAAAACCCCTCCAAACATGCTCCAAAAAGAAGCCGTCTGATTGTTTAGATTGAATGCGCTTCCTGGCGAGGTAGAGAAGGCTTTACTGTGGTTCATCCTTATAGGGTGCATCCGGTTTTAATTCATTCCATTACTAAGGAGTAAAGCATCAATGGATGCAGATTATGATATTTTCGAGATTGTCGCAGTCATCCGGGATTTCTGGCTCGTCGATGCGGAGTCTTATCAGCGAAAATATTGCCCCCCCCATGGCCAGGCCCTGGCGCCCGGCTATTACGTCGTCAACTGGCCGGAACAAATTCGGGTAAGACGATTCAACGATCACGCCGCGTTTCATGGACCGTTCAAATCACGCAAGGAGGCGCAAGAAGCCCTCAAGTGTATGCACAAGGAGAGAGAACTCGGTTTGACAAGATCAGCCGAGATATCGGCTGACACTGCTTTGAATGTTACCCCAATGGCAGTGAAAAAAGCCGATTCGCAAAGGCTATATCCAGTAAAGCCGCAACAGCTCGAAAAAACGGTTGCGGCTTAAAGCCAAACAGAACATCAGCACCGCTTACCTATAATCAACCCATCAAGTTTCATCACTTGCCGTGCTTTATATTTCCCTCCGATAATGCCGCCGGCAGTCGTTTCGTCGATAGGCTTCGTTAATTGGATATCCGTGAACCGTAGCCGCAATTTAAAAAAAACTGGCTGGCCCTTCAATTAAGTTAGCCGAAGCTGGATATTCCGACTGTGGGGCAACGAACCATTTAACCCGAAGCGGGTCTATGTTAGCGGGATGCAGTATTATGACTTTGCCATGCCCGACATCACCCTACGTTCCCCAGAGCATATCTCAATTGATTGCAACAACAATAAAAGAAAATCAACAGCAGGGCGCGCCTAAACTGGGCAACTTTATCGTTACCGAAAAGCTGGGAGAAAGCATGCAGGCTGTGGTATTCAAAGGCTACCACAAACACGTCCCTGACCAACCGTTAATCATCAAACTGCTGAAGCTGCTGTCGAGCTGGGAAGACCAGTCACGACACCTGCGCCAGAAAATCGAACGCTTGAAAGTGCTGCATGATCCGCGCGCTTGTACACCGCTTGCCCTGGAGTCATACGGCGACCTGCAGTTTCTCGTTCAGCCCTGGTTTGGGGGGCAACCGTTGAACTGTTGGATGAAGCAGCAGGACAAACTGGATATCAACAATTTTTTTACGCTGGCCTGTACACTGGCCGATACCCTGCAGGCGGTCCACGACGCCGGCATTACCCACGGCGGCATCAAGCCGCACAATATTCTGGTGCAACCGGGGACGCTGACCCTGAGGCTGACCGACTTCATTACCCCGCTCGACATTCGCGATGTCAGCCATTTTATCTACGACCCGGAATTCGTACGCCATACCTTGGCCTACACTTCGCCGGAACAGACCGGCCGCATCAACTATCGAGTCGATTTTTCCACCGATTTGTATTCGTTGGGGATCGTGTTTTACGAACTGCTGACCGGCCGGCTGCCGTTTTTTTCCACCGATCCCCTGGAACTGATTCATTCTCATCTGGCCGAAGAAACACCTAGAGTCACTGAGCTCAATCCGCAGCTTCCGCTAGCTTTGGCCGATATCATCGCCAAACTTACCGTCAAACAGCCGGAAAAGCGTTATCAGAGCACCTCGGGTTTACTGGCTGATCTCATTCGCTGCAGGAAAGAATTCGCTGCTACAGGCAAAGTATCGGTGTTTACGATCGGCCAGCACGATCGCAGCCGCCGGGTTATTTTTATTTCGAAAATGGTGGGGCGTCAGGCCGAAAGCCAGCTGATACGGCAGCAATATAATGATGTCATCAGCGGTAAGTTTCGCTCGGTCTTTATTTCCGGCCTGTCCGGCATCGGTAAAACCCGGCTGATTCAGGAACTGCAAAAACCCTTAGTTAAAAATCGCGGTTACTTCACTTCCGGTAAATTCGATCAATACCAGAAAAACATCCCCTACAGTTCGCTGATTCAGGCCTTGCGCAATCTGATTCGTATCTTTCTGACCGAAAGCGACGGACAGGTTCAGCATTGGCGGAACAAAATACTTGAAGTTGTGGAAAACAACGGCAGCGTCATCATTGATGTATTGCCGGAACTGGAATTCATTATTGGCCCTCAGCCGGAAGTGCCGCATTTGCCGCCGGTGGAGGCCCGCCACCGGTTCAATAATCTGTTCGGCCGATTTCTGGCCTGTCTGGCCAGCGAGGACAATCCGCTGGTGCTGTTTATCGACGACCTGCAATGGTGCGACAGCGCCACCTTCGATTTTCTGCAAAATCTGTTCGACAACCATGAAGACCATCCCTTCCTGTTTTTCATGGGCGCCTACCGGCACAACGAAGTCGACAGCAGCCATCCGCTCAGCAAGCTGATGCGCAGAATTCAGGAGAACAACGGCCCGTTCGCGGAAATTCGCCTGGATGCCCTCACTGACGACGACTGCCATGAGATGGTGGCCTATATTCTCGACTCGCCCCTGGAAGCTACGGCCAATCTTGCGGAATTCATCACCCACCTCACCGAGGGCAATCCGCTGTTCGTCAGCGAGAGTCTGGCCTGGCTGTATAACGAGGGATTACTAAATACCGACGCCGAACGACACTGGCACTGGGACATCAAACGGATTCGCGACACGCGGATGCCGACTACGGTGGTGGAGCTGTTCAGCTCCAAGGTGAGCAAGCTGCCCCCCAGAACCCTGCATATCCTCGATCACTGCGCCTGCATGGGCAACCGTTTCAGCACCGAGGACGTGGCGCTGGTGCTGGATGTCCGCATCGAACAGTTGTTCGAGGATTTGAAGCCGGTATTGAACCTGGGCATGCTGCTGGAAAACAAAGCCGATCTGCAGTTCGTCCACGACCGCGTTCAGGAAGCGGTGCTGCGGCAGGTCGACCCTGAGGCCAAGCCCGCCATTCACTGGCGCATCGGCAACCGGCTGCTGCGCGCGGTACCGGCAGGAACCGATCTTGAAGATCTCGACAACCTGTTTACCATTGCCGCCCACCTCAATTTGGGCCGTCCGGCGCAGATGGATCAGGAACTGGCGTACCGGTTGGTCGATATCAACTTCCATGCTGGGAACAAGGCGCTGGATGCCCTGGCCGCCGACGCCGCCAACGATTTTTTCCAGAAAGCCCACGACTATTTGCCGGACAACTGCTGGCAACAGGCGTACGATCTGAGTTTCCGTATTTACCAGCTCCTCGCCAAGACCGAGCTGATGTGCGGCCATTACGAAAGATCGGAAGTGCTGCTGAACCATCTGATCGAACATGCCGTCAGCGACCTGGACAAAGCCGAGGCCCTGGCGGAACAGACCACCTCGCTATCTTCGTTCGGCAATTTCAACAAGGCGATAGCGACAGCCAACCGCGGCCTGGTCTTTTTCGGCAAGTCGATTCCTGAGCAGCCCGAGACGGCTAGGCAACGGATGCTGGCCTTAATGGCGGAAATAGAACAGCAAGACGATGTCTGGTCGACGATCCTGCACATGCCTTTTACCCAGGACCGCAAAAGCAAGATCGAGCTGGCGTTTTACAGTGAACTCATTCCCGATCTTTATATGTCCGGCCTGGTGCCGCAGCTGTACCTGTCGGCGGCGCAATCGACGCTGCATTGTCTGCACGGCGGCATGGACGAATCGGTGATTTATTCGTTCTCGATCATGGGACTCAATCTCGGCGAACAGGGCCAGTTCGAACAGGCCTTCCTGTACCAGGATCTGGCCCACGACCTGTGCGCGAAATATCCCAATACCTTCGGCGCCACCCGCGGCATGAACGGCATCGTCTGGTGCAACATGCATTCGCGCAGCCATCCGGCAGAGATCGTCGATTACTGCCACAAGGCCATCCAGTGCGGCAAGAATTGCGGCGATTTGTATAACGCCGGCCTGTCCTACGGGCCGTTGATGTGGAATTTGCAGGTGCAGGGCAAAAATCTGCGCCTGGTCGAAGAAGCCGCCGACGAATGCCTGCAGTTTTCCCGCAAGAACCAGCTGTCGTTCTCGGTCGGCCTGGCCGAGGCCGTGCTGGCCGGCTGGGTGGCGCCGATGAAATCCGATTACCAGCCGGTGGACATGGCCGAGACCCTGGCGCGCTGGGAAACCGATAATTATGTCGCCGCTTCCGGCAGTTATTTCGCGCTGTTGGGGTTCGCCCAGCATTATCTGGGCGATTATGCCGCGGCGGCGGCGTCCCTGCGAACGGTCGAACGCTATCTGCACGGCCTGACCGATAACGTGCTGAAGCGCCTCTGGTATGTCTTCCGGATCGTCAACCGCCTGCGCTGGCCGGAAGGGGCCGACTGGCCGGCGCTGGAGGCGGAAATCGCGCCGCTCTTGGCCGAACTGGAAACCTGGGCCGGCCTCGGGCCGCTGCTGAAGCCCTTTCTGGCTTTTGTCCATGCCGAGATTGCCCGTGCTCAAAATAACATGCGCGACGCCCGCAACTTGTATCTGGATGCCGTCGCGGTAGCCCAGGCTCAAAACTATGATCTGCTCACCGGCCACTTGTACGAAGCCTTGGCCGAGGTAATGAGCCTCGGCAATCTTGGCGATGCCGAGCTTTATTACGGCGGGGCACGGCGTATGTACCGGATGTGCCGCGCCGACCGCAAAAGCGCGCTCCTTCAGCAGCGCCATCCTCACACCGGTGCCGACAATGCAGTTCGCGCCGAGAAGACCGTTGCTCTCGACGCGCCGGCGACGCTGCCGAATCTCGACTTCAATTATCTGATGAAATCGGCGCTGGCCCTGTCGGCGGAAGTCGATTTGAACCAGCTCATGCAAAAAATCATGAGCGTCGTGCTGGAAAGCTCGGGGGCTCAGCACGGCTACCTCTTGATCAAGGAGACGGATGAGCTACTGGTGGCGGCAGAAAGCCACGTGGGCAAAAAGCACATCATCAACCGCCAGCATCTCAGCCTTGACCACTCCCACGGCAGCATCAGCCGCGCCATTGTCAATTATGTGCTGCGCACGCGTAAAAGAGTCTTACTGCACGATGCAATGGCCGAAGGCGAGTTTCAGAATACCCCGGAAGTGCAAACATTAAAACTGCGTTCGGTGCTGTGTCTGCCGGTCATTAAGCAAAACGAACTGAACGGCCTGCTGTATCTGGAAAATCGCCTGTCGCCAGGGGTTTTTACTGCCGAAAAAACCGATATGACCGAACTATTAACCGCCCAGGCGGCGATTTCCCTGGAAAACGCCCGCCTCCTGGAACAAACCCGCCAGGCCTATACGAAATTACAGGAGAACCAGGAACACATGCTGCAAATGGAAAAGCTCTCGGCATTGGGAACGTTGGTCGGCGGCGTGGCGCATGAGATCAACAATCCGTTGATGGGCGTCATGAATTTTGTCGAATTCGCCGCGGATAGAAGCCCCGATGAAAAATCGAAGAAAATTCTCGATCAGGCGCTACAGCAGATTCACCGCATCAAGAAGATCGTCAGCAACATGCTGGTATTCGTCCACAACAGATCGACCCCAAGCGGCAACTGCCAGATGGAGGAGGTGATCAGGCAAAGCTTATTGCTGCTGGAAGGTGAATTGAGAAAAAGCAACGTAGCGGTTGAGATCGATGCGTCCGACAAGCTGCCGGCTATTCGCTGCAGCGCCGACAGTCTGCAGCAGATTTTGGTCAATCTGATCCTGAATGCCCGTGACGCACTCGCCGAAAGCCGGCAGCCGCAAATCAAAATCATCGTCAGACCCATCGAGAAGATGCTGGAGTTGAGCGTGAGCGATAACGGTCTCGGTATCCCGCAAGAAATACAATCTAAAATTTTCGATCCGTTTTTTACCACCAAACCCCCCGGTAAAGGCACCGGCCTGGGGTTGTCGGTCATTCGCCGCCTGGTCCAGGATGTTGGCGGCAATATACAGGTGGAGAGTTTGCCTGGACACGGCTGTTGCATGCGGCTACGATTCCCTTATTTTTGAATATTTAAAACCCGAATACCTAAGAGATACGATATATGGTAAACAAAATTCTGGTAATAGACGACGATCCTGCGGTACGCAGTGCTTTCAGGCTGATTCTGGAAGAGGAGAACTTTTCGGTTCGCGAAGCCGAAAATGGCTTGCAAGGCATCGACATGGTCCTCGCCGAACGCCCCGATCTGGTTTTTCTCGACCTGCGCATGCCGGGCATAGACGGCGTGGAAACCTTGCGCCGTCTGAAAGCCATTGACGAAACGCTGAACATTTATATCGTCACCGCCTTTGCCACCGAATACATGGAGCAACTGAAAGTGATACATGAGGAAGGGATTGAGTTCGAACTGGCCAGCAAGCCGCTGTCTTCCGAACAAATTCGTAATATCGCCCAGATTGCCCGTAACACCCCTCCTCAGGAAGAACGGCGCGTAAAGCCCCACAAATTGGTTCTAACCCTCTACGTGGTGTCGTTAAACAACGAAACCCGCCGTCTGGTCGAAGAGATCACCGTTGCGCTCGCCAAGCTTTACGATCCCGGACACTGGGTTTTGGATGTCGTCGAAGTATTAGGCATGCCGGAAAAAGCGCTGGAAAAAGACGTGTTTGCGACGCCGATGCTGGTGCGCGATGTGCCGGAACCCGTACTGAAACTGCTGGGCGACCTGTCGCGGGTGCCTTCGGTCATCGCGGCCATTACCACCGAAGCGAAAGGAATCGGCGTGCAAACCATTATCGTTTAAGCCAGCTGATCGACCATGGCCATCGATCGCTCCAAGCTTGACCTGATTCTCGATACTATTACCGACGGCGTTTTAGTGGTAGACGGGCAGGGCGTGGTGCTCTACGCCAACCAGGCTGCCGAAAAGCTGCTGGCGCGCAGTCCGATAGTCGGTCAATCTCTGGCGATTCCGGTCAATCCTGAGAAAAACAGCTACCAGGACATCAATCTGATCCGTCCGAGCGGGCTCGCCTGGGCAGAAATGCGCTCCGCGCCGCTGGAGTGGGACGGACAGCCCGGCTACGTGATCGCCCTGCGCGACATTACCGAACGCAAGCATATTGAGCTGGAACGACAAAAGTTCGTCTCGCTGGCCGACAACAGCATGGAGTTCATCGGCATGGTTGATATGAATTTCATTCCCTTCTATATCAACGAAGCCGGCATGCGTCTGGTCGGCCTCGACAACCTTGAGCAAGGTATTCAAACGCCAGCCCGGGAGTTCTTCTTCCCGGAAGATCAGCGCTTCATCGTTGAGGAGTTCTTGCCGCGCGTTGCACGCGAGGGCCACGCCGATGTGGAAATCAGGTTTCGCCATTTCAAAAGCGGCGACGCGATCTGGATGCTCTACAACGTGTTCATGATTAAAGACAGCACCGGTGAGCCTGTGGGTTTTGCGACCGTGAGCCGTGATATTTCCGTCAGCAAACAGGTCAAGGCCGCCTTGCACGAGGCCAACCAGCGCAAGGACGAATTTCTCGCCATGTTGGCTCACGAACTGAGAAACCCGCTGACGCCGATCAACAACGCCGCCCATATTCTTGACAGTCTGAAGCTGGAAGATCCGCGGCTCAGCTGGGCGACCGGCATCATTAAGCGGCAAGTGAAGCACCTCACTCACCTGGTGGACGATCTGCTGGATGTTTCCCGTATCGTGCGCGGCAAAATTTCGCTCAAGAAGGAACGGCTCGACCTTGTAGAAGTGATTAAGGCGGTCCTGGAGACGGCGCGCGACTTCATCTCGGACAAACAACAACATCTTGATGTTCGTTTGCCTGAACAACCGGTACTGGTGGAGGGCGATTCCGTACGCCTGTCTCAAGTGTTACTGAATCTGCTCGATAATGCGAGCAAATACTCTTTGGAAAAAGGTCGAATCGAGGTGAATGTCCAACTGTTCGGGTCCGAGGTTGAGATCCAGGTGTGGGACAACGGCATGGGTATCTCGCCGGAACTCATGCCGACTATCTTCGACCTGTTCCAGCAGGGTATGCGTACCCTGGATCGATCTCAGGGTGGACTGGGCATAGGCCTGACCTTGGTCAAGCAGCTCGTAGAGCTGCACGGTGGAGGGGTAACCGCAGCAAGCCCTGGCCCCGGACTTGGCTCCACTTTCAGCATCCGGTTACCGACGATTGTCGAAGCGCCTGCTTCTCCTGCCTCCGAGCCCTCAATGCCGTTGCCTAACGGAGGCTTGCGGGTGCTGGTGGTGGACGATGATGCCGACGTAAGGATGAGTACCGCCCTGCTTCTGGAACTGAATGGCTACGAGGTCAAGATGGCTGATTCCGGCGAGCAGGCCATTACGCAGATCGGCAACTTCCATCCCGATGTGGTGCTGCTGGACATCGGAATGCCCGGAAAAAATGGCTATCAAGTGGCTCAAAGCATCAGGCGCCTGCCCAACGGAGGCGATCTGCTGCTGATAGCATTAAGCGGCTATGGGCAGGCGGAGGATTTAGCCCGTTCGCAGGAGGCGGGTTTCGATCATCACCTGGTCAAGCCATTGAATTTAGCTATGTTATACAACCTGTTGGAGACAAAATTTGCAAACAACTTGAATTAACCGTTCTCACTATGCCCAGGGTCATAAAAAATTTTAAATTCCGAATCGGCTTTGGCCGTGCATAGCAGATAGGCTTCTCCTCAACGGTAGCATAATGGAAGAGCGATTATAAGCCTGGCGAGACAATCATTGCCTTTCATGGGCTGTTCTCGGTATATTGTTCGCATTCAGCGTGCCCACAGGTACAGGGAGTGGTGTCCTGTCATGCCTTCGCATGCGTCGCTGCAGTATTTCTGTCCGGGCGGCACCGTGCGGCGGCAACCGGGATGAGCACAACATTGAGAGGGTGGGGTTGGGTTGGATGGGACGTTCTCTGGGGTGGTCATGACCTATCTCCTGAATATGGCTTCCCTAATTATTCTACCTCTTGATGCTTCCCACTTATGTTTGCTAGCGAGCTTACATAAATTTGTCCTCATCGAATTTTTACGATAAGCCCATTTCCGGTATAATCAGCGTCATTTTTAACGAAGAAAATTAAGGCGCTATGTCGGAAATCAGAAAAGTGGTATTGGCTTATTCCGGGGGCTTGGATACCTCCGTGATTCTCAAATGGCTGAAGGAGGTCTATGACTGTGAAGTCGTCACCTTTACCGCCGATTTGGGGCAGGGCGAGGAAGTCGAGCCCGCGCGCGCGAAAGCGCAGTCTTTGGGCATCAAGGAAATTTATATCGATGATCTTCGGGAAGAATTCGCCCGCGATTTCGTATTCCCGATGTTCCGCGCCAATGCAATTTATGAAGGCGAGTACCTGTTGGGGACTTCGATCGCACGTCCGTTGATTGCGAAACGGCTGATCGAAATCGCGAACGAGACCGGGGCGGACGCGATTTCGCACGGCGCGACCGGCAAGGGCAACGACCAGGTGCGTTTCGAGCTGGGCGCCTATGCGTTGCGCCCCGACATCCACATCATTGCGCCATGGCGCGAATGGCAATTGACTTCCCGGCAGACCTTGCTCGACTATGCCGAAAAGCATGGCATTCCGGTCGAAATGAAAAAGGGTAAAGCTTCGCCCTATTCGATGGATGCCAATTTGCTGCATATTTCCTATGAAGGCCGCATTCTGGAAGATCCCTGGGCTGAGCCCGAAGAAGACATGTGGCGCTGGACTGTGTCACCGGAAACGGCGCCAGACAAACCGACTTATCTGGAATTGACCTACAGGCAAGGCGATATCGTCGCGATCGACGATGTGCCGCATTCGCCGGCCGAAGCGATGGAAAAGCTGAACAAGATCGCCGGGGAGAACGGGATTGGCCGTCTGGATATCGTCGAAAACCGCTATGTCGGAATGAAGTCGAGAGGCTGCTACGAAACGCCGGCCGGCACCGTGATGCTCAGAGCGCACCGTGCCATCGAATCGTTGACGCTGGACCGGGAGGTTGCGCATTTGAAGGACGAACTGATGCCGCGATACGCCTCGCTGATCTACAACGGCTACTGGTGGAGCCCCGAGCGCTTGATGTTGCAACAAATGATCGACGCTTCGCAGGTCAACGTGAACGGCAAGGTCAGGGTCAAACTGTATAAAGGCAATGTGACCGTGGTCGGCCGCCGTTCGGATACCGACAGTCTGTTCGACGAAAGCATCGCGACATTCGAGGACGATGGCGGCGCTTACAATCAAAAGGACGCCGAAGGCTTTATCAAGCTGAATGCGCTCAGAATGCGGATTGCGGCGGCAAAACATTTGCGCTGATTCGCAAAAATAAAATGCTGCAATGAACGATTAGCTTGTATAATTCTTCATCAGTCATAGCATTACGATCTTTCGATAACAATAAAAATAGATGGGCCGGGCGTTCAGGGGGAAGCTGTATCGTCAGGTCCTAGAGGCGTTAATTGATGAGCGAGAATCAAGAATTTCATTCCCAGATTATCGAGGTGCGGGGCAGATTGCAAAGCATTCCGTCAACCCAGGCTTTGATCAAGGCTAATCGGTTTTTGCTGCTGACGGTTTGTTTGTTGACGGTTTTAGTCGCTGTTCTCGGTTATTTTGTGGTTCCTCCGTATCAGTCCGGCGCCTATCTGAAGAAACAGCAGGGCACGATAATTGCCGGCGAGGGCAATTCGGTGCTGAGCACTGAGGTGAACGCGTTGAAAGGACAGGTGATCGGTCTGGTCAGCGGTTCGATCGAAAGCAAGCTCAGGATGCTTGAAGACAGCATCAGGATGGGCGCGGCCGCTGCCTCGCTGGGTACCATCGAAGATTTGAAAAACGACGTCAAAGTGCTGCGTTCCTATTCGGAGCCAAAGCCGAAAGTCGAGCAGGCTGCCGGCACGAACGAGCAGGTATTGCAGGAAGTGTCGCAATTGAAGCGGCTGATTTATGTCACTCTGGCATCCTGCGGACTGATGCTTGCGGCAGTGGCCGGCATCTGGTTTAAAAACCTGAATATCTTGACTTACAAACAGACGATTAAGAATTATTTGCACAAGCAATAATCGCTTGTTCTGATACAAAAAAAGCCGCGCCTGCCGAAGGGGGTAGGCGCGGCTTTTTTATTGTCCTGCATTTAATTGGGTTTTCGTAAATATAATTTTACGAAAATCCACTTTCTGTTATCAGCAGGGTGTTATACAACACCCTGCCAAGTATTAATGATTATTTAGTTTTCAGATATTCGTATAAATCATCAATGGCCAGTTCTTCGGTCAAACCGGCTTTTTTGACGGCTGCATTCTTCATGATTTCATCGATTGCTTTTGGCATGCCGCCCCTACCATCACGCAGAACTTGTTCGAATTTTGCTCTGTCCAGGGTGCCGGCTTTGATCAATTCAGGAAGCTGCGGATTGGATGCGATATCGTGGCATGTGCCGCAACCGCGACCAAAGGCGCGATCATAGATTTTTTTGCCGATGTCGGTAGCTTCGCTAGAAAAAGCCTGACCGCTCAGCGTGATCAAAGCGATACCCGCGAATGTGGCTAATAATTTCTTCATGTTGACCTCTCTCTTGATGTTGAAAAGAACTGCTAAAACAGTCCGATTAAAAGTTAAACTCGCTAAGAATAAGGAATTTAACAGGAAATTTCAATTCTTATTGTGTTTGATCGAGCCACCCGATCCGTTGATAATCATTATCGAGACTGACAATGAATACAGACTGAATAATATCCGTAATATTATCGCAAGGATTGACGGTCAGGGCCAGCGCTACGAGCGAAACACGCCTTTTTACTACATCGGGATTGCCCGTTAATCCGACAAGATTTCTATGGCGTCTTGAACCACTCCAACTTGCTGTGCAGG
The DNA here is from genome assembly GCA_051061095.1 of Methylomicrobium sp. Taxonomy (GTDB): domain Bacteria; phylum Pseudomonadota; class Gammaproteobacteria; order Methylococcales; family Methylomonadaceae; genus Methylomicrobium. Next base: position 66,010 of record JBPFEE010000002.1, on the reverse strand, counting down.
CTTACGACGGTGCCGATGATGATCAGCGTCGGGGCCTTGATCTGTTCGTCGGCGACCCGTGCAGGCAGCGTTTCGAGCGTGCCGGTAATGACTCGTTGATGATCCGTGGTGCCTTGCTGAATCAATGCGATCGGCAAGTCTTTCGGGCTGCCGTGCGCGATCAGGGACGAACAAATCTGTTCCAGTCCCACCAGTCCCATATAAATTACAATAGTCTGGTTCGGCGCGGCCAGTTGCGTCCAGTTCAAATTGACCGTGCCGTCTTTCAGATGGCCGGTTACGAAGGTACAGGATTGCGCGTGATCGCGATGCGTCAGCGGAATACCCGCGTAGGTCGCGCAGCCGGAAGCGGCGGTAATGCCCGGTACGACCTGAAACGGGATGCCTTGCTGCATCAGGGTTTCGATTTCCTCGCCGCCGCGGCCGAAGATGAAAGGGTCGCCGCCTTTCACTCGCGCCACACGCTTGCCGGCTTTGGCGAGATCTGCCAACAGCTCATTGATCGATTCCTGAGGCAGCACATGGTCATCGCGTTGTTTGCCGACATAAATTCTTTCCGCGTCGCGCCGCGCCAGATCGAGAATTTCCGGGGTCACCAGCCGGTCATAAACGATCACGTCGGCCTGCTGCATCAACCGCAGGGCACGAAAGGTCAATAAATCAGGCGCGCCGGGTCCCGCTCCGATCAGATAGACTTCGCCGATTGTTTGATTCGAATCGACTTGCTCCAGACTTTCCCGGAGATGCCGTTCGGCTTCTTCATCCTGGCCTGCATAGACCAGTTCGGCAGTCTGTCCTTGAAAAATGTTTTCCCAGAATATTCGCCGTTGCGCGGGTTGGTGGATGAGTTGTTTGACTTTGTTCCGGTACTTTTCGGCGAGCTGCGCGAGACGCCCATAGCTTGGCGGCACGATGCTTTCGATCTTGGCCCTGAGCAGACGGGCCAGCACCGGCGAGGCGCCGCCTGAGGAGACGGCCGCTATGATCGGAGACCGGTCGACGATGGCGGGAAAAATGAAGCTGCACAGGTCGGGATTGTCGACCACATTCACGAGAATGTTGCGCTCTTGCGCCAAGCGGGAAACCCACCGATTGATTTCGCTGTCGTTGGTCGCCGACACGACCAGCCGAAAATTAGCCAGGTCCTCGGCCGCAAAACGTTTTCTCATCAAGTTCAACCGAAACTTGTCGGTGAGCGCCGTGATGCTGCCGCTGATTTCCTCGGCAATCACGGTAATGCAGGCTCCGGCCCGCGACAACAGATCGATCTTTCTGGCGGCCACTTCGCCGCCGCCGATGACCAGACAGGGCTGGTCTTTGAGATTTATAAAAAGGGGGAAATAATCCATTTCGCTGCGATCATTCTCGGAGAGTTGGGAGAGTGGTATTATAGAATGTCTTTACTGAGTCATTACAATTTAAAATCGAACGATGGTTGAATTTGATATCGAAGTCGACGCCAGCGGCCTGCATTGTCCGTTGCCGCTTTTGCGCCTGAAAAAAGCCCTATTGGACATGGACAGCGGCGATGTGGTTAAAATCATCGCGACCGATCCGGCGGCGCATCTCGATATCGGGGTTTATTCCGACCAGTCCGGGCATAAAATCATCGAGTTTGTCCGGCACGCAGGACAGCAAATTTTTTATATCCGCAAAAAATAAACGGTTGCCGGCCGTTTTGAGGTTTGTCCCGTCGTTTCGCCTTTCCCGCCCCTTTCGCGAACATGAATAATAGCGTTCTTCCTCGCATCCCAGGATACAAGTCACTGAAGAAATTGCGCACGGTATTGGCGATTGCGCGCGGTTGCGTGCTGCTGTCGGTGCTGCGCCAGGAAAACGAGGCGACGATTTCGCATGATCAGACCAAGCGAGTGACCTATCTGACCGAGTTGTTTTCGCACATTCACCGCGAAATGTACCATGACTGGAAGGAACAGCTGACGGTCAAGCACCGGCCGGGATCGATGGTCGATCCCGACAAGCGCCAGAAATTCCGCAAGGCGGTGGCGGGGCTCGTGCTCGATGATGAAAAGAGCCGCGATACGGCCATTTTCGATAATAACGGTTTTGTGATCCGTACGGCCGATATTGCGGGCCGTTTGGCCGGTTTTTATCTGAACATGCGCAGAATAAGGCCTTTCTCGTACGGCAACCGGATCACGCTCGATTTTTTCATGACCGTGCTCGGCAAACTACCTGCCTTCAAAAGCGTTTATGAGGCGGGCATCGATTTTCGGCGGCTGACCGTCGAAGATGCGAAGGCTTTACATGATCAGCAAAGCCCGCTCGAAGCTCTAACGCTCGCGTTTGAACATGCGCTCGATCCCTCGCGAACGCAAAGTCTGCAAAATCAGGCGAATGCTTTCGGCAAATGGCCGGAACATAAGACTTTCGTCGGCGGCATCCCGTTTTTGTCGCACCGGACCGGAAACGGCGTCGAGTGCCTGGTCAGAATCGACGGCGGCCTGGTGCCGCTCGACAGTGTGAATGAACAAGATTTCGTGGCCGGAAAACATTTCGCGGATTTTCCGCGCCGGGTTTCCGAGCAGGTGGTCGGTTATTTGCCTGGGACCGAGCCATTACGCGAATCGGGGAAACACGATATCGACGGCGTTCAGGTGAGCGTGGATGACGCGGCGCCGCTGTTTTGCCTGGACATCAACATGCTGACCGGTTTGCGACTGCCGAGCCATACCGAGCTGTTGGAACTGCTTAGGCAATGCGAAGGCGGCAAAACGCCGATCTTCAAACTGGCCAATAACGAAGCCCTGAAAAACCGTTTGTTGATTGCCGCCGATGGCGATGTGCGGCTGAAGCGCGGCGTCGAAATTGCCTACGAAAGGCTCGGCCGGATTGCCGGCAAACTGGAGCGCGCCAAAGCGGCCATCTTTGAAGGGAAAATGCCGGATGCGGCCCCGAAGTTGTTCATGTGCATGGGCGGCGCCGGCGCCGGTAAGACCGCAGTAGAGGAAATTGCCAGAGCGCAATGCGGCGACAATTTCGTAATTGCCTCATTGGACGAATTCCGCAAGGTCAGCGATTTATACCTGGTGCTGACCGCGGCCAGCCATCACAGCGACGATTACGTCTATGTCGAACCGTTCGCCAACCGGCTGCGCGACATGGTCGCCGAGCATGCGCGCACGTTCGGCTACAATCTGCTCTACGATGGTACCAGCATTCCCTATCATCCGCGTTATGCGAATCTGGTCAAGCAATTCAAGGAGGCTGGCTTCCATACCCAGATTGCGGCAGTCGATGCGTTCATCGTAAAGCCGCCGGGACGCGAGGAAGAACTGTTCCGCTCCGGTGTGATCGACAGCGTGAAGGTCCGCTTCGAAGACACCGGCCGCGCGTTGCCGTGGGTGATTACCGTCTATAAGCATATTCGTTCGCCCGAATCGTTTCTGAATGCGCTCGAAGACCCGGCGCTGGATAAACTCGCGCTGTTCGCTAACGACGGCGAACGCGGCCAGCATTATCTGGTCGCCGAAAGCTTCATCCTGTCCGACCGGCAGGTGGAAATCTTGCGGGAGAAGCAGCGCGACGGCGGCCTGGCCGACCATTTGCGCCTGATCATCGCCTGGCGCTATGATTCGTTGCTGAATGTATTGTCGCTGGGCGATCAGGACCAGCTGGCCGGTTTACTCGCGCGTAATCCTGTGTTTGAAGAAGGCAATGTCGCCTACCTGATTTATCCGGTGCAGAACGGCAACCGGGTGCTTCTGGTCTACAATATCCGGCGAATGATCGATTTCGTCGAAAAACGCCAGCTTAATCCGCACGCTTCCGGTGAGCAAGGGCTTTTGCACAAACCGGAAGCGCTCGCTTTCCATGTCGACCCGCATACGAAAGAGCCCTGGATTACCCGCCTGCAAGGCACGCTGAGCGGGTAAAAAGGGAAGCATGAAGGCCCGTAGTGTACTTCTTGGCCCGCCGTGCCGGCTTAACGGGACTTATTCCGCTGTTGCTTCCTCTTCTTCGGGTTGCGGATTTTTCAGTTTGTCCAGGGTCGCCTGGGCATGTCCTTCCGGCGTGACGCCGTAGGCGACGTCCTGCAGGATGCCTTCCTTGTCGATGATGAAAGTCGAACGCAGAATATGCATGCTTTTGACGCCGTTTTTCTCACGTTCGCGCCAAACACCGTAGTTGACGCACATTTCGCCTTTGGTGTCGGCGAGCAGATCGACTGTTAATCCGTACTTCTTGATGAAATCGACATGACATTGGCAAGTGTCCTTGCTGACGCCGATCACGACCGTATCGAGCTTGGCGAATTCGTCGGCGAGTTGGGTAAATTCATTTGCCTCGATCGTGCAGCCGGGCGTGTCGTCTTTCGGATAGAAATAGAGGACAATGTTTTTCTCGCCGGCAAAATCGTGTAGGCTAACCAGTTGATTATTCTGGTTCATCGCCCTGAACATCGGGGCTGGTTGCAGTTTTTCTAACATCGAACACCTCAAATATCGTTATAGTTATTATGGTACACTCAGTATAGAGTCGCGCTTCGGAGAAAGGACCGTGAGCAAGACGGGGGATTATTTTGTCTGAGTAATTATGATCGAGACACCGTTTGCGGCGATGCCTATCGAATGATAATCAGCCCGTAAACGAAAGTCTAGCTATTGTCTTGATCGGGCCGACGAAAATTTGCTCAGCCTGCGGTAATATGCGGAAGTTCGTCAGTTTGGTCCGGAACAAGGTGAGACATTTGATTCAGTTGTTTGAAAAAAATTGGGATTACCGATGAATGCGAGTTTGGAGAAAATCAACGGCTACAGTGTAGTGAATGTGCTCGATGAACGCATCGATGCGCATAATTCGGCCGGCCTGAAAGAAATGTTTCTGCGTCTTATCGAGCAGGGGGAGGCCAAAATCGTTGTGCAACTGGATAAGGTTCGCTTTATCGATAGTTCAGGGCTCGGCGCGCTGCTGTCCGGCCACAAAAATTTGATGGCGAAAAAGTCGGGCCGGTTTATTTTGGCAGGATGTAAACAACAGGTGCTGTCAATGTTTGAATTAACGCGTTTGAACCGAATTTTTGAAATCTATGCCGATCTAACTGAAGCCCTTGAAAATGAAAATTAAAAATTAGCCATGTGCGATCCCATTATTCAGGTCGAAGTGATCATCCCGACGCAGACCAAGTATCTGAATCTGATCGGGAGTATCGGCGAACATATTGCGAAGGATCTGGAAGAGTATTCCGGCGATCGCGAAATGTTGGCGTACCATCTGAATCTGGTGTTGACCGAGGCGACCGCCAATGCGATCAAGCACGCCAATTACAATGATCCGAAGGATTCGGTCCGCATTATTATTCATATCGACGATCAGGAATTGAATATCAAGGTCTACGATCATGGTCAGGGTTTTGACTTGGAAAAAGTGGAAATCCCGGATTTCGATCATCCGAAGGAAGGCGGCATGGGCGTTTTTTTCATCCGCACATTGATGGATTCAGTCACATACAATCGACTGAGTGACGGTAATGTGCTGGAAATCATCAAATATCTGAAATGATTCGGCGCTTATGAAAGAAACGCATGAAACCTGGCAGCATGCCTTGCGGCGGTTGGCCGAACGCGCGTTAGGCAAGAAACAGGGCCGGGCTTTGTGCAATAAATACCGGTCATTGACAACGGAAAACTACCAGTCGCTGATTCCGCCGCGCTTGGCGCTGAAAGACATGCTGCAGTTGGAGCTTCTACAGAGGGATTGCCCGTCGGCGAGGCTTCTGAGCCCCTGCCTGAATGTCGAGCATTACCGGCTGCATTTTTACAGCCGCGAAGAACGCTTTCTCGACGAATACATTCCTCTGCTCGAAAACCTGCATCTGCGGGTGATGGATCAGGTGCAATTCACAGGCGACGTGAAAGACGCGCCGTACTTTATCAAAAGCTTCACGATCAAGCCCGCGCAAAATCCTTGTAAGCCGATCGTGCGGTTGAGGCAGCGTTTGCTCGAAGCGATCCAGGCGATTTTGGCCGGACGTGTCGAAAACGACGCGCTGAACAAGCTGATCATCCTGACCGGTATGGAATGGCAGGAAATCGACGTGCTGCGCGCCTACCGCAATTATTACCTGCAATTGGGTTACCGCACCACCCGCGCCAGCATCCATCATGCGTTGCTCTGTAATCCCGACGTGGCCTTGTGCTTGTATCATTACTTTGATGCGCGTTTCAGGCCTTACGGCAAAGACGAGAATGCCTCGCTCAGGGAAGAATTGTTTCTGTTGCCGATGCATCTTAACTTATTGCAAAGCATGGATAAGGTCGTCGATCTGAATGACGACAGGATTTTGCGCAATCTATTCAATCTGATCGATGCGACGATGCGCTGCAATTTTCACCTGCGGAAGTCGTCGCCCGATTACTTCATCGCTTTTAAAATCGACAGCCTGGGCGTGATCGAGATGCCGCCGCCGAAGCCGCAATACGAAATTTATGTGCATGCGGCGACGATGCAGGGCATTCATCTGCGTGCCGGCAAGATATCTCGGGGCGGCATCCGCTGGTCCGACCGGCCCGACGATTTTCGCAGCGAAATACTCGATCTGATGCAGACACAGATCAGCAAGAATGCGCTGATCGTGCCGACCGGCGCCAAGGGCGGTTTCGTGCTGACCAGCAACGGTTTACGGAGCGATTTCAAGGCAGCCGGCAAAGAGGCTTACCTGACGCTGATCAAGGGTTTGCTCGATCTGACCGATAATTATGACGATACGCAGAGTGTGTCGCATCCGCCGAATCTGGTCGTGTACGACGATCCCGATCCTTATCTGGTGGTGGCGGCCGATAAAGGCACTGCACAGTTTTCGGATATTGCGAACGAGGTATCGACAAATTACCGCTTCTGGCTAGGCGATGCATTCGCCAGCGGCGGTTCGCACGGCTACAACCACAAGGCCCTGGGGATTACGGCCCGCGGAGCCTGGGAGTGCGTGAAACGGCATTTCCGGGAACTCGGCAAGAACATCCAAAAGGAGGCGTTTACCGTTATCGGCATCGGCAGTATGGACGGCGACGTGTTCGGCAACGGCATGCTGCGGTCGCCTTGCATCCGCTTGCTGGCGGCATTCAGCGGTCAGCATATCTTCCTGGATCCGAATCCTCCGGAGGGGGAGGCGGCTTTCCGGGAGCGCAAACGTCTGTTCGACCTGCCGGGGTCAAGCTGGAATGACTACGACCGAGCGTTGTTATCCAAAGGGGGAGGCGTGTATTTGCGTTCCGCCAAGGATATTTCTTTATCGCCCGAAGTGAAAAAATGGCTCGGCGTGCATTACCGCGCGCTCGACGGCGAATCGCTGATACGGTATTTGCTGACCGCAGAGACTGATCTATTATGGCTTGGAGGCATCGGCACCTATGTGAAATCCAGCGCCGAAAAGCATGAAGATGTCTCCGACCGGGCGAACGACACTGTGCGTGTCGATGCGGCGGCATTACGCGCAAAGGTCGTCGGCGAGGGCGCAAATCTCGGCTTTACGCAAAAAGCGCGTATCGAATACAGTTTGAATGGCGGCAGAATCAATACCGATGCCGTCGATAACTCGGCCGGCGTCGATACGTCCGATCATGAAGTCAATTTAAAAATTTTTTTGACTCTGCTGAGCAAGAAAAATTTGTTGATCGGCAGCCAAACCTTGTTTGCCGAAATGACCGAGCAGGTGTGCCGTTTGGTGCTGGCGGACAATTATGCACAGAGTCAATGTCTGTCTCTGGATCAATTGCGCCACGCGGAAAGCCTGGCGCCGTTTTTTCAGATCGCCGAGCGTCTGGAAGCCGCCGGGTTTCTCGAAGGCGCCAAGGACGTTTTCCCCAGCGAGAAAGAGGTGCAAAGCCGCGCGGACAAAAATCTGACACGGCCGGAGCTTGCGGTGTTGATGTCTGCCGCCAAAATGTTTCTGACCGAGCAGATTCAGGAGCATACCGCGCTGCTGGGCGATCCCTGTTGCGATCGGTATTTAAGCGATTATTTTCCCGATCCCATCGTCAAGGATTTTCGAGACGAGCTGCCTTCGCATCCCTTGGCCGACGAGATCAAGGCGACCTTCATCAGCAACAAGATCATTAATCAGGCGGGCTGCCGGTTTTTAATGACGCATGTAGACGGCGAAAAACTCGATCTGTTAGAGCGGATCAACCATTATCTGGCTTTTGAGCGCATTTTGGATGCGGATGAGCTGCGGCGGCGGATCGAGAGTCTGGATAATCAAATTTCGGCTGCATTGCAATACCGGTTTTTATTGGACATTGAATCCGTTCTCGAGCATTTTTGCCGCTGGGCTTCGCTTCATCAGCTCCGGATTCGGCCCGACATCGCGACAATGGCTCTCTATCGAGGGTATCTAGAGGACTATTGGCGCAATTTCAATGAACAGGTCTGCGTGAGCGATGAATTGATAAAAACGCGCGTGGCGCACTATGAGGCACAGGGAATTGCCACCGAACTCGCCTTGAAAATGACGTTCATTGCCGGTTTGGCTGATTTTTTATGGATCGTGGATTTGGCCTTGCAGTCGCAGCAAGACCTGCCCGCTGTTTCACATCGGTTTCGGGAAATTAGAGCGCTTCTGGGACTGGATGCGGTCTTTGAGCCGCTTTCTCAATTGCCTAGCCAGGATATATGGCAGAAGAGGGTCAGCGAAGTCTTGCGGGAAAAGTTGATGACGCTGGCCGGCAGGTTGTTGATTCAGGTTATGGCCCGGTCCACACCTTCGTGTGCCGTCTATTTCGAAGCGATCAAAGACCATGCCGAGACGATCCGTTATTTTGATATCGTCCGGGAAATCAAACTATTTACCCCCACAAATTTGTATCCTTATATCGTGCTTTCAGAACAACTGGAAAGAATGGTCGACGGACTTTCCGAAAAATCAGCAAGCGCATAGAAAAACTGCTCTCCTATCGAATTGGCCGAATTCCGGGGCCGTCGGATTTAATCACTGAATTTTGATTTTTTAATATTAAGGATTGACATTTAAAAGAACTAGTAACAAACTGTACTTTATATAAAAAACAGATTTCGGACCTGGGTTGACAATCAATAACACGCGAGGATTGATAGCCATGGACAAGAAAATATATGGTAGAGTCTCGGAAAATCTTCCGGCAACCATCGTCAATGAAGACGGCATCGAGTTGCATGTCACCGCTGTCGATACGGCCGGGGACAGCGTCAATATTTTATGCAATCTCTATCAACGGGATGCGATTGCTCCGGGCGGTAGATTTCTGGTCGGCGGGCGTCCAGTACAGTTATCGATTAACCTGCGCTTGCCCGATGAGGAGGGGAAGGATGCGCCCTTTCAGGCGAAATGCCATATTGCTTTTTCGCGGCGCCTGTCGAAAGAGCAGTGTATGATCAGCATGCGTTACATCGACATCGAAAGCCAGAGCCTGGTTCGGCTGGTGCGGTATCTGAAAAAATCGGCCGGCCTCAATGAGGCGCATTGGCCGATTTAGCAGGGCAAACTGTACCTCGCCATCCGAAAGGCCGCTCGCGGGGGGGGGGGGCTTTATCCCCCTAGTGCACTGATGATTTCTTCCCGCAGTGTTTTCTGAGTGTCGGCATCGGTAATCGGCCTTAGCGTGCTGTCGGTTACGTAAAACATATCTTCGGCGCGGCTCCCGATCGTGGTGATCTTCGCATTATGCAGATTGATATGCTGCTTGACGAAGGCGCGGCCGATCTTGGAAAGCAGGCCGGCTCTGTCGGTGGTAATCAGTTCGATGATCGTGCAATGGCTCAGCGGGTCGTCGTGAAACCGGATACTGGTCGGAATCGGGAAGTGTTTGGCTTGCCGGGACTGACGATGGATATTTTTACGCTCTTGCACCGTTTTATGGCGTAAATTGTTGCGCAACGCGGAGCAAATATGCACCTCCCGGGCCAGATCGTTGATCGGTTCGCCGTTCTGTTCGAGAACCTGAAAGCTGTTCAGGACATAATCGTCCAGGGTCGTCATGATGCGGGCGTCGAGCACGGTCAGTCCCAGCTGATCCAGCGTCGCGGTACTGATCGAGAAAATATTCCTTTCGTTTTTCGTGTAAACGAAGACTTCGGCGCTGCCATGCTGGGTTTGCGGACGCAGCAAGACCAGCGGCAGTTCAGCTTCGCTGGAAGACGCTATCGCAATCGTATGCCAGACGATCTCATCGGCTGAATAGCGCAGGAAATAATCGTCGTTCGCATGCTGCCAGGATGCGTCGATGTCCGCCTCGGACAGGCCGAGCTGCAAGAGCTCGTCGCGCGCTTCTTTTCTGGTTTCGAGGATGCGGTCGGTTTGGCCGACAGGGTTCGGCAATCCTCGGCGCAGCATCAGATGCGTTGCAGTATAGAGTTCCCGCAGCAGCGAATCCTTCCACGAATTCCACAGCTCCGGATTGGTTGCGCGGATGTCGGCGACGGTGAGCAGATAGAGATGATTCAAGTATTCGACGCTGCCGATCTGATGCGCGAACTTATAAATCACGTCCGGGTCGCTGATATCCTTGCGTTGCGCGGTCATCGACATGATCAAATGGTTGCGTACCAGCCAGGTGATCAGTTTGGTGTCACGTGCGGAAAAATCATGCTGCTGGCAGAATTCCTGGGCGATGTTTTCGCCGATCGTCGAGTGGTCGCCGTTTCTGCCTTTGGCGATATCGTGAAAGAGCGCGGCCAGATACAGCAGTTCGGGTTTGTTGATCAACAAAAATATCTGGTTGCAGAGCGGCAGCTCATCATTGTGTTTTTCGAGGGAAAAACGGCGCAGATTGCGGATAACGAACAGCGTATGTTCATCGACCGTATAGATATGGAACAAGTCGTACTGCATTCGGGCGACAATGTTCGCGAAGCAGGGCAGATAGGCGGCCAGGATGCCGTAGCGGTTCATCCTGCGCAGCTGATGCGTCAGTCCCCGGGGTTGCTGGAAGATTTCGACGAACAGTCGATTCGCGGTCTTATCGCGGCGAAAATCAACATCGATCAGATGCAGGCTTTTGCGGATCAGGCGAATCGTCGTTGCCCGCACCCCTTTTAACTCCGGATACCGTTGTAGAATCAGTATCATTTCGAACAGGGCCGTCGGTTGTCTGATAAAGACTTGCTCGTCGACTGTTTCCAGATAGCCGTTAATGGAAACAAATTGTGCATTATCGGGAATCGGCGTGATATCGGTATGGCCGTTGATAAAGCGTTCGTGAAACAATTGCAGCAGCATTTCGTTCAAGCGTTCGAGGCCCTGCACGGTTTTAAAATAAAACTGCATGAACAGCTCGACATCCTGATTATACTGCTGATTTTCGCAGGTAAAGCCGAATTGCGCGGCCAGTTCGCGCTGATTGTCGAAAATCAGCCGGTCTTCGCAGCGGTTGGTCAACAAATGCAGAGCGTAACGGATGCGCCAGAGCACTTCGACCGCGTCAACCAGCTCGTTATATTCCGAGATCGGGAGAAATCCGTATTTGATCAGTTCCTTCAGGGTCGAAGAATTGTAATGGCGTTTGAATACCCAGGCGATGACCTGGCGGTCGCGTAGGCCTCCGGGCCCTTCCTTGATGTTAGGCTCCAGATTGTAGGCGGTGTCATGGAATTTGGCGTAGCGCTGCCGCTGTTCCTCCATTTTTGCGGCGAAAAATTTGTCCGAAGGCCAAATTTTGTCGGGCGAAATAGCTTCCCTGAGCGTTTCATACAGCCCCTGATTGCCGCAGATCAGCCGCATTTCCATCAGGCTGGTGATGATGGTCTGGTCGTCCATTGCCTCGCCCACGCATTCTTCAATCGTCCTTACGCTATGCCCGGGTTTCAGGCCAATATCCCAGAGGAAAGTGAAAAATTGCACGAGAGCGTCCTGATGCGGCGCGACGCCCTCCGAGTCGAGCAAGACCATGATATCGACATCGGAATATGGAAACAGCTCGCGCCGCCCGTAGCCGCCAACGGCGACCAGGCTGAGACGGGGCGCTTGCTCGCCTAGAAAAAGGCGCCAGCAGCGGCACAGAATCGCATCGATGAAATCCGATTTGGCGTGCAAAAGCGGTAAAACCGATTGATGCGGATCGAATTGCTGGCGCAGTTCGGCGTCTTTTTCTTTAAGCAGCTGTTTAAAGAAAGGCAGGCTGTCGGGGCCGGAAAAGGGGAGTTTGTCGATCGGGTCGTGCAACGGAGTTACCTTTCTTCTTGCCGTAAAGTGAGTATCTCATGCCCATCGGCGGTGACCAGCACGGTGTGCTCCCACTGAGCGGAGAGGCTGCGATCTTTTGTGACTACGGTCCAGCCGTCCGACAATATCTTGATATGCCGTTTGCCGAGGTTGATCATCGGTTCAATCGTGAAAATCATACCCGGCTGGAGCACTTCGCCGGTGCCGGCTTTGCCGTAATGGAGGACCTGCGGATCCTCGTGGAAGACTTTGCCGATGCCGTGCCCGCAAAACTCCCGGACTACCGAATATCGGTTGCCTTCCGCATGCTTTTGTATCGCTTGGCCGATATCGCCCAGTGTGGCGCCGGGCTTCACTTGCTGTATGCCAAGATACATCGATTCCTGCGTTATTTTGATCAACCGTTTGGCGTGCGGGCTGGCCTCGCCGACGCAGAACATTTTGCTGGTGTCGCCGTGATATTCGTCCTTGATCACGGTGATGTCGATATTGACGATGTCTCCGGATTTCAGTTTTTTCTCGCCGGGAATACCATGGCAGACTTGCTGATTGACTGAGGTGCAAATCGATTTGGGAAAACCGCGGTAATTCAGCGGCGCCGGAATCGCGTTCTGCACGTTTACGATATAATCGTGGCAGATATTGTTCAGTTCATTGGTCGTAATACCCGGTACGACATGCGGTTCGATCATTTCCAGCACTTCGGCGGCCAATCGGCCGGCGATGCGCATTTTTTCGATTTCGGTTGCAGTTTTAATAGTGATGCTCATTGATCAGGCAAAGGCTCAGGACAATTTAGAGGGTTCGATTAGGGTAAAGGGGCATAAGTTTTCAGAGCAAGAAAAATACCGGGCTTCGTGTAAAAATGTCACAATATACCATATATCCGGAACGGGGAGGCTTATGACATAAAATGCCTTTGCGTCCTGAGTTGCTTCGTTGGGATTATGATAGGCTTATGGCGAAAGCGTAACGGGCTTTATCCGGTAATTCGATTTGTTGATAGCTCCAAAATATGGTATAAAGTTAGGTTCAGTTTTTCTGAAATAAATACTCACTTTTACCGTCACACTTGCCAGGGTGCCTGCGTCTTTCGTATTGCAGCGGGTTGGCAGGCGGGGTAAAAGGAGGCGTAACCCACTGGAACTTCGTTCCAAACTTTATACTTAGGAGAAAATTTAATGGCGGCAGTTTCAATGCGTCAAATGTTGGAAGCGGGTGTTCACTTCGGACACCAGACCCGTTACTGGAACCCGAAAATGGCTTCATACCTGTTCGGCTCCCGTAACAAGATCCATATCATCGATCTGGAAAAAACGCTTCCTTTGTTTAATGATGCGATGAATTATCTGGGTCAAATGTCCGCAAACAAAGGCAGCATCCTGTTTGTCGGCACCAAGAAAGCGGCGCGCAAAGTGATTGCGGAAGAAGCGATCCGTTGCGGGATGCCTTATGTCAACCATCGTTGGCTGGGCGGCATGCTGACCAATTTCAAAACCATCAAAAAATCGATCAATCGCTTGAAAGAACTGGAAGCGATGAAGACCGACGGCACTCTGTATCAGCGCTTTGGCAAGAAAGAAGCCCTGATGATGGAACGCGAGCTCGAAAAACTCGAACGCAGCCTGGGCGGCATCAAAGACATGAGAGGCATTCCGGACGTGATTTTCGTGCTGGATGTCGGTTACGAAAAAAATGCGATCAGCGAAGCCAAGAAACTCGGCATTCCGGTAGTTGGCGTCGTCGATTCGAATAACTCGCCGGAAGGCATCGATTATGTGATCCCCGGCAATGACGACTCGATCCGCGCGGTCAAGCTGTACTGCGAATGCGCCTCTGCGGCGATTCAGGAAGCGAAAGCCGCAACACAAGGATTGTCGGCCAAGGCGGATGACTTCGTTGAAGAGACTCCAGTCGCCGAATAAGCCGAAAACAGGCTGTTCGACGAAACCGGAAAACGCCTCCTTTTGGGGGCGTTTTCATAGTGATGACAAGTTGAGGAAAATTAAAGAATGAGTATTACCGCGGGTATGGTTAAGGAACTGCGTGAAAGAACCGGTTCCGGCATGATGGAATGTAAAAAAGCCCTGCAAGAGGCCAATGGCGATATGGAATTGGCCATTGAAAACATGCGCAAGGCCGGTCTTGCGAAAGCCGACAAAAAATCCGGCCGCATCGCGGCGGAAGGCAGCATCGGCGTCAAGATCAGCGATGATGAAAAAACGGCTGCAATTGTTGATATCAATTGTGAAACCGATTTCGTCGCCAAATCGCCGGATTTCGTCAAGTTTGTAAATGATGTGACTGCCGCGCTGGTGAGCGCCGATGTCGCGACCAATGAGCAATTGCTCGAAGTGAAATTGAGCGACGGCGCCACCGTTGAAGAAACCCGCCGCGCGCTGATCGCAAAACTTGGCGAGAACATTACGGTCAGACGTTTCGAAAAATTCCACACCGCGCAGGGCGGCACTGCCTGCTATCTGCACGGCAGCAAAATCGGCGTGATCGTCGAGCTGACTAAAGCGGACAAGGAACTGGGTAAGGATGTCGCAATGCATATTGCCGCCAGCAAGCCTTTGTGCGTTTCTGACGCTGAAGTGTCGCAAGAAACGATCGAAAAAGAAAAGGAAATCTTCAAGGCCCAAGCTGCCGAAAGCGGCAAACCGGCCGATATCATCGAAAAAATGGTAGCCGGACGAATCAGCAAATTCTTCGCCGAAGTGACCCTGCTGGGGCAACCGTTCATCAAGGACGACAAAATTTCGGTCGGCAAGCTGGTGTCTTCGAAAAGCAACGGCGTGGTGCGTTTTAGCCGTCTGGAAGTCGGCGAAGGCATCGAAAAGAAAGAAGAAAACTTTGCCGAAGAAGTCATGGCGCAGGTACGGGCCAGCTAAACCGGCTGGCGTCAGACCTTGTACACAAGCTATTAATAAACCATCCGACAAACATTTATGAAAAAACCGATTTGCCAGAGAATTTTATTAAAGCTGAGCGGCGAGGCGCTGATGAGCGAAGCGGGCGGCAGCATCGATTCCGACATCCTGAACCGCCTAGCCGCCGAAATCAAGGAATTGTCCGATTTCGGCGTCCAGGTCGGCCTGGTGATCGGCGGCGGCAACATTCTGCGCGGCGCCGATAAGGCTTCCGAGGGATTGGACCGGGTCACCAGCGATCAGATGGGCATGCTGGCAACCGTCATCAATGCGCTGGCGATGCAGGATGCGCTAGAGCATCAGGGCTTGCAGGCGCGGGTGATGTCGGCGCTGAAAATCAATCAGGTCTGCGAGGATTACATTCGCCGCCGCGCGGTTCGTCATCTGGAAAAAGGGCGGGTCGTGATCTTTGCCGCGGGCACCGGCAACCCGTTTTTCACTACCGATTCGGCGGCCAGCCTCCGAGCGATCGAAATCAATGCCGGGCTGATGATCAAGGCGACCAAGGTCAAGGGCGTCTACTCGGACGATCCGGCCAAAAACAAAAATGCGGTTTTTTATCCGCATTTGACTTATGACGAAGCGCTCGACCAGCGGCTGAATGTGATGGACACCACCGCGCTGGTGCTTTGCAGGGACAATAACATTCCGATGCGGGTGATGAATATCTTTGAACAAGGCGCGGTGATGCGGTTGATGAAGGGCGAAGAAATCGGTTCATTGATTGAACGAGGAACAAAAAATGATAAGTGACATTCAACAGGATGCCGCGTCCCGCATGGGCAAAAGCATCGAAGCCTTAAAGCACGAGTTTTCGAAGATCCGGACCGGCCGCGCGCATCCGAGCCTCCTCGACCAGATCAGCGTGTCTTATTACGGTACCGATTCATCGTTGTCCCAGGTCGCTAACATTGCGGTCGAGGATGCGCGGACGTTGACGATTACGCCATGGGAGAAAGCCATGGTGCAGGTGATCGAGAAAGCGATCCTCAAATCGGACCTTGGCCTGAACCCCGCCACTAACGGTATGACGATACGGATTCCGTTGCCGCCTCTGACCGAGCAGCGCCGCCGGGAACTGGTCAAAGTCGTCAAACACGAAGCCGAAAACGGACGTGTGGCGATCCGCAACATCCGCCGCGACGCGAACAACGCGATCAAGGAAGCCTTGAAGGAAAAACTGATTTCCGAAGACGATGCGCGCAACGCAGAGGAAAAAATCCAGAAAATCACCGATCAATATGTCAAGGAAGTCGAAAAGCTGTTGGAGGCAAAAGAAGCCGATCTGCTGTCGCTTTGATTCGGATGCCTCTCATGCCGTCAGACAACGCTCGCATTAACTCCCCCGGCAACGGAATTCCGCGCCATATCGCGATTATCATGGACGGTAACGGACGCTGGGCGCAAAAGCGTTTTATGCCGAGAGCCGTGGGGCATAAGGCGGGCGTCAAGGCGGTCCGTAAAATCGTCGAACACTGCGTGCGCGAAGGCGTCGAGGTACTGACGCTGTTTGCGTTCAGCAGCGAAAACTGGCGGCGTCCGCCTGAGGAAGTCTCGCTGCTGATGGAGTTGTTCATGGCGACTTTACAGGCCGAAATCGACAAACTGCATCAGAACAATATTCGCCTGCGTTTTATCGGCGATAGAAGCCGTTTCCCTGAGGCATTACAAAAAAAAATGATCGAAGGCGAAGCGCAAACCCATGATAACACGGCCTTGACCGTGGTGATTGCGGTCAACTACGGCGGCCGTTGGGATTTATGTCAAGCGTTTCGCGCCGTCAATCAAAAGATACTGACGGGTGAACTGAAGCCGCAGGACATCGATGAAAACCTGATTACCCGTCATTTATCCACTGCGGATTTGCCGGAACCTGACTTATTCATCAGAACCGGCGGCGAACAGCGCGTCAGTAATTTTTTACTCTGGCAACTCGCCTACACCGAATTGTATTTCACTGACACCCTTTGGCCCGATTTCGACCAGAAATCGCTCGAAGAGGCCATCCTGAGTTTCAAAGGCCGGCAAAGACGCTTTGGCCATACCGGCGAACAGGTGCTCGGCAAAGCAGTCACTCTCTAAACTTTAACGATAACTATAACAATGTTGCTCAAGCGAATTATCACTGCATCGATTTTGGCCGCCCTGGTTGCTACGGCGGTATTTACGCTTCCTCCCGAATATTTTTCCCTGTTGCTCGCTCTCCTGACGCTGGCTGCGGCATGGGAATGGCTGTTTTTGATCGATGTGCGATCGATCACAAAAAGACTGTTGTTCCTGTTGGCGCTGATCGTGCCGATGCTGGGGCTGCAGTTCTGGACACAATTTCTGGAACTGCTGGCGCAATGGACCAACTGGCCGGAAATCCGGCTTTATTCGGGCATTATCGAGTGGCTGGTGATTCCGCCGGTGCTGTTCTGGATCGTGGTGATGATTTCGATCCGGAATCTGCCCCATACGGTGCTGAACCTGCAAATGAAACTGCGCTATAAGGCGCTGATCGGCTGGTTCATACTGCTGGCGTGCTGGATGTTCCTGAGTCGGCTGCGCGCCTTCTACGAACCGCCGATGACGATGTATTTCCTGGTACTGATCTGGGTGGCCGACATCAGCGCCTACTTCGTCGGCAAAAAATACGGTAAAACCAAATTGGCGCCGGACATCAGCCCCGGCAAAACGGTGGCCGGTTTTTACGGCGCCCTTGTCTCCGGCCTGGTCTGCGCGATTGTGTTGAGCCTGATCTACGGTTTCAATTATGTTTTCGCGGCCGACTTTGCCTTGCTGTCGATGTTGACCGTATTGATTTCGGTTTACGGGGACCTCTTCTTCAGTGTCGTCAAACGCCAGCGCGGGGTCAAGGATAGCGGTGCGATCCTGCCCGGACACGGCGGTATCCTGGATCGGGTGGACAGCATTATC
The DNA here is from genome assembly GCA_051061095.1 of Methylomicrobium sp. Taxonomy (GTDB): domain Bacteria; phylum Pseudomonadota; class Gammaproteobacteria; order Methylococcales; family Methylomonadaceae; genus Methylomicrobium. Next base: position 48,004 of record JBPFEE010000002.1, on the reverse strand, counting down.
GCGGCGATTCCGCTGTTCTATGCGGGTATTTATCTGATTTACGGACTGATCTGATGAAAGGGATATGCATACTCGGCGCGACCGGTTCGATCGGCGTCAGCACATTGGATGTGGTGGCAAGGCATCCCGACCTTTATAACGTCGTCGCGCTGACCGCGAATAACAATATCGATCTACTGCTCGAGCAATGCCTGCGGCACCGGCCCGAACTGGTCGTCGTCGCCGACGAAGCGAAAGCGGCGGCATTCAGGGATAAGATTGCCGGCACGGCAGTTGCCGGGGTCAGGGTGCTGGCCGGAGCGGAGGCTTTGACGGAAGCTGCCACGCTGGACAAAGTCGACTCGGTCATGGCCGCGATTGTCGGCGCGGCCGGCTTGCTGCCGACGCTGGCGGCGGCGAAGGCCGGCAAAACCGTGCTATTGGCCAACAAAGAAGCGCTCGTGATGTCCGGCGATATCTTTATGCAGGCGATCGCCGATTCGGGCGCCGAGTTGCTGCCGATCGACAGCGAACACAACGCGATCTTTCAATGCATGCCGGCCGCTTATAAGACCGGCTTGACCGCGAAGGCAGCCCGGCGCATTTTGTTGACCGCCTCCGGCGGTCCGTTCCGGCAAACGCCGGTGGAGGATCTGGTTCATGTGACGCCGGAACAGGCGGTTGCGCATCCGAATTGGGATATGGGCAAAAAAATCTCGGTCGATTCGGCGACGATGATGAACAAGGGGCTCGAAATGATCGAAGCCTGCCTGTTGTTCAATATGAAGCCGGAACAGATCCAGGTCGTGATCCATCCCCAGAGCGTGATTCACTCAATGGTCGATTATGTCGACGGCACCGTCCTCGCGCAGATGGGCAACCCGGACATGCGGATTCCGATCGCGCATGCGCTGGCCTGGTCCGAGCGTTTCGAATCCGGCGCGGAGCCGTTGAATATTTTCAATGTCCGCCGGATGGATTTCGAGGAACCGGACCTGGAGCGCTTTCCCTGCTTGCGCCTGGCCTACAAGGCGATCGAAGCCGGCGGCACGATGCCGGCGGTATTGAACGCGGCGAACGAAATCGCGGTTGATGCCTTCCTCAATCGCCGGGTGCGCTTTACCGACATTCCGGTCATCATCGAACGCTGCATGGATGCGATCGAAGTCAAGGCGGCCGCTTCGCTCGAAATTGTTTTAGATCAGGATAAATTAGCCAGAACCGTGTCTAATCGAATAATCGATCAATTGACTGGCTAATTATTATGAGCACTCTTTTTTATTTCATCATCACCATTGGCGTTCTGGTGTCGTTCCACGAGTTCGGACACTTCTGGGTCGCCCGCAAGGCCGGCGTGAAGGTGCTGCGCTTTTCGGTCGGCTTCGGCAAGGTCTTATGGTCTTACCGGAAAGCACCGGAGACGACCGAATATGTGATTTCGGCGATACCGCTGGGCGGCTATGTGAAGATGGTCGATGAACGGGAGGGCGAAGTCAAAAGCGAAGATCTGCCTTATGCCTTCAACCGGCAAGGGCTTTCGGCGAGGTCGGCGATCGTCGCGGCAGGGCCGATTTTTAATCTGGTTCTGGCCGTTGCGTTATTCTGGATTGTGCTGGTCGCCGGTGAAGAAGGCAGGCGGCCGATTATCGGCAAGATAGAAACGGGCACGATTGCCGCCGAAGCAGGCTTGCTCGAAGGCGACGAATTCATTTCGGTCAATGATAAACCGACGCCAACCTGGACAGAAGCTTTAAATGTCTTAATTGGCGCAGCGCTTGATGGTGACCGCGAAATCAAACTGATTGTAAAAGATGAACAGGGCAGGGAGGATGTCCGGTGGATCAAACTCGCCGACGCCGATGTTGACGATCCCGAAAAGCTTTATAAGCGGCTCGGTTTTACTCCCTGGATGCCGAAATTGCGGCCCGTCATCGATAAAGTGTTGCCGGAGGGGGCAGCCTTGGCGGCGGGCATGAAACCCGGCGATATATTGATCAGCGCCGACGGCGCGCCGATCGCCGATTGGCAGCAATGGGTAGAATATGTCAAAAGCCATCCCGACCAGCGGATAGCGGTCGAAATCGAGCGCGACGGCATGCGTCAGAACTTGGCGATTACTCCGAAAGGCGTCCAGGTGCCCTCGGGTGCCGAAGGCGAAGCGCCAAAATTCGAGGGAAAAATCGGCGCCGCGGTGTTGATTCCCGAAGAACTCAAAAACTCGCTGAAAGCCGAATACTCATTAGGCCCTCTCGAAGCCATTCCTGCTGCGTTTGGCAGAACCTACGATTATTCGCTTTCGACGCTGAAAATGATGGGCAAGATGGTGATCGGGCAAGCCTCGGTCAAAAATTTGAGCGGGCCTATCAGTATCGCGCAATATGCGGGCGAGTCCGCCAACATCGGGTTCGTGAATTTTTTGAAATTCATTGCATTGGTCAGCGTGAGTCTCGGTATATTGAATTTATTGCCGATTCCGGTGCTGGATGGCGGACACCTGCTGTTTTTTGGTATCGAAGCGCTCAAGGGTGAGCCGCTATCCGAAAAAAGTCAGCTATTCTTTCAACAAATCGGCATTGCAATCCTGGTGACTCTGATGGCATTGGGGATGGTGATGGATATTCAACGTTTGTTCCAATAACAGGTTATTTGACTTATTTCGACCTTTTGCGAACGCCGAACCCTTTCCACAACTCAAAACGAGCAGATCATGAAAAAAATTATTTCTGTTGTTGCCTTCGCCGTATCGGCCTTGTACATAGGCCCATTGCATGCGGGCGAGGACGACGTCAGGTCGGCGCTCGCTAAGGCGATGCCATCGGTCAAACTGGATTCGATCAAGCCGTCCCAGATTAAGGGCGTGCTAGAGGTGATGATCGGCGCCAATATTTTTTACGTTAGCGAAGACGGTAAATATCTGCTGCAAGGCCATCTGATCGATCTGGCTTCGCGTACCGATTTGACTGAAGAAAAATTGAGCGGCGCCCGCAAGACGGCACTCGACACGGTCGGCGAAAAGAACATGATCATCTTTAAACCGAAAATCGGCAAATACATGGTTTCGGTATTCACCGATATCGATTGCGGCTATTGCCGTAAGCTGCATTCCGAGATCGATCAATATCTCGCCGAAGGCATTACGGTCAGATATCTGTTCTACCCGCGTGCGGGCAAGGGTTCGGATTCTTATAAAAAGGCTGTCTCGGTCTGGTGCGCCGACGACCGGAATGCGGCGCTGACCGATGCGAAAAAAGGCGCTACTCCCAAGGAGAAGACCTGCGACAACCCGGTCGATCAACACATGGAGTTGGCACAGGACTTCGAGGCCCGGGGAACGCCGCTGATCGTCACCGAAAAAGGCAACCTGCTGCCGGGCTATGTGCCGGCGAAACAATTGGCTGAAGTCCTGAGAGACGAACAGGCAGGAAAATAGTCGCCGCGAAATTTCCGAGCCGCAATAAGGCTCGGAAATCTCAAAAATCAGGATGCCGGGGTGGAAGCGCTTCTATCCTGTCCAGCCGCAATGTTGGGGTGCTGCCCGCCCCTTTATCCTCCGAGTCAGAGTTTCCTATAAGTTGTTCTGCGTATGATATCCCCCGATCGGAAAAATAAAGCCTTGCTCCGAGTCCTGGCATTATTGGCGCTGTTCCTGTTTTCGACAATTCAGGCGGCCGCAGCCGTGACCGTGTTGTCGGTGACCCAGGTTGCTCCCGGAATCTATGTGCATTTAGGGCAAAATGAAATTCCCGACACCCGGAATCATGGCGCAATCGCGAATATCGGTTTTATCGTCGGGGAACGTTGTGTTGCCGTGATCGATACGGGAGGAAATCCCGATCAGGGAGGGGCGCTTTACCAGGCGATTCGGCATGTGACGGATAAGCCGATTTGTTATGTGATTAACACGCATGTACACCCTGATCACATTTACGGTAACCGCGTGTTCAAAGCGGCGGGTGTCAAATTTGTCGGGCATCATAATCTCGGCCGGGCGATGGCAGCGCGCGGGCCATTCTATCTTGCCAAGGCCAAGGAGCTTTTGGGGATTGCTCTCACGGCCGGGGACATTATTCCACCAGACATTTCGGTCGAGAACGAGCTTGATATTGACCTCGGGGGGCGTATCCTGAAACTGACTGCCCATCGGCCTGCGCACACCGACAGCGATTTGTCGATCTACGATCCGTTGACCGACACCCTGTGGCTGGCCGATTTACTGTTCCTCGAACACTTGCCGGTGATCGATGGCAGCCTGAAAGGATGGCTTGCGGAGATCGAGCAACTGGAGCGGCATCCTTATAAAGTGGTCATTCCGGGTCATGGTCCCATCGTGACCGACTGGCCGCAGAGCTTGCAGCCCGAAAAGCGCTATTTGCAATCGCTGCTGACCGATATCAGATCCCTGATCAAACACGGCGGATTTCTGGAACAGGCGCTCGATTCGATAAGCTATGAAGCCAAAGCCGAATGGAAACTTTTCGAGGACTTTCACCGCAAAAACGTTTCGACGGCGTTTGCGGAGCTTGAGTGGGAAGACTGACAAAATTACCCTGGATTCACGCGGAATGGGTTTTCCGTTTATAGCGTGAGTCGCCCCGGCAATTGTTCTTCCCGCTTGTTCTGAAACAAGCGGGAAGAATTACATCTGTACCCCGGCAACCGCCGTAAACAGCAAACAAATCTGTAATAAGCTCTGCCAGGGATCGCCCGGCTGTTGTCCTTTGATCTCACGATCGGCTTTGGCGCTGAGGACCAGAATGCGGTGCAAGGCGGCTTCGCTCAAACGATCCAGCGCATGACCTACCATCGCTTTGCGCTTGTCCCAGATTTGCTGGGACTGCATCGCCGCCTCCCGGTTCTTGCCGGCGGCGATCTCCTGCTTGAGCTTGCAGAGCAGGCGGGCTTCGCGGGTAATCGCCCAGAGCACGACCGGCGCGGCAACATCCTCGTCCTTCAACCCGCTCAAAATCTTCGTGATTCTGCCCGGATGGCCGGCCAGCAAGCTGTCAGCCAGCTTGAAAATATCATAGCGTGAACTATCCGCGACGGCATCTCCGATCTTTGCTACCTCCAGAAATCCCGCGCCGTAAAGAATATAGAGCTTCTCGATTTCCTGGGCGGCGGCCAGCAAGTTGCCCTCGATTCTGGCGGCCAGCAGTTTCAGGCCCTCATTATCGGTGCTCATCCCGCGCCGCTGCAACCGCTGTTGCAGCCAGCGCTGCAAATCCTCACCCTCGAGCGGCCACACCTGAATGAATACGCCTATGCGCTCCAGAGCTTGAAACCAGCGGGTTTTCAGGGAAGCTGGAGCGAGTTTTCCGGTCGTGATCAATAAGAGGGTGTCTTCGGGCAAACGCTCGCAATAGGCTGTCAAAACTTTTGCGCCTTCGGTTCCCGGCGAACCCGAAGGCAGCCTGAGGTCGATCATTTTGCGATCCGCAAAGAGTGAAGTCGCATACGAGGCAGCCGGCAGGTCGTTCCAGGAAAAGCCGCTATCCGGCGAAAAAATCTCCCGCTCCAGATAGCCTGCCTCCTGTGCCGCCTTGCGGATCGCATCGGCGATTTCGGCGATTTGCTGAGGCTCATCGCCGCTGACCAGATAGATTGGCGCGAGTTTCTGGCTGCGTAAATGCTGCGCCGTTTGTTCCGGCTTCAGGCGCATGGCTATTTGGCTTTCGTCTGAATTTTTGTCCTGGCTCGATCGAGAATCGTGCGCACTGCCTGCCGGTACATTTCTACCCGTATGACCTGCTCTTCATTATTCTTCGCGAGAATCTCCTGTTGGTCGTTAAAATAAGCGCGCGTAATCGTGAGCGGCCTATCCGCCGGCAAATAAGTATTATTGGCGCCAGCCAATTGGAATTCCAGGCGATAATTCAATTCGATTTCATTGGAATATCCACTGGCATTCAATGAAACCTCGCGGTTGTGGAAATTTTCGTTGATGACTTTGATATGCAAATCCGCGCCTGTCGGATTATCGACCAGCTTGCCTGATGATATTCTTAACTGCTCATAAAAATAATCCCGCAAGGGGCCGGAGGCGCCTTCCAGATAGACATTTTTGAAATTGACCGTTGCCCCATCGCCCATCCCGCGCAAATGGTAGCCGCAGGCGGTCAGCAAAAAAGCTGCAAAGAAAATAAAGGCTGCTTTACTCTTCTTCATTGAATTGTCGTCAGATAACAATATTGACCAGTTTTTTCGGTACTACGATGATCTTTTTGACCGCCTGCCCATCCAGCAAACGCGCAATATGTTCGTCTCCAAGCGCCAAGTCCTCAATCTCCTGATTCGAAGCGTCCGCAGCGGCTGAAATTTTACCGCGCAATTTGCCGTTGATCTGCACGACCAGGTCCAGCGTGTCCTGCGTCAGCGCCGATAGATCCACGGTCGGCCAGGCCGCGCTGATCAGCGCGTCGGTGCGGCCCAAATCCTGCCAGAGCTGATGGCAGATATGCGGCACGATCGGCGACAGCATCAGCACGATCGCTTCGAGCGCTTCCTGAAGCAAAGCGCGGCCGTTGTCCGAATCGTCGCTGAACTTGTACAGGCTGTTGACCAGTTCCATGTTCGCCGCGATTGCGGTATTGAACGTGAAGCGGCGGCCGAAATCGTCGCTGACTTTCGCTATCGTCTGATGCAATTGGCGGCGCATGTCGGCCTGCTCCTTGGTCAGATTGGCCTTGTCGAGCGGCTTGACTGCGTGCCCCGACTCGACATGCTGAAAAACGAGTTTCCAGAGACGTTTCAAAAAGCGAAACGCGCCTTCGACGCCGCTGTCGGACCATTCGAGCGACTGCTCGGGCGGCGCCGCGAACATGATGAAGAGACGCACGGTGTCGGCGCCGTACTGGTCGATCAGCGCCTGCGGATCGACCGTGTTGCCTTTCGACTTGGACATCTTGCTGCCGTCCTTCAGCACCATGCCCTGGGTCAGCAGATTCTTAAACGGCTCGTCGGCCACGATCAGGCCTTCGTCGCGCAGCAGCTTGGTATAGAAACGCGCATAAAGCAGATGCAGGATTGCGTGCTCGATGCCGCCGATGTAATGGTCGACCGGCAGCCAGTGGTTTACGCGCGCATCGAGCATCGATTCCGAATCCTTGCTGGCATATTTCGCGAAATACCAGGACGATTCCATGAAGGTGTCGAAAGTGTCGGTCTCGCGCCGGGCCGGTTTGCCGCAGCAAGGGCAGGTCGTCTTCGAAAAGGTCGGATGCGCGACGAGCGGCGACTGCGAACCGTCCAGCACCACGTCGCGCGGCAGTTCGACCGGCAGGTCCTTTTCGGGTACCGGCACGGTACCGCAGTCGTCGCAGTAGATCACCGGTACCGGCGCGCCCCAGTAACGCTGACGCGACACGCCCCAGTCGCGGAGCCGGAAGCGCACCTGCTTGTCGCCGAGGTCTTTCGCCTTCAGATCGGCGGCGATCGCATCGATCGCCTGCTTGTGAGTCAGGCCGTCGTATTTGCCGCTGTTGATCAGCACCATCGAGTCTTCTTTCGACCCATACCAGTCCTGCCAGCTTACCGTATCGAACGGCTTGTCGTCTTTACCCGGCGCTTGGTTGTCCAGCACCTGGATGGTCGGCAGATTGTATCTTTGCGCGAAATGAAAATCGCGCTCGTCATGCGCCGGCACCGCCATCACCGCGCCTTCTCCGTAACTCATCAACACATAGTTGCCGACCCACACCGGCACCTGTTGACCGGTCAGAGGATGCGTGACCCGAAGGCCGGTCGGCATGCCTTTCTTTTCGATCGTCGCGATATCGGCTTCGGCAGTCCCGGTCTGTTCGCATTCGTGAATGAATGCGGCGAGTTCCGGATTATTCCGGGCGGCACGCGCCGCCAGGGGATGCTCGGGAGCGACCGCGCAGAAGGTCACGCCCATGATCGTGTCGGCGCGGGTCGTGAACACCCATAATAACTCCTGCTTGCCGTCCAGCTCGTAAGGAAACGCGAAGCGTACGCCGTAGCTCTTGCCGATCCAGTTCGCCTGCATCGTCTTGACCTGTTCCGGCCAGCCGTCCAGCGTATCGAGCGCGGCTAAGAGTTCATCCGCATAGTCGGTGATCTTCAGGAACCACTGGGCGATTTCTTTGCGCTCGACCTGGGTATCGCAGCGCCAGCAGCAGCCGTCGATCACCTGCTCGTTCGCGAGCACGGTCATGTCGTTCGGACACCAGTTGACCGGCGCGGTTTTCTTGTAAACCAAGCCTTTTTCTAGCAATTTCAGGAAGAACCATTGCTCCCAGCGGTAATAGGAGGGGTCGCAGGTCGCGATCTCGCGCTGCCAGTCGTAGCCGAAGCCGAGCCGCTGCAACTGGCCTTTCATATAAGCGATATTTTCATAAGTCCAGTCGGCCGGATGCACGCCGTGCTGCATCGCCGCGTTTTCTGCCGGCAAGCCAAATGCGTCCCAGCCCATCGGCTGTAAAACGTTCTTGCCGAGCATGCGCTGGTAGCGGCTGATCACGTCGCCGATGGTATAGTTACGGACATGCCCCATGTGTAATTTACCGCTGGGATAGGGGAACATCGACAAGCAATAATACTTTTCGGCAATTGCTCCCTGCATTGCCCTCGATTCCTTGTTCCCGACGCGATCTATCTCCCCCATCCCTGGGGTCGTGCCTCCTGCATCCTTGCAGTCGTCCCCCGGGGAGGTTTCGGAAACGTTGAATACACCCGTCTCTTCCCAGATTTGCTGCACTTCTTGCTCTATAACCAACGGCTTGTAATTTTCTTGCATCCTTCTCGTCTTTTGTCGGCCAAAAGCGTTAGAATACCACAGTTGCTCGAATCAAAAGAGTGTCATTTTCAGGAGATGTAAGTATGAATAAAAACAAATGGGTCGCCGCTTATAACGACATCGTCAAGCACCTTTACGAAACGATGGACGACGCCCTGCACACGCTCGGCGAAGCGCTCGAGATATCGAAAGAAAAAGCCGGTAAAACTAGCGATCTGAGCAAGGAAGAGCTGGATAAGGTATCGGGTTTCGTCAAACGCGACGTCGAAAGCGCAGCCCGCGATTTGAACGCCGAACAGGATGATGAGGAGCTGGGTGAATGGTTTAAGTTCGATATCGAACTGATCGAGAACTTTGCGCTCGATGCCTTCTTGAGCGTCGCGGACAAAACCCGCATCCAGCTGGCCGAGCTCGAAGAACGCGCGAAAGTCCACAAATACCAAAGCGGCGAAATCACGCTTCCCGGTACTTTCATTTGCGACAAATGCGGTAAGGAAATTGCGTTTAAAACCACCAGCGAAATCCCGGTCTGCCCCGCTTGCCATGCCACCACATTTGTGCGGATGTAAGCAACAAAAAGCTTGACTAATGTATTATAATAAGCGTTTCAGCCAGCGGATTTCATGAGGTAGAATTAAAAATGCGCAGAGTCATTTTCAATCAAAAAGGCGGTGTCGGCAAATCAACGATTACCTGTAATCTTGCCGCGATCAGCGCCGTCGAAGGCAAACGAACCTTGGTGATCGATCTCGACGTTCAGGGAAATTCGACGCAATACCTGATGGGGCAAAAGGTTGCCGAAAGCGAAAAAACGCTTGCGCAGTTTTTTAAGGAGACCCTGAGCCTGTCGTTGTTCGGCGGCGGCTCTAATTCCGGTCTCGACAACTTCATTCATGAAACGCCGTTCCCGAATCTGTATGTGGTGCCTTCGCATCCCGAACTGGAGTCCCTGCAAAGTAAACTCGAGTCGCGCTTCAAGATCTTCAAACTGAAGGAATCCCTGGAGAGCCTGCAAGGATTCGACCAGATTTACATGGATACGCCGCCGGTGTTGAATTTTTACAGCCAGTCGGCGCTGATCGCGGCCGACAAGTGCCTGATTCCGTTCGATTGCGACACCTTCTCGCGCGAGTCGCTCTTAACCCTGATGAACACGATCCGCGAAGTGAAGGCCGACCACAACCAGCATCTTGAGATCGAAGGCATCGTCGTCAACCAGTTCCAGAAACAGGCGAATCTGCCGCGCCAGCTGGTCGATCAATTGATCGCGGAGGGCTTGCCGGTGCTCGCCGCGATGATCTCGCCTTCGGTCAAGGTCCGCGAATCGCACAGCCAGGCGCAACCTTTAGTGCATTATGTGCCGGGACACAAACTGACCGAGGAATTCCGGGCGTTGCATTCCGAGATTCACGGCGAATCGTAATTTCAAAACCGGTCGCAGGCGGGGCTTTAAGCCCGCCTGTTTCCCTTAATACAATAATTCATACAGTCTACCCGTTCTCACTTTGGCTTCGGCGGTTTGGATTAATCGATCCCGCTCGAATTCATCGATTATCGTTTTCAATACCGGTGCCGCCTGCTGAAGATTCATGCCGGCCTTGAGGCGCGGATCGTAGAGCATTTTCAGCAGCAGATAATCCAGACCCGACAGCAAGGAATCGATCGACTTGTCGTTAAATATGGAAGGAAATACCTTTTCGGAATCGTTTGGCAATCCCAGAATTTGAGTAATTTCTTCAACGATGCAATCGACCAGTTTGGCGTGCGCGCTGGCGCGGTCCACGGGAATGATCACAACCGCCCGCGCGATTGAGGCGTCGCCTGCGAGCGCAAAATGACCCAGACAGACGCTGCGGCGGAATAGCGTCTCCCGCTGCTGTTTGGAGCGAATGCCGAAGTCTTGCAATAGCTCGATCTGCAACTGCGCCTCGGTCGAAAAAATGATCAGTAGATTGGCCGAGTTTCGTGTTTGGGCCGGCTTGATGCTCAAACCGGTAATATCGGACAGATGCTCAAGATGCATCCGGGCCAGTTTTTCATGCAGGGTCTGATCGCCAACCCGGTGCACGAAAAAATAGTTTATCGGTCCGGTCCACTTGCGGATGCCCGTCTGCCGTTCCGAATACTCGTTGAGCATCGCGATTTCAATAAAACTTTTCAGCAAATAGCCAGGCGCCTGCCAGGGCGCGGGCTGAGTCGCATGAGCTTCCGAGCCGATCATGTAATTCAGTAGGGTTAAACCGAACAGCAATGATTTGATTCCGCTGTAAATTTTACTCTGCATCTGTATCTCTATGAGTGAATGGGTAAATTGCCGTATCGGAACAAGTCGGGAAATCAACCCGCCAAGAGCGGGAAATATCCGGTAAAATACCCGGGCCCAATACCCAGCCTGAAAATTCCGCCACGCCTATGAAAAACCTCACCGCCGAGCGCCGAGCATCCTTGTTGCTGCCCCTATTGTCCGGCATTTTGATCGGCACGAGCTACATTCCGTTTCCGCCCTGGGCCTCATTGTTTTGTTTCGTGCCGTTGTGGATGTTCTGGAGCCGGCAGACTTCCCTCAAGCCAGTGCTTCTGGGCGGACTTTTAACCGCGTTTGTTTTCACGCTGATCGGCTTCAACTGGGTTACTTATTTGCTGCACGAATTCGCGCATTTACCCTGGCCGTTAGCGGTTGTTGGAATGCTGTTGTACGCTTTGCTCGCGCATTTGTTCGTGCCGGTTGCTGGGGGGCTTTGGTTTTGGGGCAAAAGCCGTTTTGCCTGGAACGAACGGCTCGCGCTCGCGCTGATGGCGGTGATCACAGTGCTGTGCGAAACCTACTCGCTGACGCTGTTCGACTGGAACTTCGGTTATTCGTGGTATGGCGCGGGCACACCGTTATTCCATTGGGCCGAGATTATCGGTTTCAAAGGGCTCAGCGCACTGACGCTGATCGCGAATTTGCCTTTGTATTGGGCCTGGGTGCAGCGCCGCCATATCCGCGGCAAAATTCTGTTGGCGTCGGTCAGCGCGGTTTTCGTGCTGCTCAATTTCGGCGGCTTGTGGCTGAAGAATCGATTACCTCAGCCCGATGCGTCAATCAATGCCTTGCTGGTGCAGGCCAGCATCGAAAATTCGGAAAAGCTGGCCGCGGAACTCGGCAAGGGGTTTCGTGAGGAAATTTTCAGGCGCTATATGACGCTGACCGATCAGGCATTGGAGACGCACAAAAACAAAAAAATCGATGTCGCTATATGGCCGGAAACCGCATTCCCGGCGATTCTCGGTCCCGAATTCATGGTCCAAGACTATCCTTCGGCGCTCCGGGAATTTCTGCGCGAACGGCAATTGCCGTTGATTACCGGCGCTTACGGTTACGACCTGCAACAGCGGTTGCCGACCAATTCGCTGTTCGTGCTGAACAAGGACGGCGAGCTCTTGCCGACGCATTACAGCAAGACGATTCTGCTTGCGTTCGGCGAATACATTCCGGGAGAACAGACCTTTCCGCAAATCCGGCAGTGGCTGCCCGAAACCGGGCAATTCGCACGCGGCAAGGGACCTAGCGAATTATTGATATGGAACGGTTTTAAGATCGGCGCGCAAATCTGCTATGAAAGCCTGTTTCCCGAATTCTCTCGCGAACTGGCCAGGCGCGGGGCGGAATTCATCGTCAATGCGACGAACGACTCCTGGTACGGTTCCTGGCAGGAGCCTTACCAGCATATGTATATGACGTTGGCGCGCGGCGTCGAATTCCGGATTCCGGTGCTCAGGGTCACCAATACCGGTATTTCGACCGTCGCGCTGGCATCGGGCGAGATTTTGGAGCGCTCGCCGATCTATCGCCCGTGGAGCGGTTTGTATGAAGTCCGTTACCGGAGAAATCCTGAGCCGACTTTTTATCAACGCTGGTTCTATCTGGTTCCGGTCTTGCTTTGGTCGTCGTTGACAGTCTTGCTGACGGTGGGCTGGTTTGCTCGAAGCAAACCGACTAACTGACAGTAAAACCGTCAGAAATTAGACGATATCGAAAGACTTGTGGCTAAATTCCGGTTCGAGTTCGGTGACTTCGATGTTGTCCACGCGAGCGGTCACGGGTCCCTTGCTGCACCATTTGATGAATTTATCGATCATTAAGGTATCGGCTTCCGCGAAAATCTCGACCCGGCCGTCCGGCAGGTTTCGAACCGTACCGTTGATCGCCAGATGTTTGGCTTTATTCTGCGTAAAAAGTCTGAAATAAACGCCCTGAACGCGGCCGGACACCACGATTTTCACTCTGCGCATGTTTTTTGTATCCTCCAGCAGTAATGGATCTTCGGATTGCGGGCGAAATCTTCCGGGACGGTCGCCGCGCTGATATCTTGAATGTGCAAATCGGCCAGCGCTTCGTGATCCATTTTAAAGCGCCGGAAGTTGGTCGAAAAATATAATACGCCGTTTGGCGCCAAAAGGGTGGCGGCATGAGCGATTAACTGCACATGGTCTTGCTGAATGTCGAAAACGTCTTCCATGCGTTTTGAATTCGAAAAGGTCGGCGGATCCAGAAAGATCAGATCGTATTGCCGGCAGTAGGGTTGCGCCGCTTCCTGGGCCAGCCATTCCAGGCAGTCGGCCTGAATGTATTCATGTGCGCCATCGAACTGATTCAGCGCCATATTCCTTTTGGCCCAGCTGACATAGGTATTCGACATATCGACCGTGGTGGTAGCCTGCGCGCCGCCTTTCGCCGCGTGCACGGTGGCGCTGCCGGTATAGGCGAACAGATTCAAAAAGCGCTTGCCCCCGGCTTCCTTTTGAATTCGGAGACGGATCGGACGATGATCTAAAAACAAGCCGGTATCGAGGTAGTCCTCGAAATTGACCCAAAACTTGCATCCGCCTTCCTCGACCACATGAAACCGGCCGACATCGCCGTGTTTTTCATATTGATCGGTACTTTTCTGTTTGCGGCGGATTTTCAGGAACACGTTTTCCCGGCTGACGCCGAGCACCTTCGGAATCTCGGCAAGCACGCCGGTCAGGCGGCGGTCGGCTTTGAACGGATCGACGCTCTTCGGCGGTTCGTATTCCTGCACATTGATCCAGGTTTCTTCGCCCTGATAGAGATCGACCGCGACCGCAAATTCCGGCAGATCCGCATCATAAACGCGGTAGCAGCTCACCTGGTTTTGCTTTGCCCATTTCGCGAGCTTTTTCAGATTCTTTTGCAGCCGGTTCGCGAACATGTCGGCGCCGGCAGTGTCTTCGGTCGGCTGTTGGCTGCCTTCGACCGCCCGGCTGATGCGCTCTTCCGGCGTTTTCGCCTTCGGAATGAAGAATGCCTCGGGCTCGATATTCATCCGCAGCAGCTTGCATTCCAAGGCGCCGTTATACAGAGTGACCGGTTTTTGCGAACGGATGCCGAGACGGAAGCCCAGTTCCGGATCGCTGATAATCAACGCGGCCTTCCAGCCGCTGAAACGGGCTTTCAAAATCTCGCCGAAGCGCTGATACAAATCGACGGTTTCCTGCGTATCGCCGAGGCGTTCGCCATAGGGGGGGTTGCAGATCACGAGCCCCGGCGGCCAACTCGCGGCCGGCTCTGCCTCGCCGATATCGCGGCGTTCGACATGGATTTTATGTTGCAGGCCGGCGTTTGCGATATGCATCAGTGCCGCATTGACCGAGGTCCGGTCGCGGTCGAAGCCGGCGATCACCGGAATCTTGTCCATGCCGGCCATTTTGCGCTGTCGGGCTTCCTCTAGAATAGTCTGCCAGCCCTCCGCATCGTGCTGTTTCCAGCCCAGAAATCCGTAATAATCCCGCAGCAGACCGGGTGCGAAATCGCCAGCGATCATCGCAGCCTCGATCAATAGCGTCCCGGAACCGCACATCGGATCGATCAGGGTGCCGCCGGCATTGGCAATCTCCGGCCAGCCGCTTCTCAACAGCATCGCGGCCGCCAGATTTTCCTTGATCGGCGCCTGAATCGTGATGTCCCGGTAGCCGCGGCGGTGCAGGCTTTCGCCGGACAGGTCGAGGCTCAACTGCGCGCTATGTCCTTGCAGATGCACATTGACCCGGATGTCGGGCCGCTCGGTCGCGATATTCGGGCGCTTGTTGAACTTCGCGCGCATCTGGTCGACAATCGCATCCTTGACCTTCAGGGCGCCGAAATGCGAATGCGTAATTACCTCGGAATTCTTCGCGCTGAACGACACTGCGAAGCTGTCTTCCGGGCTCATGTGCTCGAACCAGTTGATTTTTTTGACGCCGTAGTAAAGGTCATCCTGGGTCTTGACTTCGAACGTGCTCAATAACAGCAGGATGCGGTTTGCGGTTCTTGACCACAGACAGGCGCGGTAAGCCGCCGCCAGATCGCCTTCAAAAGCGGCGCCCGCCACCGCCTGCTTGATATTGGTCGCGCCTAACTGCTTCAGCTCTTCGCAGAGAATGGCTTCCATTGCCTTCGGAGTCGTGGCGAAAAACTGGTAGTGGGGCATGTTAAATAGGGTAGGGCAAGAGGAAAGGCTAAAGAGCCTATTTTATCCGGATAGGTTGGGTTAGCCTAGCGAAACCCAACCTGGAGACGAGAATGTCGGGTTAGACTTTACAACCCGATCTACAATGTTTATTAGGATTATTGAATTTTGATCAGCTCGACGTCAAAAATCAGCGCTTCGTTCGGGCCGATCGGACCGGCGCCGCGCTCCCCATAAGCCAATTCAGCCGGAATATAAAGGCGGAATTTATCGCCTTCCTTCATCAATTGTACGCCTTCGGTCCATCCTGCAATCACGCCGTTCAAGGGAAAGGTGATCGGCTCGCCGCGGCTGTAGGAGCTGTCAAACTCTTTGCCGTCAATCGTGGTGCCTCTGTAATGCACGGTTACATTATCGGTCGCCGAAGGAGAAACGGCGCCGGCGCCTTTCTGCAATACTTCATACTGTAAACCGCTTTGGGTCGTTACGATATTGGGTTTTTTTCCGTTTTCAGCAAGAAAAGCGGCGCTTTCGGCCTTTTTTTCTTCCGGAGTGGTCGCATTAGCCAAGGATACGATCGTTAAACCAACAAGAACCACTGTCACGAGCGAAATGATTTGAGTTTGAAGTTTACCCACGGTATCTCCTTATTAAATTATTATTGAAGCTTATAGTGTACCAAAAAAACGACTCCTTGGTGGGCCAGGGGCTCCGGATTCCCTGCGGCAATTTGTCCCACCCCTTAGATCGCGTACCACTTTATCTTATCGGGAAAAATCGACTCAATAAGATCCGCACAGAATAACTTATTAACTTAATCAGATTTTCATAGTCCATGGCCAAATTGAATCAATGTGCTGCCATTCCTTCGGGGACAAACAGACTTTTTTGCACTTTTGAGCTTCTGGTAAAATAGCTGCTTTAAACCACTTTATTTCCCATTATGTCGATTCCAATCGTAGCGACTGTCAGTTTGCTTTTGTGCAGCAATGTTTTCATGACCTTCGCCTGGTATGCGCACCTCAAAAATCTCGGCAACAAGCCCTGGATCATCGCCGCGCTGCTCAGTTGGGGCATTGCGCTCTTCGAATACCTGCTGCAGGTTCCGGCCAACCGGATCGGCTACACGCAGCTATCGCTTGGCCAGCTAAAAATTGTTCAGGAAGTCGTGACTTTGTCCGTTTTTGTGCCGTTTTCGCTGCTCTACATGAAAGAACCGCTGAAACTGGATTATCTGTGGGCCGGTCTGTGCCTGATCGGTGCGGTGTATTTCATGTTTAGGGGAAATACGCCTTAAGGAGTGGAAAATTTCCGATCTCGCCGTATCGTGGGTGGGTAATAAGTTTGTCTATTAAAAAACTGTGAGATTCAAGCAGCATACTCCGCCAGTCGGACCGCGTTAGACCGCGGCCCGATCCGTAAACAGGCTTATTCGATCAGAAAGTCGCGCATCATGCCCATATCTTCATGTTCGAGATTGTGGCAGTGATACATGAACAGGCCTTTGAAATCCTGAAACGGCTTGATGATCCGAACCGTTTCGCCCGGCATCACCAGGACGGTATCCTTTAAGCCGCTTTCGATAAAGCCGTGGCGCACGGTTTCGTAGTCATCCTCGTTGCCGGCGGCAAGGCTCCGGCTGACGATCTGGAACGACTGGCCATGCAGATGGATGGGATGCGCCATGCTCATCATCATGCCCATCCCGCCGCCCATGCCCATCATACCGCCGCCCTCGCCACCGCCGTGCATGCCCCCCATCATTCCCATGCCGCCTCGGCCATGACCCATACCCTTCATGCCTCCTTCTTCGTCCTCTCCATGCATGCCCATACCGCCCATCCTGCCCATGCCGTGACCTCGCCTGCCGCCGCCCATGCCACCGTGCTGCATGCCTCCGCTCTCCTGCGAGTCGCCGCCATGCCCGCCGCCCTCTCCGTGGGCATGAAAGATTTCCATCAATTGCACGGTATTGAGGCGGATGCGTTCGCTCGGCTGTACATCGTCAAACGCATAAGGACGGCCGTTCAGCAGCATCGCCATGTGTCCTTCCGAAATGGCGATCGGCACCGGTTTGTTGGCGTTGGCGGTATCGTCGACGCTATAGCGGTGGATTTTCGACAATTGCTTGGGCAGCGTCGGACTCTCGCTGACTTTGCGTTTGACCCGCGCGGTAAAGATCGGATAATCGCTGCCGACCGGCAGAGCCAATTCGTGCATCATACCGCCCATCATGCCCATCTGATGGCCGCCTCCGCCGCCCATGCGGCCCTGCATCCGCTCCATCATTTTCGGCAACACCCCGGAAAACGGCAGGCTGCGCATCACCAGCTGCGAGCCGACCGCGCGGCCGCTGAAATCCGCCCAGACATCCAGGCGCTCGCCCGGTGCCAGCATCACATAAGGTTTGTTCTCAGGCATCTCCAGCAACCCGCCGTCGACTCCAAGCACGGTCAGAGGCGTGCCGTCGTCCCAGCCGAGTTTGTAAATTCGCGCGGTCGAGCCATTCAAAAAGCGCAGGCGGTAGGCGCGGCTATCCACGTCGATGGTAAACTCGGGACGCCCGTTGACCAGTATCCGGTCGCCGTAGTAGCCCATCATCCGGTCGTGCATCCCGTGCATGCCGCTGATATATACCAGCTGATTCTGGTCATCGAAGCGCCGATCCTGAATCACGATCGGAATTTCATGGTCGCCGGACGGCAGTCCCAATGCGGCTTCTTCGCCGTCATGCACGAACAGCGCGCCGGCCAGCCCGTGATAAACCTGCTTGGCGGTGATTTCATGCGGATGCGGATGGTAAATGTTCATGCCGGCCCGGTTCAGCACTTCAAATTCGTAAACGAAGGTTTGACCGGGATCGATCGTGTAACGCGGATGGCCATCCATTTCGGCCGGCACATGCAGACCGTGCCAATGCGTAATGGTAGGTTCGGCCAGTTTGTTGTGCAGATGAATCCGGACCTTCTGGCCTTTTTGCAGATGGATTAACGGACCTAGATACGAACCGGGAATCTCGACCAGCGTGCCGTCCGGACCCTTGATCAAATTGGCCGTGTATTGTTGTACCTGAGTTGATTTGCCCGGCAAAATCGGAATCGAAGCGGAACGGCAATAAAGGTCGAATTCGACATCCGGCTTAAAATTCGGTGAAGCCTTGAGCGGCGGAATAGCCGGCATGGGCTGCATACCTTCCATCGCCTGAAGAATCCTGGGCATGCCGGCAAATGCCAGCAATCCCAGGCTGGAATGCGTCAGAAAGCGGCGGCGGCTGTAATGGGTGCTCTTCGGCATAACTCCTCCTCAATACTTGTTTTATAAACCCCGATCTAAATAGGGGGATTGGCAACGAGTTTATATTAGAGATTGGTAATGCTCAAGCATAAAATCTTTGCCGGATGATTCGTTTCCATTATACGTCCGGATAACGATAATTTTGTTCTTAAAAGGTATTACTCGTTCCTGAAGGAGTGGAAAAGTACGTTGCGACTGCGTGCGCGCTCCGCCCGTATCCTCGGGAATGTTCCGGCGGCTTCTATTGTTCGCCTTCGGCAAAAATGCTATTTTTAAAGCATTCATTCATCACTCAATTCAAATATGCTGATCGGATTACCTAAAGAAGTCAAAGATAATGAATATCGAGTCGGCTTGACTCCCGCTTCGGTCAATGCATTGACCCGGCAGGGCCATCGCGTCAAAGTACAAAGCGGCGCCGGTATCGGCAGTTCGTTCGCCGATCTCGAGTATCAGTCCGCCGGCGCCGAAATCGTGACGAGTGTGGAGGAGGCGTGGAAGGCGGAACTGGTCGTCAAAGTCAAGGAGCCGGTCGCAGCCGAATACCGCTATCTGAACAAAAACGTCATGCTCTTCACCTACCTGCATTTGGCTTCGAACAAAGTCCTGACCGAAGCCATGCTGCAAAGCGGCATCACCAGCATCGCCTATGAAACGGTGCAAATGTCCGATGGCAGGCTGCCTTTGCTGATGCCGATGAGCGAAGTCGCCGGACGCATGGCGGCCCAGGCGGGTGCGACCTATCTGCAGAAAAACCACGGCGGCCGCGGCATCCTGATGTCCGGCATTCCGGGTGTTCCTCCTGCCAATGTGGTGGTTCTCGGCGCCGGCATTGCCGGTTCCAACGCGGCCCGCGTCGCGGTCGGTTTCGGCGCCTCGGTGACTGTACTCGACGTCAATTACGAACGTTTGAAAGTATTGGATGATCTCTATCGAGGCCAATTACAGACCCGCATCAGCAATAACTATACAATCGAGGAGGTGGTTTATGAGGCCGACTTGGTGATCGGCGCGGTGCTGATCCCAGGCGCCAAAGCCCCTTGGCTGATCCGAGCCGACATGCTGAAAAAAATGCGCCAGGGTGCTGTGATCGTTGATGTCTCGATCGACCAGGGCGGCTGCGTCGAAACGGCGCGCCCGACTACTCACAGCGAACCGACCTATGAAATCGATGGCATCATTCATTATTGTGTCGCCAATATGCCAGGCGCTGTCCCGCGCACCAGCACCCTGGCCCTGAACAACGCCACCCTGCCTTATGTGCTGAGTCTGGCAAACGAAGGATTGACCGCGCTGCATCACAACAACCCCTTGCAGCTCGGCCTTACGACTCATCAAGGCCGATTAACTAATACGGCCGTAGCCCAATCGCTGGCGCTTGACTATACCGAGGCGCAGCATGCGCTTTCGGGCAATTTCCAATAGGCTTTCCTTCAGCAGAGATAATTTATAAAATAGCCGGAAGGCAAATCGTAACCAATCAGGTACGCCGGGCGAGGGCAAAAAAGTCTTGCCAAGAGTTAAAATCTGCTTTATAATTTCATTTCTTTGTTGGGTCGTTAGCTCAGTCGGTAGAGCATCGCACTTTTAATGCGGTTGTCATTGGTTCGAATCCAATACGACCCACCAACTATACCAAATTAAATCAAGCAGTTACCGTTATTCGGCAACTGCTTTTTTTATGCCTGCAATTTTATTACGCGAGATTTACGCGACTTAACTTCTCAACAGCTTCGCGTAATTCTGCGATTTCAGCCTTGCAGTAGTGATCAGTAATCCTATTGGATTTGTGTCCCAACAAGTCTTGCCGATTTTCAAAACTGACCCTGGCTGCTCTTAAACGCCTTCCAAATGTATGACGAAGATCGTGCACCCGACATTGAGGGATTCCAGCACGTTCTCTCGCTTTTCTCCATGCACTGCCGTTAATACGCCTTACCGGCTGCCCTTTATACGTAAACACATATTCATCATGCTTACCCCTTTGAGCATCAATAATTGCTATTGCATTACTGTTCAACGGAATAATCCGATCCTCACCATTCTTGGTGCGCTCACCAGACAAAACAAAGATTCCCAGTTTAGGTTTTTCTTCACTCCATTTCAGTTGGGTCAATTCAGATTCGCGAAGCCCCGTATTAAGAGCAAAGTTCACCATATCTTGTAAATGTCTTGGCAATTCACTAATCAATCGCTTTTCTTCCTCTTTGTTGATGGGATAGGGCTTTCTGCTATCCGATTTCAACAACGGAATCAATGGCGGTTCTATTAGCCAAGAATTACCCAACTCATCACGCCACAATCGCGCTGCCAGTGTCAGTACACGACTAATAATAGCTAGATCACGATTAATGGTGCCATTTTTCAGCCCTTGCTTTTTTCGAGCTGTAATGAACGATTCCAACGTGCCCATATGAATTTTCTCTAACGGAAGGTCACCGATTATCGGCACTGCCGCTTTCAACGTCACCGCATCCCTGTCGAGACTTTTCTTGTCAACTTCCTTAAGATATTTAGTGGCTGCTTCAATGAAGGTGTATGACCTCCTTTCACCATAAATTAGCTGCCCTCTAAACTCCGTAATGCGTTGTGCTAAGTAGCGCTCCGCTTCTTCGAGGTCACTTGTTCCAGTACTTTCATAAAGTCGCTGTCCTTTGATGACTTTGTTGATGTGCCAGATGTCGCCCCTCTTTGTGAGACCCGGTGTCTTTTTTGACATGTTACTTTCTCCTGTTTGCGATTGCCGGGTCTGCCTACGCGACTCTTATAGTCGTCTACCCAAGCGTCTAAGTCAAGGCGGTCGAAGGCAATGCCTTGCACACCCATTTTGATTTCCGTCAAAAACGGACGGACTTCTTTGTTGAATCGGTTTTTGTCCATGCCCAAGTAATACGGGGCATCTCGAATCCGAATTAGCCGCGGTAAAAATGGTGGGGGTTGCTCTGCCGTAGTGCGCATCGTTTACTCCAAAAGTTGAAATGCGCAGTTCCTTTACAGTGAGAATTTCTGAAAACGGCAAGAACAGAAAAAAATTGAAAAATATTTAAAAAATCATAAGTGACTGATATGTATGTAAATAAAAAAAATATACAGTGAATTTAGCTACCGGTAGTTAAGGTGCCAGTCAGTTTTTTCGATCCCACCCGGTCATACAGAAGCCGGATGCCTACCGGTAGGCCAGTAGCTATCGGTATTTTTATGCGTCAGAATGCGGTACCGGTAGACCATAGTAGAAGTACCGGTAGCTTATATCGAAAAATATCCCGCTTTTAAGCTACCGGTAGTTGAAATTTGCCTAATTTGGAGCGTGTTTTTGGATAACAACAATGTAAAGGAAGTAAGTGTTTGTGAAGTTTCCACATGCACACTTCCTTTTAATATCCAATTTAGGAGAAAAAATGGTTACGAAAACCACATTAACCGATGAGCAAAAACTAGCTGCCAAGCATAATGAGGGGCCAGCCGTTATTGAGGCTTGTGCTGGGGCAGGAAAAACCACCACTTTGGCGACGGCGGTACACTACGCCTGCACGAATGGCATTCCTGCCGAAAGAATCAAAATGGTCGCCTTCAATGCTGTTGCTGCTGAGAATATGGCAAAAAAACTGGAGTACCAATTTGGTATCACCGCCGTGGAGTGCAGGACAATCCATAGCTTTGGCATGAGTTTGATTTGTTCGCACTTTCAGTTAGTGGGTTTCACAAAAATGCCGGAATTCTTGGAAAAAAAGACCAATCGCCTTTTGGAGGAAGCTATGCGTAAAGTGACTGAGTCTAGGGGCATGACACCAAAACAGTTGAGGTGCTCTGTACATCAAACATTACAGCAGGGAGGAAAATCTGTTTCTGTTAAAAATGGTGCAAAGCTTGCCAAACAGGTCGATCAGGTACTGCGGCAGTATGAAGCAGTCAAATTCGATCTGAATTTGCTGGACTACTCGGATATGGTGTCTTTGGCTGTTAAGCTTTTGAAAAACAATCGTGAACTGATGAATCAGGTTGGCGCTAGTATCGATCTATTCCTGGTGGATGAAATTCAGGACCTTACCATGGTAGAGGCCCAGCTGGTTTGCTATTTAGCAAAGTCGGCCAAAGCCGCCTTACTGGTGGGCGACCCCAAGCAAACTATTTATGGCTTCAAGGGGAGCAGCCTCAAGGTCTGGAACAAAATACACCGCTACCTTGAGCCCGTTGTATATTCACTTTCCGAAAGTTTTCGCGTGCCGACGGTCAATCTGAACTTTGTTAATGCCGTAGGTCAGGATATTTGTGCTGGGCAACCCATGATCAGTCATCGAAATGGCCGGAAACCCTGTTTGTTCCGTGCTAATAGCCCAGAAGAGCAATATAAATGGATTGCTGCCCAGATCAAATCGTTGCAGACTTTGGAGGTGCCACTGGAGGATATGGCCATCATTGCGCGTACTCGCCAATCCCTGGTCTTGTTAAAAAATAGTGGCTGTCTGGAAAACTTGGAGCTCAATGAGGCCTATCGCAAGGCCGAACCCGGTCAAGCGCAAAAGTTGTTACGTGCGTTGGTCCGTTTGGTAAAGTGGTACGTGAAAACCAAGCGCTCGACTAGATTTAAAGCAGTCATTGCGTTAACCAACTTGTTAAAAGCTATTGGCCTTCCAAAAGCTGACATTGACCGCGTCGTTAGCCAAATTGAAGCTATCGGTTGGGAAGGAATGAATATTCCAAAAAAGCCCAATGAGCTGCGCTACCGCCGCGTATTACGGCTGAAAAATGCGGTGGAAAAGGCATCCAACTTATCGCCTGAGGCAGGCATGCAAGTACTGATTGATGCATTGAAGCCGATTGCGATTAACAAGCTCGGCAAAAAGGAAAAACTGGCTATCCTCTGCGAATTTAGCGAAGTCAAATTGGCCGTACGCACTTGTTCTCATTGGAACGAAGTTAACACTAATAGTTTGCCTGTAGCATCACCGCAATCGGCGGGCCTGACCTTGACGACAGCTCATGGCGCCAAAGGCGAAGAGTGGCCTTATGTGTTTGTCATTAATGTGATCGAGGGTGAATTTCCATACCACATGTCTGTCAAGGATGGGGGATTGGAAGAGGAACTTTGCTTATATTACGTGACCATCACGCGTGCCAGTAAAGGTCTCTTTCTGATCGAATGTCCTGTTTATCGCAACATTTTCACTAAAGGCTCCCGTAAAAAACTAAAGGGCAACTTTGAGCAAGAAAGTTCGTTCATCTCGTCTTTTTTATCGCATTTCTAGCTAATTGAAAATAGCTGCACGGATCGGCAACATTCATGTTGCCGATCTATTACATGACATTTACCGATCCGCCCAAATTGCCCAATCCATGTGAAGACAATAATCAAGCAACAGCCAAGCGCGAAATATGGTGCTAATCGACTCTGGATTGCCTTCGATAGCGCGCAAAGACGTTTTGTGGCTATTTTGAGCGGTAATCAATTACCGAAAAATGATCTTATGAAAACAACAACATTACTTACAGAACAATTAGACCAATACGGCATTAAGGTTTTACCGTATTTCGACAGACTGAAAATTTATGTCGATGCCAAAAGCCGGGAAGCCGAGCTGGTGAGGCTGGCAAAACAACAATCTGATAACCACTTTGCACATCGTCCGTTGCCTCAGAACGAGCACTTAGTGTACATGTTGGATTTGTTTTTGCCAGACCCCGAAGATTTGCAAACCGCTATCAGAGGCGACTATGCAATCACTTATATTGAGATTTCCCTGGATTTTCTGACGAATAGGAAACGTATGCTGAAAGGGATCAGTGGCTTTATGAAGCGACATTTGGTGCATATTCCATCCAATCAGTCTATCCATCATGAGAATATTAAAGGCGCGACCGATTATTACTCCGACGGTAAAGCTCCTGAATGCCTCTTGACGTATGACGATCAGCCATCGCGCAACGGACGGCCTGATCATTGTGTTCATTTAGAAATGCGTTTGAAAAAAATGGCCATGGTTAAAAAGCATAACCTGATCACGTTGGATAACTTGATCAAGTTTGATTTCGATCAGTTTTGGGATGCTTTATTGGATTTAAGGCAACCAAACTTTACCGAATTGGGTAAGCTTGTTAGTGGTGCACAGATGACGCGCCAAGCGTGCCACGATCGCGGTAAGAAAGAATGGGCTAATATTAAATCGGTTCAGCAATATCTGAAAGCTCATCCGGAACGAGTCTCCGCGTTTCGCAAAATGACTGCGCGCGCCCTTGCCAAATATCTAAACGAAGCGATGACCGACAGTTGATTACAAAAAGAAACGGCAGCATGTTACTTGCGTTAATCAATGTTAACATAAGTTGTAGTAATTCAAATCTAATCGGACAGTGACTGGTGTTTTAGCCGTGTCTGTCCGGTTAAATTCAGCCTAGATCTTTTGAAGGTACCGCCGCAAGCAGGACAGCTCGGTTCGACAAAGTCACGGCTGGGATTCTCGCAGACTCTGAACCGACCTTTGGGCCAAAAGCCGCTACCGCCCCCCCCATTTCTATCAGATCCTTTTTGCATCATTTTGATGATGGTCCTATAATTGATCACCATCGTGTAGCTCAGACTCATTCTGTTTGTGATCAAGTCAAAATGCAAAGGCCCGATTTCTTAAGACTTTCTCAGGCTCAGAGAGAGCGGTTGTTCTTCATAGACTTTCGGCTCTATTTTTTAGGATCGGTCAATCGTTATGACCTCGTTACCCGCTTTGGCATTAAAAAAGCGGCGGTGACAAGGGATATCGCACTTTATAAAGAATTAGCTGCAAAGAACCTGGAATATGACACTAAGGCAAAAACTTACATCCAACGGGATGGGTTTATGCCCCTTTTCAGTTATACCAGTAATCAGGTGCTTGCGGCGTTGTTATACGGCTTTGGTGATGATTTTGTGAGCACAAGTCTCGCGTTTAACGCGGCTGAGGCCCCGACGCAATTGCATCTGCCTTCATGTGACATCTTGGCTTTGGTTACTCGTGCAATTTATAACCAAAAAGCCATTTCAATAAGCT
The DNA here is from genome assembly GCA_051061095.1 of Methylomicrobium sp. Lineage (GTDB taxonomy): Bacteria > Pseudomonadota > Gammaproteobacteria > Methylococcales > Methylomonadaceae > Methylomicrobium. Next base: position 22,505 of record JBPFEE010000002.1, on the reverse strand, counting down.
ACTGTTCTCTGTCAAGTGGCTCGACCCATCGTGAAATCGTTCCTCATACGCTTATCGATAACGGTCTACGCTGGCACGTTAGGGGCTTTGATCGTCTTAAAGGTCAATTTATAGATCTTGTTATCAACCGCATCAAAGCAATAACTCTCATTGAGAGTGATGCTATCACCGAGGCGGAAGGGCAGGAAGCTGACACACAGTGGAATCGCTTCGTTAAGCTCCATTTGATTCCCCATCCTTCATTAAAACACCCCGAAACTATCGAACATGAATATGGAATGACCGATGGATCTCTGTCAATCAGTGTTCGTGCGGCAGTAGCGGGCTATGTGTTAAGACGTTGGAATATCGATTGTTCAGAAAATCATCAGTTAAAAGGCCCTGAATATCACCTTTGGCTTAAAAATCGCCAGGTTCTGGCAGATGTAGACAATCTGGTTTTAGCGCCTGGGTTCTCGTTCACCGAACAGATGAGTGACAATGAATAAGCCGGAAATCGACAAAGCCAAAAATTACATTCGTGATTTGGTGAGCGGCAGCTTGTTTGTTGCTGAAAGTAAAATTGTCGCTGAAAGTCTGCTGATCAGTTGTACAGAAGCTGAATGGATTCGCCTGTTTACTGAGGACAATCTGTTACGAAAAAAATCCCCCAATACAGCGATTCGCTATGCTCGTACTATTAGAAGGCGATTCGAGCCACTCGGTAAGCCTTTCATAGAAGCTGTGATCCAAGCCAGTGATCCTCTCTATACACAGCTTCTGATGCTATCTTTACTGATTTATGCGCCTGTTGTCGCGGATTTTATGGCGCATGTGGTCGCCGAAACTAAGCGCGTCTATAAGCCCAATTTGGCTTCGGATGCTTGGGAAGTTTTTTTACAAGATCGCAGCCGGACGTTGAGCGGTTTGAATGCGCTATCAGAGTCGACCCTGCAAAAAACCGGTACCAATATCATTCGAGCGTTAGTTGAGGCCGGCTATCTGGATAACAACAAAAGTCGCCGATTATTACCTGTATATGTGCTCCCGGAAACTAAAGTCTGGTTGCACAAGTTAAATCGTGAGGATCTCGAATCAATCATGGAATGCACTTTATGAAAGCCTTGCAAAACCGGCTCGACCTGATCTTAGAACGCATCGATAACCCGCATTTTTTAAAAAATGACGGATTGGGAAACGAAATCGGTTTTTGGATTTTCGATTACCCAGCCAAATATGAGCTCATCGTCAGAGACTACGTCAAGCACCTAACGGAAAAGCTGGAAAAGCGCGGCTACAACTTTCGGAATGTGAATCTCTTTCAAGTCCTGGTCGATATGCTTAATTCCAGGGGGCTGTTAGAGCGTACCTTTGCCCGCGAGAAACAGGTTGGCGTAGAAGCCTTAAGAACAAGATTGGCGGGGCCTCTCAGTCAGAAGAAAGTGGCTGAATTCATCGCTACCCAAGCTCAACCTGAAACGCTAGACTTCATTTTATTGACGGGTCTCGGGAATGCCTGGCCTTTAGTCAGAGGCCATGAGTTGTTGAGCGCTTTGCAAGATGTCATGGGTAAAACGCCTTTAGTGCTGTTTTATCCCGGTGAATACAGCGGCCAAGACTTGCATCCCTTCGGCCTGATCGATTCCAAAAATTACTACCGAGCCTTCAAGCTCGTCCCCGAAACCTTCAAAAAATAAGTTAGAGCAGGGAATCCGCGTGAATATCGAGCAGATTTTTTCCAAGCAACTCATCCGAGACATTAACGGCGTTGTCAAAGCCGAACAGCTCGACAATGAGTGTGTGTTTGTCGAATTAGACGAATACGTGATTACCAAAGAGCTAGACCGGCATTTCAGGCATTTTTTCGAAACTTACGTTCCTGCAATTAAAAACCGCAATCCTGCGGTAGCTGGGAAAATCGGTGTCTGGGTATCGGGATTTTTTGGTTCCGGTAAATCGCATTTCATCAAAATCCTATCTTACCTGCTCGAAAATCGTTCGGTTGAAAAGGATGGCCAAGCGCGGCTCGCGATTGATTTTTTCAAGGACAAAATCAACGATGCGATGCTGTTCGGCGACATTCACAGCGCGGTTTCCAAACCCACCGATGTCATCCTGTTCAACATCGATTCGCGGGCCAATAGCGACGATGGCGATAACGCCATTCTGAAGGTCTTTCTCAAAGTCTTCAACGAACGCGTCGGCTACTGCGCGGATTTTCCACATATCGCGCATCTGGAGCGTGAACTCGATAAACGCCACCAATATCAAGCGTTCAAAGAGAAATTCGCCGAATTCACCGGCTTCGACTGGGAATCGCAACGCGATGCCTACGATTTCTATCGCGATGAACTGGCGCAAAGTTTGGCTGCCGCCAGTAATCAAAGCCTTGAGTCGACCCGGCAGTGGGTCGAGCAACTGGAAAACAACTTCCCCCTCGACATCCGTAACTTTTGCAAATGGGTAAATGACTATTTGGAAAGCCACGGTGACCGCAATATTCTGTTTCTCGTCGATGAGGTCGGGCAGTTCATTGGCCAAAACACGCAAATGATGCTGAAGTTGCAAACCATTACCGAAGATTTGGGCACCTTCTGTAATGGCCGCGCCTGGGTCATCGTCACTTCTCAAGCCGATATTGAAGCCGCCATTGGCCAATTGAGAAAAACCAGCGGTGACGATTTCTCCAAGATTCAAGGCCGCTTTTACACGCGGCTGCAACTCTCCAGTTCCAACACCTCGGAAGTCATTCAAAAACGACTGCTGGAAAAAAACGAAGCGGCCGCCGAAGCGTTGGCGAATGTGTTTGCGGAAAAAGGCGACATCCTGCGCAATCAATTGGCTTTCGATAAAACGACTACCGCATCATTGAATGGTTATACCGATGCGCCGTCGTTTGTCGATAACTATCCTTTTGTCCCTTATCACTACCCGCTAGTCCAAAAAGTCTTTGAATCGATCCGCACCAAGGGGGCTACCGGCAAGCATTTGGCCATGGGCGAGCGTTCTTTATTGGATGCGTTCCAGTCTGCCGCCAAGCAAGTGAAGGATCACGACATTGGGGTGCTGATTCCGTTTTATTGCTTCTATGCGCCAATCGAAAGCTTTCTCGAACCGGCCGTCAAACGCACGATCGACCAAGCGTGCGAACTTGATGTGTTGACTGATTTTGACGGCAAACTGCTAAAAACGCTGTTTCTGATCCGATACGTCGATGTGTTGAAAAGCACGCTCGATAACCTGGTCACGCTGTGCATCGATCACATCGATGCGGGCAGAATTGCTTTGCGTAAGCAGATCGAAGAAAGCTTGAATCGTTTGGAGAGGCAGATGTTAATCGCCCGTAACGGCGACGAATTTGTATTCCTGACCAACGAAGAAAAAGAGATCGAAAACGAGATCCTGCATACCGACGTCGAGCCATCCGAATTAACCAACAAGCTTTCGAATTTGATCTTCGATGGTTTGTTGTCGCGGCAAAACGTTTACCGTTACCCGGTCAATAAACAGGATTTCAATATCAGTCGTTTTTGTAACGGCCACCCGCGAGACGGCTCATCGTTGGAAGACCTGGTCGTCAAAGTCACATCGCCTTTGGATAGCCATTACGAAGCCTTTCTCAGCGATCAGCATTGCCTGAATCACACCCTGGAAGGTGACGGTTGCATACTCGTTAAGTTACCCGATCATCCGTTGCTATTTGGTCATAAAGGGTTGGATGGCGATCTGGCCCGCTATCTCAAAACCGACCGTTTCCTCAAACAAAACTCCGGTCAACGCCCCGAGCAAGAGCATTTGTTGCGGGAAAAACAGCTCGAAAACATCGAGCGCGAAAAACGCCTGTGCCATGATTTGGAACAACTGTTTGCCGAGGCTCAACTGTTCGCCATCGGCGCCAAACTCACGCTAAAAACGGCTTCGCCATCGGCGAAATTGGAAGAAGCCTATCGATATGTGATCGAAAACACCTTCGCCAAGCTAAACATGCTGCGTCTGACACCTGGCGAGGTGTTAAGAGAACTGCATTCAATAATGGTTTCTGATGATATCGTGCAACTCGGTATCGACATGGAAGCCATGGAGTGCAATCCAGAAGCCACGCGTGAAGTCGAGATGTTCATCACCTTGAAAATCGAGCGTAATGAAGCCGTTTACTTACGTGACATCATTAACCGATTTACCCGTCGCCCTTATGGATGGCCGGTCAACGAAATCCTGCTGTTGGTCGCAAGACTGGGGCTGGCCGGCAAAATCAGCTTCACGATAGGCGCTGCTGAACTGCCGCTGAAAAAGGCGTATGATTCATTTACCAGCGTGCGCAAACACGGCGAAATTCGCATTCAAAAGGTTCGCCAGCACGACGAACGCCAGCTTAAAAATGCCTCGACACTGGTCAAAAACCTATTCAACAAAACCTTTACCGGTTCGGGTGAAAAAGAACTGGCGGAACTGCTGAGCCAAGAAATCAGAAGTTGGCTCGAAGACCTTAAATCCTTCAACAGCAAAGCCCAAACCGGCCATTTTCCTGGTAAGCAATCAATTCAACAGGGCTTGATTCTGCTGGCCGACTTGCTCCAACAATCCAATAGCTTCAATTTAATTGAGCGCTGCCTGGAACAAGGCAACGCCTTGGAAGATTTTGCCGAGGACTTCGAAGACCTCGACGACTTTTACAACAGCCAGTTCCAGACTTGGCAAAACTTAAGCAAAGCGCTGAACGACCAGTTCAAGGCCAACCGTCCGTTTTTGGATAAGGACCCAATGGCAAAGCAGGCATTGGATGAGCTGGATCGTATCTATGGTATGCCATCGCCATATGACCAACTGCGCCACATCAATCCACTGATCGAACAAATCCACGCCATCAATCAACGGTTGATCAAGGAAAGACGCCAGCTTGTCGAATCCGAAGTCGAGCAAAGAATCGAACGCGTGCAAACCGCGTTAAAACAAGCGGCAGCACCGGATGACATTCATAATCAGGCATTACGCCCGCTGCAACTGTGCAAGCAGCGTATCGGTCATAGCGAGTCGATCCCGCAAATCGTCAGCGATCTGTCCGAAGCGGCCAATTACGAAGATGAGGCCTACGAGCTAATCAATCGCTATATCGAGGAAGGACGTCAAAAAGAACAATCCAAATCAATTGAGCCCTCACGTCCAGATCATGAGAATCGCATTGCCGAACCCAAGCCAAAACGCACTGTCACGATAAATCCCTATGAAGTCATGATCAACCAATCTAGAACGGGTTTCATTGAAACAGAAGCTGATGTCGAGAATTACGTAAAGCGATTACGCGAAATGCTTCTAGCTGCCCTTCACGCTGGGGATAGAGTTAGGATTAAATAAATGTTTCGCAAGAAGTGCGTTTGCAGTCGTAATTCGATAAATCAATGGATTATGCTATCCAATTAACGCAAACGGATTTTCTGCTGGCCATTTAATAAATAGCTTTTTATTTAGATTATGTCTATTCCAAAGAATCAACACTGGGTTCCAAGGTTCTATTTGAAGTACTTTGCTACGCCTGAAACTAAAAACGAAAATATTCCTAAAGTATGGATATTTGAAAAAGAAAAATCAATCCCGCCGCGCTTAGTAAGCACCAAAGACATATGTTTTAAGCGTTATTTGTATTCTCCTATAAATAATAACGGGGAAAAGGACTTATTTTTAGAGAAAATACTTGGTCGCTTAGAAGATGCATTAGCGCCCCAATGGTTTTCTCTAGCTAACGAATGTCTTTATATATCGAAGGATGATCCGTTTAGAAAAGGTATTTCACTTTTTGTTTCTTCGATGATTTTAAGAAATCCAGATACCCGTATTGATCTTGAAAATTCTTATCGAGAAATAACTAAATGTATTCATGATGAACCTGATATAAATGACATACAAGCCATAGAAATAAACGGCACGAGTCTTGACTTTAATCTCGATGATTGGGATAGATTCTTAAATAGAAAGCCAAATGATCATCATAGGTTTTTTACAGACTATGTTTTTTCCAACATTAGAAAAATAGCTGAGCAGCTACTAGAAAAACGATGGTCAATTATATTTAGTGATAAACCACGCTTTATTACGTCAGATAAGCCTGTTTCCATAAATCATTTAACAAAAGAAAAATTTGGTGTTGATTTCGGTCTGGGGACTGAAGGATCGTTTGTCATATTTCCGCTAAGCCCGCATCGACTATTAGTTATGGATGATCGACATGATGAACCAGAATGGCAATATTATGCACCGGATGACAATCGCTTTGAGCTTTATAACTTTCTTATATGGAAAAATAGCAAAAGGCTAATGATTTCATCTAGAGATATAAATGAAGTTCTAAGAGAAATTGATGATGAAATCGAATTACATGCCGACAACAGATAGGCAAGACGTCTGTAAATGACCTAATAAATAAAGTAATAAATCAATGAACACCAACAACCTCAAAAAATACGCCCCGCAAGCCCGCCGCGATTTCATGGCCGCTGTCAGCCAGCGGCTCAATCAGTTTGGTATTGCTCAGGATGATAAGGGCAAGCTCACCGTCAGCACGCCGGTCATTTCCGGGTCGGTGATGCAGATCGAAGGCATGAGTTTTGATGCCGGCTTAGCCCGTGCCCGAGAAAAACTGGTTCAGCGGGCCAAACAGATGGGTTTCGAACAGTTGGTGGAACAAATGGCTTACACTTGGTTCAACCGCTTGTCGGCGATTCGTTTTATGGAATTGCACGGTTATCTGGATCACAACCTGCGGGTGCTGTCGCATCCCGAAAAAGCTGGAGCTTTTGAAATCCTCAATCACTGCCAAGATGTCGCCGCCGATCTGGGCCTGGATCGCAACCAAATCGTCGAACTGAAACTGGCCGGAAACCAAGACGAAGCACTCTATCGCCTGTTGCTGCTGGGGCAATGCCACCAACTGCATCAAGCCATGCCGTTTTTGTTCGAGGCCCTGGACGACGAAACCGAACTGCTGCTGCCCGACAACCTGACCCGCACCGACTCCATCCTGCGCGGCCTGGTGGACAGCATCCCCGAAGACGACTGGCAACAGGTCGAAATCATCGGCTGGCTGTACCAGTTTTATATCTCCGAAAAGAAAGACCAGGTCATAGGCAGCGTGGTCAAAAGCGAAGATATCCCCGCCGCCACCCAGCTTTTCACGCCCAATTGGATCGTCAAATATCTGGTGCAAAATTCGATTGGTCGGCAATGGCTGATGACCTATCCCGATTCCGGCCTGAAGGCACAGATGCAATACTACATCGAACCCGCCGAACAGGAACCGTCGGTAGTCGAAGCCTTGGCCGCCATCACCCCGGTCAGCATCGATCCCGAAACCATCAAAGTCCTCGATCCCGCTTGCGGTTCCGGCCATATCCTGGTCGAAGCCTACGACATCCTCAAAGCCATTTACGAAGAACGCGGCTACCGCGTCCGCGACATTCCCAAACTAATTCTGGAAAAGAACCTATACGGCTTGGACATCGACGACCGAGCCGCGCAACTGGCCGGTTTTGCCTTGATGATGAAAGCCCGCGAAGACGACCGCCGCATTTTCAGCCGCGACATCAAGCTCAACATACTGGCAATTCAAGCCACCGAAAATCTCGATCTGCCTGACCTGTGGCGCAAGCTGGCGTTAAACCAGGATGCCAAACGCGGCAGCATGGAATCCATTTTCGACGACGTGCAAAACAATCTGGCCGATACCGTGGACGACATCGAGTTCAAGCAACTGTGGTCCATTTTGGCCTTGTTCGAACAGGCGAAAACCTTGGGTTCGTTGATTCAGGTGCCGCACGAGCATGCCGAGTATTTGCGGAATCAGACCAACCGATTGCGGGAATTGAACGAGCAAGGCGATTCGATGCAGAAACAGGCGACAACGACCTTACTGCCTTATGTGCAGCAAGCTTGGTTGTTGGCGCAGCAATATGATGCAGTGGTGGCGAATCCGCCGTATATGGGAAATAAAGGTCTGAATGATGATCTAAGACGTTTTAGAGAAAAACATCCCTTGTCCAAATATGACCTGTTTTCAATGTTTATAGAAAAAGGAACTAATTTGGCTAAGAAATCTGGCTTTGCTGCCTTTGTAGTACCTCAAAGTTGGATGTTTTTAACAACTTTCTCAGGTTTCAGAAAGCAACTAATTGAGAATAAAACAATTTCAACGTTAAATCATTTTGATGGTGAGCTGCTAGGAATTGGCTTTAAAGTATCTGCCTTTTGCTTTGTAAACAATAAAATAAAAAAATACCAATCAACTTTTCAAAGAAATATTGATGGAGATATCCAAACTGGAAAAGTAGATTACGATAACCTCGATGTTATACCTGGTTGGCCTTTAGCATATTGGGCTTCAGACGAAATCCTTTTAGCATTTAAAAATGGAAAAAGCTTTGGCGAAGAGGTGAAACCTAAAGCAGGAATGCTTACAACTAATAATAGTTTATTTGTTAGATGTTGGTGGGAAGTTGATTATTCTAAGATAAATAGACTTGCCATGAATGCAGACGAAGCCATGACATCTAAATGTAAATGGTTTCCCTATAATAAAGGCGGCGGGCATAGACGCTGGTATGGAAATGATTTATTTGTAGTAAATTTCATAAAAAATGGTCAGGAAATTTGTGACTACATAGACAACCAACCCAACGTCAAGGTTAAATCAAATGGAAGGGTTACTAACAGAGATTTTTACTTTAGAAAATCTATAACTTGGTCTGATATAGGTTTTAGTGATTTTTCAGCCAGAATGCAGCCTGAAGGAAATATCTTTGATATTACAGGAATGTCCGCATTCCCAGATGAAGAGATTTATCATTTTGTTTTAGCTTTTCTATGTAGCTCATTAATGACGAAGTTTATGGGTATTCTAAACCCAACTTTTCACTTTCAGGCCGGAGATATGGCTAGGATACCATTGTTAAAGCCTGATAAAGTCAATGCCGAGTCAATAAAAGAAAATGTTTTGCAATGCATTAGTATTGCTAAAGAAGATTGGGATACACAAGAGATATCGCATGATTTTAAATACTATTGCTATAAAGGCGGGAATAACATTCTAAATGATGCTTCCATTTTGCAAAAAAAATTCGAAAAATACTGTAAAGATATTACAAGTTACGAGGCTAAAAATGATGGAATATTGGAATGCATATATGGCTTTAAAAGCATTGATAATTCTTTAACAAATCAACCTGAGAAAGCTCTATTGGTTAAAAATTTCTTTAATGATAATGGAAATTTTGACGTACTTACATTCAAAGCAAAGTTTGCAATCGACACCGTGAGCTATGCTCTCGGCTGCATGATGGGGCGTTACAGCCTGGACGAACCTGGTTTGATCTACGCCCATGCCGGCAATATCGATTTCGATCCGTCCCGTTACCCAAGCTTTCCCGCCGACGAAGACGGCATTTTGCCCTTGACCGATCAGGAATGGTTTAAGGACGACGCCACCAACCGCTTCCGTGAGTTCTTGGTGGCGGTGTGGGGCGAAGACACCTTGCAGCAAAACCTGGAGTTCGTCGCCGAAAGCCTGACCTTGAGCAGCTTCAAACCCAAAAAAGGCGAAACCAGCCTGGACACCGTGCGCCGTTACCTGTCCAACCAGTTTTACAAAGATCACCTGCAAACCTACAAAAAACGCCCGATCTACTGGCTATTCAGTTCCGGCAAGCAAAAAGCCTTCGAATGTCTGGTCTACCTGCACCGCTACAACGAAAGCACCCTGGCCAGAATGCGCACCGAATACGTCACGCCGTTACTGGGCAAATACAGCGCCTACGCTGAGCAACTTAACCAACAACTGCAAGACGCCAGCAGCAGCGAAGCCACCCGCATAAAAAAAGACATCCAAGCCCTGGAGAAAAAACAAACCGAACTCCGCCAATTCGACGATAAACTCAAACACTATGCCGACATGCGGATCAAACTCGACCTCGACGACGGCGTTAAAGTCAACTACAGCAAATTTGGCGATTTGTTGGCCGAGGTGAAAGCGGTAACGGGCGGAACGGGAGATTAAAGATGTTTAAATCGATATGGATTGATAACTTTAAATCGTTGGTGGATTTTGAGTTGAACTTTGCCAAGTTCAATTGTTTGGTTGGGCTTAATGGTTCCGGCAAATCGACTGTTTTACAGGCTCTGGATTTTGTTTCTCAACTCATGCAGGGTGATTTAGAGGGCTGGCTCAATAATCGCCATTGGGAAAGCACCGACCTTAATTCAAAGTTATCAAAAAAAAGTAATATTGATTTCAAGATTATTTTTGAAGATAAGTCATGGGGAGAGATTATTTGGAGCGGTAGCTTTAATAGAAAAACGCTGAGCTGCACGCAGGAGCGAGTGGAGCGGGACGGCCTTCTTCTCCTTAAAGTCGAAGAAGGCCATTGCTTTATGGCTCATAGTTTTGTGCAGAACTCTTCAGCTGATCGCTTTGCCATTGTATTTGATTATCAAGGCTCAATTCTTTCACAATTAAAAGAGAGCCAAATCAACCCAGTTTTAAGAGATATAAAAGAGTTTGTGTTACGGATTGAATCGCTTGATATGTTGTCACCTGAGCTTTTGCGGAGTAGAACAAAAAGCTCTGATGGAAAGTTGGGTTTAGGCGGGGAAAAACTTTCGGCTTTTATTCATGAATCCGGCAATCGAGGTAAGGAAAAATTAAAGCGATTATTGAACGATATTTATGGACAGTTAGAAAGCATTGATACCCGTTCACTGAGGTCTGGCTTGAAACAATTAGAAATTACCGAGCAATTTGGCGGGCACAAGTTCAAATCTACGGCACGTCACGTTAATGACGGCATGTTGCGGCTGATGGCAATTTTGACGCAACTCGAAAGCGATAATGACTTTTTGCTATTTGATGAGATTGAAAATGGCATCAATCCTGAAGTCATTGAATATTTGATTGATCATTTAGTGAATGCACGTCATCAGGTGCTAGTTACTACACATAGCCCCATGATTTTGAATTATTTGGAAGACGATGTCGCGAGACAAGGCGTTATTTATCTATATAAAAATAGCCAAGGCATGACACGTTCTGTCAGATTATTTGATATACCGTCCATGGCTAAAAAATTACAATTTATGGGGCCTGGAGAAGCTTTTGTCGATACCGACCTAACGCGGCTTTATCAAGAAGTTGAAGCTTTGAACGTATAGGGATTGGCGATGTATGTGCTATTCAGTGGCGAAGGGCCAAGTGACCTGGGACAGTGCAAACTGGGTTTGGATCGGTGTGAGGCGGAAAATTTTCAAACTGGCCCTATGAGTTGGGTTGTAGATCAGCTTATCGAGAATTTTCAAGGTTTCGAGTTTTCACATATTGAATCGGGTTGTGTCGGTTATGTTTCCGAATCTTATTTGGCGGCAAACAAAGCAGCACCCACCCAAAAAGCGCGTTTGCCAGGCAAAAAGAAACCGCCGGAAACCCAATATTATTACGAGAACGCAAGAGCTTTGGCAATCGCTGCGCAGCGCAAATCGGTAGAAATAAACGGTGATAAAGTGATTGCCGTGTTATTTCGAGACTCTGACGGTACTGCGTCTGCAGGACGTGGCGATTGGGCGAATAAATGTCACTCTATTATTGCTGGATTTGCAGAAGAAAATTACGAGTATGGGGTTGCAATGATGCCTAAACCCAAATCCGAGGCTTGGTTGCTCTGTGCTGTGAAAGACAATCCCTATCAGCATTGCCATCAATTGGAAAATGAAAGTGGCAACGACAAGAGCGCAAATCCTCTAAAAGAGCAATTATCAGAGACATTACAGAATAATAATTCTGCCGACCATCTCAATGACAAGATTCGAAGCCATGAAATCGATGTTCATCGAATCGATATGCCTTCGTTTAATGCGTTCAAAGATAACTTGAAAGAAGTTGTAAGACGCGCATTAGGGTTGCCTTTGGGGGATTGATCGTTGCCCGCTTATCAACCCCCGTTTCAAATCACTCCAATTATCTTAGCGTTGGTCGCCGAGATCAGCGAGCAGCTCGGCCGTTGGAGTGCAAACCTTGGCGAAGGCGATGAAAGCTTATCGCCGCAACTGCGGCGTGGTAACCGGATTCGCACCATTCAGGCATCCTTGGCGATTGAGCACAATAGCTTGACCGTGGAACAGGTTATGGCGGTATTGGAAGGCAAACGGGTCTTGGGCTTGCCGCGCGAGATCCAGGAAGTGCGCAATGCCTTTGTCGCCTATGAGCAATTACCGCACTGGCAACCCTACAATTCACAACACTTACTGGCCGCACATGGCTTGTTGATGCAGGGTTTGGTTGACGACGCCGGCCGCTGGCGAAATTCCGGCGTGGGCATTTACCGCGATCAGCAACTTTTGCATATGGCACCGCCACCAAGTCAGGTACAGCGCTTGATGGCGGATTTACTGGCTTGGCTGAAACAAAGCACAGTGCATCCATTGGTCGCCAGTTGCGTGTTTCATTACGAATTCGAATTCATCCATCCGTTCAGCGATGGCAATGGCCGCATGGGGCGCTTGTGGCAAACCTTGATCTTGTCGAAATGGAAGCCGGCGCTGGCCTATTTGCCGGTTGAAACGGTAATCCGCAACCAGCAATCCGAATACTACGCCGCGTTAAGCGCCGCCGATAAAGCCAGCGACGCTACCGGCTTTGTTGAGTTCATGTTGCAGGCATTATTGGCAGCGATGCGGGAAGTGGTTTTAGCCACGCCACATCCGGATTCGTCGGCACCAAGTAGGCATCAAGTCGGCACTAAGTTAAAATTAACCTCGGATCAGTTATTCGTGTTCGAGCATATGGAAGGCGAAATGAGTTTGGTCGATCTAATGGCGCTGCTGAATCGGAAAGACCGCACCAAGTTCCGGCAGCAAGTCTTGGCGCCATTGATTGATTTAGGCTTGGTGGAAGCTACTGTTCCCGATAGACCCACTAGTTCCAGGCAGAAATACCGGTTGAAGAGAGAAGACATTTAATGGATATAGCGCAGTTACAGCAAGGCATCGTAGCCAAGTTTGGTTCTGGTACCGATCAGGGGACCCGGTTGTTGTTTTGGTACGACCCCGAACAAAGTTTTAAAGGTGCCATGGCTGAACTGGATTTGCCGGATGTCACCGTGCTGGATATGGCGGGGCTGTCTGTTTTTGAAACCAAGAAGCGCATCGAACTGGACGAGCCGCAAACGCGGTTCTTGCTGTACTTCCCTTATGCCGAACCTGCGCCGGACAACGACTGGTTTCTGGATGTACGGCTTTATAGCGAGCAATTCTTTGCCGACGCCAGCTCGATGTTGCTGACTGAGCTGGGTATCAACCAAATGGCTTTGCGCGGACATATCCGTAAACGGCAAGCATTTTTTTCCAATAAACAGCGCGTGGCGGCATTGAAGCGTTTGGTGACCGAAAATGAAGACGAGACTTCGCTGGATCGCAAAATGCTGGCAGTAGTGGTCAAAGCGGATTCGGCGGCGTTGACCGACAGTGTGTTGAGTCTGTTAAAAGACTATGCCTTGAGTTTGGCAGACGAAGCGGGGGAGCCGGCGCTGATGGAAAGCTTGGCCAAATTCGAGCTCACCGAAGCGTTGTGGCAGGGCTTGGCGGAGACTTTTAGTTACGACGCCAAAGAACTCAGTCTGGCAGATTTTGTTTTAAAGCTGTTTTGCACCGAATTGTGGAGCCAGATTGAAGGCGGCGACCGCGATTGGCTGTTGAATAACGTTCTGAAAACTCCGTCCGGACGAGCCACGGCAGTGGCGTTTATGGCCGGTTGGCGGGATAGCCGCAGTTATGCCGAATATCATGATCGCTTATCTGGGCTATTGGCGCAGAAATTGGAAGTTGCCCAGAAGTGCGCCAAGTATTTGCCGCAGCAATTGGCCGAATGTGTGGGTTTTGAGGCCGTCGAGCAAGCCATTATTCGCGGTTTGGTCAGTGATCTAATCGGTAATGCCAAAGGATTGGATCGGGCGCAATTTGAGAGCTTGTTGTCCCGCCGCTTGATAGGACACTGGTGTCTGTCCCGCATGGAGTACACCGCAATTTATGAGGCATTGAGAAACGCCGAACTGTTGAGGCATTTGCGGCAGCAGTATATCGATGGCTTTCATTTCGACTCCTGCACGGCCATGTATCAGGCCTACACCCAAGAACTGTATCAATTTGATCAGGCCTATCGGCTTTTCAACGAACATGCCCTTACCGTAGCGAGCAAGGGTGCGGAAATTCTGCGGCAGCTCGACGATGCCATTGAAAGCCTTTATACCGACTGGTATTTGTACGAGTTGAGCATCGCCTGGGAGCGATTGCTGGAAAACGAGCAACGTTTGCAGCAGTGGAAATTGCTAGGAATACGCAATCAGTACCGTTTCTACGAAGAACATGTGCGCGAGCGTCTTAAATCCACCCAAGCCAAACGCATTTTCGTAATTGTATCCGACGCCTTGCGTTACGAAATCACAGAAGAATTAGCTGAAGTGATTAACGGGGAAAAGCGTTTTAATGCCGAGCTATCCTCGCAACTCGGTGTGTTACCGAGTTACACCCAGTTGGGCATGGCGGCTTTATTGCCCCATAAATCCTTGGAATATCAGGTTCAATCAGGCAACCCCGTCGTTTTAGTAGATGGGCAATCATCAGCAGGATTGGATAACCGCAAGTCGATTCTGCAGCGAGTGAACGGTTTAGCAGTCAGTGCAAAAGTATTGATGACCTGGAGTAACCAGGATGGGCGGGACGCCATCAAAGACTGCCAAGTGGTGTACATCTACCACGATACGATCGATGCCATTTGCGACAAGCAAGTGGGTGAGGATCGCACCCCGCAAGTTTGCCGGGAAGCCATAGGCGAGCTTAAAGACTTGATCAGTCGTGTGATCAATCGCCTGAATGCGAGCCATGTGCTGGTGACGGCAGATCACGGATTTCTATACCAACAGAAAGCTTTGGATAAACCGGATAAAACCGAATTGGCGATGAAGCCCAACGGGGCAGTTGAAGCCAAGAAACGCTATATCCTCGGTGAAAACTTACCTGCCGACGACCGCTACTGGAAAGGCAAAGTTAGCGATTCGGCTATGGCTAATAGCTCGATGGAGTTCATGTTGCCTAAGGGCACACAGCGCTTTCATTTTGTAGGTGGCGCCAAGTTTGTGCATGGCGGCGCGATGCTGCAAGAGATTTGTGTGCCAGTGTTGCACATCAAAGTCCTGCAAAAAGACCAGGCCGCGAAACTCGAAAAACAACGGGTCGGCGTGGTGGCTGCCGGTTTGCCGATCAAGCTGGTCAACAACATCGACAAAGTTCGCTTTATTCAAACCGATCCGGTGGGTGAACAATTTCTTCCCAGACAATTGGATGTCTATATCGTCGATAACCAAAACCATGTGGTATCCAGCCGTGAGACGCTGAATTTCGACAGCAGCTCGTCAGTGATGGATCAACGGATACGAGAAGCGCGAATCAAACTGGTGGGCTCGTCGTTCGATCGGCTGGCGGCCTATTTGCTGATTCTGGAAGACAGCGAAACCAAAACTCAATACCAACACTATGCGGTGACCATTGATCTCGCATTCCAGGATGACTTTTTCTAGCAGGACTAGGCATGAATGAATTTATCGAATCAGACGATAGCGCGCTCGATCCCATTCAGACCGAAGTGAATGAAGTACGCAGCGAAGACTTGGACGGCTTACTGAACAAACATTTTGCCGGTCGGGTGGTCAGGAAGGATTTGACCAAACAGCTCAAGGAAGGCGCGAATGTGCCGGTGTACGTCCTGGAATACCTGCTTGGGATGTATTGTGCGTCCGATGACGACGAAGTCGTGAGCGCGGGGTTGGAAAACGTAAAACGGATATTGACAGAAAATTACGTGCGGCCTGACGAATCGGAAAAGATCAAATCCCTGATCCGCGAGCGCACTAATTATCGGATTATCGATAAGGTCACGGTAAAGCTGAACCAGAAAAAGGACGTTTACGAGGCAGTCCTTTCGAATCTGGGGATTAAGGACGCCCTGATTTCTACCCATCTGGTCAAGGAAAACGAAAAGCTGTTGACCGGCGGCATCTGGTGCATCATCACGGTGAATTACTTCTTTGAAGAAGGGCAGAAGACCTCGCCGTTTTCGATCAATACGCTCAAGCCTATCCAGATGCCGTCCATGAACATGGATGAGATTTTTACGGCGAGGCAAAGCTTCAGTGTCGATCAATGGATGGATGTTTTGCTGCGCTCGGTTGGCATGGAGCCGATCAATTTAGAAACGCGGGTCAAATGGCACTTGATTAACCGGATGATTCCGTTCGTCGAGAACAATTACAACGTCTGCGAATTGGGACCGAGAGGCACAGGTAAGAGCCACGTCTACAAAGAATGCTCGCCGAATAGCTTGCTGGTCTCCGGTGGACAGACCACAGTCGCGAATCTGTTTTATAACATGAGTACCCGCCAGGTGGGACTGGTCGGCATGTGGGATGTGGTGGCGTTTGACGAAGTTGCCGGCATTACCTTCAAGGATAAGGATGGCGTGCAGATCATGAAGGACTACATGGCGTCGGGCTCGTTTTCGCGCGGACGGGATTCGATTGAGGGCAAGGCATCGATGGTGTTTATTGGTAATATCAATCACAGTGTTGAAACCTTGGTTAAAACCAGCCATCTATTGGCGCCGTTCCCCGAAGCCATGATCGATACTGCGTTCTTTGACCGCTTCCATTCCTATATTCCTGGCTGGGAAATTCCCAAAATGCGGCCCGAATTCTTCACTGACCGCTACGGCTTGATTACCGATTATTTGGCCGAATTCATGCGGGAAATGCGCAAGCGCAGTTTTGCCGATGCGATCGATAAATACTTCAAGCTGGGTAATAACCTGAACCAGCGCGACGTGATCGCCGTGCGCCGCACAGTATCCGGCTTGCTGAAACTGCTGTATCCGCATGGCCAATACGAAAAAGACCATGTCCGCGCCTGTTTGACGTATGCATTAGAAGCTCGTCGCCGTATCAAGGAGCAGCTGAAAAAACTGGGCGGCATGGAGTTTTTTGATGTGCATTTCAGCTACATCGATAATGAAACCTTGGAAGAATTCTTCGTCAATGTGCCTGAACAGGGGGGCAGTCATTTGATACCCGAAGGCTTACCAAAGCCTGGAGTGGTGCACTTAGTGACTAAAGGAGCAACGGGGCAATTAGGGCTGTACCGCTTTGAAACCCAGATGACCGCAGGAAATGGCAAGCACTCGGTGTCGGGCTTGGGTTCACACACACCTGCCAAGGAAGCGGTTCGCGTGGGTTTCGATTATTTCAAAGGTAACCTGAACCGTATTAGCGCAACGGCCAAGTTTTCCGAGCATGAATACCATCTTCACGCCATCGAATTACACAACACGGGGCCGAGTAACAAAATCAGTCTGGCATCACTGATCGCATTTTGCTCGATCCTGATGAATAAATCGATCCAAGAGCAGATGGTCGTGCTTGGCGACATGACCTTGGGCGGCGTGGTGAATCCGGTAGAAGACCTAGCAGGAAGCCTGCAATTGGCGCTAGATAGTGGCGGCAAGCGAGTGTTGTTGCCGATGGCGTCGGCATCGGATATCCCGACGGTACCGGCTGAAATATTTTCGAAGTTCCAAATTAGCTTTTTTGCCGATCCGGTGGATGCGGTTTATAAGGCGTTGGGAGTCCAATGAGGCCCTTTCTTTCTCTTTGATTTTCCCAAAACATCAATACTCACTGGGCAACAGTAAGGTGGTCACCGACCGGTCTGCTTCGGTAATAATCCATATCTTGATAGTATTTGTGATTTGATATGACGAAAACAGTCGTGAGCCGCGCTTGAGGGCAGCGTTGTTTTCAGCGATATCTTCTGGTTCCAGATCGCCCCAGTCGCCACGATGATGGCGGTAGAGCAATTCGGCCGCAGCTATGCCCGCTTCGTTTAACTTTGCCAAGGCGCCAGGTGTGGCCACGACTTGACCGAGTTCGAACTGTGGATTTTGTTGATTTGTGTTGTTTGTCATCGTGTCTTTCTCCAAGAGTATAGAATGCCGATGCCAAGACCAAATGGCTCATGCAATCGGATGGTTGGGGTGGTTTTGGTTGTTAAAGGGTGGGGGTGTATTAGCCGCCGTGGGGGCTACCGGACCGTTAAAACGACAAACACTTGATCGCTTGTTTCTGGGTTTTCTCGTCCCGGCAATCGTAACGCGCCGTGGTTTGTATATCGCTGTGCCCTGCCAGTTGCCGCGTGGTATTGAGATCAACCCCGGCTTCCAACAAGCGGGTGACGAAGGTGCGTCGTAAATCATGCGGCCTGACGTTACCGATCTGCGCTTGTCTGGCCCGTTGTTGAATAATGTCGTAGACGCTTTGCCCGGTCAGATCCCTGTTTAAGATCACACCACTTTTGCTCACGGGATTAAACAGATTGCCGGCTTGACTGCCCCGAAGTTTCCACCATTGGCGAATCAGCGCGCGGCTTTCCGTATTGAGATAGACAGAGCGCGGTTTGTTGCCCTTGCCTGCTTGAATGGTGAGCAGGCCGGTCCGGCTGTTGACATCGTCTATGGTGAGCGCGGTCACTTCCGAACGCCGAAGGCCGGTCGTCAGCATTAAAGCAATCAGCGCCTGATCGCGTTTACCGGCGATGGTTTTATCCTGGCAGACGCGCAGCAGTTTGTGAATTTCCGTATTCGTCAGGCTGCGGCCGCGGGGCAGACGATGGCCCTGCACCGGTTTAACGGCATTAAGCAGCAGCATTTGATCGGCCTTTATCAGCCCCAGATGAAAGCAGGCCTTCATCACCCCGCGCAGGGCCGACAAAGTCAGGTTGATGGTATTAGCGGTTTTAGCCTGCTGCTTGAGCGTATTTTTGATCATGGCCAGATGTTGATAGGCGATTAGAGGCCAGGGCATCGTTTCCAAGTCCCCGCTCAAACCGATGATCTGGGTCGCACTGATCAACCGGCTTTTAATGGCCCTTCGTCCTGAAGGGGCAAGGCTTTGGAGATAGAGGGTGACGGGATCGGTTTGCTGTTGTTGAAACTGCCGGTAATCCTGATCGAATTTAACGTGTAATTCCTGTTTGTGCTGATGGGCTATGGCGAGCATGGTGGTCTCCTGATTAAAATTAATAGGGATAAAATTCATGGAATTTAATTGTGGCAAAGGATAGACGACTAACCGATAGGGTCAGCCGATATAGCGTGCTCAGAACCTTTGTTAAGATGCATTAACACAAGCAACAAGTTGAGTAACCCAGAGGAGGCATTACCAATAAGGTTTTGCTATGTTGGTCAAGCCGATAATCAGCCACCGTTTTTTCGGATTAGTGGTAACGTAAATATCAATTGCAATGACCATAGTCAGAAGCCACCCTGTTCAGCCAGCGAAGTGACTTCATCGCCACCAACAATGAAATGATCCAATACACTGACGTCAATCAAAGCCAATGCATCCTTCAATTTGCGGGTAATATCCCGGTCGGCTTGGCTAGGAAATGCAGTACCTGATGGATGGTTGTGCGCAAAGATAATGGCGGCCGCATTGAGTAGCAGCGCACGTTTGACCACTTCACGCGGGTATACCGATGCTGAATTGATCGTGCCTGAGAATAACTTTTCAAAAGTAAGCACACGGTGCTGATTGTCTAAAAACAACGCCCAGAAGGTTTCGTGCTCATAATGCGCTAGCCGGGCAGGTAAATAAGCAGCCGCTTCTGCCGGGTTGGTCATGGCACGCCCACGGGCAAACTTACGACGGATCAGCCGATTGGCCATGGCTAGAATTTCATCCGAACTGACCGGGCGATGAGTGACATATTGGCCTGTTTCTTCGGTGGCCATAAAACCGATGCGAGAATAGGAAGGCATACCATCTCCTTGCTGATCTAAACAGATCAGTTAACTAGTAATAAACAATTAAAATGGGGTACTTAGGTCTTGTGCTGGAGCAGATAGGTATGGGTTGGCAATAACCGATGCCGCAGATTATCGACGTCACGGATCATCGAACATCTGCTTTTCAGCAAAAAGCGCATGCCGTCCGAGTCATACAGTTGAAGCGTTTGCTCCGTGATTTTGTGGATTAACGTCCAATGGCTGTATTGGCCATCCAGGCCAGAAAATACAATTGTCCGTTCAGCCGTTAAAAATTCCGCTAAGGTTTGCAAATAAATGGCTTTATCAACATTAGGCCGCCGATGAAACGGCTTTGAACGCACGATGGGGTAGCGCTCACAGATTACATGCTTCAAAATGGCGGCAACGTCGTGAATGACGATACCTTCGACACAACGTTCTGCCAATGGTCCCCGCGATTCCAAGAAGGACAAAATATCTCGAAATAACGTTTGGGCATGACGTTTACTCAGTGGTCCACACAACACATCGACTGCATTGATCAATGCATAGACCCCACACAGACCATCGAGTCGGCCTTGTTGAAAGGGTTGAGACATAAGCTATAATAGCTACCGGCTATAGTGAGTGGCTAAAAATAGAAACTTCAAACACCTGTCGATCGACATACTCACAAAAATTGGCTTGCCACATGCGAAACAGCGCAGCGCCCCGTTCAATCGGAAATTCACGGCCCATGTGCTGAAACACCCGGCGACTAAAATCAAAGTCGATTTCACGATCTAACTCTGCGAAAGGACCGCTACCAAAATAAGCAAAGTCAGTGATGTACTGAATACAGCCATAATCATCGACAGCGATTTCAACAGGGTGGTAACCACCCGATTCAGTACTATAATCAGGATCACGAAAATTGAGAATAAAACCTGCTGAACTATCGATATTAGACTTTTCAAACTCACGTTGAATAATGGTCACCAGTTTTTTACTGACAGCCAAAGGGTATCCAGAAGTTTGTATTTGCATAAATTTCTCCCATAGCAAAGCGCAGCGAAAACAAGATTTTGTTCGCTGGACAAGTTGAAATGTTGAAAATAAATTGAGGCGAGCCTGGAATTCGACTCAAAAGACAGGATATTGCTATAAGTAATGGCTACTGATAATAGTTGCAGTATACTTATATTATATATTATACCACAATGTTTTTAATTTATATCAAGTATTTTTATAAGGCTATATATATTAATATATGTCTTAAATTATAATATAACCATGGGAAACTATGAAATTACCAGATAACGAAATTGAGTCATCAGATTACATAAAAAAATCAAAAAAAAGAGACGACAGTAGATATGAAAATGAGGGTTTAGTTAGAGTTGATATTGATTTGGATTTAAAGACTTATGTATGTTTACTCAAGTTGGTAGAAGAATCTGGATATGAAATTGGTAAAGACGTGGATAAGAGACAGTGGCCTAATAGAAAAAGTGGTATAACTGGAGTCATAACTCAAGGAATTGTTGAGCTATATTCAAAATATATTGAAGGAAAAGATTGTGATTTAGGTTTAGACAAGAGACAGCAGCAATCCTTTATATTTAAAAATCGTATCTATGGGATGACAAAAAGAGGGGCTTTTGACGACAATAAACCGAAGATGACTAACGACCAAATTTTGGCTATGTTAAAAAAATCAAAAATGCCTGACTACAT
Organism: Methylomicrobium sp.; assembly: GCA_051061095.1. GTDB lineage: Bacteria > Pseudomonadota > Gammaproteobacteria > Methylococcales > Methylomonadaceae > Methylomicrobium. Next base: position 934 of record JBPFEE010000002.1, on the reverse strand, counting down.
TGAAGTTGATAAAAACCTTAAGATCTCATTCAATGAAAGCAAACAGGAGCCTGGCCAAAAATTCCCCCATATTAAAAAACCAGAAATATCTGAACCAATGAAGAAAGATTTAGAGAAACACAAGCTAGATTGTTTCATGTCAATAGAAGTGAATCGACCCCCAGGGGATGAGTAGTGACAAACTTTTGTTTTTGAATCCCTGTGAGAACTGCTTTACATTTGAAATACATACTAAATGACTAAAAACCCCTTTTTTATGCGTTTAATAGTAGCGTAGAGGCTTCAATGAAGGAGATTACGATAAATTCATGGGCTGGTGGTGAGTGTATTATCATACTAGTGTTTGCAATTTTTTTAAGCGTGTTCTGTGCAGTCATAACCCTATCTTGTCAGCTACCGGTAGACTTTATCTAGATGGGTAGCCTTCGATAATGATGCACTGCTTAAGTCAACTTACCGGTACCAATCGTTTAAGAAACAGTTTGGAACTTATACCGGTAAGCCAAAGATCAATACGATGTGGTTAATTGAACTGTAAACCGAAGCTTTGTCAATGTGCGTAGGCGCTTATAACTCGTACTGAGTTCTCTCGGGATGCCAGTTGATATTGAAAGAGCAAGACCGACCCTTTTCGGTCTGTCACGGGTTACTCATCGAACGTCTGTTCAATGTTCGTATGCGGACCTTGGTTTAGGAGGAGTATTTTTCCGTTAGCATAGGGAGGTTGCTATCAATAATTAATACCATAGCATTGAGTTTAACAGATTGTCAGAGTGGCGTTATACACCTATAATAAGTAGGTATGCATAAAAAACCGGGTAAAATCAGACTATGTGATGGCTGGTTGTAGAGAGACAAATGAAGTATGTGAAGGGCTTGAGCGAAGCGGAACAGCGCACCCTGCTGGAAGCTTCCCGCTATGCGCCTTGGCCGC
>JBPFEE010000001.1:0-136635 GCA_051061095.1 Methylomicrobium sp. | reverse complement strand
CCCCGCCGTCGCTCTTGCGGAAGATCGTGAACAACGCGTTGTTTGATTTCACACGCGAAAATCCCCGGGCTTCCACAAACGGATAGAACTTCTGTTTGACGGTCTCGCGCAGCGGATGGGACATGGCGTAGTGGCTAACGTAAAAGTGAGGGGCGCGAGCGGCCACGCCGCGAAGCGTCCCTCTCGACTGACGGGTTAGCTGTATTTCTCATGGCCCCCAGTAATCAAACTTGAATACTACCCCAGGAGGAACATCAAACGAGATGTCGGCACCACACTCCAATGTGTGCTTACCTGGGCTGATCTCAGCAACCTCACCAATTGCATGAGGCCACACCGCACCATCAAATTTCATAGGGCCACAGTGGCCCCCGTTGTCGTCAATGACAGCGAAGTACGTTTTTCCATCAGGAGATTTGGAAACAGCCCCTCTCAGGTAGCCGTCATCGCAACCAGAGACGGCAGCAACCATAGCAAATAGGGTGATGACTCCAATCGGTTTCATACAGCTAACTAAAATTAGACCCCAAAAACAACCCATAAAATTTATGGAGTCAGTCTGCTAAATATCTAGGAGCAACTATAATTCAAAACAATATCATAAGGCAAATCAATTTTAGTACACCCGCCATTGCGCCGATTAGACATGATAAACACACCTGACTCAACCAAACCGCCAAGGCTATTAGATCAAGTTGTCTCAAAAATGCGGGTTAAGCATTACAGCCTGCGTACCGAAAAAAGCTATGCCGATTGGATAAAACGTTACATTCTCCATCACGGCAAGCGGCATCCCAAAGACATGGGAGCCGTCGAAGTGGAGGCATTTTTAACGCATTTGGCGGTCGAGCGTAATGTCTCTGCCAGTACGCAAAATCAAGCGAAAAGCGCGCTCCTTTTTCTTTATAAATAAGTGCTGGAAATCGATTTGCCGTGGCTGGATAACGTGACGCAAGCGAAAGCGCCGAAACGTTTGCCGGTGGTGTTGACGCAGGCTGAGATTCAGGCGGTCCTCAGCCGTTTGGATGGATCAATGTGGCTGATTGCAAGCTTGTTGTACGGCAGTGGTTTGCGCATTATGGAGGCTTTGCGTTTACGGGTGAAAGATGTCGATTTTGCCCGGCGTGAAATTTTGGTGCGCGAGGGAAAAGGTTTTAAGGATAGGGTCACCATGTTGCCCGCGGGTTTGGTACAGCCGTTAAAAAACCATTTGACCAAAGTCAAAGCTTTACATGAACAGGACCTCGGTGCCGGATATGGTGCTGTCTTCATGCCGATGGCGCTGGACAGAAAATATCCCAATGCAGGGAAGGAATGGTGCTGGCAGTACGTTTTTCCTTCGATCAAGTTATCGGTCGATCCCCGTTCCCGGATAGTTCGCAGGCACCATGCGGATGAAAAAACCGTGCAACGTGCGGTGAAGAAAGCGGTTAAATTAGCGGGCTTGAGTAAACCGGCCACGCCGCACACTTTTCGGCATTCGTTCGCGACGCATTTGTTGGAGGGTGGTTACGATATCCGTACCGTTCAGGAATTGCTCGGGCATGCCGATGTATCGACGACCATGATTTACACCCATGTGCTGAATAAAGGCGGCAAGGGCGTGACCAGTCCGCTGGATATGCTGTAAACCTTGATTACGCTCTTTTCTTCAGAATGACGAGATCGACTGAAACGTTGAGGACGGAGTTGCAAACTCCGTCCTGCCATAGTGTTGCTATAATAAGCCACTTAATTTTTCAATTGGAAAGTGATTCCACCCGAAGCCGAAACAGCAGCCCTCGATGCTTGTCCTCTATACCGTCCTGTTCTATCTTTTTACGCCGTTTATTTTGCTGCGTTTGCTCTGGCGCGGCATCAAGGCTCCCGCCTACCGCCGGCGCTGGAACGAGCGTTTTGGTTTCTATCGCAAAACATACCCTCAAAACGTCGTCTGGTTCCATGCGGTGTCGGTCGGCGAAGCCGAGGCGCTGTTTCCGCTGCTGCACTTGCTGCTGGCGCGGCATCCTGACTGGAAGCTGTTGATCACGACCACGACGCCGACCGGTTCGGCCAGGGTGCGGGCCACCTTCGGGGGGCTGGCCGAGCATGTTTATCTGCCTTACGACATGCCCTTCGTGATCCGGCGTTTTCTGAAAGCCTTCAAGCCTCGACTGGCGGTGATCATGGAAACCGAAATATGGCCGAACCTGTATGCGGAATGCGGCCAGCAACAAATCCCGTTGTTTTTGATCAACGCCCGCCTGTCTGAAAGGTCCGCTCGGGGCTACCGGAAAATTCCCTCCCTAATTCGCCCGGCGCTGGCCAATGTCAGCCTGATCGCGGCGCAAACCGGCAGCGATGCGGAGCGCTTCGTCCGGATCGGTGCGCAGCCGGAAGCGGTGAAGGTGATGGGCAACATGAAGTTCGATATCGAGATCGCCGAAGAAATGATCGAGCAGGGCAGGCGGATTAAGGCCTCCGTCTTCGGCGGCCGTTTCGTCTGGATTCTTGCCAGCACGCACAAAAACGAGGAGGCGCCGTTTCTGGACCTTTATCCCGAGATCAGGGCAAAGATTCCCGAACTGCTGCTGGTGGTCGTGCCCCGGCATCCCGAGCGCTTCGGCGAAGTCAAAAAGCTGTGCGAGGAACGGCGGCTGAATGTGGTGATGCGGACGTCAGGGAACCCCTGCACGGCCGAAACCGATGTGTATATCGCCGATACGATGGGCGAACTCAAGATGCTTTACGCGGCGGCCGACGTCGCTTTCATCGGCGGCAGTATGGTGCCGGTCGGCGGGCATAATCTGCTCGAAGCGGCAGCGGCCGGGGTGCCGGTGATGTTCGGTCCTTACATGGCCAATTTCAAGGACATCGCCGCCGGGATACTGTCCAGAAAAGCCGCGCTGCAATGCCGGTCTGAAGATGACATTGTCAGCAAGATTCATTCATTGTATGCTGATTCGGATCAAAGAACGGACCTCGCCAATCGAGCCGTGGCGTTTTTACGAGAAAACCGAGGCGCGATCGTGGCGATTGCCGAGCTGATAGAAACCGCGCTGGCGAAGCCCTGATGATTTCCCGGTATAAGTTTTGCGAAGCCGCTCTGGATGATGAGGGAAGCATAGATAGGATAAGCATGGCGCACCCCAAACGCCGGACGGGATATTCATCCCGTCCCTAACGTTCGGGGATGTCTCCAAAGGCAGACTCACAAGTTTGTCCCGAACTTTTCAAACCGACTTCACTGCTTCTCTAAAACGTGCGGACGGGTTTAAAAACCCGTCCGGCGGAAGCACAGCGCATCCGCCTGCTCCGGCCATAAACTGCAAGCAGTTTTCCGAAAACTCGACCGCCGAAGTATAATTTTCGTTTACCCAACCATTTGCCAAGAAACTTCCCCGCATGGATAAATCGCGTCAAAGCAAAGTCATCATCATTGGCGCCGGCCCTTCCGGCAGTATCGCCGGCGCCTTGCTAAAACAAAAGGGCTATCCGGTGATCATACTGGAGCGCCAGCGCTTTCCCCGCTTCAGCATCGGCGAAAGCCTGTTGCCGCAGTGCATGGAGTTCGTCAAGGAAGCGGGAATGCTCGATGCGGTTGTCGATGCCGGTTTCCAGTTTAAAGACGGCGCGGCATTCGCTTACGGCGACCATTACACCGAATTCGATTTCGAAGACAAGTTCACCCCCGGCATCGGCACGACCTTCCAGGTTCAGCGCGGTCGCTTCGATGCGCTGCTGGCCGATGAAGCGGCGCGAATGGGCGTTGACATCCACTGGGAAATGGAGGTGAAGGCGGTCGATTTTTCAGGAGCTCAGGCCCATCTGACCGTCGCCGATACGGAAGGCCGGATTTTTGATTACGCAGCTGATTTTGTGCTGGATGCGAGCGGTTTCGGACGCATTCTGCCGCGCCTGCTCGGTCTGGAGTCGCCTTCGGGATTTCCGGTCAGGCAGGCCCTGTTCGGGCATATCGAGGACCGAATAGACGATTCTGCGTTCGACCGCAATAAAATCCGGATCACCGTGCATCCCGATCACCCGGACGTCTGGTTCTGGCTGATCCCGTTCAGTAATGGACGCAGCAGTATCGGCGTGGTGGCCGAACAAAGCTTTTACCCTCCAGGAATGGATGATTACGGCGCACAGTTGCGGGCATTGATCGATCAGGATCCGGGCCTCAGCCGGATACTGAAAAATGCGCAGTTCGACGACAAGATCAATACGTTGGTCGGTTATTCTGCCAACGTAAAGAGCCTCTACGGCAAGGGCTACGCGCTGCTCGGCAATGCCGGCGAGTTTCTCGATCCGATTTTTTCCTCGGGCGTGACGATTGCGATGAAGTCTTCGACGCTGGCCACGGCGGCGCTAGACCGGCAATTCCGGGGCGAGCCGGTCGATTGGGAACACGATTACGCGCAGTCGTTGAAGCGCGGCGTCGATACGTTTCGCGTATTCGTGGATGCCTGGTACGACGGCCGTTTTCAGGACGTGATTTTCCATCCCAATCAACAGCCCGAGATCAAGGCGATGATCTGCTCGATTCTGGCCGGCTATGCCTGGGACGAAAACAATCCTTACGTGAAGAGCGCCCGCTCGCGGCTGGATACCCTCGCTGAATTATGCCGCGACGACAGCTAGGCTCACGGGTCTATTAGGCCTCTCCACGTTTCATGCTTCTCGTGATAAAAGATTTCTGTGCCATAGATAAAGGTAACTTTGTAGGGTTCGCATGTATGCCCTTCAGGGTACCGCGTTTCTTTTTTAAATCTTTCGCGGCTTGGGCGCCCTCGAGGTACGTGATGTGCCGAGACGGAGCACATCAGGCGGCATTCCCATGCCGAGCGTGGTAACGATGAGATGAGGGGCCCGGAAATTATTTTTAACAGGACTTTAATCTTGCTGGCGTTGCTGATCGGTTTGGTCGGCTGCGTGTCGATCCATCCTCAAGGCGAAAGCCAGCCTAAACCGGCCGAGCCGGCCGAAACGCGCCCGCAGCCTTTGTTTCCGCTCGCGCCGCCCTTGGGCCCACCCCGGCGCATCGTGCAGCAGTTGACCGCGCACTGGCCGGGAAGCAGGGAAACTTTGCTTTGCGTGCTGGAACTGGACGACCGCCGCATCGCGATGGCAGGGCTCACCCAGGACGGACTGAGCCTGTTCAATTTGTCCTACGACGGCAAGAAGCTGGAAGCGGACAAGAATCCTTTGGTGCCTGAAACGCTGGTGCCGGAGATGATCATTGCGGATTTGCAACTGGTCTATTGGCCGCTCGACAGATTGCAGAAGCAATTGCCGAAAGGCATGCAGCTGGAAGCCGGCCTCGGCTTTCGCCGGTTAAGCGAGCAGGGACAGCCTCTGGTCGAAGTGCGCTATTTAAGCCAGGAAGACTTAAAACAGGAGAGCGCCTGGCCGAAAGAGGTCGAACTGACTCACCTGCAATATCATTACAAGCTTACGATCCATACGGTCAGCTATGAAGTTGTATCTGAATGACCTGGGCATGCTCTGTGCGGCCGGCTCCGGCAAGCAGGAGGTGCTCGCTAACCTCTTGTCCGGCGACCGTTCGGGCCTGGCCTTTACCGATCAATTCAGCCCCGGCCGGCCGTTCGCGGTAGGCCGGATCGAGACAGAGCTGCCGGCCATTTCCGATGAGCACCATTATCACCGTTGCCGTAATAATCGCCTGTTGCTGGCTGCGGCGGAGCAAATTCGCGGCACGATCGAAAGGATGATCGCGCGCTTCGGAGCGGACCGTATCGGTTGCGTTTTAGGCACCAGTACGTCCGGAGTCAGAAACACCGAACTGGCGTTGGCTTACCAGGCCGACAAGGGTACGCTGCCGGACGATTTTCATTACAAACAGCAGCAGATGGGCGCAGGGGCAGATTTTCTGGCGGCATGCCTGAATCTCGGCGGGCCGGCCTATACGCTATCGACCGCCTGTTCTTCAAGCGGGCGGGCTGTCGCGTCCGCGCGCCGTCTGCTCCGGCTGGGCCTGTGCGATGCGGTGATCGTCGGCGGCGCCGATACGCTCTGCAATCTGACGATCAACGGTTTCGCCGCATTGGAGTCTTTGAGCCGCGGCTTGTGCAAGCCGTTCGGGGCGCACCGGGACGGGATCAACATCGGCGAAGCGGCCAGCCTGTTCGTGCTGAGCCGGGAACCCGGTCCAGTCGAATTGTTGGGAATCGGTGCGACCTGCGATGCGTATCATTTTTCCGCGCCCGACCCGGAAGGCCTGGCGGTGGGCAGGGCCATGCAGTTAGCCTTGCAGGACGCCGGCAAGCGTCCCGCACAGATTGACTATCTGAACCTGCACGGCACCGCGACCGTGTTGAACGACAGCATGGAAAGCAAGGCGGTCAATGCCTTGTTCGGAACCAAGGCACCGGCCAGTTCGAGCAAGGGCATGACCGGACATACGCTGGGAGCGGCCGCGGCGCTCGAACTCGGTTTTTGCTGGCTGCTGCTGAACAGCGATGACGACAGCGGGCGGCTGATTCCGAACATCAACGCGGATGCCGCCGACCCTAAACTGGCCGAATTGAACCTGGTGCGTCAGGACGACGCGTTGAGCCGCCGGATCAACACCTGCCAAAGCAATTCGTTCGCGTTCGGCGGCAATAATATTTCGATCGTGGTAGGCCGGACATGACCGATTATCCGCTGTTCGACGTCGCCGAATTGCTGCCGCATACCGGCGGGATGATCTGGGTCGATAAAGTGCTCGCCTGGGACGAAGACTCGGTCGTCGCCGAATTGACCGTGCGCGGCGATACGCTGTTCGGCGACGGAGACACGGTGCCGGCCTGGGCAGGTATCGAATACATGGCGCAGGCGATCGGGCTTTACGCCGGCCTTCATGCCACGCGCGCCGGCGAGCCGGTCAGACTGGGGTTTTTACTCGGCAGCCGGCGTTTCGAGAGCAATGTGCCTGTGTTCCGGATCGGTTCGGTGCTAACGGTACTGGCCGAGAAAATGATGCAGGACGAGCATTTGGCGGTGTTCGACTGCCGGATAACCGGCGATCATGTTAAAGTAGGCGCCGTGCTGAATGTCTATCAGGCGCCCATCAATACAATTAAAGAATGATAAAAAATAAGACTGTCTTAGTGACCGGCTCGAGCCGCGGCATCGGGAAGGCGATCGCGCTGTATCTGGCGGCCCAAGGCTATGATCTGGTGCTGCACTGCCGAAGCCGCCGTGATCAGGCTGAGCAGGTCGCTCATGAAATCGAAAAACTCGGCCCCAGCGCCCGGATTCTGCAATTCGACATCGGCGACCGCGTCCAGTGCGCGCAGCAGCTGGCCGAGGATATCGACGCGAATGGCGCCTATTACGGCGTGGTCTGCAATGCCGGTATCGCCGCCGACAATGCGTTTCCGTCGCTGACCGGGGAAGAGTGGGACAGCGTGATTCATACCAACCTCGACAGCTTTTACAATGTGCTGCAGCCGATCATCATGCCGATGGTACGGCGGCGGAGTTCGGGGCGCATTGTAACCTTGTCGTCGGTGTCCGGACTGATCGGTAACCGCGGCCAGGTCAATTACAGCGCCGCCAAGGCCGGCATCATCGGCGCGACCAAGGCGCTTGCGCTCGAACTGGCCAAGCGCGATATTACAGTCAATTGCGTCGCCCCCGGCTTGATCGAAACCGAAATGGTCGAAGCACTGCCGCTGGACGAGATCAAGAAGATGATTCCGGCGCGCCGGGTCGGGCAGCCGAAAGAGGTCGCCGCGGCGGTTGCCTTTTTGCTGTCCGAGGATGCGGCTTATATCACCCGGCAGGTGATTGCGGTCAACGGAGGCCTGTGCTGATGAAGCGCGTGGTCGTCACCGGAATGGCGGGGCTGTCTCCGCTCGGCAATGACTGGCAGACCGTGTCGGGGCGTTTAAAGGCGCAAGCGACCGGCATCCGCTACATGCAGGACTGGGACAAATACCAGGGCCTGAATACACGGCTCGCAGGGCCGGTCGATTTCGAACGGCCCGAGCATTATTCCCGCAAGCAGACGCGCAGCATGGGGCGGGTCGCGCTGATGGCGACCTATGCGACCGAATTGGCGCTGCACGATGCCGGGCTGATGAACGATCCGGTGCTGAAGAGCGGCAGGATGGGCGTGGCTTACGGCAGCTGTTCGGGCAGTTTCGATGCGATCGCGGACTTCGGCAACATGCTGCTGAACCACCGGACCGACGGTCTGAACGCGACTTCCTATATACGGATGATGGGGCATACTGCGGCGGTGAATATCGGGCTGTTCTTCGGCATCAACGGGCGCGTTTATACGACCTCCAGCGCCTGCACTTCAGGCAGCCAGGGTATCGGCTACGCCTACGAGACGATCAAGTACGGCCACCAGTCGCTGATGGCGGCCGGCGGCGCGGACGAGCTTTCGCCCAGTCAGGCGGCCGTGTTCGATACCCTCTTTGCGACCAGCCTGAAAAACGACGCTCCCGGAACGACGCCGCGGCCGTACGATGTGAACCGCGACGGACTGGTAATCGGGGAAGGCGCGGGCACGCTGATTCTCGAAGAACTGGAGCATGCCAAAGTGCGCGGCGCGACGATTCATGCGGAACTGGTCGGTTACGGCACCAATTCGGACGGCCTGCATGTGACGCAGCCCGACAGCCGCAGCATGCAGGTCGCGATGCAGCTCGCGCTCGACGATGCGGGGCTGCCGCCGTCGGCGATCGGCTATGTCAGCGCGCACGGCACCGCGACCGAGCATGGCGACGTCGCCGAAAGCCATGCAACGCGGGCGGTGTTCGGTGCGCATACGCCGATCAGCGCAATGAAAAGCTATACCGGTCATACGCTCGGCGCATGTGGCGCGTTAGAGTCTTTGGTGGCGATCCAGATGATGAATGAAGGCTGGTTTCATCCGACCGCCAATTTGCAAACGGTCGATCCGAAATGCGCGGAATTGGATTATATTATCGGCGCTGTTCGCAAGCTCGACTGCGGCTATGTGATGAGCAATAACTTTGCTTTCGGAGGCATCAACACCTCCCTGATTTTTAAACGCTGGGATTAAATCAATCCCGCATCTACCAGAGGAAAAAGGCATGATAAAAAAAGTAGGTTTGCTGTTGGCGTCGTTGATGTTGGCAACCGGTTGTACGACGACCGGGACCTTCAAGGTGCCGGAAGGCTCCAAATTATATATCTATGAGCGGCCGCAACCGGTGCAGGTCGATGCGGGCGGCAAGGTCACGACCAAGCCGTTTTTCTGGACTGCGGCCGGCATGCCGCCGGGCGGCGGGATTCCTTACCGTCTGGAGAAAGACGGTCAAACCCTCAAGGAAGGCAGATTGCGGACCAAATTTCGCACCGTTTCGATCTTCTGGCCGCCGTTCGCGGCAATCTACTGGCCGATGGGCTTTAATCCGAACGTCACCTATGATCTGGTCAACGATACCCAGGAATGACCGTAAAAAAACGGCAATGATTGAAGGATAGGGCGCTTTCCTTAGTCTTCATACGCCTGTTGCTGGACCGTTTCAGCCGTGATTGAAACTTCATCAGGGCTGAAACGTTTTAGAAGCATTGTTGCAGTAGATTCATGGCAATATTTCTGATGCTTTTTCGAACTAACCCATTACGCGCAATAACCCTACATCTGTTACTTAGTATTTGGTTATAATCCGCAGCCAACATAAACTAATCAGGCAGAGGGCGGCGCGATGACAGAACCGGATCAGAAGTTTAAAAAGATACAACTGTTTTGGGAGGCTCAGTTAGCCAGGGCGCTTGCCAGCCCCCATTACCAAAACCTGCTGGCGATGCCGCCTATGCAGCGTTGGGCAACGATAGCCGGTTTGTTTCTGTTGTCGCAAGCGGTTATTTTCGGCAGCTTGTACCTGATTTTCGGCGAAATCGTCGTGATCGGTTTTCTGGCCAGTATCCTGGCCGGATTCGCGACCGGAGTCGGCGCGCTGCCGGCGCTGTTTTTCCGGAATATTTCGAATAATTTATTCAATAGCATGCTCGGGGCCGCGGCCGGCGTGATGCTCGCCGCGACCGCATTTTCGCTGCTGGTCCCCGGCATCGGTTTCGGCAATGCGGTCTGGGCAGGCAAGGGCATTTATCTGGTCTCGTTCGGGATGCTGCTCGGCGCGCTGTTCCTGCATTATGCCGACCGCCAGTTGCCGCATGTGCATTTCGACGCGGTGTCCGATCTGCGCAAAACGTCTTTCAGCAAGATATGGCTGTTCATTGTCGCGATCACCATCCACAATTTTCCGGAAGGCATGTCGGTCGGTGTCAGTTTCGGCACCGGCGAGATGAAAACCGGCATCGTTTTGGCGATCGCGATCGCCTTGCAGAACATTCCCGAAGGCTTGGCCGTTGCGCTGCCTCTGGTCGGGCTGGGTTACGACAAATGGCGCGCAGTCGGAATTGCAACCGTCACCGGTCTGGTCGAGCCGGTCGGCGGTTTGCTCGGCATCACAATGGTGACGGTATTCCAGCCGATTCTTCCGGTGGCGATGGGTTTCGCGGCCGGTGCGATGCTGTTCGTGATCAGCGAAGAAATCATTCCCGAAACGCACGGCGGCACGGGCGACCGCTCCCGCTACGCCACCTTTGCGTTGATGTTCGGTTTCATCATCATGATGATTTTGGACAATATGCTGGGCTAATCCAAGCGCATCGAATAGGTCAGGCGGCGTAAGCTGCCTGATTCTCCGTTTTCCTTCCCTAACGTTAATCATTCCAGCCTATACCCAGCCATTGCATGGACAAAGCCGAACAAATTTTGCAGCTCTTGAGCGATTGGCTAAACGGCATCATCGCCTGGCTCCATAGCCTTCCGGTCGAACACTATTTACAGGCTATTTTAGACAAGTTTTCGGCTTTGCTCGCAACCGGCAACTGGCGGGAAATTACTGCTGCGGCGGCGACCAGCTTCGCGCTGATCGTCACCGCCGAAATCGGCGACAAAAGCCAGCTGGTCTGCATGGCGCTGGCTTCCAAACATAAGCCATGGCCGGTGTTGTTGGGCGCCACCGTTGCGTTCGCGCTGTTGAATACGCTCGCGGTCGTCTTCGGCGCCGCGATCGCGAGCTGGCTGCCGGAATACATCGTCGCGGCGACGGTCGCCTTTTTATTCGGGGTGTTTGGCATTCATGCCTTGCGGGTGAACGATGAAGATGACGAGGAGATTCAGGAGAAAAGCGGGCACGGCATTTTCTTTACGACTTTTTTATTGATCACGGTCGCCGAATTCGGCGACAAAACGCAGCTTGCGGTCGTCGCTCTGAGCAGTACGTCAATGCCCGCTGCGGTCTGGATCGGGTCTACCGCGGCGCTGGTCACGACCTCGGCGCTCGGTGTTCTGGCCGGACGCACGATCCTGCAGAAATTTCCGCTGGCATTGTTGCACCGAATCAGCGGCGTGATTTTTTTGATTCTGTCTATCGCTGCGGCTTACCAAGCATATATCGCCTATGCCCCTCGCCTCGGATAGGGTACGCTGCGCGGCGTACCTTTTTCAAAGTTACTCGGGAGTAAATTCAAGCACGGTACGCGCAGCGTACCCCACAGCATGAATCGCCGCCGCTTTCTTCAATACCTTGCATGGTCCCCTGCGGCTTTTTACGGCTGCGCGGCGGCAAGCCGCGATTATTACCATCAGCCGGAATTCGGCGACTTCACGATCATGCACCTGACCGATTGCCATGCGCAGTTGTTGCCCATGTATTACCGCGAACCGGCAGTCAATCTGGGCGTCGGCGACGGCAAAAATGCGCCGCCCCATATGACCGGCGAGCAGTTTCTGCGCCGTTTCGGCATTCGTCCGCACAGCCGCGAGGCTTACGCCTTTACGCATCTGGATTTCACGAACGCGGCGCACCGCTTTGGAAAGATGGGCGGCTTCGCGCATCTGGCGACGCTGATTAAAACGATCAGAAACTTGCGCGGTCCCGAAAGAACCTTGCTGCTCGACGGCGGCGACAGCTGGCAGGGTTCGGCGACCGCGTTATGGACGCGCGGACAGGATATGGTCGATGCCTGCAATGTGCTGGGCGTCGATGCGATGACCGGGCATTGGGAGTTTACTTACGGCAAGGAACAACTTTTCGAAAACCTGAAACGCTTCAAGGGCGCGTTTCTCGCGCACAATGTCGCGCCGACCGATGAAGCCGCCTTCGATCAGGAAACGGACAACGATGAGCTGTTTAAACCTTATCTGATCAGACAGGTCGGCAGTACCCGTATCGCGGTGATCGGCCAGGCCTACCCTTATACCCCGATCGCCAATCCGCCGCGCTTCGTGCAAGGCTGGCAATTCGGCATCGAGGAGCCGCGATTGCAGGCTCTTGTCGAGCAGATACGCAAGACCGAACAGGCCGACGTGATCATTTTATTGTCTCACAACGGCATGGATGTCGATTTGAAACTGGCGTCCAGAGTGAGCGGGATCGATCTGATTTTAGGCGGCCATACGCACGATGCGATCCCCGAGCCGATTCCGGTCGGGAATCCGCAAGGCAGAACCTGGGTAACTAATGCCGGCAGCCACGGCAAGTTTCTGGCCGTGCTCGATTTGAAAGTCGCCAAGGGCCGGCTGCAAGACATGCGCTATCGCTTGTTGCCGGTCTTTTCGGACCTGCTGGAACCTGACCCTGAGATGCAAAGTCAAATTGATAATTTGAGGCTGCCGCATTTAAACAGTTTGCAAAAGCCCTTGTCGATGGCACACGAGCTTTTATACCGCCGGGATAATTTTTACGGGACTTTCGACGGCCTGATTCTCGATGCGCTGCTTGCCGAATACGATGCCGACATCGCCTTGACCCCCGGCTTCCGCTGGGGCACGGCCGTATTGCCGGGCCAGACGATCACGATGGAGGATGTGATGAATCATACCGCGATTACGTATCCCGAAACGTATTCCGCCACGATGACTGGCACGCAATTGAAGAGCGTGCTAGAAGACGTGGCCGACAACCTGTTCAATCCGGCCCCCTATTACCGGCAGGGTGGCGACATGGTCAGAGCGGGCGGCATGCAGTTTGCCTGCGATCCTTCGGCAGAATTCGGCAAGCGTATCGGCATGATGCGGTTGCGCAACGGGGATAATGTCGAGGCCGGGAAACAGTACAAGGTAGCCGGTTGGGCGACCGTCTCGGCCCCCGCATCCGGCAGGCCGGTTTTCGAGATCGTCGGAGAGTACTTAAAAAACGGCCGGTCGGCATAGCTCGTTATGGACGATAGGGGTATGATGGGGTTGCAATCTTTTTTCTGATGATACTTCCTTTGAGCAGGCGCTTTGATGTTCTTTATAACTGATAGGGCTCCGCCCTCTCTCGCACTGGATGTGATCAAACAAGATGGCCGGCTTTACGGTGTAAAATTATCCGGTGAATGGAATTTACGCAATTTATGCGTTGCGCCTGAATTACGCAGGCAACTCAGAGAATATGCGCGGAAACCTGCATTACACTGGGATCTGGAGACGATCGATGTGCTCGACAATGCGGCTGCTCTGATCCTTTGGGAAGACTGGGGCCGGACTTTGCCGGGTGAGCTTGCTGTACGTCCCGAACACAGGCGTATACTGGAGCGCTGGCAGGAACAGGACATTTCCGATGGGGCGCCGCCGCGCCGGAATTTGGGCGCCATTCTGCTTTTTTTTTACCAGGTGCTTGCCGATTTTTTCAGGCAAACGGCCGATTTGGTTACCTTGTTGGGCCAGCTGCTTCTGGACGTGGGTTATTTGTTTCGCCACCCCGGCAGTGTGCCGTGGGCCGAGATTTCAATCACGATCTACGAGTCTGGCGTCCGCGCGCTCGGCATTACCGCGCTGGTCGGTTTTTTGATCGGCATCGTGCTGAGCTATCTCTCCGCTCTGCAACTCAAACTGTTCGGCGCGGAGATTTATATCATCGATATCCTGGGACTCAGCGTGATCCGCGAACTGGGGCCTTTGCTCGCGGCGATCCTGGTCGCCGGGCGCTCCGGTTCGGCGATGACTGCGCAGATCGGTATCATGCGCGTCACCGAAGAGCTCGATGCGCTGTCTGCGATGGGCATTTCGCATTCGTTGCGCCTGGTGTTGCCAAAAGTCGCCGCCCTCGCTGTCGTGATGCCGCTGATCAGCGTCTGGACCAGCGGTTCGGCGTTGCTTGGAGGGATGTTTTCGGCGCAAAACACGCTCGATATCGGCTATATGCAATTTTTTTTGAAACTGCCTGACGCGGTGCCGCTGTTGAATGTGTTTATCGGCCTGCTGAAAAGTGCGGTATTCGGTCTGCTGATCGCACTGGTCGCCTGCCATTTCGGCTTTCGGATCAAACCGAATACCGAAAGTCTGGGTCATGAAACGACGAACTCGGTCGTCGCCTCGATTACGATCGTGATCATGGTGGATGCGGTGTTCGCGATTCTGTTCATGGGCATCGGGATGCCGATATGAAGGAGGCTGCGATTCGTCTCGAACATGTCTGGACCCGCTTCGGCGATAAAATCGTGCATGCGGACATCAATTTGAGCCTCGATTACGGTGAAATCCTGGGGCTGGTCGGCGCTTCCGGCTGCGGCAAGACCACGTTGCTGCGCGAAATCATCGGCCTTACCACACCAAGCGAGGGCGAAATCTTCGTGATGGGAGAATCGCTGCATCAAATCGGCCAGCGCCTGCGGAACAATTGCGGGGTATTGTTTCAGAAGGGCGCGCTGTTCAGCGTGCTCGATGTGTTTGAGAATATCGCTTTTCCTTTGCGCGAGATCGGCTTTGACGACGAGGACTTGATCAGACGTCTGGTATTCATGAAACTATCCCGAGTCGGCCTTTCGGTGCAGGATGCCTGGCTGAAGCCGGCTGACTTGTCGGGCGGGATGATCAAGCGGGTCGCACTCGCGCGTACGCTGATCCTGGAGCCGGGTTTGTTGTTGCTGGACGAGCCGACTTCGGGCCTCGATCCGATTTCGAGCGAGGATTTCGTGAATCTTTTATCCGAACTGCACCGCGATCTGAAGTTTACGGTCGTGATGGTGACGCATGATCTCGACATTCTGCGCGATCTCTGTTCCCGGATCGCGGTATTGGCTGACAATCAGTTGGTTGCCTTCGGCACCCTCGAGTCGGTGCTGAACTGTCAGCATCCGTTTGTCGAGCGTTTTTTTCACAACAACCGCGCCGAGCGGGTTTTTCAAAATCTAGATACGACGCATGGGCAAAAATAAATACGCGCTGATCACCGGCGTCTTCCTGATCGCTTTGACGGCGGCTACAGTCGCGGTGGTTTACTGGATCGGCCATTTCGAGCGCGAGCGCAACATATATTATGTTTCCACCCGCAAATCGGTATCCGGCCTGAATCCGGAATCGACCGTGTTCTACCGCGGCATTGCGGTCGGTAAAGTCCTCGACATCCATTTCGATCCGAACGATTCCGGTACGATCCTGGTGCCGATCGAGGTCGATAAATCCATCGTGCTGAGCAAAGGCGTGTACGCGACCTTGCAGCTAAAGGGCGTTACCGGCTTGACCCAAATCGCTCTCGAAGACGCAGACCAGCTCGGCGTGCGCCTGCCGCCGGGCGACGATCCGGCCAATCGGATACCGTTGATGCCGTCGTTGACCGATAGGCTGATGAACACCGGCGAGGATATTTTGAAAAAAGCCGAGCATATCATGGCGCGGCTCAGCGTATTTTTGAGCGATGAAAACGAAAAAAACGTCAGCGACACCCTGAGCAATCTGAAAAGCTTGTCGGATAAACTGAATCAACTGCAAAAAAGCGTGGACAAGGCGCTGGCCGAGGTGCCGAAACTGGGCAATCGGGCCGAAAAAACCCTCAGCAATATCGATATCCTGACGAGAGATTTACAAAGCTTGAGCAAGAATATCAAAACGTTGGAGCAAAAAGCCGAAAAACTGGCCGAAACCGGCCTCCAAGCGAGCGATCAGGTTATGCAGTCCACACTCCCTAAAGTCAACGATCTGTTGATTGATCTGCAATCGGCCACGCAGAAAGTGAACAAAATCGCGAACCTGCTTGAAAATAACCCCCAATCGCTGATCTTTGGCCTTCCTCCTCAGGAACCCGCTCCCGGCGAACCCGGCTATCAGGAGCCACGATGAAAAAATACTGGCCAATTTGCGTCGCCGCCTTGTTTCAAGGCTGTGCAGAAACCGTGCAGGCTCCGTCATTGCATGATTTCGGCATCATAAAAGTGCCGATCCAAAGCCGGCAGGAACCGGCTTCGGCCGAAATCAATGTCGTCGCGCCGAAATGGTTGAGCGACACCCGGATCCGTTACCGCCTGCTTCATGCGCAACCGACCCGCGTACGCTTTTATAATCTGGACCAGTGGATCGCGCCGCCGCCGGAACTGCTCAGGCTGCATCTCGCCTCGGAACGCCTCGACCCCAACTATTCCCTGGTCGTCCATTTGCAGAATTTCGAGCAGCAATTCGAAGCACCCGACAGCGCGTCCGTACTGCTGCAATTTTCGGCGGATGTGTTTGCGGCCGGCAGTAAAAAAAAGCTGGCTGGCCGGGAATTCGTTTTACGCAGCGGGAAAGTCAGCCCCGACGCGGAAGGAGCGGTGAATGGCTTTGCGGAATTGGCGAAGCAGGCAAGCCAACAGATTCAAACCTGGCTTCGGAATTTGGCGCAACCCTGAGGTTCGGGAAGGAAAAATCGAAAAGAAAAAATACTCCCGGCGCCCAACGGCGCAGGGAGAAAAACGCTTCGGAATGTGGAGGTTCCGAATTTTCACACTTCGAGGAGGTGTATGAAAAGGGCTGAAAATAGAGGATATGCCGAGCTGAAGCCATCAGCAGGTGAAGCATCTGTTCCTGTCGGAACCGCTAATCAGAAAACATGGCATGAAGCTTGCTGAAAACTTGGAATAAGTATATTAGTTTTTTATGAATTAACAAGGGGAGAAATAAGTAATTCATTGTTTCTTATTTGTTTATAATCGGCTGAAAAAATGCTTAATATGCTAATTCCTATTTACAAAATTTTAAATAATGAGGACCGCTCATGACCATCCCGTTGCTTGTCTTGATTTTTACCTGTGCCTTAAGTTTTTCGGCAACGACCGTGGCCGATAGTTATACAGTCGACCCAAGACATACCTTTCCGAGCTTCGAAATCGATCATCTCGGCTTTTCGATCCAGCGCGGCCGCTTTAACCGGACGGAAGGCAAAATCACGCTCGCGCCTGCCTCAGGAACCGGCGGGTCGATCGACATAGCAATCGATGCCGCCTCGATCAGCACCGGACTTGCCGATTTGGAAAAGCATCTGCGCGGGGAGGATTTTCTCGATACCAACCGCTTTCCGAAAATCTTATTCAAGTCGAGGCAATTAACCTTCGACAAAGACCGTTTAATTGGCGCAGAAGGGGACCTCACACTGCATGGGGTGACCAAGCCGGTACAGTTGACCTTGGATCGTTTTCACTGCGGGATGAACCTGATCTCGATGAAAAATGTCTGCGGCGCGAATGCGACCGCGACAATCAAACGTTCCGACTTTGGGGTGGATAAATATGCACCCGCGCTGGCTGACGACGTCAAGGTGGTCATTCAAATCGAAGCGATCAAGGATTGAAATCTTGATTGCCGGCAAAATTTAAAAGGCAGCCGCCGCTTTTGGGAATCAAAAAAAGAATAGATAATGCGTTAAATTAAGCTAAGATTATTTTCAGTTTATGAAATATCCTAGAGAATTTGATGACGACGTTACTATGGCTCCAAACCGGTTCTTGTGGGGGCGACACAATGGCGATTTTGTGCGCGGACAGTCCCTCCCTGGAAGATCTTGTAGATGACTATGGCGTCGAAATTCTTTGGCATCCTTCTTTGTCGATGGAGCCGGCAAGAAAACTGGATGCTCTAATAGAAGCCATCCTGGCGGATCAGCAACTCCTTGATGTGTTATGCGTAGAGGGCAGCATCATGACCGGACCCGACGGTTCGGGCATGTATGATCCCTATCGGGGCCGATCCAAAATGAGCCTGATTCAGAAATTGTCCGAAAAGGCTGAATATGTCGTGGCGGCAGGGACTTGCGCATCCTATGGCGGTATTCATTCCGCCCCGCCCAATCCTACGGACTGTATCGGCATGCAATTTGATAAAAGCAACCCCGGCGGATTATTGCCCGCTGAATGGCGATCACGAAAGGGGCTGCCTGTCATTAATATTTCCGGATGTCCCGCGCACCCCAATGCGATGACCAAAACGTTAGCCATGCTGGCTTCCGGTCTTCCGGTGGAACTCGATCTTCTTAATCGTCCTAAAGCCTTTTTCAATACGCTGGTGCATCAGGGCTGCACTCGAGCCGAGTATCATGAATATGACGTTGAAGATACCGAGTTCGGCGATAAGGGCTGTTTGTTCTTCAATTTGGGCTGCCAAGGGCCGATGACCATGGCCGTTTGCAATACGGAGCTATGGAATGGCCGCAGCAGTAAGACACGGGCCGGTGTGCCGTGTTTCGGCTGCACCTCACCTGATTTTCCCGTGGATCACGATTTATACCGCACCGAGAAAATCGGTGAGATACCGGTGCGCCTGCCGTTGGGTGTAGAGCGCGCCAATTATATGGCATATAAAAGTCTGGCTCATGAAGCGGCGCCCCTCAGGGTATTGAACAAAAATATGGACTCCTGATCATGGACAGAAAAACTGTCCAGATCGACCTGAATCGCGTCGAAGGCGATGTGGATTTCCAGCTGGAGCTGGAAGACGGCAAAGTCGCAGATGCCCGCTGCATCGGTTCTCTCTACCGAGGATTCGAACAGATTCTCCTGGGCCGCAAACCCATGGATGCTCTGGTCATTACCCCTCGAATTTGCGGTATTTGCGGTACCGCGCAATTAAATGCCGCGGTGAGCGCCCTGGAACATCTCGGCCGCATTCCGGTCCCTCCCGCCGCCCTCCGCATCCGGAATCTATGCCTGATGGCCGAGACGGTGCAAAGCGATCTGCGGCAGTCCTTTTTGTTTTTCACTGCCGATTTTTGCCACCCCAAATATCTGCCGCTCCCTCTTTATGAGAAGGCTCGGGCGGCATTTCTTCCGTTTCAGGGCAGGGTTTACCGTGACGCCCTTGAGCATTCACGCCGTATCCTCGAAATTATCGCCCTGTTCGGCGGCCAATGGCCGCATTCGTCTTACATGGTGCCGGGCGGCGTAACAACGCCGGCGAACAGCCGCCATATCATCGACAGCCTTTCGCTTCTCAATAAGCTGACGCGGTGGTTCGAGCAGGCCGTTATCGGAACCCAACTGGATGCGTGGCTGGCGATACAATCCGCCGATGAATTCTTTAGCTGGTTAACCGCAAAGGCGGCGCATGCAGATAGCGCTGTCGGATTGTTTACCCGGATGAGCCGGGAAATCGGCCTGCATCGCCTGGGTTTCGGGACTCCGCACATGATCAGTTACGGCGCCTACGACGATCCGGAAGATGCCGATATTTTTGCTCCGCACCGCAAACGGTTATTCAAGGCCGGTTTCCTGAATGGCGATACGGGAATCGTTGAGCCTTTTGATCAGGTCGAAATCACCGAACATGTGCGTTATTCCTGGTTTCTTTCTTATCCCGGCGGACGCCATCCTTTTCAAGGGCAAACCATACCCGATTATCAACCGCATTCCGACCGCTATACGTGGTGTAAAGCGCCACGCTATCAAAATAAAGTTGTGCAAACCGGCCCTCTGGCCGATGCGCTGATCGACGGCGAGCCGCTGATCCGCTCGCTCTACCAGGCCGAAGGCGGCAATGCCTGGTTACGCCAGTTCGCCCGCTTACGTCGTACAGCGCGTCTGCTTCGGACTATGTCGAAAATGCTGCATGCGTTGGCCGCGCATCCTGACGATCCGCATATTCTGACTCCTGCAGAAAAAGATCTGCCCGATGGAGAGGGCTTCGGGTTGGTGACGGCGGCACGCGGCGCATTGGGGCATTGGCTGCAAATCAAGGATGGCGTGATTAGCCGTTATCAGGTTGTTACACCGACGGCCTGGAACGCTTCGCCTAAAGACAGCGAGGGACGGCACGGGCATTGGGAAAGCAGTTTGCTCGGTTTGACTGTCGAGGATCCGGATGATCCGGTGGAAATCGGCCATATTATTCGCTCCCATGATCCCTGTCTGGTTTGTACCGTGCATCTGCTCGATAGCGGTAAGCGCCTCACTGTATGGCCGTAAATGATGAGCATGCGCCATATCGTTTGCTTCGGCAATGAACTGCATGGAGACGATGGGTTCGGGGTTAGCGTCTATGCAGAGCTTTGCCGGCAAGTATGGCCGAAAGATGTCGCCCTGTTCAATGCGGGCATCGCCGGACTCAATGCGCTCCGCTTCCTGGAGGAGTGCAGCCAGGCCATCCTGGTCGATGCATTGGCCAACTTCGGGAATCCCGGCGAGGTTTGCCTTTTACGACCGGAAGAATTGGCGGATGAACGCCCGCAGCTTAGCGGCCACGGACTGGGAATTCCCTATTTGCTGGAGGCGCTCAACATTATCCGGAAACCTCTGCCGGATATTTTAATAGTGGGGGTCGAAGTAGAATCAGTTAATCCATTTTGCCTGGGTTTATCGGCTAAAACCGAACGCGCAGTACCCGAAACCGTTCGATTGATAAGAGGCCTTATAAGGTCATGAACTCGCCGTATCCGAAAATTTTACTCACTCCCGTTGAGTCTATAACTTTCCTCCCTTCGACCGATCCTCCGCGATGGACGGGACGGTTTCAATTGCCGGGCACACAAAATGGCATCGCAATTATTATCTTCGAAATTTACGGAGAGTTTAGGGCTTTTCCCGCCAACTGCCCCCATCAGGGTGTGGATTTGACCCAGTGCCCGCTCATCACCGAAACCATGCTGGTTTGCCCGGGGCACTCCCTGCAAATTGAGGCGTTGAATAAAACGCACAATTATCGAATCGAAAAAGTCGACGGTCAATTTATGGTCGTCCAGGTCGAATTTAATGGTTCGAGAGCCTTGGACGCTCAACCCGGAGCATACTTATCCGGCAAGTATGAAGATTCGATGAATCTGTTGCGGGAAGAGATCGAACAACTGCGGCTAGCCAACAAAAAGCAGGAAAGGCAAATACTTGTCATCACCCGAAGCATGGAAGCCATGCTGGGCGAATCGGAACAACAGAAGCTGAAATTCAAGGAAAGTGCGGATCATGAGAAAGCGCTCGGACGCTTCATCAACCGCATTCTGGATACCATGGACGATCTTATGTTTTTCTTTGACAAGAAAGGCCGAATTCGTCGGATAAATTCAGCTGTCGAGCATGGCTTGGGGTTTACCGAAGCCGAATTATTGGGAACCTGCATAGACGATGTGCTGCCGTCCACCGATATTCAATATCTTGCCGAGCATTTGCCTGTTTTGCCTTGGCCGGTGCAATCGGTCTTAATGGAAACCATCCGGATGCATGGACACTACACTGGCGAGCATAGGCTTCTGGGTAAAAATGCGGACAGTAGGCAAGCCATCTATTGTCTGAAAAGCAGTGTACTGTACTCGGAACAGGGAAAACTGGAAGGCGCTGTAATTACCGCGTTGAATATTACCGATCTGAAAAACCGGGAAATGCAGTTACGGTTGAGCGGCACTGTTTTCGACAATTGCAGCGAGGCGATTTTTATTACCGATCCGCACGGAATCATTCAGGAGGTTAATGATGCGTTCTGTGAAATTACCGGCTATGAGCGGGCAGAAGTGCTGGGGAAGAGCACACGGCTGCTGAAATCGAATATGCATGATCGGGTATTTTATGAGCGCATGTGGCAAGCGCTATTGAAGAATGGATTCTGGCGGGGAGAGGTGTGGGACCGTCGGAAGAATGGCGAATTGTGCCCCATGCTGACCAGTATCAATGCCGTCAATGACGAGCGGGGCAAGCTAATGCATTATGTGGCGGTTTGCACCGACATCAGCCAGCAAAAACAAACGGAGCAGCAACTCCAGCAATTGGCCTACTATGATGTCCTCACTCAGCTGCCTAACAGGGCACTGTTCAAGGATCGTCTAGAGCATGAAATACTTGTGGCCCAGCGTAATAAAACCCGTCTGGCGGTGTTTTTTCTCGATCTTGACCATTTCAAGATTGTCAACGATACGCTTGGGCATTGGGTTGGCGACCATTTGTTGAGAATCGTTGCCAATCGAATCCAAAGTTGCTTACGTAAATCAGACACGGTTTCCCGTCTGGGCGGAGATGAATTTACCATTATCCTGCCCGATTTAACCGGAATCGGCGATGCCACCGAACTCGCCCGGCAACTGGTCGAGCAGATACAAAGGTCCATAGAAGTTGCTGAGCACGTAATATATGTCGGCACCAGCATCGGCATTGCCGTATTTCCCGAGGATGGCAATGATTTCCACACTTTAATTAAGCATGCGGATACCGCGATGTATGCTTCCAAGGCCAAAGGGCGCGGGCAGTTCCAGTATTTCGAGGCGGGCATGAACGAGGCCGCTCACCAAAGGCTTCTATTGGAAAATGCGTTACGGCTGGCGATTGAACAAGAAGATTTCCAGCTTTATTATCAACCTAAAGTCGCCGGCAGTATGAGCCGTATAGTCGGCGCTGAAGCGCTGATCCGCTGGCGGCGGCCCGGTTTCGGCATGATACCGCCCGATCGCTTCATTCCTATCACCGAGGAGACGGGGCTGATTATCCCGATCGGAGCCTGGATACTCAAGACGGCCTGTTTGCAAGCCAATACCTGGAGGGGCAGGCTTTCAGGATTTCGAATAGCCATTAATCTTTCTCCACGGCAATTATTGGATGAAGATTTCATTGCGGTTCTGGATCGCGTTTTGGCCGAAACCGGAACGAATCCTGAATGGATTGAGCTGGAAGTGACCGAAAGTTTGATCATGCATGACATCAATAAAGCGAGCGAGCGATTGGTCCAAATTCGCAATCGCGGCATTCGTATTGCCATGGACGATTTCGGCACGGGCTATTCGTCCTTATCCTATTTGCAAAAATTGCCCCTCCAGGTGCTTAAAATCGACCGATCGTTCGTGCAGTCTTATACCGGCGATCCGGCTTCGAGCGAGGCAACATTTCTTAAAACCATTGTCGCATTGGGACACAGTCTGAACATGACGGTGGTTGCCGAAGGCATCGAAAACGAATCGCAACTGGCGCTATTGCAAGAATTTGGTTGCGACGAATTTCAAGGCTACTATCTTTCGCCTCCGCTGCCCGCGGATGAATTCCAGAGACTCTGGCTTGATTCAAATAAAAGCTGAGGGTGTCAATCTGAGCTCTTACGGATTAGATTACGATCAGATCCTTGATTCTCATATCCATGCCCTGAATAAGTTTCACATACAGGCTTCCGCAATAAATGCAAGGACTGTATAACGACTCCATCACCATTTGCCGCTGGCATTGCTGGCAAATCCCCAAGCCATCGGTCTCCAAAATCATCAGCTCGGCATTTTCCGCTAATGAATCTTTCATGACGATATCGAAACAGAAACGTAATGCTTCGGGCTCCACGCAAGCAAGCCTCCCTATTTCCAAGGTGACTTGGGTAACTTTGCTGAATTTATGTTTCAGCGCATTTTCTTCGAGAGATTCCCGCACGCTCCAAAGTAGGGATAGTTCATGCATAATTTATAGGATTCTCAACGAAAACAGGGGTTTCGGCCGTTAATGTACGTGCTGTCGCCTCTGTTGGTTTTACGTGGTAAATTCTGTTCTAGCGCGGAGAAATTTGCGCGGAAATTTTGGGAAGGCTAGAACCCATAACGGTCACGTACTTTGTTTCTGCTTGAGCTCAAACGCTGCCAGCTGTTCCGGTGTCGCCTCCTTCTGGTATTTTTCACGCCATTCCGGATAGGGCATGCCATATACCACAGTGCGGGCTTGCTCATAATCGACCGCTTCGCCGCGTTCCTGTGCCGCCGCTGCATACCATTTAGCCAGGCAGTTTCGGCAAAAGTCGGCCAGAATCATGAGGTCGATATTCTGTACCTCGGTGTGTTGTTGAAAGTGTTCGAGCAGACGCCTAAAAACGGCGGCTTCGATTTCTGTCTGTGTCTGTTTGTCCATGATTATTCCCCGCAAAATACGCCTATCATTTTATCAGAAGCAAAAGCCGAATGATGTACATTTGACAGAGCCGGCATTATAATACCAGACCAATTCCTGATGGACCCGACAGTCCATTTCAACGGAACCTGCAAGTTCCTGCTCCAACAGCGAAGGGCGCTCGCGGCGGCTTTAGCTGTTTTAACATTTTTCCGGGATCGGAAACTACGAAAACATCGAAAGCTGAAGGCAAAGGGAATTTTAACGACAGCAAGAACTCATCGGTAACAGCGGACTTGAATTTCTCTGTTGCGATCCCCACTATTGGTCTGTTGGAGGCTTTTCCGGAAATGACCGAATCATCAGAAATTAAATCCAATAACAATTATATTGCGCCCTCCAACACATCAGACGCATGAATCCGATACTCGAATTTTTTCCGATCGTTCTATTTTTTATTGCTTATAAGTTTTACGATATTTATATCGCGACCGGCGTCGTGATTGTCGCCACGATTCTGCAAGTCGCCTATGGTTGGTACAAGACCCGCAAGGTCAGCACCATGCAATTGATAACCTTAGGCTTAATCCTAGTGATGGGCGGTGCGACAATCATTTTGCAAAACGAACAATTCATCAAGTGGAAGTTATCAATCGTCGAGTGGTTGTTCGGCGTGGTGTTCCTCGGCAGCCAGTTTATCGGCAAAAAACCGGTCATCGAACGGATGCTGTCAGCCAACCTGACCTTGCCCGACGCTATCTGGCGGCGTTTGAACACGCTATGGGCATGCTTTTTTCTCGGCATCGGCTTCATCAATGTGTATGTGATGTATCACTACAGCACCGATGATTGGGTTACCTTCAAAACCTTTGTGGTGCCTGGATTGATGGTCGTTTTTCTACTCGGGCAGGTCGCGCTGATTTATAAACATCTGCCGGAAACCGAGGAATAAACCGTGCTATACGCGATCATCAGTGAAGATGTTGAGAACAGCCTGGACAAAAGATTAACCGTCCGTCCGAAACATTTGCAAAGGCTGCAAGCACTGCAGGAAGCCGGCCGGCTCGTGCTGGCCGGCCCGCATCCTGCGATCGACAGCGAAAATCCGGGCGACGCCGGTTTCACCGGAAGCCTTGTCGTTGCCGAATTCGCAAGCCTCGACGAAGCGCAAAAGTGGGCCGATAGCGATCCCTATATCGAAGCCGGCGTTTACGTAAAGGTTACCGTCAAACCGTTCAAAAAGGTCTTACCTCAATGACAGCGCAACTGATCAAACAATTACTTACCGAAGCGCTCCATCCCGAAAAGCTCGAAATCATCGACAACAGCGCCGCCCATGCCGGACATGCGGGCAACCGCGGCGGCGGCCATTACCATGTCACGATTGTTTCGCCGCTATTCGAAGGCAAATCGCTGGTGCAAAGACATCAGCTGATTTACAGGGCGCTCGGCGATCTGATGAAGCAACAAATTCATGCCTTGGGCATCAACGCTCTTACCCCCTCAGAAGAAACCAAAGGAAATTAATCGATGAATAAAAAAATCATCCCATTGCTCGTTGCAGGTGTCGGACTGGTTGCCGGCTGTCAACCCCAATCCGGCGATACCACCGATACCTCGTCCGCGGCGCCGGTTACTGCCATCGTTAAAAAAGAAGACGCGGTCGCTTCCGTCAACGGTAAATACATCAGCAAGGCGCAGCTGGAAAATCTGGAAAAAGAAATTGCGATGCGCGCGCATGGCGCAAGTTTTCCGAAAGAAAAACTGGTCGAAGAGTTGATTCAACGTGAATTGCTCGTTCAGGACGCGCTCCAAAAACAATTGGACAAATCGCCGGAATATCTGGAGCAGCTTGAAGAAGCCAAAAAATCGATTCTGACTCAGACTTCACTGAAAAACTTCTTCAAGACCAATCCGGTTACCGATGCGGAAATTAAGTCTGAATACGACAGCAAGATCGTTGCCGAAACCGGCACCGAATACAAAGCCCGCCATATCCTGGTCAAAACCGAAGATGAAGCGAAAAAGATCATCGCCGAACTCGACAAAGGCGGCGATTTTGCCAAGCTGGCCAATAAACATTCGATCGATGCAAAAGAATCGCAAAACGGCGGCGATCTGGGCTGGTTTGTAGCCGAGCAAATGGTGAAGCCTTTCTCCGAAGCGGTCGCCAAGCTCGAAAAAGGCAAATATACGGCGGCGCCCGTGCAAACCCAATTCGGCTGGCACGTGATTTTGCGTGAAGATTCTCGCGCACAAACGCCTCCTCCGCTGGAAGCGGTTAAGGATCAATTGACGCCTTACCTGCAACGTCAAAAATTCCAAAAAATGATTGAGGGAATGCGCCAGCAGGCAAAGGTTGAGATTTTGGTGCCGCTGACCGAAGAAAAGCCTAAGGCTGAAGCGCCGGCTCCTGCTGCGGAACAAAAACCGGCAGCCGAAGGCGCTGCCACGAAAGAGGCTGCGCCTGCGGAAGAAAAAACGCCTGCCGCGGAAGCCGCTCCTGCGGAAGCTGCAAAACCGGCTGCCGAACCGGCAAAGGAAGAAGCCAAACCGGCTGAGCAAGCACCGGCTCCTGCTCCTGAAAAGAAATAAACAGGATATTTCCCGATCCGCTCAAAGACGGGGCGAATGCCCCGTCTTTCTTCATTCTCAATGACGAATACTTTAGGCTTCCCAGCCTCATATTCGGCTCTATCCCAGCAGGTATTTATTTAATTCCGCGGCAACCAAATTTTCTTTCATGGCATCGAAGTGGCGGCGCAGCATCGAATCGGTGGGGCGCCCGGGCAATGACGGACACGACTCGAATTTCAGTTGCAATGTCGTCAGGAAATGCCGCTTGAGCATCGAGTCTTCCGGCAGTCTTGCTTGATGAGTGCATTTGCGGGAAGGCTTGGCGGTCGCAGGAGCGGGTGTTGTTACCGCCGGCTTGGCGGAGCTTACAGACATTGGGTTCGCCAGCATGGCGTCATAATGACGCCGTAGCATCGAGTCGGTCGGACGGCTGGGTTCGTAAGGTTTGCCGACAGCGGTCAAATGACTGATAAAATGACGGCGCAGCATCGAATCCTGGGGGAACACATGCGCCGGATCGGGTTGCGGATAAAGCGCAGGCTTGACTTCTACTTCGGCTATCGGTCGCGGTTTCGTGATTGGCTGAGGTTTGGCGGCTTGCGCCGGCTCGTTCACAACGGGTTCATCAACAATCGAGGCCGTTTCTTTAACGGCTGCTTGAGTGGAAGCCGGATCCGTTTGTGCTGCCTGAGTTTCCGTAATCATTTGCTCGCGGACGGATTCTTGGCGATGTTGTCTGGTATTTTTAATTATTTCAGCCGTTTCCTCGCCGGCTTTGCGGTTGAAGCTCCAGACGATGAAAGGCATCAATACCGCGATAAACGCTGACACGCCTGCGACCCCGGCCAGGACAGGCATTCCCCGGATAATCAGATACATCATCCACAGAACGAACAAAGCAAATGCGGAGAAGCCGAAAATGAACTCTAAGACCAGGCTGAACGGCGAGATCAACCGTTTTTTCAGCGGCGGAACCGTGGCGTTTGCGATAGCCTGCAAATCCTGTCCATGCTCTTTCCGCGCGCGTCGCAAATCGAGGAATTCCAATATCGTAATGATCAGCAAGATCAGCGCGCCGGCAATCGTAGCCTGAATTTCTATAGCGATCGAATCTAAAATAGCCATAACTCCTCCTATTATTTTTATTTAAAAATCATCATCAAACGCGGCAATTTTTTGCCGGCAGCCCCAGGATAATTCAGTTAGGCGAAATTTTTTGCAACTAGAATGAAGTCGCATGGATTAATATTTGAAATTTATCAGAAAGCCAGACGATTTTCTAATAAATTATTTTTGATCGGTGAGCTGATCGACTTTTTTCAACGAATAAGCGAACTACAAAGTCTGGCAAATATAAACCGTAATTGCCTCAAATCAGGACGGGTTCGCTGATAAGGAGAAAGAACCGGCTGCTAAATCCGGTAGGGGGAATAAATCCGGAAAAAATGTAGGGCAAAAAAAATGCGGCTGTTTGGGCCGCATCAGAGAAGGATATCTAACTCCGGATTCCCTCGGGAATCTTGCATCTCAGGAGTTGATTAATATTTTAGCCGGAATTGTCAAGATGGGAATGTGGCATTTTGTCGCATCATCTCTGATTCTATTCGCGGTTTCCGGGACTTTGGTTATTGTCAAGCAGATTGCTTAATTTGGCAAAATCCTGCAGCGTCAGATTCTCCGCTCTGAGTTTCGAGTCGATCGACAATAGCTCCAAATCGCTGTCAGAAATCAAATTTTTCAATGAATTGCGCAATGTTTTCCGTCGTTGCGAGAAAGCCTGCGTGACGATCCGATTCAAATTATCCCGGCTGTCGACCTGAACCGGCGGCCTACGATGCGGAGTAAGACGGACAATCGATGACGTCACCTTCGGAGCCGGATCGAAGCTTTCCGGCGGCACATCGAATAGATGCTCCGTCTCGCAGTAATATCGCATCATCACGCTGAGCCGGCCGTATTGTTTATTCCCCGGTTCCGCGCATATTCTGTCGACGACTTCCTTTTGCAGCATGAAATGCATGTCTTCGATACAGGGCGCGCTGTTTAACAGATGGAACATGAGCGGCGTCGAAATGTTATAGGGCAGATTGCCGACGATGCGCAACCGCTCGCCGTCTTTGATTAATGAGGAAAAATCGAATTTCAACGCATCGGCGCTGTGAATCTCGAAATTTTCCCGGCCGGCAAATTTTTTCTTCAGTAATGCGACGAGATCGCGGTCCAGTTCGACGACATCAAGGTGTGCGCCTGCGTGCAATAGCGGTTCGGTCAAGGCGCCTTGACCCGGGCCTATCTCGACCCAGTGCTCATCAGGCCGGGTTCCCAGGCAGGCAATGATATGGGCGATCACCGACTGATCGTGTAGAAAATTCTGCCCGAAACGTTTGCGTGCAATATGCGCCATTTATCGTAAACTCCCCGCCGCCATTTGCACGGCGGTTTGCAGCGCATAGAGCAAGCTTCCGGTGTCGGCCTTGCCGGTGCCGGCTAAATCCAAAGCCGTGCCGTGATCGACCGAGGTGCGGATGATCGGCAAGCCGAGGGTAATATTCACCGCCTGGCCGAATCCCATGTGTTTCAGTACCGGCAATCCCTGGTCATGATACATCGCCAGCACCGCGTCCGCATCGGCAAGATATTTCGGCGTAAACACCGTATCCGCGGGCAATGGGCCTATGAGATTCATGCCCTGCAGCCGTAGGTTTACCAGCACCGGTTCGATCACATCGATCTCCTCGCTGCCGAGATGGCCGCTTTCGCCGGCATGCGGATTCAGGCCGCAGACCAGAATTTTGGGTCTTTTGATCCCGAAACGGCAGCGTAAATCGCGGTCGAGTATGGAAAGGATTTGGCGCAGACGGCTGCGGGTGAGCGCTCGGCTGACCTCCATAAGCGGCAGGTGAGTGGTGACTAAAGCCACCCGTAAACCGGGGGTCGCCAGCATCATGACCGGAGTGCCGCCGGTAATTGCCGCAATATATTCGGTATGCCCGGTAAAAGGACAACCCGCGTCGTTGATCACCCCTTTGTGCACCGGGCCTGTCACCATCGCGTCGAAAACGCCGTCCATGCAGCCTTTGACCGCTTTGTTCAATGTTTTTAACACATAACGGCTGTTGGCAGGATTGAGTCGTCCGCAGTGGGTCGCCACGCTCAGATTGACCGGCATGACGAACAATTCGCCGCGCCGATGCGGCATCGGCGGTAACGCGCCATCAAAGCGGTTCAGCTTGATACTGATGCCCAAGCGGTCGGCGCGGTCGCGTAATAATTCCTCGCTGGCGATCACGATTGTTTCGCAAGGCAAATCGTTCTGGGCGATTTGCAGGCAGAGATCGGGGCCGATACCTGCCGGTTCTCCCGGGGTCAAGGCAATCCGCGGCAGGTGCTGAGATGACGGCATTGGCATTTATCTATGCGGCGATCGTGGGTTCTTGCTCGAACAGGTCCCGGCAATCCAACAGGATGCGGGAAAAGCAGGGTGATTCGGCCGCTTTGTTATCTGCGATTCGCCGGTGGTTTTCGGCATGGGCCTTTTAACCCGTTTGCCCATCGATGCGAGCGGTCGTCAGCATGGGCGAGTAGACATAGATGAACAACGCAAATGCGGCCAGCCAGAACAGCATCGATAAATAAACCAGTGTACCGTACCAATTCGGCAAAGCGATCGGCAAAAGCACGCGGCTCAAAGCCGCGATATTCAGCAGGATGAAAGCGATCGCCATCGCATTCGAAACGCGCAATGCCCGGCCGGTATGGCCGAGGGAGACTCGCGCCATCATGCCCAGTGTCAGTACCCCAATCCCGCCGACCGTAAACGCATGCAAGGACAAGGAGGGCAGCACCAAACCATAAGCCGACAGGGCGGTCAGGCCAAAGCCCAGGATGATCCAGCCGTAACCCGCATACAAAACCCACAGCAAGGGCACATACCAGACGCGTTGCACATACCAGCCCCAGATGCGCGCGGAATTGAACAGCACCGCGAGGCCAGATGCCAACGCCAACAGCGTTCCGCTGACGCCGGTCAACAGCAAACCGTACGTCAGCGCCGCGCTGCCGATCGCGCCATATTCATAGAGAGGATTGCTGCTGACTCTGACGCCCGGCAAGCCGCGTTCGGTGAAAAACGGAAACACGCGGCCGGCGATCACCAAAATCAGCAGCACGATCGTCGCCACTGCCGCTTGCAGACCCATCCAGGTCAGATACGGGGTTGATGTCAGAATCCCGGCGTGTATCAGGCCGTTGGCAAGCGTCATGATCAGCAGGATGCCGATAAAAATAAGATTCCTGTATTGCCGGGTTGCCAGAATCGGCTTGGCGATCTGATAGGCCAGCACGGGCAGAAACGCAAAATCGATCGCCGCGATTACTCCATCAGGTAAAAGTCCCGCATAAAACGGCGCAATCCTTCCATACAGCCAGATCAGACAAAGGGTCGCCAATTGATCGCCGGTCAGGGTCGTTCTTCCTGTCCAGTTTTTGACCGCCGTCAGCAGAAAGCCGGCAATCACCGCCGCGGAATAGCCGAGCAGCATCTCGTGCGCATGCCAGTTGACATTGCCGAAATAATTGGCCGCGCTCAGTTTGCCGTTATATATCGCATTCCAAAGCACGATCAGGAGCAGCGCCGAAAGGCCTGCCAGTACAAAGAACGCTCTAAATCCTAAGGCGAAAAGCGGGTAATCGAAAAGTTTGGGCGAGGTCATAGAATTAAATGCTCCATCCGGTCCGGTTCTTCGGCTCCATAAACCCTTCTATTATACGCAATTCTCTTGAAAAGGGCTTAGGGTTTGCCTTCTTTGCTCAAATTGGTCGCCGATCATGCCCGGATGCAATCACCGGTTTCTCTGGGCAACGGATCCTTTTATAATCGATAGCACTTCAAACTATGCAAAAGCAGGCTCTATCATGGCGGAAACTTCATCCCAAATGCTGCCGCTCGGCGCGATTGCGCCGGATTTTTCATTACCAGATACGATGACCGGCGCGACCTTCGGTTTACAGGACCTGAAAGGCGAAAAAGGCACGATCGTAATGTTCATCTGCAATCATTGTCCCTATGTGCTGCATGTGAAAGAGCAATTGATCGCGATCGCCAATGACTACAAAGCCAAGGGCATCGCGACAATTGCGATCAGCGCCAACGACGTGAAGAATTATCCCGAGGACGCGCCGGACAAGATGCAGGCGATGATGGAGGCGTGGGGGCGCCCCTTTGCGGCCTACCTGTATGACGAAAGCCAGGAAACCGCCAAAGCATACCAGGCCGCCTGTACGCCCGACATTTATCTGTTCGATGCGAATCTGGCCTGCGTCTACCGCGGCCGGCTCGACGGTTCCACGCCGAAGAATGACGTGCCGGTGACAGGTTCGGATTTGCGCGCCGCGCTCGACGATCTGCTCGCGGGCCGGGCGATCGGCCCGGAACAGATTCCGAGCATGGGCTGCAATATCAAATGGAAAGCGTAGGGTACGCTGTGCGTACCTTTTGGGAAGTTGGATTAGGAAACAAGGGCTTTACAAGGTACGCGCAGCGTACCCTACGCCGCGGGATAAAGCCTCAAAGGGTGCTCCGCACCGGCGCCCTTAATCGATAAAGCGCCGGGTGATATCGCCAAATGCGTCGATCCGGCGGTCGCGCAGGAACGGCCAGATCTGCCGGACGCGCGCGCTACGCGCCGGATCGAGCGTCGTGGTCAGCACTTTGACTTCGCTTTCATTGGCGCTGTCCAGAATATCGCCCTGCGGCCCCGCGATAAAGCTGTTGCCCCAGAAATTGATCCCGACGCCGTCTTCCTGGTCGGGCGCCTGTTCGAAGCCGATCCGGTTGCAGGCAATCACCGGGATGCCGTTCGCGACCGCATGCGCGCGCTGGATCGTGATCCAGGCGTTCAGCTGGCGCTGCTGTTCTTCCGGGGTGTCGTTCGGGTCCCAGCCGATTGCGGTCGGGTAAATCAATAGGTCCGCGCCGGCCAATGCCATCAGCCGTGCGCCTTCCGGGTACCACTGGTCCCAGCAGACCTGGACGCCCAACTTGCCGATCGAGGTTTGGATCGGGGTGAAACCTAGGTCGCCGGGCGTAAAGTAATATTTCTCATAAAAGCCGGGATCGTCAGGAATGTGCATTTTCCGGTATTTGCCGGCGATGCGTCCGTCCTTGTCGAAGACGACGGCGGTGTTGTGGTACAGGCCGGGCGCTCTTTCTTCGAAAATCGTCGAAACGATCACGATGTTCAATTTCTTTGCGGCGGCGGACAGAATCTCGGTCGCAGGGCCGGGAATCGGCTGGGCCAGGGCGAAGTTATGGTAATCTTCGTTTTGGCAGAAATAGGGTCCCAGGTGCAATTCGGGCAGGACCACCAGATCGGCCTTGGCTACGGCGGCTTCGTGAATTTTTTCGATCGAGAAGTCGAGATTGCTTTGTCGGTCCAGATGACAGGGTTGTTGTACGGCGCTAACGATGATCGGCGATTTCATAAAACGGTAAAAGGTTGATTCAATCCGCTTATTTTATAACGGTTTGTATGGCAAATGTGGAGTAGATAGACAGGGCAGGGATTTTGTTCCGAATCTGTTAACCGCACGCAATTCCGGGGGAGGCTTTGGGGAGGGGCATACCTGCGCCTCATTCGCTGGAAGGGAATCGGTCAACAATCACTTTCCCAGCGAAGACCTGCCAGGTTTTTAAAACCTGGCAGGTCTGTGGAGTGGGCGAGAATAATGATTTATTGGCTAAATCCTAAGCGGCATTTCGTCCGCCTGAAATTTTCTTTGATGAAGCCGCATTAGAAGGCAGAAAAAAGGTTACCCCGATTACCGCATTTTATCCAGGTGCTTGAACAATAACAGGATGATGGCCGCCGGAATGATCGCGGCGGTGACTTCCCAGTAACCCATCGCCACCAGCACGATCTGATTGCAGATCAGCAGGACCATATAAAACAAGGCCGCCCAGCGCTTCAACAGCCATAAGCCGGCGATACAGATCAGACTCAACACTACCGAAAAGGAAAAATAAACCGGGTATATCGCGCCGACCTGTTTGGACATCGGCGAAAATACCAGATTGATCATCTGTATCGCATTGATCAGGCCGATTACGCAAATTGCGATGATCGTGGCCGGTTTTTCCGGATTCCAGCGAATGTCGTTCATCATGTATCCTCTCAGGAAGTGCCGCGCAGATCGAACGCCGCCTGCGCCTCGATTGGGCTCGGCGTGAAGTATTTTTTGAATACCGGCATGAAGCTGCAAGTGATCGGAATCGAGTAAAAACAATAAATCGCGGCCGCTTCGCCGGTCGAAACGCCGAACAGCCATTGCGGCACGAACAGGGTCAGCAGAGCCATCACGCCGTGATAAATGCCGATCCGCCAGTTGTTGGGCCAGACGAAGGCGCTGAGCGCCAGCGCAAACAGTGAACCCCACGTCACCAACAGCCCGAGGGCGCTCTGGATCGCATAGGCGACATGGTAAGTGCCCATGGTCAGACAGGAAATCATATTGCCGATAAAGTTCGGCTCGATATCGAACAATTGAATTTCTTTCGGCAGGAAGCTGAAAAGGATGAACGAACCGCTCAGCGATGCGCCCACGATCGTGGCGCGTTTCAGCGCGCCGGGGTCGGTCGAATAGGTCGCCAAGGCCGGCATGATTGCGAAAGATTGCAAGGCAATATGGTAAGTCGATAATTCGCTGAGCAGTTGATTGGTCCCGTAACCGCATTGTCCGGCGACCGGATAAGCGAAATACTGAATCAACTCCATCAACGAAAAATGGAAAATCGCGAAAGCGCGCGCGGCGCGTACCGGCAATGTTTCGCTTTTGTCCATAAAAGTCATGCCTGACGCGGCGAAGCCGATGACGCCCAACCCCAATGACATATTTGCACTAAAACACATAACGATCCCAATTAATTAGATAGTGAAAAAAACACAGGTAAAAGGGCGGACGAGAATGCCGTCCGCTCGCAGGATATTTTTGCTTTTGCGCCCAATAAAAAAGGCGTGGCGGACTGCTCCGTCACGCCTTTTTATTCCCCCGGACGCGGGGTGAAAAAATTTAGGCTTTTATTGAATTTGCGATCGCATTGAATGCTTCGACTTTGGCCCGGCCGATTTTGACCAGATCCACGCCGGTCTCGATGATCATCGGGCAGAGGCCAGGCGTCCGATAAACGATCAAGCCCAGGTAGGCTACGGCCGGAATCGCAATCGCCGCGCCGATGAAGCCATGCAGACCGACCAGGCCGAACAGCTTGACCAGCAAGGTAACGGCATCCAGCGGCAACAAAA
This sequence comes from Methylomicrobium sp., assembly GCA_051061095.1. Classification (GTDB taxonomy): domain Bacteria; phylum Pseudomonadota; class Gammaproteobacteria; order Methylococcales; family Methylomonadaceae; genus Methylomicrobium. Next base: position 101,722 of record JBPFEE010000001.1, on the reverse strand, counting down.
TCATCGCCCCGAAATAGGTGATCACCACGAAAGTAAAGACGACGAACACCACGAACTGGAGCAATCTGATCAAGGCAACATTAATTTTTTTCATATGACTCGTAATTTCCTGATTTCAACTTGAGTAAGTTTTAGTCAAAAAAGAACCTGCACCGGACCGATGCTCTTCCTTTTTTTAATTGTGGATTATATCTTAAAGCTGCTTGAATCTTCCATTTTTATTCCGCCCTGCGGTTTTTTCAGGAAAAACCGGTACAGCAGAAAACCCGCGATAAAGCCGCCCAAATGCGCCCACCAGGCCATCCGGGCTGCGCCGCCTTCAAAGAGTATCGACGTGGTCGCCTCATGCAGTTGAATGATGACCCAGACGCCCAAAAAGGCGATCGCCGGCACATGCACGACGACGGGCAATAAAAATATCGGCACCCAGATAACGATGCGCTCCATCGGATAAAGAAAAAAATAGGCCGCCAATACGCCGGCAATTGGACCGGAGGCGCCGACGACGGGGATGGCGAGATGCGGGTCGAAATACCACTGCAAGCCCGTTGCGATCAGGCCGCACAGAAGATAAAACGCCAAAAAAGACAGATGTCCCATTCTATCCTCGACGTTATCGCCGAAAATCCATAAGAACCACATATTGATTATCAAATGGAACCAGTTTCCGTGCAGGAACAGGCTGGTCAGAAATGAAAGGTAACCGTCGAACGGCAGTCCCATCCGCGCTCCCCATTCGGGGCTCGAATAACGCAGCGGCACCATGCCGAAACGGGCAATCAGGGGATTGCTGACTTCATAGGGCAAAAACTGCATCCCCACAAAAATGCTCGCACAAATCACGATCAGTCCCCAAGTGATTACGGGACGGGTATTGCAAGGCGCGGTATCTCGAATAGGAATCATGATGCTTGCTCCATGTTTGATACTGATAACTGATATAGTAATTCAAAAGGCCGATCATGAATGGATAAAGTTCCCCGGCGCAGGAAAGACAGTAAAGCAGGCGGGCTGTTATCCGGTATCAAAGGTCATAGATAACGCCGGGTTGCGGAGCGCACCTAGAGATGGAAGGAATTATTTGCGGAAAAAAAGATTGGCAAGCAGCGTCAAGACGAGGCTGATCACAATCATCGAGGTAATCGGAATAAAAATAGATTTTTTATCGTCTTCGATACGAATATCGCCCGGCAATTTGCCGAACCAACCGAAGAGTCCGGGCAGATAAGTCAAGACGAGGCCGATGACCGCTATCCCGATACCGATAATTATCAATAGTTTTCCCATCGACATCGAAACCCTCGTAGAAAATCGGTTACGGTAAAAATACTTGCAAAATAAACAGCCAGCAACGTGCACTGGCTGTTTTTGAAGAAAGTAAGCGTTAACTTACTTGGAATCCTGCTTGAGTCGAAATTGGTTTACCTGGGGTGGCTATGGCCGGCATCATCAGCCTTTATCGGCTACGGTGACACAAAGGTTGGTCGGTTTTTGCTGGGCATCCAGCACTGGTTTCAACGTAAACGAAACGATCGTGTCGACGCCCGCGTCGCCTAAATCCTTGACCGGCACATTATCGACCGAAATTTTGCTGCCGTTAATCTGCCATTGATAATCTGCGTCGAAGGCCGTATTTTTACCCGAATTTTCCAGATCCACTTCGAAGTTGGCGCCATCGCAGGCGGCGGTCGGCTCTTTTAAATCGAGTACATGCGTGTGAAATCCGTTTTCCTGATTTTCATGCGAGCTGTCGTCGATCGGCATATGGGTAACCAGCACCAGCAAATTATTGCCATTGTCGGTCAACGCCGCATAACCGAAGGAGCCGGATTTGGCATCCAACGGAATCGGTGCAGCCGTCTTGATTTCCAGGGCCAGGGTTTTATTGTCGCCTTTCCCCGAGACTTTGACCGAAGAGCTCCAAATGGATAAATAGCCTTCGGTTTCGGATATTGCCGCGCTGCTTGCCAAACATAAACCCGCTGCCGCAGACAGCAGTGTCAATTTTTTGATCAGTTTCATAAAAGGGTCTCCATCGTTTTAATAGTATCGAATCGATATTATAGTCGCTATCCAGTAGAATTCAACTTTTTTGCACTGCTGATTAGACAAGCCCGGCGCGATCGGTTCTTTCGACAACACCGAATAGCGATGACAGAGAGTCAAGTCTTCTTTAGCGCCGCGTATAGCGGTGCTTAACGCCGACAGGAAAATAATCCGGATCGCCGAAAGACCGCAATTCGATGCGGGGTATTTGTTTGGCGGACGGCACATAGTTGGCGAATTCGCTGTTCAGCCTGAGTAATTGTGCGCGGACGGAAGAAGCGATGGCAGTCTCTTTGTCAGGATCGGCCGAAACTCCGGGCTGAAGCTCGACCGCGATGGACAGGAATTCGGAGTCGTTCCGGTCGCTCCTGACCTCCATCACGAATTTGCCGCTGACCCAGTTCGCCAACTCAGCCTGTTCCAGACCGACCACCACGTTTTCCGGATAGATATTGGCGCCGTAAAAGGACACCGTAAAATCGGCGCGGCCGAATACCCAAACAAAGGGCAGGGGACAGGCTTCGCCGTCGAAGCCATAATCCTCGAGTGCAGACAGTCCCCGTGCTCGAAGGAAAGCCAACAAATCGGCATAGTTGATCAGTCCGCCACGGTCGGCAATGTGATAGCGGATCAGGGGAACTCCATTGTCTCCGGTGACTGCCAAAGTCTTCCCGTCGATCAGTTCGAAGTAACGGCTGACCGGATCGTATTGGACCAATGTCGGCAGGCGCGATTCGCCGAACAGTTCGCGGGCGACGTCCGGATGCTCGGCCAAAAAACGCCGGATCGCGATGCTGAGCGGCGTTTCGTTGCCGAGCACGCCTCCGTCCGCCGTGCCGTAGAGCGAAGCGGAGTCGTAACAGGATAACGTCGATCCGACCCGCTGCAGCATCAAGCTGCGCCATTCCTCGCTGAATACTTCGCCGGCAAAGACGAACTTGATATGGAACGACGGCCAGTCGAGCCCTTGAGCGGACCCGGTATCGATCACGTCCTTCACGAAGGGCGGATAGCCGAGCAGTACGGTCTGTTCGAAATAAGGTCCCAGTTCCCGCACGACGCGCAGGATTTCCTCCGGCTTATTGCCCGGTGTCGCGACTGTCAACGGATAGCCTTTTTGCGCCAGGTGCCAGCAGCATGACGCGGTAAATATGCCGCCGACCCAGTTGCCGAGCGGAAAACAGACGACTGCCAGCGTGTTGCGTCGATCGGCGCGAAAGCTGTGACGGAAGACTTGCTCGAAGCGCAAGGCGATATCCAGTTCGTCCGTCATTGCGCGCGGCCAGAAAGTCGGCATCCCGGTCGATCCCGACGATACCGCCAGCCGGTCGCAGGCCGTGATTTGTCCGCCTTTGCAGCGGGCCGGCAGCGGGTATTTCTGCATATAATTGGCTTTGTCCGGCAGCGGCAGTGTGACAAAACCGTCGCAATCCGCGATCGAGTCCGGATCGATGCCCCGGTCTAGCAGAAATTGCCGGTAAGCGGGCACGCCGGCAGCTGCCTTTTTGAATAATTGCAGCGCTTGCAGGGGCGGATCGGCGGCTATTCGATGCTGTAAAATCGTATCCAGCGGCGTGTTTAGAAAGGCCGACAGCCGTTCGGCGACAATTGCGGGACGGTCGGTTTTCATCATGCTCTCCTGATGGGTCAAAAGCGGAAAGGGTATTATCCGGCAAATATTTCGGGGCGTCGAACTCTGCGTCTATATTGACTTATAACTCAATGGCTACGGATGAAATCAGGTTAAAAGTATGCGCTATCGGTTCGTTGATTTTGCCAGGAACCGGATAAAACATCTGTCGAGATATGACATTCATAGAAAACGGTTGAGCAGCTCGTTCATGCGCCTGCGGCTGAAAACTAGAAAATGCCGGCTATAATGAATAGCTGGCATAACAAAAAATTTAAGGCCCATTTCACAAAAATGCTGCTCTATTTTTTGGTTCTAATGTTTTCCTTGTCATTTCCCGCTTGGGGAACCGATCGCTTTTTGCCGAAAATTGCCGTTTCCACGTTGCCGCTTAATGCCAGTGAAATAGCGTATCTGAATGGAATTGATCATATCGGTATCTGTGTCGACCCGGACTGGATGCCTTATGATTTTGTCGATCAATACGGCGAATATGTCGGGATTAACGCGGATTTTCATAAAATTTTTGCTGAAAGAATAGGCAAGGAGATTCGTTTGGTAAAAACCGTTGATTGGACGCAGTCGCTTGAGTATGTAAAACAGAGAAAATGCGACATTTTATCCAGTGCGACGCCTACCGATGAGCGACGGCAGTATCTGATGTTCACCCGTCCGTTCAATGATTATCCGATCGTAATCGCCGTTCGCAATGATCGGCCGTTCATCACGAATCTTCAGCATGTATTGGAAAAACCCTTTGGCACCGTGGAAGGTTTTGCGGCGCTCAATTTATTCAAGCAAAAATATCCGAATTTGATGGTCGTCGAGGCCAATGACGCCCAGACCGGCCTCGAATGGGTCGCCGATGGCAAAATATACGGTTATCTCGACACGGTCGCGACGATCGGCTATCAAAGTCAAAAACACGGCATACTGAATATCAAAATTGCCGGCATTACGGATGTGCATTATACGATGACGGTTGGGGTTAGAAATGATCAGCCTTTATTGCTGAGCATCTTCGACAAGGCAGTGGCGTCACTGACTGAAACAGACAAATTGAAGATTTTGAACAAATGGATTTCGATTACTTATGAAAACAGTCCGGATTACCGCATATTCGGCTATATCATATGTGGGGTGGGCGCTCTGCTGTTGCTGTTGGCCTTGAGGGAGTTAGTGGTCAGAAAATATAAGATAAGGTTGCAGTCCTTGAATAAAGAGCTTGAGCAATTATCCAATACCGACACCCTTACCGGTATCGCAAACCGGCGCTCTTTGAATCATGTATTTGAGAAGGAAATCGCCAGGTCTTGTCGTTATCATTCAAGATTTTCGGCGGTCATGCTCGATGTCGACCATTTTAAAGCCATTAACGATAATTTTGGCCATCATGCCGGAGATCAAGTCCTGACAACGATAGCAAAGTTGATAAGCGATACGATCAGGGCGAATGATCTGGCCGGGCGGTGGGGCGGTGAAGAGTTCTTGATCTTGTGCCCGGAAACGGATCAAGACGGGGCGTTGCAATTGGCTGAAACGATCCGGCAAAAGATCCAATCTCATGATTTCGGCATACCGCTAAGAATCACTGCCAGCCTTGGCATTGCGGAATACCGCGACAACCAATCATTGGAAGAGTTGATCAAAATCGTCGATACGGCGCTTTACGATGCGAAAAAAACGGGCCGCAATCAGGTCAAAGCCAGCCCCTGCCTGTCCATAAAAGAAAGCCGGAGCGAATCGAATTAAGGAAAGATCAGCTTTGGCCGTGGACGATCGCCAACGACTGGGTCTACAATAAGCCGGCTATTTGTATTGTTTATTCATTGCCGGCATTATTGCCAACCCATCCTTTTTTCATGGATCAATCAATCATCTTCGACCTGAACCTGATCAACCGCTACGACAAGGCTGGTCCGCGTTATACCTCTTACCCGACCGCACTCGAACTGCACGAGGGTTTCAGCGATACCGATTACCGCTGGCATATCGCCAAATCGAATCAGGCAGGCGGTCCGTTGTCCCTGTATTTTCATCTGCCTTTTTGCGATACGGTCTGCTTTTATTGCGCCTGCAACAAGATCGTGACCAAAAATCGCGGGCATGCGGCGCCGTATCTGGATAATCTTTGCAAAGAGATCGCGATGCAGGGCGCGTTATTCGATAAAAGCCGAGTGGTCAATCAGCTGCATTGGGGCGGCGGCACGCCGACTTTTTTGAGCGATGCGCAAATGCAAAGGCTGATGACGGTCACGCGTGCGCATTTCAGCTTGCGGGATGACGATGGCGGCGAATATTCGATCGAGATCGATCCCAGGGAAACCCATGAAGATACGATCAAACGCCTGCGCGAGTTGGGCTTCAACCGGATCAGCCTGGGCGTGCAGGATTTCGACCCGAAAGTGCAACAGGCGGTAAACCGCCTGCAAAGCGAAGCGCAGACTTTCGCCGTGATGGAAGCGGCGCGCGCGCAAGGCTTTCGTTCGACCAATATCGATCTGATCTACGGCCTGCCGCTGCAAACGGTCGAAACTTTCTCCCGAACGCTCGACAAGATACTGGCCGCACAGCCGGACCGGCTGTCGGTTTTTAATTACGCGCACATGCCGGCACGTTTTAAAGTTCAGCGCCAGATCAATGAGGCCGATCTGCCAGCCCCGGATGTGAAGCTCGCGATCCTGCAAATGGTCGGGTTACGGCTGACCGAAGCCGGTTATGTGTATATCGGCATGGATCATTTCGCGAAACCCGATGACGAACTGGCGATTGCGCAGCGCGAAGGCAAGCTGTATCGGAATTTCCAGGGCTATTCGACCCACTCGGATTGCGATCTGGTCGGTCTCGGGATTACTTCGATAGGCCGGGTAGGGGATGCCTATATCCAGAATGTGAAGGATATCGAATCCTACGACAGGCTGATCCATCACAATAAATTGCCGGTGTTCAAGGGGGTGGATCTCGATCAGGACGACAAGCTGCGCCGTGCCGTAATCACTCAACTGATTTGCCATTTCGCGTTGAATTTTGCCGCGGTCGAAAAAGAGTTTGCGATCGATTTCGCCGAGTATTTTGCCAGTGAAATCGAAACGCTGAAGCCGATGCAAGCCGACGGCCTGCTGTCATTATCTACCGACGGCATTACGGTATCGGCGGCGGGCCGCTTGCTGATTCGCAATATCTGCATGGTGTTCGACCGCTATCTGGCGCAAAAAACGCAGCAGCAATTTTCGAAAGTCATTTAAAAAACACGCAATGAACGAAGAACGGATCATAGAGCTCGAAATCAAGGCCGCCTATCAGGAGGATTTGCTGCAAGCCTTGAATCAGGTTGTCAGTCATCAACAGCAGCAAATCGACCGGCTCGAAGGAATCTGCCGTTTGCTGAACGAACGCATGCAAAATCTGGTGGCCGAAACCGGCAATACCGGCGAAACGGTTCATGAAATTCCTCCCCATTATTGAATTCCGACAGTTGTGCGCCAGGTTCCGATTGGCCTGCAACTGATGCGCAAGCGCCGCCTCCCGGCATGATTTTTTTTACGCGTAACTCATCGAAGCTACGCCGCCCCCTTCCGATTCCGGATGCGTAATTGACTAATATTACTTGACTTTATGGGGTCTGCTTGTTATCAATGCCGATGTTGTGAACAAAAAATATAACAATAACATCATCAAGGGGGGAATGCATGGAATCGAATAGCGGTACTGTTCAAAGCGACTTACTGGTCAAGCTGAATCGGCTGGAAGATCAGGTCTCGACGCTGACGATGCAGTTGGAGTTGAACAAAGAGACTATTGCGTTTTTGAAAACGACCTTGGCCGAGCGCGATTCATATATCGGCGATTTGGAAATAAAGCTGGCTGCGGCGCAGAAGGAACTCGAAAAATCGACGCTCGATAAGATTTACGAGTTGCGCTATCAGATAAAAAACGGAATCGACGAGAAAATGGTCAGGCCGGTATTGAGCGAGATACGGCGCAACATCGATGTGTTGCAGGGCTTTGTTGATCAGACTCGGGAGGTCATCAAGCAAAAACAACGGCTGCTGCGGGAAAATACCCAGGCAACGGTCAATCTGATTCAACGTTGTCCCGATCAGGCGATGCGCTATCTCGAAGAAACGATCATTGAGCCTACCCGTTTCGCCATGCGCCATATCACCGAGGAGGCTGCGGTCCGCTATGCCGCCGTTGTGCAGCAGTTGCAGGAGGACGTGTTAAAGCCGGGCGTGCGGAACTATCAACGCATGACGCATCTTGCGAAAGAGCTGCCGTCGGATATTTCGGTATTGTTTCAGATGCGGGTGGTCGAACCTTTGCTGGCTTTCGCAAGCGCTATTCCCCGCGCGACGGAGGATCTTAGCGGCGTATCGAAAACTCACTTGAAGCAATTGATCGGCTATAACCGCAAGCTGATCAAAGAATTTATCGAGTTTTTGTCGAATGAAATCAAGAAATCGCCGTTCTGGGACGGAAAAAACCGAACGGCGCCGGTCTGATCTACCCCTATCGTTCCCACCCAAAAAGCGTGGGAACGATAATTACCGCATCCTATACCTTACTTGCCCGTCCTTACGAGGACTGTTCTTCATGCTCGGCGATTTGGTCCAGACGCGTCACAATTTCGCTTGAAGACAGCTCCAACGCGGATTTGTAACTCTCGCAAGCCTTATCTTTTTCGTTTTGTCCGAAATATAAATCGCCCAGCAGTTGGTAAGCCTCTACGCTCGGGTCGGCCGCAATGCTTTGGCTCAAGTAATTTTCGGCTTTTTCATTTTCACCCAGTTGCAGGGATAACTTGCCGAGCATCGCTAACAGCACTGGGTTGTTGGGGCCTGCGATCAGCCATTGTTCGGCGGTCGCCAATTGTTTGACCGCAACGTTCGATTGCACGCTTCCGTACAGGACCAGCAACGTGTCGTCCAGATGGATCGACAACATATGCGCGAGCTCTTCCTCGATCATGCCGCCGGCGCCGGCTTCGATCATCGCGGCAAAATAGATTGCGGACATACCGTGCATTTTTTTGATATGAGCCGGCGTTTCGGACCAGAGCAAGGCAATTTGATTCGCATCGCCAAGCTCGGCGGCCTGTTTCAACAAGCGGCTGAAAGTTTCGGTTTCGAGCAGTTTGACCTCGGCCTCCATTAATACCTTGTTTTGGTTCAGCGACGGCAACAGTTTCCGGATCGCTTCCCAGTCGCCGAGCTGCTGATAAGTCTGATGCAGCAATTTCAATACGCTGGCGTGAGTGGGGTTGATCGATTGCAATTTGGTCAGCGTCTCGAGCGCCTGATCGAACTGGTTGCCGGAAAGATGCAATTCGGCCTGGGTCAGGCCGATTGCGATATTAGAGCCGGGAGCCTGATCGGCGGCTTTCTGCAAATATTCGTCGCGCTTGTCGAAAGCGCCGCGCGATTGCGCCGCGCGTGCGGCGGTCAGGTAATGAATTAACGGTGCGCCGCTGTGGGAGGCATGCTTGATCAGAATTTTCTCCGCCTGTTCCCAGTTGCCTTCCGCCGAATCGACCAGGCCTGCGATCAAGGCTTCCTGCGAGCGGTTGAATTTGATGTGGGTGCCGCGTTTTTGTAGCAGGCCCGGTAGTCGAAACAGCCAGCCGAGAAAGCGGAAGAAAATATAAAGCAGAAAAAACGTAATGATCAACCCGACCGCGAAAGCGGCGAGCGTTGTCTCGATCGACCAGTGGCCGATGCCCACCAACACATAGCCAGGAGTTTCCAGGCTCTTGAAACCGTAATAGACCGCAAGTGCGGCTGCAATCGTAACGAGCAGCGGCCCCAAAAAATAAAGGATCTTTTTCATTTTTTAGTAGGCTCCGGTTGAGCGGGGGCGGCCGGAGCTGGCGGTGGCGTGACCGTCGCCGGGATTTCCGGAAGCGCTTTCTGTTCAGGTGTTTTCGGCTTTTCGGCCGGCGCGCTCTGCAGGGCTTTGTCCGTTTCAATCCGTAATTTGGTAATGTCTCTGAGCAGTTTCAGAGAAGCGCTGATGTCGGGGAAATGGCTGCGGATATTAATTGCCAAAAACCGGTCAAGTTCGGCAATGAATTTACGCGTTTCCGGATTCTGAGTGAAGTTAAGTTCAGCCCATTTTTTTGCATCCTGCAGTCCGGCTCGATACAGCGCTTCATTTCGCTGTACGAGCGCAATTTTGACCGTTTCCAGCTTCGCGCGTAATTGTTCGCGAATGAATTGGGCTTCTTCCGGCGTCAGGGTTGCCTTGATCGGTTGATCGGAATGCCGGATTGTGACGACGCCTTGCAGACTTTCGATTGCCGAGTCGAGCAATTCATGGTCGGGCTCTTTTTTGTCGGCATGGTTATGGATTTCGGTCGAAGGGGTCAGCGTTTTACCGGCATAGGGCAGCAGCAGAGTCAGATTTTCGGATGCGTTCTGAAGGCTTTGCAACGAAGCATATAATCCGACGATATCTGCCGCCTCAACGTTTTTCAATGCGGAAATTTCTTTCGCGATTTCCTCGCGCACCTTGAATACCGCCGCATCGCCGCTTTCATGAAGGCGCTCGTCGGCAGCTTCAAGCGCTTCCCGTGCGGTATTCACATCGCCGACCAATTGCAGTCTTTCATTGGCGATACCCAATAAATACTCGGCATCCGCGATCAGCAAGTCGCCCCGCGTTTTGCCGAGTTGGCGCTGCAGGCGGGTGATTTCCTCGTTCAGTTCTTTGCGGGCATTATCCAGTTTCTCGCTATGTTGCCTGGATACGTCGTCGAGCCTTTTGGTAAAGTGATCGTCCTTGTTGGATACCGTCGATTCTAGAGTGGATAATTGCTCCTGGATCGCCGTAAGCTGGGCCTGGTAGTCGGAGATTTTCTTGGCCATCTCTTTCTGGACTTCGCCGCCCAGATTGGATTGGCGGTCCCTGAGCTGCATCAGGAAATAGTAGCCGGCGCCGGCAACGGCGAAAATGATCAGGATGAGGATTAAGCCAAACCAGAATCCGCTACGGGATTTCCGTGTTTTTACTAAGTTTTCCGCATTCCCTTCTATTTGTTCATTCAGTTCGGCCACTTTTTTCACCTGTTGCCCAAGTTATTATTTTTTTGAGAATTGCTGTATCCGAAGGGCTGTCCGTTACAAAAATTCGTTCAAATCCACTGTTTTCGGCGATTTGCCGGATACGCTCGCTGACGACCACGAGAGGAATCGTCAGCGCCAGGTTTTGATCCTTCCCGCCCAGCATGATCAATAAGTTTTTTACGGCTTCGCCACTGGTCGCGATGATCAGATCGAGCCGGTTTCGTTTCAGCAGATCCAGCACCGGCGACGGATCGGCGAGCGGGATCGTCCTTTGATATACATCCAGGTAGTCGACATCCGCACCGCGATTTTGTAACTCCTGGCGCAATGTGTCGAGACCGCCTGCACCGCGCACGATCAGGATTCGCTGGCCTAAAACCTGCCGCATCGCCGGCATTGCCAGCAGCGCCCGGCTATCCGAACCGTGTGCGGGAAAAAGATCGGCTGTTAAGCCCGCGGCGGCAAGCGCCGTTGCCGTCGCCTGGCCGATCGCGGCAACCCGCACGTTGCGAAATTGGTCTATTTTGCCATCATTCGCGAGCAGTGCAAAATTTACTGCATTTGCACTAATGAAAACAACCCATTGGAAGCGATGCAGGTTTGCCAGTGTGTCGGAGATTTGACTAAGATCGTTTGCGGCAATGATTTCGAGAGTCGGAAATGCGACAGCAACGCCGTGCTGCTGCTCGATCAGCCGGCACAGATTGTTTGCCTGATGCCGCGGGCGAGTGACAAGGATGTGCGCTCCGTTCAGTGAACTCATTATTGATACAGTGCCGCGAGAATTAGATCTGCACCTTGCGCCAGAAGGTCGTCGGCAATGTGCCTGCCCAGGTTTTCCGCTTGACCCAAATCATTCCAGCTTTCGCTGCGGTAAATCTTTGACCCGTCCGGCGCGCCGACCAGACCGCGCATGAACAAGCGTTCGCCGTGCTTTTCGGCGAATCCTGCGATCGGCACCTGGCAGCCGCCCTGCAATCGGGCGTTCATCGCGCGCTCCGCTCTTACGCACAAGGCGGTATCGCCGTCGTGCAAGACGCTAAGCAAAGTATTGATTTCAGTGTCATCAGTGCGGCATTCGATGCCGATCGCGCCCTGACCGATGGCGGGCAGGCTGATGAGCGGATCGAGACGCTCCTTTATCCTTTCTTCCATGCCCAAGCGAATCAGGCCTGCCGAGGCCAGGATAATCGCGTCGAAATCGCCGGCATCGAGCTTGGCGAGCCGGGTGTTCACGTTGCCTCGGAGTTGCAGAATTTCGGCATCGGGAAAGCGCTGCTTGATCTGGCATTGCCGGCGCAGGCTCGAGGTGCCGATTCTGGCTTTTACCGGCAACTCGTCGAGGCGGCTGAAACGGTTCGTTACCAGCGCGTCGGTCGGATCTTCGCGTTTTAGAATGGCTGCCAAATGCAGTCCATCCGGAAACTCGACCGGCACATCCTTCATCGAATGCACCGCAATGTCGGCCTCGCCATCGAGCATTCCTTGTTCAAGCTCCTTCACGAACAATCCTTTGCCGCCCACCTTTGCGAGCGGAGCATCCACAATCTTGTCGCCCTTGGTGGTCATCTGCACCAGTTCGGTCTTGATGCCCGGAAAATTTTGTTCCAGCAGGGTGGCCACATGATTGGCCTGCCACAGCGCGAGCGGGCTTTTGCGCGTTGCAATTCGGATCGGGTTCATGGTTCGGATCGGATTAAATTATAGGGTTGAAATAATACGTAGGGTGGATAAGCGAAGCGCATCCACCGGACCGGCAGTGGTGGATGCGCTTCGCTTATCCACCCTACTTTCAAATTTATTAACGCAATTCCGCCAATAACCTGGCGTAAATGCCCCCGAAGCTGCCGTTGCTCATCAGTACGAAATGGCCGCGGGAGCGCGCTTCGAGTTTCAGTCTGGCGATGATTTGCTCAAGGCTTTCACAAATCTCGATATTTGCGGCGTATTGTTTGAGCCGGCTCAAATCCCAGCTCAATTCTTTGGGTTGATAGATCAGCGCCAGATCGGCCTGGTTCAATGATTTTGCGAGAGTTTCGGTATGCACGCCCAGCCTCATCGTATTCGAGCGCGGTTCGACGATCGCGATGATCCGCTCCTGTCCGACCTGTTTGCGCAAGCCGTCCAGTGTTGTGGCGATCGCGGTCGGATGATGGGCGAAATCGTCGTAAATGGTCACGCCGTTCAGTTTCGCGATCACTTCCATGCGCCGTTTGACATTCCGGAACTGGGCCAGGGCGCCGATCGCGTCTCGTGGCTGAATGCCGACATGGTGAGCGGCGGCAATCGCGGCCAGCGCATTCGAGACATTGTGCCCGCCAGTCAGCGGCCAGTCGACTTCGCCTTGTTCAATCCCCTTATGGTGAACCGTGAAACGGCTGCCGTCGGCTTTGATCAGTGCCGCATTCCATTCGGAGACGCCGTTGATCGAGGTCTGGGCAACCGGCGTCCAGCAGCCCATGTTCAGCACGTCGCCAATATTATGTTCATTTTCCGGAGCAATGATCAGGCCTTCGCCGGGAATCGTTCTGACCAGGTGATGAAACTGTTTTTTGATTGCGTCGAGATCCGGAAAAATGTCCGCATGATCGTATTCGAGATTATTCAGAATCGCGGTGCGCGGCCGGTAATGGACGAATTTCGAACGCTTGTCGAAAAACGCCGAATCGTATTCGTCGGCTTCGACCACAAAAAAAGACGATTCGCCAAGCCGGGCCGAAACGCCGAAATTGAGCGGGATGCCTCCGATCAGAAAACCGGGTTTGAAGCCCTGGTGTTCGAGTATCCAGCTCAGCATGCTGCTCGTGGTCGTTTTGCCGTGCGTACCCGCGACGCCGAGCACCCAGCGGTCCTGCAGCACATGCTTGGCGAGCCACTCGGGACCGGAGACATAATTCAGGCCCTGGTTCAGCACGGCCTCGACTTCCGGATTGCCGCGCGAAAGCGCATTGCCGATGATCACCAGGTCCGGCTTCGGGTCGAGATTTCCGGCCCGGTACCCTTCCATCAGAATGATTCCTTGAGATTCCAGTTGCGTGCTCATCGGCGGATAGACATTTTGGTCGGAGCCGGTGACTTGGTGGCCCATTTGCCGGGCGATCACCGCGAGTCCGCCCATAAAGGTGCCGCAGATGCCGAGTATGTGAATGTGCAATGTTTTTTCCCGAATGAATGTTGGTACGGAGCCGCTAAACGCTTTAAGTTACTCCGGCAATCATCTTATGATACTGTAGGGAGGGCGGATTGGTAAAACCGCACTGACTTCTTTTGATGCCGAAGTGCTTGCGTTAGCGGTCAAGTTGAGATGAAATAACCCTAATCCCGTCGTGGCCGGCTTGTCGGCAATGATTACAAAAGTATGATCCAAAATGAGCGAAAAAAATAAAATTCTTATCGAAGCGGCTCCGCATTATGTCGAAGCGCATTCCGTGCCGGAGGAAGGCCGCTATGTCTTTTCTTACACGATCACGATCACGAATCTAGGGGCGGCGCCGGCAAAATTGTTGACCCGGCATTGGCTGATTACTGACGCGAACGGCAAGATTCAGGAGGTTCGCGGCGACGGCGTAGTCGGCGAGCAGCCGTATTTGAAACCGGGCGAATTTTTCAAATATACCAGCGGTGCCATGATCGAAACGCCGGTCGGTACGATGCAGGGAGAATATATGATGCGCACGGACGACGGCAATCATTTCAATGCGCTGATTCCACGCTTTACCTTGTCGATTCCGCGAACGCTGCATTAAGCCGATGGCGATTTATGCAATCGGCGATGTGCAGGGATGTTACGACGATCTGCTGAGGCTGCTCGACGCGATCGCCTTCGATCCGCAAGCCGACCGGCTGTGGTTTGCCGGCGATCTGGTCAACCGGGGACCGAAATCGCTGGAAGTGCTGCGTTTCGTCAAATCTTTGGGCAATACGGCGGTCGCCGTGCTCGGCAACCATGACCTGCATTTGCTGGCGGCGTACGACTCCGGCATTGTGCACAAGAAGGATACCTTTCGTCCCGTTCTGGAGGCGCCGGATGCGGTCGAGCTGATCGACTGGCTCCGGTTTCGGCCTTTGTTCCATACGAACGGCCAATTTTGCCTCCTGCATGCCGGCCTGCCGCCGCAATGGGATTTGAAAAAGACGCAGGAGATGGCTGCGTTGGCCGAGCGAGTCCTGCGGAGCGACGATTACCGGCGGTTCTTAGGTGAAATGTACGGCAATCAGCCCGATCTCTGGTCGGAAGACCTGAAAGGCGTCCCGCTTTTGCGCTTTATTATCAACTGCTTCACGCGGATGCGCTTCGTGGATGCGGAAGGCCGGCTCGACTTCGAGCACGACGGTCCGCCCGGCTCGCAGCCCGCCCATCTGATACCGTGGTTCGATGCGCCGAAGCGCCGGAATGCCGATCTACGCATCGTTTTCGGGCACTGGTCCCAGCTCGGCTATTACGACGGACACAACTGTTATGCGATCGATACGGGCTGTCTGTGGGGCGGGCAATTGACCGCGCTGCGGCTCGGCGATCCCGTGGAAAGAACCAGCATCGCCTGCCCAGGCTACCGGCGGCCCGGCAAGGGGTATTCGGATGCGGCCGGGGTGATTTGATCCGAAATAGCCTGTCCGATTTAGCTATGCAGAGGATTTTTTGAGGAGTAATTTTTTGTCGTCCCGTGTGACCGATTCGTTTCGTAAAGCCCGTGCGGAGTTTACGCTATAGGCATAAGGCGCATTTCGTTCCTGCCCGGATAAGGCGACTTGGACGGCTTTCCAGATAAATATTGTGAAGGGGATTGCATTTTGTTTAGGATGTGGTAGTTTTCCGAATATTTATGAATAAATCAGTTTTAGGGTTTTACAAGTTATTAGGCGGACGTGTGACGCAATGTTTTACATTTATTAGGATGTCCAATTTTAGTTAGGAATAAAGATGTGACCATGGAAAAAGAACTTATTGCAGGTGTTTTTACTATCTTTGGCTCAATCCTTGGCGGCCTATTATCGAAATATGGACTCCCGTTTCCTTGGGTATCAAAAACTATAAAATGCAGCGGAAGCGGAAGGGATGTTAATCTGGCAAGTGTTATGCCCGAATTAGAAGATAACAGCCTGTATACATATAGTTTTTCAAATTGTGTAATCAAAAAGTCGAAACATAGTGCCAAAATTTCTTGTCATGTATCAGCTACTAAAAATGGCAATACAAAAACATGGTTACTCAATGGTGAAGGACCCCTTGTCGATGGTGTTGCCTATTGCACCTATGAAATTAAACCATATCAAGGAGGAATAGGCTGGAAGGGGCTAATGGCATTAAGTTTTTCTAATGGCGGAAGAGTAGTTGGTTTTTGGATTACAGAAAATACCACTATGAGAGGAAAGATGGCATTTGGCGTTGTTGAAATGGAAATAATATAATCCTAACAAAACAGTCAAAGGGATGCACCGCCTATTGGCGATTTTGAAGTTTTGTGGTGGGTCGGGGTTTGTCGGCTTCGTTGAGCATCCTTTGGCGGCGTACCCCTTACCTTTACGTTAGGCGTCTTACATCATCTCTCTGACAAATATTACGATAACCATGGCAAATAAAAACGAAATAGAGCAAGAGTTGGTTACAGAATTTTGTAGTTTTATTGAACAACATGGAGATGAAACATTTGCCGTCGATGAAATTCATAATGGTTCGGGTGATACAAAGTTCTATGCAGATATCGAACTGACAACAACTTCAGGCGAACTAATAGCGATTGAAGCGAAGACCCACGAAACTCGAGATGCTCCAAATACCGTGCACAAAGTCTTCGGCCAACTATTAGCCGAGCATGGAAAGACAAATCCGCAGAGGGAAATTCTTCTGCCAAAGTTCGGTATATTGATTCCTGCTGAAACGCCAACAAATCCTCATGCGCCAAAAAGTTGTGGACGAAGCTATTACCAGCGTCGGTTCCGGGATATACCAGAACTGAAATTTGAACAATTTGGTCAGATGGTCAACGCAAAATATGTCTTTGTGTTCAAGAGATCGGGACCCAAGCGGTTGGACGTATACCACTGGATGGATTTTCATAGAATGCGCGATCCAATAACGACGATTACGACCGAGAATGAAATTCTTCGCGAAGAAACCGTAGCCTAACAATCCGATCAAGCGGACAGCCCGCCGGCTCGCTGTCGGCTGTCCGCTGGCCTCCGTCGTTAAGCATAAAGTGCCAATGACAACGCAAACATCGTGAATGTATCCGAATATTGAAGTTTAACCCGCGTAAGGCGGAACGCGTCAGCGGTTCCGCCGGATGATGGCTGCAAAATGGCGGATCGCCTCGGCAACTGCTCCCTGCGTTGCTCTCGATCGTTTGTTCCCGACGCGATCTGCCTCCCCTATCCCTGGGGTCGTACTTCTGTTCATAGACCACCCTTGTGGTGGCATCCTCGCAGTCGTAACGGCATCCTCTCTGCAAATCAACCGGCCGCCGTCAATTCGTTTATCGGCCAGCGGGGTTTAGCCTTGATCGTAAGCGGTTCGTGCTGGCCAGCCAATAAGCGCTGGCAGCCCGCATAGGCGATCATCGCGCCGTTGTCGGTGCAGAATTCGGGGCGAGGAAAATAAATCGCCGCTTTCTCCCGCGCCGCCATCGCGCCGAGCGAGGCGCGGATTTGGGTGTTCGCGCTGACGCCGCCCGCGACCACCAGTGTTTTGAGTCCGGTTTGCTGGAGCGCGCGCCGGCATTTGATAGTCAGTGTATCGGCCACCGCCTCTTGAAAGGCGCGGGCGATGTCGGCCTTGTCCTGCTCGCTTCGCGAGCTCGAGTGTAGAGTATTAAGCGTAAATGTTTTAAGTCCGCTAAAACTGAAATCCAGTCCCGGCCGGTCGGTCATCGGCCGCGGAAAGGTGAAACGGGCCTGTCCTTCGGCCGCCAGGGCGGAGAGCTTGGGTCCCCCGGGATAGCTCAGGCCGAGCATCTTGGCGGCCTTGTCGAACGCTTCGCCCGCGGCATCGTCGAGCGATTCGCCCAATATCCGGTAGCGGCCGATGCCTTCGACTTCGACCAGTTGCGTATGGCCCCCGGAAATCAGCAGGGCGACGAAAGGGAATTGCGGCGGCTCGGGCTCCAGCATTGGCGCCAGCAAATGGCCTTCCATGTGATGCACCGCAACCGCCGGCACCTGCCACGCCCAGGCCAGGCTGCGCGCGGTCGCGGCGCCGACCAGCAGGGCGCCGATCAAGCCCGGTCCCGCGGTGTAGGCGACGCCGCCGATGTCGTTCCGGGTCAGGCCGCTGTCCTTGAGCGCCTGCCGGATCATCGGCGCCAGTTTTCGGATATGATCGCGCGAGGCAAGCTCCGGCACCACGCCGCCGTAGTCGCGGTGCAGGTCGATCTGGCTGTACAGGAGGTCGGATAACAGCCCCTGTTCGGAATGATAGAGGGCGACGCCGGTTTCATCGCAGGAGGTTTCTATGCCTAAAACGATCATCGAATTTTGAAAATGAGCCAAAAGAAAGGTATAATTAGGAGTTTACTAGAGTGGGTGTGGTGACGCCCTTGTTTTTAATATTAACATAACTGGAAATTTGGAACCGTATAATGCCGTCAGTCAAAATTAAAGAAAACGAACCTTTCGATATCGCCATTCGCCGTTTTAAACGCGCTTGTGAAAAAGCCGGCGTCTTGGCCGAAGTCCGTCGCCGCGAGTTTTATGAAAAACCGACTACGGAACGTAAGCGTAAAGGGGCTGCGGCTGTCAAACGTCATTTGAAAAAATTGGCGCGTGAGCGTTATGCTTTGAAAAATCTGCGCCGCGGTCGTCCTACTACTTAATTTCAGGTTCGGGTGATGGATTTATTGACGGATCGGATCAAGGAAGAAATGAAAGCCGCCATGAAAGGCGGAGACAAATTCAAGCTGGGCGTGATCCGTTTGATTCTGGCTGCCTTCAAACAGGTCGAAGTCGATGAGCGCATAACGCTCGATAATGATCGGGCCATTCAGGTGCTCGACAAGATGCTGAAACAGCGGCGCGAGTCGATCAAGCAGTATAGCGATGCCGGTCGCCACGACTTGGCGGATACGGAAGAAGCGGAAGTCAAGATCATTCAGGAATTCCTGCCGGCGGCAC
Source organism: Methylomicrobium sp. (assembly GCA_051061095.1). GTDB lineage: Bacteria > Pseudomonadota > Gammaproteobacteria > Methylococcales > Methylomonadaceae > Methylomicrobium. Next base: position 82,879 of record JBPFEE010000001.1, on the reverse strand, counting down.
TGAGCGATGCCGAAATCGACGTCCTGGTCCGGGAAGCCATCGCCGAGTCCGGCGCGGCATCGGTCAAGGACATGGGTAAGGTGATGGGGATTCTAAAGCCGAAAATGCAGGGGCGTGCCGACATGGCGGTAGTCAGCCAAAAAATCAAGGCTGGTTTGGGAGGGTAAGCCTCCTTTCGGCGCATTTAACTTATGTCCGAGGGACGCATACCTCGTCAGTTCATTGATGATCTTCTGGTGCGGGTTGATATCGTCGACCTTATCGATGCGCACCTTCCTCTCAAAAAAACGGGGGCGAATTTTGTCGCCCGCTGTCCTTTTCATACCGAAAAAACGCCGAGTTTCTCGGTAAACCGCGATAAGCAGTTCTATCACTGCTTTGGCTGCGGCGCCAGCGGGAACGCGATTACCTTTTTAATGGAATTCAATCGGCTCGACTTTGTCGAAGCCATTGAAGATTTAGCGGCTTTTATCGGCGTCGACGTACCTAAAGAAACTCTATCGGCGCGAAGTACGCCGCAAAAAAGAGATGACTTCAGCAATCTGTATCAATTGATGGAGCAGGCGACAGCTTTTTATACGGAACAATTACAGGCGAAAGAAGGCATCGGCGCGCTGGGTTATTTACGGGCTCGTGGCGTAGGCGATCAGGTGATGCGGGATTACCGGCTGGGATATGCCCCCGATGCGTGGCAGTCTTTGTCGGGGCGGTTTAATCAGCAAGCCTTGCTGGATACCGGCCTGGCTATCAAAAATGACAACGGTCATGTATATGACCGATTCCGTGGTCGGGTGATGTTCCCGATTCGCGATAAGCGCGGCCGTATCATCGGCTTCGGCGGACGCGTGCTGGACGATTCTTCGCCGAAATATTTGAATTCTCCGGAAACGTCCCTATTTCATAAAGGCAGAGAAGTTTACGGTCTTTATGAGTTGCTGAAAAAAAATGCCAAGCCGGAACGGATTCTGCTGGTCGAAGGCTACATGGATGTGATCGCATTGGCGGAATACGGCGTCGATCATGCGGTGGCCGCTTTGGGCACGGCGGCTTCACAGGCCCATGCCGATCTGTTGTTCCGTTTTTCTGCAGAGCTGGTGTTCTGTTTTGACGGCGACCGGGCGGGCAGGGAGGCGGCGTGGCGTGCGATGGATGCGGTGTTTCCCTGTCTTCGGGATGGCCGTCAGGTGCGCATCATGTTGTTGCCTGAGGGTGAGGATCCCGATTCGCTGGTGCGCAAGGAGGGCGTTGAGCGGTTTCATGCCCGCATGCGGGAAGCTGAAGTGTTGTCCGATTATTTTTTTGCGCAGGTCGCTAAAGACTTGCAATTATCTAGTCTCGAAGGTCGTGCGCAACTGGTCGGCAAGGCGCGACCATACCTTGAAAAGCTGCCGGCTGGGTTTTTTAGAGAGATGATGTTTGCTAGACTTAGAGCCTTGTCTGAGCTGAGTAACCTGGACGTTTTACAGAATGAGTCTACACTTAACCGTAGCGTCCGTCCCAAAGGACCGCGTGATAAAACCCGAATGACATCGGCGCGGATGGCGATTGCATTGTTAGTGCAAAACCCCAAACTGGCCATGTGCCGCGAGTTGCAGGAAATCGATTGGAGTACATTGATATTTCCCGGCGTCGAACTGTTTAAAAATATCGTGCAGGTGATTTTGGCGCAAAAACCTGCAACTACGGCAGTACTGCTCGAGTCTTACCGCGACTCGTCCGAAGAGAAATCGGTCAAGGCGCTGGCATTTCTGGAACTGTTGATTGCTCCGGACAATATAGAAAGCGTTTTTCGCGATGCGCTGGCAAGTTTGATAAAACAGTCCGCGGAAAATGAACTGGAGCGGCTATTGTCCAAAAAGGTATTGACTGTAGATGAAAAAGAATCTCTGCGCAAGTTATTGGCGCTTAAAAAGTAGGCGCCAAGTCACAAATTTATAGTAGAATTACCAGTTACGTGTAGTTCCGCTGAATTGCATATCCGGTGAGTGAATGATGAATCAAGAACAGCAACAGTCTCAGATTAAACAATTGATTGCCCGAGGCAAAATACAGGGTTTCCTGACTTATGCCGAGATTAATGACCACTTGCCGAGTGATATTGTAGATCCTGAGCAAATTGATGATTTCATCGGCATGATCAATGACATGGGTATCCAGGTCTATGAAGTTGCGCCCGATGAAGACTCATTGATCACCGATGCGGCGGCGGTTACCACCGATGACGAGGATGCGGAGGAAGTCGCCGCGCTGGCGTCTGTCGACAGCGAATTCGGACGTACGACCGATCCGGTGCGCATGTATATGCGTGAAATGGGCTCGGTCGAGCTGTTGACGCGTGCGGACGAATTGAAAATCGCCAAAAGGATCGAGGAGGGCCAGCAGCAACTGGTCAAGGCCTTGGCGCGATCCTGCGTTGTGGTTGACGACTTCCTGCAATCCTACGATTCGATTTCAAGCGAAGAAGGCGGCATTCGCCTGAACGACTTGATCACCGGTTTCGCTGATTACAGTGAGGCCGATGATATGAACGTAGCTCAGACCGGCGCAGAAGATGTCGAAGATGCGGGCGCGGCCGACGAAGAATTGAAAGGCCTTAACCTTGAGGAAGTCAGCGAAAAAGTCGAGAGGTTAAGGGGGCAACTGCAGGTGGCCACCAATTCCTGCAAGAAATACGGCTATGCGAGTGCAGAGACCGAGAAGGCATTTGATGTTCTGGCCGATTTGTTCATGGAATTCAAATGGACGCCTCAGTACTTGAAAAAAATGTCCGGCATCATTCCCGAAGGTGTAGCAACAGTCCGGGAACAGGAAAGAGCGATTGTGGAAATTTGCACGAAGCATGCAAAAATGCCGCGCCCGGAGTTTATTGCGCTGTTTACCGAAGATGAGAGCAATCCGGCCTGGCTGGACCGCTGCCTGGCAGAGGGCGGCAAGTACGCCGAAGCGTTGAAGCCGCATGAAAAAGATATTCGCAAGGCGATCAAAGCCCTAGGCGAAATCGAAGCGAAATTCGGCCTGACCATCAATGGCTTGAAAGACATCAATCGGCGCATGTCGATCGGCGAGGCCAAATCGCGGCGCGCCAAAAAGGAAATGATCGAGGCAAACCTGCGTCTGGTGATTTCGATCGCAAAAAAATACACGAACCGCGGTCTGCAATTCCTCGATCTGATTCAGGAAGGCAATATCGGTCTGATGAAAGCCGTCGATAAGTTCGAATACCGGCGCGGTTACAAGTTCTCGACCTATGCGACCTGGTGGATTCGGCAGGCGATCACCCGCTCGATCGCGGATCAGGCGCGCACGATCCGGATTCCGGTGCACATGATCGAAACGATCAACAAACTGAACCGGATTTCCCGGCAGATCCTGCAGGAACTGGGCCGCGAGGCGACGCCGGAAGAATTGGCCGTGCGCATGGAAATGCCCGAAGACAAGGTGCGTAAGGTGCTGAAGATCGCGAAAGAGCCGATATCGATGGAAACGCCGATCGGCGATGACGAAGATTCGCATCTGGGCGATTTTATCGAAGATTCGAGGGTGCTATCGCCGGTCGAATCTGCTACAATTGCCGGCTTGCGCGAATCGACGCAAAATGTGCTGGCTGGACTTACCGCGCGCGAAGCGAAGGTGCTCAGGATGCGTTTCGGCATCAATATGAATACCGATCATACGCTAGAGGAAGTCGGCAAGCAATTTGACGTGACCCGCGAAAGAATACGCCAGATCGAAGCCAAAGCGCTTAGAAAGCTGCGGCATCCATCGAGGTCGGAACAGCTGCGCTGTTTCCTTGACGGCGACTGAAAAACGGACACGGGCCCTTAGCTCAGTTGGTTAGAGCGTCCGACTCATAATCGGCAGGTCGTAGGTTCAAGTCCTACAGGGCCCACCAAATCAATAAAAAGGCTGCCTGGCAGCCTTTTTGCTTATCAGGATTTATATCATTTTTTAAAAGGCACTTCTATGAGCAACAATTTCATTTTTACCTCGGAATCGGTTTCGGAAGGGCATCCAGACAAGGTCGCGGATCAAATTTCCGATGCGGTATTGGATGCGTTGCTGGCGCAAGATCCCAGATCGCGTGTCGCGTGCGAAACGATGGTAAAAACCGGCATGGTGATCATCGCCGGCGAGATTACGACCAATGCCTGGGTCGATCTGGAAGAGCTGGTGCGCAAGACCGTTTGCGATATCGGCTATGATCACGGCGACATCGGTTTCGATGGCCAAAGCTGCGCGGTGTTGAACGCGATCGGCAAACAGTCTTCCGATATCGCCATGGGTGTCGATGAAGCCGAAAACCATGAACAGGGCGCCGGCGACCAGGGCCTGATGTTCGGGTATGCGACGAACGAAACCGACGTGCTGATGCCGGCGCCGATCCAGTATTCGCATTTATTGGTCAAGCGCCAGGCCGAAGTGCGCAAGAACAAGACATTGCCGTGGCTGCGTCCGGATGCGAAAAGCCAGATCACCTTCCGCTACGAAAATCACAAGCCGGTGGCGATCGATGCGGTGGTGCTCTCGACCCAGCATTCGCCGGATATCAGCAACAAGGCGATCTATGAAGCCGTAATGGACGAAATCATTCTGCCGGTGCTGCCGAGAGAATGGGTGCACAAGGACACCAAATTTTACATTAACCCGACCGGTCAGTTCGTGATCGGCGGTCCGGTAGGAGACTGCGGTTTGACCGGACGCAAGATCATTGTCGACAGCTACGGCGGGATGGCGCGCCACGGCGGCGGTGCGTTTTCCGGAAAGGACCCTTCCAAGGTCGACCGTTCGGCGGCCTATATGGCGCGCTATGTCGCCAAGAATATTGTCGCGGCCGGACTCGCGGAACGCTGCGAGATTCAGGTTTCTTATGCGATCGGCGTGGCCGAGCCGACGTCGATTACGATCGAAACCTTCGGCACCGGCAAGATCGGCGAGGACCGCCTGGTCGAAATCGTCCGTTCGATTTTCGATCTGAGACCGAAAGGCCTGATCGCGATGCTGGGCCTGTTGAAGCCGATTTATCAGCCGACGGCGGCTTACGGTCATTTCGGACGGACCGAAGAGACTTTCAGCTGGGAAAAAACCGACAAAGTCGAAGCATTGCTCGATGCGGCCGGAATTTAATCAACACGGAAATGGAGGAGCAGGAAATGAGCCAAGATTATAAAGTCGCCGATATTGCGCTGGCGGAATGGGGACGTAAGGAAATCAATATTGCCGAAACCGAAATGCCGGGCCTGATGGCCTTGCGTGCCGAGTACGGCGCCGAGCAGCCGCTGAAAGGCGCGCGTATCGCCGGTTGTCTGCACATGACGATTCAGACGGCGGTGCTGATCGAAACGCTGACCGCACTGGGCGCCGAAGTACGCTGGTCGTCCTGCAATATCTTTTCGACCCAGGATCACGCCGCTTCCGCGATCGCCGCGGCCGGCATTCCTGTATTCGCCTGGAAGGGCGAGTCCGAGGCCGAATTCGACTGGTGCATCGAACAGACGATCGAAGGTCCGAACGGCTGGCGTCCGAACATGATCCTCGACGACGGCGGCGACCTGACCTTGATGATGCACGAAAAATATCCCGAGCTGATGGCGAACGTCAAAGGCCTGTCCGAAGAAACCACAACCGGCGTCTTGCGCCTGCACGAACGCGTCGCGAAGGGTACTCTGAAAGTGCCAGCGTTCAACGTGAACGATTCGGTAACCAAGTCCAAGTTCGACAACCTGTACGGTTGCCGCGAATCGCTGGTGGACGGCATCAAGCGGGCGACCGATGTGATGGTCGCGGGCAAGATCGCGGTCGTTTGCGGTTACGGCGATGTCGGCAAGGGCTGCGCGCAGTCATTGCGCGGCCTAGGCGCGACGGTCTGGATCACCGAAATCGACCCGATCTGCGCCTTGCAGGCGGCGATGGAGGGCTACCGCGTCGTCACGATGGAAGAGGCGGCGCCGCAGGCGAATATTTTCGTGACCGCGACCGGCAACGTGAATGTAATCACCCACGCGCATATGCTGGCGATGAAAAATCAGGCGATCATCTGCAATATAGGCCATTTCGATTCGGAAATCGATATTGCCTCGCTGCGCCAATACACCTGGGAAAACATCAAACCGCAGGTCGATCATGTGATCTTCCCTGACGGCAAGCGTCTGATCGTGCTGGCCGAAGGCCGTCTGGTCAATCTCGGCTGTGCGACCGGCCATCCGAGCTTCGTGATGTCCAATTCGTTTTGCAACCAGGTTCTGGCGCAGATCGAATTATGGAAGCATGCCGATCGGTATGAAAACAAGGTTTACGTACTGCCGAAAAAGCTGGATGAAAAAGTCGCGAGTCTGCATCTGGCGCAAATCGGCGTGCATTTGACTCAGTTGACCGAAGAGCAGGCGCGTTACATCAATGTGCCGGTTGAAGGCCCTTATAAAGGCGAATCTTACCGCTATTGATTATCTCCGGATTGGGTTGCCGGCTGGTGGGCAACCCAAGTCACCTGCTCGGCCTAGGCTCAACGAATGAAATCACGATACACGCACCCGAAGGTATTAAGTTTTGAGTTTTACCCTCCGAAAACTGAAGAGGGTGCGGCGAGTCTTAAAATCGTTCACGAAAAGCTCGCCCGACTGAATCCCGGCTTTTTTTCGGTGACTTTCGGCGCAGGCGGTTCGACGCGTGAGAAAACCTTCGAGACCGTCGTCGAAATTCAGTCCAAAGGGATTGCGGCCGCGCCGCACCTGTCCTGCGTTGCGTCGACCCGGGACAGCATCCGTACGATACTGAGAGACTACCGGGACAAGGGCATCAGCAAGATCGTCGCATTACGCGGCGATCTGCCGTCCGGGATGCTGTCGGCCGGCGAGTTCCGCTATGCGAACGAACTGGTCGAATTTATCCGCATGGAAACCGGCGACACGTTCGAAATTCATGTCGCGGCTTATCCGGAAGTGCATCCGCAGGCGCAAAATGCCGATGTCGATTTCAACAACTTCAAACGCAAGGTCGACGCGGGCGCGAATGCCGCGATCACCCAGTATTTTTACAATGCCGAGGCGTACTTTTATTTCCGCGACCGCTGCGAGCGTAACGGGATAACGATTCCGATCGTGCCGGGCATTATGCCGATCACGCAGTACTCGCAGCTGTTCCGCTTCTCCGAGATGTGCGGCGCGGACATTCCGCGCTGGTTGCGCAAGCGCCTCGAATGCCTGGGCGACGATCGTGTCTCGATTCAGGCCTTCGGTCTGGATGTGGTGACCGAATTGTGCCGGGAACTGCTCGAACAGGATGCGCCCGGTCTGCATTTCTATACGATGAATCAGTCGGGGCCGACGCTCGCGATTCTCGAAAATCTGGAATTTTGGCCGCTGCCATCCTGAGCGGCCTGTCCCTTTGCAGTTGTAAATAACGACAGGACTTAAGACCTGCCGGGTTTAAAATCCGACAGGTCTTTAGCGTTCGTGCCAAAGTCAATTTGGACTTATTCCTCGGCACGGCGCTTGCCTGATGACCGCGTCTTTTCGCCCATTGCCAAGCATTACCTCATTGCCATGCGAATTTCCCGACTCTATGTTTCCCAACCGTTAAATTGCGGCCAGCACATTGAACTGGACGTTGATAGCGCGCATTATGTCAGGACCGTACTGAGGCTTGCTAAGGATGATAAGATCGTCTTATTCGACGGTTCGGGAGCTGACTATTCGTCGGTATTGCTCGAAGTCAGTCGTAATCGGGTAGCGGTCTCGATCGAACAGCGCCAGGCGCGCGATGTGGAATCGCCGTTGACGATCTGCCTCGGGCTCGGCATGGCACGCGGCGACCGGATGGACTTATCGGTGCAAAAGGCCGTCGAACTCGGCGTCAACCGGATCACACCGATCGAAACCGAACGCTGTCTGGTACAGCTAAAAGGCGATAAACGCGCTCAGCGCTTCACCCACTGGCAGCGCATTATCCAGCATGCGGCCGAACAAAGCGGCCGAAGTATTTTGTCGGCACTGTCGCCGATCACGCCTCTGCATCAATGGGTGGGTGAGCAAGAGGGACTGAAAATCTTCCTGGACCCCCATGCGGAGAGCTCGCTGATCGATTTGCGGCCGGAAAACAGCCGGGTGACATTATTGACAGGGCCCGAAGGCGGTTTCGCCGATCATGAACGAGAGGCTGCTAAAGCCGCCGGTTTCATTCCGGTACGGCTCGGAGGCCGGATTTTACGCACCGAAACCGCCTCGCTGGCCGCATTGTCCTCGGTGCAGATGCTGTGGGGCGATTTTCGCGAAGGTCCCAAAGGATGCTGAGGCGCATTCTTTATGCGCTCGTCCCGCTGGCGATATTGCTGGCGTTTTCTATGCTGGCCAGCCTGCTCGGCTATTTTCTGATCCAACTCCTCGGCGACCGATTTACCTTATCCAAAGTCATCTCGAAAACCACGCTGTTTTTTCTGGTGCTGAGCATTTTTCCGGCGATGGCCTGGCTCAGGATCAGCTGGAACGGCTTGGGCTTTGCTTCCGGAAAAAAATTGCTCAAACAGATTCTGCAAGGATTTGTGCTGGGCTTGCTGACGCTGCTGCCTGTTTTGATCGTCGAATATCAGCTTGGCATCCACACCTTCGATCAGGCAAAGCACTGGACCGGGCTGCTGATTGTCCGGAAAATGGGGTTGATTCTGTTATTGTCGTTGCTCATTTCAGTGATCGAAGAGACGCTGTTTCGCGGCCTGCTGATTGCGGCCATGCGCAGAAAAATGCCGCTTTTCGCGGCGATCGCCGTCAGCGCGCTGTACTATGCCTCGCTGCATTTCCTGCACAGCCATTCGCAGATTCCGAGCGAGGAAGCGAATTTGTCGAGCGGCTTCGTGCTCCTCGCCGAAGCGTTCGGAAATGTGTTCAATCCGGCCAATTTTCCGGACTGGCTGGCCTTGCTGATGGTCGGCATTTTTTTGGGGATCCTCCGGATACGCGCATCCGCGAATCTGGGGCTCTGCATCGGCTGCCATTCGGCCTGGGTCTGGCAGATCAAAATGAGCAAGACGTTGTTCGACACGCATCATGATTCCGAATACGGTTTTCTGGTCGGTTACTACGACGGCATGATCGGCTGGCTGGTCGCCTGCTGGCTGGCGTCATTCCTGCTCGCTTACGGGGCTTATCGGCGCATTCGCGGCGTTTAAAAATCTTTCCTTGGCGATGCGGCTCTCCGTGGCATGGTCAATGATCGGAGCCGGATAATCGCCTTTGCTAGGCTGCTTATTCCAGCGGTGAATTGTTTCTATCGGAAGCTGACGAAGTTCCGGCAGCCAGCGGTATATATAGCCGCACTCCGGATCGAATTTCCGCTGCTGCGTCCAGGGGTTGAATATCCTGAAATAAGGCTGGGCGTCGCAGCCGGTCGAGGCGGCCCACTGCCAGTTGCCGTTGTTTACGCAGGGGTCGTAGTCGACCAGGCGCCTCGCAAAGTAGCGCTCGCCCCAGCGCCAGTCGATATGCAGATCCTTGACCAGAAACGAAGCGGCGACCATTCTGACCCGGTTATGCATGAAGCCGGTCGCATTCAATTCGCGCATTCCGGCATCGACGATCGGAAAACCGGTCCTGCCTTCGCACCAGGCCGTGAAACGGTCTGGCCTATCGTCCCATTTCACATTTTCGAATTTCTCCACAAAAGCCTTCCCGAACACGAACGGAAAGTGATAGGCGATATGGGTGAAAAAATCCCGCCAATACAATTGGCGCAGCAGCGGATGCTCGCTGCCTAATTGCGAAAGGATCGCATAATAGGCTTCGCGTACCGAGCAGCAGCCGAATTTCAGATGGGCCGACAGCCGGCTGGTGGCATCCAGCGCCGGGTAGTCGCGCATTTGTTCATAATCGGCGAGCCCGCCGAGTTGATCCAGTAACGCCAGCGTTTCACGGCGGCCGCCGCGCAATGCGTTCGGCGTATACTCGTTTCCTAAGACGTAAGGCGCGGGATTGACGTTGCCGGCCAGTTTCCTCAAGCCCGCGCCGGCCGGAGAGCTTGGCGGATTGACCGGAACCTGCCGCGCCCGTTCATAAAATGCGGAAAAGACTTTATAGGGCGAGCCGTCGCTTTTGAGCGTCTTTTCAGGCTCGTTCAGCAAGAGATCGGGAAGCACATGCAGGTCGATCCCGAGTTCGCGGCAGGTCTCCGCCATTTCTTCGTCGCGGCGGCGGCTGAACGGTGTGTAATCGCGGTTGATGAATACGGCGGCGATCTTCAGCCTGGCGAACAACTCGCGAATCACCCGGACAGGGGCGTCATAAAAGAGGGAGAGTTCTCCGCCTGCGGCGAAACATTGTGCTTGCAGGTCGGCCAGCGCGTGGCGCATGAAGCGCAGGCCCGGCAGACTCTGATAAGGGTGCGGCCGAATCTGCCGGGGATCGAAGATGAAACAGGGCAGTACCTGGCGGGAAAGTGTCAGCGCGGCGTTGAGTCCGCTATTGTCTTCAAGCCGAAGGTCGCGCCGGAAAATGAACAGCGAAAGCGGGTAACGGGACATTGAACAGTCAGCGGCGTAACGATTCTAAAGAACGCGTCGTTGACTATTCGATAACCCCGGCCTGTTGCAGGATGGCCCGCAATCCTTCTACTCTCTTGCGGTTGACGCCGAAGTCGCTGTAACCGACCCTTGAGGCGGAACGGATATGAATCACACCGGCATCCTTGTCGAGTATCGCGTCGACATCATCGACGAAACGGAAGATCAGGCTGGTCGCTTCGGCGTGCAGCGTATTGTCGCTCGCTTCGGTGATTACGGTGCGGCTTTGTCCGGTTAAGGCATTTTTTAAAACCGCGAAGGCATCCTCAGGCTTGCCTTTGATTTTGAACGGCGCGATAAAATGATCGCCGTCAGCCGCCTGGCTCGATACGCAGTTCGGGCTGTTCGGGCAGGAGGACAGGGTTTTTGCGGTTTCTTTAGCTTCGGCTGGACTACTTAGCGTCATAATGATCAATCCTATAGTGAACAATAATTTGATAATCATAATAATTGGGCTTATTTCGCTCGCTGAGAAGAAATGAGGCCGTTGAGCCGCCAAAAATTACTTCCGGGCGGTATGGTATCGTGATCGAACGATAAAACTCCATCACGTATAATGGCTCTAACCAATGTACCTTAACAATTCCCGTTTGCAACTCCCGGTATTGAGCAGCATGAACAAAATTCCGATCGGCATCAGCAGTTGCCTGCTCGGCCAGGAAGTCCGTTTCGACGGCGGCCATAAACACGATTCCTATATCACCGGCACGCTCGGCCAATATTTCGAGTTTCACCCGTTTTGCCCGGAGGTCGAAATCGGCCTGGGCGTGCCGAGGCCGACTTTGCATCTGGCCAACGTCGAAGGCCGGATACGCTGCGTCGGCGTCAAGGACCCGGAGCGCGACGTAACCGACTGTCTGCGTATGCATGCCGAGGGGCTTAAAGACCGCCATGCCGAGTTATGCGGCTATATCCTGAAAAAAGACTCGCCGAGCTGCGGCATGGAGCGCGTCAAGGTGTATACGGGCAATCAGCCGCGGCGCGAAGGCATAGGCATTTACGCCGAAGCGATGATGAAGGAGAATCCGCTGCTGCCTGTCGAAGAAGAAGGCCGGCTCGGCGATCCGGGACTGCGCGAGAATTTCATCCAGCGCGTCTACGTCTACTACCGCTGGAAACGGCTGATCGCCGAAGGCATCAGCGCGCAACGCTTGACCCGCTTCCATGCCCGGCACAAATTGATCATCATGAGCCATGCCGATTACCGCGAGCTCGGGCAGATGCTGGCCGGCTTGAGCAAAGAGAACCTGGCTGAAGTGGCCGGGAACTATATCGCGCTGTTGATGAAAACGCTCAAGCATGTGCCGACACGCAGCCGGCACGTGAATGTCCTGCAGCATATCCAGGGTTATCTGAAAAAGGAGCTCAGTTCCGACGACAAGGCTGAAATGGTTGAAGTAATCGAACGTTATCGGCGCGGCGAGATTCCGCTGATCGTGCCGCTGACGCTGTTGAAGCACCATTTCCGGAAAGCCCCCGATCCTTATATCGACGAATCCTACTATATGTCGCCTTATCCGCAGGAGTTGCGGTTGATTAACGAGCTATAGCGATGGCCAACATTCTGATCGTCGGCTGCGGCGATATCGGCTCGCCGCTGGGGCTGCAACTGATCAATCAGGGCCATCGGGTGACCGGATTGAAACGGCAGCCTCCCGCTACCGGCAGCGCGATACGCTACATGGCGGCGGATATCGCCGATGCGGCCACGCTGCAAAATTTGGAAACCGATTTCGACTTGCTGTTTTTCATCGTCTCGGCAGACGGCCGCAACGTGCAAAGCTATCGCGCCGTCTATCAAACCGGTTTGCGGAATGTGCTGGAGAGATGTCCCGGTACGCCTTGGATATTCGTCTCATCGACCAGCGTTTACGGGCAGGCGCACGGCGAATGGGTCGACGAAACCTCGGCGGCCGAACCGGATAATCCGAACAGCCGGCTCATCAGGCAGGCGGAAAAACAGGTGCTGGCGGCGAATCCCGACAACATCGTCGTGCGCTTCGCCGGCATTTACGGGCCGGGCCGCGAATATCTGGTCAGATTGGCGGCGAGCCGGCCTGGGGTCCAGAAAACGCCGCCTTACTACACCAACCGGATTCACCAGGACGATTGTGCCGGAGTCTTGGCGTTTCTAGGCGCACAGCGACTGGCCGGCGCCGCATTGGACCCCTGTTATCTGGCCAGCGATGACGATCCCGCGCCGATGTGGGAGGTCGTCTCCTGGCTGGCCGAACGCCTGCATTGCTCTCCGCCCGCCATCAAAGTAGCCGGCGACGATGCGCCGATGAACAAGCGCTGCAATAATGCGCGCTTGAAAGCGCTGGGTTATCGTTTTTTATACCCCAGTTATCGGGAGGGCTATGACTGGGTCAAATCGGCGCAAAATAGCATTTGACCCATGACGATCGAAATTTTTTGGGGTTGCGGCAGTCCGTATTCCTGGCGGGTTCAGCTGGCGCTCGAGATCAAGCGGATTGCCTATCAAGGCCGGCAATTGAGTTTTTCCGACGCCGATCTCCAATCGGGAGAGTTTCTGGCGCTCAATCCTCGCGGTCAGGTGCCGGCGCTTAGGGACGGCGAGTTTACGCTGTATGAGTCGATCGCGATTCTGAGTTATCTCGATGCAATCCAGCCGGTGCCGGCCCTATTCGGCAGCGACCCGGCAGAGCGCGGACTGATCTGGCGTCTGATCATGGAATGCGTTTATTACCTTGAACCGCACATGACATCGTTTGCGGGCACCATCTTTTCCGGGGAATTGCCTGAAAAAAGGGACGAAGCGATAAAGTCAAGACAGCAGGTTGAGCAGGAATTTTATCGGCTCGATGCGGTGTTGGAGCAAAATGATTACCTGGCCGGAAAGCGAATCTCCGCGGCCGATGTCGCGACTTATCCGGTCATCCAGCTCCTGCTGATTGCCGCCAGGCGCGAAAATACCGCAGCGGTCAGCGGCAGGCTGCGTAAAATCGATAGGCATTTTCCGGCGCTGCATGCCTGGTGCCGACGCATCGAGGCCTTGCCGGGATTTGAAAAGACCAATCCGCCGCATTGGCGAGGCTGATGCGTTTAAAGCGGATCCAGTTTCAAAAATCGGTGCAAAGCGTTGATGTCGGGGGATTGCAGGTAGGGGATCACGCCCAGCAAAGGCGCATCCAGCGCACTTCGGAGGGTGGCGATAGTGTCTTCCGCACAGATCATGTCCGGGTCATTGCAAACCGCGATCCAGCCGGCAAGCTTAATCTCTTTTAGGGCGATCGCCTGTGCGGTCAATCTGGCGTGATTGATGCAGCCCAGCCTGATCGCGACCGCCAGGATTACCGGAAGGCTGAGGGCAAGCGCCAAATCGCTGATGTCTTGCTGGGCATTGACCGGGGCGTACCAGCCGCCGGCGCCTTCCACCAGGACGATATCGGCCTGGTTTTTCAATTGATCGAAGCGGGACGAGAGCATGGCGAAATCGGCCGGGTTGTCCTTTCCTGCCAGATGCGGCGAGATCGGCAGTTCGTAGGCATAAGGATTGATTAGGTCGTAATCGATCGCAATGCTGGAATGAGCCTGAAGCAGCAGCGCGTCTTCATTTTTCAATTCGCCGTCCTGAAACTGGCAGCCCGAAGCCACCGGTTTCATTCCCGCGACCGTTTTTCCCTGATTTTTGAAGGCCTGCATCAACGCCAGCGTCGCCCAGGTTTTGCCGGCGTTAGTGTCGGTGCCGGTGATGAAATAACCTTGCGGAATCATGTCAGGCTCTGGCAGAAACCAGCAAAATTTCGAAAGTGGCAGGCAGAGAACCTTCATCGCGATGGCGTTCGTAAGCCGCATACATCGCCTGCATCCGCGATTTGCCGGTCAGGTTTTTGGTTCGGGCCAGGTGGGCGTTATGGGCGCCTATCTGTTTCAGTTCGCGCATCAGATCGACCGCTGTCGCATAGCGGGGCGTATGAAGAGTCTGCCGGATCCGGCAATCGCTGAAGCCTGCTGCTTGCAGTAAACGCATCAGTTCCGGTTCGGAAGGAAAGGCGTTCACGTGCGGCAGGTCGTCGACCTCCGCCCAGGCGTTTTTGAGCTCCTTGAGGGTTTGCGGACCAAAGGTCGAGAAGATCAGCGGACTGCCGGCTTTCAGTATCCGTTTCAAAGCGGCAAGTACTTGATCTAGCGATTCGCACCATTGCAGGGCCAGATTCGAATAGACGCCGTCCAGGCTATGGGAGGCAAAAGGCAGCCGTTCGGCGTCGGCGCAGACATAATGCAAGGCCGGGTTTGCGTCGAAGCGGCAATTCAGCTTGCAGCGTGCCGCTTCGAGCATACGTGATGCAATATCCAGCGCAATCAGCGTGTCGGGTCGGCGTTCGGCGGTTAACAAAAGCCCGGCCAGATTGCCGGTGCCGCAGCCGAGATCGAGCACGGTGCCCCGAATGCCTTTTGTCTCGGCCTGTCGAATTAAGTCGATCGCACTGCGCCGTTGCAGCGCGGCGGCCTGATCATAAGTCGCCGCGGCGGCGGCGAAAGATTGCCTGATCCGGGGTTTATCGAGCAATGCCGCACTCATCGCGACTCCATGAAACCGGAAATGATCCCGATCAGCGCTTCCTGATGGGTCAGAAAGGGAACATGCCCGGCTTTTTCGAGCAGGTGTAATTGCAGGTTCGGTTGCAGGCGCTGCAAATGTGGGCCGACCGCGTGCGGAACCAACGTGTCCCGGCCGCCCAGAATCGCCGAGACGGGCCGGTCGAAGGCGGCCAGCGCCGGGCGCAAGTCGGCTTCTTTCAGCACTTGCAGGCCATCTAGCAAGGAGGCATTGTCGGGCGGGTCGCATTCGAAAATTGCCGCTTTCAAAGTCTTCATTAAAACTTTTGCCTCCGGTAGACCATGGACCTGCAGAGCCAGAAAGCGCAGCAAGGTTTGCGGGGCGTCTTCGGTCAGCTGGCCGGAAAAGGCATCGAGTACGCGAGGCGAGACGCCCGGCCAATGGTCGGGACTGTCGACGGCGTCATGGGTGCGGATAAAGCGCGGATTGCCGGCCAGCAGAATCAGCCTGTCGGCACGCCCCGGAAAACGGGAGGCGATGTCGAGCGCGACCGTCGCGCCGAGCGACCAGCCCAGCCAGCAGGCCGGCTCGTCGCCCACTGCGGCAATAAGCCTGGGACCGAGATGCTCCAGGTCGAAAGCGGAAATCCTGCCGCTGCGCCCGTGGCCCGGCAGATCGACGCAGGTGACGCGATAGTGCCTGGACAGTGCTTCGGCAAAGGGCCGCCAGATGCCCGAATGCATGCCCCAGCCGTGGATCATCACGATCGGTTTGCCTTGGCCGTAGGTTTCTGTATGGATGTGTGTCATTTAATATGTTCGATGCCGCTCACAACGCCCTATCCGTATCGTTATTAGCCTTTAGCCTGTCCAATGCATCCAGCAGCCTGTCGACCTGCACTTCTTCATGGGCCGCGGAAAGCGTGACTCTAAGCCGCGCGCTGCCTTGCGGCACGGTCGGCGGCCGGATCGCGCTGATTAAAAAACCCGCTTCGAGCAGCTCCTCGCTGAGGGCCGCGGCTTTCCGGCTGTTGCCGATCAAAATCGGCTGGATAGGCGAGGCCGACGGCAGCAGTTCGAGTCCGATCTGTGCGGCGCCCTGCCGGAAGCGTTCGGTCAGTTTTTTCAGTTTTTCGCGCCGCCAGGTTTCGATACGGGCAAGCTTGAGGCTAGCGCGCGTCGCCTCCGCGACTGCGGGCGGCAGCGCGGTGGTATAAATATAGGTGCGCGCTTTCTGGATCAACAGTTCGATCAGGGCGTCGGAGCCCGCCACAAATGCCCCGAAGGTGCCCAATGCCTTGCCCAGCGTGCCGACCAGCACCGGCACGTCGGTTTGGTTCAGTCCGAAATGTTCGAGCACGCCACCGCCCTGTTCGCCCAGCACGCCGAGGCCGTGCGCATCGTCGACCAGCAGCCAGGCGCCGCTTTCTTGCGCGAGTCTGGCGAGGGCCGGCAGCGGCGCCAGATCGCCGTCCATGCTGAAGACCCCGTCGGTCACGATCAGGTTTTTGCCGCCGGCGCCAGGCATGACGTTTTTCAAGTGTTTGGGATCGGCATGCCGGTAGCGCTTGAAGCGCGCGCCGGATAACAGGCCGCCGTCGATCAGCGAGGCATGGTTCAGGCGGTCTTCGAACACCGTATCGCCGCGGCCGGCCAGTGCGGCAATCGCGCCGAGATTCGCCATATAGCCGGTCGAAAACAGCAAGGCCCTGCTGCGTCCGGTAAATTCAGCGAGTTCCTCTTCCAGCGCGTGATGCGCTTCGCTATGGCCGCAAATCAGATGCGCCGAGCCGCTGCCGACGCCGTATCGGTCGGCGGCGTTTTTGAAGTCCTTGATGACTTCAGGATGATTCGCGAGGCCCAGGTAGTCGTTGCTGCAAAAATTGACCAACGCGCGGCCGTCGGCGTTCAGATGTACGCCCTGGGGCGAGGCGACGATACGCCGTTTGCGGTATAAGCCTTGAGCCGTAACGGTTTCGAGCGTGTTTTCGGCGTCGGTTTGGAATACGTTCATAGGGAAATCAAACGAGTCGGTTTTGAGCTGGACGGAGTTTTAATCCGAATCCGGCGACAGTCTGTTTTACGCTACGCACCGCTGGAGCGGTGCGGGCGGCATTCCCACGCTGGAGCGTGGGAACGATGAGATGTTATTGATGGGCGTAGCTCGATCCGCCCATGTGTACGCCCAGTCGATCGAACAGCGCCTTGTCGTGATTCGTCATCGGGTTGTCGGTGGTCAACAGCTTGTCGCCGTAAAAGATCGAATTGGCGCCGGCCAGGAAGCATAAAGCCTGCATTTCGTCGCTCATGCCGGTGCGGCCCGCGGACAGGCGCACTCGCGATTTCGGCATCATGATCCGCGCGACCGCAATCGTCCGGATGAAGACGAACGGGTCCAGCGCCTCGGCGCCCATCAGCGGCGTGCCCTCGACCTGCACCAGCATATTGATCGGTACGCTTTCCGGATGTGCGGGCAGGTTGGCCAGTTCGAGCAAGAGTTTGGCGCGGTCGTCGTCGCCCTCGCCCATGCCGACGATGCCGCCGCAGCAGACGTTGATGCCGGCGTCGCGAACCCGCGCAAGCGTATCGAGGCGGTCCTGGTAGGTGCGGGTGGTAATCACTTCGGAATAATATTCTTCGGAAGTGTCGAGGTTGTGATTGTAGTAATCGAGACCGCCTTCCTTCAGGCGCGCGGTCTGTTCGTCGGTCAGCATGCCGAGCGTGACGCAGGTTTCCATGCCCAGCGCTTTGACGCCTTGCACCATTTCGACTACTCTCTCAATATCCTTGTCCTTCGGTTTGCGCCAGGCGGCGCCCATGCAGAAACGGCTCGCGCCTTCCGCCTTGGCCCGCTCCGCGGCTTTCAGCACGGCTTCGACCGGCATCAACGCCTCCGGCTTCAGGCCGGTGTCGTAGCGGGCGCTTTGCGGGCAATAACCGCAATCTTCCGAACAGGAGCCGGTCTTGATGCTGAGCAGGCTGCTGACCTGCACTTCATTCGGATCGAAATAGGCGCGGTGCGCGCATTGCGCCTTGAAGATCAGGTCGTTGAACGGCAACGCGAACAGCGCGCGAACTTCGTCGAGTTGCCAGTCATGGCGGACCGGCGCGGCGGCTTGCAGGGCGCTGGCGGCAGAATGGGCGGTCATGCGAAAAATCTCCGGGGCATAAATTGAAAACTGATCAACCCATTCATATAAAAATGGTGAACAACTGGCTTGATATTATACAGCAAGTGCTGTTTCCGCCAACCTGTATCCTATGCGGGAACGCGGGTCAGGCAGGGCGTGATCTTTGCTTACAGTGCTATCTGCAATTGCCTGCCAATATTTCCTGTTGTCCGTGCTGCGCGAATGTGTTGACCGCGGCCGAGCCCGACCGCCTTTGCGGACGCTGCATCGCTCGTCCGCCCGCCTTCGATAAAGTCCATGCGCCTTTTTTGTATCGGGATGGGATGCGTTATCTGATTACCGGTTTGAAATTCGGCGCCCGTCATGCCCATGCGCGTTTGCTCGGCCAATTGCTGCTTGACTATGTCCGGCGGCAGGCAGAATTGCCGGACTGCATCATGCCGGTGCCTTTGCATAAAGCGCGATACTGCGAGCGCGGCTTCAATCAGGCGATCGAAATAGGGAGGCTGGTTTCATCCGAAACCGGGATTCCGCTCGATTTGACCAGTTGCCGAAGGCGGCGCGATACGCCGCATCAAGCCGGACTGACTTCCAAACAACGGCAGAGGAATATCAGGAATGCATTCGAACTGGCCAAGCCGGTACCTTATCGCTATATAGCGATTCTCGACGATGTAATGACGACAGGATCGACTGCTCGGGAGATGGCTTCGCTGCTTAAACGGCAGGGTATCGCAAGGGTCGATGTCTGGGTTTGTGCGCGCGCCTGATGAGGCATGATCTGTATCCACAAAAACACGAAAAGCAACGGTTGAATCGATTCCGCCATGAAATCTTTCGTGCTTTTCGTGTTTTTTGTGGACAATGCGCATGAGTCATAATGAATTTACCGCTGAGGAAGTGAAGTAAATGATGAGGCGCGATTTTTCCCGATTGGACGGGCGGACATTCGACGTGTTGATTTGCGGCGGCGGCATTTACGGTGCGTGGACCGCCTATGATGCGGCTCTGCGCGGATTGAAAGTCGCGCTGGTAGACTGCGGTGATTGGGCGAATGCGACGTCCAGCGCTTCGAGCAAGCTGGTGCACGGCGGCCTTCGCTATCTCGAAAATTTCGACTTCCAGCTGGTCCGCAAAACGCTGGCCGAACGGCAAATGCTGCTGGCCGCGGCGCCGCATCGCGTGTGGCCTTTGCGCTTCGGCGTGCCGGTCTACCGGGGCGGCCGGCTGGGCCGTTTGCGGTTGGCGCTTGGCCTGACGCTGTATGACGGGCTGGCCGGCTCGATCGGTGAGGAGCAAGGTTTTCATTATTACGATAGCCGCAAGTTCGCCGAGCGCTTTCCATTATTGCGGGCAGATGGCCTGAAGGCCGGGTTCACCTATCTCGACGCCCAGACCGACGATGCGCGCCTGGTGCTGGAGCTGGTGGCGGGCGCCGCAAACGCCGGCGCGGTCTGTGTCAATTATTGCGAGGCGGCCGATTTTCGGGAGGAGAACGGCAAACTCTCCGCGGCGGTCGTGACCGACCGGACCACCGGCGAAAGCATTACGGTTCGGGCGCGGCAATTCGTCAATACGGCCGGCCAATGGGCTAGCCGGTTGCAGTCAGGCAAGCGCAATTACCGCTTGAGTAAGGGTGTGCATCTGATCCTGCCGAAGATACTGGACAAGGAAGCGTTATTGCTGACCGCGCAGGCCGACGGCCGGGTGTTCTTCATGATTCCCTGGTATGGGCGGACGCTGGTCGGCACCACCGACACCGATTATGCCGGCGATCTCGACGCGGTCAAAGTCGAAGCGAAAGACATCGATTATTTGCTGAATGAAGTCAATCATGCCGCCAGGAACGGGAACTGGACGAAAGACGACATCATCGGCAGTTTCGCCGGGCTCCGCGTGCTGAAGCAAAGCGGTCAAACCTCCCCGTCGGCGGTCAGCCGCGATTGGGAATTGCATGTTGCATCAAACGGCCTGTTGACCTCGATCGGGGGCAAACTGACTTCGGCCAGAAGCGATGCGGCGCGGATTGTCGACCAGGTTTGCCGGCATTTGACCCAACAAACGCCGTGCGCGACTTTCGGCATGCCGCTGCCCTGGTCGCCGGGTTCTGATTTTTTGTCCTGGTCTGAAGCCATGACCCGACGCGCCCTTGACCTGGGCATCGACAGCGAAAGCGCCAACTGGCTGCTTTTTCGGCATGGCAACCGCGTCAGGGATGTCTTGGCGTTATGCGAGCAACAGTCCGAATCGACAGGCCGGATCATTCCGGAGGCGCCTTTCATCATCGCCGATTTACTGGTGTGCGCGCGCACCGAAATGGTAGTGCATCTCGAAGATTTGCTCCGGCGCAGGCTGCCGTTGCTGATTCTGGCGAAACTGAAGCCGGAAGATGTGCGGCGGATTGCGGGACTTGTCGCGCCAATATTGAGCTGGAATCAGGAAAGGATCGAGTCGGAACTCAAAGCCACTTGCGTTTCCTGAAGAACATCAAGAGAACCGCCGAGATGGCGATAAAAACCACCCATAAAGCCGGATAACCCCATTTCCATTTCAGCTCGGGCATGTATTCGAAGTTCATGCCATACACGCCGGCAATGAAAGTCAGCGGGATGAACAGCGTCGAGAATATGGTCAATACCTTCATCGTTTCGTTCATTTTGTTGCTGATGCTGGACAGGTATATGTCCAGCATTCCCGAAATCAGGTCGCGGTAGGATTCCAGCGCTTCGATGATCCGTATCGCGTGATCGTAAACATCGGTGAAATCCTGTTGGGTGCGTTGGTTCAAGAGCGGCGATTCACTGCGATGGATGGCGGCCAGCAATTCCCGAAGCGGTGAAATTGAACGGCGCAAATAAATCAGTTCGCGTTTGATTTTCTGTATCGCAGCCAGGGTGCGGTGGGTCGGATTGGTCAGGAGCTCGTCTTCGACCGTTTCGATCAATTCGTCATAAGTATCCTGTAGAGTGAAATATTCGTCGATGATCGTATCCATGATCACGTAAGCCAGATAATCGCCCTTTTGCGTGCGGATATGGCTTTGCGGATTGTTCAACCGATTGATGACCGGGTCCAGAATTGTGTCGGGTTTTTCCTTGAAGGTGAACACGATATTGTTCAACAGCAACAGGCTGATCTGTTCGTATTCGACTGACGCATCGCCGTTCTGCAGCGCAATCGCCTTGAATACGATATACAAATAATTCTCGAACTCCTCGAATTTAGGCCGTTGATGCGTATTCAGAATGTCTTCGAGCACCAGTCCGTGAATATTGAAATGCCGCCCGATGGTCTCGACGATCGAGATATCCCGCAGGCCGTTCACGATGATCCAGGTCACCGTGTCGGGGGTGTCATACGGCAGAATTTCGTCCACCGAGGCGAGCGTGTGTTTTTCGAGCAGCGAAGCATTGTAATTGATCACCGTGATGCTCTGAATGTGAGCATGCACGTCGCCGACATGCACCAGCGAGCCGGGCGGCATGCCCGATTTTTCGGAAGCGTAGCTTAACGATTCGATCATGAGTGTCAGGGATGAGTCGATAAAACCGGAAACAAGCCTTTCAAACCGCTTGCCATGAACTCGATCGCCAGTGCCGACAGGACCAGTCCCATCAGCCGGGTAAAGACATTGATGCCGGTCTGGCTCAGGTGCCGGGTCAGCCAGGGGATAAAACGGATGACTGTCCATAAGATCAGCACGACCGCGAGAATGTCGAGGCTGATCAGCAGATAATGTTCGATACTGTTGCCCATTTGCGCATACAGGATCACCGCGCTGATCGCGCCGGGACCGGCCAGAAGCGGCATCGACAGCGGCACGATCGCGAGCGAGCGATGGTTTTCGAGCGCTTCCGCTTCCTGCCGGTTTTGCACCGTTTCGCTGGTTTTGGCCTGCAGCATCGAGAGCGCCATCAGCATCAGCAAAATGCCGCCGCTGATTTTAAAGGAGTTGATGCTAATACCGAAAAAATAGAGCAGATCTTCACCGAAGAACAGCGAGATCAATAATATCGCCGCGACAGCCAATGCGGCGGTGCCGGCGATCGAATTCAGTTGGGCGCGGTCGCCGCGCGCCACCACGCCGGCAATGATCGGCATTACGCCGATCGGATCGACCACCGCCAACAGTGCGATGAAGATTTTTATGTAGTCGGTATATTCGAGCATCATTTATCTTCCCCATAGGCGACTTTGCGGCGAACGGTTATAAAAGGCGGCGCATTTTAAGCCGCCGTTCGGGCTAGGCCGCTTCCGACAGCGTTGGTGCCGAGTGCGTTATCCTGCGTTTGAACACCAGCTTACTCAGCGCGGGCAGAATCACGAACGTACAGGTCATGATCCAGAAAATGCCGATCGTGATGACCAAACCCATGCTCGCGATGCCCTGATGCGGCGAAAAGGCCAGGCCCGCGAAGCTCGACGCGGTGGTCAGCGCACCGTAGAACATCGCCCGCGCGGTGCTCGACTGGTAGATGTTCTGTTCTTCCGAGAGCGAGTGATGCAGTTTTTCGACCATGTGAATGCCGTTGTCGACGCCGAGGCCCAGGAGCAGAGGCAGCGCGATGATGTTCGCGAAGTTGATCGGCGTACCGGTCAGCACCGTGCTGGCCATCGTAAAGAGTCCGGCCAGAATCAGCGGGGTCATCACCAGCAGCGTGTCGATCAGGTTGCGCCGGATCGCCATCAGCAGCAGGGCGATCGTGATCAGCGCAATGATGATCGCCTGTTGAAAGGCGTTGAGCACTTCCTTCATCGATTCCCAGTACATGATCGGCAAATCGGTCGTTTCCGGGGCGATCGCCTGTACGTCGGTGATGAATTTCGCCATGTTGTCGAGATTGTTCAGATCGTACTTCGGAATGATCTGAATCCGGTACAGACCGGTCTTGCTGAGCCATCTTTCCTTGATGTCCGGCGGCACATCGTCGAGTGTGACTTCGCTTGCGTTCAGGCTCGCGTAGAGTTCGTTCATCACTTTCGGCAGCGTACCGAGCAGAGTGATCTGCACCTGTTCGATGAACTGGTCGCGGCTGGTTATCTGCCTTGCATCCAGTTCGATCAGAATATCGCGCAATTCCTTTCTCAGGGTGCTCAGCGACTCGATTTCCTTCGGGTTCGTTTTCGCCGGGAGCACTGTGTCGATGGCCTGAATCAGTTTCCGGATGCCGTTTTCCGGCGCCTGATCGGGTTGCAATTCGGGGAACCGTTGCGGCTGGGCGCCGAGCATCAGGGCGATTTCGTCGATGATCGCCAATTTGTCTTCCTGATTCTCCGGCACGAAATCGAACAGGCTGATCGTTTTATCGACCGTATCGATTTTAGCGAGCTCCTGTTGGAGCGCTTTGGCTTTGTCTGCATCGGGAGCAAGTATCGTCAAGGTCATCGG
Source organism: Methylomicrobium sp. (assembly GCA_051061095.1). Classification (GTDB taxonomy): domain Bacteria; phylum Pseudomonadota; class Gammaproteobacteria; order Methylococcales; family Methylomonadaceae; genus Methylomicrobium. The sequence continues at coordinate 59,292 of JBPFEE010000001.1, read as the reverse complement.
CGAGGTGTCCTTATCCTTCATCAGGCTCTTGAACGCGATCACCGACTCGGTTTTGGGATCGCGCAGGTTCAGCGGATTAAAGTCGGTCTCGACGTTGAACACCAACACGATCGACACGAGGGTCAATACCGTAGTTCCGATCGCAATCGGCTTCGCGTAATGCAGCGTCAGATTGGCCAGCCGTTCGCCCAGTCTAGCCAGCGCCGGATGGGTGGCCGCCGAGTCCTTGGGTACCGAAACCGGGACGAATTTGAGCAGCAAAGGCAAGACGGTCAACGTGATCAACAGACAGATGAACAGGCTGGTGCCGGCCAAAAGGCCCAGCTCGGAAACGCCTCGATAATCGGTCGGAATGAAGGCGTACAGCCCGATCGCGGTGGTGCCGGCGCACAATAATAGCGATGGGCTGGTGCTGAGCAGCGTGCTGCGAATCGCGCGGACTCTGTCGATATGATGGATCAGGTTGTCCCGGTAACGCAAACAGAAATGGATCGCGTATTCGACGCCGAGACCGATATTCGAAACCGCGAATGCGACCGAAATCAGGTTCAGCTCCTTCACAGAAAAGGCAGCGAAACCCGCGCAAAACACCATGCCCAGCGCCAGGGTGAAAAGGGTCGATAAAGTCAGGGTCAGCGAGCGGTAAGCGGTCAACAGGATCGCGAATACCAGCACCACCGAAAAAATGCTCGCATTAAAGGTGCCGCTACTCATGCCCAGGAGCTCATCATCCTCAAGGCCGACTTCGCCGGTGACCCAGACTTTGACTTTCGGAAGATTCGGTTCCTGAATCGAGTCGGCGGCCTTTCTGATCGCTTCGATCGCATTTTCGGCGGGGCGTATCGACGAATAATCGAATTTGGGCAGCACATTGATAAAGCCTTTATTCTCGCTCGCCTTGGTGATTTTCTGCTCGGCAATCAGGTTTTCCCAGGATAACAGGCTGTGTTCGCCATTGATGCGTTTATGCAGGGCGACGTTGACTTTATCGATCAGCGAGGTCAGGTCGATGGGTACGGACTGGTCTTTGTTCGCCGAGGTCAGCGCATCTTCGAGAATCGAGAAAAAACCGGTCAGATTCGGTTCTTTCGATATCCGGCCGATGAAAGGCTGGGCCTGAGACAAGCTGTTCGACAAGGTTTGCAGATCGTCCTCTTCGAGGTAGAGCATGCCGTTACGGTGAAAATATTCGTTATCGTTCGGTACATACACCGACTCGAAATTGGTCTTGTCCGCACTCAGCAAACGGCCCAGGCGTTTGGTCGCCGATTTGGTCAGCTCGGGCACGTCCGATTCGACCACCAGCAACAGCGTATGCAAATCCTTGGAGAAGTTCTGTTCGAACTTGCGACGGTTTTGCTGGAACGGCGCATCGGGTGCGATCAGTTCCGCCGTATCGGTGTTGATGCTCAAGTTGCCGTTGATGTATTGTATGACCAAGACGACCAGCAGGCTGATGATCAGAAAGGTTTTGAACGGGTTGCCGAGGATGCGGTTTCCGACGGAAGAAATGAATTTTTGTACGACGTTTGAAGAAGACATTAAGCGGGTGTCCTTGTTCCGAGCACTTATTGAGGAGCGATGAGATTTGACGCAGTGAACGAATCGGTTTGTGTTTCAAGCAATTGATCGTTTTGCAAGCGGATAAACAGCGCAGCGAGATGTTCGGCATTGGCGGTTTTGAGGCCTTGTTCCTGGCCGAGACACAAGAGGGCCGTGGACCAGGCATCGGCGATGACCGGATCCGGGTGTGCGACAGTTACGGAAACCAGGTCGTGCGTAACAGGCTTGCCGGTGCGGGCATCCAGAATATGACTGTAGCGCCGGCCGTTCGCATCGAAATAATGGCGGTAAGTGCCCGAAGTCATGATCGCAAGCGGCGCCTCTTTCGGCATCGCCAGGATTTTGTGCAGCTTGTGCTCACCGGGCAGCGGTTTTTCGAGCGCGATGCGCCAGGGGCTTTGATCGGGCTTTTGACCGCGGGTCTTCAGTTCTCCGCCGATTTCGACCATATAATCGCTGATACCGTGCTTTTCGAGCACGCGGCTGAGGCTTTCCACGCTATAGCCCTGCGCGATCGAGGAGAGATCGGCCTGAAGCGCAGCCTGTTTCTTGCTCAGATGGGTATCGTCCACGACGGTCAGCTGCGCCATCCCGATTTGCTTTAACGCATCGGCAATCGCTTTGTCATCCGGAACGGCCGGCGCTTCGCCTTGGAAGCCCCAGAGCGTGAATAACGGTTTGATTGTCAGGTCGTAGCAGCCTTGCGAGGCTTTATGCACGGCTTCAGCGACGCGCACCAATTGCACGATTTCGGGACCGACTTCCTGGCTTTCGGTTGTGGCGTTGCGATTGAACGATTCGATCACCGAGTCGGGGCGATAATTTGAAAGCAGTTTATCGATCGTGGCGAATTCGTTGTCGACCGCTTTCTTGACCGCTTGGTTATCGATCGGGGATGCGGACCAGTAACTGATGTGATAGCTGGTGCCTTGGGCGAATCCTTTCAGTTGCTGAATTGCCGGCGGTTTCGCGCAGCCGGCGAGGATAATGAACAGTAGAGCCGTTGCCGCTCGCGATAAAACGGGCGAAAGACGGTGGAAACTCGACAGGTTGCGTCGAGATTCGCTAAATCGAGCGGTAAATGAGGGCGCTGCAAAGTTTATCGGGGCAGAATTGCTGCATGTTGAAGTGATCATTGGTGGATATTAATACGAAATGCGATTGAATGCGAGTTTCGAACGGGGCAAATAAGTCCGGCTTTTTGAAGAAATCGGCCAGGAATGCATTTCACCTGAGGCCTCGCATTTGGCCGTGGGGTTTATTATAATCTGAGAACGGTATTAGGGTTTTTTAAAAATTGAACGCCGGGTTTTGTGTAAGGCCCGCCAAGTAATTGTCTATTCCTATATGTCTTTAATGGCGGGAAGCCATTCCCATTGATTCTAACCCCTAGCTGCCTGAGCAACATTTGCTTAAAGGCGGCATTCTATCCTCAAAAACTCGGAATGAGTTTTTATCCCTATGAATAATCTGTTTTTAATTGCGATCGCCATTTTACTCGTTGCCCTTAACGGTTTTTTCGTGGCGGCTGAGTTCGGGCTGGTCAGGCTGCGTACGACGCGAATACGTGCGATTGCAAAGACGCAAGGGTGGCGTGGGCGCGTGCTTGCGAAAGTGCATGCGCGGCTGGATGCGTATTTGTCCGCTTGTCAGCTCGGCATTACGCTGGCGTCGCTCGGGCTCGGCTGGATCGGTGAACCTGCGTTCGCCGATCTGATTACGCCGGCGCTGAGCCGGCTAGGAATCCAATCGCCGGAAGTGTTGCACAGTATTGCTTTTGTGGTCGCCTTTTCGGTCATTTCATTTTTGCATATCGTTGTCGGTGAACTGGCGCCGAAATCGTTTGCGATTCGCAGCCCCGAAAAGACAGGCCTGGTCAGCGCGGCGCCCCTGTATGGCTTTTACATATTGATGTTTCCGGCGATCCGGCTGTTGAACGTCAGCGCGAATCTGATTTTGCGGCTTTTCGGCGTCAATCAGTCGCAGGGCCACGAACCCCATTATACTGCCGAAGAACTGAAGCTGATCCTGCGCGGCAATCGACGAAGCGGCAAATTTACCCAGGACGAATGGAACGTGCTTGCCAGTACGCTCGATTTCAGCGAGTTGCAGGTTTCCGACTTGATGCGTCCCCTGCATGAACTGGCGGCGCTGTATGCGAAGATGAGTTTGAACGAAAATCTACGGGCCGTATGTCAAAAGCGTTTTAGCCGTTATCCTTATTTCGATCGGAATGGAGTCGATGTGCTGGGTATGATTCATTTGAAGGATTTGTTTTTCGCGCAGCAGCAAGGCAAATCGATCGACGACCTGCGCCAATATCTTCGGCCTGTGCACTATGTTTCCGCGCATACGCCGGCGCTTGAGCTGTTCCGCAATTTCCGCGCCGGCGCCGCCCATTTCGCGATCGTCGGCCAAAAAAACCATATCCCCCGCGGGTTCATCACGCTGGACAACCTGTTAGGGGCGATGGTGGGCGAAATTCGCGACGAATTCCGCCCGAACGTCGCCGAATGGACAAGATTGGATGACGGTACGATCGTTGCGAAAGGCAGTCTGGCGATTTGTTCGCTCGAACGGGTTTTGGGTATCGATATCGAAAATGAGGAACTCGAGCTCGAAAACGAGGTGTCGGTCGGCGGACTTATTCTGGCCAAACTCGGCGACATACCGGTCGAGGGGCAGCAGATCGAATTTCGCCAATTCGACGTGGTGATAGACAAGATGCAGGACTCGCGTATCGTGCAAATCCATATTTTTCCGAATACGCCGGAAATCCTTGAGCATCTGCCGGAATGAGGCCCATTGCCCGATGATAAACGAATTGCTGCCCGACAAGCCGACCCGTTTTTTGATACCCGGTATATTGCTGGCCGGTCTGTTATGGTTGAGCTACGTGGTGTTGCGCGAGTTTTTGCAGACGATCGCCTGGGCTTTGATTATTGCTTATGTGATGTGGCCGCCGTACCTGAGACTCAGGCGCAAGCTGGGGCGACGGAACACTTTGAGCGCGGCGGTGATGTCGGGCATTATTTCGGGGGTCATCCTGCTTGTGCTGTATGGGCTTGTCGATGTGTTGCAGGACGAGATCAGGACAATGTACCAGACGGTTTCCCACAATTTAGAGGATCCCACTTATCGTGTTCCCGAGTTTTTAGCCGGAATACCTTGGGTTGGTTCTCATCTGCAAGAGCAACTGGATCGCATGATGGGGGACCGGGCCGAAATGGCCGCACAGGTCTCCGAATGGGCGCGGCAGTGGTTAGGCGATGCGGCCAAATTTATCGGCGGCATCGGTCAATATGTAGTAAAGCTCTCTGTGATGCTGGTCATGCTGTTTTTTTGTTTCCGCGATGGCGAAGAGGCCGTGGCGCAGCTGCAACAGGGCTTGGTCCGTTTTCTCGGCAAATATCAGCATGTGTATCTGCGGGCCGCCGGTTATACGACCCGCGCGGTCGTCTATGGCCTGGTGCTGGCCGCATTGGGGCAGGGCATCCTGGCGGGCTTCGGTTATGCCTTTGCCGGGGTCAGGGCGCCGGTCATGTTCGGCGCGGTGACAGCGCTGCTGGCCCTGGTGCCGATGGGGGCGACGCTGGTCTGGGCGCCGTTGGGGTTGGGTTTGATTGCGACCGAGCATCTTTGGCAGGGGATAGGCCTTCTTCTATGGGGCGTTTTGGTCGTGAGTACGGTCGATAATGTGATCCGCCCCCTGGTAATCAGCGGCGCCAGCCGCGTACCGTTCCTGATCGTGATGTTCGGGGTGCTGGGCGGTTTGTCCGCGTTCGGGCCGATCGGGTTGTTTTTAGGGCCGGTGATTCTGGCGGTGCTGCTCTCGGTCTGGCAGGCCTGGATCAAGCAGCAACAGGAGCAGGATGGAGAGATGAACGATACGGTAAAATAATAAGCTCAACACTATTAATATTTTCGAGCTGGACGATAACTCAATGAATCAGGGATGGCTTTTTTAATTTAACTGAAGGTGGCAAAAATGGGGATTAGCGTTACCAAATTATTGATCGTACTGGGCATTGCGATCGTTCTGTTCGGAACCAAGCGCCTCAGAAATGCGGGTTCCGATATCGGCGCCGCCATTAAAAACTTCCGTTCTTCAGTCAAGGACGGCGAAAAGGATCAGGACGATAATGAGCAGGACTACTCAATAGAGAGTGAAGTGACCCGCCGGAAAAAAGAGGAGTAACGGCGGCAAGCCGTTGGGCTAGGGAATGGTCCTAACCCGGCATTGAGAGTCGAGTCTAAAAATAGCGTCCGTTGATCAAAAAATGTGCTCCGATACTCGCGAAAAAACCCAGTACGATTGCCGGCGTCCACTTCAAATGACTGGTAAACGTATATAAGCCTCGGGTTTGTCCCATCAGCCCGACGCCGGCGGCGGAACCGACCGCCAGCATGCTGCCGCCTACGCCGGCAGTCAGGGTTACCAAAAGCCATTGACCCTGGGAAATATCCGGCGCCATCGTCAGCACGGCGAGCATGATCGTGCCGTTGTCGACAAAGGCGGAGGCGAAACCGACCAGAATATTCGCAATGGTAGGGTCCATGCCGCTGTAGAGATACTCGGAGGTCAGTTCCAGATAACCGATAAAGCTGAGTCCGCCGACAGCGACCATTACGCCGTAGAAAAACAGCAAGGTATCCCATTCCAGATTGGCGACTTTGTTGAAAACGTCAAAGGGTTCGTCCAGTTGTTCTTCTCTTTCCTGCTCCCATTTTTCCATCCGGTTCATGATTTTCATCGGGCCGAAATAATCGATATAGCCTTCCTTCACTACGGTCAAATTTTTGACCGCCAGATTCATCTCGACTTGCTTATCGGATTCGAAGCGGGCGGAGGAAATTGCCGTATAGATAAATCCCGCGGGGACTTTTTGCAGGTAATAGCTGAAGAATTTTAGATAGGTTAAGCCCATCATCATGCCGGCGGTCGGCGGCAGGTGCAGGAAGTTCTCGAAACAGGCCGAGGTGATGATAGTCAGGATGAACAATAAGATGATGACGATGCCGCCGCGCTTCATCGGTTGCGACTCTTCGATCGGTACCGGACATGCTTCAGGAATCCAAAAATACATGATAGTGGCCGGTACGATGAAATTGATCAGCGCCGGAATCAGCAATGAAAAAAAATCCCCAAACGGCACGACCCCTTTCTGCCAAACCAGCAGCGTCGTAATGTCGCCGAAAGGGCTGAACGAGCCGCCGGCATTAGTTGCGACGACGACATTTACGCAAGACAGCGAAACAAATAGACGGTTGTCCTTGCCCATCGCCAAAATGACCGATCCCATCAACAGGGCGGTAGTCAGATTGTTGCAGGCGGAAGAAATGAAAAATGATAGAAAGCCGGTAATCCAGAATAACTGCCGGTAATTGAAATTTTTATTCAACAGCCAGACCCTGAGGCGTTCGAATACGCCGCGGTCTTCCATCGCATTCAGATAACTCATCGATACCAGGATGAACAAAAACAATTCCGCATATGCTTCCAGCGTTGTGCGAAAAGCCGTCCCGGCCTGCGCCGTCATGTCGCCGTGCGCATAAATGCCGGCAATGATGACCCAGATCAAACTAGCCACAAATACCATCGGCTTCGATTTGCGGAGATCGGTTATTTCCTCGAGCATCGCGAGAATATAGGCGATCGCAAACAGCAGCACGATCATGTAGCCGGCCCAATGATGGGTTAGGTTCAACGTTTGTTTGGAATTTATCCCGGTAATTTTTTCTGCTGCGAACGAGAGTGAGGGGGCGAGCAACCCTAAAACGACCACGATAGTTTTGATGGGTAGTGAAGAACGAATTGCATTTCCTGCCCTGAAGTTCAGGTCTGAGCGATCGAGTAAATTGTTATATGTATTCGAATGGATAAAAAAAGCAAAGGCGAAGAAGCAGAACAAAATTTCAAAATACATAGATCCGGTTTAAGTGGCAGAAATACTAGGTTTATTATATTAAATTGCGGTACGCGCGTCATGCTATTAAAGGCGTAGTCTACAAGACAATTCGGCAATTAATGTGCTGTGAAACAGATAATTTTATTGATTTTTCTGGTAGTTTTCATTCTTTTGAAAGGCTGCATGCCCTTACGGTGCTGCTGGTCATGTGCTGCCCTCTGCTGGTAAGGAGGAAGGTGCCGGCTTCCGGGATGAATTTGTTGGCATGGGCTTTGCGCCGGTCTTTGTCCGTACTCATGTTGCAGTTGGATTTCCAAGGATTTGACAGTGCCCTGGGCCGGACCCTGGATTTTATCCTCAAGCAGTTTATTTCCGCCGCGCTTCTATGCGCTTGGACTCGAAAAATCCGAGTTGAAGGAGATATATCAGCGCGGCGAGGCGACCGAGAAAATCTATAAAAAGATTTTCAACATGCTGAGCATTCAGACGGAACGGATTGAACGGGAAGTGCCGCAAGTCGTTTCCGCGGGCAAGCACTTCCCGATCGACGGCATGGAGCGCCTGGTGCTGATTTATAAAAACGAATTTATCACCGGCAAGCTGTTCATCATGCTGAGCCATGAAATGGAGGAAAAGAAGATGGATAATATTACCAGGACAGACTGAATTTTCCGCGTAATTTCACGGCCAGGACCGGAAATAACATGACCGAGAGCATGCCCGCGCTGACCAGGATAGCCGCTCTGTCCGGCCGCATAAGACCCGAAGAAACGCCGATCTCGCTGATGATCACGATCAGAGGGAGCCCTGTGGCGGAATATAATGCAAAAGGCAGCTTTTCTTCGGGAGCCAGCTCCTTCTTGTAGAGCACCAGAGGAATTCCGCGCACCAGCACCAGCAAACCCGACAAAAGCGCTACCTGTACCGGCGCCAAAGGCGCAGACCATAAGGCGCTTACGTCAAAATTCATGCCGGCGACGATAAAGAAGATGGGAATCAGAAAGCCGTAACCGATGGCGTCCAGTTTTTGCCGCAGCATTTCTCCCTCTTTTCCTTTGATCACGAGCCCCGCCACCATGCCGGCAGCAAAAGCGCCCATGACGATATTCAAGCCGAATTGAGCGGCGAGCGCGACGAAAAGAATCTGCAGCAGAATGCAAATCCGCACGGGAAGCTGACCGCTGCTTTGCATCGTACGCGCCATGATTTCAATCAGCCGCGATGAGCGCGCATTCAGGGCCACATTCGCCGCGACCAGGGCGATGATGATAAAAGTCACCATGAACAGCCCGTGCAGGAAGGTGTCGTGCGTGGGGATCAGCAACAGCGATATGATCATCAAAGGTCCGAACTCACCGGCTACGGCGGCTGCAACCATATAGGTTCCAAAAGGAGAGTCAAGCTCTTCCCGGTCGCGCAAAATAGGAGCCAATACGCCCAACGCGGTGGTGGACAGGGCGACCGCCGCCAATAAGGGGGGCGCTTGAATCAAGCCAATCACATTAAAAAAGAACATGCAGACCATGGCTACGAAGAGCGAAAGAAACCAGCCGCCTACCGCCAGGGACAAAGGTCGGCCGCGAATTTTGTCGAAATCGATCTCAAGCCCGACCATGAAGAGCAGGAAAGTCAAACCCAGTTCTCCCAGCGTTCCGGTCATCCCGCTAGGACTGGCCAGGTTGAGTCCATGCGGGCCTATCAGTATTCCCAAAATGACTTCTAGGACCACGACAGGCAGACGGAAATTTCGGGGCAATTCGGCAAGCAGCGGCGCGAGCATCGCGACAAAGGTAATCAGCAGAAGTTCGGAAGGGTAGGATTCCATGAATTGGCTCCATTGTTGATTGATTCTTATTGTGAGTATCCGAGTGTAAATGAGAAGGCATATCCGGACCAAGGTTTTTCGATATTTTTCCCGATGCAATTTCCCGGCTATCCCCTCCGCAACGCCCAAAGCGCCTACTATTGGAGCGATTTCCTTCGCATTCGAGCCGCATGATTGGGGGCGACAAGTCTGGCCTGCTTCTTGCTGCCGTGCTACCATCCGTAACTGAATCCAACCACTGTTACAAAAGACCCCACGGTAAAAATTGTCCATTTATCAAGATATTGTCTTTGGGTAAGTGTCCGATTCCGGGGGAATAGGTACCAAAGGAGAGTTTTTTCTTGACCCCTAAAATACGTATTGGCCTCATCGGTTACGGCAAAACGGGAAAAGCCGTTGCCAATGTATTGAGCACAGATTCCCGTTTCGAATTACGCTGGATTGCTCGTCGCAACGTCAGTGCAATCGCTCAAACACATCAGGAAACCGCCATTCCTGTCATTGGCATGGAGCAACAATCGTTCGAGAGGTTATTTGACCGATATCCTATTGATGCGATTGTGGATTTTTCTTCGCGGGAAGCCGTTCATCTCTATGGCGAAAGCGTTCGTAAGCACGGCATTATGCTCATCAGCGCGATTTCCTCCTATTCGGAAAGCGATCTGGAGTATGTTCCCAGCCTGGGACAGAAAGCACGCGTCATGTGCTCTCCCAATATTACCTTGGGAATCAATTTCCTGATGGTTGCTGCCAATCTGTTGCGCAAAATCGCGCCTTTCGCCGATGTGGAAATCATTGAGCAACATTTTAAGGAAAAGCCCGAAGTTTCCGGAACGGCATTAAAGATCGCGGAGAATTTGGGTATGGAAGGCAATCAAGTCACCTCATTGAGGCTCGGCGGAATCATTGGCGAACATGAAATCATTTTCGGCTTCCCTCACCAAACCGTCCGCCTGGCCCACTCATCGATCAGGCGCGAGGCATTCGGAACCGGGGCAGCGTATGCGTTATCCAGGCTGGCAACTTGCGCAATAGGCTTTTATACCTTTGAGGATCTGCTGACACAAGCGATATATACGGAGTTGCCGAAGCCAAATTAGTGCAATTATCCCAATGCGGAAGGGACAGCCGGGTGGTAGCCGGTAAGCAATATGTTTAAACAATCGCAGGCGAATATTTTAAAAATGCCGGTATCGACGGAATGAGGCAATGATGGAAATTACTAAGACCGAACCGTTGTACATCATATTAATCAGCGTCCACGGCTTGATTCGCAGCCGCGATCTGGAACTGGGTCGCGATGCGGATACCGGCGGCCAGACAAAATATGTTGTCGAGTTGGCTAAAGCCCTGGCAAAACAATCGAATGTCGAACGCGTCGATTTGGTCACCCGTCTCATAATCGACAGTGGAGTCGGACCTGATTACGCCCAGTTGATCGAGCCCATCGCGGATAATGGGCAAATCGTCCGTATCGCGGCAGGCCCCGATGGATATATCCGCAAAGAAGAACTCTGGGATCATCTGGATAGTTTTGCCGATAATTTACTCGGTTGGCTCCATCGCCAGCACCGCTTGCCCGATATTCTGCACAGCCATTATGCCGATGCCGGCTATGTAGGCGTTCGCCTTGCGCATTCGACGGGGCTGCCGTTAATTCATACAGGTCATTCGCTGGGGCGGGACAAACGCCGCAGGCTGCTTGCTCTGGGTTCGTCGCTGGAGGAAATCGAGCAGCGTTACCATATTTCCCGCCGCATCGACGCTGAAGAAGACACGCTGAGCAACGCCGACCTGGTGGTCACCAGCACTCACAATGAAATCGTCGAGCAATACGAGCTCTACGATTGCTACACTCCGGAAAAGATGGCGATCATCCCCCCGGGAACCGACCTCGAACAATTTCATCCGCCTGCTTCCGTCGGCGAAGACCTTGCCTTTGCAAAAGGCCTCGAAAAGTTCCTGCACGAACCGGATAAACCGATCATATTGGCGCTATCCCGGCCGGACGAACGAAAAAATATAGTCGGCCTGTTGGAAGCCTTCGGCGAGTCGCCGCGTTTGCAGCAATTGGCCAACCTGGTGATCATCGCCGGCAACCGGGAGGATATCAGGGAACTGAACGAGGGCGCGCAAGCCGTGCTTACAGAATTATTACTGGTTGTCGACCGCTATGACCTGTACGGCAGGGTTGCACTGCCGAAACACCATAATGCCGAAGACGTTGCCGGCATATACCGGCTTGCGGCAGCGTCAAGAGGCGTTTTCATCAATCCCGCTTTAACCGAGCCTTTCGGATTGACTTTGCTGGAAGCGGCCGCCAGCGGCCTGCCGCTGGTCGCCACCGAAAACGGCGGTCCGGTCGATATCATCGGCAATTGCCATAACGGTCTGCTGGTAGATCCTCTGGACAAGAACGCGATCGCCGAGGCGATTTTGTCTATTCTGGAAAATCCTGGGCAATGGCAGGAGTTTTCCGCCCATGGCTTGCAAAATGTGGTTCGGCATTATTCCTGGGATGCCCATGCCCAGACCTATTTGCGGAAAATTCAACAACTGGCGCCGGACTGTAAACCGTTGCCGAAAACGCCCCCGGTCGCCAAAACCGGGCGCTACAGGAAAAAGGCCATTTTTACCGCCATCGATAATACCTTGTTGGGTAATGCGGAAGGTCTGGCGCAACTGATAAAAGTCATTCGCGAACAACGCAAGAAATTTCTGTTCGGCATCGCGACCGGACGGCGGCTGGATTCGGTTCTGGCCTTATTAAAAACGCATCGTATCCCGGTGCCCGATATTTTAATTACCAGCCTGGGCACTGAAATCTATTATGCCCCGCAGCTGATCGCCGACATCGCATGGTCTTACCATATCGATCACCTGTGGACGCCTCAGGTGCTGCGGCGCATCATCGGCGGCCTGCCCGGCCTGACCCCGCAACCCAAAAAGGAACACAGTAAGTTTAAAATTTCCTACTATTACGACGGTCATGTCGCGCCGCCAATGGAAGAAATTCAAACCCTGTTGCGGCAGCACGAATTATCGGTCAACCCGACGCTCTCGTTCGGGCAGTTTTTAGACATCGTTCCCGCCAGAGCTTCCAAAGGGCAGGCGGTGCGATATATTGCCCGGCAATGGAATATCCCGCTGGAGCGCATCCTGGTGACGGGCGGTTCCGGGGGCGATGAAGATATGCTGCGCGGCAACACCCTGGGAGTTGTCGTCGCCAATCGGCACCAGGAAGAGCTGTCGATACTGGGCGATACGGAACACGTCTATTTCGCCGAGCGTCCGCATGCCTGGGGTATCCTGGAAGCTATCGAACATTATGATTTTTTCAATCTTTAGCGAAGCGCGCCTTGCCCATGCCTAAACGTCTGCTGATTTGCACAGACCTCGACCGCACCCTGTTGCCGAACGGAGAGCGGCCTGAGTCGCCCGGAGCCCGCGCTTATTTCGCCCGGATAGCGGCGCGCCCGGAAGTGACGTTGGCTTATGTCAGCGGCAGGCACCGCGAATTGGTCGAAGAGGCCATCCGCGACTACCGGCTGCCGTTGCCCGATTGGGTCATCGGCGATGTCGGCACGACGATTTACCAAGTGGGAGCCCGCAAATGGCGGCATTGGACCGAGTGGGAACAGGATATCGCGACTGATTGGCGGGGGTTGAAAGCAAGGGATTTACGCCCGTTGTTTGCGGATTTACCGGCCTTGCGCCTACAGGAAGAAGCCAAGCAAAACCATTATAAACTCAGCTATTATCTGCCGTTGCCAATCGTAGGCTTCGATGCCCTGCAAAAGGAAATGGCGCGGCGGCTTGCCGCGCAAAATCTGGAAGCCTGCCTGATCTACAGTATCGATGAAGCGGCGTGTACCGGCTTATTGGATGTGCTGCCCGCCCGCGCGACCAAGCTTCATGCGGTGGAGTTTTTAATGCGGCATCAGGGTTTCGATGTTTCCAATACGGTTTTTGCCGGCGACAGCGGCAACGATTTACCGGTGCTGGCCAGCGCGATACCTTCCGTGCTGGTCGCCAACGCCACTACCGACGTCGCCGCGCAAGCCGAAATCCAGGCGATGGAGCAGGGCACGATGGCGGCATTTTATCAGGCGCAGGGTGGGTTTTTAGGCATGAACGGCAATTACAGCGCCGGAATTCTGGAAGGTGTTGTCCATTATCATCCTGACTCCTTACTTTGGATGGAAAATAATCATGAATCCTAAGCTGCCTATCCTTGTTTTCGGCGAAGTGCTGTTCGACCATTTTCCCGACGGCAGCCGCGTTCTCGGCGGTGCGCCATTCAATGTCGCCTGGCATTTGCAGGCGTTCGGGCTGGCTCCCCGTTTCATCAGCCGCATCGGCGACGACCCGGCGGGGCACGAAATCGCCGAGCTGATGGATGGCTGGGGGATGAGCCGCGAGGGCTTGCAAATCGACCGCGAGCATTCCACCGGCAGCGTCCGGGTAATGATTGAGGACGGCGAACCGCATTACGAGATTGTTGCCGATTGCGCCTACGACTTTATCGCCCCCGAATTGCTCGAAGCTAAAAACACCGATGGCATTTTATATCACGGTTCCCTGGGGATCAGGAATCCGGTCGCGCGTGCGGCATTACAGGACGTCAAAGCCCGGCATCAAGGCAAAATCTTTATCGACGTCAATCTGCGGCCGCCCTGGTGGGAACGGGAAATCCTGCACGAACTGCTCCACGATGCGCATTGGGTCAAACTCAATGAAGCCGAACTGGTCCAATTAGCCCCGAAATCCGACGGACTGGAAAACGCCATGAGGGCCTTTTGCGCCCAATTCGATCTGGACACGCTGATCGTCACCCGCGGCGCCAGCGGCGCTGTCGCTTGGAACGGGCGGCATTTTGTGACCGTCGCGCCTCCGGCCGACATTACGGTGGTCGATACGGTGGGCGCGGGCGATGCTTTCGCGGCATTATCGCTTTTCGGATTGAGCCGGCGATGGCCTTTGGAAACCACGCTCGAACGCGCGCAAACCTTTGCCGTCGCATTGGTCGGCAAGCGCGGGGCGACTGTCGCCGATAGCGCATTTTACCGCGCCTTCAGCGAGCAATGGAGCTGAAGTCCTTGCGTTGACGAGAATGAACGCCCGCCTACACCCACTGCCTTGCCTTCAGGGCTCACCGATACGTTTTGAATAACCTCTATGTACGAACAAGTCTCCCACTCGCTATTGAATGCCATTCTGGACGATTTAAAACCGGAAATCAGGAAACAGGATTTGCGGCATTTTTACACTCGGCTCGGCGCTAATTTTTATGCCATTTATTCGCTGTTCTTTAACCTCTACGGACACCGCGACGATTTTAAGGAACAAATGCTGCGTCTGGTGGAAACGATGGCCAAAGGCTACATCGACCGCTCCTCGGAACTGGAGCGCGTCGATATCGAACGCGAGCAGGACCACAATTGGTTTCTGTCGCAGAAGTGGGTCGGCATGGCGCTTTATACCAACGGTTTTGCGGACAATCTGGCCGACCTGGCCGACAAAACGTCGTATTTCCAGGAGCTGGGCATCAACATGGTCCATATCATGCCGATTCTGATGTGTCCAGCCGGCAAAAGCGACGGCGGCTATGCGGTCAGCGATTTTCGGCAAATCGACGACCGGCTCGGGGACATGAACGATTTGCGCCGGGTCGCCGAAGAGTTCAAGAAACGGGATATCCTGCTGGTCCTGGACATCGTGCTCAATCATACTTCCGATGAGCACGAATGGGCTCGAAAGGCGGTTAAAGGAGAACGTCGTTATCAGGATTATTATTATATTTTCGACAACCGTGAAATTCCCGACATGTTTGAACAGACCATGCCGGAAATTTTTCCCGAAAGCGCGCCGGGCAATTTCACCTGGAATGAGGAGATGCAAAAATGGGTGATGACCGTCTTCCATGACTATCAATGGGATTTGAATTACAGCAATCCCGCCGTCTTCATTGAAATGCTCGACATCATCCTGTTTTGGGCGAACCAGGGGGTCGACGTGCTGCGCCTCGACGCCGTCGCCTTCCTCTGGAAAAAAATCGGCACCGTCTGCCAGAACGAGCGTAACGCGCATCTGATTCTGCAGTTGATGAAGGATTGCTGCCAGGTGACCGCGCCGGGCGTATTGTTTATCGCCGAGGCGATCGTCGCGCCGGTTGAAGTCATCAAGTATTTCGGCGAGGACGCGATTATCGCTAAGGAATGCGAAATCGCTTATAACGCCACGTTCATGGCGCTGCTCTGGGACGCGATCGCCACTACGAATGCCAAACTGCTCTATCAAGGCGTGAAAAATCTGCCCGACAAACTGGAACGGGCGACCTGGCTCAACTATGTGCGATGCCACGACGATATCGGCTTCGGCTTCGACGACAACGATGTACGGGCCGCGGGCTACGAGCCTTTCGCGCACCGGAAATTCCTGGTCGATTATTTCAGCGGCGAATTCGCCGGCTCGCCGGCTCGGGGTCTGGTGTTCATGCGCAACGAGGAAACCGGGGACGCGCGCATTTGCGGCTCGCTGGCGTCCCTGGCGGGACTGGAAGCGGCGCAGGAAAGCGGCGATTCTGCCATGCTTTCAGCCGCCGTCAACAAAATCGTGCTGCTGCATAGCCTGATTTTGTCCTTCGGCGGTATTCCGCTGCTCTATAACGGCGATGCGCTTGGCGTCGTTAACGATTACAGTTATCGGGACGATCCAGGCAAAAGTTATGACAACCGCTGGATTCACCGCCCCAAAATCAATTGGCAGCGAGCCGAAGCGAGAAAAAAACAGGGTTCGGTGGAATACGGCATTTTTAACGCGATAAAAAAAATGATTGCTATCCGCAAGGAAACGTCCGCCTTCGCCGATTTCAACAATCGCGACTTACTGGACGTCAATAACGAGCATCTGCTTTGCTATATTCGATTCAACCCCCAGCGGCCTGCGGAACGGGTCCTGGTGGTCGCCAATTTCGACGCCAGTCCCCAATATCTCGATCTGGAAGTCATCAGCGGCAAAGGCATTAACCTTTACGCCCAATTCATCGATTTATACAGCGGCAGAAACCCGGCCCAGTACGATCGCCGGATCGTGTTGCCGGCTTATCAGTTTTATTGGCTGACCGAAATCTAGTTCATCCTCATTGAAAAAAACGCCGCAGATAATGGCCCGTGAAAGAGGCCGTATTGACGGCGATGTCTTTCGGCGTGCCTTCGGCGACCAGGGTGCCGCCGCCGTCGCCGCCCTCCGGGCCCATGTCGACGATCCAGTCCGCGGTCTTGATCACGTCCAGATTATGTTCGATCACGATCACCGTATTGCCGTGGTCGCGCAGCGTGTGCAGCACCGACAGCAACTGCTTGATGTCGTGGAAGTGCAGGCCGGTCGTCGGTTCGTCGAGGATGTACAAGGTCTTGCCGGTGTCGCGCTTGGACAGCTCCTTGGCCAGTTTGACCCGTTGCGCCTCGCCGCCGGACAGCGTGGTCGCGTTCTGTCCGAGCGTGATATAGCTCAGGCCGACTTCGGTCAAGGTTTGCAGTTTGCGGGAGACGGCCGGAATCGCGCTGAAAAATTGCGCCGCATCCTCGACGGTCATGTCCAGCACTTCATGAATCGTCTTGCCTTTGAAACGAATTTCGAGCGTTTCGCGGTTATAGCGCTTGCCGTGGCAGATTTCGCAGTTCACGAAAATATCGGGCAGAAAGTGCATTTCGACCTTAATCACACCGTCGCCCTTGCAGGCTTCGCAACGGCCTCCCTTCACGTTGAAACTGAAGCGTCCCGGTGTGTAGCCGCGCGAGCGCGCTTCGGGCGTGCCGGCGAACAGTTCCCGTATCGGCGTGAACAGGCCGGTATAAGTCGCCGGATTCGAGCGCGGCGTGCGCCCGATCGGGCTCTGGTCGATATCGACTACCTTGTCGAAATGTTCCAGCCCTTCGATCGCGTCGCAAGGCGCGGGCAGGGCGCCGGCGCGATTGATCAGGCGCGCGGCCTGGCAATATAAAGTGTCGTTGACCAAGGTCGATTTGCCGGAACCGGAAACGCCGGTCACGCAGGTCAGAAGGCCGATCGGAAACGCAATGTCGACATTTTTCAGATTGTTGCCGCGGGCATTGCGGACGACGATTTGCTTGTCTTTATCATTCGGCGTGATTTTATCGGGCACATGAATCGCGGTTTTGCCGGACAGATATTGGCCGGTCAGCGAGGCTTCATTGGTCAGGATGTCTTCGAGCGTGCCCTGCGCGATGATCCGGCCGCCGTGGATGCCTGCGCCGGGGCCGATATCGACGATATGCTGCGCCGAGCGGATCGCATCCTCATCGTGTTCGACCACGATGACCGTATTGCCGAGATCGCGCAGCCGGAACAGCGTATTGAGCAGGCGCTGATTGTCGCGCTGATGCAGGCCGATCGACGGTTCGTCGAGCACGTACATCACCCCGACCAGACCCGCGCCGATCTGGCTCGCCAGCCGGATACGCTGGGCTTCGCCGCCGGACAAGGTATCGGCGCTGCGGTCGAGCGTCAGGTAATCGAGGCCGACGTTGACCAGAAACTCGAGCCGTTCCTGAATCTCCTTGATGATCCTGGCCGCGACTTCGCCGCGCTTGCCGGGCAGGTTCAACGCTTGAAAGAACGCCAGCGCCTTGCGGATAGGGAAGCGGGTCAGATGATGAATCGGCAACTCTTCGACAAACACATTGCGTGCGGATAGATTCAGGCGCGCGCCGTCGCATACGCTGCAAGGTTTTTGGGACAGATACTTCGCCAGTTCCTCGCGCACCATTTGCGAGTCGGTTTCGTGGTAGCGCCGCTCCATGATCGCAATGATGCCTTCGAAACGGTGACGCTTCTTTTTCGAGAAACCGAACTCCCCGATCATCTTGAATTCGATTTCATCCTCGCCGCTGCCGTAGAGAATAATCGCCTGAATCTCTTTGGGCAACTCCGCAAACGGCGCTTCCGGATCGAAGCCGTAATGTTTGGCGAGCCCGCAGATGATTTGGTAGTAATAGGCGTTGCGCCGGTCCCAGCCGCGGATCGCGCCGCCGGCCAGACTGATGTCGGGATTGTGCACGACCAGTTCGGGATCGAAATATTCGCGGACGCCGAGGCCGTCGCAGCTGGTGCAGGCGCCTTTCGGGTTGTTGAACGAAAAGATGCGCGGTTCGAGTTCGGTCAGGCTGTAGCCGCAATGCGGGCAGGCGTAACGCTCGGAAAACAGCAGTTCGGCGCCGTCGTCGATGCAGGCCGCAATCGCCATGCCGTCCGCGATGCGCAAGGCGGTCTCGAACGATTCGGCCAACCTGGTCGCAATGTCTTCGCGAATCTTGAAGCGGTCGACGATCACTTCGATCGTATGTTTCTTCTTCAGATCGAGCGCGGGCGCCTCCTCAAGTTCGTACACCACCCCGTCGATCCGCGCGCGGATGAAGCCCTGGGCGCGCAAGTCTTCGAGCAGCTGGCTGTGCTCGCCCTTGCGCTCGCTGATCACCGGCGCGAGCAGCATCCAGCGCTGCTCCGGAGGCTGCGCCAGTACTTGGTCGACCATCTGGCTGATCGTCTGCGCTTCGAGCGAAACCTGATGCTCCGGGCAACGCGGGGTGCCGGCGCGCGCATAGAGCAATCGTAAATAATCGTAGATTTCGGTGATTGTGCCGACCGTCGAGCGCGGATTGTGCGAGGTCGATTTCTGTTCGATCGAGATCGCCGGCGAAAGGCCCTCGATGTGGTCGACGTCGGGCTTTTCCATGATCGCGAGAAACTGCCGGGCATAGGCGGACAGCGATTCGACATAGCGCCGCTGGCCTTCCGCGTAAATCGTATCGAACGCCAACGACGATTTGCCGGAACCGGACAGGCCGGTAATCACGATCAATTGATCCCGCGGCAAGTCGAGGTCGATGTTCTTTAAGTTATGGGTACGGGCGCCGCGGATGCTAATGGTATCCATCAAGTAGTTCCGTGTATCTGGTCAGCCCCATACTATACGATCAAAAGGGGGCTAAATTCAAACCCGTCAACGGCTCGGAAACTCAATCTCTCAACAGCTTCCATCGAAAACGGAAAAATTCTGGTAATTAGGATATTTTTATACTGGAGAGCTTGATGATGAGCAAACTCACTTGACAATATTTGGCCCTTATATTCTACTGTTAGAGATTGAGGTGGAGAGATAGAAACTCAAGCTGTGAGATTACGGCTTTATTGTGGGGATAAAGCTATTGTTATTTCATAGCCTATTTCATTTTTTAGCCGGTAAAAATCGATATGGCCTGCTAATTTCCATGCCTCGTAAATACTTATAACAAATTGATCTTTTCCTACCGAACCCATTCATCCTTTTGTCAAGTTTCTTCAAATGAGCTCTTAAGATCATGCCGAACTTTCTCAAGCCAAACGATAAAAGAGCTCACATCCTACGCAAAAAAGTCATTTCGGGTTTAGTCGCCTTGCTGGCCGCCTCGCCATTGATGGCGGATATGTTCTATATTTCAACCAAAACCGGCGGTAAGATCGGCAGTTTGGAGTTTAAAAACGCAGATATTCTGCAGTACGATACCCTCAAGAACGAATGGTCGATTTATTTCGACGGCTCGGATGTCGGCTTGGCAAAAAAGAGAATCGACGGCTTTTACGTAGGCGGCGATTACATTCTCTTGTCACTTGCGGGATCTGCGAAGTTGGATCTCGGCGGAGAGAAGAAAACCAAAATTCTCGGTTCGGATATCGTAAAGTTCAACTGGGACCCGGAATCATCGCCGGGAGACGGCAATACGAAAGGCACATTCGAGCTGTTTTTCGACGGTTCCGACGTAAGGGTCAAACGGAACATCGATGCGCTGACACTGGATCAGGACGGGCGTCTGGTTTTTAGTCTCATCGGCAAAAATAAATTGCCTCAAGCCGACGGAAAATTATTTGTGGCCGATAGGCAGGACCTGGTCAGATTTATCGGCAATACGGGGCCGGAAACGAACGGCTATTTCGAGTTGTTGTTCGACGGCAAGAAGGCGGGGTTGAATTTAGGCCGCGGAGAGATCGACGGGGTCGATCTCGGCGGAGAATTCCTTTATTTGACAACGAGCGGCAATTTCAATATCGGCGGCATAAAAGGCACCAATAATGACATTCTGCGCTGCGACTTTCCGGCTATGCCTATCGTGTCGCTGCCGGTCCAGACTTGCGGTAATCCCCAAGTGATTTTCAATGGTGCCGATATCGGGCTGGCAAAAGAAAAATTGCAAGACATCCAGGTCGTATTGTCGATCGACGTCGCCTTGAGCCCGTCCACCGTGGCCGAAAATCGGCCTGTCGCTACAGTAGTGGGGAACTTTGCAACTACCAATACGGATGCCGGCGATACGATTCTCTATACACTGGCAACCGGGGAGGGCGACGCGGATAACGCCGCGTTTCAGATCAGCGGAAACCAGCTGCGGACGGCAGCTTCTTTCAATTTCGAAGCGAAATCCAGCTACACTATTCGGGTACGTAGCAACGTTAGCGACGGCCGTTTTTTTGAAAAACAGTTTACGATTACAGTCCAGAATGCCAACGATGCGCCGACCGATCTCGCCTTGAGTGCGGCGAACGTCGCCGAGAACCAGCCGTCGGGCACCGCGGTCGGCAGCTTCACGACGACCGATCCGGACAGCGGCGATACGCATACCTATACCCTGGTGGCCGGCGCCGGCGACACCGATAACGGCGCCTTCGCGATCGTCGGCAATGCGTTGCAGACGGCGGCGGTATTCGACTTCGAAAGCAAGTCCAGCTACAGCATCCGGGTGCGCAGCACCGATAACGGCGGCTTGGCGTTCGAGAAAGTCCTGACCATCACTATCGGCAACGGCGCCGATGCACCCACCGACATCGCCCTGGCCCCGAATACGGTGGCGGAAAATCAAGCCGCAGGCACGCTGGTCGGCAACCTGACCTCGACCGATTCCGATGCCGGCGATACGCACAGTTATGCCTTGGCGGCCGGCGCCGGCGCCACCGATAACACTGCCTTTGCGATTGTCGGCGATGAACTGCGGACCGCGGCGAGTTTCAATTTCGAAGCCAAGTCCAGCTACAGCATCCGGGTGCGCAGCACCGACAACAGCAATCGGTTTTTTGAGAAAACGCTGACCGTCACGATCACGGACGCCAATGATGCCCCGACGGTGACGGCGGGCGGCATCCTGAACTATAGCGAGAACGCGCCGGCGGCGGCGCTCGATGCGGGGGTGACCGTCGCGGACGTCGACAGCGCGACGCTGGCCGGAGCGACCGTCGCTATCAGCGGCAATTTCCAAAGCAGTCAGGATGTGCTGGAGTTCACCGATCAAAACGGCATCGCCGGCAGCTATAATGCGGGCACCGGCGTTTTGACCTTGAGCGGCAGCGCCACGCTGGCGAACTATCAAACGGCCTTGCGCAGCGTGGCGTATCGGAATGCCTCCGAGGATCCGAACCTCACCGCGCGCACGGTGACCTGGACGGTGAACGATGGGGCGGCCAGCAGCGCCGGCGCCACCAGCACGATCAATATCACTGCCGTCAACGATGTGCCGGTGATCACCGGCCAGAATTCGGTGAGTACAGGGGAGGATATTGATCGCGAGATCGTGCTGGCCGATCTGACGGTGACCGACCCGGACAATGCCTATCCGGCCGACTTTACGCTGACGGTAGGCGACGGCACCAATTATACTCATGCCGGCAATACGATCACCCCAACGGCCAACTTTACCGGCAGCCTGACCGTGCCGGTCGTGGTCAATGACGGGACGAACAATTCTGCCAGCTTCAACCTGACGGTGTCGGTCGCGGCCGTCAACGATGCGCCGGTGATCACCGGCCAGAATGCGGTGAGTACAGCGGAGGATACCGATCGCGAGATCGTGCTGGCCGATCTGACGGTGACCGACCCGGACAATGCCTATCCGGCCGACTTTACGCTGACGGTAGGCGACGGCGCCAATTATACTCATGCCGGCAATACGATCACCCCAACGGCCAACTTTACCGGCAGCCTGACCGTACCGGTCGTGGTCAACGACGGCACGGACGACTCCAATACCTTTAGCCTTACTGTTGAAGTTACGGCGGTCAACGATGCGCCCGTTATCGCCAATTTAGCAGGCGACACGCTTGCCTATTCCCAAGGCGAGCCGGCCCGCGTGATCGACCAAGGCAGCGACGCCTCTGCCTCCGACGTCGATTCGTCTGATTTTGCGACTGGCAATCTCACCGTTTCGCTGGTTAACGGCATTGCCGGAGAAGACGAACTCGGCATTCGTAACCAGGGCGTTGCTGCCGGCGAGATCGGCGTGGATGCGGCAAATGTCAATTATGGCGGCACGATCATCGGCAGCTTTAGCGGCGGCGGCGCCGGCGGCGGCAGCCTGATCGTGACTTTGAATGCGAGCGCCGATGCCGACGCGGTCACGGCGCTGCTGCGCAATATTACTTACCGTAATAGTAATACGGCCTCGCCCGATACCACCACAGTTCGAACCGTGCGCTACGTACTTGCCGACGGTGACGGGGGAGCTAGCGTTAATACTGACGCTACCGTGACGGTCGCCCCGAATACGCCGCCGACGCTTACAGGCGGAGCGAGCCTGGACTTTACCGAGGACGCCAGCGCCATTGTCCTGGATAGCAATCTGACCGTGGACGACGCCAACGACTCTGAACTGGAATCGGCTACCGTAACGATCCGCAATCTCTTGGATGCCGGTAAGGAGACGCTGGCGGCGACTACGGCAGGAACCGCCATCACCGCATCCTACACGGCGCCGACACTGACGCTGACCGGCACAGACACGGTCGCGAATTATCAACAAGTTCTCCGCAGCGTGACCTATGACAATACCTCGCAGCATCCGGACATTACGGCGCGCAATATCGATTTTACGGTAAACGACGGCTCGGTCAACAGTAACACCGTAACCACGACCTTGACGGTTCTAAGCGTCAACGACGCACCGAGCCTGACCGCCGACAATCCTCCTGATGTCTCGGAAGACAGCGGTGCGCAGACAATCACCAACTGGGCGACTTTCAATTCGGGGGCGGCCGATGAGTCAGGCCAAACCGTGGTCGGCTATACCGTAAGCAATATCTCCAATTCGGCATTGTTCAGCACGTCTCCGGAGGTGGCGGACGACGGTACGTTGACCTACACGCCGGCTGCGAACGCCAACGGTACTTCAACCTTTGATGTGGTCGTACAGGACAACGGCGGAACTGCCAACGGCGGGGTTGATACTTCCACCGTCCAGACCTTTACGATCACCGTGACTGCCGTCAATGACGCGCCTGCCAACACCGTGCCTGCCGCGCAAATCGTGGCCGAGGACACCGATCTGGTTTTCTCTTCGGGCAACGGCAACGCCTTGAGCGTGACGGACATTGATGCCGCTTCGAGCAATATTCAAGTCACCGTCTCCGCTTTAAACGGAACGATTACTCCGATCGCTTCGGGCGCTACGATCAGCGGCTCCGGCACGTCCGGCGCGACCATCACCGGAACGCTTACGCAAGTCAATGCCGCGTTGGACGGGCTTAAATACAGAGGCAATGCGAACTTCAACTCGACGCGCGGTTCCGAAACCCTGACTATTGCCACAAATGATCAGGGCAATATCGGCAGCGGGGGGGCCTTGAGCGACACCGATACAGTCGACATCACAGTCAATGCGGTCAACGATGCGCCGTCGGCTGTTGCGAAAAGCTTCAACGCGCAAGCCAACATGGAGATCACCGGTTTGACCGGCTTGCTGACCGGTGCAACGGATCCCGATACCGGCGATGGCGGATACACCGCAATGCTGACCATCGGTACGGTAAGCGCGACTACTCCGGCAGGCGGCACGATCAGTAACCTCGATACTTCGGCGGGTACCTTCGATTTCGATCCGCCTCCCGGCGTGACCGGCGATGTCACCTTCACCTACACGGTCTGCGATACCGGCAATCCGGGTTCAGCATGCAGTGCTCCCGCCACAGTGACGGTTACCGTGGCAGGCCCCGTCATTTGGTTCGTGGACTCGACCAGCGGCGATGACGTGAACGGCAAGGGTACGCTTGCCCAGCCATACAAGACCCTTGCCAAGGTTGATACGGTTGATGGCGCGAACCAGCGCATCTTCCTCTATTCGGGCACCTATGCTAACGGCATTGCGCTGAACTCTGGCGAGTGGCTGATCGGTCAGGGCTTGTCCGGATTCGCCAGCTTTGACTCACTGATGGGCATCACCCCGCCCGACAATACAATACCGCGTCCCGCCCTTGCTACGGGAACCGCTACTGTTCAGGGCGCTGTGACGCTTGCCACCAATGCAAACGTCAAGGCGCTGGCGATTTCAACCAGCGGCGCGACTCAGGGCATGACCGGTTCTGGCGGCCTGACCGGGGTGGATGTCAGCCAGTCTTCAATCTCAACCGCGACCGGGACTGCGCTCTCATTGAACAACGTCAGCGGCACGCTGGCCTTCAGCAACGTTTCGGCGAACGGCGCTGCGGCGGGGATTGATCTGACCAATAGTGATGCGTCCGTCACGATCAACGGCGGCACAATCAGCAATACATCGGTCGCTGGGGTTTCCGTGAACGGCGGAGCCGCCAACTTTAGTTACGCCGGTACGGTCTCCAATTCGAGCGGTCGTACGGTCCAGGTGCAGAACCGCAGCGGCGGCACGGTCACCTTCAGCGGCGCGCTCGCCGGCAACGGCGGCACCGGTATCTCGCTGGCCTCTAACAGCGGCGGGACGATTATTTTCAGCGGTGCAAGCAAGGTACTGAACACCGGGGCGAATACGGCGGTAACGTTATCCAATAATACGGGCGCTACGATCAATTTCAGTAATGGCGGCCTGGATATCGATACCACGAGCGGCACCGGATTCAGCGCCACTGGCGGCGCGACTGCGATCAATGTGACCGGCAGTGGCAACAGCATCGTCAGCACGACCGGCACGGCGCTGAACGTCGCCAGTACCCCTATCGGCGCTTCCGGATTGACGTTCCAAAGCATTGCGAAAAACGGCGGCACGAACTCGGCGATATCCTTAACCAATACCGGGACCGGCTTAGTGACGGTCACCGGAAGCGGCAGCACCGACGGTTCCGGCGGGACGATCGAAAATATTGTCGACGCCGATGCTGTCGCGCTCAACAACACCGACGGGTTGGTCACGCTGAACAACATGATTATCGAGGATATCAGCGCCAGCGGAGACAGCACTCAGTCGATCGATGCCTTGCCTAGCGGCGTCGACGCCATACACGGCCAGGCGGTGGACGGTGGCCTGACGCTGAGCAATACCACGATTCGCCGCATCAGCGACAGTGCGATTAACGGCACACCGCTAGGCGCCACCAGTAATTTAGACACCGCAACCACGTGGAACAGCCTTACGCTGACCAACTGCACGCTGGAAGACGCCAACCGCTACCATATCGCCAATAGCGGCGACGGCAACAAGGAAGGGCTGGTACGCATCCGCGGCATCACCGGCACAGTTAGCGTAACCAATTCGTTGTTTCAGCGCGGCGCGCGCGGTCTTGACTTGCATACGGCATCGTCCGGCAATGTGGACGTGACGGTGCAAAACTCGGATTTCCTAGAAATGAACAAGGAATCCAGTATCGACCCGTATCGCGTCGGCTATTGGGGCTTTTATCTGCAAGCCCGCGGTTCGGCCAATGCGGTCGTGCGGCTCGGTGACCCGGCCGAAACCAACGCCGCGCTGGGCAATACTTTCACCAACAATCCGTTGGCGTCGGTCGTAATCGAGCACGAGGGACCCAGTGCGACGGGTACGATACAAACCGTCGTAGCGCAAAATACTTTCACGGTGACCGATCATCTATCGCCCGGACCACAAGCCTCCAACGGTATTTTCGACTCCAATTTCCCGCAGGGCGGCGTTTTGTTCAGACCGTGGGGCGGAACGATGGAAGCCATTTTTGCCGCCAATACGTTCAACGACGCCATGCATGCCAACGGGGCCGTCGGGCAACTCGGCCTGATCATGGATACCGGCAGCGACAGTGAATTCATCGTGCGCAATAACACCTTCAACGGGCCGTGGGATTACATCACTGAGATCCGCGCCGACGGCAATACCAGCGCGGCGATGCTGTGGCAGAACAACAGCATGCCGTACAAAGTACTGAGCGGCGCTCAAATTACCGGGACCGAACTCGCGGATATCGGTTTGACTACTCAGCCGCTGCCGTTCGATGCGTTTTATGTCCAGGTGCGCAACAACGGCATTCTCAATCTGACCGTTCAGAACGAAGCAGTTCCCGACCACGATCCGGCTGGAGCGAGCAGCCATTCATTTATGCTCCGAACGGAAGCGACCGGTGGAACGCTAAATTTGGAAATGGACAATAATCAGGCCTATGACGGCTATCGTTTTACGCAAGCGGGCGGCACAATGAACCTGTTCAAAGACGTTTCCGGTGGCGTAACGGTTCAAAGTGTATTGGCGGACAACGGCAATCGCGGCGGCGGCAATAGTTTCACTACGAATCCGCCCACTGTTTCGGTGACCGGCACGGTCAATCTGTCCCTGACGGATCCGACGCTGCCGAGCATTAGCATTCCTTAAATTGGGGGCTTGCACGAGTTTAGTCACCTTGGCGTAAAAACTAACCGGACGGAGCGAAGGCCTCGTCCAGTCCTATCAAAACCGTATTTCGCGGCCCCGGGTCCGAGGCTGCTTGCCTCGGTGACGGTAAGGTTATGAAGTCGTTCGGAAAATCGGACGCGTTTAACAGGTGTGCCGGATTTTCCGGTTTTTTCAATAATGCAAAATTGTAGGGGATACAAATGGCGGAACCTTTTTTGAGCGAAATCAGACTGATGAGCTTTTCATTCGCGCCTAAAGGCTGGGCTTTATGCAACGGCCAGTTGCTGCCGATCAATCAAAACCAGGCGTTGTTTTCGTTGTTGGGAACGACTTTCGGCGGTGACGGGCGAGTCAATTTCGCCTTGCCCGATTTGCGGGGACGGGTTCCGGTTCATGTCGGAGCGGGGCATACTTTGGGGGAGCGCGGCGGCGAGCAGGCCCATACGTTGTCCATTGCCGAAATCCCGACCCATGCGCACGTTGCACAAGGCGTCAATGTTGCCGCCACAACGGCTGACCCGTCCGGTGCTTTCCTGGCGGTGCCGCCGGTCGGTTTGGGCGCCGATTATGCGCCGCCTTCCAATCTGGTGGGCATGAATTCCGCGGCTGTCTCGAACGCAGGCGGTTCGCAGGCGCATCTCAACATGCAGCCTTTTTTGACCCTGAGTTTTTGTATTGCCCTGCAGGGTATTTTTCCGAGTCCTAACTGAGGAGATTCACAATGGCACAACCTTACGTCGGCGAAATCCGTATGTTCGCGGGCAATTTCGCACCCGCAGGCTGGATGTTTTGCGAAGGGCAGTTACTGCCTATCAGCGAAAACGAAACGCTGTTTCAACTGATCGGAACGACTTACGGCGGCGACGGCGAATCGACGTTTGCCCTTCCCGATTTGCGGGGACGTCTTCCGCTTCATCAAGGCAACGGTTTTATTTTGGCGGAGACGGGCGGTGCGGAAACGGTAACGCTTACCGTTAATCAAATTCCTGCCCATTCGCACCCTCTTCTAGCCAGCAATACCGGAGGGCAAAGCAGCAATCCGCAAAACAACCTGACGGCTAAGCCGGTGACTAATATCTATGCCCCTCCCGGCGTTAATACCCCGATGGCTGCACAAACGGTTCTTCCGGTCGGAGGCTCGCAGCCGCATGACAACTTCCAGCCTTATCTCTGCATTGATTTTATTATTTCACTGTTTGGGATTTTTCCGTCGCCAACTTGAACGGATCGTTAATAATTGGTCGTTTAAGCATCGTTATTACATATTATTTTACAAGGAGAACCGATATGGCCGATCCATTCGTTGCCGAAATCAGAATTTTTCCGTTCAATTTCGCCCCTAAAGGTTGGGCGTGGTGTGACGGACAGTTGCTGCCGCTGTCTCAGAACACAGCCTTATTTTCCTTGCTGGGCACCACTTATGGCGGCAACGGAAAATCCAATTTCGCCTTGCCGGATTTGCAGGGACGCGCGCCGATGCATCCCGGGCAAGGGCCGGGACTGTCATTGCACGATCTGGGCGAAACCGGGGGCAGCGAAACCGTCACCCTACTCGAATCCGAGGTACCGAGCCACGCTCATGTTATGCAAGGGGTATCCGATACTGCATCCACCAACGACCCGACGAACGCCATGTTTGCCAAGCCTCTAGGACGCGGTAATAACCAATACAGCCAAACGAACACGCCGCTAGTTTCGCTTGCCGATCAGGCCTTGGCTCCGGCGGGCGGCGATGCGCCGCATAACAATATGCAGCCTTACCTGACGTTTTATTTTTGCATTGCGTTGCAGGGGGTATATCCCCCGCGGGGCTAATCGTCAGCAGAGAACTTCGTTATGAATAAAGCCATCGAATATTTTCGATCCGAAGTGCCGGAAGGAACCGCTGGGCCGTGGGTGATTGAGAAAGTCGCGATTTCCGAACGGGAATACGACCCCGATCAGGATCCCCGCCCCCACTGTTTTAAATTCCGGCCTGGGGTATATACCAGCTTGCGAAGGAACGGCACCGTTTTTATGACCGATCTTTACGACGAGTGGTGGACGCAGTGCTCAGCCATTGCTCAAGCATTGACTCGTGGGGGGGAGGTTCTCATTACCGGCCTCGGGCTTGGGCTTGTCGCTGAAGCGATTTTACGTCCTGCCGACAGTCCGGTCGAGCATGTTACTATTCTTGAAGTAGCGCCCGAGGTCATTAAACTAGTTGGACCTTATTTAGAACGGCGTTATCCGGGGAAAATCACCATTGTGGAAACCAGTGCTTTCGCTTGGACGCCGCCGGCTGGTCGCCGTTTTAGCGTCGGTTGGCATGATATTTGGCCGGACCCTTATACCGAACAGAATCGGCAAGACATTGAGCAATTGGAAAATCGCTACCGTCAATGTTGCGATTGGCAAGGGAATTGGCCGGCGGCCTATCAACAAGCCGCCACAGAAACGTCGCTATGAAGGGTGTGGATGTTTTTGGCCTTATGAAAAAGTAAATGAATTGGAGATTTGATATAAACGTTAGTTTTCGAACCGCCGCTGAGTCTGACCGGGACTTCCTCAGTACTGTCTACGCCAGCACCCGCGCCGAAGAAATGGCGCGGGTGGATTGGGATGACCGGCAGAAAGCGGCCTTCCTGGAAATGCAGTTTTCCGCCCAGCATCGGTATTATCAGGAAAATTATACCGATACCGATTTTTTGATCGTTCTTCTCGAAAGCCGGCCCATCGGCCGTTTTTATATTGCCCGCTGGCCGGAGGAAATTCGCATCGTGGATCTGGCGCTGTTGCCGGAATACCGGAATAGAGGGATCGGCACCCGCCTTTTGACCAGCGTGCTGGAAGAAGCCGCCGCTGCCGGGAAACCCGTGCGCATTCACGTGGAAGGCTTTAATCCGGCTCTTTCTCTGTATCGTCGTTTGGGCTTCGTGCAAATCGGCGAGCATGGCGTTTATCTTTTGATGGAACGTTCCGCGGCTGCCGGATGAAAGGCCGAATCCGTGAGTTTTTATCGTAATGTAGATTTTAAAGAGTGTAATTCGCATGCTTGAAGCTTTGACAAAAGAAAATTGGGAAGGCTGCCTCGATAAAGATTTTCAGGTTCAAATCGACGATCAAAGCGCCGTCGATATGAAGCTTGTCTCGGTGTCCGGATTCGGGCGGAGTCTGAACGGCCGGCGCGAAGCTTATTCCTTGCTGTTTCAAGGGCCCGATCAGCCGATGCTGGTGCAGCGTATTTATCGGATTCTGCAACCGCAATTGGGAAGCATGGATATTTTCCTGGTGCCGGTCGGCAGGGTCGCCGGCAGCATTCAGTATGAAGCGGTATTTACCTGACGGCGGTGCCGCTCTGTAGATCGTTTACCGAATTTAATGCAGCGGTTTTGATCGGGAGCTGGACGGCAGCGGTATTGAATGTTTTAAGATGAGTATTTCCGAGGGTTTTAATAAGTTGTAGCGGTTAATGCGTAGATTGTGATTATAATTACCGCGAAAGAATGATCGTGGGCGGCTATCCCGCCGCTGGAGAGTTCTCGCGACTCGGGCGAAGTGCAGTTTCAGCGGAATCGTCGGCATTATAACTACAATAAAAGAGAAAGCTTATGAAATCATTTAACTTATTAGGACTAATCGCCATTTCATCCTGGCTCTACATTCCGGCGATTCAAGCGTCTGAACATCATAGCGGCCATGGAGCGGGCATGACTGGCGGTGGCGGCGCCACTGCCGGCCAATGCCAGAAAGCCAGTTTGGAGCGATTCAAGCCCCCGCATTTGGCGAAGGTTGCGCCAGGATCGGAGTTTTCCTTTTATGCTTTCAATATCGAAAGTCCCCAACAGTTGTCGGCGACTGTCAAAAAAATTCCGGTTGAGTTGGTGGCCGAATATAAGGAACCCTACTTTCTCGTCAAAGGCAAGCTGCCTGATTCCTTGGTTAATACGGCGGCGCGCGTTCAAATCAAAGCTTCGGCAAAATCGCCGCATTGTGAAGACGAGCAGGGCTGGCTGCTGATGATCGGCGAAAAACAATGATCGTATTGATCCAACCTTATTATATATAGGTGTGCGGGCTGAGCTTTTCTAAAGCTCAGCCGCTTTTCGGCGGTGAGTTCGATTAATACTTTAACAATATCCCATCGAACGTAATGGCGAGCAATCGAAAATGAGGTTTTATGCCGGTCGGAACAAATACACGGCCTGTATTTGCTCTTGCTTCGTCTCTCGGTTAATCTATTTTGATATTGGGTTTATTGTTGAGAGACTTCGATGTCCGCTAATTCTTCTATCAGACGCTGCGCCGCTTACTGCCTGGCGCACCGTTTTCATATCGATGCATTGGCGAGAACACTCTCCGAGTCGAGTCTTATCCGTTTGATCAAGGGCGCATTACTCGTTGAAGAAAACGATAGTTATTCCATCATTTTAGGTTATGGCGCCGTGGTGCACTGGAACGTCAGCCCTGAACGGAAGGAAGCGATCCACCTCGTATTGCTGGCCAATGCCGAGCAGGCGTTGGCGTTGATCGAAGAAGACCATTTTACATTCACCTATGACTGTCCGGTGACACGTATTGTCGAGGATCATATCGAACTCGAGTCGTCCGATCCGATTTTAATGTTTGCCTTGTCGCAGGGCATGGCGCAGTCGATAAAGTTGGCTTCTTTTGAAACCCAGGCATTGCGTACGATAGAAAATACCAGTTACATCCCCAGGTCATTGGCCGATAAAGGCAGAATCAATATCAGTCGCCGGGAAATTGCGAAAATTCGCGGTCAATTGTTTTTGACCAAAAGCGACATCATCGTCAATTACGATCTGCTCGATATTCCTGAGTTTTTCTGGGAGTATCCGGAATACGAGGACTATTATGCGACCGTTGCCAAGTATCTCGAAATCGCGCCCCGTACCGAGGTGCTGTCGAAAAAGCTCGAAACGATTCACGAATTATTCGAAATGCTGGCCGACGAGCAAAACCATCGGCATTCTTCGCGGTTGGAGTGGATCATCATTTGGTTGATCGCGTTCGAGATCGGCATGACAATCTATGACAAGGTACTTTAAGCCATGCTGAGCTATCGCCATGCCTTCCACGCAGGAAATTTCGCCGATGTGCTGAAACATCTGGTGCTGGTGCATAGCATCGAGCATCTGAAAAAGAAAGATAAACCCTTCTGTTATATCGATACGCATGCGGGCGCGGGCATGTATGCCTTGCACAGCGAGTTTGCGTTAAAAAACCGCGAGTTTGACAGCGGCATCGCAAAACTGTGGCAACGGGACGATTTGCCGGCAGGGACACAGCGTTACGTCGATCTGGTCCGGCGGTTCAATCAGGGAAAGGAGCTGATACATTACCCCGGTTCTCCTTTTATTGCCGCCACTTTGATGCGCAAGGACGACAGGCTGTTGCTTTATGATTTGCATTCTGCGGAATTCAAGTTCCTGCATGCGCTCTTTGACAAAGACCGTCGTATCAGGACCTTTCATGCCAACGGTTTGACTGACTCTCTGGGTTTGTTGCCTCCGCAGGAACGGCGCGGTCTGGTTTTGATCGATCCTTCCTATGAGCTTTCCGGGGATTACCGGTTGGTAGCCGAAACCCTGAAAAAAATGCACAAGCGTTTTGCAACCGGGATATATGCGTTGTGGTATCCGGTCGTTGAACGGCAACGTATCCGGCGCCTGGAAAGGGAACTGCAAGACAGCGGTATCGGCGATATCGCGCTGTTTGAGTTGGGCATCGCTCCGGACAGTAAAAAGCATGGCATGACATCCAGCGGCATGATCGTGATCAACCCCCCCTGGACATTGGGAGATGAAATGCGACGGGAGTTGCCTTGGTTGGCCGAAGTATTGGGGATTGAAAAACAGGGCTGCTTTCGGATTGTCAGTTTGATACAGGAAGGCATCGATTAAAAACGATAACTGTTACTCTTGCCGACTTTTAAAATCTCCAATAG
The DNA here is from genome assembly GCA_051061095.1 of Methylomicrobium sp. Lineage (GTDB taxonomy): Bacteria > Pseudomonadota > Gammaproteobacteria > Methylococcales > Methylomonadaceae > Methylomicrobium. The sequence continues at coordinate 26,406 of JBPFEE010000001.1, read as the reverse complement.
TTTTAATGGGCTAGACGATTTTGTAGAGGTTTGCCGGCGCTGGCGGCAGAGATTTAGTGTAGGCTTGAATTGAGAGAATAAGAAAATGAAATAAAAATCTGCGACCGATATCACAACATGAATGGCGCCCGTCTGTTTTATCGATAACCGATTTGTAAATTGGTAATAACGGACTATTCTTTTGAGTACAAAGTTGTCCATGTGATGAGGTCTGCCTTGATTACCCGTAACGATCGCGATTTAGAAGAACCTCCGGCTCTAGAGTTCGTTTATGATAAATCCACTGCCGGATTCTGCGAATGGCCTGTATTATCGGTAGACAAGCGCCTCGAACGGTTGACCTTTCGGGTTTCCAGAATGCCCAAGTCTTTGCGGGCGCATTTGGAGCGTATCCATTACTGCTTCAACAATTATTTGAATGAGCCATTGTATGCGGCGCTGGTCGATTTGCTGATCGTTCTCAATAACTCGGGACGCAAGCTGAGCAAGCGCATGATATTCGGATCCAGATCGCGGCTTACCGACAGTCAGTTTCAGTCATTGAGACATTTTCTGAAAAATGAAGGAACCGCTGTCGAATCTTTGCCTTATAACCGTTTTTCTCTGTTTACCAAGGGATTGCAGTCGTGTTCAGCGCTTGTGCAGGCGGTTGAGGCAGCATGCGAATCAGAGCATGATCCTTTGCAATTGGCGCGGGATTACGTCGAGTTTAGCCAGCTGGATGAAGCGGTCCGTGTGCTTGAACAGGCCATTCTGGCGCGTCCGGAACGCGCTGAATTACACAGCGAGCTCTTGGCGCTCTACCGATCGACCCGTGACCGGGCAGGAATTAAGCGAACTCATCAAGAACTTGTCCGTATCGGCGCGAATCTGCCGCCTGAATGGGCGCAGTTGCACGATTTTTAAAAGGTTTGACCAATGTCGGAAAACAATAAAAAACCATTAACAGTCGCCTTGCATGGAATGGATGACCGTAGTTGTAAAATCATGATGATGTTTTTGCAAGGGCCGTGCAGGGGCGCGGCGATGGTTATTGATGATGACGAGGCTGACATTGATATTTTTGACGGCGATACGCCGGCCTCGAAAAAATTGTTGTCTCAGCATTTGGAGGCGGAAAGGCAAAAGCCGACGATCGTACTGTCACTGCATGATTTTCAATATGAGGGGGTGCTTCAAATCAGAAAACCGGTGAAAACCGATGCTATGTTGTCGGCGTTGAATGAAGCAAAAATTTTACGGGCCAATTTCGCTAAGAAAAAAGGCCAGAAACTGGCTGCTCTTGCGACGGTTGAAGCGGAAGAGGAGGAGCCAGAGTCCGAAACACAACTCCTCAAGACTTATGTGATCGATCAGGACGAGGGCAAAAAAACCTCCAAGCATCAAACCGCAATGCGCTTCGATGAAAAAGGCTTTCAGGCGTATATCGGATCGCTGTCCGACATTGACGTAAACGATCCGGCGCAATTTGCAAATGCATCGTATGATCCAAAAGATTACTTTCAGGGTTATATCCAGTCCGCCTTTATGGTATGTCGGGCCAAAGGCCAGATTATGCAGCTGCAATCGGGGTGGAAGCCGATTATGATTTTTCCTCATACCCACGAAATCTGGCTTGACGCGGATGATCCGCAATTGCGGGCATTTGCCGGCATCAAGCTGAATCCGAGTTCGGCTTCGAAAATGGCGATCAGTCCGGTGAATGCGCAAACCATGGGGTTGGGCGGATCGCTGGACAAGTTTCAGAGTATGGATGCCTTTTTATGGAAACTGGCCTGCTGGACTTCAAAAGGGCGCTATCCGCACCTGATCGATTACTCCCAGCCGGTCTATCTGAAAAGCTGGCCCAATTTTACGCGCTTGCTGATTACGCCGCATGCGCTCAGGATTGCGGCATTACTGATTCAGGGACCCAGGACGCTGACAAACGTCGCAAGGGTGCTCGATATCAAACCGCAGTATGTGTTTGTGTTTGCCAGCGCCGCCTATGCCTTGGGGCTGATGGGACAGGCGAAGCGGGAAGCCGATAATTTGGTTCAGCAACCGGAGGTGAAAAGCGGTAAGGGGCAGGGCTTATTGAGCCGTATCATGAATAAATTGCGTGGTTAACTCAGCACAACGGAACGACACGATTATGAGTCAATACAAAATTATTTTTACAGGGCCGGTAGGCGCCGGCAAAACCACGGCAATCCACTCGATCAGCGATGTGCCTCCGATTAAAACCGATGCGTCCGCGAGCGATATGGCCAAATCCAGAAAGGCAGCCACGACAGTCGCCATGGATTATGGCGTAATGAATCTTACCGACGGGGAAAAGATCCATTTATACGGCACGCCGGGCCAGGAGCGTTTCGATTTTATGTGGGATATCCTGATTAACGGGGGCATCGGTTTGGTTTTATTATTGGATAACACCCGCGCGGACCCGTTCAAGGATATGAAATTCTTTCTCGATTCTTTCGGCGATTTTATTTCGAAGACCAGTGTCGCCATCGGCGTCACGCAAATGGATTTAAGCGGTAAACCTACAATTGCAGATTATCATAAGCAGTTACAGGCTTCAGGGTTGAAACCGCCGGTCTTTGCGGTGGACGCCAGAGTGAAAAACGATGTGTCTCTATTGGTGCAATCCCTTCTTTATTCGCTGGATCCGGGATTGGCTGACTAAATATGAGCAGTTATCATTTGACTGAAGGGCTTTTTTTGTACCCGACGCCCTCGGGAGCTTATTATGCCGTGTCCTCGAATGAGATGGACAAACCGCGCCAGTTTATCCGGCAAATGCTTTTACAACCCGCGACTAAAGCTTTGACCATAGAGAATCTTCAGGTCTTAGCGGGCATTGAAGACACTGAAAAATGCATGGAACTGTTGCACCACTGTCAAAAGTTGGGTTGGGTACAGGGTCTGACAGAAGAGTTGAGTTATCCGGCTGAGCAACTCGACAAGATTTTGCCGGATATGCTGAGCGCCATTACCGAGAACGGTAAGGTATTGTTGGCGGATATGGAGGGGTTTTATCTTGCCAGCAGTGGGTTTCCGCATGAAGTGGCGGAGGAGCTGTCGGCTTTGAGCGCCGAGATTGCAACCGTTCATGCGCGCCGCTCCGGGGTATTGATGAAAAATTTGGGGCAAACCAGCCAGGCATGGGCCATTGTCGATGTGTTCGGCAATAGTCAAATGGGATTTTGGCCGCTGTTTATCGGAAAAAATCGTTTTGTGCTGGTCATTTCCGGGATTCCTCATTTCAATCAGCCGGAATTTGTGAGTTTGGTATGGGCTTTGGCAATTCGTTACACAGCCAAAGCATCTTAATAATTTATTTTTATCGTTAAAGAGGATGAAATATGCGGGCAGACATGCTTACATCTGTGTTGACAGATTTGAATGGAACTTCAGCGGATATTGAGGCATCGGGGATTATTTCGACAGATGGATTGATGATGGCGTCAGTTTTGCCTGCCGGAATGGATGAGGATAGGGTAGGAGCGATGAGCGCCGCGATGCTGTCCCTTGGAGACCGGACTGCGCATGAGTTATCCAGAGGCACTCTCGAACAGGTGCTGATCAAAGGTGAGAAGGGTTATGTCCTGATGACTTATGCGGGCGATGATGCCGTATTAACCGTGCTGGCCAAGCCGAACGCAAAATTGGGTCTGATTTTTTTGGATGTAAAGCGTGCCGCGGAAAGCATTACCAGCTTACTGTAGCGGCGGTTGCCTGGAACATTTGCTATCAAAAAATCGATCAAGGTCTGTACATTCATTCGGTTCTTCAATTGCGAACGGGATTTTCCGGCTTATCGAACTTCCTTGTTGTTTACTGTCACGAGCATTCTTGAAGCCATAAGGATGTGGCTCAAGAATTTCTTTTACCATGCGCTTGTCCTGCTAAATTCGCTTTTCAGCGATTCCATCGATTATTTAGCGAGCCGCGACAGGATTTGCTTGCTTGCGGATAAGTTCTTTGGTTTACTAGAGCTTCGCAGGTTTACGCTGTTTTTCGTTATCAGCCGAAAAGATTTCGGAGCGAGCCGGTCGGCAAGCTATAATTTCCGGCTTGCCGGAATAAGCCCGTATTGAATTGTCATGCTTTTATTTTCAAGCTCGTTATCTTAAAATTTGGGCGGGCTAACTTTTGAGTTCATCATTTAGAGGAACGGCGCGGGCAGTGGTCGAATTAGCCTATAGCGAATTTGGTCGGCCTGACGGCGCTCCCCTGATTATTTTACACGGGTTTTTTGCTTCTTCGCGCAACTGGAAATTTATCGCGGAGAAATTGGCGGCTTTGCATCATGTGTTTGTGGTCGACCTGCGTAATCACGGAGCATCGCCGCATCATCCGGTAATGGATTATCCCATTATGGCGGAAGATATTCGGATGTTCATGGCACAGCGCGGCTTAACAAAAGCCAGCCTGCTCGGGCACAGCATGGGCGGCAAAGTCGCCATGTGGTTGGCGCTGACATATCCCGATGTCGTCAATAAACTGATCATTGCCGATATTGCGCCGATAACTTATTCGCATAGCTTCGAAAAGACTATATCGTTATTGAAAATGTTGCCGTTGGCTACGATTAGCAACCGGAAACAAGCCGAGGAAATCCTTGCTCCGGAAATTCCTGAGCTCAGTTATCGGCAATTTTTATTGCAAAATTTGGTGTTGCATGAAGGGCATTACCAGTGGCGCATCGATCTGAATATATTCGGTCGTTCCGCGCCGAATATTGTCGGTTTCCCCGATACCCTGAACCGGGCGCCTTACCCGCACTCCGCCTTGTTCATTGCCGGCTCGGAGTCGAATTTCGTTAAAGCCGAGGCCGTTTTTCCGCTGTTTCCACAAGCGCAGTTGAAAGCTCTGGCCGGTGCCGGGCATTGGTTACATGTTCAGCAGCCCGAAAACTTTTCGGAGGCGGTGCTGGATTTTTTACGCGCGTAATGGCCCGTTAGGCGGCTCCCTGCGGCAGGGCGGGAAAAATGCCAAAATATGCGTCGACAATAGGAAAGCCTAGCGATAAATGTTAAGCTATCCGTTATCAGGCATCTTTACAGGCACATCATCTTAGAAAATAATTAGGAACAAAAGTTCTAAAATTAGCCATTGTTTTGATTTGTAATTACCGTTATCTTAGATATCAACCGAATAAACATAATAAGGAGAAATCGGATGTCAAAAGGCCAAAATTTGCAGGATAATTTTCTGAATACCTTGAGAAAAGAGCATACTCCTGTTTCTATCTTTCTTGTCAACGGCATTAAACTGCAAGGCAAAGTCGATTCGTTTGATCAATATGTGATCATGCTGAAAAATACGGTCAGTCAAATGGTCTACAAACATGCGATTTCGACGATAGTGCCCGGGAAAGCCGTCAAGATGGTGCCTGAGGTTGAAAGCGAAGAAGAATAATCGCTGGTTTGCTTTGGTGTACAGTTACATTCGATACATGCGAACTCAACCCGTTAGGGCGTTGCGTGCGGATGTTTATCGTTTCTTGGTCTTCCCAGCGACGGAGTTATTGATTGTTTGATCGCCCCGATTCGGGTGAGCGGGCTGTACTTGTTCATCTGATCCTGCATTCCGGGCAGGAAGATCTTCTGGAATTGAAGGAACTGGCCAAGTCGGCCGGGGCTGAGCCGGTGCATATAGTGACCGGCAGTCGTAAAAATCCCGATCCGAAATATTTTGTCGGCAGCGGGAAGGTCGCCGAGATCAAGCAGGCCATTGCCGATCATGCTGCCGACATTGTCTTATTTAATCACCCCCTAACGCCAAGCCAAGAGCGGAATCTCGAATCTGCGCTCGGAACGCGCGTCGTCGATAGAAACGGCCTGATTCTCGATATTTTTGCTCAGCGCGCGCAGACCTTTGAGGGAAAGCTGCAAGTCGAACTGGCGCAACTTAAACATCTTTCGACCCGCCTGGTGCGAGGGTGGACTCACCTGGAACGGCAAAAGGGCGGTATCGGTCTGCGCGGCCCCGGCGAAACCCAATTGGAAACCGACCGGCGCTTGATCGGCGACCGGATCAAACAGATTCAGGCTCGCCTTGGAAAAGTCGAAAAACAGCGGCATCAAAGCCGCGGCAAGCGCAAAAAGGCCGAGATTCCGACCGTTTCTCTGGTCGGCTATACCAATGCCGGCAAATCGACGCTATTCAATCGGCTCACCGGAGCGAGCATTTATGCGGCGGATCAGTTATTCGCGACGCTCGACCCGACCCTGCGCAGCTGCCGTTTGCCGAATAATTCGGAAATCGTATTCGCCGATACGGTGGGTTTCATTCGTCATTTGCCGCACGAACTGGTCGCGGCGTTTAAATCGACGCTCCAGGAAGCCAGCGAGGCTAATTTATTGCTGCACGTAATCGATGCCCATGCGGAAGATCGCGAGGATACGATTGTCGAGGTCAATCAGGTTTTAAAAGAAATCGGAGCCGATAAAATCCCCCAGCTTGAAATTTACAACAAGATCGATTTGCTCGACGGCGGCTGCCCCCGGATCGACCGCGATGAAACCGGCAAACCGGTACGTGTCTGGCTGTCCGCGATAACCGGCGCAGGGGCGGATTTATTGTTTCAGGCGCTCGCCGAGATTTTTTCGGTACACAAAATTCGCATGCGCTGCCATTTACGTCCGGAGCAGGGCGATATTCGTGCGAAAATATATGCCTACGCGACGATTATTGAGGAAAGAATCGGTGACGACGGACACTCTGAAGTGATCATTGAAATCGATCCCAAGCATTCAGGATTTTTAAGTTCGGTGTCGAGCGAAATGCTGATGTTCTGATTGCCGCAAATTGACCAGCGGAATGTAGGCGTGCTGTTCCAGCGCCGCTTATTCCTTGAAGTTTTCGTGTTTTTCACTATTTACGTTAAAATGCCCTTCATAACGACGGCCGCAAGGTAGGTTTGTCTTGCTTTATCGGTAACCCCCTCGATCGGGGGCTTATCTTCGACGTTTATCTTTTATTTTGATAAATCGTTAATTTTGAAAATAAATATCCTGCTATGGAGCAAAAATATGTCCTGGAATGAACCTGGAGGCGACAATAAAGACCCGTGGAGTGGTCGGGGCGATCAAAAAGGACCGCCTGATCTTGATGAAGCCATACGCAAGGCTCTGGACAAATTAAGCAAGCTCTTCGGCGGTAGCGGCAGTAGCGGCGGCGATGGTCAGGGCTCGGCCAGCGGCCCGAGAAAAAACCTCGCTTTGATTGGAGTCGCCGCCGTGGCAGCAATATGGATCGCCAGCGGGACTTACAAAGTGGATGCGGGTAATATCGGCGTAGTCACTCGATTCGGCAAATATGTCGAAGAAACAAGCCCGGGGTTGAATTGGCACTTGCCGGTTCCTATCGAGCGTGTCGATATCGTGAACGTCGAGCAAAACCGTACCCTGGCGGTCGGTTTTTCAAGCTTCGGCGAAGCCGGCGACCGCTCGGAGCCGAAAGAAGCGCTGATGCTGACCCGCGATGAGAATTATGTCGATGTGCGTCTGGTCGTTCAGTACAAAGTCAGCAATCTGACAAACAGCGCGAAAAAATTTCTGTTTAATATAGTCGATCCGGCAACCACTTTGAAACAGGTTACCGAGAGCGCCGAACGCGGCGTGATCGGCAGTTCGGACATGGATTTCGTGTTGACCGAAGGCCGTAATGAGGTCGTCGCGCAGGTCAAAAAGGAAATTCAGGAAGTAATGGACCGTTATGAGTCCGGCGTCGAGATTACCAGTGTGAATTTGCAGGATGTGCAAGCCCCTGAGCAGGTTCAAGCGGCATTTCAGGACGTGATCAAGGCCCGCGAGGACAAGCAGCGCCTGATCAACGAAGCGGAGGCTTATTCCAACGACATCGTGCCGAAGGCGCGCGGTGCAGCGGCCCGGATGCTGCAGGAGGCGCAAGGTTACAAGGACAGGGTGATTGCGCAGGCCGAAGGGGAAACGAACCGTTTTACGAAAATGCTCGGCGAATATCTTAAACAGCCGGACGTGACCCGCAAGCGTCTCTATATCGACACAATGGAGTCGGTATTGGGCGAAGCGAGTGTGGTCATGGTCGACGTGAAAGGCGGCAACAATATACTTTATTTACCGTTGGATAAAATGGCGCAGAAGTTACCAGAAATCGAAGCCCAGAGTGTGGCAGCACCGGCAAAAGCCGAGTCGTCACCTGTAGAAACGGAAGAGCAGCCGGCAGCGGCGCGGTCTTCATTCCGCGGACGCGAAGCAAGGGGACGCCAATGACATTAGTCAATAAAATCATCATCGGTATCGCCGCGCTGTGGCTGATCGGCGCGATGTTTGTATTTTCGGTCAACGAAACCGAAAATGCGATCAAATACAAGTTTGGTAAAATTATCGAACACGATTTTACGCCGGGGCTGCATTTCAAATGGCCTTATCCTTTCAATGACATCAAAAAATTCGATTCGCGCATCCAGACGATGGTCTCCAAGCCGGAAGGTTTTTTGACGGCGGAAAAGAAAAACGTGATTGTGGATTTTTTCGTCAAATGGCGTATCGATGATGTCAGAAGCTTTTACCAACGTGTGGGCGGGGACGTTTTTCAGGCCAATTCGCGGCTGGACCCGATCATCAAGGACGCCTTTCGCGGCGAGTTTGCCCGGAGAGATATCAAGCAACTGGTTTCGACCGATCGCAAAGCGATTCGCGATATCATGATCAAAAATTCGCAGGCGTCGGCTAAAAACCTGGGGTTGAGAATTATCGACATTCAGGTGATGCGGATCGACTTGCCGCCGGAAGTCAGCAGTTCGGTGTTCCGCCGCATGGAAGCCGAGCGTGACAGGATTGCGCGCGAATTCCGCTCGCAAGGTTCGGAAGCGGCCGAAAAGATTCGCGCCGATGCAGACCGGCAAAGTGTGGTAACCAAAGCCAATGCGTTTAAGGAGGCTGAAAAACTGCGCGGCGAAGGCGATGCGAAATCGGCTGAAATCTACGCCCAGGCATTTGGCGCCGATCCCGAGTTTTTCACCTTTTACCGCAGCATGAATGCGTATAAAAAGACCTTCGGCAATTCCTCGATGCTGGTGCTCGATGCGGATTCCGATTTCTTCCGGTATTTCAAACAACAGAAATAGCGGATTGGTGTTAACCACGGCCGCGACAACGGCATCGATAACATTGACGAACGCCTCGCCTGTGCGGGGCGTTTTGTTTGAGTGGACTTAGAAAACATGCAACAAAAAGATTCCTGGCTGCTGCCGGACGGTATCGAAGAAATCCTGCCGGCCGAAGCCAAACATCTTGAAAGTCTGAGACGCAGGCTGCTCGACATGTTTGCCTGCTGGGGTTACGAACTGGTGATTCCTCCTTTCATCGATTTTCTCGATTCATTATTGACAGGTTCCGGGCATGATCTTGAACTGCAAACCTTCAAACTGACGGATCAGATCAGCGGCGAAATGCTCGGCGTCAGAGCCGACATGACTCCCCAGGTTGCCCGCATCGATGCGCACCATCTGAAGCACGAAGGGCCGACCCGTTTGTGCTATTACGGCACGGTTCTGCATACCCGCGGCGATCCTTTGGAAAAAACCCGCAGTCCGATGCAGATCGGCGCGGAATTGTATGGCCATGCAGGCATCGGCAGCGATATCGAAGTGATTCGGATGATGCTGGAAATGCTCGCATTGACAGGCATGCTGAACGTGCATCTCGACCTGGGGCACGTAGGCATTTACCGATCTCTGTCCAGACAGGCCGGTTTAAGCTCGGCGCAGGAAGGCGAGCTATTCGATGTGCTGCAGCGCAAGGCCAGGCCGGAGCTTTCCGAATTGATCGACAGCTATGCGCTCGACGGCGATCTGAAAGCGATGTTTCTGGCCTTGCCGCTATTGAACGGCGGCGCCGAAATTATCGGCAAGGCTCATCAGGTGTTCGCAAAGGCGGACCCTGAGTTGAAGTTGGCATTGACCGAGCTCGAAACGACAGCCGCCAGACTCACTACACTGTTCCCCTCCTTGCCGGTCAGCTTCGATTTGGCGGAATTGCGCGGTTATCATTATCATACCGGAATTGTTTTTGCCGCCTTTACCCCGGTAGTCGGCCGCGAGATTGCGCGCGGCGGCCGTTACGACAATATCGGCGGCGTGTTCGGGCGGGCCCGGCCTGCGACCGGTTTCAGCGCCGACCTGAAAGTATTGGCAGGGTTAAGTCATACAAGAGACCATGTTGAACCGGAAAGCAAAATCTTCGCGCCATGCCTCGACGATCCCGCCTTGGCCGAAACCATCCGCGATTTGCGCGCCGCCGGAAATACGGTGATTCAGCAATTGCCCGGGCAGTCGGGCGACGGCGCGGCGATGGGCTGTACCGCAACCCTTGTACAAGAGAATCAAACCTGGTTCATCAGAAATTTAGCTTAGTGGAATAGAAATGGGAAAAAATGTCGTAGTCATCGGCACGCAGTGGGGCGATGAAGGTAAAGGCAAACTGGTCGATCTATTGACCGAACAAGCGGCAGCCGTGGTGCGTTTTCAAGGCGGCCATAATGCGGGACATACGTTGGTTATCCGCGGCGAAAAAACCGTCCTGCACCTGATTCCATCGGGCATTCTCAGAGAGAATGTGCAATGCATGATCGGCAATGGCGTGGTGTTGTCGCTGAATGCGCTGATCGAGGAAATCGAGTTTCTCGAAAAAGCGGGCATTCCGGTGCGCGGCCGCCTCTTGATCAGCGAATCCTGCACCCTGATTCTGCCGGTGCATGTCGCGATCGATCAGGCGCGCGAGAAAGCGCGCGGCGCGAAAGCGATCGGCACAACAGGACGCGGCATCGGCCCGGCCTATGAAGACAAGGCGGGACGCCGTGGCTTGCGGGCAGGTGACTTGTTAAATCCTGCGGACTTTGCCGATAAGCTGAAGGAGTTGCTGGAGTATCACAATTTCATGCTGGCCAACTACTATCATGCCGAGACTGTCGATTTCCAAAAAACGTTGGAAGAAGCGCTGGCGCTCGGCGAACAGATCAAGCCGATGCTGACCGATGTCAGCGAGGCTCTGTACCGTTATCAGGACCAGGGCAAGAATCTGTTGTTCGAAGGCGCCCAGGGCGCGCTGCTCGATCTTGATCACGGCACCTTTCCCTATGTGACCTCATCCAGCACGACCGCCGGCGGCGCCGCGACCGGCTCCGGCGTGGGGCCGCTCGATCTGGATTATGTGCTCGGTATCACCAAGGCCTATGCGACCCGGGTCGGCAACGGCCCATTCCCGACAGAATTGAACGATGCGTACGGTGAACATTTGAGTACGGTCGGCCGTGAATTCGGCGCCACGACCGGCCGTAAACGGCGCACCGGCTGGTTCGATGCGGTCGCGATGCGGAAGTCGGTTCGGCTGAACAGTATCAGCGGCATCTGCCTGACCAAGCTGGACGTACTCGACGGTCTGGATAAGGTCGGCATTTGCACGGCTTACCGTTTGAACGGCAAAGTCACCGAAACGGCCCCTCTAGGCGCTGATCAGTACCAGCAGTGCGAAGCGGTGATCGAAGAAATGCCGGGTTGGTCGGAAACGACGGCCGGCGTCACGGATTATGCCAAATTGCCGGAAAACGCCAAAGCCTATATTAAACGTCTGGAAGAGCTGGTGGGTGTAAAAGTTACCATTCTCTCGACCGGACCCGACCGTGACGAGACGATCATTCTGGAGCACCCGTTCGCTTAAGGCTACCCATTCGGTATTCGAGGTTACGCCGCAAGGACGATTGAATGCCGAAGGAAGGATAAATATGCGTTCCGTCCGGGGGCCTCGCCCCTTGATGGAACTTAGCTTTATCAATGCCTATCTCAGCAATAAATCGCTCGGTTTATTTACAGACTTCTTCACAGCCGGCTTCGGTTCCGTTTTGTTCCCTGATCATAAAAAAGGCCGATTGAAGGGTTAATCCGCTGTTTTTTCGAGTCAATCTTTACCCGGTCCTTCAGTTAAGAAGAGCCAATCAGTTCTTTCACAAGCTCCAGCAAGGTTGGTCCCCTCCATAGTCTAGGGATAGGGACAGACGAACGGTAAGCTGTAGATTCCGTAGGGGGGAGCTTATCGAACGCTATCCTGAGCGCAGTCGAAGGGCGTGAACGGAATCAACTTATTCGGCGCTCCATTAAGGTATGATTCAGGGTCTTCGAACTATCATAGCTCCGCTGTTTTTTTTAGAGAGTCAGCAAACTGACCCTTTACTGGAGGAATGTTTTAGCCGGGGAATGTTGGGCAGGCAATGAACAAACGATTAACCCAGCTGCAACCGATTATTTCGGCAAAGCAAGTTAAAATCCAGCGCTACGTATAATTTTAATTATCAATATAGGGAGTTATATGAACCAGAAAATCACCAAAGCCGTTTTCCCTGTGGCCGGATTGGGCACGCGATTTCTGCCGGCGACCAAGAGCACGGCGAAAGAAATGCTGCCGATCGTCGACAAGCCGCTTGTGCAATATGCCGTCGAGGAAGCGATTGCGGCCGGTATCGATACGATGATCTTCGTGACCGGGCGCACCAAAAACGCGATTATGGATCATTTCGACAAGGCTTACGAGATGGAAAAAGAGCTCGAAGCCAGAAATAAGACCGAAATCCTGAAATCCCTGCGAGGCATCCTGCCTTCCCATGTGTCGTGTGTATTCATCCGCCAGTCGGAAGCTTTGGGACTCGGTCACGCCGTGCATTGTGCAAAACCGGTCATCGGCGACGAGCCGTTTGCGGTGATTCTGCCCGACGACATGATAGAAGACGGCACACGCGGCTGTATGGCGCAAATGGTCGAACTGTTTAATCAAAAAAAGACTTCGATTCTGGGCGTAGAGCGCGTGCATCCTTCCGAAACGGGCAGCTATGGGATCGTCAAAACCGGCGAGACATCCGGCACATCCAGCCCGATTGAATTGATCGTCGAAAAGCCGAAACCCGAAGATGCGCCTTCCAATTTGGCCGTGGTCGGCCGCTATATTCTGACCCCGGCAATTTTCAAAAAGCTCGAAACGACAGGGCGCGGTGCCGGGGGCGAAATTCAACTGACTGACGGTATCGCTGCCCTGATGGCTGATGAACAGGTGTTAGCTTATGAGTTTGAAGGAAAGCGCTACGACTGCGGTTCCAAGCTTGGTTTTCTGATTGCAACGGTCGAATATGGATTATTGCATCCGGAATTGAAAGAGGGATTTTTAGACTATTTAAAAGATCTTTCGAAAAATTTATAAGAAATACGGGGTAGGCGGTTTTTTGCTTAAATAAGCCGCGTATTACGAAGAATGAGCATGGGCAGTATTCCCTTGCGGAGAGCATCCCATATCCTGGAAAAAGCGGCGCTATTCTACACGCTAACTCAGTCGTTTAATAGCGCCGCTTGAATTATGGACATCTCCTTGCCGGAGATGAATTGGAAGGGAATTAGATTGAAGATTACTGAATTAAAATATCCTTTTTATTTTTTTCAACCGTCTTTTCGCCAATGCCGGCGACATTGGTCAATTCTTCAGGCGCTTTAAAAAGCCCTTTTTCCGTCCGATATTTTACGATGGCTTCCGCTTTTTTAAGGCCAATGTTAGTCAAAGACTCTGAAATGGTCTTTGCGTCAGCCGTATTGATATTTACAGGCGCTGCCATTACGTTAATGGAAAAGACGGTCATCAAAAGCAGGATCTTTTTCATAAAAAACTCCATGAAACAGTTGGGAAAATAAATAAGAATGGCTAAACAGTCCCAAACCCATCCTGTTTGGCCACTCAAATTAAAGTGTAGGAACTGTATCTGGAATTGCAAATGAGTTGCTTTTAAAAATCAGAGCTGCCTCACAGTTTTTTTAAAATACGTCCTCCTTCATTTAGAAGACACTTGCCGGAAATTGTTGATATCTTTTTATTTCCCAACAATTTTTAGAGAATTAAGGTTTTAATGCGGATAATATCCCTGATAAACCTTTATCTTTTTCAGGAACGACACAATGGATGAACAAACTTTAGACCGGGAAAATCAAACGATCGGCCATGCGGGACTCAGGGAATTGATCGCCTGGGCATTCTATGATTTTGCCAACTCCGGCTATACCACCGTCGTGCAGACGACCATCTTCAGCACCTATTTTGTCGGCGTAGTCGCAGGCGGTGCGGCAGGCGTTTCGCCCGGTCTGGCCACGTTGTTCTGGTCGCTGTCGGTCGGATTCGCAAATTTTATCGTGATGTTCAGCGCGCCTTTGATCGGTGCGGTTGCGGATATCAAGGCCTGCAAGAAGCGCTTTCTGTTGTGGTCTTCGCTGGGCTGCATTGTGACGACGGCTTTGCTGGCGCTGGTCGGTCCCGGCGATTACAAGCTGGGCATGGCGCTGGTCACCTTGTCGGTGATCATGTTCGCTTATGGAGAAAATCTGATCGCGGCGTTTTTGCCGGAACTGGTGCCTGAGCGGCAGATGGGCCGCCTGTCCGGTTACGGTTGGGGCCTTGGATATTTCGGCGGGCTGTTGACTTTGCTGATCTGCCTTGGTTTTATCCATTGGGCGACGCAGCAGGGCATGACCGAAGCCGAAGCAGTGCCGGTCACTTTATTGATTACCGCCGGCATCTTTGCCGTAACCGCCGCGCCGACTTTTCTTTGGTTAAAGGAGCGCGCCAAACCGTCGCCGGGTCGTTTGGACTGGTCCGTGTTTTCGGCCAGTTTCGGGCGTTTGCGGCATACCTTCCAGGAGGCGCGGCGCTTTCGCGACCTGATCCGGTTTTTGAGCACGCTCGCCGTTTATCAATCCGGCGTGAGTACCGTGATCGTGCTGGCGGCGATTTATGCGCAGCAGGTAATGGGTTTCGATACGCAATCGTTGATCGTGTTGATTATGGTCATCAATGTGACCGCCGCGTTCGGCGCGCTGATTTGCGGTCAATTGCAGGACCGAATCGGTTCGGTGCCGACCCTGGCGATTACGCTCGTGATCTGGATTGCCGCGCTGATTGCCGCTTATATGGCTGAAGCGCGCGCGGATATGTGGATCGTCGGGAACATGATCGGGATCGCAATGGGCGCGAGTCAGGCGGTAGGGCGCGCTCTGGTCAGCAAGTTTTCGCCGCCCGACCGGGCCGGCGAGTTTCTGGGCTTGTGGGGGTTGGTCAACCGCTTGTCGGTGATCGTCGGGCCGCTCTGCTATGGCCTGATCAATTACTGGAGCGGCGGCAATCACCGTCTGTCGCTGTTGTCGACGCTGGCCTTTTTTGTGCTCGGCTTGCTGCTCTTGTCCAAGGTCGACGAAGACCGGGGCAGGGCGGCAGCTAATAATTCCTTGTCTTACGACGATTTTTGAACGGATTGATCTGATTATCGGGCAAATGCCACGATACCAGGAAGGCCGCGCCAAACACCAGGATACCCAGAACCAGAATCGCGATCACCGGATCGGCATTTTGCGAGGCGGCAAAGGTATAGCCGCCGACCGCGAGCAGCATCGTCAGATTCTGAAAAAACCCCTGCAAGGCGACTGCCGCGCCGCTGCCGATGCTCAATTGCCCGAGTTCCTGCAGCGCCGCATTGACCGGCACAATGAACATGCCGCCCATCATGCCGACAAAAAACAGTGCGCCGCGGGCCGGCCACAAGCTGTCGGTAAAACTCAGCCCAAAGATGAACAGTCCCATCAGGTAAGCCGGCAATCGGGCTCTGCGTAAATGTTCGAGAGGAATCAGGCGCGGCACCAGCGCCGATCCGGCGATGATCCCGACCGCGAGGAACAGCGTCAGTTCGGCGATTTCGGTCGCGTTCTTGAGCGCCAGCACCGCCGGCGCCCAGGCCACGATCAACACGCGCAGGGTGGCGGCGGTGGCCCAAAACAAGGAGGCGCCGAGCATCGAAAAACGCGAGCGCGGCGTCGTAAAGAACTGCCCCATTTGCCGTCCGAATTCGAGTATTTTCGAACCGCCCGCGGGAGGATTGACGGCCTTGGCCGGCAACAGCAGCGTGACCAGCGCCGAAACGATGAATAACACGATCGTGCCCGCCAAAGCGAGGTCGATCGAATGGTCTGCCATCTTCGCGCCGATCTGCATGCCCATCAATATCGCCAGAATCGTCGACCCTTCGACCAGGCTGTTCGCCTTGACCAGAAACTGATGCCCGGCCAGTTCGGGCAGGATGCCGTATTTAGCCGGGCCGTAAATTGCCGCGCCGACGCCGACGATACAATAGGCGAATAACGGCTCTACATGCATGAACAGCAGAACGGCGCCCAATGCCTTGATCATGTTCGCGGCGATCAGCACCCGCGATTTGGCGTGATGGTCGGCGAAGCCGCCGACCCAGGGCGCGAGCAGGACGAAAGCGACCAGAAACGAGCTCTGCAGCGCCGGAACGTACCATTTTGCCGCCTGATCGTCCTGCATCACGATCGCGATCACGGTAAACAGAATCGCGTTGTCGGCGAAGGCGGAGAGAAATTGCGCGATCAGCAAGGGATAGATTTGTTTATTCATGGCTGTTTGTTTTGTGGCTTACATTTCTTCAACGCAGGCGCGGTCTGTTTTGAGCGCGGACTGAACGATAAATTGCCTTGTGCGGGTTGATCCCGGAGATTTACTCTCCCCAGTTGATGCCCTAATCGGCGTCCGCAATCCTTTTCGCCGCGAGTTCGGTCGTCTCGATATAATTGGTCTTGCCGGTCGCCAGTACCGGTACGGCGTCCACTACGATGATCTTCCTCGGCAGGCTGATTTGCGCGACTCCGACCGCGGATTTTGTCAAGTCGTGCAGGGTGGCGCCCTTGTGCGTAGTGAGCAAAATTACCTGTTCGCCTTTTTTCGGATCGGGCAGGCTGACCACGGCATGGTGTCCTTCCGGCCAGGCTTCGATCGCGAACTGTTCGATGGCGGCTAATGACACCATTTCGCCGCTGACCTTCGCGAAGCGTTTACTGCGGCCTTTGATGGTGATATAGCCTTCCTCGTCGACCGATACGATGTCGCCGGTATCGTACCAGCCCTTGCCGTATTTCGATTCGGGCGGAACCAGCTTGCCGGGATTCGCCGCGAGCAGATAGCCTTGCATGATGTTCGGGCCGCTGACGTGCAATTGGCCGCCTTCATGAATACCGGGGATCGGTTCGAGTTGATATTGCATGCTCGGCATGAAGCGGCCGACCGTGCCGGCCTTGAAGCACATCGGGGTATTGACCGAAGTGATCGGCGTGGTTTCGGTCGCGCCGTAACCCTCCAGAATCCGGATGCCGAATTTTTCGGCCCAAAGCGCGCGGGTATTTTCTTGCAGTTTTTCGGCGCCGGCCACGACATAGCGCATCCGGAAAAAATCGTAAGGATTGGCTTTCTTGCCGTAGGCCGCCAAAAAGGTATTCGTGCCGAACATGACCGTCGCCTTGATTTCGTAGGCGATTTCCGGAATTACCGCAAAATGCAGCGGCGTGGGGTAAAAGAACACCTGCATGCCGTTCAAGACCGGCAGCATCGAGCCGACCGTGAAACCAAACGAGTGGAACATCGGCAGGAAGTTCAACACCACGTCCTGCGGGTTGAAGTTGATCACCGATTCGAGTTGTTTGAGGTTGCCCAGAATGTTCGCATACGATAGCACTACACCTTTCGGCGTGCCTTCGGAGCCGGAGGTAAACAGCACAACGGCCGGATGGTCGGGATCGATATGGTCGGATTTGTACCAGAGACCGGCGGTATGGCTGAGCAGCAGGGCCTTCAGTTTGGCTGCAGCGTTTAATTGTGCAGCCAGATCTTCCAGATACACCAGTTTGACATGTTCGGAAAGATGCGCCGCTTCCTCGGTCAATTTGCCTTTTTCGATGAATTGGCGCGAGGTAAGCACCGTTTTGACCAGTGCCGTTTTGCATGCCGACACCATGTTGGCCGAACCGGTCGAAAAGTTCAGCATCGCGGGAATGCGTTGATGCATCTGCAGGCCCAGTATTACGCAGAGCGTATTGATCGAGTTCGGCAGCATTACGCCGACATGTTCGCGCTCTTCGGTAATCGAGGTAAAAGCGTTGCCTAACGCAATCGAGCGAGTGATCAATGCATTATAAGAGATTGGCTTGCGCGCCAGATCGTCGGCGATAGCAAACTTGCCGCCGTGAGTTCTGCGCGCCTCAAGCAGCGCGGAAAAGATCGACTGCCGGTAATGGCTGGTTGCGAACATCATTTCGGTCATGATGTCCGTCAAAAGATGGCCGCAGTATTGCCGGCGGACTTTGCCCTTCAGATGTGGGGGAGCCTGAATTCGGGTCGGCGGCATAATTTTAATCGTGATTTTCGGGAACCAGCGCAGACGCACCACGTTTTGCAGCCGTGAAAAATGCGTATATTTGGCGCCTTCGATCCGTATCGGCAGCACCGCCGCTTGCGATTTGTCGGCGACCATGGCGGTGCCGTCGTATATCTTCATCAGGGTGCCGGTCACCGTAATCCGTCCTTCGGGAAAGATCACCGTTTTGGTGTCGTGCTGCAAATGGTGCGTCAGGTCTTTCAATGACAGCGGATGGGTCGGGTCCATCCGGAAGACTTTGGAAAGGCCGAGAAACGGCTTCAGCCACCAGCGCTCGGAGATGTGGGTATTGATTGCGAAAGTGATGTCGTCCGGCAGGAAAATCCAGAGCAGCATCGGATCGAGAAAAGAGGTGTGATTGGCGACGATCAGCACCCGTTTGCCGGCGGCATAATAATTTTCGAAGCCGTGAATTTCGACCCGGAACAGCAGTTTAAGAATCAGTTTTACCGTAAAACGCAACAGTGGTTTCAGCATAGCAATCCTCCTTTTTTCATCTTATCAAACTATCGAAATTTTCGTGATGGAGAATACTATAGCGTTTAATTAAACAATGTTCAATTAATATGGATACTTTGTTTTGCAGGCAGGGCAAGAGCCCAGGACCGTAGGGATTGGCGCAAATAGCAATCCGCGTCCGTTTTCGGCAAAATTAAGCGGCGAGGCGATTTTTTTAGGTTAAAATAGCGCGAGGCCCATAAAGTGCAAGGGATTGGCGCTTAAAAAGATTCAATAACAACAACATAACACCATTGGAGAAACTAAAAATGTCAAAATTTCCCATCGATCTGGGCGCCTATCGCCGCGTCTCGCTGGACTCCGGCAATCCGACTTTGTCGCCGGAACAAAGAGAAGCGCTAAAAGCCAACATCCAGCTTTGCCGCGATGCCATCGTATTTTTTACCGCAACCGGCGCGGCGCGCGGGGTGGGCGGCCATACCGGCGGCCCATACGACACCGTTCCCGAAGTCATGATCATGGACGCGCTGTTCCACAGTTCGGATAAATATGTCCCCATCTTTTTCGATGAAGCGGGTCACCGGGTCGGCACACAATATCTGATGGCGGCATTGAACGGCGACCTGCCTGCCGAGCAGTTGATGCTGTACCGCGAAGCGCACTCGCATCTGCCGGGCCACCCTGAGCTGGGCTTTACCCCCGGCGTCAAATTCAGCTCCGGCCGTCTGGGCCACATGTGGCCGTATGTGAACGGCGTGGCGATGGCGAATCCCGGCAAGACCGTCTTCTGTCTGGGCTCCGACGGTTCGCAGCAGGAAGGCGACGACGCCGAAGCGGCGCGCTTGTCCGTGGCGCAGGGACTGAACGTCAAACTGCTGATCGACGACAATGACGTGACCATCGCCGGCCATCCGTCGCATTACCTGAAGGGCTGCTCGACTGCGCAAACCCTGCGCGGCCACGGGCTGACCGTATTGGAAGGCAATGGCGAAGATATCGACGATCTGTATGCGCGCATCGTCAAGGCGATCAACACCGAAGGCCCGGTCGCGGTAATCAACCATCGACCGATGTGCCCCGGCATTCCCGGCCTCGAAGGCTCGAACCACGGCCATGACGTGATCTCGGTCAAACTGGCGGTCGAATACCTCGAAGCGCGCGGCTATCAGGCGGCGGCCGATCATCTGAAAAACGCGAAGCCGGCCAAGCAGGACTACACCTTCAAGGGTTCCAGCGACAAATGGGATGCTAACCGTAACGTGTTCGGCGATGCGGCGGTCGCTGTTTTGGGCCGGATGAGCGAAGCCGAGCGCATCGAAAAAGTCCGCGTGATCGATAGCGACCTCGAAGGCTCCTGCGGTTTGATCAAAATTCACAACGCTTTTCCTGAAGTTTTCATTTCCTCCGGCATCATGGAGCGCGGCAACTTCTCCGCGGCCGCAGGTTTCGGGATGGAAAAGGGCAAGCAGGGCATTTTCGGCACGTTCAGCGCGTTCCTCGAAATGAACATTTCCGAAATCACGATGGCGCGCCTGAACCATTCGAACGTGCTCAGCCATTATTCGCATTCCGGCATCGACGACATGGCCGACAACACCTGCCATTTCGGTCTGAACAACATGTTCGCGGACAACGGCCTGGACGACGCCTATCCGACCAATCTGTACTTCCCGGCCGACCCGAATCAAATGCGCGCCTGCGTCGAGAGCGTATTCCACAACGAGGGCTTGCGCTTCATCTTCTCGACCCGTTCGAAAGTGCCTCTGATCCTGGACGAAAACGGCAATGAGCGTTTCGGCGGCGATTACAAATTCGTTTCCGGCAAGGACGAAGTGATCCGCGAAGGCACCCAAGGTTACATCGTTGCTTTCGGCGAAGCTTTGTACCGCGCGCTGGATGCGGTCGAGCGTCTGAAGGAGGAGGGCATCGACGTCGGCCTGATCAACAAGCCGACCCTGAACGCGATCGATGAAGATATGCTGGCGAAAGTCGGCAAGTCGCCGCTGGTGCTGGTCGTCGAATCGTTCAACCGCAAGACCGGCCTCGGCAGCCGTTACGGCACCTGGCTGCTGGAGCGCGGCTTCACGCCGAAATTCGCGCATATCGGCACGCACAAGGAAGGCTGCGGCGGTCTATGGGAACAGTTCCCGCATCAGGGCCTCGATCCGGTCGGCATTATCGCGAAAGTCAAATCGATGCGGTAAGTCGGTCGGCTAAACAAAAAAGGGCGCTTAGGCGCCCTTTTTTTTGCCCGTTATCCCGGGCCCGGGCGAATGTCTGCAAATACAGGGGCGGACTTGCCTTAAGTATTCGAAAGCATCTTTCTGGCCGGTCAGCCGGTCGCGGGGATTCACGCTGATTTGACCGCAGGCGATAGAGGAGTAAGTCTGGATTTGGCCAAAGCTAAGCCTCTTCAGGAAAATGCCGGTGTGAGTTTTGAGGGAACCAAAAAATATGGGGATTTCGATATTCCCGGCGAACACGCTCGGCAATGGCTAAAGCTGCCCAATCCCCACAACAGACCGAACTGTGAGGTCATCAAGCCCTGGGCTAACGGGATGGATATTACGCGACGTTCTTCCGATACCTGGATCATCGACTTCGGCACGACAATGAGCGAAGTCGATGCAAGTTTATATGAAATACCTTTCCATCACCTGCATAAGCATGTTAGGCCAGAACGTGAAAAAATAAGGCGTGAGCGAACAAGGCGTAACTGGTGGATACATGAAGAAGCTCGCGTTTCAATGCGTGCAGGAATTGCGCGGTTATCACGCTTTATAGTTACTCCGCGCGTCGCAAAGCATCGCCTATTTGTCTGGCTTAATGCGGGTGTTTTGCCTGATACCCGCTTGAATATCATTGCACGTTCAGACGACACCACCTTCGGCATTCTGCATTCGCGCTTGCATGAGCTATGGTCCTTAGGCACATGCTCTTGGCATGGCGTTGGGAATGATCCTACCTACAATGCCAAATCCTGCTTCGAAACCTTCCCGTTCCCCGTAGGGCTCTCGCCCGCCGACACCGCGCCGAAAAGCGAGGCCGAAAAACAGGCGCTGGGCTATACGGACGGAGACGGCGCATCAGCCAATCCGTTCGCTGCTCCCGTTCCGTCCGTCATCGCCGATCCGGCCCGGCGTCCCGCAGCCCTGGCTATCGCCGAAGCCGCCTTCAGGCTGAACCGGCTGCGCGAGAACTGGCTGAATCCGTCGGAGTGGGTCGAATGGGTGATCACGCCGGAGGAGGCACAGGCCGGTTTCCCGAAACGCCCGGTCGCAAGGTCCGGCCATGAAGCCGAACTGAAAAAGCGCACCCTGACCAATCTGTACAATGCCCAACCGGCCTGGCTGGTGAATGCTCATCAGGCCCTGGATAAAGCCGTGGCCGCGGCCTATGGCTGGAACGACTACACGCCGGATATGTCCAATTCGGAAATTCTGCAATGTCTGTTGCAACTGAATCTGGTCCGGCAGCCCGGTAGGGTACGCTGCGCGTACCTTTTTGGGGGCTGATTCACTTGTAAGTAATAAATGGTACGCGATGCGTACCCTACGGCTTTTGTCGCTATGGAAGGACATCTTTAATCAAACCCCCTATGCTCTGGATGCTATTCAGGCCGGATTACTAAAATCTGTAATACACTGGCCGATGAGTTATTTATCAACCATTGATCTGCGGAGAAAATATGTTTAACAGCATAAACAAGAGGTTTTCTCGTGGTTCCGTTTGCTTCATGGGGCTGTTCTTTTCAGGGCTGTGTTCTGCCGAACAGCATATCGTCTCGGAGGTCAAGCTCGGTCTTCTTGCCCATGATGTTCACATTTTCTCTTCCAGCCGGAAGGAAGAGGGCGTCGATGTCAACGGCGAAATTCTCTTCAATCTGCCGTCCTACGAATTTCTGGGGTGGATTGGCAATCCGCGTTTTCACCTGGGCGGCTCGATCAACAGCGAGGGCGATACCGATCAGGGGTATTTCGGGCTGACCTGGGACTATCATTCCGATATCGGGATTTTCGTCGAAGGGTCCTTCGGCGGGGCGGTCCACGATGGAAAACTGAATTCCTACAGCTCCGATCGCAAGTCGATGGGATCCCGGGTTTTATTCCGGCTTTCCGGAAGCCTGGGTTATCAGTTCGATCAGCACCATAGTCTGGCGGTCATAGTCGATCATATTTCCAATGCCGGCCTGGCGAGTCCGAACGAGGGAATGGATAATGTCGGCGTCCGTTATGGATTTCGGTTTTGAAGGCGCATTGACGCATTCGAGCCAGCGCAAGCAGAAATTTTTTAAGGAAGCTCTCTAAATAACTCCTTCGACAGGCTCCACCATAAGGGTGGTCCCCCTCAAGGGGGTCTATGGATAGGGACAGACGAACGATAAGCTGTTGATTCCGTTCGTGGTCTCTAGCGCCCCTGTAGTGGACTTCGCCTGCTGTGAGCTCGTCGAATCGGTCGAACGCTCTCCTGAGCATAGTCGAAGGGCATGAATGGAATCAATTTATTCAGAGCTTCCTTAGGGAGTTTGAGCATCGCTTCGTTGTTTCGATCGTTAACATGACGGATATCACCGGGCGCACCCAGAGGTACGAATTCCGGGTAATTCCCGGCATCAAGCCGAACATGCCGGGAGAGTCAGTCCGGAGGGGAAATTATAGGACCTCTACCGGTCGGAAGCCAGTTTACGATCTGATGTTGATGAAAAAGGCTTGATGTTCGCGGCTCAGGAATACGGGATTACCGATAAAATCGCGCTCAGTGCCGTTCATGAGTTCTCGGCCGCGCCGCCCGGCGATTCTTGCTTGCCCGACTCATACAGCTTCCAGCCTCCTGCCAGCATCGCCGCACCCCAAACCAGAAATCCGATATCCCAATAAATCCACTGGGACTGGGGAACCGTTTCGTTGACGTGATGAATGCCGAGGAAATGATGGTCGATCAGGCCCTCGACCATGTTAAAGATACCAAAGCCCATCAGGATCGTGCCTATCAGTAGTTTGGTGGACCACCACAAATGGGCGCTATGCGCTATTTTCCAGAGCTGAATCAGTCCAAGTACCACAAAGATGTAGGTGCTGGCATGGAAGAGGCCATCCCATAGCGTGTTGACCTTCAAGTTGTCGATGCTAGTGATCGGGTAGCCCGCATTGCTCAGCATATGGTGCCACTGTAGGATTTGATGAAAAACGATGCCGTCGAAAAAGCCTCCCAGCCCTAGTCCGAATAAGATGCCGGCTGAAGTCGGGAATGATTGATCCAGGTAATTTATGGTCATAGCGGCATTCTCCTACGATTTGATCCCTGTTCATGGTCATATTAAAGACACAGCGAGAGACCGATAAAATCCATCAAGCCAACTAAAAAGGATTCGAACAATATTCTGCAAAGTTATACCGATGTGCTTCCGGGACGCCCGACCATTTACGAGCACCGCGCGCCGGAAGACGATCTGCGGGAGCCCTACGATCGTACCAAAGCCGCGCCTTTGACCAAAATGCACGCGCTGACGATCATGTCCGGCGAACAGCAAACCTGGAATTACTATATGAATATCGGACCGCTCTTCAGCGATCCGTTGGCCCGGCAATTGTATGCGGAGATCGCGCATATCGAAGCACAGCATGTCACCCAGTATCAAGCCATCATCGATGCCGACGAAACCTGGCTGGAAAAGTGGATGCTGCACAAAGCCAATGAGGCCTATAACTATTACGGCTGCGTCCAGCAGGAAAAAAATTCCCGCGTCAAAGCGATCTGGGAACGCTTCCTGGACTATGAACTGGGCCAGTTCCACGTTGTGCGCGAGCTTTTCGAAAAATATGAAAAGCGTGATGCCCAAAGCGTCGTGCCCGCCGTTCTGCCCGAACCGATCACTTATGAAAGCCAGCGCGATTACGTCCGCGAAGTATTGCGCAATGAAGTCAATCTGCGTGCGAAAGGCACATCCTTCGTCGATATATCGGAAGAGAGTGAAGCCTCGAAAGTCTATCGCCAACGCCTGCATGCCGATGGCGTTCCGTCGGAAATCGTTGCGCTTGAATATATTTGGCAACCTGGCGGCGAGATCAACAGACTCCGAACCCCGATGTCTACCAGTCAATTTAAACACTGAGGAATCGCTATGAAAGAAGCAGCCGAATTTGGTATGAACAAAACACCGACTCAACTTAATCCTGTCATGACCCAGTCAATGATAGAAGGCTATGAAGAATTTCCTCCGCATTGCGAGGATAGGGCGATGGACGCATTCACGATGCGGAAATCCTATATCGAAAACTCGGAGCAGTTGGGCGCTGTGCCGCTTCCCAGTACATTTAAAGGAGTCGTCAGTACCGGCGTGCAAGCCATCAAGGGCAACAGCCCTTCTGTACTGATCGACAAGCTGGGAGAGCGTCTGGCTTTCGAACGCAGCGGCGTCCGGCTTTACGATGCGCTGATCACGAAATGCCAGTCCGCCGAGCCGGTCCTAGACATCTCGACACTTGAGCAATTTCGCGATGATGAAGCCGAGCATTTCGCCCTGGTGCAGGACTGCATAGTTTCTATAGGCGGCGACCCGACCGCGCAGACCCCGGGCGCCGAGTCTTCAGGCATGGCCGCCATGGGCTTGATGCAGGTGCTGAACGATCCCCGCAGCTCGATTGCGCAGTGTGTGGAAGCGATTTTAATGGCCGAACTGGCGGATGTTGCCGCTTGGGAATTGCTCATTGAACTTGTGAACGAAGCGGACCTCGGCGACTATGGAGACAGGTTCCAACAAGCCAAACAGACGGAAGACCAACACATGCAGACAATGAAGGACTGGCTTCAAAGCCTGACATTAACAAACGAGATAAGGGCTGTCGGTTAGTTTTTTGCGGGGCAACGGGAAGTGAGGCTTAATTTTAATTAAGCGAAAGAATGCCATCCTCACTCGCCGATTTCGGTGCTATAATAGCGGCCCCAAGCAGGAGAGGTGGCAGAGAGGCTGAATGCGCCAGACTCGAAATCTGGTATACGGTTTACCGTATCGAGGGTTCAAATCCCTCCCTCTCCGCCAAACAAGCGTTTTGCAAGATTCTAGAATATCCAAAAACCCGCAAGTTTACTAGCTTAGCGGGTTTTTTTATGTCCGATGATGCCTATGGGATGTGTTGACATCCGAGCTAGGCTGGGGGTATAAGTGGGGGCATATCATATACCCCCAGATGGAGATACCCCCAATGGCATTGACAGACCCCACATGCAAAAACGCAAAGCCTAAAGACAAGCCTTACAAGAAGGCGGACGGACAAGGGCTTTACCTGTTAGTCAATCCCAATGGTTCCAAATATTTCAGGATGAAATATCGCTTCGAGGGAAAGGAAAAGGTTTTAGCCTTGGGGGTATATCCTGAAGTTACCTTGGCAAGGGCCAGAGAGAAACTCAAGGACGCCAGAGACAAACTAGACAGAGGAATAGACCCCAGCCTGACCCGCAAGATTGGCAAATTAGGCAACTCAGGTAATACATTAGAGTCTGTGGCTAAGGAGTTTATCGAATCCAATCGTGCTAAGTAAAAACGTGCAACTCATTTGTAGTCTTATAGCCTAACCGGGTTTCAACGCTGAACGCTCACGTATCATGAACCTGGAACTCAACACCGCCGAACGTCTTACCCTGCAAGCGCTTTCTCTTCATCACCGGTATGCA